>CBDCVV010000001.1:0-85489 GCA_965223235.1 Longimicrobiales bacterium
TACGCCCCACCGACTGTGAAGCTCCTGCCGACACGACGCGTGACGGTTACCAGCGCCTCACGACGTCCATTCACCTCTGCCCCACGATACTCCCCGAGGGCTGCGCTGCCGTCGACCCGCCAACGCGGTGTGACGTGCCAACGCACATTCAGGCGAGCCTCTCGATTTCGGACGCCTCGTGCGATCAAGGCGGCGGTCTCATCCAGGCCGGCGGTGCCGACTAGAGCCGTCGCCTCGAGTCGGTTGCGGCTCGGAGTCGAGACCGAGAAGCCGAGTCGCGGATGGGTTTCGCGCGTGGCGTCAGGGGAGTGATTCACCCCTCCCGTCGCCTGAAGGATCCAGCCTGGCCTCACTTGGATGGCAGCGGTCAGCGCACCACCCGTCGAAGCATGCGCGAGAGGGCCTTGTACAAAAGCCTGTTCCACATCACGACGATAGAAGCGCCATCGGGTCTCGAGCCGAGGTACGAGGTGAAGGCTCCCGTCGAGGGCATACGTGAGCATCGTATTGTCGTCGGAGTCGCGCTCGGCCATGAACGATGGCCGTACCAAAGGTGCGATCAATAGTCTCGACGCGCGGAACTGATCCCGAACCTCGGCATCTGTAGGCAGTAGTCGGGCAGCGACTTCGAGCGCTTCGACGGCGTCCGCTTCCCTACCCTGTAGCTGATACGCTCGCCCGAGCTCTGCCCACGCCCGGCCGTCACGCTCGTCGATACCGAGCGCACGGAGGGCTTCCCGCTCACTCTCTACGAGTCGACCAGACCATCCGAGCACTCGTGCCTTACCCGCCAGCGCACGCATGTCGCGAGGGGCGCGGGAGAGTATCTGATCAAACTGCTCGACCGACTCATCGAAGCGCTCGGCGAAGGCGTACGCGTTGGCAAGGCCCAACCGAAGTTCGATGTCATCGGGGGACTCGGTCACCAGAGCGATGTAAGAAGCGACCGACTGCTGATACTGTTCTGCCCACCCGAACGCCTGCGCCTGCTGGCGGCGACCCGCCGAATGCTCCGGGGCGATCGAAAGGAGTTGGTCGTAGCTCGCCAGGGCGGCATCCATTTGGCCGGACCACGACTGAAAGAGTGCGAGTGCAGCGAGCGCTTCCGTGTGGCCCGGGGTCGCGTCCAAGAGTAGTCGGACGTCTCGGATGGCAGCCGACACGTCGCCCTGCCACGCTAGGACACGGGCGCGGGCGAGTCGGGCATCCGTATTCCCCGGCTCACGGAGGATCAGACGGTCCAAGAGATCGAGCGCTCCATCGTACTCTTCACTCCACGCCCGCATGAGGGCGACCCGCAGGGTCGCGACACCGTCCGAGGGATCAGACATGAGCCGAGTCGCATAGAGTCGCCTAGCGGTCTCGGTATCTCCGGCAAGCCACGCGCGATCCGCCTCGTCTACCTCTTCCGGGGGCAGCTCGGGCTCCGGAGGGACCCGTTCCGACGAAGCCCGATCCACATACTCCAAAGCGGTGGGGTGATCGGGCGAAAGCTCCAACACTCGACCGAAGACTCTACGCACCTCAGCGAGGTCGCCCGCGCGCCAACGGATGAGCCCGACACCAACGAGCGCATCGACATTGTTCGGCTCCTCTCGAACCACCCGACCGAAATGGGTGCTTGCCTCCGTACTGTTCCCCAGGCGCAACGCAACGTATCCGAGACCGGTCCGGGCATAATTGTCGTTGTCACATCGCTGTAGAGCGGCCTCGAAGGACGACCCCGCTGCGGCCATATCCCCATTCTGATACGCCGTCCATCCCGCTTCGGCTTGGACTCCCGAAGCAGCAGGGCATGGGTCTTGGCCGAGCGCGGGGTCGGAAGAGAGGACACCGAGCGCACCGACGACCAGGAGCGCGCGCGCGATACGAACAGACGTCATGATGTTCGGGGCCGACCGCCAGGAACGAAGATCCAGCGCAGTCACGGTAAGATGCTCATCGTTCGCAATTCTCCCGCAGAGGCTCCTGGGGTCAAGGCTTGCGATCCGGTTCATCAACGGGCACGGGCGTCTGATCAAGCTCCGAGCTCACGACGGGGGCGGCGAGGGTGGGCAAGATCAGCCGCACTGCTCGGCTGTAGAATACGTAGTTCCAACCCCAGTTCAGAAGCACCAACGCTCGGTTGCGGAAGCCCACCAACCACGCGATGTGGATCCCGAGCCAGATAAACCACGCCAGGCGACCTCGAAAGGCCCCTCCGAAGATGTGCGCGACCGCCGCGTTCCTCCCAATCACCGCCAACATTCCCGGATCTCGGAAGCGGAAGTCGGATTTTTCCTCGCCCCGCGAAGAGGCCAAGACGTTCCGCCCCACGTGGCGCCCCTGTTGAATCGCGAGCTGGGCCACCTGAGGAAGCGCTGTGCCATGCTCATCCTCCAGATAGGCGAGATCTCCGATCACGAACACGTCGTCGACGCCCTCGACCTCGAGCGTCGGGCGCACCCGCACGCGACCCCCCGGCCCGACCGGGAGCCCCCACGATGCGGCACTGGGCTCACCCTGCACACCCGCGGTCCATACGACGGTCTCAGTCTCGATTCGAACCGCTCCATCGAGCACCACCGCGGTCGGCTCGACGGCCTGCACCCGCGTGTTCAGGTCGACCCGAACACCTCGGTCGATCAGGCGTGACTCCGCGTACTCCGACAACCGTTCCGGCATCCCTGAAAGAAGCGTCGGCCCGCCCTCCAGCAGCCGGATCTGGACCTCGTCGCGATCGATCGAGGGGAAGTCTTTAAGGAGTGGGCCGTAGAACAGCTCCGCGAGCGCGCCCGCATACTCGACCCCTGTCGGCCCTCCCCCTACCACACAGAAGGTGAGGAGTCTGGCCCGCGCACGTGGCTCCGCCGAGAGAGCCGCCTCGAACCGCGTGAGAACGTGGTGACGCAGCGGAACCGCGTCGCTCATCCATCTCAAGGGGAAGGCGTGCTCCTCCGCACCGTCGACCCCGAAGAACGCCGGTTCGCTCCCGAGGGCGAGGATGAGACAGTCGTACGAGAGATCACCACAATTCGTCCGGACCAACTTTCGGCTGCGATCAAGCCCCGTCATCTCCGCCATTCGGACGGAGACATTGCTGGAGCGCCGAAAGAGCGAGCGGACCGGATGGGCGATGTCGGTCGGCACCAGCTCCGCGGCGGCAACCTGATAGAGGAGGGGAAAGAACGTGTGGTAGTTGTTCCGATCGACCAGCGTGACATCAACCGCCTGCCTCGCGAGGGTGCGGGCCGCCCAGATACCTCCGAAGCCGGCACCGATTATGACGACACGCGGACGGCCTCCACTCATGATCTCTTAAATCACCCGGATCGAAGCATCGACCTCACGGGCATACGCCTCCAACCCCCCGGTCATCGAACGGGCCGTGCGCCCGGCTGCGTGAAGGGCGGCTGCGGCCCGTAGGCTCCGTTGGCCCGACCGACAGTAGACGATGACCTCGCGTTCCGCGGGAACCTCGACGAGTCGCTCCTCGAGTTCATTCAACGGAATAAGACGAGCACCAAGCTGTGCGAGGTTCCCCACTGCCCACTCCCAAGGCTCGCGCACGTCGAGGAGAAAGTGAGTCGGGTCGCCGCCTTGAGTCAGCTTCGCATAGGCTTCGGAGGGCGAGACCTCGGACGGAAGATCCTCCCCAGATTCATCTGAGCGACGGCTCTCGCCCGCTGACCGAAGTCCGCAGAACACGTCGTAGTCGATGAGCTCCGTCTGCGTGGGCTCATCGCCACACACGGGGCACTCCGGATTGCGGCGCAGTCGCACTTCTCGCCACTCCATCCGGAGCGCATCGAAGATCAGTAGGCGTCCGGCGAGAGACGACCCCACGCCTAGGATCAACTTGATCGTCTCCATCGCTTGCGCCGACCCGATGATGCCAGGCAGGGCACCGAGAACACCGCCCTCCGCGCAATTTGGGACGAGTCCGGGGGGCGGCGGCTCCCGAAAGAGGCATCGGTAGCACGGGCCGCCCGGTGTCGCGAAGACAGAGAGCTGGCCTTCCCACTGGAAGACCGACCCGTACACGTTCGGTCGACCGGCGAGCACACAAGCGTCGTTCACAAGGTACCGCGTGGGAAAGTTGTCCGTCCCATCGACGACGATGTCGTAGCCGCCGACGATGTCGAGCGCATTCGCGCTGTCCAGCATCGTCTCGTGTAAGATCACCTGGACGTTCGGGTTCACTTCCTCGATTCGAGCTTCGGCGCTTGCGAGCTTGGAGCGCCCCACATCGGAGCTCCCGTGCAAAATCTGCCGCTGCAGATTGCTCGCATCGACAGTGTCTCCGTCGACTAACCCGAGCGTGCCCACGCCGGCCGCGGCGAGGTAGAGGGCGAGGGGCGACCCCAATCCGCCGACACCCACGCACAGAACCCGGGCCGACTTCAGCTTGGCCTGCCCCTCCGGTCCTACTTCTGGAAGTACGAGATGGCGCGCGTACCGATAGATCTCATCTCGAGAGAAGCCATCCATCGTTCACCCACCCGCCCCCACCGCGCCTCTCGATCCACCCATGCCCACGACCTGGAAGGCGGCGGCATCGGCCTGCAGGCGAGCGACCAGTGCTGGGTCACCGCCACTCGCCCGCACGGCGTCAGAGAGCTGGATGGCGAGCACATAGTACTGCATCGGCATCATCGTGGTGGTCCGATCGGCCCATACCTGTCGATCGCGCAGTCCGCGGAACTGGAACACTTCGTCGTACAGCTTGAGCGACTGTTCCAAGTCGAACCAGTCACCACCGAACTCGGGCGTAGTCTGGACCCATCCCTCGTTGGGATCCGTGTCTAGGTTGCGAAGCTCGAGCTTCGTGGTGAGCCCGTGGCGCACGCCCCACGGTGCCAAGCCGAGTCCCGACATCATCCCCCCTGATGACGAGAAGTGGATCGGGCGCTCGGCGTAGGAGTCATTAATGATGTTCAGAGCGAGCTGCTGCCCACGATCGAGGACCATCCCTTCCGGGTACGTCACCGCGAGTTGGGGAAATGCTACGGTCATGTCCTGCTGGAGGCGGACCGTCCCCACACCCGCCATGACCTCAGGAGTGAGTTGCGTGATCGACCGACTCGGGATCGGCGGCGGATCATGCAACCCCGGGAAGAGCGTTCCGTCATAAGGTTGCTGATTCTCTGGACGCGTCGCCGCCTGCAGCTGTTCCAAGTACCAATCTGTGAAGAGGTACTGCCCGACGATCACCGTCACGTCCCGTCGGATGCCCTCGACCTCTTGCAGATACCAGAGTGGAAATGTGTCGTTGTCCCCGTTTGTGAAAAGGACTCCGTATGGCCCGACGCTCGTGAGTAGGCCATACGCCCAATCTCGTGCCGCATAGTCATCGTTGCGAGCAGCCCAAGACCAGTTGAGGACTAAGGGGATGCACGCGATCAGGAGCACGGGAGAGGCCTTGGCCATCGCGGAAGTGCTCCCGCCCAGCCCTCGCGTGACCGTCTCCCAAAGCCAAGAAAGCCCGACGCCCGCCAGGCTTCCCCAGAGCATGAAGCCGGCCACGAAGAAGTAGTCTCGTTCCCGTACCTCTCGCTCCGCTTGGGGGAGCTCTGCATGCAGTGAAAAGCCGTGCTTGAAGTTCAGATAAACGACTAGCCCCAGGGTGAGCGTCGCCGTCAACGTTGCCAGGTACGCGAAGAGCGCTCGATCTGCGCGGAAGGCGGTATACAACCCCATCGCCCCGAGGGCGAGAAAGAGGATCGTAAACGGGAGCCGGGCGGGCGCAGGCAGCTCGGACGGATCGATGCCTCGCGCCCACTGCCACTCGAAGTATTGGAGGTACGTCGCGATCTGCGCACCGAACGGGGCCTTCCGCTCCGTGACGGGCGGCGTTTGATACTGCTCCCGGGTGAGCGTCGCCCCTAACGCCTCACACCCTGACCGGCCGTGCGTGTAGATCGCGACTGCCGCGCTCCCGACCGAAGAACACGTCGGGTCACCTTCGTTGACGACGGGGTCGAGTCCGGCCCGAATCGGAAGAACGAAGTTGAACGAGAGTCCGATGATTCCCAACAGAACGGCTCGGCTGAGGAAGGCCGGCTTCAGAAGTCGACCCGGCCTGGCGATGAGCACGAGCACGACGAGTGCCGGAAGGGGGAGCACGGACATCAGGTGGTTCGTCGACCCGAGCGCCAGCATGAAAATGGCCGTGAGCGCATACCGCTCACTCCCGGCCTCGTCACGCCGGTCGTACCACCGCACCGCCAACCACGATACGACGGCGATGATCATGACACTGATGGTGTAGACCTTCTCGTTCACGTTGGACTGGTTCCAAACGGTGAACGCCGTGGCGCCAAGCAAGGCGGACGCGCCCGCTCCCACGAGTGCGA
Organism: Longimicrobiales bacterium; assembly: GCA_965223235.1. Classification (GTDB taxonomy): domain Bacteria; phylum Gemmatimonadota; class Gemmatimonadetes; order Longimicrobiales; family Gaopeijiaceae; genus UBA2589. Next base: position 6,336 of record CBDCVV010000001.1, read on the forward strand.
ACCATCGCTCGCGCTCGAACGTCGAAAGCAGTCGGTGCGCCACCAAGTAGAAGAAAGCGGTTCCGATGGCGCTCGTCGTCGCGGCCAGAAGGTTGATCCGCACTGCGACCGAGAGACCCGTCGGGGCGAGCAGTAGGCTCCACACCTTGCCCACAAATACGAAGAGTGGGTTCCCCGGCGGGTGCGGGATCCCCACGATGTGCGCGGTCGCGATGTATTCGCTCGTGTCCCAGAAGGCGGTAGACGGCGCCAGGGTGAGCACGTAGAGGGTGAAGGCGCCGAGGCCGGCAGCGAGCGCTCCGAGCGTCGCGGGATCGGGTTTCTTCATCACGGTCTTCCGGCTAGAGCCATCACCTACAGTCCGACGCCCCTACGTCGGGATGCCGTTGCGGCTGACCTCGTTCAAGACTTCGAGAACGAAGTCGACCTCGCCCGGGCTGTTGTACACGTGTGTGGACAACCGCATCCACCCGTACTCGTACTCCGAAATCACCCGGGACCGGACGTTGGCGGCGCGAGAAAGGTGACGTTGGAGAGCCAGCGACTCCACCCCCTCCATGGAAAAGCTCACTATCCCCCCCTTCTTCGCTTCCTCTTCCGGAGTCACGACTTCGACCCCGCGAAGCCCACGGAGTCCGCGCTCCAGCCGATCCCTGAGAAAGCGAACCCGGGCTTCCACCCGATCCATCCGCAGAGCACCGACGAAGCCCACAGCTGCAAGGAGCCCGGCAATGCGCGACTCGTCGACGGTGCCGAGGTGGTTCAACCGATGCGCCCCCATCGCTTCGTCGTCCCACCCCCCCGACGCGACGGTCGGCCACAGCTGACTCCGCCACGGCTCGCGTAGGTAAAGGAGGCCGGTGCCTTGAGGGGCCAGGAGCCACTTGTGGGGTGACGAACAGTAGAAGTCCCACTGCTCGGCCCCGACGTCGACCGAGAGCATACCCGGCGGGTGAGCACCATCGACGACGAAGACAATCCCCCGCTCCCGGCACAGTTCGCCGAGTTGATGCACCGGGAGGAGCGATCCGGTCGTGAACGTCATATGAGAGACCACCACCACGGCTGTCCGGTCGTCGACCCGGTCCCATATCGAGTTCACGACGTCCCCGGACCCCGCCCCGGTAGGTGGCGCCAACGGAGCCCGTATCACTTCTCCGCCTCTACGCTTCGTGATCATCCTCCAGGGTTCGTACCCTCCGATATGCTCATGGTCCGTCGTGACCACTGTCGCACCCAGAGGGAGATCCAACCCATTCGCCACGAAGCTCATGGCTTCCGTCGTGTTCCGGGGGAAGACGTAACCATCCGGATCGCCACCCAGAAGGTCGGCGATCGATCTCTTGGCATCATCCCAATCCACAGCTGGTGGGAAGGTGCTCGCAACGCGTCGAGCGTGCTCGGCCACAGCATCGACGACGACCCTCGGCGGTGGACCTAAGGTCCCGTTGTTTAGATAGACCCTACCGTCTGGAATCGTGAACTGACCCCGTACGAAGTCCCAGAACGGTTCGTCATCTGCCGCTCCACCAGCCTCGATCGTTCGCCGCAACGCCGTGAGGGCACTGGGCCAAGCCAGTGAGGCACCCCCGAAGGCCGTGAGGAAGCGCCGACGATTCCAGGTCACGGCTTAATCTGTCTTCACCGCCACGAACGAGATCTCGATCACCGCTCCACCGACCAGTCCCGACACTTCCATCGCCACTCGGGATGGGGCTTCGATCCCTTCGAAGTACTGTGAGTACGCCTCGTTCATCTCCCCGTAACCATTGATGTCGGTGACGTACACGGTCGCCCGCACCAGATCTCCGAAGTCCATCCCCAACTCCTCGAGGAGGTCACCGAAGGCCCGCATGATGTTGTGCGTCTCAGCGGCCATACGACCCTCGGTCATCGCCCGGGTCTCGCTATTGGCTCCGAGCTTGCCCGACAGCCAATAGGTATTCCCCACTTGAATGGCGGCACTGAACGGCAGTCTGGCGGACGGACTGTGTGCGATTCGGGGACCCTCTTGGGCTGCACACCCTTGAGCGGCAAGTCCGACGCACACGATCGCAAGTAGGAAGCGCTTCACGCTGGTCTCCTCTGAGTACCTGTGGAATCCGACGGATCATGCCGGCACGGGGCACCGACTGCAAGATGAGTCGGGTGCCCCTACTTCGGGTACAGCATCTCCTTCACGGCCGTCTTCACGTCGGATTCCTTCTCGGACGCCACATTCTTCAATAGCTGCATGGCGTGCGGTGTGCCGATTTGGTGAAGCGCTCGATACGCCGCGATCCGGACCTCGTCCGGAGGGCGCTTCAAGAGTGATCGCACGGCTTGCTTCTCCAGGAGCGGGACCGCCCCCGGATCTCCCAAATGCCCCAGTGCGCGAATCATCGGGAGCCGTCGTTCTGGGTCCGACTCGCTCTCGAGAAGGCTCAGTAAGGGCCGTAGGCCCCGCTGTACACCCAAGTCCCCGACCGCAATCGCCGCTGCTTCCCGCACATCCGCGTCCGTGTCGTCGAGTAGGTTCACGACGAGGTCCCCGGCCTCCGTGTGCTCTAGCTTGGTCAGCGAGAGCAACGCTTCGCGCCGGACCCGGGCATCGGGGTGAGCGAGCGATTCCATCACCAGCTCGGCAGCGCGCGCCCCTCCCATGTCGCCCAGAATGGAAAGGGCGTTTCGGACCAGGAAGCGGTTCTCCGAGGCGGCCATCTCCTCCACCATCCGCTCGCCGGGGATCCCCATTTCTCGCAGCGCCTGACAATGGATCCGGCGGGCTAGTCGGTCGGTCGTGTCTGCCAGATCGTCCCGAATCGCCAACGCCATCCCGTCCCCGATGGTGCGACAGACTTGGAAGTACTCTTCGCGCCGCTCCTCGACGACCTCACGCCCCATGTGCCGCGCGAGCCTGCCGAGGGCGACTGGGCTCGTAAGCCCGAGAGCCACCGAATAGATGTCCGGATCCGGCGGATCTCCAGCGGCGAGCGTGAGATTGAAGACCGCCCGAGCAACCGGGTCGATCTCTCTCCGCTCTTCCATATCCGCTGCCAGCGTCTGGATCTCCATGGAGCGGCTCTCGTCACCCTCCAAGAACGCCGCCACGGCCGCGTCGAGCTCCGTCCAATCTTCCTCTTCGGGAGCTTCCTCTTCCGGAGCTTCCTCTTCCGGAGCGTCGTGTTCTTCGGGTGCGTCTGCGGTCGGCAGGTCTCCGACCGCTATCGCCTGGTCTACCGAAGCAGGCTCGTCCGTTAGTGGGGGAGACGCATCGAGGACGGAGCCTGAGAGAAGCGGTTCTTCGACCTCTGACGCCTGGAGGTCGGACATCGCGAGGAGCAAGTCGGTGGCCTCCGGCCCCTCGAGCTCACCCGTCGGCTCCGTGGAATCGGACGTCGTGGCCGTCGACTCTTCCTCCGCGGCAGGTTCGTCGAACAGGGCGTCGAACGAGCGTGCGAGCCCGGAGAGCTCTTTTCGTCCCTTCGTGTCGGACATCCGTTGCCATCCGGTTGAGGCAAGCCGCGCGTCTCATGACGGGAACAATGTATGGTCTGGCCTCCCACGTCGGGAGGTTGCCGAGCCCCCCGGCCCCGAACACCTTTTCTCGGCACCTACGCACTACGGACCCATCGATGAGAGGCCCGAATGCCCGTCTTCACCCGTTTCCGAGACGGCGTGCTTACGCTCACGGTCGACGGAGACTTCACACCCAACGAGGTGAGGCGGGTCGCGGTGAACGCCTTCGAGTCCGGGGAATCGCCGGGGAGTGTGCCGGTGCTCCTAGACATGAGTGGAGCCGCCGGGCTCACGTCGAAGACGTCCGATGAGATGGACGCGACCGGAGCCATCTTCGGAGCGTACAAGGATCGCATCCGCTGTATCGGTGTCGTAGCAGCGGCGGACGCCCACGCTTTGTTCGCCGCGGACAGTGACTTCGGACGCGAGGCCGAGGTGCAGATCCGGGCGTGCCACTCGCACGCAGAAGCCAGAGAGTATTTCGCGGGTTACGATTGACGATGTCGCGGACCGATCGAACGAGGAGAGGTGGATGAAGCGGTTGTGGAAGGTCTCGAGCGTGGCAGTCTTTGCGGCCACTGCGGTCGCGTGCGCGACCCCGCCGATGGCGGACCCGGGTACGACGGCCTTTGTGGGGGTCACCGTGCTCCCGATGGATCGCGCCGGCGCGTTGGAAAACCAAACGGTCGTGGTCGTCGGTGACGAGATCCGTGAGGTCGGGGACGCGGCAGACATCGTCGTGGGCACCGGCGCCACGGTCATCGACGGTGCTGGAAGGTTCCTCATGCCGGGGCTGGCCGAGATGCATGCGCATGTGCCCCCGGGTGCGGACCCGCCAAGAGACGCGATCGAAGACATCCTCTTCTTGTACCTCGCCAACGGGGTCACCACGATCCGCGGGATGCTCGGATCGGAGTACCAGATCCCGCTCGCGGATGAGATCGCAGATGGGGATATCCTTGGACCGACCTTCTACGTGGGAGCTCCTTCGATCAACGGGAACTCCGCTCCCACCCCGGAACGGGCCGAGGAGCTCGTGCGTGAGCACGCGGCGTTAGGGTACGACCTGCAAAAGATCCACCCCGGTGTCTCACTCCAGACGTGGGACCACCTCACCGATGTGGCAGCTGAGGTCGGACTAACTCTCGGGGGTCACGTGCCCTCGGATGTCGGCCTCGTACATGCCATCGAGAGCGGGATGTCCACAGTCGACCACCTTGACGGATACGTGCAGGCAGTGGCGTCCGACGACGTCGTGGCACAGGTGAACACGGGGCAACCGATTAGCCTCGAAGGCCTCGTCGCTGGGGTCGACGAAGAGAAGATCGCGACGATCGTCGCTTTGACCGTCGAGCACGACGTGTACCTCGTCCCGACGATGTACCTATGGGAGAACCTTTACGGCACCGCGGACCCTGAGCCATTCCTCAACCAGCCCGAGATGCGTTACGTGTCCGAAGGCCAACGGGAGGCGTGGCGACGGCAAGCCGCACCAGGGCCTCGGGGTAGCCCGGATGTGGTTCGTGCCTTCATCGACCTCCGGAACCGGATCCTCCACGACCTGGCCGACGCCGGAGCCCACGTCATGATGGGCACGGACTCACCGCAAATGTTCAATGTGCCTGGCTTCGCCCTCCATCGTGAGATCGCCGTGATGTCGGAGGCAGGGCTAAGCAACCAACAAGTCCTCGAGAGTGGAACTGTCACGGTGGGCCGCTACGTCCGCGACCATCTAGGGATCGACGACGAGTTCGGGACCATCGCCGAAGGACAACGAGCTGATCTCGTCCTCCTTGCTTCGAACCCGCTCGACGACCTCGCGAACCTCACCGATCGGGTCGGCGTCATGGTGCGGGGCAGTTGGCTGGACCGAGCCGAGATCGATCGAGGACTGGAAGCGATCGCCGCGAAACACGCCGGGGGTTGATCGAGACTTCGCTACCGTGTCCCTCGGGCCACGTTACGCGTTTCGACTCGGGAAGGGGACTGGAAGCGGCGGGAGATCGAAGGCTCCCGGGAAGTCGGCCTCGACTTCCTTCTGCTTTCCGCTCCACGCTTCGATCTCGACCCGATACACAGCCGTCCGCTTCAGTTCGTCGTCAGTGGTGGCGCGATAGTCGCGTCCCGGCTCGAGGTGCGGGGCATACTTATCGAGCAACATCTGAAGCGCGACGCGGGCCTCTTCCGGGTCGGAGACGATGTGGCCGCGACCGAACGCCGTGACCCCCGAGTACTCCACGCTGAACTCGAGCGCCTCTGGAGCCGGCAACAGTCTACCCATCGCTGCTATCCCGAAGGCGACCCGCTCGCCCTTCTCGAGGTTGGAGCGAGTGCGCCCGGTGCGGTGGGTGTGGAGGTAGATGCAATGCCGCTGCGCGTCGTACACGAATAAGTTCGAGTTCAGGAACGGCTGACCTGATTCATCAGCGGTGGCCAGGAAGCCGTACGGCGCTCGCTCGACGAACGACCGCACCCACGCTTCGTCCTTCCCTCGGTCTCTCCGACGAATCGCACTCCGGTCGTCTTCCCGGCCCGCGTTGTCGGCTCCGACCTTCTCATTGGTCTCACTGCTCATCGGCGGCCTTCAGGTAGTCACGGGCAATCAACGAGCGATGCCACAACTCGTGGCCGGCAATGAGCCACGGGAACGAGCGGACCGTAAAGTCATAGCCGGAGGCTCTACCCACCTTCTTCCCATCCTCGTCATCGAGCGCCGCGAAGAAGTGCACATTCGCCCGCCTCAAAGCGGCCCACTCTGCCCCCAAATCGTCGAGCGTTCGCTCGTTCGCGTTCGAAGAAGCAGTCCACTCGTCTTGGTCCATCGCGGGAAGATCCGCACCGGCCGACCTGGCCATAGTCAGGGCTCGGAAGGCAAAAACTCGCTCGGTGTCGACCAGATGCCCCACGACCTCGCGGAGACTCCACTTCCCTTCCGCGTAGCGGTACGTCTCCTGTTGTTCGGAGAGCCCCTGCAAGAGACGGAGAGTGTCTCCTAGCTGATCGCGGAGGGTCTCTAAGATGTCGCCGTCGGGTACCTCTGCGACGTACCGACCGTAGTACTCGGCGTGTTCGGACGGATGGGGCCGGGGGAGCGCACTCATCGGTCAGGCCCGATCGGTCCGTCCATTTGCTCGATCGTTCGCACAGAGGGCGAACGCTCACGCTGGAGTCTCCTCGCGACAGCTTCGGCGTCTCTCCACGCCCTGAGCACATTCTCCCCGGCCACCATCGCCAGCTCCTCCTCCGTCCAGCCGCGGCGAGAGAGCTCCGCGAGAAGCAGGGGAAACGTCGAGACATCCTCGAGGCCCACCGGAGTCGAATCGATTCCGTCGTAGTCGGACCCGATCCCGACGTGCTCAACCCCGGCGAGGTTGGCAATGTGATCGATGTGATCCGCAACGTCCGCAATGGTCGCCTGGTCCCGAGACGTCAGGAACGACGGGACAAAGGTGACCATGACGACGCCACCGTTTTCTGGGAGTCGTCGGAGCACCTGGTCCGGTACGTTTCGCGGATGATCGTGCACTCCGCGAGCCGAAGAGTGCGACCATATGACGGGCGCCTCCGCAACGTCGAGAACGTCGTTCATCGTCTCGGGAGAGGTGTGGGAGATGTCTACCAGCATTCCCAGGCGGTTCATCTCACGGACGACCTCCTCGCCGAAGTTCGATAGCCCGCCGTGGCGCGCCGTGTCACAGCACGCATCGGCCCAATCCAGGGTTCCGTTGTGGGTAAGCGTCATGTAGCGAACACCGAGTGCATAGAACGCCCGCAACGAGCCGAGCGAGTTCTCGATCGCGTGCCCCCCTTCCATACCGAGCATCGAAGCGACCCTGCCTCGTCCGAAGGCTCCTTCGACGTCGGACGCGCTCAGCGCCAGCTCAAGAGCTTCGGGGTACTTCTCGATGAGTTGGAGGCCGATATCGATCTGTTCGAGCTGCACCTTCGCGGCTCCCTCCTGCACTGCCTCGAAGGGGATGTACACCGACCAGAACTGCCCTCCTACCCCGCCTGCTCGAAGTCGCTCGAGGTCGGTGTGAAACGGGGTCGTGGCTCGAAGATCATGCGCGCTGATCTCTACGTCGTGCGGACCCGCCTCGCTATTCCGAATGGCCCACGGCAGATCGTTGTGTCCGTCGATGAGCGGCGTCGTCGCGAGCACGCGCAACGCCCGCTCCATGTGTTCATCCTGAGCCGACGCGGGCACTGCGACCAGCGCGAAGGTGACGGCGAGCGAGAGAGGCGCGAGTGTGCGAGTCATCAGCTTGGCTACCTGAGTGAGGAGGGCATCGTCTCCGTACGAACGATCGCCTTCCAGCGCCTCAGCCGGCAACCTCCCGGACGACCCAACTCAATCGGACCCTCGTGATTCGAGGAGCTGATGGTCGAAGGACTGACCGGCGCGAAGTTCGTGAACCTCGCTGGTGAGCGACTCGACCTGCTCGGTCAAATCTGCCACGCGCATGGCGAGTTCGACGGTATCTGCCCCGCGCCCTGCCCCCAGCTCGCGGGCCAGCATCTCAACGAATGGCTTACCCCCCAGGCGGAGAGTCAGGATCGCCGTCACACCGGTAACCGGCACTAGGACGACCAAAATCGCGAAGATCGGTACTAGGAAGTCGAAGCCCACGATCTCTCTCCCGAAGCGCGTGCGGGTCCACCGAACCATACGTGGACGCCGTCGAGAAGGGTTCGGGGTCGCTCGAGCGATCGAGAAGGGCGTGAGCGTGCGAGGAGCGAGTGGCGCACACCGGCCACGGTGCGTTAATTGAGTCAAGGATTGGACGGTCGAGTTGTGCAACCTCGCTCCGTGCGCTCGTCTTAGAGCATGGAGGGGTAGTACGGCGACGGGATGACGAGTAGGAGGCATGGTGAGCGCCACAGCCCATAGGAAAGCGTTCCACAGGCGAGCCCTGTGGGGAGGCACGGCGATCTCGGTTGCGGCACACGCGGTGGCGCTAGTCGCGATCGTGGTTCCCGGACACACACCGGGCGCCGGCACCGACAAAGAGATGGAGGAAGTCTTTCAGGATGACTTCGACGCCCTCGAGCTCGTGGCCCTCACGGAACCCACCCCACCGACGACGACACCCGTCGTCACGGTCCCGGACGCATTCTCGACGGCGGACGCGACCGGTGAGGTTGCCCGGGAAGCAACCCCCGAAACGCCGTCGTTAGAGGCCCGGCTGGCGTCACTGCAGCCCGCCCAGATGTCGGTGGATCTTCCTGATCGAAGTAGACCCGTGATCACATTCTCCGACCTCGAGCCGGTCGGTGATCCAGCGGCGATGGCCGCTGCCTACGCCTATGCGGAACTCCTGGCCGAACAAGAGGGCGAAGAGGGCGGCCTTAGTGGCTTCTTGAGTAAGATCGGGGCCGCCCTGAGCGGCGGAGGTCACTGCCCGACCCCTGCAACGGCTGACGGGCCCCTGATCCTTCGCTGAAGGCAGCCCAGCCCCCTCCGGTGCCGGCGACCTATTGGCGCTGGGGTGACCCTATTCGGAGCCGCGCGGTCGCACCAGCTCGAGGGCTCTGATCTTTCTGTGGAGTGTACGCGGCGAAATCCCGAGCATCTGGGCGGCGCGACCTTGGTGCCACCCCGTGGCCTGGAGCGCATCTTGAATCGCAACACGCTCCAGCGCCTCCAGCTCTAGGGTGGGTAGCCTGGGCCCATCTCCTGTGGGCGCGGCTTCGCCGTCCTGTGATAGCGGCCGACTCAACGACCTCTCCAGGTCGCGGGCGCGTATGGTCCAATCGTCCGCGAGTAGGGCAACGCGTTCGATCACGTTGCGCAGCTCTCTGATGTTCCCGGGCCACGGGTAACGCAGCAAGAGATCCATGGCCGGCCCCTCAACGTGCCATGCCTCTCCCGGCCTCGATTCGCCCAGGAAGTGATTGACCAGAGCTGGGATGTCCCCGGGACGATCCCGCAACGGCGGCAGCTCGAGGACGACCGCGTTGATCCGGTAGAATAGATCGCGACGGAAGACCTCGTCCTCGACGAGCTGATGCAGGGGGCGATGGGTGGCGGAAACCAGCCGGAAGTTGGCCGGAAACTCCTTGACCCCCCCGACCCGCCGGAAGCTTCGCGTTTCGAGGACGCGGAGCAGCTTCGCTTGGAGCGGAGCCGCAAGGTCACCGATCTCATCGAGAAAGAGCGTGCCTCCGTCGGCGAGCTCCACCAACCCGATCTTCCGAGAAGCGGCTCCAGTGAACGCACCCTTCTCATGACCGAACAGCTCCGACTCCGCTAGCGATTCGGCGACCGCCGCGCAGTTCAGTGCGACCAATGGGTTCTCTGCACGCCCTGAGAGTCGATGGAGCTCACGCGCAATGAGCTCCTTCCCCGTCCCGGATTCCCCATGGACGAGCACAGACACCTCGGAGGGCGCGACCCGCGCGAGGAGCTCAAGGGCATCTCGCATACGGTTGTCGGCGGTGATGATCTGCACATGATCGGCGTTCCGACGCGCTGCGGCCTCGAATCGCTCAGAGCGGGCCACCATGCGCCGAGCTTCGGCCGCCTTCCACACGATCGTCGTCAAGCGCTCGGCGTCTACCGGCTTCTCCAAGAAGTCATAGGCTCCGAGCTTCATCGCCCGCGTCGCGGTTGCGACGGTCCCGTGACCGGAGACAAAGATGACTTGGGGCCGATTAGGGTCGCCCTCAATTGCCTGGAAGACCTCGAGACCGTCCAAGCCGGGCATGCTGAGATCTAGGAGAGCGACGTCGAAGAAGGTCTCTCGGAGGGCCTGGAGCGCCTCTCTCCCATCCGTCGCGAGCGTGACCTCGTGACGCCCCATCGGACTTGAGGCGAGGATGCTCTCGGTAAGGAGGCGCTGATCCGTCTCGTCGTCAGCGACGAGCACGTGGATTGTCGAATCATGATGTGCGGCCATGCTCTTCAGTACTATCGAGCCCGCGTGCGCCGCAAGCGCTAATCCAGCACCGACTCCGCACCGGGAGGGGCCTAGCAGGTGGCGAGGCGAGTCTCGCCACCCAGAAAAGGAAAAGCCCCGCAGGCTTCGCCTGCGGGGCCGGGAGGGGACCGGGGGGGGTAGGTCACCCTCTCGCCTTGGGGGGGTCGGGCTGCGGGACCGGCCCTGGGGGGATCAAGCCGAATGTTCGTCTCGGTCCGGGCAAGCCGGAAGGGAATCCGGCCCCGCAGCCCATTCTGTCTTTGTGCTCCCTATAAGGGCAAGCGCAGTGCCAAAGTCGCCACATCTCTCAACCTGTTGCTGCCCAACGCCTTACAGCATCAGAGCGTCGCCCTAGAGCGCGGCCATCCTGACCGATTCGGCCAAAGCGTCCGGTCACCGTGGCCGAAGCGCTCAAGAACGCCCACTGCACATACAAAGAGAGCGGGCTCCGGGCATCTGCCCGGAGCCCGCCCTCGACACCTTCAGCCGGATGTACCGTCCGGCTAGGCTACCTCTTCCTCCCGGCGGCGCAGCGCTGCCATCCCGAGTAGGCCAGTCCCAATCAAGAGCATGGTACCCGGCTCGGGAACCACGATTTCACCACCGTAGATCGTCGTGTGGGAGACACCATTCCCCGGCGATACGCCGGCCATGACCCCCGTGAGATCGATCGTGCCGGAGTTACCGGCGAAGTAGTAGAGGCTGAACGAGGTGGCACCCTTCACAGCCATGACGAACGGGCCCATGATTCCGCCGCCGCTGTATGCCTCACCCACCGCGTCGATACTCCAGACCGCGTTGACGTAGCTCTGTACCGCTGCAGCGGAAGGAGTCGCCACACCGTCGTTGTTGCCGGACCATGCGCCGCTGCACTCGTTGAACATGAATGTGGCGCTGTACGAGGCCAAGCAGCTCGTGCCGGTCAACGCGGACCCTGCGTCGGTCAAGATTACGTCGGCAGGGCCGGGATTGACAGCGATCTGCGCCTCCACGGAAACCGCGGAGAGACACAGTGCAGTCATGACCGCGCCGCCCTTCAAGTATCGGATCATCGGTTAACTCCTCTTCGTTCCGCCCCCCCGAGAGAGTCGTTCTCCCGTGTCTGGGCGTCTTGGACTGCGGAGCGACTCTTCCCCACGCCTGGCAGGCCCCAGGTCGCGAACGAGCCGCTTGTCGCAGCGGATTCTGACGACCAGCAGATAGTGCAAGGGCGGGACCACGCATCCATGACAGCATAACTTGCTGTTCTGCAACGCCTTACAGGCAATGATGGGCGTCCAGCAGAGGTGGACAGGTTGGCCGATCCGGTCAGAGTGACCGGTCAAGGTGGCCGCAGGTCGGCCCGCGGGCCCAAACATGGGTGCAACGCAAGCGGGCTCCGGGCAACTGCCCGGAGCCCGCTGCGGACTGCGTTAGTTGGGTCGAAGACCCGAGTAGCGTTACGCTACGTCCTGCTCACGGCGTCGCAGAGCGGCCATCCCGAGGAGGCCAGTACCGATGAGAAGCATCGTGCCCGGCTCAGGGACGATCATCTCACCGCCGTACACCGTGACGTGCGATACTCCGTTCTGCTGCGAAACTCCATCCATAACGCCCGTCAGATTCAACGGACCGGAATTCCCCGCGAAGTAATAGAGACTAAAGCGCGTCGCCCCTTTCACGGCCACAACGAACGGTCCCATGATGCCACCGCCGTTGTACGACATGCCGTCGGTGACGCCTAGGTTCCATACAGCATTGATGTAGTCGTACACAGCCGAAGCCGCCGGTGTCGCGTTCCCCTCGTTGTTCCCTGACCAAGCGCCGGAGCACTCGTTGAACGCGAAGGTTGCGCTGTAGGAAGCCGTGCAGTTCGCACCTGTTAGGTTCGAACCGGCCGCCGTCAGAATGCCGTCGGCCGCGTGAGGATTCACGCTGATTTGTGCCTGCGCCGGTACGGCGAAGGCGAAAGCCGCCGCAAGCGCGACGCCTCCCTTAAGAAGTCCTTTCATCCTGCTCCTCCAATTTCGCAGTCCACCCAGCTTTACGCGTGGGGGGAGCCTGAGTTTGCTGCGACACACGTGTTCATGCAAGGTCTGGACCTACTTTGTACCGAAAGGCGCAAATTAGTACCGAGCGATTTAAGTCGTTGTATCGCAACATATTAACACGCCCTGGAGTTGACGATAGCAAAGACTGGGCCACCCGTTCAGACGTCGCTTGTGGCGCCACTGCAACAGAAATCTGTGGTAGATACCCGCCATTTCGGTATCTATTCGGGCTCCGGACGGAGCGATCGCCTGCTCACTCCTGCCAAAGAGCGAGGGGACTCTCCCGAACACGAGCGACCTCCGCGCTCTATCCGGCCCTTTGCCCCGCTCGCTGCCCCAGAATCCACGACTCGTCAGAAGTCGTTCCGTCAACGATTTCTTTGGGCATTCAGGGTCCGCGAGTCCTATCTTATGCTCGTGATCGCGGCCGCGTGCTCGCGGCTCGGCACCCCACCCCCAAGCCACCCTGTTGTGTCCGACTCCGTCCCCGCACAGATCGAGGCGCTTTCCGCGCAGCTCGAAGCGCTCGAAGCCGCTTCGAGCGCCCTCGATGGTGATCCGGAGGTCCGGGGCTCGGTAATGCGCGTGGCTCGCTCCTTACAGAGCGCTGCGGAAACGCGCGGACTCACGGAGATCGCGGCCGGCGCGATCGCGATTCAACGAGCGGCCGACGCGCACCTTCAACGCAGTGTACAGAACTTTCTCGCTCGGGTGAATGAACTACGTGAGCAGTCGCCGGTCGACCCGGTCACCGTCCTCATCGTCGAAGACAACCGCACAGTCGCGTCCGCGACCATCGCGTATTTGGACGCCCCCGGACGCAAGTTGGTCGTCGCCCCCGACGCAACTACTGCGCTCTCCCTCATGGAGACGACATCCGTCGACGTGGTCGTCCTCGATCTCATACTCCCGGACCGCGATGGACGCGATGTCCTGATACAGATGAGGGAGCAACTCTCCACATCAACGATTCCGGTGATCGTACTCTCGTCGACGGCCACCGCCGTTGCTCGCGCCGAGTGTATGGCCGTAGGGGCCGATGAGTTCATCGAGAAGCCCGCCGACCCGGAAGAACTCCGCGCCGCCGTAACGAGGCAGATCAAGAGTGGGCGCAGGCGAAGGGATGCCGTGCGTGATGGCCTGACCGGGCTCCCCAACCGTGTGGGCATCGCCCAAGAGTTCGACCAGCAACAACGGATCGCCCGTCGGGAAAAGAAGTCGCTGTGTGTGGCACTCGTCGCACTCGACTCCCTTGCCGAGGTGACGATGAAGTTGGGCCGAGACGCAGGCGATCAACTCCTTCTGGAAGTGTGTGCGACGGTGCACGAGGCGGTGGGAAAAGGGAATCGGGTAGGCCGGTGGCAGACAGCCGAGCTGGTCATCGTGCTTCCAGATTCGAGTCTCGAGGAGGCCCGTAGGTCATTGGACGGGGCGCTCCGCGAGGTCACTCAAGGTGAGGCTCTCGCGGATCTCAAAGCCGCTGGAATCGATGTCGCTCTGAGCGGAGGCGTTGCGAGCATCGACCCCTCCTTCACCTTGCACGAGGCGGTATCCGCCGCGGAGGGTTCTCTTTATCGAGCAAGATCCTCGGACAAGGAGAAGGTTTCCTCAGAGCTCGATGCAGACCCTGCGCGCACGAATCGAATCCTCCTCCTCGAAGACGACCGCGTCACGTCTACCCTCGTGAACCATCGCTTGGTACGAGAGGGGCTTGAGGTCGTCAGCTTCGGAGACGGCTCCGAGGCGTTCGCCTGGCTCTCCGATGCGGACTTCGACCTCGCGATCTTGGACGTAAAGGTCCCCGGCATGGACGGCTTCGAGGTGCTCTCCCGCATCCGGGAGAGCCCTCGCCACAAGGGGATTCCGATCATCATGCTGACCGGAATGGGGAGCGAGACCGACGTAATCCGAGGCCTCGAGCTTGGCGCCAACGACTACGTCCTCAAGCCCTTCTCCCCCGCGGAGCTTCTCGCACGAGTGCGGCGCCTCCTCCACCGCCGCCACGTCGGAGACGGAGCGACACCACCAGCAATCTCCTCCACGTCCGAGCGGGAGGCCCAGGCCTGATCGCCGACCTGCTGCGTGACTTCGTCAGCGCGTATGTCGAGTTGGCGAGGCTAGATCGCACGCTGATCGTGCTCTCGATTGCCGCAGCGCTTCTACTCTTGGTTTCGGTGGCCTTCGCGTTCCTTGCCCTCGGCCTCCGCATCCGCAACGACCGCAGAGACCAGGCCCGCACTCGCCTCCAGGAGTCGTGGGAACCGGCCATGCTCGACGTCCTCGGAGGCAGTGTGTCTCCGGACGCAATGTTGGCCGAGATCAACCCGAAGGATGGCGCGCTATTCCTCAGCTACCTCCTGGATTACGCCCGGAGGCTCAGGGGAAGCGAGAGCAAGGTCATCCATCGACTCGCTAGCCCTTACCTTCGCACTATCGTGTCGAGGGGCCGAAAGAAGAGACAGCGGAGTGCGGAAGCCCGCGGGCGCGACGTTCTTTTCCTAGCCAAGCTCGGATTCCCGAAGTACGCACGGAAGGTCGCGGAAGCACTCGACGACGAGTCGGCAGTAGTCGCGATGATCGCCGCACGAAGCCTCTTCCGGCCTGGTCAAGAACGCTACTTCCCCGACGTGCTCGAGCGATTGCCTCGCTTCACCGACTGGAGCCGAAGCTTCCTCGCCAGCCTCCTGGCCGGAGGAGGTAGCAGCGCGACCCCGCTCCTTCGTGAAATGCTCAGAGATACCTCGAGGACGCCCCTGGTTCGCGCCGTGACCGCCGATGCGCTTCGAGAGTTGAACGACCTCGATGCGGTGCCCATCGCCGGCGAACTCATCGAGAAGGAATCGGATCGCGAACTCCTCGCGGCTTGCCTGCGCATCTTGAGACACCTTGGCGGCAACGAACACTTGCCCGGAGTGCGAAAGATGGCCGCGTCGCGGGATCCCGTGGTCCGATCGATGGCCGTGCGGGCGCTCGGTGCCGTAGGGACACCCGCCGACGTAACGCTCCTCCACGAGAAGCTCGACGATCCATCCTTCTGGGTCTCCCTCGAAGCAGCGCGCGGACTCGTGAGTCTTGGAGCATCCGAAATCCTCGAGCGGCTCGCCGGAACCGGGGGTTCGGCCGCGCAGCTGGCCATCCAGGTCTTGGCTGAGTAGTGGAAAGTCTCGCCGCCATCGCAGGCTCCGCACTCGACGCCTTCAATATCTTCGTCATCCTCTACTTCGTGCTGCTCAATGGCACGTACCTGGTCATGACGTTCATGGCCTTCGGCTCGCTTCATCGATACTCCTTGCGCATGGCCGCGGTCGACCCCAACGAGCTGATGTCGACGGCCGGCATGCCCCCTGTCACCCTCATCGCACCGGCATACAACGAAGAGCCGACCTGCGTCGAATCGACCCGATCTCTGCTCACGCTGCGTTATCCGACGTACGACATTCTGGTCGTGAACGACGGGTCGAAGGACGGTACGCTTCAGCGAATGACGGACGCGTTCGAACTCGAACCCGCCGCACGCGCCCCCGTATCCACGATCCCGACGGCAGACGTCCGGGGGGTGTACCGAAGCACCGTCCACCCGAACCTCTGGGTGATCGACAAGGAGAACGGCGGTAAGGCAGACGCCCTCAACACGGGCATCAACTACTGCCGTTCACCGCTCTTCTGCGCCATGGACGCGGATAGCTTGCTGGAGCCAGAGGCACTCACTCGCATCGTCCGCTCCTTTCTCGAAGACGCCACCACGGTCGCGGCTGGCGGCGTGATCCGCATCGTCAACGATTGCAAGGTCCGGAGTGGCCGGGTCGAGGAGGTGCGCCTCCCCAAGAACCTCCTCGCACGCATCCAGGTTCTCGAGTACCTCCGCTCCTTCTTGGCCGGACGAATGGGGTGGGACGCCATCGACTCCACCCTGATCATCTCCGGTGCCTTTGGCATGTTCAGTCGGCGACATGTCGTAGAAGTGGGAGGGTACTTGCACGACACGGTCGGCGAAGACATGGAGCTCGTCGTCCGACTTCACCGCCACTGCCGAGAGACGGGTGAGCCGTACCGCGTCGCCTTCGTCCCGGACCCTGTCGCATGGACCGAGTGTCCGGAAGACTTGAAGACACTGGGTCGACAGCGGGACCGGTGGCAGCGTGGCCTCATGGAATCGCTCTGGCGCAACCGCGTGATGATCCTCAATCCGCGCTACGGGCGCATCGGTCTCGTCGCCGTACCGTACTTCTTCTTCCTCGAGGTGATCGGCCCCATCATCGAAGCGATGGGGTACGTCACCTTCATCTCGGCCATCCTCCTTGGCCGAGCGTCCGGACCGTTCGTCCTCGCCTTCCTCGCCGTGTCGCTCACGCTCGGGATATCTCTTTCCTTTGCCGCCGTCGGGCTGGAAGAGCTGAGTTTCCGGCGGTACCCCCGATATCGAGACCTCCTTACCCTGATCTTCATCGCGCTGGTGGAGAACATCGGCTACCGGCAGCTCTCCATGTGGTGGCGGCTGCGGGGGATGTTCTCGAAGTTCCGGGGGGCACAGGCATGGGGCGCGATGGAGCGAAAGGGATTCGCGGGTGCAGATTCCGGATGAGGCCGACGTGAACGACTCCCGGACCGGTGGATCGCCCTCAAGCATCGACCCGCTACGCTTCCTAGAGCTCGGCCTCGACCTCTTCTGCGTCTGGCGTCGCAACGGCACCTTCCGCTTCGCCAGCGAGGCGTTCGAGCACGTGCTCGGGTACAAGACAGACGCCTTCGTGAACGCCCCCATCCGAGACTTCATGCGACCGGGTGAAGCTCCCGTTACCGAAGCGATTCTCTCGGAGCTGGAGCCAGGCTCCGGCTCGGTCACCTTCGAGGACCGGTGGCTTGCGCACGACGGGTCGGAGAGGATCCTCGCCTGGACCGCAGCACGGAGCTCCGACGACGGCGACATCTACGCAATCGGAAAAGACGTCACTGCGGAGCGCCAGGCCGCGGGAGAGCTCCGACTCGCGATGAAAGCTTCGGAAGAAGCCAACACCGCCAAGGGCGAGTTTCTCGCCAACATGAGCCACGAGATCCGGACTCCGATGAACGGAATCATCGGGATGACCGAACTCACGCTGGACACGGTGCTGACTCCAGTTCAGCGCGAGTATCTCGAAACCGTCCAGTCGTCCGCTCGTTCGCTGCTCGAGATCATCAACAGCATCCTCGACTTCTCGAAGATCGAAGCCGGCAAGCTCGAGCTCGACGAGATCGATTTCACGCTATGGGAAACGATCACCGGCGCATTGAAGCCGCTCGCGCTGGCGGGGCGCCAGAAAGGGGTCGAGGTCCTGTACGACGAGGGGCCGCACGTCCCGGAACGCGTCCGAGGCGACCCTGGTCGCCTCAGACAGGCACTTACGAATCTCGTGGGGAACGCGGTGAAGTTTACCGAGGAAGGTTCAGTACGGGTGACCGTGCATCGATGCCGGGTGGACGAGAAGGGTGTCCGGCTCCGCTTCGAGATCGCCGACACGGGCATCGGTATCCCGAGCGATAAGCTAGAGCATATCTTCGGCTCGTTTCACCAGGCCGACGGCAGCATGTCTCGGCGCTTCGGGGGAACCGGTCTCGGGCTCGCCATCACATCTGGGATCGTAGATCGGATGGGTGGTCGCATCGAGGTCGCGAGTACGGTCGGGAGAGGCAGCACCTTCGCGTTCGAAGCGGACTTCCTCGAGGCGACCAACCCGGTTCGGGCCGCGAACGCACCCGCGCGGGACCTCACAGGCATGCGAGTTCTGGCTGTGGACGACTACCAGCCCAACCGGCGGATCCTCGCCGAGTTCGCGGTACGCATGGGCATGGAGGTCGTATCGGCTACTTCCGGGGCCGAGGCACTGGAGTTGTTGGACGAAGCCCATCGGCAGGGCGAGCCCGTGGAGCTCGCCCTACTCGACTGCCACATGCCAGAGATGAGCGGCTTCGAACTGGCCGAGCGGATTCGCGCCGACCCCCGCTTCGAATCCCTCGTGCTGGTGGCGTTGACGGCCTCCGGCCGGCCGGGTGACGGGGCGCGATGCGAGGCTCTCGGGATCGCGTCGTACCTCTTGAAGCCGCTCGCCCCGGCCGAGCTTCGTGAAGCACTCCTCCTCACCCTCCAGAGCGACGAAGACGACAGCCGTGAAACGGAGCTGGTAACACGCCATTCACTCCGCGAGGCCCGGCTACGCCTTGACGTTCTCGTCGCGGAGGACAACTCGGTCAATCAACGACTGGCCAGGCATGTCCTCGAGCGGTTCGGCCACCAGGTAACCATCGTGAAGAACGGTCGGGAAGCCGTTGAGGCGATCGAAGCCAACGACTTCGACCTCGTCCTCATGGACGTCCAAATGCCTGAGATGGACGGTCTCACAGCGACTCGGGAGATCCGGAAGCGGGAGTCGGAAACGGGTAAACGAGTACCGATTATTGCGGTTACAGCGCACGCGATGGATGGGGATCGGGATCGTTTCCTGGACGCTGGCATGGACGACTATATCTCCAAGCCGATCAGTCGAGAGAGGCTGCGTGAGGTACTGCGCGAGCTCGAGGGCATCCGTCCGAGCGCCGTATCGCCCCTTCCCGACATTGGCTCACGCGCCACGCCAATCTTGGATGTCGATTCACTCCGTGACCGGACCGAGGGTGATATCACCCTTCTGCGTACGCTCCTCACGGTCTTCGAGGCCGATCGCATCCAGTTGATTCAAGATGTCGACGCCTCCGCCGAGGCAATGGATTTCGCGACGCTCGAGCGGGCGGCCCATACGCTCAAAGGAGCGGTGGCAGTGTTCGGTGGCGAAGAAGCTCGAGCCACGGCAGCGCTCTTGGAGGAAGCGGCTCGGGAGAAGCGGTCAGACGATGTCGAACACCTGCGACCAGCCTTGGCCGCGTCTGTCGAGCGTCTCTCGGCGAGGCTTGCCGAGTACCTGAGTGAGGTCGCGCCTTAGACGGAGAGAGTCGTCAGGCAGACTACCTCCCTGACGACGGCCTGTAATTCGCGGGGACCTTGCACGGTATGGACACCGTTCTCTTCGCTCATGATGCCGGCAGGACTCCCAGTGCCATCGGCCCCTCTCTACCCCCGCTCTGTCGCCGCTGTCGGTCTCGCGATAGCCATAACGGCCTGCGATCCCGCCGATTCCACCGGCGTCCAGAATGTGGAGTCGGCAACCCATGAGGTCGCGTCCCCCGGTGGGCAGAGGACTTACAGGGTATTCGCTCCGGAATCCCTCGATCGGGCAGGGCAGTCGCCACTCTTGATCGCGTTTCATGGCGCCTCTCAAGGCGCGATGGGAATAGAGCTCATGAGCTGGTTGTACCCGGAGGCCGAGGAGTACGGCCTACTGTTGGCGTTCCCAGAAGCATCCGGGGACTACTGGAATACGCCCAACAGTCCCGCCTCCTATTGGGGTGTCCCCGACGTAGCTTTTGTCGACGCATTGATCGCCGACGTGGACCAACGATACGGAGTCGACCGCACCCGCATCTATCTGACTGGCTTCTCGAACGGTGCCATATTCGCTCAGGCCGTTGCCTGCCTACGTGGGGACGCGATCGCGGGGCTCAGCTTCGTCGGAGCGGGGATCTCGGCGGAGCTGGCCAGCACATGCCCCTGGGCTCGTCCCCTCCCCATGGTGGCCTTCCTCGGAGACCGAGACCCTCAGTTCTTCTGGGACGATGGGATCGCTGCAGGCGTCGGGATGCTGGGTGGCCCAGGAAGCGCGGCATGGATGGCGGCGACGAACGAGTGCGGCCCGCCGCTACCGGTCGAAGAGATCGATCCCGTCCCTGACGACGATACGACTGTTCAAAGAACGCGATACTCGGATTGTGCAGCCGAGAGCCCTGTGCACTTCTATAGAATCGCTGGCGGCGGACACACCTGGCCGGGCTCACCTCTCAACCTCGCAGCCGGCTTTGGTCGCAAGAGTCGAGACCTTCAGGCGAGCCGAGTCTTGGTGGAGTTCCTTTCACAGTACTCGCTCCCTGAGGCGTCACCATGAGGGTGTCTCCGTCGAGCGCCCTCCGCGGCGCCTCGGCCGCTATCGCCTGTCTACTGGTGGCGTTCGCCGCGTGCGTCGCCGAGGGGGCTGCCCAAACCCTCTACGGAGGTCCGGAGGGGGGCTGGTCCGACCTCCGTCGTTACACCCTGGGAGCACGGTTGGGCGCCGAGGTCGTCGGGGACTTCGACATCGTCGGTCAGGCCCTCCTCCACTTTCCCGAAGAAGGATTGTTGGCCGATCCAGGAGTCGCCGTGGCCCGTCGGGCTTGGCAATCGAGTCTCGCCTTGCTCTGGACCTTCGATCGAGCTCGCAGGCTAGCGCCGTATATAGGCGCGGGCTTCATGTACCGTGAGTCTCACGTGTCCGTGACCGTGGACCAGCGCCGAGCTCGGATCGCACGCATCGGCTTCGAGCCCGTGTTGCTCGGAGGACTCCGCCTCACGCGGGGAGGGACACACCCCTTTCTTGAAATCCGGAGCGCCGAGGACAGCTGGATGGTGACCTTCGGAGCGACCTTCCCGATTAGAGGGAGGGAGGCCCTTGGTTCACCTTGACCTCCGTCACCAGCACCTGCATCACCATCGGACCGCCGTCGCCCGACATCAGCGATTCGACTTGGGCCATCTGCTCGGACATCATCGACTCGAGCATCTCACGCTGAGCCGGGGGAAGCTTCTCCAACTCCTCGCGCATCCGCTCGAACTCCTTTCGCGTCTCGTCGTCGATCGCAGCCCCGATCCCGTTCACGGTCACGACCGTCCTGAACGGGAGTAGCAGGCTCTCCACCTCGCGGTAGTCCTGCATCTCCACCACGCTCTGAATCGGGTTGGTGCCCTGATCATTGATCATCTCACCATCGAACTCGAGCCGCCGAGGGGCGTAGGTGTCGGCATCCAGGTATACGCGGCCGGCAGTCGGAGTGAACTCGGAATCAGGGGTCATGGTCTTCCCGAAGTCGAGGCCCTCGAAGTCCGTGATCTCCAGGATGTGCAGATCGTATCCGTCGATCCGCTCTGTCCCGAGGTAGCGGGTTCGCTCGAAGAGCTCCTCCCCTGCGGCGAACATCTGTGCCATGCCGGCATCGCCCGGCGACTGGTCAACAGTCATCCCGGCGGCTCCCGACTGGCGGAGCACGAAGGTGGCCCGGCCGTTGACCACCTCCTTCTCGAAGTAGGACATGGTTTGGAAGCCCATCGCTTCCTGGATCAGGGTGTAGTTGTCCACCCCCTGGGCGCGGCGCTCGAACTCGTCGAGCATATTCGTGAGAATCTCTTCCGCAGATTGCGCATGGATTTGCGACGCTCCGACAACCCACAGGCCGAGGAGCAAGGAGAGACGACGAACAAGCATGTCCTAACCACCCGATCGAGTGAATTTCTGTACGCGGCGGCCTGTCGAAGCCTCTCCCACGTAGATGTTGCCCTCCGAATCTACACCCATTCCGTGGGGCCGGAGGAACTGGCCCACCTGACGACCGCCCCGACCGAACTCGCCGACCACTTCGAGGTCGGCTCGCCGCAAGATCCACACCTTGTGGTTCGTGCCATCCGCCAAGTAGAGCCACTCTTGATCCGCATCCGGGGACAGCGCGATCACGAACGCCGACCCCGACGCCAGCGTCCTCGGCTCGATCACCTTCTCGGCCACGAACGTCCCATCCTGCTGGAAGACCTGGATGCGATTGCCCCTCCGATCGGCGACGTAGATCAGGCCATCTCGTGACCCCGTCAGACCGTGGACGGTAGAGAACTGTTCGGGAGGGTTTGCCGCATGCCCAGCTCCACCCCAGTCGTACTCGTACTCGTCGACCGGACTCTCGCCGTACGCTCCCCAATGGCGCAGATAAGCGCCCGTCTCTCCGTCGAAGACGATGACCCGTCGATTCCGGTACCCGTCGGCCACGAAGACTTCATTCGAGTTAGGGTCGACCCAAATCCCCGCGGGCCCGCCCAACAATGTGGTGTCGTTGCTTCCACCGGTTTCATCGTAGCTGCCCAATTGCATCAAGAGTTCACCCGATCGGGTGAACTTCATCACTCGGTGATGTCGATAGGTCCCGATCCACACGTTGTCGAGGTGATCGACGAAGAGGCCGTGCGCGTTTCTCGGGAAGTCGGCGACGTCTTGGGTAGCGGGGTCACCCCATCCCTGAACTACCTGGCCGAGCTCATCGAACTCGATGACCACCGGGGCCGGACGGCAGCAGAGCCCGATCGGCGGATCTTGTACCGCGGACAGCTCCTCGGGGGTGAGCGTCTCCGGCAGATGGGTGACCCACACGTGGTCCTGGGCATCGACGAAGACCGCGGTGACCGAACCCATGATCCAGTCGTTCGGCATCTCGAGGGGCCAGGAAGGGTCTACGGTGAATCGGGGCAGTGTGCCTCTCGCGACCTCGGCTTCTTCATTTGAAGAATCGGAAGACTGCGCTGCGCACGCGGGGAGAGCGCCCAGGGCTACGAGTACAAAGAATGACTTCGCTCTTCTCACACCAATCCTCATCGATCGCTCCGCCGGTTCCGCACGTGTGCCGGCGCCCAAGGTAGGCAAGCACACGAAATCAGGACATACGCCTGGCAGCTTTCTGACCCGTGCCGCCACCCCTAGCTTCGCTGCGCCCGACTCCCTCCGGGAACGTCATGACCGCTCGGCCGCCTACGCACACCCGCACATCCTGGACGCCCCTCGCTCTCGCCATGGCGCTCCTGGCGCTCGCAATCACCCCACGGGTCCAGTCGACCTCGGCTCTGACGGCTTCGTTCGTCGCGGCCGCAGCCGTTCTCGGGGCGTGGTGGGGTTGGTGGATGATCCGGGGCGACGGGCCCGGCACGATGGAGATCGCTGTACGCCGACAGCACTGGATTCAGGCCCTGGTACAGACGTCGGTTCTCGTCTATTGGGGATGGCATTGGCGACCGGTATACGACATGGCTCCGCTCCTCGTGGGCCAACTCGTCTTCGCGTACGGCGTGTCGCTGCTCATCGCGTGGAGCCGGGGGCGCTCGTACGCGCTCGGCTTCGGACCGGTCCCGATCATTCTCAGCATCAACCTCTTCCTCTGGTTCCGAGACGACTGGTTCTACCTGCAGTTCCTGATGATCGCCGTCGGATTCCTAGGGAAGGAGTTCATTCGGTGGCACCGTGAAGGTCGTTCGGTACACGTGTTCAACCCGTCGGCACTCGCGCTCGGCCTCTTCTCCTTGGCGCTCATCGCCACCGGCACGACCGATCTGACGTGGGGGCCCGAGATCGCCTCGACGCTGACCCTCGCGCCACGGATCTACACCTTCATCTTCGTGGCGGGCCTGGTCGTGATGTACTTCTTCTCCATCACGCTCGTCGCCGGTACGGCGGCAGTCGCCCTCTTCGCGGCGTCCGCGGTTTGGAGCGCGGTCTTCGGCGTGCCGTACTTCGTCGACTCGGAGATCCCGGCGGCGGTATTCCTAGGGCTCCACCTCCTCATCACCGACCCTTCGACCTCCCCTCGTAAGCCGCTCGGCAAAGTCGTGTTCGGAGCTCTGTACGGCATCGGCGTCTTCGCCCTCTATGCCATTCTGTCCGTGGCGGGCGTCCCGACCTTCTACGACAAGCTCCTGTGCGTGCCTCTCCTGAACTTGAGCGTTCGCGCGATCGATGCAGGCGTCGCTCGCTTCTCCGATCGGTACGGGGATCCGGCTGGAAAGCCGCCGCCGGACCGATCGATATCGCACGGGTGGAACCTGCGCTTCATCGGCGTTTGGGTACTGCTCTTCGGAGCGATGACCGCCCTCGGGCGCACCGACGGGAGGCACCCGGGAGACGCACTCCCCTTCTGGCAGGAGGCGTGCCGGGAAGACCGCCGCGGGGCGTGCACCACGTTGAGACAGCTTCAATCGAGCTACTGCGCGGACAACTCCGCCTGGGCGTGCAACGAGTTGGGGCTGTGGCACCTCACTCCCGCCAGCGCCGAGTACGACGCGGAACTCGGGAGTCGGCTTGTGGCACGCGCTTGTGAGCTACGATATCGGCCCGCCTGTCTCAACGTGCTCGACCCATCGACAGTGGCCAGAGGTGATCCGAAGCCGTTGGATCTCCGCCTGCTCCTCCGAGAGGGTGGCTCCAACCTCCTCGACGTGCCGGAGCCGGAGCTGAGGACTCGCGCGTGTGAGCATGGGTGGAGCTTCGCATGCACGTGAGTGGCGCGGAGGGTGATGGCCGAGGGCCAGAGATCTCCGGAAAGCAGGTATCCACGGTCGCCGCCACCCTGGCTCTCGTCACCGCCACGGCTCTAGCGCTCGTGGTGGCGCCCGAGCCTCCGTCGCGCTCTCTCGATTCTCAGGTGGGCCCGGTGTCCAGCGGTCTAGCTCACGACGACTTCGACGAGGTGCTCTTTCACCTGCCTTCGGACTCGATGGCGGGATTCGTCCACATCCCCGCCGGGGCCTTCCTCATGGGGAGCGACCCGGCGCTAGATCGGCTGGCGTTCGAGGTGGAGAGGTGGAGCGCGAACGAAGCCCAAGGCCACGTCGAAGTGGATCAGTATTATCTCGGACGCACCGAGGTAACGATCGCGCAGTACGCCGCCTTCACGACGTCGGCCCGCCACCAACCCATTCATCCAGCGGCACTCGACGGACCTCAGAACCACCCGGTCACACACGTCTCTTGGCCTGACGCCGTCGCCTATACGCGTTGGCTCGACGGCGCGCTTCGCTCCTCGCCCGACACCCCACCCGCCGTCGCTGCCCTCCTCCGATCCGGCTGGACGATCGAACTGCCTAACGAGGCCCAATGGGAGAAAGGGGCTCGCGGCCCGAACGGAGCCGTCTGGCCGTGGGGGAACGATTTCCGCGATGACGCCGCGCACTTCGGGTCCCCAGCTCCGGTACCGGTCGGAACCTTCGAGTGTCTCGCTTGTGCGTGGGGCCTCCAAGACATGGCCGGCAACGTGTGGGAGTGGACGCGTAGTCCCTACCTCCCTTACCCTTTCGGTGGCACACCGACCGCGACGACCCCGGCCACGAGCCAGGAGGATGCTCTCTGGGTGATCCGAGGAGGGGGGTTCGGTGACTCGCCTCAACACATTCGAGGCGCGAACCGGGGAGGTGCCGACCCCGGCGCCCGGCGTCCCTTCATCGGCTTCCGGATCGCGCTGGTGCGAGGTGGCGACGCTTCCGCGCCCCGCTAGAAGTCGGCGATCTCCTCCTCGGTAAAGCCCAACTCCATGAGCACCTCATGCGTATGGGCTCCTGCGGCGGGAGGGGACCGATCGGCGCGGGGGCGGCGTCCATCCATCCGCATCGGGATCGCCACGTCTCTGTAATCGGGAACCGCCGGATGGGGCGCCTCGGGAAGCATCTCCGCGGCGGCCACCTGCGGATCCGTGGCGACGTCCGCCACGTCGCGGATGGGGGAGGAAGGCACCGCGTGCGCGCGTAGTCGGCTCAACAGCTCGGACGTGGAAAGGAGTACCGTCTGCTCCTCCACGAGGCGATCGACCTCGGTCCTGTGGGCCACACGCGACGGATTCGAGGCGAACCGTGCATCGTCCGCAGCCTCTTCGACTCCGAGGGCAGCGCAGAGACGACGGAAGATTGCGTCGTTCCCCGCCGCAATCATGACGTGTCCATCGAGCGTTTCGAACGCACGGTAGGGGGCGATCGATCCCAGGCTCGATCCCATCGGCCCTGGAACATCGCCGGTCGCCAAATGACCGAGGATGTGGTACGAAACCCAGGCAAGGGACGTGTCCATGAGTGAGGTCTCGAGCCGAGAGCCCCGTCCCTCCTGGTCCCGGACACGAAGCGCGGCCAAGATCGACAGGGCCGACCACATACCCGTGCCGAAGTCGACGACCGACCCGCCTACGCGAGTCGGAGGGCCATCGGGTTGCCCCGTGACGGAGATGATTCCGGCGAACGCCTGCATCAGCGGGTCGTAGCCGGGTTGGTCCGACATCGGTCCGTCTTGGCCGTACGCGCTGATCGACAGATGAATGATGTCGTCCCGAATCGCCCGAATCGAAGAGTAGTCGATCCCCAGCCGTTCGGCGGCTCGCGGCCGGGAAGCTTGGACGAACACGTCGCTCACGGCCACGAGCCGACGAAGCGCTTCCATCCCGGACTGCGACTTCAGGTCCAGAACGATGCTTCGCTTGCCACGGTTCGCGGAGAGGAAGAGTGTGCTGTCTCCACCCCAAAAGGGCGGACCCCAAGCCCTCCCCAAATCTCCTCCCGGCGGCTCCACCTTCACGACTTCGGCACCGAGGTCGGCGAGAATCTGCGTACAAAACGGTCCCGCCAGATTCTGCGCTACGTCGCAGACCCGTACTCCTTGGAGCGGCCCCGGCGCCGTGCTCCCCTCCATTAGTTGCCTGTCGTGTGGACCGGAATCGACCCATCGGTCTGCCAGTAGAACCCTTCCGCAGGTCGCTGTTCAGGCCACCGTTGGTTGAGCGTCGGTCCCTCGAAAAGGCGACCGTTCTTCATGACGAAGCGGATCGTGTTGGTGTTGCGAAGATCGTCGAGCGGGTTCGAGTTCAGCACGACCAGGTCGGCAAGCTTACCGACCTCCAGTGATCCAAGGTCGCCATCCAGTCCCAAGGCATCCGCGCCGATGATGGTGGCGATCCGGAGCGCCTCGTGGTTCGTCATACGATCCGACGCGCCGACCAACCACAGCTCCCAATGGTAGCCGAGTCCTTGTAGCTGGCCATGACTCCCCACGCCCGCCCGACCGCCGGCCTCGACTACGTCATCGAGGAAGTCCGAAATCTCTCGGTGGATGTACTGGGACTCATCGAACCAGCCGGGCACCCGCCGGGCCGACTTGGAGTAGATCTCCTCCCACGGCGTGAAGGTGGCGAGCTTCGCGTCTCGTAAGACATCGGTCGTGGTATAGAAGAGGTTCTCCGCCCAAGGCCCACCGTACGTGACCACGATCGTCGGTGTAGTTGCCATGTTCGACTGAGCCACCAGCTCGACCACGTCTTGGTAGAGAGGCACGCCAGGGAGGTTGTGCTCGGTTCCCGAGTATCCGTCCTGAGCCATCGTCATGTTCAGCCGAAGGTCCAGGCTTCCTTCCGTCGTCGGCATGAGCTCTAGCTCTCGCGCGGCTTGGATGATCCACTGCCGCACTTCCCGATTCCCGGCTCCGTACATCTTGATCGTTTTGGTATCGAAGTAGTCGGAGTACCTACGGAGCACGTCCCGGGCTTCGTCGAGGCTGGAAATGCGCTCGCCCGAAAAGACGCCCTGTCCGGTACTGTAGACCCTCGGCCCGACCATGGATCCTGCTCTCACCATGTCTTCGTACGACAACACGTCGCTCGATCCCGTTTGTGGATCGCGCGCCGTGGTGACGCCATAGGCGAGGTTCGCCGCATATGACCAGGGCTGCGCCCTGTGCACGCTGAACGAAGCACGCAGGTGGGCATGAGTATCGACGAAGCCCGGTACGATTGTGGCCCCGCTCATGTCCATCCGCTCGGCATCTCCCGGAACCGTGACGGAAGCCGACGGGCCGACCGCGACGATTCGGTTGTCACGCACCACGACCGTGCCTCGCTCGAAAACCTCTTCGCCGTTCATCGTGATGACCCGCGCGTTCTCGAGTGCGATCACCCCCCGCGGGATATCGCGATCGACCTCGACGCGAATGCGACGCTCCGCAGGCCGGTACTCGGCGTCTTCTTCTTCCGACTCGTCGTCATCCCCGTCGGAGTCGTCGTCCGCTGCACCCTCAGCGTCTCGCTCGGCTTCGACACTATCCGCGAAAGCCTCAGCCGCAGCGAGGTCGTACTGAAAGTGGGCGTTTCCGAGGGCCCAATGGACCGACTGGCCATCCGCGGACCACGCCGGAAACTGAGCCCCGATGTCGGTCAGGCGTGCCGCGGGAAAGGATGCGTTCGCCGGATTCGCCACGGAGATCGTCGGGGCATCGGGGCCGAGGCCTGTCGGCACGGTTACGGTGTAGAGCTGGTTGCCGACTTGGGCAAGCGCCTGATCTCCCGCCGGGGCCATTAGGATGAGACTCGCCGGCGTCCCGGAGCCACCGCCACCGTTCGGACTCCCTCCCCTCACCTGAACGTGCTCTCGCCGATCCGAGCCATCCCAACGGAGCGAAACAAGCCCGGTTCCGGCTTGAAACGCGTAGATCCGATCGGGAGAGCCCGCAAAGTGTGGGCGCGAAAGACCCGACACAGCCGTGATCACCTCCGCGATCCCCCCGCCCTCCGGGATCGCGACCAACTCGACCGCTCCACGAGGCACCCCTTGGGTCAACGCCTCCTGGTAGGCGCGACGGGGACCTCGAACGGCTACCACGCGTTCCCCGTCCGGAGACCACACCGACTGTGTGTAGAAGGCAGGGCGGACTGTAATGCGCCGGAGGTCTCCACCTCCGGAATTCACGACATGAAGGTGCCCTCCCTCGCCCTCTGTGTACGTCGAGAAGACCAGGCGGTCTCCATCCGGAGACCACGCCGGCATAGCGCTCATCGCGCCTCCGTCATCGATCCGACGAGGCTCCCCGTTCCCTTCCTGAAGGTAGATGTCCCCCATGATGGTGAACGCGATCCGTCTACCATCAGGCGAGGGAGCGATGTCCCGTATCTGCTTGGCGACGAAGGTGGGTGTGTCTTCGATGGGATAGTCGAAGTCCACCTCGGGCCCCATCGGCAGCTCGACTTCGGCGCGGAATGGGATTTCCGTGGTCTCCCCAGTCGCGATCGATACGCGCCATATCTTGCCTGCGTAGAAGACGACGACGTCTTCCGAGTCGGGGGTGAAGCTCATACCGGGGTAGGCGTCTCGGGCCGCGCGCGACTCCTGCTCATCGCGTTGCACCGGAAAGGCGAGCCAACGTTCATCGCCAGTCGTCAGGTCCCGAATCCGTAGCCCGGTTTGCGAGAGGTGTCGGCTTGCGTAGACCAACCACTGACCGTCGGGCGAAAGCGTCGGTCGGAACGCGCCTCCGTATCGTCCCGAACGAGATGAAGTCTCACCGGTCTCACGATCGTAGACCGAGAGCTGATAGTCCCGACCGGGGGAGTTGTACTGCCAGGTCCCCGTGCGACGTGCGTACCAGATGTACCGATCGTCGGAGCCGAACGCGGCGCCCGTGGTCCGCACGTTGGCGGGCTCTTCAATCAGCTGAGCACCACCTCCCCCTTCGCGATGGTACATCCAGAGCTTCCCCTGCCCCGGGTTCTGCTTGGTGGCAACGATGTACTCGCCGTCGGGTGTCCATTCCGGTGATTGGTACGCGCTCGTCTTCCCAGACGTGATGCGCACGGTATCCGCGCCATCCAATGAAATCGTCCAGATCCCGTCCCCGCCGCTCCGATCCGAGACAAAGACGACTGTGGAGCCGTCAGGACTGAACCTTGGCTGCCCGTCGAACGCCATGCCGTGCGTGAGACGCCGCGCGGTGCCGCCCTCGATGGGGAGGGTATACAGGTCACCCAACAGATCGAAGACGATCGAAGACCCGTCCGGACTCACGTCGACCGAGATCCAAGAGCCTTCGGTGAAGGTCTCGGTCAAGGTCCGCGTCGGCGTCAGAGGAAGGCCTTCTTTCAGCCGCTCCACTGCCTCATCGACCTCGTCGTCCTCACTCTGAGCCCGTACGGCGTGGGGTTGCCAAGCCGCACCCAAGACCAACACGCCCAACCCGACAATCGACCAACGGTTCAGCATCCGTCTGCTCCTAGAAGGTGGCCGGTGTCGTGAGATCGCACCGGTCGCCGGGCAAGATCGCGGGCAGAGACGCACTCCGCCACGCCGGAACCGGAGGTGCGGTCGTCTGTACAGCACCGGACTACGGCCCCAGCTTGGGCGCCTACTCAACTGTGAGAAACTCTGATGCTCCGATCCCGATCGACGTGGCGTGCGCTCGCCTGCCTCATAGTCCTGGTGACTCCCATAGCTTGTGACGCCCAGCAGCGGCGACCCGCTCAGGATCGGCAACCCACGATCCCCCCTCCAACGATCACCGAGTACAAGCCTCAATCGACTCTGGTCGTCCCGGAGAACTTCGTGGCGAGAGCCCGCTTCCCCGTGGTGGACATTCACGGGCACCCTCCGACGTTGGATAACGAGGAGGCCATCGAACGGGTGATCACGGCCATGGACGAGTTGAACATCGGTGTCATGGTACAGGCCCGGCCCAGTTCGGGTGACCGGCTCCGCTCCCAGATCGAGGCAGTGCGTGAGGCGGGGTACGAAGACCGCTTCGTCTTCTTCGCTTCGATCGACCTGAGCGATGTCGGCCCGGGGTCTGGGGCGCAGATCGCGGCTCAACTCGAGGCAGACGTGGCGGCCGGTGCGGTGGGGATCGGAGAGGTCAGCAAAGCGTTCGGGCTCTTCTACGAGAAACAGGACGGCACCCGTCTCCAACTCGACGACCCCGAGCTCGATGTCGTCTGGGAGACGGCAGCGCGACTCGGCATCCCGGTCTTCGTCCATACCGCCGATCCGCCAGAGTTCTTCGAGCCCCTCGACCTGACGAACGAGCGGTGGCTCGAACTCGCGCTCTTCGAGAACCGACGCTTCAACGACCCCACGCGCTTCCCCTCGTTCGAGCAGTTGATGAGCGAGCGGAATCGCATGATCGAGAAGCACCCGAACACCACCTGGATTCTCGCTCACATGGGTTGGCACACCCACGACCTCGCCGCGCTAGGTGAGATCTTCGATGCCAATCCCAACGTCCTCGCGGAGGTCGGAGCAGTGCTTTACGACCTCGGTAGACAACCGCGCTTCGCGGCGGAGTTTTTCACCAAGTACAAAGACCGGGTCCTGTTCGGAAAAGACTCCTTCCGACCCGAAGAGTATCCGTACTTCTGGCGGGTTTTCGAGACGGCGGACGAGTACTTCGATTACTACCGAGATTATCACGCCTTCTGGAAGCTCTACGGGATGGACCTCTCCGACGACGTACTGCGAGCCATGTACTACGAGAACGCAGCACGGATCATCCCGGGCCTCCCCACAGCTCCATTCGAGGGGTCGTGACGGTGCATCGCCGACGCACCGGGGCCCTTCTCGCGGTCATGCCGCTCGCCATGGTTGCGTGCGTAGAATCCTCGCCCACACCCGAATCGAATCCGCTTCCCATCTTCGCCGGCTCCAACGACTACTGTGCCGTGCCGGACTTCGACTTGGACGTCCTTGCGCACGTTCCGGGGCCGGGAAGCACCCCGGTCGATGACGTGAACTGGTTCGCTCGGCCGGTCCCACACGACGGAGACGACTGGATCATCGCCTTCGCGAGTCACGACCAGAACTACCTGTACAACCTCTCCGAAGACCGTCGGGTGATGATCCCTGATCGCTCCGACGCGGTCGCCACCCCGGACGGGCGGTACATGACCGTCCCCCTCGTACTACACCCCCGACTCGACGATCCGCTTTTATCCGGTCGACCCCATGCTCGACGCATTGGCGGAAGGCCGTGACGTGCCCTGATCTAGAGCCGTCCTACGTCCATGATCACCCGGCCCTCGGACGGGTGTACTATCAGTCGACGGCACTCGTCTCCGAGACGGACACCGATAGCGGACTGGAGTCCCTCTATCGAATGATGTTCTCAGGGACGAGCGACGCCTCGGGCTTCCGAATCGTCGACTACCTCTTCAGGCATCGAGCGGACGACGGCGAGCTGCTTTCCGTCGAGGCCTCGGCCCCGATGGCGATTTGCCCCGAGATCGAGAACGATCTGAACACGCCGTTCATCTCCAAGGACGGCCGGTACGTGGCGGCCCACACCAGTCCCCGTGCTGAGAACGCGTTCCACGCCGGTGCCTCACTCAAGATCTTCGAGATCACCTCCACCGATCCGTCGAACGGCACGACGACGTGCAGCCAAGTCGCCGACCTCGGCTTCGCCGCCGGAAAGGCTGACTTCAGCTTCGACAATTCGATGCTGACCTTTCATCTGAGCCAGGGCGCGTACCTCACCCCGTTCGTGAACGGAGGGCTTCCCGAGCAGACGATTACCGACGTGGTGGTAGCACGCTTGAACCACGACGCCGAAGGCCGCATCCGAGGCCACTCCGGAGTCCAGCGCCTCTCCACATCGCTGCAAGCCGGCGTGGGAAGCTACTTTCCCGCGTTCTTCCCCGACGGAAAACTCTTCTTCCTCTCCAACCGCGTGCCCCGTGAAGCCGAGACCGGAAAGGCCTTCGACTTCCGCGTCGTGGACCCCACGGCCCGAGGATGGCGCACGGCGATCGACGAGATCGATCGTGAGCAGTGGGCTGTCTTGGGCGAGCTGTGGGCCGACGCGTGTACCCCGAACGTCGCCGCACTCGAAGAGCCACCCTTCCCCCTCGAAGCACATGAGGCCGCGTTCCAGGCGATGGCGTTGAACGTACCCCAATGTGAAGCCCTCGTCGTGGACGCACGGGCCTCAGACGGAAGCTCTAGGGGCACGGAGGAATGGGATGGTCTGATGGCGCTGTGCAGCGCCGTCGTGGGAGGCGAATAGACCTAGGGCCGCACTACCGCGTCTAAAAAGCGCCCATACCCATCGGCGTCTCGGTACCCTGGGAGGACGGGGGCGACCGCACCGTCGTGGAAGACGACAATCGACGGCGCGTGCAGCTGAGAGCCGCGGTGCAGGAGCTCAACCGAGTGGAGTTGTCGAGTCGCTCCCTCGGGCATCCCGACGCGGCTCGCCTCGCGCTCCGCGAAGTCGATATCGCCGTAGGCGATGAGCACCGGCAAGACCTCGAAGCCCCTGGTATCGGCCGCCTCGACGACCTCGCCGAAGCCATCTACGGACAAAGGCATGTGCGGCGACCACGAGTACACGATCAGAGACCCCGCCGCCGCCTCGAGCGCCGCTAGTACGTCCGAGTCACCGACGACGTTGGCGCGAGGGCCGGGAGCCTTTCGGCGCTCCCGAAAAACGGAAAGGGTGCACGAAGCGTCGTTCCGACGGGACTCGACGCCGAGAGAGTCATGCCGGGCCACAGTTGCTGCCCCGGCGTGCTCCATGCGCACGGTCACCCACACACCGAAGTCCTCTGTCGCATACGCCCGGGCAACACGCTCTGAAGCTACGCGGGGGAGCTCGAGGTAGCCGGGCTCCGCGCTCCACTCGTCGAGAGTGCGCTCGACGAAGGAGGCACACGTCGTCGTCTCGAGCGACTCTCCGGATAGACGCGGCCGTGGGGCGTCCGGGGTGCATCCGGCGACGGTCAGAGCTACGAGAACGAGAAGGGCCCCTCGGGTCCGAGCGCCGGTCATGCGTCCATCATCGCCCGGAGCGCTTGGGACCCGTTTCGGCTGGTGATCAACTTGGTACCGTCGTCGAGCACCAACACCAACCGCCGCTCGTCGTAGCGCTTGATCGAGGAGACTCGGTCGAGGTTCACGATGTGTCCCCGATGGACCCGCACGAAGGTACGCGGATCGAGTCTCCGCTCGAGCTCTCCTAGCGTGGATTGCATCGTGAGCGCTCGTCCGTCCACCCAGAGTGACACCCCGCCATCCACCGCATCCACACGTGCAATCCGGTCGACTGCTACGGGGACCATCCCGCCACGGTGTTTGGCGAAGAGCCGGTGGGCTGGTGAATCACTCGGGTCCGGCCGGCTCGCCGAGCCGGACGAGGTGGTTCTTCCCTCGCCTAAGAGTCGCACCCGCACCCGGTCGAGTGTCTGGAGGAGGCGCTTCTGCCCGAACGGTTTCACCAGGTAGTCAACCGCACCTTGTTCGAATGCGGCCACGGCATACTCGTCGAAGGCCGTGGTGAATACCACGGTCGGTTCATGCTCCAGCGCGTCCAATACTTGGAGACCGTTCATGCCCGGCATCCGGACATCGAGAAAAACCAGGTCGGGCTCATGCTTGTGAATGAGCCGTACAGCCTCGTTCCCCTCGGAAGCCTCGGCGACGATCACAACCCACTCCACGTCAGAGAGGTACTCCACGATCGCGCGCCGTGCTAAAGGCTCGTCGTCACAGACGACTGCTCGAACCCGCACCAATCGCGCCTCCTCGGTCACCGTGCCGCTGCGGGCCGTAGCCCCGAGCCACCGCCGTCAGCGAGCCCCGGCGTGCCCATCTCGGGTATCGCTCCTAGAGCGCCGTCATCCGGAGCCGGCTCGGCCGGAAGGGTAAAGACCACGCTGAACCCTGACCCACGCCCGTTCGACCATTCGAGACTCGCTCGGTCACCGTACAGCACCTCGAGCCGCCGTCCAAGCAGCCACAAACCACGGCCCTCAGGTGCCCGATCCAGGGACGCCGAGCCGACACCGTCGTCTCGCACCTCGACCGCGAGAACGTCGCGCTCGAGTCGCACCACTACCTCGATCGTGCCTCCCCGGGGGGTCGGCTCCAATCCGTGCTTCACCGCGTTCTCGACAAGTGTCTGTAGAGAGAACGCAGGGATCGCCATCTTCCCGACCCCATTCGGGACGTCCCATACGACCCGTAGCCGCTCCGCTAGCCGTAGTTCCTCCAGAGCGAGATATCGGCGCGCAACCTCCACTTCCTTCGCCAAAGGCACCCGATCTACGTCATCGCGCTGTAAGATCGATGCGTATCGGATAAGGGTCGCGACATCTTCGATCGCGCGCTCCGCCGTGGAAGGATCCGAGCGTACCAGCAGCATGAGAGAGTGAAGCGTGTTGAAGACGAAGTGGGGGTTGAACTGGGCTCTAATCGCCTTGGCCTCGGCTTGAGCTCTCAGGACCGCCTCCCGAGCGACTAGGGCCCGACTCTCCTGGTAGCGCGTCATGGATTCCGACCACATAAGGGCGCCCAGAAACACCACATAGATGAATCCCGCGTTGATCGAGGCCAACCCGAAGCGCTGCGCGCGGGAGAGCTCCGGCATCGATTCCGGAGCAAAGGGAAGCTCAGTGACGAGCCAAATAAGGCATCCGTTCACTAGCGCGAAGACCACACCGATCAGCATGTGCAACGCGACCATTCGCCAAGTTGGCCAATCGGGACGAAGTAATCGCCTCCGGTAAAACGCGACGACCGCGGTGGTGAGAATCAGCGGGCTGACGCCGAGCACGGCTAAGCCGACTCGGACCAAGCTGCCATCCCACTCGTAGGTCAGCTCGAGGGATACGGCCAAAAGGAGGAAGGCCAGCCAGGCCAGAGCGAAACGCACCCAGAATTCGTGCCGGGGGGTCTCCAACGCGTCTGTGGTCATTCCGTTCGCATCGCCTCACTCACTCTGGTTCACCGGCTCCGCTAATCCATCAGTCGTCACGCAGAGCGATTGCTGGATCCAACCCCGCCGCGCGCATGGCCGGGACCACTGTTGCCACCAATGTGACCGCAAATAGTACGAGCGCCACATACAGCCCCGTATCGGTCCGCACGGACACGAAGCCATCGAGGAGGCTCGAGACCAACCGTGATAGCGGCACTAGGGCCAGCCCCCCAAGGGCCAACCCGACCAGAGCCATTCCTACTCCTTGGCGGGTCACCATGCGGAGCACCTCGGCGCTACGGGCACCGATCGCCATCCTAATCCCGAGCTCGCTCCGACGCTGGGACACTTGGTGGGACAAGACTCCATAGGTACCGAGCGATGCGAGCAGGATCGCGAGGAAGCCGAAGCCACCCAAGATCGTATTGAAGACGTCGATTCCCGCGAAGAACTGGTCCACGACCTCTTCCATGGTGAGCAGCTGGGAAAGGGTCAGGTCCGGGTCGATAGCCGTCAAAGACTGGCGCATCGGTTGCTTCAGAAGCGCTGGGTCGGCCGGTGACGACACGACCACGGAGAACGCACTCAACGGGGACTGTGCCGCAGGCGTGTAAATGGCCTCGGAAGCGACCTGGCCCGGCGTCGTGACCAGAACCTGCTGGACGTCCTCTACGACGCCCACGATCTGTCGGGACGCGCCGTCGAAGTGCACGAAGCGGCCCACGGCGTCCCCTGCTGGGAACCATGCCTCGGACCACGACCGGTTCACAACCGCCACCGGCGTCGATCCCCATCGATCGGAATCGTCGAAGAAGCGGCCTTGGAGAATGGCAATCTCCAGTGCGGCCACGTACCCGGGGGAAGCCTTGAGAGCGAAGGCCCGCGGAGCTGCTTGAGTGGCGTCGCGAGCTACTCCGGGCAGCGCAAACGTATCGGTCGGAATGGCGAAGTTCCTGGGAAGTGCGTTGATCAACGCCGCATGCTCGGCACCCTCGAGGGCCATCGTGCGTTCGAGAATCTGATCCAAGAACCCGAGCCGCTCTTCCTCACTCGGGTACTTCGAGGCGGGTACGCGTGGGCGTGCCGTCACGAGTGACGAACCATCGAAGCCGGGATCTG
Source organism: Longimicrobiales bacterium (assembly GCA_965223235.1). Lineage (GTDB taxonomy): Bacteria > Gemmatimonadota > Gemmatimonadetes > Longimicrobiales > Gaopeijiaceae > UBA2589. Next base: position 43,071 of record CBDCVV010000001.1, read on the forward strand.
CCGAGCGGAGTTCGAGGAAGCTGCGAACGAGCATTCCGCCACCGCCAAGCGCCACCAGCGAGAGGGCGATTTCCGCCACCACCAGCCCGCGAGCCACCAACTTCCGACTCTTCCCGCCGGTCGCCTTGCCGCCTCCCTCCTTGAGGGTCTCGGAGTGCGACGTGCGGAGTGACTGCAGCGCGGGCGCCAACCCAAACGCTAGCCCCGCGGCGATCGAGACCCCGACGGTGAACGCCACAGTGGCCCCATCGAGTGACGGTGTATAGCTCGGGGGGAGCAAGTTTGCGAAGCGGTTCGCCATCGCTCTCAACCCAATCCACCCGAACGCCAAACCCAGCACAGCTCCGAAACCAACGAGGAGGCCGCTCTCCGTCATTAACTGACGTAAGAGGCGACCCTTCCCCGCCCCGAGAGCGGAACGCAACGCCATCTCCCGTCGCCGCTCCTGAGCACGTGCCATGAGCAAGTTCGCGATGTTCGCGCATGCAATCAGCAGTACGAAGAAGACCGAACCCTGGAGGAGTCCGTAGAACATCTTCGTGCGAGCGTCAGGGATATCGAAACGAGCGTTGAACACATCGGCAGTCCAGTTTCGTTGGATCTCCGGATGTTCCGACTCGAGCGCGGCCGCGATGGAGCGGACCTCCTCGCCCACCTGCTCCATCGTGGCGCCAGGAGCCATCCGCCCAAGTGCAAACACGTCTCGTCGGTCTCGAGGGCTTTCCGCAGCCGCGTCGGTGAGCGGGATCCAAATGTCCGCGTTCGTGAACGGGAAGGCGAAGTCTTCCGGAGTGACCCCGACCACCTCCACGGGCTCACCGTCCAGCGTGAGTGTCGTGCCGACAGGATCTCCCTCTCCGCCTCGGATTCGCTCCCAAAAGCTCGGGGTTACGATCGCAACTTTTCGGCCGCCCGGAACGACCTCTTCGGCTAAGAAGGCCCGCCCGCGGTACACGTTCTCTCCGATCACCCCAAAGAAACTCTCGGTCACCGCGGCAGCGCTCACGGGCTCTGCCCGTTCGCCGTCCCGGAAGCCGACAACCGTAGGTCGAATGGCAGCCCAATCCGAGATCGCACGACTCCGCTCGTCGAGATCCCTGACCATGGCCAACGAAACAGTCAGCGTAGAAAGGATCGCCGGTTGATCGCGGGTGCGCTCTTGCACAAACACGACTCGATCCGGTTCGTCGATCGAGATCGGTTGGAAGAGGAATGTGTTGATCAGTCCGAATACCGCAGTGTTCCCACCAATCGATACCGCGAGTGAGAGAACTGCTATGCTGGTTACCACCCAACCCCGTCGAAGCATCCGAAGAGCGAACCGTACGTCGCGCAGTACCTCCGACATATCACCACCTCCCGTTGACCGTACTACCACGCGTCAACGGTCACGCCGGGCGGCTAGAGACCCCAGCGTCTCGCGACGGAAGGACCAGATGTCCCGCTAGACGAGCCAAGGGCCACGACAAGTGGCGGCGTGGTATCCCTGTCTTCGCTGGGCCGGACACAAAGAGGCGCGGTCCCGACGATCCGTCGGGCCGCGCCTCCGTGAGAACATCTAAAGCCAGGCAAGAGCCCGGCGGTGACTACTGCATGGACGACGGCGGAACGATGCCGTTGAGCCGCATGTAGGTCACGAGATTTCCGTAGTGCTCGTAGTTGTGCGCCGAGTTGAACGCCAGCACGCCGAACTTCGTGTTCTGCCCACCGAAGAAGTTCACTGCCGATGCGCCGTCGGCGTCGGATACGCCAGCGAATACCTCTTCACAGTACCCGAAGCCCATCTCGAGCGCTTCGACGATCGCAGCCTTCGTGGTACGGCTCTCCTCGAAGTTCTCCGAATTCGGGTTGGCCTCTCCGGCTACCGCCGAGCAGAACGCATACTGCGCCCCGGCAATGTGACCGAAGAGCTCACCCATCGAGCGGACCTCCTCGGTGGGACGGAAGGCGTACAACTCCTCATCCAACATCTCGGCGCTCGCCATGATGTTGGTCTTGGTGATGTTGAAGAGGGCCTGGAGCGATTCGGTGGCTTGGGCCGAAACGGAGACTGGGACGGCGAAGCCTGCCATGAGTGCGACTAGAACGATTTGCTTCTTCATTGCTTCCTCGGGAAAATCGGGAATGTACCTAGACTCGACGGGCCATCTTACGTTGGACCCTCGAACTTTGTTGCGACGTTCGGGCGGACGGTGCGTTCACCGTCGCCTCGAGATAGCCAACCGCAGATGAACACGCGAACCCACGAGCGAGTTCCCACGGTGGCCCTCCCCCTTACGATCGGGTCTGGACCTCGATGCAGGTGATCGCGTCCATCCTGACCCAGGCATCGTAGAATTCGCGGCCAGTAAGCGCCTTGATGACGACCGACTCGTTGCTCGTTTCTCCAATGCGCCCCGTGAGCGATGTCCCCCCGCGGAGATGTACGATCACCCGGCCCGTCCGTTCGTCCGCTGCAAGGCGATCGAGAAACCCCTTCGGATGTTCGTGCGCGTGTACGTCCATAGTCCGTCCTGACGGTTGAAGAAAACCCAGCTTCTAATGATGGGAACAAGCCACCGCCCGACAAGCCGAGGCGGGTGCAACCATCGAGCCGAGTCGTCCGTATCGAAAGAAGACGCGTGCAACGACACCGGGGCGCGTACAGCAAGGAACGAGGAGAACCCATGAAGATCGGCTACTACCTATGCGTTGTCGGAGTCTTCGCGACATTCGCCCCCTCTAGCTCGGCTTGGGCGCAGCAAACGCCACCGAGAGTGTGTCAGGAGGAGCCCGAGTACCGACAGTTCGACTTCTGGGTAGGCGAGTGGGATGTGGTGGCGAACGACTCCGCACGCACCCCGGCAGGATCGAACACGATCCAGGCCCTTCACTTCGGGTGCGTCCTTCAAGAGAGCTGGCTCTCTATTCAGGGCGGTACAGGGTCGTCTATGAACTACTACGATCCGACTACAGAGAAGTGGCGCCAACTCTGGGTTGCGGCGAGCTACCTCATCGATATTGAGGGGGGCCTGAACTCCGACGGAGCGATGGTGCTCGAGGGGGAGATTCGCAACTTCGTCTCGGGGGCCACGTCACCCTTCCGGGGGACGTGGACGCCGATGGATGGCGGCGTCGTGCGCCAATTCTTCGAGATGAAACCCGCAGGGAGTGACGACTGGTCGCCGTGGTTCGACGGCCTCTACCTGCCGAAGAGCGGGTAGAGAGCACTCCAGACGGCGGGCTTCCTCACAACCCGGGCAACGTTGCACTCACATCGAAATACCTATAAGTATATTGAGCATACTTTCAGGAGCGCTCGATGATGTCCCCCGACGACCGGACCCTTGATCACATCCCGCTGAAGCCGCAGGACCTCCACATCCTCTTGGTTCTTTCCGAGTCGGCTGCCCACGGGTATGGCATCATGAAGGCCGTCGAAGAGCAAACACACGGTCGTGTCGTACTCGAGGTGGGATCGCTGTACCGACTCCTGGGTCGGCTACTGGATGAGGGCCTCATCCAGCACGTCGATGCTCCCAACTCCGAGACGGACAAGCGGCGGCGGTACTACGGCATTACACCGCTGGGGGTCGACGTCGTGCGGGCCGAGACGCGGAGACTCGCCGCTCTCGTCACCTCGCCGCGAGCTCGTGCGATCCTGGAGCAAGGGTGAGTCGCGGCGAAGGTCGCCTCTTCCGTCTCTTCCTACGCCTGCTCCCGAGCGACTTCCGAGATCGCTTTTCGAGGGAGATGGCGGAGACGTTCTCGGCCAGGCGCGGCGAAGCTCGAATAAAGGGTCCGGCTGCCGTGCTCTGGCTGTGGGCGAGGACCTCCATGGATCTGGTACGGACCGCCGCGATCGAATGGGGAAGGGTCGCAACGGCCGGCGATCTTCGCGCGGATGTATCGCTTGCCGTACGCAGCCTGTCGCGAGCCCCGCTGTTTACTCTTCTCGCGGGCGCCACGATCGCGCTCGGGATCGGTGCCAACACCGCGGTGTTCAGCGTGGTGAACGCGGTGCTCCTCCGCCCTCTTCCGGTCGAGAGTCCCGACGAGCTGGTCCGGATCTATTCGAAGAACGACGCAGTCGGGGAGCGCGAATACTACCTCAGCCCAAGCAACTTCCTCGAGCTGCGTCGAACGAGTCGCACACTCGATGACGTGGCGGCCTGGGTGGCGAGTGAGAGCACGATCCTGGTTGGCCCTGAAGAGGAACCGACCCGAGCTTCAATTCTGGCGGTCACGTGGAATCTCCCCGAGCTCCTCGGAGTCGAGCCTCTGCTCGGCCGCAATTTCGCGGAGACGGATGACGATCCTGATGCCCCGGGCGGCGTCCTTCTCCCCTGGGGTACGTGGCAGCGCCTATTCGGAGGTCCTTCGACGCTGACCTCCGCGTCGATCCGATTCCTGGGCGGAGAGGCCCCGGTTCTCGGCGTGCTCCCACCCGGCTTTGACGACGTCGTCCCCGAAGCCGACGTCGTGGTCATCCTTAGTGGCTTGTCTCAAGACCCCGCACGTGACGATCGATGGCTAAGCGCAGTGGCCCGCACCGCCCCGGAGGTCGCTCCCGACGCGGTCACCTCCGAGCTCGACGCCTTGGCCGCTTCCTTCGCTGACGCCAACCCGGCGGCGAATCAGGGTTGGGGCTATGAAGTCGACTCCGTGGAAAGTGTCGTGCTGGGAGAAGCGAAGCCCGCGTTGCTGATCCTCTTGGGCGCAGCCGGCCTGGTACTGCTCATCGCGTGTGCCAACGTCGCCAACCTCATGCTCAGTCGGGCAGAGGCACGGGAGCGCGACATCACGCTCCGTGCCGCGCTGGGCGCCTCCCGCGGAAGAATCGGACGACTCCTGATCACTGAAGCGGTGCTCCTCTCTACCATGGGCGCTGCGCTCGGAGTCGCTCTCGGACACTTCGGAGTGGGTGCGCTGACCGCCATTGGATCCGCTGAAGTGCCCCGGCTCGACCAGGTGACTCTCGACGGTCGTGTCTTGGGCTTCACGACACTCCTGACCGTAGCTACGGGGATCCTCTTCGGCTTGGCACCGGCAGCTCGCTTGGCTCGGGTGCAGCCGGCCGCAGTGCTTCGCGAGAGTGCGCGCGGCTCGTCTGGTGGAGCTGCTCGTGAGCGGGTGCGGAGCGCATTCGTCGTGGGTCAGCTCGCCCTCTCGGTGCTGCTCGTCGTCTCTTCGGGACTTCTGGTCCGAAACTTCGCCGAGATGTTGCGGACGGAGACGGGTTTCGAACGCGCCAACGTTCTCACCGCCGAGGTGTCCCTCAACGCTGGGTACCCCACGTACGACGATGTGCGAGAACTCTATATACAGCTGGCAGACAGGAGTCGCTCGCTCACGGGGGTAGCCGCTGCCGGGTTGTCGACCAGCTTTCCATTCTCGACGAACCACGACTACCGGGTGCCAATGCAAGTGCGCGGCCGCCCCGCCCTCGACGTCTCTCAACGGCCGCGCGCCGTGAACCGGATGATCGACGAGGGATTCCTTCCGGCACTCGGTATCGAAGTACTTCAGGGACGCAACTTTACCGCGCTGGACGACGGGGATGCAGAAGGAGTCGCGATCATCAATGAAGCGGCAGCCCGTACGTTTTTCGGTGGCGAGGACCCGATCGGCTCGTTCTTCGTGGGTACGGCTGGGCCCTTCGGGCCTTTGGGCGAGATCCAGAAGAGCGAGGTGCGCGTCGTCGGAGTCGTGCGCGATGTCCGCTTCGACGGTCTCACGGATCCCGCCGAGCCCACGGTCTACTTCCCTATGCGGCAAGCCCCGTTCAGGCGAATGAACCTCACCCTCCGGACGTCGAACGACGCCAGCACGGTACTCGCGGCACTCAGACGAGAGGTCGGCGTACTCGATCCGTCGCTGCCTCTTTCGGACATGACCACCGTCGAGCAACTCATCGATCGCTCCGTGGCACAGGAGCGCTTCAGTTCGACGCTCCTGTCGGTCTTCGCCTTCCTCGCACTCGCCCTCGCTTCGGTCGGGATCTACGGAGTCCTCAGCCACACTGTGGCGCGACGGGTCAACGAGATCGGGATCCGCCGCGCACTGGGTGCCAACGCAGACGGCGTCGCCCGGCTCGTGCTCGGAAAGACGATCCGCCTCACCGCCATGGGCATCGGGGCCGGCCTTCTCGCCGCGCTCGCCGCAGGCCGCCTTCTCCAAAGCCAGCTTCACACGGTCGACCCACGGGACCCCTTGATTCTGGGCGGTGTCGCCGTGGCCCTTGCGACCATCGCATTTCTCGCGAGTGTGGCGCCCCTACTCCGAGCGCTCGCGGTCGACCCCGCGGCCGCCCTCCGCACCGACTAAGGCACGTTCTCAGCTCGCCCAGATCACGAGGACGTCTAGGTCGTCGGAGACTCGGCGGAAGCGGTGGCGAACCTCCGCCCCGATCAGCGTGATCGTCCCGGGGGCGACTTCAGCTCCACCCTCACCCACATCGAAGCGACCACCGCCACCCAAGATCGTCTTGAACTCCGGGAAGTCGTGACTGAGGACTCGGTCATCGATCCCTCCCTTGGGGAGTTGGTACAAACCGATACTCAGGTCCGCTCCCTCGAAGAGCTGTGTCCAAACGTTCTCTTCGGGGAGCGGTGCACCTGCCAACTCCTCTTCGGTAAAGAGTCGGATCGCCGGATCTCCTTCAAAGGGGACTACGCGGCGAAACATCACCGCGATACGTAGCTCCGAGGATGTCGCGCGCACTAAGTGGTCCACCTCTCCGCGCACGAAGACGATCGACCCCGGGCCCAGCTCGATCTCAGAAGAGTCCCTTGTGAGCATCCCTTCCCCAGAGAGGACCTGATATACGGCACTCTCTCGCCAAGAGACCTCCGGCGACGATACTCCTCCACTTCGATGAAGTAGACCGAGTCGGAAGATCGAATCCGCGTGTACCTCGACGAAGGTCCCGCCGTCCTGAGTCGCGATCGCATCGAGTTCGCTCTCGGAGTAGGCGAGCCATCCGACGTCGTCCAGCGGACCTCCGTCATCTCCGGGCCCAGCGGGAGAAGAGGAGCAACCGGCGATACCGATCACAGCGACGACGGTGGAGAGATGCCTGATGACGTCCACCATCTTCCTCCTCTGCATGACCGCGACCTTGGACGCTCACCTAGAGATTCCATGGTAGAACCTGTGGGATGACGCGGAGGTTTCGAAAGAAGCGTCGTCCGGCATAGCGGGCTCCCCGCCCGGTCACTACCGTGCGTGCGTTCACCGCACGCTCCCGGACTCGAATCAGCACATGCCCCTTCCCCGTCGCCCACACTCCAGCCGCAACACCCCTCTGGTGGCACTAATCGCACTGGCCGCCTGCTCCGGCCCACAAGACGCCACTCTTAGCTCGACTTCCGGCGAGGGTACGCCCACGGCCTCGATCCCGGAGCCGGATCTCGTGCTCACCGACGACCAAACCCATAACCGCTGGAGTGCGACCATTCCTCCGGTCGCGACCGTGAACTCTGGGGCGGTCGTGGAGGTCATGACCAAAGAGGCATCGGATGGGCAGTTTGATGTGAACTCGGACGCCTCGGCCGTGGCGTCGCTCGACTTCGATCCGATCCACCCTTTGACGGGTCCGGTGGCGGTCTCCGGTGCCCAACCGGGTGATGTGCTCGCGGTGACGCTGCTGGACATCGAAGTCGCGGACTGGGGTTGGGCTGCTATCGCTCCAGGCTTCGGCTTCTTGGCCGATCGCTTCTCGGAGCCGTACTACAAAGGCTTCCAGATCCCGCCGGGCGCCACAGAGATCCGATTCAACGACAAGATCTCGATTCCGCTCGCGCCCTTCCCGGGCGTCATGGGGGTCGCACCCGCGACCGATTCGCTCCTTTCCACCATTCCGCCTCGGGCGAACGGTGGGAACATGGACAACCGGCACATCGGTGTCGGGACGACGGTGTACTTCCCTGTCTTCGTCGAGGGTGCACACTTCTCGATCGGGGACACGCACGCGGCTCAAGGAGACGGCGAAGTATCGGGCACTGCGATCGAAGCGGCGATGAGAATCCGGTATCGCATCGAGGTCGTGGAGGGCGCCCGTCCGATTCCAGAACCTCAGTACGAGACCGATGAGTACTACGCCGTGACCGCCTACGCGACGACTCTGGACGAGGCCGCTAGGAAAGCAACGACGTACATGATCGACTACCTCGTCTCGGAGCACGGGCTCACCGCCGAAGATGCGTACGTCCTCAGCTCTTTGGCCGCCGACTTGAAGATCTCCGAGGTAGTCGATGTGCCCCACGTGCTCGTCTCGATGCACATTCCAAAGGCTGTGCTCGGGATCTAGATCGACTACCGCCCGACTCGGTCCGAGCGAGCACGCTGGATCGTCGTCGACTTCCGGAAGTCTCGCAGCGCTCGGTCGAAGTCGTCGCCACCCACACGCTCCAAGACGATCTCGAGGTCGGTATAGTTCGCCCCGTACACGGCCACGAAATCTCTTAGGGCCGCAGGTGTGTGGGTGATCCCGGACCGAGACAAATGCCGCCCGAGCTTTGCGGCGTCTTGGTCGGTCCGAAAGAAGTCGACTCGCCACGGGGCGAGGATGATCCGCCCCACCCACTCCGGGACATGGCTAGCTACGAGCAACCGGTGCCCCGCATGGAGGAGCCGGGCGACGCGGAGGAGTTCAAACGGTCCGTGAATCTCGTCGACCAGCACCAACTCTTCTCGGGGCTCGACCCGATGCCAGTCGATCGGGGCCGGTCCGATCCGCGACACGGGCGTCGAGTCGAAATCCGGATGTCGCTCGACCAGAAGTCGGAGATAGCTGGACTTCCCACTCCCGCTCACCCCTGTAAAAACCAGTGCGTCGAATCCGGCCAGGGATCGATCTAGAAGCCGTAAGTAGTCGTCCAACATCGTCGGCCTCAGCTCGGGAGAAAGTCCGCGTACTCTAGGGAGTCGACATCTCCCTTCAGCTCTTGGTCCACATACTCTGGATGGAGCAGCTGAATCTCCCAGTGGACCGCAATGCCGTGCGAAGATCCGACCTCGAACGGAGGATACAGGTCGGTGAACATCTGGGTGAAGTCGACCGAGCCCAACACATCTCCGAGCGCACTCCCCGCCGGCACCCGTTCGAGGTGCTGTTCATGTAAGAGCACTCCCCGGATCGGTTCTCGGAAGGAAACGGTTCGCTCATCCGTTCCAGAGCCGCGCCGGTACTGCCCCAACTCGAGATTGCACGCGACCACCCGCACCGTCACGTCGTTCAAATCGACGCGCGGGCGCCCGGCGACGAGTTCCGCCAACGAATACGAGACCCCCGGGCGGATCACCGGCATCTGAGCTCGAAAGTGAAAGCTCATATAGCGACGCAACTGGCGCCGAATGGCAAGCCAGACCGCGAGCCCCACCCCTCCACTTCCCACTAGCGCCGCAACGAAGGGAGAATTCGACTCTCCATCCGAGTTGTATCGAGAGTAAAACCACGTCGCTCCCTCCCCGACGAACTGGTCGTGGAGGCCTACGAGCATGTTCACTACGATCACGACCGCGCCTACGACGCCGAGGGCGATCGTCCATCCACGGGCGCTCACCGGAATCGCTTGGAGGTTCTTGAAGAAGTCGAACACGTCCTCCGGCTCGATCAACGTCTGGGCATGTGTCGAGACTTCAGGCTTCACTCCGATCGCGAGCTCCTGCTCTTCCGTGATCTTCGTGTCGAAGAGGATCGCGTCATCGATCACCAACTTCATAACCAGCTTCGAGTCGATCATCGAGCCTGAGTACGAATAGGCGCGAATCGTAGACCTCGGCACGCGGATCTCCTCCGCGATCGACGACAGTCTGAGGTGCCGCTCGAACAGCTCGGTACTTGCGTTCACCGCCCGGCTGTCGTGCACGTCGACTGCGGCCCGAAGGGAGAAGATGGCATCGAGACCAGCCAAGGCCGGGTCATCCACCTCGACTCGACAGATCACATCCCCATCCGTGGGGCCGTCACCATCCGTCGTCAGAGAGAGTGAGACGCGTGAATCCATGGGCTCGCAGAAGGAGGGACTCGCTGACCCGAGACAACCGATCGGAAAGGTGCGCCCGTGGCAACGTGCGAGCACCCGAAGCCACATCCCGTTCGCGCTCCAGAAGCGTCACGGCTCTTGTCAACTTTGTTGACATATCATATTGTCAACTTAGTTGACAAACTGAATGGGAGGTGGTCGGGATGAGCGAGCGGGACTTCCTGGGTGAGCTCGAGGAGATCGTACTCCTCGCCGCCCTCCGACTCGGGAATGAGGCTTATGGCGCTTCGATTCTCCGAGAGCTCGACGAACAGGCGGGACGGGACGTCCCCCGCGGTTCGATCTATGTGACGCTGGAACGGCTGGCCAGCAAAGGCTTCTTGGAGATGTCCGCCGGTGACGCGACCGCAGGGCGACGTGGGCGTCCCCGTCGAATGGTGCGGGTGACTGCGGACGGTGTGGCGGCAGTCCGGAGAACCCATGCCGTACGCGATCGTCTCCGAGACGGTCTCGATGGGGTGCTGCAATCATGAGGCCCCCGCGTTGGGCCGAGTGGCTCCTCGAGCGCGCACTTCCCAAGGGGATCGCAGGGTCCGCGATCCTCGGGGACATGGCCGAGGAGTTCGAGTCTCGGTGCGAGGCGTTCGGGGCGAGGCAGGCTCGTCGCTGGTACGTACGTCAGACGCTGGGTGTGGTGCTGCGCGCTAGGCCTCTAAGGGCGGCAGGGCTCCCGAACCGGGAGCCGTCGGGTCCCGGGCACTTCGTGGACACCCTTCGTGGAGCCATTCGCTCGCTCCGGCGGGCGCCCGCGTTCACCGCTGCGACGTGCACCGTTCTCGCACTGGGGATCGCATCGACGACAGCCGTCTTCAGCATCGTCGACACCGTCCTACTCAGGCCACTGCCCTACAACGAGAGTGATCGACTCGTGTCGGTGCTCTCGTCTACCTCCGACATCGAGATCCCGCTCGTCTCAGAGCCCGAGTTTCACGATCTGCAGAATCAGATCCAAAGCTTTGCAGCCGTCGGTGTTCATCAATGGGAAGGAGCCGCATTCGATGTCGGCGATGAACCGCAACGCATCGCCGTCGTGCGTGCGTCGGCGTCCTTGTACGATGTCTTAGGCGTGGCCCCTGTCTTTGGACGCTGGTTCGGCCCTGACGATGATCGACCGGGATCGGACCCGACTCTGGTGCTCTCGAACGGTCTGTGGATGACCGCATTCGGTGGGTCGCCCAACGCCATCGGGGCGGTCGCGATCGTCAACGACGTCCCCCACCAGGTCATTGGCGTCATGCCGCCGGGATTCAACTTCCCCGTAGAGGGAGCTCAGGCGTGGGCTCCGCTACGACTCGATCCCGCAGACCCGTTCGCTCGGAACAACCAGTACCTGAGGGCGACGGCTCGCCTGAGAGGAGACGTGTCGCTCGCCTCCGCAACCGCGGAAGTCGAGGCATTGGCTGCAGCGAGCCTGAGGGCACACCCGGAGTTCTACGCGGACCGCTTCGACCTCCGGATCGCCCCCCTCAAAGAGCAGATCGTAGGCACTGCCCGCGGCCCTCTCCTACTCCTCCTCGGGGCGGTCGGCATGCTCCTCCTGGTCTCGGCGACCAATGCCGCGGGACTCTTCCTGGCTCGAGGCGAGGATCGACGTACCGAGCTCGCCGTGCGAGCAGCCCTCGGCGCACCGAGGCGCACGATCGCGGCACAGCTCCTCGCCGAGAGTGTCTTGGTAGCGCTTCTCGCGGGTGTCGTAGGGCTCGTCTTCGCGAACTGGGTCGTGGCTGGGTTGGGCGCGGCAGGTGCGCCTGAGATCCCGCGACTTTCCGAGGTCGCCGTCGATCGCAGGATCGCGCTCTTCGGAATCAGCGTGGCGCTCCTCACCGGTCTCGTCTTCGGCCTCCTCCCGGCGGTGCAAGCAGGACGAGGGGATGTCCGCGCGGCACTCGCGGCATCTGGTCGAGGTCGCTTGGGGAGTCGGAGCTCGGCACGATTCAAGCGAGGACTCATCGTCGGCCAACTCGCCCTCGCGTCCTTCCTGGTGTTGGGCTCGACCCTCATGTTCCGCAGCCTCGGCGCTCTCCGAACCACAGATCTGGGCTTTGACCCCAGTGGCACGTTGGTCATTCCACTCGAACCGACAAACGCGGCCCTGGAGCGCGATGAGGCTGCCGTTCGCTTCTACGCCGCGCTAGGAGAGCAGGTCGCGGCTCTGCCTACGGTCACAGCGGTTGGCGTGGCTCGTCGAGTCCCGCTCGTCAACGGGCACGATCGCTTCTCACTTCAGATCGAAGGTCGAGAGGCGGGTACGGTAGCCGAAGCACCCGTAGCCGGTATCCAGTGGGCATCGCACGGGTACTTCGACGCTGCCCGCATCGCCCTCCTGCAGGGTCGCGCCCTCACCGCTCAAGACCACGCGACCAACCCCCTCGTCACGGTCATCAACGAGCAGTTGGCGGCCGAGCTGTGGCCAAACGGTGACGCACTCGGCGCCCGAGTGCGCATGTGGCCCGAGGGTTCACCGTGGATGGAGGTCGTCGGTGTCGTGGCCGACGTGCGGAGCGCCGGCCCCGCAGAGTCCTGCGCCCGTCCATGGTTGTATGTACCGCATGCCCAAGGCTTCCTGAGCGGGTATATCTCGCCCGAACGACATGGCGCTCTTCGTTCGAAGCACCGGAGACCCGGCCGCGTTGGCCGACCCGATCCGCACATTGATCCGTGAAGTCGGTCCTGCGATCCCCATCGGGACGGTCAGAACCGGCGAGGAGCTCATGCGAAGAGCGGTGGCGAGAGACCGCTTCGTCGTCCGCCTCCTTAGCGCTTTCTCACTCGCCGCACTCCTCCTCGGAGCGGTGGGCGTATACGGGGTCATTTTCCAGACTGTCCGGTCACGGACCCGCGAGACTGGACTCCGGGTGGCGATGGGCGCGGACCGTGGCCAGATCGCGCGCGGCGTCCTCTTGGACGGACTCCGGGTCGCCATGATGGGTGGAGCGATCGGCTTGGTGGGCGGGCTAGCGCTTTCACTGCAGCTCAGCAAATCCATCCTCCACGTCAGCGCCCTCGATCCCGTCTCCTACCTAATCGTGCTCCCGACCCTGTGCGTGATCGTGTTGCTCGCGTCGTGGATACCGGCGAGGCATGCCGCCCGCATCGATCCCGTGCGCGCTCTTCAGCAGGGGTCGTAGATGCGCGACCGTCTCCTTCACTTCCTGAATACGACACCCGGTTCTCGCTACGCTGCCTGGTATCAAGGGGGTGAACCGGTGCTGTGCACCCAACCAGGCCTAGTCAACGCGAGCGCGTCGGAAAGTGACCGATACGAGGAGATTCTGGTCAACCCGACGATCCTATCGCTGCTGCGGCGACGTGGGGAAATCGACTGCGGCGGGCTGAGTCACGTCGTCATCCGGTACGGCGCGTTCCACCAGATTGTGGCGCCCGCCGGCAAAGGCCACGTGTCGGTGGCGTTCGAGCCGGATCACGACTTGGGTGACGCCGTGGCAGCGGTGCTCGACTTGGCCGAAGAAGCCGCGACTCGGTCGTAGAAGAAGAGTCAGAAGTCGAAGGTGAGGGTGTGTTCCGTCTGGCTCCCGGTGGTCGGGTCCCACAACCGAACGATCAAGGTTCGCGCCTCCGTGGCCCCCGCTGGGTACGCTTGATTGTACGCTTCGACCAAGGGCGTCAGGTCGAAGCGCCGGTCCGACGTGATGTAGGCATCACACGGATCGTCCGCGTCGTGGTGAGTGATCGCCATGTTCACCTGGACCGGTGAAGACTCCATCCATCCGCCGAAGGCAACGGCATCCATGAGGTGCTCCTCGCACCCGCCGCCATACGACACGACCGCCTCCAACGTGTACCCGACGATGTCGACCTCATCGAGGGAGTAACTGTCTCGTTCGAGATCCGCGAGCGCACGGTCGGGGCGCACGAGGGCCGGGACCACGCCTCGACCAAGGGGCACAATCCGACCGATCGCAACGCTCAGCGCTTCGGGAATCTCGAGGGACGACCCACTTACCCGTGCACTCCTCCCTCCCCGCTCGTACTCGAGTTCGTACATGACGTGGTCGCAGCAGGGCTCGTCGTATGAACCGGAGAGTCCGAAGACGTCTGCAGCTTCTAACCCGAGAGCCAGGTCGTTGAACTGGTCTGGAGTGAGGCGTACGATCCGCTCGCCCGCAGTGAAGTCACAATGAGCGGTGCAGTGGACTCCAGTCACATCTCGGTCGTCGCCGTCGACTCGAAAGCTGAAGGATTGCCCGATCAGCCCACCGGAAATGGCCAACTCGAACGAGGCTAGTTGCGGATCGAAGGGACCGACGGCGCTCTCACACCCCGGGGTCGAAACACACGCAGCGAGAAGCAGTGCGGCAAGCGAAGGTCTCATGAGTGGCGCTCCCGAAGTCCGGCTGAGATCAAACAAGCCTCGATCGGAGAGGAAACGACTCCGTGCCCCTCCATGTGACACCAGAGCGCTGCTACCCTCCTGCCCTCTCGCCTCTGACCTGCTCTATGAGCTGCCCGATCCATCCCAGAAAGCCCTCCGTGGGACCCTCTTCGTCGGTGGAGCCTGGGAAGTCTCCTTCGCCGAAGCGTTCGGCGAGCTCCGACGCGAGCGCCGCGTCTGTCACGTCGTCCCCGTCACTGGTGTCGACCTGACCAACCAAAAGAGACCAGAACCGACGCTGCCCCGTGAAGAGGGTGGCATCGGTCGGCACAGGTCCGTGGCCTGGTATGTGTAGAGTCGCACCGCTTCCGGCGACGACATCGAGAGCCGTGGGCATGTCGGAGGCCCGCCCCTCGCCGAGGTATGGGAATCCATGCTCGATCAGATCCCCGGCATACACCACACTCGCGGCGGGTACGGACACGATTACGTCTCCGGGCGTGTGCGCGGGCGCGGGGAGCAGGTGCACTGTTACTCCCGAGCCCAAGTCGAGCTGCACCAGGGATGAGACCTCATGGCTGGGAACTACCAGTCGGGTGCTTTCGAACGCGGCAATCCGTTCCTTGTCGGCGCTCAGGATCTCCTCAATCTGAACGTACTCCTCAGGCTCGAGCTCTCGGCCAGAGTCGGTCTGCCCCGACTCTCTGAATCGCACGAGTCGTTCCTCTCGGTCTCGGAGGCGCGTCACCTCTTCTGCCAGTCGCTCCGCGCCTCGGTCGCGGATCAAAGCAGTAGTCTCGGGGTGCGCCCACACCCGGACATCCTCGAACGCATCGAGAAACGCTCGGGTGCCCCCAGTATGGTCCCAATGCCAGTGGCTGATCACCACATCTCGAACCGGTTTCGTCGTGATGCCGCGAACCACGGCGACGAGCTCGGCAGCGGCGACTTCCGTCTCGCGCGTGTCGACCACCAGGACCGTCGAGTCGCCCACAACAACAAGGGAGTTCGCGAAGAGCGTGTACGACTCGCTCGGAGTGACCGCGAAGACACCAGGAGCGAGCTCGGTCGTGCTCCACAAGCCTTGAGCGGCCGCGCACGCCTGGAGTGAAACGAGCAAACACCCGGTGGCAAGCGCGACACGCGAGATGGGTCTGAGAGGAGAATAGGTCACGGACAGTTCGAATCGCTTCGAGGTAGATGGGCCGCAGCCACGTACGGCCAGGGCTCTCACCCGTTACCGGCGAGGCGGTGACCCTCGAAGCCCTCTCGATCCTGTTGGTCGCGTCTGCTCTCGTTAGCGTCAGTCGTTCCGCCACCTGATCTGGAACTCGACTTCCTCGGTCGACCCATCCCGCTCGTGCTCCACGGAAATCGTGGCATCGGGCGGGACGGAGACTCGCTCCCCATCGACCTGAATTCGAAACCGTTGGTCATTCTCGATCGCGTCGGCGAGTCGTCGCAGCTTCGAAACGAACTGCTTCGCCGAATACGTCTTCTCCACGTCTCGCGACTTCTTCTTGGCCATTTGGAGCCACCTGTCCTAATTGTCGATGCTCATCCGTCACGGTCATGATCTACACATTAACTGGTGGCGGGCCAGGGTCACTCCTGGGGCCACCCTACACGGAGCAATTGATGAAAGACTTCCTCCTCCTCTTCGAGGGCGGTGACTCCAGCTGGGCCGAGACCGCGACTCCCGACGAGATCAAGAACGTCATGGACCAATGGGGTGCGTGGTTCCAGGAACTCGAAGCGTCGGGGCACCTACGTAACCCCGGGGCCGCGCTCGCACCCGGCGGCGCGGTCCTGAGCACGGGCTCGAACGGGATCGAGACGGACTTGAGCCTTTCCGAGGTAAAGGAGCTCATCGGCGGATTCACGGTAATCGCGGCGGAGTCGCTCGATCAGGCCGCCGAAGTCGCGAAAGGCACGCCCTTCTTGAAGAACAATCCATCCGGGACGGTGACCGTCCGCCCCGTAATGCAGATGTAATTCAAGGGACGATCTCCTCCGAGTTCCGTTCGAACTGGGCCTCGATGAGTCGGCGCTCGTGCTCGCTCCCCGCTTGCGCGAGCGCCGTTTCGAGGAACGTCCTGCCCTCGTCGATCCGCCCGGCTCTCGAGTAGAGGTTCGCGAGCGTTGCCGCGACCACGTGCGAGTGCGGAAGCTCCCGCTGCTCCGCGATCTCCCGCACCATCTCGAGTGCGGCGTCGGGTCCGTCGCGGTACGAGATCGCCACCGCCCGGTTGAGACGAGTCAGCGCTGTGGGAGCGATGTCGAGCAGTCGGTCGTACAGGTTGCATATCGACTCCCAATCCGTTTCGTCGAAGGTGCGTGCGCCACAGTGGCGCGCCGCGATCGCTGCTTCGAGGTGATACGGACCTGCCTGCACCGCGTCCATCTGTGACGACCGTCGGAGCAAACCGAAGCCGCGGTCGATCAGGGTCCGACTCCAGCGTCGTCGATCTTGTCGGTCGAGCGGGACGAGCCCCCCTGAGGCATCGAGACGCGCGTCGAGACGGGCCGAAGCGAAAGTCATCAACGCCAGAAGCGCCACCGTTTCGCTATTCCCGATCGTGGGCGCGGAAACCAGCAGCCTCGTCATCGCCACGGCGTCCGAACAGACATGCTCGAGGATCGGTTCTCCAGAGGTAGAGTAGAAGCCCTCGTTGAAGAGCAAATAGAGCACGGTATGAGCCGTCGAGCGCGCCTGGGGGAGTTCTTCAGCTGAAGGAAGGACGAAGTCGTGATGCTCGAGCGCCTTCCGAGTCCGATACAATCTCTTGTGGATCGTCGACGGAGTGGTCAGAAGCGCACTCGCGATCGCGGGGACCGGGAGTCCACACAACGTCTTGAGAATCAGGGGAATTCGGTTCTCGGGCGCGATCTTCGGCGCGCAACACATAAAGATCATCTTCAGCTGGTCATCGTGTGCCCAGTCGTCGTGAAACGCCTCGTCGACCGTCCGCGACATCGTCCACTCCGAGTCGAGGAAGCGTGCGAGATCCGGCGCGAACGTCGTCCGAGTGCGCTCCCGGCGTATGGCGTCGATCGCTCGGTTCTTGGCCGCTGTGATGAGCCATCCTTCCGGGTTCTCAGGAACCCCGGTCGAACGCCACCGCTCCAGAGCAACCGCGAACGCCTCTTGGAGGACATCCTCTGCGAGATCGAGATTCGGCGGCCCAAGCACTCTGGTAAGAACAGAAATCAGCCGGCGCGCTTCACGTCGGTAGATCGCATCCAGTCGATCCTCGACGTTCTGCATAGCTCCTCGGTCCGTCTCGAGTGGTAGAGAGGTCAACCGTTGACGGGTCTACCAGGTTGACACGCCAAAGCCCGGAGTCCCTTCTTTGATGGATAACAAGCGCCCCCCCACCTAACCGGAGTCAAGGAGATGCGGCCCCCGCCCCCGCAATCCGACGTCGACGATTCAGATGCGGTGAGACTCGTCCAACACCTCAGGGCACGGCTTACACGAAGCCCCGCGAAAAGGTTGGCCGGCTTCATTGGTCTCGCCGTCGCTCTTGCCACCCCGAATCTGGTCGCCGGTCAGGAATCGTTGCGAGTCCGCGGCTTCGCGGAGGTGGGCGCTCAAATGGTCTCGGGCGATGAGCCGGCGAGCTTCTTCCTCGGCCAGTACGACATGTATACGAGTGGCGTACTCTCTGACAAGCTCGACTTCTTGTCCGAGATCGTCATCGAGTTCGAGGACGAGGCTTTCATCGACCTCGAACGCCTCTGGGTTCGATACGCGCTCACCGACCAGCTCTCTCTTTCGGGCGGCAAGTTCCACACGCCGATCGGGTACTGGAACCGCGCCTATCACCACGGGGGGCTGATTCAGCCATCTCTGGAACGGCCCCTCATCATGGCGTTCGAGGACGAGGGAGGACAATTCCCGGTTCACACGACCGGGGTCCTCTTAGAGGGCTCCAATCTCGGCTCCGCCGAGTTTGGCTTCGAGCTCATGGTGAGCAACGGTCTCGGGGCGCCCACCGCCGAAGACAACAACTCGGGTAAGGCCGTCAGTGGGCGGGTATCGGCCCGACCGTCCACCGCTCTGAACCTCGGCGCCTCGATGTACCGCGAAACGATTCGGGCAGGGACAGATCGCCCGGACGAGTCCGCACTTCCGGAGGATGTCGAGCAGACGATCTTCGGTTTCGATGTCCAGGCCGGAGATGGCCCCTTCGACCTTTGGAGCGAGGTCGTCTGGTCGAAGAGCGAAGCAGAGGGCGCTGCGGAGGCCACGACCACGTGGGGGTACTTCGCAATCGGAGCCTTCGCGGCCACGGACCGGCTTTCTCCATACGTGAAGGTCGACGAGCGTCGCATCGGAGCCGCTGACCCGTACTACGTGGGGCCCGACGTTCGCATGCTGGCAGCGGGAGTGCGGTACGACCTGAGCATACAGGCGGCGCTCAAAGCGGAGCTCCGCCAAACGAGTCTGGGCGAGGGCTTCGATGACGTGACGGCGCTGTACTTGCGGGTCAACATCGGATGGTAGGCCGGTCGAGGGGAGTGGCCATCTGGCTCGCCGCCGGGATCGTGTCGATGGGCGGAGCCGCGGAGTCGACGTCGGCACAGACCGAAACGGTGCACGTCATCGTGCACGCCGACAGCCCGATCGATTCGCTCACCGTTCAGGAAGTGCGACAGATCTTCACGGCTCGACGCCTCCGGTACGGTGACGTTCGCTTGGTCGTCGCACTGAACCCCAACGACCCCGACATCTACGCGTCTTTCGCGCGGGCGCTCACGGGCAGATCGTCTCGAGCCCTGGGGCTCCTCTGGCTGGAGGCGGGTTTCCGCAACGCGGCACCCGACCCCGTGCTCGTGCGCGACGAGGCCGAGATGATCACCTACGTCGAGTCCACCCCATCCGCGGTGGGGTACGCCTCTCCGGGAGCACTCCCACCCACCGTCCGCGTCGTAGGTGCACTCACCTTAACCGATGACCGATAGCGAGGGGACGAGCCCCGTCCCCTCTCCAGAGTCGGCATCGGTCGGGTCTTCAGCACGGATCCGGAGTCTCACGCTAATCTCTGCGTTGGTCCTCGTCGCGTCGGCCACGGCCGTCGGCGTCTTCGCTACGCTCAATCGACGCGCCGCGATCGCGGCTATGACCGAGCAGATGGATGCGTTTGTTCGGGTCACGGTCGGAACGGTAGAGATCGGCCTCTCATCCGGACAAGTCGGAGAGGTCCGGTCGTTCCTGACTTCACTCTCCGAGAGTCCACTCTTCGGAGGCGCGACGCTCTTCTCCGAGGACTTCCGACCGATTCTCAGCATACCCGAAGACTTCTACATCGGTGAACAGCGTCGCGCCCGAGTCATGGAGATCGGTGAGCTGAGCGAGGGCTCGCTCACCTACCGGGCAGCCTCACTCGCGGAAGACGACGGAGAGGTACTGGGCCACCTCGTCATCGCCGTCTCACGGGAGCCATTGGAGGAGGGTGCACGCCAGGCCCTTCTCGGGATGCTCTTGGCCGGTTCTCTGCTCTTGCTGCCCACCGTCGGCGCCATCGGTTGGCTACTGACACGGATGGAGAGAGAGCTCCGCAGTCAGGAGGGTCGCCTCCGAGAGGCTCAGCGCGAAATCGAGATCCAGGCGCAGCTGCGAAGATCGCAGGAAGAGAAAGCGTCGCTGGAAGCGCGACTGCGGCACTCGCAGAAGATGGAGACGTTAGGCACGCTCGCGGGTGGTATCGCTCACGACTTCAACAACCTCCTCACGCCGATCATCGGGTTCGCCGACGTCGCCCAAGACGAGGTGGCGGAGTCGAGCTCCATTCGATCGGACCTCGAGAAGATCACGCACTCAGCCCTGCGAGCCCGTGACCTCGTGTCTCAGCTCTTGGCGTTCTCGAGGCAGCAGGAGCAGGACTTCAAGAGTTGTCGACCCCAAGACATCGTCTCCGAGGTATTGCAACTCATCCCCATGATGGTGCCGTCGACATTGGACGTCCATTCCGAGGTCGACGAGAACAGCCCGCGCATATATGCGGATCCTGCCCAGATCCATCAGGTTCTCATGAATCTGTGTATCAATGCGTCGCACGCCGTCGGATCCAGACCCGGAACTCTCTTCGTAGGACTCGAATCCTGCACGGTAGTCGACGGCGCGCTCCTGGCGCGTAACCCGTCGGCAGAACCCGGTTCATTCGTCAAGATCACGACGCGGGATACTGGCGTGGGGATGGACGCCGAGACTGCTTCCCGGATCTTCGAGCCGTTCTATACGACGAAGAAGGTCGGTGAAGGGACGGGGCTGGGGCTATCCGTGGCACACGGCATCATCACCGCACACAGGGGGATGATCACCGTCGACAGCGAAGTGGGCCGCGGTACCACAATTGAAGTCTATCTGCCGACGATGGACGCAGATGCCGCCGCCGAGATCAGCGACGGTACGGCTACTGGCGTCGCGCACGAGGTGTTGAAGGATGGAGGCGAGGCCCGAGGGCGCGTTATGATCGTCGACGACGAAGTCGCCGTCGGCACCTACATGGCGAGGGTCTTGGAGCGCTTCGGGTACCAAGTCGAGACCTTCTCGGACCCCGAAGCCGCACGAGCCGACTTCGCCGCCAACCCCGGGGCGTGGGACCTCGTCTTGACCGACCAGACGATGCCGCACCTGTCAGGCTTGGACCTCGCCCGACAGATCAAGGAAGTGCGTCACGACATCCCGATTCTGATCGCGACCGGATACAGCCGCGATATCGAAGCCGGTCACTGGCGAGCTGCAGGGATCTCAGGAGTGCTCGCCAAACCCATCGGCATGCGGGACCTCGTGGATGCCGTCGAAGAAGTGCTGGAAGGGCCGGGAAGCTAAGCGCCTATCCGCAACTGTTCTCAAAGGCGGGCACTTCGGGTTCTGAAGCGGTGGGGTCTCCCACGATTCCCATGAAGAGGAGCGTGTCGGTCAGACGCTCCCGAATCGCCAGTACAAACGGCCGATCAGCGATGAGCCCGATGAACGAGGTGGGACCCACGCCTACCGCTGTCACCGCCGCGGCTCGAGTACCCATCTCGTCGACCTCCATGAACGTCTTCTGCCGCACGTACGCGATGCAGAGCTGGTCTCCCACCGGAGACATCCGAGAAAAGTCGGCTCCGGGAGTGAACGCCACCTCCATCCCCATCGATTTGAGTGCATCGTTCAGGTACGTGTCGTACGACAGGGAGAACTTCGGGATCGATACCGCGTCGATCTCGACCGGGCTGAGGGATCCAACCAAGGAGTTCCACGACGTCTGGGTGAGCTCGCCGACGAAGTCCCGTATGTCCCCACTCGGTACGACCACCACCATCGAGAACGCCTCGCCCCCGTACGGGAGCTCCACAGCCGTATAGCCCTGCTCCGCCACGGCTCCGGAGCCGAAGGGTACCTCGACATCGGAAAGGCTCATCATGTCGACCGTCACCGTCGACTGGTCTTCTCGGACGAACGACTGGGGTC
This sequence comes from Longimicrobiales bacterium, assembly GCA_965223235.1. GTDB lineage: Bacteria > Gemmatimonadota > Gemmatimonadetes > Longimicrobiales > Gaopeijiaceae > UBA2589. Next base: position 64,897 of record CBDCVV010000001.1, read on the forward strand.
GGGTATCGTCGGGATCGAACGTGTGCGTCCACACCGCGTCGAAATAGATCGCATTGATCAGGAGCATCACGAGCTCGGGGTCGAGCTGATCGACGATCCGATCGATGTACCCATTGGTATTGTCGTCGACCCACCCGTTGATCGCGTCGACGGTCGCCGCGTCCGCGAAGTCGAGCGAAGTGGTCGCGGCATCGAAGGCGTCTGCCACGCGATCGAAGAAGTCCTGATGAAACGGCACACCGTCATTCGCCCACACCGAGTTCGCGATCTCGAACGACACGGTGGAGTCGAGCGACGCAAGGAGGTCGATCAAGTCCCGATACGCACCGTTGACCGCGACCTGGTCGAGCGCATCGAAGCCGAGCGCGTCCCGCATCGCCGTGAACGTCTCCGCGTCCGCACCGTTGAGTGTCATCCCGAGAGCCATAGATGCGCTCAGCGGGGAGACGATCACATTCGGCTGGTCATCCGCCATCGCCACCTCACGAAACAGATCGAGGCCAAAGCGGTTCGATTGCGCGATCACTTCCGTCTCGGCGACGCTGAGAGCTCGAGGCAGTGAGGTGATCGGATCGACCTCGCCGACACCGGCGGGGTCGCCGCATGCTACGAGAAGCGCAATCGGGAGGCTTGCCAGCCAAGCGGTGGCGCGACGGTCAGACGCTGCGTGAGTCATGGTGCTGGAACCAGGTGTGTTGAGGCTCATCATCGAGACGGCGTGGACGCCCCTCGGTTTCTATGACGAACGACTCCTGCGAATCGTGACTCCACGAGAGCTATTCAGGGCGTTGGACACGCCCGTCCGTCGATCGGCGCCAGACGCGTGCGGCGCAAGCGGTCGGTTGTCGAGGCCATCAACCACTCGGGAACACGCACCACCACGTCTGCTGACTCGAACATCTTGCCCATCATCATCTTCTGGCGACGACAATTTGAGCAAAGACGCAGATGGGCCTGTACTGGCGGGTCAATGACTCCGCCAAACGCCAAGTCGAAGAGACGATCAAGCTCGACGCACGATCTGTAAGGCATCTGGATTCCGCCTCCTCCCGAAGCCAACCGGACGCACGTCGAGACTCGACGGCTTCCATGTTAGAGACGCTCCGGGGCGACGAAGTGTGCAGCAGTGCGGTCGCTACGCTCCCAACCAACGGAGGATTCGGGGAGTAGTGCCGACCTGGCCCACTGCGCCCACGAGGGCTCCGAAGATCGACATCGCGACAAGATCCGGGGTCACTTCGACTCCCGCTTCGCTCAGGGACACAGCACCCAAAACGACCGTCGCCGCCCCAAGGAAACACGCGATCGGCACGTCCCACCTGCTCCCCTCGAGGTCGCGTGTCGAGTGCGCCAGGCTGCGGACAGCCTCACTAGTCGCCTCAACAAGGGGCTCGGGCACAGGGATCTCGGCATGGAGTGCGCTCCTCGTCCTACGGATTAGGAGATGATCACCACGGCACACAGCGCAGGCACGAAGGTGGTGCTCCGTCGGCAGGTCGACGACCGACCCGACGGCGGAGCTAACCAGTCGTTCGGTATCGGGGCACTTCGACATGCTGCTCCTCTAATATGGTTCTCAGCCGTCTGAGGGCGCGCCTCAAGTGAGAGCGCACCGTCGCTTCGCGGAGTCCCATGACCTTCGCCACCTCCTTCGAGCTCAGCCCCTCCAACAGCCGTAGCCGCACCGCATCCTGCTCGCGCGGAGGGAGAAGCGCCACAGCTTCCTGGAGGGTCCGCTGAAGGTCACGCCGCACCGTGTGAGCGAGCGGATCGAGTCGAGCCCACGGTCCCCGCGGCGCCACGTCCTCGACATCGAGATCTCGTCGACGCCGGTCGAGCGAACGCCGCGACCGCCGGTCGCTGAGACACACGTTCGTCGCGATCCGATGGAGCCACGCCTTGAAGCTCCCCCCACCGTGAAACGTGTCGGCCTGTGACCACGCCCGCTTCCACGTCTCTTGGAAAAGATCTTGCGCGTGATCGTAGTCGGTTGCGAAAGACTGACATACAAAGAGGACCAGGGGGCCATGCTCTCGCACGAGCCGTCGCGTGTAGCGTCGATCACCCTTTTTGAATCGCTCAGAGTCGAAGTCCATGTCGGTCAATCTGGCTCCAAACGGTGCCGCCACACAATCACCAGCACGAAGAGCGCCGCCAGTGGAACCAGGATCGGGCCCCATGCGCCAAGGACGCCGGAGTGACTCGGGTCTCGTACGACCCATGTTGTATAGCGTTGTCCGAGCACGACGACCGCGAGTCCTGACGCGACACCCGCTCCCCATAGTATCTGCGCCCGCCGAGCCGATCGCTGGCCCTGCGTGAGGAGGCCTAGGTAGAACCCGATGAGGCCGTTCACGACCGTCAGCGTGGCAAACATCCAAGGATCGTGAATGCGTTTGACCACGAAGTTCGCTGGGTGGCGCAGGTGATCACTTACGGAAGGGAATGGATCGGGATGGGGCGACCTCCGGACGGCCTCGAGTTGAGCTCGCGTTGCGCTGGGGTAGAGCGGTCCGAACGGGTAGTTCGTCTCGTTCCCTCTGGCTCGATGGGACGCGACACGGGCCTGATGGTCGAGATACGTCGCCCAGCGGGTTTCCACTACGTACCCCACCGCCCCCACAACGCATAGACCTACCAGCACGAGTCCAGCCCTGGACCCCCGGGTAGCACCGCGAGCTCCCCCGGCGATCGCGGCCAGCGGCAGCCCCAACATGCCCACAAACCCAACCACCGTACGCAACAACTCATCCGGCGCCGGGAAACGCTCGGAGGCCACAGTCTGGACCACCAACATGATCGCGACCACGAGGAGTGAGGCTTTGGCAGTTACTCCAATCACCGCGAGCACGTGTCGGTACCACGGCTCCGTGGCCGTCGGCCGAAGAGGTTCGGGCTCTACGAGTTGGAGTTCGCGTTTCATACGCCCCCGTTTGCGGCAGTCTCAGAGTGAGACGCTCCGGAGCTGGGAAGCGTGCAGCCGCCCTTGGAGCCGGTCAAGCTGTGCCCCGGGCAAAGCGAGTCTCGAGGATGGGGGAGTGATGTATCGCAACCGCGGCGCACCGATGATTCCCCTCTGTCTAGCTCTGGAGAAGCAGAGCCCACTCCCGCGCCAGCCGCTCCCCGAGCCGAATTCGGAACGACTTCGCGAGACCGACGCCTTTGGCGACGGTATTCCAATCGCGCACAGAGTCGAGCACCTCGTCGATCACCTCCTCGGCCCGAGCCGGCCGGATATCGAAGGCCGCTGCCACGTCGAGGCAATCGCTTCTCGTGATGCCGGCGAACTTCCCGGCGACGGACAGCTGGTGCTGCCTCGTCCAGCCCGCATTCTCGGCGAAAGCGACATCGTAGGCGGGCGAAAGGCGCCAATCTCCATCGGGGTGCATGAGAAAGGCGAAGTTCTTCAGGTGGTCGTCGTAGTTTACCGTCGCGACGCTGAACACCATCCGGCGAAAAGCCTGGACGATGGACGGCTGAGGAAGGCCCAAGGCGCGCATCGCGTCGAAGTACTCTTCGTATCCGAGCTGATACTGGTCGTTGTAGTCGAGGTGGAGCAGTCCGCCCAACGTATGCAGATGCAACTTCCCGTCCGGCGCATCGGCGGCGCGATCGAAGCGACGCGTCATGAAGTGCGCCAGACCATCCTCGTCCTCCAAGAGGTGCGTCTCCGCCATCTCGATACCTGCACGCCCAGCCAGGATCGAGTAGGCATACTCCAGTCGACCCCATGGCCCCGACTCGTGCGTCACACGGTTCTCTTGCCCACCCGACGACCTCGTCACTCCATCGAACTTGATGATCCAGTGTTCATCGCCTGCCCGTGGCGTTACGTGACCGGAACGGACACGATTCAGCGCCCGATTCCAAAGAACCAATGCCTTCGGACGAGCCCCGCCCACGGTAGCTCCGACTCGGATGATCTCGGCGATCGCGCCTTCCGTGCTACCCTCGATAATGCGACGTGCCTGGTCCACAAGGACGCGGACCTCGAGCGCAGCTTCGCTCTCCCGGCTCCTCCTCTCCGCGGGCCGATACTCCAACGCCCCTGGCCCGCGGTCGCCGACGTACAAGAGTTTCTGCACCGGCGTCACCCTCGAGGCTCCCATCTTCTTCTCGAAGTGGGCGTGGATCAGAGCCGACCCGAATCGATCGGGTAGGGAATCTGCTATCACGCCCGGGAGTCCCTCGAATGCAGAAGAGCGGGTCAGTTCCCGAAACGTTCGAGGCGCGGGGTCGGAGCTCGGCAGGTTCAGCGGTGAGATCTCGACGCCGCGCCCTGAGAAGTCAGGGTCGTACTGGAAGATCCTTCGATCGTTCGGCGCCTCAGATACCCTGCCGACCCGCTCACCCCAAAGGAAGACCTCAGCAGACGTGTACTCAGCCACGCTTCTTCCCCGAAGCTCGCTGTCGCGGTCGCTTTCGAGACCCGGAGAACTCGAATGGGGAGAGCTCCAGGTCGGGAATGACGTTGTCCAGATCCGCTAACCGGTTCAACGCCCTTAGCACTCGGATCAGAGTCTGAAGATTGGACGCCTTTCCCGACTCTAAGCGTTGAAGTGTGGCGGGTCCGACGCCAGCCGACTCGGCCACGTCGGCAATCGTGCGGTTCTGCTGGAGTCGGAGTCGTTCGATACGGTGTCCGAGTTCCGATAGGACGGCTGGCGTCCGAGTCGTTTGACGAATGGTCATAGAAGATCGTTTATGATGTACTACAATGCCCTCTACAACCTAATACATCACAGGAGATCGATTACACGACAATTGGCGCACGCCCTCTTCGGATACGGTGAGCACCTCAACGGAGGTCGGCGAGCGTCGCCCGACCCGACCCCTCGCCACCCACTCCTACCGCACCACTTCCCATTTTTGGAAGAGCGCGCCGACTACCCCACCGGCGAAGGCACCGGCAAGCGTGCCTGCGATGACGCTCGCAACCGTCAATCCCGTTGCCTGGCATGCACCGAGACTCCCGGGCACGCACCGGGGCGCGAGCACCGCGCCGAATAGTACACCACCTGCCGCCCCAATGAGGACGCCCACACCCGCTCTCCTTCCGACCCGTTGCTCCAACAACGTTATCTGCTCCCAATCGAGAGCGACGGTGCTTGTTGTGGCGCCTCCGTCAACGCCGTTCAGCTCTCCGCCAACACCCAGGTTGCTTACTGAGGGCTACACAGAGTCACCTCGACACTGTAGAACTCAACCCCGACAGCGATAGATCAGGCGGCGGAGGGCTACCCACCCACGCGATGGTCACGACATGTCATGTGAGGACCCGTCGGAAAAGCTTCCGAGACCCCGCCATTCGACCGGAACGCGCCGGGGCAGACTCGCACGTGCTACCGCTATCACATACCCAATCCCATGAGGGCGCGGCAGCACCGGGGGTGGAGGTCGTGTCGTCCAGTCGGAACCTCCAGCCTTCACTCGTTGTCGACCAGTGCGATGAGGCGGTGAAATGATGGTGTCGCCCACCGAAACAGCGCCTGCGGAGGCAGTGACCTCGAAGTACAGATGCACTTCACCGTCGATAGCCTGGCTCCCGCCGAGGTCTCAGGCCGGGCCCCGTGGTGCACCCGGCTACTGCCCCAGTTCGCTCGGCTCTAACCGACAGATCCTCACCGACGCCGAACTTTACCGTCTTGGTATTAGTCCCGAGTCCGGTCGTTGGGAGACCTCCAATGTCAGGATCGGTCGTTACCTCAACACTCAACTCGCCTCCGGCGAGGTCCGAAAGGACCCACGGGCGGACCGCAGTGTTCGGCGCCTGAAGAAGTCATCATGCCGGTGACAATCACCTCTCCGTAATCGAACATGGGGGCCGTGACAATCTCGAAGGGCGCGCCCCCCCCCCATTGTCTGATGCATCGTTGGCTCCGGAGATACCAATCTGAGTACTTCCGCTTGCTCCCCTGACGTGTAGAACTGAGGTGCCGGTCGGGTCGCCACCCCGGGGTCCATCACTTCCTCTGTATTACAGCCTACAGCCAACGCCACCGCGGAGCCGACAACGATCGCATATCCCGAGCCTCCGCGAGGTGTCCCCACGCTCTCCTCTGGTTGAGTCGACCGGACCCGCGACAAGCCTGAAGCAATGATTCAAGGCCGGTACTTCCGATGCGGCGGGTCCCGACTAAGGAAGGACCCCTGCGGGCCCCGCAACGTAGAGGGCCTCGATGACGCGTCGCCTTGCGCTCGGCTTTCCGGCAAGCGTTGAGGATCGCTCCAAGTGGACCTTCGCGAAGCTCGAATACAACTCAGCTATGCTATCGTGAGCCGCGTTGCTCACCACAACGTGCACCCCGCGATCTACAAGGTCCTGCGCCATGTGAGCTAGGCGGACCTGATCTGCCCAGGAAAACAGTCGGTCGTTGTACTCCCGGAATCCGTTGCCCCGACAACTGGTCACATACGGGGGATCCAGATAAGCGAAGTCGCCTGCCTCGGCCGTTCGCAGGGTGTCCGCAAAATCTCCGGCAGCCAGCTTGACCGCGCCCCCGGCCAAAGCTCTCGCGCACGCCCGGAGGTTCTCCGGGTCCACTAGGAAGTCGCTCTTTGGCCGACCGAACGGAACGTTGAACTCACCCGAGCTGTTCACACGATAGAGCCCGTTCCAGCATGCCTTGTTCAAGTAGATGAAACGTACAGCCGCAGACACGGGGTCGTCCGGCGCGGCCGCCCGGACACGATAGTATTCCTCGCGATCGGTCGGTCGAAGTCCGACAAGAGTATCGAGGATGTCCTCTGGATAGTCCCTTACGGCCTCGTACGTGGAAACCAACGGGACGCAAAGGTCACCAAGGACCGCTCGGTGGGGCCGCAGCCGAAAGAAGACCGCTCCACCGCCGAGGAATGGCTCAAAATAGGTTCCGAAGTCGCCCGGAAAGTACGGGAGAAGCAGCGGCAGCAAGCGTCTCTTCGACCCGGCCCATCGAAGGACGGGCGCAACCTCAGGTCGCATTCATCACCCGACGTGGGGCTCTCGCCGAATGGTAACCCGAGCCACGAACACCGAGCCGGTAGGCTCGACCTTTGGCGGGCGCTCGCGGACCCCGCTCACTCGTAAGCAGGCGACCTCATCGAAGCGCATCGCTACCAGCACCGCAGCCAGCATGTGAGGCTTCGGTCCCATCGGCACGAGCGTAATATTCTTGAGCCCCCGGTGAGGTTCGATCAGGCTGACAAGACGAGAGTAGGCGACCTCCACACTGGAAACCGGAAGACGTAACTCCTGCCCGGCCTTCGGATCCGACATGACCGCATGGTTCCGAGACAAGACCCGCTCAAGGTAGGCCGGATCGACCCCTGGGTCCGCTAGGAAGTAGTGTACAACGTCCGGCTCGAGCTGCTCGAGTACGACCTCGGTGGCGTACCCATGGAATCCGAGCCCCATGACCGCCACACCGCCACCGCGTTGAAGCCCCATTCCCTCGCAACCCGGGAGCGCAGAAATTTCATCGATCAGGAGAGCGGAGCCTACGGCTGGGCCGTAGCGCGCAGCTGAGTAAACGAAGTCGACTTCGACCTCATCTGCCGGTGCAGCGAGCCTCGCCCAGTTCAGGATGGACGTGTACCAGAGCCGGGACATCGAACTGTAGTCCACGAGGATTCTGACACGAGATGGACTCACCGCTAAGCGCTCGCGTAGCATCTCGAGAAGAGGCCCGTCTTCTCCACTGCCCATTCGGCGAACAGAGCCCCACCGGCTCTCAAAGAAGGCGTCATTCTCGAGGCGGGTGGCGTTGTCCGACTCCCTCGCGAAGCCAAGGACGATGACATCGTCCAACATCTCGCTAGGGAGCCGCCTAGCAACGTGCGAGCACCGCGCCTCGTATCCGCTGGCGAAAATGCCGAGGGTGTACGGCTCACCTGTCAGTACGGCCTCGTAGCGGATATCGTCAACCCCGAAACTATTCATCGGTGCCCTCAGCGAACGTGAGCCCCAGCTGCCCTGCCGGCCGTGCATCTGATCCTAGAATCGATCGCAGGGAACGCTTCTTTCCGTGTCGCGGGATCAGTCCGAAATGAGGGGCCAGGCCGTACGCGAAGCGGAAGTCACCGGTGTCGGCGGGGATGAACTCGGCTTCGCCACGTGGCGCGTGCGGGAACAGCACGCCGATGCCTACGGCAATTCGGATGAGCTCCCGCGTCTCCAGGTCCATATCGCTCGGGACCGAGATACTCGACAGCTGGTCGGTTGAGACTCCCTGCCCGTACAGGTACTCGCTCATAAACACCCCGACCGATTGGACGAGCTTGTGTAGCCGAGGACCCACATTCGGCTCGCTTTCCAGTCTATTCAACATGGCCTTGGAGAACCGCTTCATCGACTGGGTTTGCGACGCTTCCGGAATCCGGCCCTTCTTCGCGTCCGGCCAATTCTCCGTGAGAATCGCGTTGATCATCCGCACTAGCCGGCGGGGGTTGCCGTCCGCACACCGAACGATCAGGCTCGCGCCAGAATACAGCGCCGGCTTCTTGTTCCCCACCGCCACATCCCGCTCTTCACGCAGGAGCAAGGCTGGTTGGATCTTCCGCGCGACAGACGCTGAGAATTGCTTAGTGCCCTTCAGTCGATGCGCCCGCTCGATCGTCGTCTGATCCCCGTACTTCTCGAGCAGCCTCCACATGCGGGAGCTGTCCGCATCCCAATCGGTCTCGTAGCGATCCAAGAGACTGGAGCTGCCAAGCAGCTTCGAAAGCGAGCCGGATTGGGGTGAGCTTTCGGCGAGCTGGCTCTCCCTGAACCGAGCCGAGAAGACCGCTCGCGCGAAGGACATTTCCTTCGAAGCGTGGTGAGGCAGATTCCCCGCGTCCTGATCGATATAGACGTACTCGAAATCGTGCCCCTCGTTGAGCGGCACTGCGCTATTGGTCTCCAACGTGTAGTGCCCAAACGGCATCGTCGCTGTCTTAAGGAAGACCCCGTCTGAGTCTGCTCGCATCACCGTGTTGAGTACGCGGTGATGGATCGGATCAAGGAGCTCCGCTTCGTCAACGCACAGGAGCCATGTGGTGGACGTGTCGACGAGTGAAAGTCGCTCAGCATGTGCAATGCCGCGGCGGAGCGGTACGAGAAGATCTGTGTGGAATTGGCCACCAATGACAGGCGTCGCGTGGGCTTCGCCCGACACTCGCTGCCACGCGAGCTGCTGCTGCTTCGTGTAGTCCAGATCCTCGAGGAACATCACCACCTCTCCGAGACTAGTTCGGGGCTCATCTGAGCCAAACCAATCCGTCGACAGCCGCTTCGACAACGCTCGTTCGAGCCGTACACGCTCAGCCGGCGTCCGACTATACGTGTCGATACAACTCTGCAGGGCAGTCACCATCGCGGCGCAGGAGTTCAGATTGAAACGCCACTGGAACAACTGCTCCTGCTCATCCTCGTTCTGCCACGGCTTGTTCCGAAGTCCCCCAACCCACTCAAGCCCGGTTGGCATGAACATCCCCACGAACGACCGCTCGTGGATGATCTTCAAAACGCGCTCCTCGCCTCTCCAGGCCGACAGGTGGTCGTGCGCGAGCATCCGCCCCATAGCGGTCTTTCCCGACCCACGCGACCCAAGGATCACGTGATGCTTGGCCGAAAGGAGCTTCCAGAACCTGATGGTCGGGACGAACGTGTGAACCAGCTCCCCACGCGAGAGGTTTCGAGCGTTGTCGAGCTCGAAGAGGTTCCGACGGTGCTTCGGTCTCTGTGAGATGCGCGCCTTCACTGGTCCTCCTCTCCGCGTAGGAACAGCATTCCATCGAGCTCGGGGCCTTGGTGCACAATCAAGTGCCCCTCCTCCGCGAGTTGATTGACCACCTCGATCACCCGGGGTGGTCTCGCATAGGCGAGAGCAGGGTCATTCTCGACAATGTCGCTGAACTTGAGCACGTCTGTTTCCGTGAACGGCTGCAGTGCCGCGAGAAGAGCGGCTCGAAGCGCCTCTTGGTCATGGTACGACCCGAACGGCTCCGAGTGGGCGATCCCATTGTGCTCCAGATGACTGGGGCGCCAACCGTGAACGAAACTATAGGACCAACTCCTCAATTGACCCCGCACAACGCCAGTCTGCGGATCCCGATCGAGGATGTCCAAGACGTGGAATTGGTTGGTTACTGCCCCGGTCCACTGGCTCGGCAACTGAAGCGAAAAACTGCCGGCACAAACGATGGCTACCGGACGCCCCCCGTCCCACGATGTCGTTCGAAACGAAGGCACGTGCATGTGGCCGTGGATGATCGCGTCGAACCCAAGATCCGTAACCAAATGCCGAAGAGCGTTCGCGTTCTGTAGGGCACTGAAGTCAACGTGTTCCGGAATCAGGCTATCGTAGAGCACCGGATGGTGATGGATCAAAAGAAGCTTGAGACGGTCGTCAGCGAGGTCCACGTTTTGAAGATGCGCCCGGATCGCGTCGAGGTCGTCGAGCTCAGCTCGCCCGTGGTGGATCTCCTCAGCCGGTTCGTCGTGGTGGGACGAATTATACCCGACCACGAGCAGTTCGGGGGAATCCCAGACCGCGAAGTGGGGCGGGGCGAACAGGTCGCCTTCGGCGCGCCCCGTGATAGTGGGGAAGACGAACTCAGCGTGCATTAGCGTGTCATAACGCTGCCCCCACCTAACACCATGCCCGTCTAGGTTTTCCAACACGGACCAATCGACATCGTGATTGCCCGGGACGAAGACGGCGCTTTCTGAGTCGGGCAGGATCGTCTCGGCGATTCGCGAAATGGCCTTGGATGCGACGGCAGCCTCATCCGGCTGGGCTCGGTGCGTCGCGTCGCCAGGAAGAACCAGCCAATCCGGCTGGAGGCCCTCCTCTTCAACAAAGCTCAGGAAACGATCGAGGAAGTCCGGATCGTGGCGGGTCGCGTCACGATCCGCCAGGGGGCACAAATCCGCCGCTGTCGCAGCACCGCCAACGTGCAGGTCACTGATGATGGCCAAGCACATGGGAGTGAAGGGCATAGCAGTCGATGAAACGGGTCTACAGAGTTCCGCACAGCCGGTCACCGAAGACCGGCCGTTCGGCCTAGCGAGTTCAATGCGAGCAGGCCGATCCGATCGACCGGCACACTCTTCGCACACAGTGGTGAATATCCTGAGAGGCTTACCGGGATCCCCAGGCCCACCAAGTCTTAGACAGCAGCACCTTAGGCCCAATGACCCGGGTGGGGCTCGAACCCACGACCTACTGATTAAAAGTCAGTTGCTCTGCCAGCTGAGCTACCGGGTCGTGAGGATTCTAACTCGGTGCGGGGGTCGGATCTACGGGCTCGGGGACAATCGCGGCCGCGTCGCCATAAGCGGTTAGCTTGGCCCAAGTTTGGCCCTTGCCCTTGCAGATGGTACCTGAGGGCACCCTATCGCCCTCTCTCCGTGAAGCTTAGCTAGCTTCGCGACACCCTCTTCAAGGTCGGACTTGGCCACGATCGCGTACCGACGGTAGACCGCTTCCGGCTTGTGGCCGGTAAGCTTCGTTGCCACTGAAAGTGGGACGCCGGCGCGCTCGAGGTTGCGGACAGGGTTTGTCAGCCCGGGCACGTCATTGGCGCGATCCGCGCAAGTCGGGGAACATAAATTCGTCGAGACTTCTCACCTGCGCCCTTTTAGCATTGACCTCTCCTGGAGCAAGGGTCCCACTGTGGGCGCGGCCCGGACCAGACGTCGGTCGCGGCCCGAGGCCGCAACTGGCTTGCGTGCGTCGTGAAGCGCGCAACCCAGCCGAGCCTAGGACGGCCCATGCTCTCCGGCGGCGCCTCACATCACAGCTGATTGACCCTGATCGGTGGACCCGATCTCTTTGGAGAAAGGAGTCCACGATGCCGAGAAACAGACCGCCCTAAGCCCCGGGGCTCCGGTAGCGGGTGGGGGAGTCAGTCCGAGCAGGTCGAACGCCTGACGCGCTGAGTCGAGAGTAAGTCATCCATCACTCCCACCAGGGGTCGCAGCCTAGGTTCAAGGGGTCGTCGCAACACTCTGGTCAGTCTGTAGGTACTCCCGTCCTTGAAGAACGGGCAACAGCCTCACTGTGCTCGGGAGCGCGAAGCGACCGCAGGTCGTGAGGCCTGGGCCGTTGCTGATAATATGCTTGTCGTGCCAGCAGCTTAGCGGGTGGTGCCGAGCAAGTCGCTGAGGGCTTCGGCCGGCGTCCTCCAGCCGAGGGTTTTGCGCGGCCGACCGTTGAGTGCCGCGGCGACCGCCTCGAGAGCAACGGCTGAGTGCTTGCTGAGATCGGTACCCCTGGGGAAGTACTGCCTCAACAGGCCGTTCGTGTTCTCGTTGCTGCCGCGCTGCCAGGGGCTCTGTGGGTCGCAGAAGTAGATCGCCAGGCCCGTGTCGATGCGGAGTTGCGCGTGTTGAGCGAGTTCCACTCCCCTGGTCCCAGATGAGCGACCTGCGGAGCTGATCGGGGAGTGTGCCCATGGACGTCGCGATCGCATCCCGCACGGCCTCCGCACCATGGCCCGCGAGAGCAGGCCCGTTCTTGGTCCGAGGTGTCCCGAACCCCTCAAGGCGAGGTAGGTGCAGCAACATCGTGAAGCGAGTAGAACGCTCGACCAAGGTGCCGATCGCCGAGCTGCGAAGCCCTAAGATGAGGTCGCCCTCCCAGTGGCCCGGAACCGCGCGATCATCCGCCTCAGCCGGGCGTTCACTGATCATGATCTCGGGGTGCACGAACGAGCTGCTACTCCGACCCGAGCGAGCCCGGGGCTTTCGCAGAGCTTGTCCAGTGCGAAGACAGGCGGTCAGTTCGCGCTTCAGCGCACCGCGGCCCTGTACATACAAGGCCTGGTAAATCGCTTCGTGCGATATCCGCATCGAGTCGTCGTCCGGGAAGTCCACGGGTAGTCTGTTCGCGATCTGCTCTGGACTCCACGAGTTCGCCCATCGACGCGGTTGACGATGAACCCGCCGCCGACCGGTCCACTGCACCTTCGGGCCCGGAACGGAGGTTCCGTCCGACGCGGCAATCATGCCTCCGAGACGCTCCTGCACATACTGCCTCAGGCGATCGTTCGCCGCGAGCTTGGCGACCCTCGGTCGCTTCGCTCTTCGGTCCGCGTGCCACTGGGCCGTCGTAGCGCGATACTCGAAGTCACCGCTGCGGGTTGCCGCGTTGCGGCGGATCTCCCGGGATATCGTGGACGGCGCTCGCTTGAGCTGGCGCGCGATCTCACGAACGCCATGACCGCTGGCGAACAGGACTGCGATCTCCTTGGCCCGACGAAGGACAGATAACGACCCGACAGGGGGTGGAGCTTGAACGGTGCCATGCCACCACACTCGCGGAACCACCTCGTCCCCACAGCGGGAGCCATACCCACGCTCCGAGCCGCCTCCTCCGTCGGCGTGCCTCGAGCGATCTCTCTCCAAAACTCCTGCCTCTGCTCTCGCCGTGCCGTCGGTCGACCGGGCGACCGCATCTTCGGTCGGAGTGCTCGATCCGAGCGCCTCCGCTTCGTGTGAGCCATCGCAACCCCTCCTTGATATCGAGGTGTTGCAACGACCGCTCGAATCCACCCAGTATACATCCATAGCGTTCGGGCTACGCTGTAAACACACGAACGTACGCCCCTCCATGGGCTCCGGCGGCGATGCCTACGACAACGCCCTGTGCGAGAGCTTCCTTGCCACGCTCGAATGTGCTCATCGAGCGCGAACGCGTCCGGAACCAGGCCGACGCGCGCATGGCCGTCTTCGACTTCATCGAGGTCTGGTACACCGACTCCACTCAGCGCTCGGTCAGAAGTCCCCCATCAAGTTCGAGAACCTTCACCGCCATACCGCTTGAATCCCAAGCGCTCACCCGTCCACCGGACGGGGTCAACTCCAGGGGAATGACTGGAGGCGACTGCGGCAGCCAGTCGCGGACTGGCCGATGTGGGCATCGTGAGGCTCAGCGAAAGGGGCATGACATGATCCCGCCTAAGCCACACCTCTTAAGATCGTCTCCAAGACTGAATGGAGTCCAAACAGAAGGCCCGCCGCAAGAGCCAATATTGCAATCTCTCGCTCGGAATCCGGCTCGAGATGTGCTATCGCAAGGATGATCAGAACCCAAGCGAATCCAACTATCGGCAGAACCGTGTAGACCCCAAAGAAAACGAGGAGGCATGCAAGGCGCGCCCACTGTGGTACCAACCGCCTCGGCATCAAGAACACGATCGCCACAACGGCCTCTAACCCAACCCCAACGATTCCAATGAACCGGGCGGCCGCTTCGAGGGCTTGGGTGCTCCCCATTCTCACCGTGTGAGCTCCGGCCGGTGTCGAACTCAGAAGTGCTGCATAAGCCGAGTCGTTCACGACTTGCTGCTGTTGAGAAATCCCTCCAACCGCCCTGGCGATCACGGTAAGGCGAGCATCCGTGAGTAACAATCCCTCCCATAGTGACGCGTCGACCGACTCTCCCGCGATCAGCTTCCAGGCCACCGCGAAGAGGAATGCCAACCCTATCAGCGCCTGAGCGAGCTGGGGCACACGCGGCCTGACCTCCGGCCAGTATAGCGAAAGGTTGACGGTGAGGACCCAGTAGGTGACCAAGTACTTGTGGTTATCGGTCGCCAAGTGATCCAGCACCAAGTGCTGCACCAAGAGAGCTAAGATGAGTGCCCATCCCAGTCGTGACTCGCACCACTTGCGATTGACGAGCATTGGGACGCTGACGCACGTGATCGGGACCGCCGCATAGATCGGGGTGGGCCCCAGCACGATCAGAAACAGGAGAGTCAGCCGGAGCGCGGCTGGATCCACGGCCGGCTCGTGGGCAATCACCTCGATCCCACCACGGATAGCAGGGGTGCGCGCAGCAATAGGTCTTCCGTCGCGGAGAAGACCAGTCCGAAGACCTCCACACACACTTCAGAAATGACGACCTCCGAGGCGTTCAGCCCGCTCTCGGCAACCGAGGCAATCGGAGTCAGCCCTCCTAGGGACTCGTCCACCCATGAAGAAGCAAGAATCGACTCCGCGAGACGATCCAATTCACTCTCGGTAGGCGCTGCCATGAGATGGAGCCACGATCTCTGACTCCACCCGAGGCGAAGGCTCTCCGTAGACGTGGGAAGCCTCAGGGTAACCGTATCGCCCCCACTAGTCACACCGCGCGCTGTGATGACGCGAAGGCCAGAGTTCATCGTCGAGAACATTCCGAAACCACCGCCGACCCACGGTGATAGGTTCCCGAAGGCCGCATGGGACATTTGGACGAGTGCGACCACGATGAGGGCGTAAGCAGGCAAGCGAGCAAGTCCCACTCGTGCGATGCCCCCACGCGATTCGGCGGACACTAGCCGACTCCCAGGGGGTTCGCGGCCGGATCCCATAGTGTAGTCACGGTTCTTCTGCGACAGGGCTTCACAGCGACAGTACCGCCAGCCAATCGAGGGCTACCATCCGACCTCAGCGACTCGGGCGGGGAGGCGAAAAACCCAAAGCCGGTCGCCTGACAGCACGGCAAGATGCTGCGCGTCGCCAACCATGAACGTTACCGGTGAGCCCGGGCCTCCCCCCAACTCCGCTACCCACAACTCGCTACCATTCAACGAGTTGTAGGCTTTGAAGACTCCATCGGACGATGCTGCGAATACGAGGTTCCCAGCCGTTGCTAGGACTCCACCGTTTCTTTGAGTCTCGAGGCTAACCCGCCATCGCTCCATTCGCATGACAGGATCCCAGGCACTCAGGAAGCCGGGAGGATCGACCTGCGGCGGCGGAGAGGGCCGTCGCCCACCGGCGAGCCCCGAATTGTGCCGGCCGGGGATCGGATCGAACGTTTCGGCCACCCGAAAGTACCCCACGGTATTCTGTCCAGGTATGTACATCAGCTCGGTCATCGGGCTCCACGCCATGGGAGCCCACGTGCGGGCCCCCTGTGGGCCGGGCGACACCCAGGCGCCACGCTTTCCATAGCGAGCAGCGTCTGTCTCGATCGGACGACCGGTCAGAAGATCCACGCCGCTCGCCCAGGTGACACGAGCATAGGCGTCGCCTGCGAGGACGTCACCGGTCATCCGATCAAGAACGTAGAAAAAACCGTTCTTTGAAGCCTGCATCACCACCGGTCGTGTCCGACCCTCGATCACCAACTCGGCCAAAACAAGGTTCTGCGTTGCGGTGTAGTCCCATTCCTCCCCAGGCGTGGTCTGATAGTACCAACGCAACCCCCCAGAATCGGCGTCGAGCGCGAGGATCGAAGCGAGATAGAGGTTGTCCCCCTGACCGCCACTCCGGTGGTCACGGCTCCAAGGGGAGCCGTTCCCAGTGCCCACGAACAGCGTGTTAGTCTCCGCATCGTGCGTCAGCGCGTCCCAGACCGTGCCTCCGCCCCCGAGCCGCCACCACTCGCCGCTCCAGGTTCCTGCGGCTGATTCCATCGCCGCGTTCTCGAAACCATCGCTCGGATTCCCAGGAACGGTGTAGAACCGCCACACTTCTTCGCCGGTGTCCACCGCATACGCTGCGACGAAGCCCCTCACGCCGAGATCCGCGCCGCCGTTCCCGATCACCACCAGAGAAGAGATCACTATCGGGGCGCCCGTGATCGTATATGAGGAGCCTTCGGGAACGGTTTGTCTGACCCAGATCGGTCGGCCGGTCGCGGCATCTAGGGCAGCCAAACGACCGTCGAGGAGGCCGACGAAGACTCTGCCGTCGGCTACGGCGACCCCGCGATTAACCGGACCGCAACAGAAGACGGGGTCACCACCAATGGCCCCCAGTCGGCCAACCCCCGGATCCCAGGTCCATCGCGTAGCTCCCGTCCGAGCATCGAGCGCGGTGACGACGGACCACGGCGCCGTGACATAGATGGTTCCATTCACAACGATAGGAGTGGCTTCGAGACGTGCGCCAGCGGCGTCGATTCCAGCGGACCAAGCGACCTCAAGCAAATGCACGTTATCCGCAGTGATCTGTCGCAAGCTACTGTAACGACTTCCGGTGGGGTCTCCGCCATGGTGTAGCCAATCGACACCCGACCCCACTTCGATTCGCCCGTTTCCACCATTCATGTGACCGTAACTGCAGCCTGCAAGTGAGATTGAGGCGGCGGCCATCGCAGCCACTCTCCAGCGCACCCCGAGACTCCTAGTCCCAGTCAAGTCGGTAGACTCGTACGAACTCGCGATCCAGCTCATCCCGCCAGACACCCACAACACGGCCTTCCCATACCTGGTCAACCCGAAACCGGTCTGGAGTCCCGACGGCGGCGATCAGGACACCTGCCGGATTGAAGACAGACCATTCCCCACCTTGATCTGGCCCCTCACGAAGGTGGCGCCAGCGCTGCACCCACACGTTCCCCACATCATCGACCAGCAACCGAGACACCTCTGGTAGATCTCTCCCTGAAGGAATCATCTCTTCAAGTAGAGTCGCTCGCTCTGGGAAGATCTCTCGGAGCACGTCATCCGAAGCCGAAGACGATCTATCTGGTCCCGAGAAGGTCCGTGAACTTACCCCGTCACTCGAAAAGGCGGTCACCTCAAAGGCGCTCCCAGTCGCCACAAAGACCTCGCTTGCTCCAATCGCGATCTTGGTTTCGCGGAAGAACGTTCCATTCCCGAGGATTCGCAGTCCTCTTCGTCCTCCGTCGAGCCCTTCGCCTCCCGGGACAGTCGCGACTGTGTTGAGAAGCTGGCCGCGCTGATCCAAGCGCAGGAGCGTCGACGAGTATTCGAAGTAGCCCGACGGACTCAACGGGACGTTCCGAATCAAAGCCAAGAGGCTCCCATCTCCAAACCTTCCGATGACTTCGGGAGGCGGCGCACCGAGCATGTTCGCCGTGACAGCAACCTCCCCGGCGGCGTCGAATACCGTTACTCGAAACTGATTCCAGTCCCATGAAAGGATTGAATCCCCAGGCAACACCTGCAGCCGCGAAAGCATCTGGAATTCGCCAGGGCCTTGCCCCTCGTTCCCGATAGTCGCCACGTGGGATCCGCCGTCGTCGAACACGAGTATGCGCTGGGCTCCATCGGCGACGATGATCCGTCCATCAGACAGCATACCCGTCGCTGTCACCCGATAGAGGTCACCGGGAAAGGAACCGATCGGGTCACCGATCGATACCGTCGGGCGATCCTCGAGTCTCCAGACATCTTGAGCGGATCCAGGCATTCCGAAGAAGCAAAGACCAACAGCGGGGATCACGAGCCATTGCAAAGCCATCACCGGCGGCTTAGAGCGGGTTGTCTTCATCGAGCTCCGTAGCGTTACAGTTAGTCACTTCGTTAACCGATGGGCCGGCGAACGGATTCCTGTAGCCAATAACCTGGGTTCTCCGCGGGTCATCCAACGGGCTGATCGCCACATAGACGACGTGATCCGTCGCGGCCAGGGCGTGTATCCTCTCCGCACCTAAGTCGAAGATCCTCACTCTTGATCCATCCGCCCGAACCGCAGTCAAGACTGAGGTTAGGTCCCCCCGGAGCTGCTCTACGAAGAAATCACCACTCGGACTGATCGCCAGATGGCCGCTGTGAGGCATCATCGCCACGCGTACCATCGGAGCGGAATCGGGGTAGAGAGGATCGGGAAGAATGGAGGCCGTCGGCTCCGGCGTCGAGTGAAGTATGGGGAGTCCGATCGTGCGAACTGGTGTTTCAGAGCCACCCTTGGGAAACGCGAGAAGCCGTCCGTCGGACGCCCTCGCGAACCAAAGAGTATCGGCGTGAAGGGCAAGTCGGCCCCAGCTTAGTTTCCCGGCGAACAGAGGGTCGCTCTCGGCGAGGACCACCCCGTATCGATTGACGAGGTTCCCGCCGGGCCCCCAGACACGTATCGGCGGGCCAGGCAGGTTTAGCGAGCCCGACACTTCTAGGCGCGACCTCGCCTCAAACGTTTCGTAGAGATTTCCTTCAGCGTCCAGCGCGATGTCACCGCCCGCGCGCTTCGACTCGCGAAGAGCCTCCTCCGGAAACCGGTTCTGCCCAACTACCACGCCATCCTTAGAGACTCGGACGACGGTGTTTCGCCGTTGGTCCACTACTGCAAGAGACCCCTTGGATGAGGCGGCCAGGGTACTCAGGCGTCCGACAATACTCGAGTCTCTGCCACCCAAATACAGACTGTGGGAATGGGTAGGAGGGGCACCTCCGAACCAATGAATCGCACGATCGCCGGCGTCGGCCACAACGATACGGCATCGGTCAGGTCCAACCGCAGCGAGATCGACCGTTTCCTGCATCCGGAAGGACCATCCTTCGGGCGTGGCAAACTCATGAATTGGCCGCATTCTCTCGATGGATTCGACCGAGAGCCGGTCGGAACCGAGATCAGGGGGCTCCATCGTTCTCTCGCCAGTAGCCCCGCACGATATGAGCATACCACTCAGGACCCCGACGGCGACCGTCCGCAAACCCTGGATCATGACCCGGCGATGACCGTAACACCGGCATCGTTGATATCGTCTTCATCGATGTAGCAGCCTTCCTCAAAACTCGCATACGGCGCCAACTCGCCACCCACTTCGCCGTGAAGGATAAGGCCGTCTTCGTTGAGAACGACATGGAACGGCACCGCGATCACCCCAGCCTTAAGAAGCTCAGAGTGCGCTGATCCATTGGCCCAGAATTGGTCGACCGGAAAGGCGGGGTCCGCGAGCGCCCCGTCTACCTCCCCGTCGTCGACAACAATCCAGAATGTGACCCAATTTGGGGGAACTGAAGCCCCGGACGCGGAGTTGAGCGCGGTAGTCGTCCATGCACGCGCGAGAGCACTGCAATTAGGACAAGTACGGTTGGCGACGATGACGTACCGGCAAACCCCTGATGCCACATCACTGATAGGCGTCGGCCCGACAAGACCAGGACCCGTCACGTTCACTTCGATTCTCTGTCCCAGAGCAAGAGGAGGGAGCGCCTGAGAATCAATGGCTCGGTCCCTGGCGAAGCTCACCAGTGCTGACATTGCCAGTAGGACTATCAAGGCGTCCCCCCATCCCACTCTCTTCATCTAGTGGACCTCCCAATCGCTAGAAGTAGTAGCAATCGAGGTGGTTGTTGCAGCCACCGATGCTGGATGGAACGCAGAGGGTCGGACTGCAGTCGTAGCAAGCACCCCATGTCGAGGTCTCGTCCGCTACCAGGCCGAGCGGGTTCCACACAGCGAAGTTCAGCGCGACCAAGGCGCAAACTACGCTGACTCGAAGCAAGTTCCGTAGATTCATGAGATTGGCTCCCTAGCGATGATGTGAGACTGCTGACTCCCACAATGCGTTCGACAGATGAAGTCCTCAACGGCATTCCCGGAAATCCCTCCGACAAATCCGGAGCAACTTTAGTCTTTCGCAGCGGGTAAGAGACATCTCCAAGGGTGAGCCCGCTTCGAGAGCCTCTCTTACAGGAGCTGAGCAGGGCTAAGCGGGCTATAACTGAATTTGCATCCGTCCCCATCCGGCGTGCGATTTCACACTGACTGACTGCGGTTGTTCTCACAATCAATCAGCCACGCCCTCACGCCCTTGACGGGAACGGTGAGGTCCCGACATACGACACCCAGCGGCATGGACAACAACCGGACGGAGAGTCGCTCGAGGGTTCTGCGATGTACTCCAAACCGCACGGCAATCCGCTCCCACGACGCTTCCGAGCT
>CBDCVV010000002.1:0-35243 GCA_965223235.1 Longimicrobiales bacterium
CGGTGATGTTCGGGTTCGTGTCCTGCTCTGCTTCCGAGATCGGGAAGCAGTAGTGGCGGGTCGTCAGGTGAGAACCGACCGCCGCGTCGCCACTGACCTGCTCGAGTGGCTGCAGGTCGCCAGGTGTTCCGGCAAGGAACCACCTACGGAGCGCCGGCAAGCGCCGACCCTCGAGCCACATCTCGATGGCGTGTTCCCGCTTCAGGAAGGTCATCGCTTCGGCCTGCGTCGTGGCTGTCTCGCCGGTGACACCGGCTGCCGCACGCAAGTCATTGATGATGTCCATTCCCGCCGTGATGCCAGCCGCGCCGTTGTTCATGATCTCGTTCTCGGCGATGATCAGCTGCATCTCCTCATAGGAGGACCAGCTCGATGTTGTCCGCATCGTCGTTCTCGTACTTCGTCTGCGGGTTCCAAGCGATCACGCCGCAGCACGACGGACGCAGCGTCGCCGTTCTCACCGCTGACACGCGCCACGAGACGCGAGGATCGGTGTCCGCAACACCACCCGTCTCCGGGTTGTACTGCTCGATCCAGGTGAAGAGCTGCGAGTGGGCCTTGTACGGCTCGGCCTTACCCGCGACGTAGATCCGGTTCGCCTGATTGTCGTCACCGATGCTCGAAGTACTGTGCATCGAGTAGCTGAAGCCGGCGGGGATGGTCCCCGCGTCGGCAATCGCCGCAGCACGCCGCAAGGTTACCCTGGGCGAACATCACGTGAAGCCGCTGAGCCGACCCGCGACAGCCGCCGTGACGATGTCACCCAGACCCCATCGCGGCGGCCTGGTCGAAGTACGTCAGATCGCGTTCGTCGAGGTGACTGTCCGCGTTCGCTTCCGGCGGGCTGACCATCGGGTACACGGCCTGGCACATCTGCTCACCGAGCAGACGGCTGGTGTATCCCGCGTACAGGTAAGGCCGTCGCCAAGACATCGGCGTCCTGAGGTCAGCCGCGATCGAGAGTCCATGATGCGTGAGATTCGCCTCATCGGCGAGGAAGCGGGCACTGGTGCGCCCTCCCCCACTGTCCGTTCCGACCTCGATCCCACAGTTCAGCTCACCGCGCTGCTGCTCCGGCGTGATACCGAAGCTGCCGGTCGACCCGGAGGGGTGAACCTCACGTGCGAGATGGCAGCGCTCGTGTACGCGATCCAGTTCAAGCGCATCGGAGAGCGCGCGGCCGGCGCCGTTCGTACCAGCGCCTCCGTCGAGACTCCGGTGCGTCGATTGATCAGACGCGAGTCCGATCGGGCCGGGGTTGATGACTTCCGTGTCACACGACGCTAAGGCCGCCACCAGGAGCCCCAGCGACATGAATCGCGGTGAGATGCTTCTTCACACCCTTTGTGTCTGATTCCAGTCATTGGTTGTCAGCTCCTAGAAGACGACGCGAAGCGCGACGGTCCACGATCGCAGGCGCCGGGATGTGCTCGCTGATCGACGTGACCAGGAAGGCTTCCTGAGCTGGGCGCCGTCGCGGCTGATCGGGTTGTTGTCGTTGTTACCACCCATCTCCGGGTCGAAGTGCGTCCACTCGTCGTTCGTCCAGCGGAAGATGTTCCGGCCGGCGACCGTGAGCGTGGCACCCGAAGCGCCCGGGACCCAGGATCGTCCGGAAGCGGAGCCTGCAGGGAGACCTCGCGGATCTTGAAGAAGTCCGCGCTTCTCGGTCCAGAAATCGGTGTCGGACAGACCGGGGTCGCACCTTCGCGCGCTGGAGCGCGGTCAGGTTGTCGCGACCCGGAGACTGTCGCACTGAAGCGGCGCCTCACCGGCGATCGTTGTAAACGCATCGTTGCAGCCGGCCCACACGACCGAACGGCGCACGGCGCTGTTCTGCGCGACGCCCGCCGGTGACGAAGTGACCGCCCTGATACTCACCGCGGGCGCTGAAGCGCAGGCCCGCCCGGGAGGGTGACGGTGGTGGTTGAGACCGATGATGTCCGTGGGCTGCGTTGGGCCCGATAGATGCAGTCATCGATCGATGTCACTGGCTCGGCGAAGGCTCGGTCGGCGTTCGTCACGCACTCACCGCGCATGACCGGAGCCGGCTCGACCATCGATGATCCAGCCGTTGCCACCCGTCGGAGAACTCCGGAACCTCTGCCAGGCAGGCCGACCTCACTCGGAGTTGTTCGTCGAGTACGAGGCACCGAGGTCCCACGCCCAGACGTCACTCTCGAAGACGACGCCGTTCACCGTGAGCTCGATACCACTTGTTCTTGATCTCACCCACGTTCTCGAGCTGGGAAGTTGCCAGCCATTGACGTTCGGTGATGCCGGCTCGAGGGCGTCTGACGAACGCTGAAGAGCGCATCCGACAGTCGTTCTGGTTGTAGTAGGTGAAGTCCATCTGCGACGTCGATCGGCGAAGAAGCTTCCGTCGAAGCCAAACTCGAACTCCGACGTCCTCTCCGGACCGAGCTCTGGGTTACCCAGACACGCCCGGGAAGAAGGCCGGGGTTGGGGCCCCAGCCCACACCGTCGTACGTACTGGACGGCGTCGAAGGCGCCCGGTGCGCGACCGGACTCACCCCACGCCGCACGCAGCTTCAGCTGACCACGATTCACCCCAGAAGGCCTCGTCGGACACGACCCACGAGGCCGGAGACCTTCGGGTAGAACTGCAGACCGAAGTCCTCACCGAACGCGGAGTTACCATCGACGCGCGCAGCCGAGCGGTGATGAAGTACTTGTTGTTGAAGTCCAGAACGTCCTGGACGAAGAATCCGGCGTTGAACCGTGCGCTGCACGGGTGCTCGAACCCGAGGCGCTCGTTCCACGCGGTAGTGACCGTCGGGTCACCAGGGCCGGGGAAGTCCTGCACCGTACGCCGTCGTGCGCTGGATCTCCTCCGTGATGCTCTGTCCACCGAAGGAGAGCGAGGAGTTGATGCTCTCGCCGAGGCCGAAGCTGTCAGGGTACCGACGTAGTCGAACGTCAACGTCTCGAACTCGGAGCGGCCATCGGAAAGGATGCCGTCCGGTGCCCGCACGAAGCCGAACGGCCGCAGGTTGCGGTTGTTCTGCTGCGCGAGGTCGTACCCGACGCTCAGGCGGTTCGTGAAGTTGGAGAACGGCGTGTACGTCGCCGTACCACCCGTGATCAGGTGGTCGATCTGCGTCTCGATGTTCTGACCGAGCAGCAAGTCGAGGTTCTCCTTCTCTTCGTTCCCGAAGTAGTTGGCCTCACGACGGAAGACGTTGAGCGTCAGACCGTGCGCGTTGTTTCCAGCGGCCGTGTTGCTGAACTCCATGTTCGTGAACGACGTGTTCCACTGGAGCTGCGGATTGTCGGCCGGCGTAAACGTGAAGTTTCCGCGGATGGTCGACTTCTGCTCGTGGTCATTCGGCAGGACCCCTTCATCATCGTCTACGGAACCCGAGACGAAGTACTGGAGGTCTTCACCACCGCCACCGACGGAGAGCGTGTACCGCTGTTGCCACGCGGTGCGCAGCCACGGGTCGATGAACATGTAGTCCGACGTACCACCAGCGGCACTGGTGGCCGACTCGAACGATGGGCGACGCTCTGCCTCGATCCCGAAGGGTCGGAGGTTCGCGAGCCCCTGCTCGACCGAAGCCGTCCACTGAGGCGCACCCTGGTGGCCGCGCTTCGTGAAGATCTGGATCACGCCGGCCGCTGCTTCCGTCCCGTACAGGGTGGTAGCCGCGGCACCTTTGATGATCTCGATCCGCTCGATGTCCGCCGGGTTGATGTTGTTCAGCGGGCTGGCCACGTCGTTTCCGCTCCGCCCGGGATACCCCGTGGGCGGCACGTTCTTATCGAACGCGTCCGAGCGAAGCCGGACCCCGTCGACGTAGATGATCGGCTGGTTGCTCTGCGCGATCGAGACGTTTCCACGGAGCCGGATCCGGGCACCGGAACCGGCGTTTCCGCTCGCGTTCAACACCGTCATTCCAGCAACGCGTCCCTGGAGGAGCGCATCGACGGACTGCGGAGGCTCGAGCACGTCGGCGACCTCGAGCTGGGCGATCGTGTTTCCGATCTCGCGACGCCGTGCGGCGCCAGCGGTCCCGGTGACCACGATCTCGTCGAGTCCGAGTGCCTCACTCGTGAGCGAGAAGTTCTGCGTCACCGTACCACCGGAGGTGACGTTGACCTGGAAGTCCTGAGTACCGTACCCAAGCCTTTCGGCGCGGAGCGTATAGCTGCCCGCGGGCACATTCAGGATTAAGAAGCGGCCACTCGAGTTGGAGAGCGTACCGAGGCCGGTATCCACCAGATACACCTGAACGGATTGGATCCCGGCGCTACTCATCGCGTCCGTGACCTCACCCGTTACGGTGCCCGTCTGTGCGGCGACCGGCTGCGTTACGAGCGCCAACGATAGCGCAAGCGCGCCACCGAGTTTGGCCGTAGCTGTAACGAACCTGTTCATTCCACTACCTCATTCAGAGGGCTACGAAAAACGCCCACCCGACCATCCATGCCACAAGACACGCGGCGCGGGCGGACAAAGGGGGGCGGGATGACCTTCATACTCCGCCCCAAACTTCACCGAAACTCCCGAGTCTGCAAGCGTCCTGATTTGCGCTCGCCGTAAGGCTTTCCTCGCGCTTCCAATCCGCGTCTGCCCGGGTGTGTCGAATCATCTGTTCGTGCTGTTCGAAGTCACGGATCGATCGTGACCGTAAGCTCCTTGGTCTGCTCGCCCTGCAGCTGGTCCACGACCGTGGCCGTGACCGTATAACTGCCCGCCGTCGCGTAGAGGTGACGGCGACGGCCACCCGCGGTCTGGGCCCCCGCGAAGCCGACCGAATCCACCTCGGCATCCCCCCACTCGACGACCATCCCCAGTAGCGACCGCCCCACGATGTCGTAGTCGACCTGAAGCGAGTCGCTCACGGAGACCGGAGAGTTCGACGAGATCTGGAGGTCGAGTGGACCCCCGAAGGTGAGCTCGCTCGTCGAGCAGGCCGCCACGAATATGGCGAACGCCGTGCACGCGAGGGTACGAAGTGATAGCCGACTTGGCTGCGCCAAAAAGGTGCGCATCAGCGCCTCATCCCATGCATGAATTCCACCATCCCATGGACCGACGAGCCTCTCGTCGTCCTCTCCCATCCCCACCCGTGCGTGCCGGGCGCCAGGGTCCCTATCCCTAGAAACCGTACGTACATACGCCAGAAAGGCACAGCTATGTCAACTCCCGCCGCCGAGGAGCCCGCCCAAGAGTCCGATCGGGACCCGGAGAAGCGGGAAAGTGACGATCGCGTCCTCAGGTCCACCCCCGCCCGGCGGATTCTGTCCACCACTGTCCTGGTTCAGCTGACTCACCACGAGAGTTCCGAGCACGATGCCGACCGCTCCGAGGGCGCCGAAGGTACGTGCTTTCGACAGTTCTTTGAGTTCTACATCGACGATTTCGCCGGCGGGGACCTCGATTCGCTGTGCGACCGACTCCATCCGCATTCCCCGCAATTCGGTGTTCACGGGCACTTCGAGCATCGCCGCGTTGGACGAAACGTCGATGACCGCTCCCTCGACGACGCGCGCGTCATCCGTCAACAAGACGGCCGACAGAGTGTCCGACCACGCCCCGCTGACGCGCACCCGGACCTCTTGCCCCGGCGTCACGTCCGAAAGGCGGGTTGGGGTGAAGGTGTGGCACCCCGCGGTCGCGACGACGGCGATGATGATCCACGCAAGCTTCGCGTTCAGAGTGCAGCCCTCCCCCACGAGTTTTCGGCTTTGACTTGTATAACGCCGGAAGCTACGGGATTGTGTCACCTTGCGGGAGCCATCGAGGCGGCACTCCACTTTGGGAGGTGAGGGCGGTACATGACCGGGCGACTTCCACCCCTTGCGATCACCTTGGCTGCGGTTGCGACAGCCGCCGCGGGTGGCTGGGTCATCGTTCAGGGTTCGGGGCCGCCGGACCCGACGACGGCGCCTCTCCCGGACACCGTGACGTGGTCACGCGACGTCGCACCCTTGCTGGGCGAAGCGTGTGTCGTGTGCCATTCAGAGGGTGGTTCCGCCCCATTCGTACTCGAGACGTACGACGACGTTCGCCGCCGCGCGGACCGGATCCTCGAAGCGACGGAAGCCGGTGTAATGCCTCCGTGGCTGCCAGGCGGAGAACACGGACGGTTCGAGGGGGATCGGCGGCTGGCGGCCCGATCCGTGGAGCTCCTGCGTCGGTGGGTCGATCTAGGGCTACCCGAGGGTGATGCCGGTGTGCGGGCGGAGCCGCGGGGGCAGGTGAGCGTCGACCTCGGTCCAGCCGACCTCGTGGTCGCACTCCCGACCTATACCATGCCGGCGGAAGGACGTGACGTGTACCGGAATCTGGTCGTCCCGATTCCGGTTGAAGAGGACCGATGGGTGGAGTCGATCGAATTGGTTCCGGGGCGTGGGGGTGTGGTCCACCACGCTCGACTCATGGTCGACACGACGTCGTCGTCGCGACTCTTGGACTCGGAAGATCCTGCGCCGGGATTCGACGGTATGGAGCTGAGGAGCAACGCGGGCGACCCAGACGGACACTTTGTCGGGTGGACGCCCGGAAAGAGTAGGTTGCCTCCCCTCGAGGGGATGGCGTGGCGAGTGACCCCGGGCACCGACCTGGTCGCGCAGCTCCACATGCGTACGACCGGTGAGGTCGAGGAGGTAGACGCGCGTGTCGAGTTTCGCTTCGCGGAGTCGCCACCGACCCGAGCGCCAGCGATTCTCGTGATCTCGTCGCTGATGATCGACATTCCGGCCGGCGAGTCGGAGTATCGAACGACGAACAGCTTCACTCTGCCTGTAGATGTCGAGGTTTTGAGCGTCTACCCGCACGCGCACTACCTCGGGAAGCGACTGCGGGCGACCGCACTTCTTCCGGGAGGGGAAGAGGTCGAGCTCATCGATATCCCGGAATGGGATTTCGACTGGCAAGACGACTATCGGTTCGCCGAACCCGTCTCGCTGCCGGCCGGCACGACCATCCTCAAGGAGTACACCTTCGACAACTCGGCGAACAACGAGCATAACCCCGCCAATCCGCCTCGACGCGTTGTGTACGGGTCCAACTCGGATGACGAGATGGCGGACCTCATTCTTCAGGTGCTTCCTGAGTCCCTGGCGGATCGGGCTGCGCTACTCGAAGCCCAGGCGTGGCAGCACGCGAGCGAGGACATGGCGTACCTCGCGCACGCGGCGTTCGTTGCGGGTCGTACGGCGGCGGAGCGGGGGGAGTTAGACGAAGCCGTCCGCCACTTTCAATCTGCTCTCTCGTATCGTTCCGATCACCTCGGTGCGCTCACCGGCCTTTCTATGGCCTTCGTCGCGCGCGCAGACGGCGCGTCGGCCTTGCTCATCGCTCGCCAAGCGATCGCGGTCTCCGGAGAGGCGGATCCTGGGGCCTTCGACGCGCTGGCCGCCGCTCTGGCTCTCCAGGGCGATCGCGGTGGCGCTCGAGCTGCGGCGGCACAAGGACTTAGGCTGGCTGAGGCGTCGGGCGACACCGAGGTCGAGCAGCGTCTCCGACGAAGGCTAGCCTCACTCGGCGGCTAGGCACCGCTTAGGGCGCCCGGCCCACCTCCTTGATATCGGTGCGGGCGCGTGGCGCCCGCACGTACGGAGTCACGAGACTTTCGTGTCCTTCCGGGCCGATCGAGGCCACGCCGAAGACGTAGTCGTCGATGGAGATGTCTTCCAGGACGTGTTGGGCCACATCGCCCACGCGCACCTCGTGCTGCCAATCGGGTGTCCACGCCTCCCTCCACACGATCCTGTACCCGATTGCACCCGGCGCCTTCTCCCAACGCATGTCTGCGTGGTAGCCACTCTCACCCCTCCCGAGCATGGGCCCTCTGCCGAGATCGACCCGCGGCGCCGGTGGTGCAAGCGCTAGAGTGGCGACGGCGGCGGCGTTCACTCGTGCGTTCTTGGCAAGGTATTCGAAGTCCACGCCTCCCAGGGTGTCTGCGGCCATGTGCTGGCGAGAGTAGTTCTCGCGAGATTCGCTGAAGCGTACTCCGGGGAAGCCCCTTCGGTTGAATGCGGTGTGGTCGCCCCCCCGGCCGAAGCGGTCTTCGCGGGCGATCAGTCGCACCTCGTGACCGGGCATGTACGCCGCCCCTTGCCGGCGGATGAAGCGGGCGAGCTGGCGGGAGGGGGAGTCCATCGGGTCCTCGGAGAAGACACGCAGAGTCCGACTGTCGAGGATCCCGTTCCCACCGAGGGAGTTCCCGATGATGTCGTTGTTGAAGACGGCGTCGATTCGCCAACCTTCTCGTTCGGCTTTGCTCGCGTGAAGCGATGCGCCCACCAGGCCCTCTTCCTCCGCGACGAAGGCTACGAAGACGAGCGTCGCGTCGAAGTCGAGGCCGCTTTGTGCGAGAGCACGGGCTACTTCCATCGTCAGGACGGTGCCACTCCCGTCGTCATTCGCTCCAGGTGCCGGGTTGTCGAACCGAGTCCAGTCGAAACCACCACCTCCGCCGCCCGAAGCCGGGTCGCCGGATTCCCGACGAGCGACGGTATCGTAATGCCCACTCACGTAGATGCGCCGGTCGCTTCGCCCCGGGAGGACCGCGACGACGTTGCAGAGTTCGGCCTCGATCGGGATCCGGCCTTGGGCCTCGACCGTGTAGCAGTCGAGTGCGACCTCCAGCCGATCGCTGAACGCCGCCATCGTTTCCAGGATGTACTGCCGGGCCGGGAGTACGCCGAAGTCCGGGCGATCCGAGAACGAGAGGGAGTGCCGTGTCTCGAAGCTGGTGAGCGTCTGGAGGTAGGTGTGCAAGCGATCGGCTGAGACGGCGTCGAGCACCGACTCGATCCGGTGGTCGACGACTTGGGCCTCTATCCGGTTCGGAAGAAGCGCAAGCGAAGTCATGAGGACCGCAGCAATGCCGACGCGCACGCGAAGAAGCGGAGGACAAGACAGCATGGGACCTTCCCGAGTGGTGGTGAGACGCGGAAGGTTCTCGACGATCGTGGGGCAGGCAACCCGAGGCGTTACGCGTGGCGGCGGCGGTAGCGCCTTGCCTTCGCCCGATTCCCGCACGTCGCCATTGAGCACCATCGGCGCCGATTTCCCTTGCTCGTGTCGACGAACCACCACACGCACGACTCCGATACGCAGCGACGGAGCCGGGGTGGGGAGACGGAGGACAGAAGGTGAGCGGTGCCGTCGGCGATCGGCCACAGGAGGCTGATGGCGCCGGAGAGCTCGACCGTGGTGCAGATGGTGGGGTGGCCGCTTTCGATCGAAAGGTGGTGTCGCTGCGTGGCGGAGGTCAGAACCCGGTTGAATGTGTGGAGGTGTTGCGGCTCGGCTGGCGTCTCGGTGCGGTGTGCCTCGAATAGAGAGTGGAGCGCGGATCGTAGCCGACTCGCCTCGAGGGTGAGCGCTCGATCCAATGGGGGGGGGCAGAGTGTCTCGGCCCAGGAGTAGGCCTCGCGACCGAAGCCAACGCGCCGAATCGCCCGGTCGGGCCAGGGGATCCGGAGAGGTTGAGGCAGCGGGAAGGGTGTTGGCAAAGTCGAGCGAGTGCCGGATCCGGTCCTCTAGGGGGATCGAGTACATGTGCGAGTGGCGAACCAATGGATCCCCAGGTGTGTAACTGGTAATAGAAACGCTATCGGGTTATCTTACCTAGTAACCTTTATCAGAGTGATATATGGGTTACATACTGTGCGCTGCAAGGAATTTACGTGGACAGCATGAGAGCTGCGATCGCGTACCGGATCTTACGGCCACCCGAAACGCTCGAGATCGATCCGGGCCCGCGCGCCGAAGTCGACCCCTTCCGCTTCCAGGAGCGAACGCTGCAATAGTTCATGATGTGTCCCGCCGCTTCGACGGCTGACCTCTCCGCGGGCGTTGACGACCCTATGCCAAGGGACATCGTGCTCGCCCTGCAAGGCGGCCATCGCATACCCTACCTGGCGAGCGCGGCCCGGTAGCCCCGCGACGCGCGCCACGGTGCCGTACGTCGTAACTCGACCGGCGGGTACGCGCCGGACCACTTCGTAGTAGCGTTCGTACGTCGACCCTTCGGACTTCTTTTCCAACCCACTTCACCTCATTCGAGTGATGCAAAGATGACAGAAGACCCCAGGTACCCCATCGGGCGCTTCGAGGGCGCTGGACGCCCGCTCACTCCGGCGGAGCGCCACCGCCACGTCGACGCCATCCGCAGGTTGCCCGGACAGATTCGTGAGGCGGTCGAAGGACTCTCTGACGACCAACTCGATACCCCGTACCGCGACGCCGGGTGGACCGTTCGCCAGCTGGTGCACCACGTCGTGGACTCGCACATGAACTCGTACATCCGCTTCAAGTTGGCGGTCACCGAGGACCACCCACGGATCATGACGTACGATGAGAAGCTCTGGGCGGAGCTTCCTGACGGAAAGTCGGGACCTATCGAGGGATCGCTCATGATGCTCGACGCCTTGCACGATCGGTGGGCGCGCTTCCTCGATGCGCTCGAGGAATCAGACTTTCAACGGACGCTCGGTCACCCCGAGATCGGTGAGATTACGCTGGACTTCTTACTCGAACTGTATGGATGGCACTGCGCACACCATGTGGCTCATGTGACGCGGCTTCGTGAGCGTGAGGGGTGGTAGCCCACCGCATGGTGGCTTGACCCAGAGGCCAACCTCGGTAGCGTACCGCTCATGACCAGCCTGATCGATGCGTACCGCGCCCGTGGACTTCTGAGCGATGCCACGGAGGGTGCCGCCGAGCACCTAAACGAAGCTCACCGTGTCGTATACTGTGGCTTCGATCCCACGGGGCCGTCGCTACACTTGGGGCACCTGATTCCGATCATGGGACTCGTGCACGCCCAGCGCGCGGGCCATACGCCGATCGCGCTCGTAGGTGGGGGAACAGGCCTGATTGGTGATCCCTCGGGCCGGAACAGTGAGCGCCGGCTTCTGACCAAGGAGCTCGTGGCGGAGCACGCCGAGTCGATCCGGGGCCAACTCGCGCACTTTCTCGACTTCGACGCCCCGACGAATCCGGCACGGATGAGAAACAACCTCGAGTGGTTGGGCGCCATCTCGTACATCGACGTGCTGCGGGACGTCGGGAAGCATTTCTCCGTGAATCAGATGCTGGCGAAAGAGTCGGTGAAGCGGAGGATCGAGGGAGAGGGAGGGATCTCGTACACGGAGTTCTCCTACGCGTTGCTCCAGTCATACGACTTCGTCGAGCTCCACCGCCGGGAGGGGTGCACCGTACAAATCGGGGGGAGCGACCAGTGGGGGAACATCACCTCCGGGGTCGACCTGGTGCGTCGTATGGAGGGTGCGCGTGCTTTCGGCGCGGTGCTTCCGCTCATCACCAACGCCTCGGGCAGCAAGTTCGGGAAGAGTGATGGGGCCAGTGTGTGGTTGGATCCGGCGAAGACGTCGCCGTATCGGTTCTACCAGTATTGGATCAACGTCGACGACGCGGACGTCGTGCGGTACGTGCGACTCTTCACCCTTCTCGAGGAGTCGGAGATCGCGGACCTTGCCGCGGCGACAGAGGAAGAGCCGCAGGCCCGGAGTGCGCAGAGGGCCCTCGCGCGGGATGTGACTCGGCGCCTGCACGGGGAGGACGGCCTCGCCTCAGCTGAGCGCGCGACCGCGGCGTTTTTCCGCGGTGATTTCACGGGCCTCACCGGCGAAGAGGTTGCGGATGTCTTCGCCGATGCTCCGTCGTCGGAGGTCGCAGCTGTTGAGCTCGGTGGGGAAGGTTGGAGTTTGGTGGAGGCGCTTGTGGTGACCGAGTTGTGCACCTCGAACGGAGACGCTCGCCGATCGATCGAAGGGGGTGGCATCTACGTGAATGGTGTCCGAGTGCAAGACGTGGCGTTCCGGATCACGATGGAGGCCACGGTCGAGGGCCGTTACCTCCTCCTCCGTAAGGGGAAGAAGCGCTTCCACCTCGTCGCCATTTCGCAGCTGACCTGAGGAAGGGTGCATTGAAAAAAAAGAGGCCCGGGTCGCAGATGCGACCCGGGGCCTCTTCGATCTGTGGTGGGTCCTCGCTAGAACGCCATCGTCCACCCGACGTTCAGACCCCAGTCGAGGCCCAACTGAGGCGCTTCCAGATCGTGGTGGAGAGAGTACACCGCCTCGATCGCGAGCATGTGCGACGAGAGCACGCTCCCAGGTGGGAAGCGGAAGTTGATCCCCAGCGGAAGCATCGCTCTCTGACCGGCCAGGACTGGAGCGAAATTGTGTGGGTCGCCCCTGAGGTTCAGGGTGGGGTCCACACCTTCGATGTGCGACCAGCTATGCCAACGCACACCACCGGAAACACTGACTTGAGCGTTGATGTTGTACGCGGCCCAGCCGCTTCCGGTGTAATCGTTCCCTAGCCGATATCCGGAGCCGTTGGTGTCGAAGTAGCCTCGGGCTCGAAACTGGGCTCCGACCGAACCGACTTCGTTTTGAACCGAGCCGGTCATGCCAGCGACTGCGCCAAAGCTGCCGCTACCCGGCCTCATGTCATACGGCTGACTTACGGTTGAGCCACTCTGCGCTGCTGTAGTGTCTGCATAGGTGCGCACCTTCCCGATCGGAACCATGGCTCCACCCTGCAAGTGAAGTCGGTAGGGACCTTGGTCAATGACCTTATAGAGCACACCGAGTTCCAGGTCCCCCAGAGCGTCGATGCTAGTGCGCACGGTCGAAGTCAGCGTCTCCGTGTCCCGCTCTAGTTGGGCGAAGTTCACCCTGGCCACGAACGTCAGCGAGTTGGTGACTCCGAACGCGAACCGCCCTTCATGTCGGATGTCCGATCGTGACGTGGGCACGTTGGGGTAGCTCTGCAGCGTGCTCCCGAGACCGATCGAATCTCGGCCGACGTACAGCCCCTGCCAATTCGTCTGATACCACCGGTAGCCGACCTCCATCTCGCCCGAAGCGAGTGTGCGAGAGCCAAACACCCCTTGGGGTGCATTGGCATCCGGTCGATCAGCGGTCCAACGCCACTCTTCGGGCTCGGCCCCCGGCGCCTGGGCGCTCAAGGGTGCTGCGAAGGCGAGGCACGCCGCCGCGATCAGGCTCCTACGAACCATGGAATCTCCTCCGACACGCTGGGCGCTCGTGCGCCCCTTACGATAGTCACTGCCGCCTCGAAAAGTCGGGAATCGGAACGCCGATCGCCATGCTTTTTCGGTGCGGGCCCTACGAACATGTTGCTTCGTTCCGCGAGAAAACAAGTGTTTCCGTCAGCTCTCGCGACGGACGAGGGGGGGGAGGAGACCTTCGGGCACGCCAAAGCCATCCACAATGTCCACTGCGCGCGGCGCGATACGGCGGCAGAGATCGTTTACGAGTCCACGAATGGCGCGGGTTTTGCCGCCCTCCAGGTACCCCGACTCCAAGTACCATCCGCGTTCGGATTGGATCGCCGACAGCGCGTACAACGCCGACAGATCTTGGAGTGTCTCACGCACCCCTTCCGGCGCGTCTTGCACTCCAGCCCGGAACGCGTCGAAGGCCACGCGGTCGGCGTGGGCGCGGGAGAGCTCGACGAGATGATCCTGCACCTCGTTGACCGCGTCGAAGGAAGGCATCTCATCGCGGAGTCGCGCCCGCAGACGTCGGGCTACGGATCGCAGAAGTCGCTCTTCCCGGTATGCGAGTGCCGCGCTGTGGAAGTCCGGGTCGAGCAAATGGTCGTCGTCGGTTCGGCGGGTCGTTACCGGGTTGAGCTCTTTCAGGGATGTTTCGGCGCGTTCGCCTAGATAGTGAAGTGCCCCTCGCAGATCGAGGGAGGTCATCTCGTCGCGGTACTTCGAAAGTAGGCCTCGGGCCGCGAGCTGCAGGAGCACCAGGTTGGCGCCTTCGAAGGTGGTGAAGATATCGGTGTCCGCCTTCATCGCAGCGAAGCGATTCTCCGCGAGGTACCCCTGGCCTCCGCACATCTCGCGGCACGCCTGTACCGTGTCGACGCACGCGTCCGACGCCCACGCTTTGAGAGCGGCGGCGAGGACTTCGAGTTGGCCGTTGTCCTCCTCCTCGCCCGCCGCGAAGTGCCGCTGGAGTTCTCGAAGCGCAAAGTGCCCGGCGACCGCTCGCGCGAGCCTCGGCAAGAGTGTGCGCTGGACCGCGAGGTAGCCGAGAATCGGGGATTCCGGCTCGCCGTCGCTACCGAACTGACGCCGGCCGGCGGCGTACCGTATGGCGATCGTGAGCGCGTGTTTCGAGACGGCGACCGACGCAGCGCCAATGCTGACCCGGCCTGCGACCAGCGTGCTCAGCATCGTGAAGAAGCGACGTCCGGACGAGGCGATCGGGCTGTTGTAGTCGCCGTCGCTATCGATCGAGGCGAAGCGGTCGAGGAGGTTGGCGACCGGGACGCGCACCTCGTCAAACCAGATGCGACCGTTGTCGACCCCGTTGAGCCCGAGCTTCAGCCCTCGGTCCTCGATGCGGACGCCCGGCAAAGCAGCTCCCGAAGTGTCGCGGATCGGCACCAAGACGGCGTGCACCCCGTGATCCTCACCGGCGACGACGAGCCTAGAGAAGACCGTCGCGACTTGGCCATGACACGCGGCGTTGCCGATCCAGTCCTTACCCGCGATCTCGGACGGAGTGTGGATCACGAGTTCTCGTGTGTCGTGATCGTATGTCGCCGTCGTCTCCAGGTCCCGAACGTTCGAGCCGTGTCCGGTCTCGGTCATGGCGTAGCAGCCTGGGATTCCAAGAGTGCCGATCCGGCGGAGCCATTCGGCGTGATGCTTCTGAGTGCCGAGCTGGAAAACACTGCCGCCGAAGAGCCCGAACTGCACACCGAACTTTACGAGCACGCTGAGGTCCCCGTATGCGAGTGTCTCGAAGATCGTCACCGAGCCGGCCGGGTCATCCCGACCGCCGAATTCGGTGGGGTAGGCGTAGGAGCCTAATCCCTCGTCCGCGAGTATCTGCACAGCTGCCAGCGCCCTCTCACGATGCTCGTGATGCGTGAGACCCGGGGGAGTATCGAGCTCCGGCCGCTGGAGAAGAGTCAGCACCCGATCCCGTAGCTCTCTCTGATCTTTGTCGAGATGGTCGCGGAGGATCGCGGGGTCGAAGAAGCGTCGGGCGTCGGGGGCTTGCCCGACCGCGTGCTCGTCTGAGGCGCCACGCAGCGAGCCGGGGGCCGAGTCGGCTTCGCTCAACATCCGCTTCGCCGACTCCGCTCCGACGATGCCGAGCTTCTCCTCCGTCTCACGGAGGAGCTCGACCCTCGCCGGATCGTCCCAACGCGCCGACTCGGCGTCCCGGGCACGCCCCGCTCTCCAAAGCTCGATCCCGAGATCGGTGAGTGACCTCGACGCTTCCTCGCGATTCGCAAGCTCGGAGTCCCGGATCGTGCGCCGGAGCGATGCGAGGGCTCGATGATCGATCGGGTTGCCCGGATCCAGCCACGGCCGCAGCGCGTTGCGCTCCGCGTCGGTGATGGGCGCTCGGTCGAAGTGGTCCGCCAATACGGCGAGCTCTGTAGGTCCTAGAACCCCGTCATTCCACACGGCCGCGACGAGGGGGAGGAGAGGGAGTAGGTCCGGGTGTTCGGTCGGCCAGCTACGGTCTTCGGCGGAGTGGGCCATCTCGGTCGTCCAGTGGCGAGGCACATTCGCACCGGGGCACTTGACCGCCCTGTCGGCTTCGGGCAACGTGGCGGCCTCGCGCTACGGCGCTCGCACACAGTACGACAACACGAGGAAAAGCAGAATGGGCCAGCCATTGGTCGGTGTGGTGATGGGTTCGAAGTCCGATTGGGAGACGATGCAGCACGCGGTTGCGACGTTGGATTCGCTGGGGATCGACTCCGAGGTCCGGGTCATGTCCGCACACCGGACGCCGGATATCGCGATCGAGTTCTCGAAGACGGCGGAAGAACGCGGACTCGAAGTCATTATTGCTGCCGCTGGTGGGGCGGCCCACCTCGCGGGTGTGGTGGCCGCGAAGACGACCATCCCGGTCTTGGGTGTGCCCATGAAGGGGTGGTCGCTCGACGGCCTCGACTCGCTCCTCTCCACCGTCCAGATGCCTCGGGGTATCCCGGTAGGGACGCTCGCGATCGGGAAGGCCGGGGCCGTGAACGCCGCCCTTCTGGCCGGTCAGATTCTCGGGCTCAAGCGCCCGGAGATCGCGGAAGCCGTGAAGCGGGACCGGGCTGAGCGGCGAGAGAAGGTC
Organism: Longimicrobiales bacterium; assembly: GCA_965223235.1. Taxonomy (GTDB): domain Bacteria; phylum Gemmatimonadota; class Gemmatimonadetes; order Longimicrobiales; family Gaopeijiaceae; genus UBA2589. Next base: position 16,147 of record CBDCVV010000002.1, read on the forward strand.
CTGGCCGACGCGGACCCGCGCGCCTAACCCAGACTTCGGAAGGGCCTTCCGAAGCTCGGATCGAAACTCTGCGGACGGAACCTCGTATTAGTCATACAAAGTCAGCATTCGTTGTGTGCCGGCGGTGTGGATCGCCTACGAACGGAGGTTCGGAGTGGGACGAGACGGATATCTTGGCGAATTCGAGCAGATGCTCCTGTTGGCTGTGCTTCGCTTGGGTGAAGACGCCTACGGTGTTGCGATCATGGAAGAGCTCGAGGAGAGCGTAGGTCGTCGGGTCTCTCGCGGCTCGGTGTACGTCACCCTCGACCGCTTGCAAGAGAAGGGCTTCCTCGCATCGGAGATGTCCGCGCCGCGGCCGGAACGTGGGGGACGTCCTCGTCGCCTTGTGACCGTGACCCCCGAAGGGGTCCGTGAGCTAAGGCGATCCAGGGCCGCACTCCTGACTCTTTGGGACGGTCTCGAAGAGGCGTTGGGAGGATGAGTCCGGGCCGTGGAGGTCCTCCTCTCGCTCCTCCGCGTCTCGCGACGCGGTTCCTCGAGTGGGCGCTGCCCCCGACCGCTGTCCATGAATCGATTCTCGGCGACCTCCACGAAGAGTTTCTCCGCCGATCGGTCGACCGGCCCACCCTCGCACGCGTCTGGTACGTCCGCGAAGCGGTTGGCCTGACCGTGCGCTATGCGCGCCGAGGGCGTCGTTACCGTCGCCCGAAACCCGTACGCGATCCACGGTCCGAGGTCGCGACGCTCACTCTCGAGACCCGAGTGTATCACGTGGCTTCTAATCTGCGATATGCCGTACGCCGGCTTCGACGTGCCCCGTTCTTCTCTCTGATCGCGATCGCGTCGCTCGGGATCGGGATCGGCGCCAACACAGCGATGTTCAGCCTCGTGAACGCCGCGATGCTGCGCGACCTCCCCTTTCACGATCCCGAAGGTCTCGTCGACATCTACGAACGGTCGGAAGGGTTCTCGCACGGTACCTTGTCGTACCCCGACTACATCGACTTCGTGGAGGGGTCCAGCGATGTGTTCGAGGCCGTTGGGGGAATGCAGGTCGGCCTCGTGCAGGGTGACAGTGACAGCGGTACGGAGTCGTGGTTCGCAGAGGCTGTCACGGGCAACTACTTCGGAATCGTGGGCGTCCAGGCCGCCCTCGGACGGATGATCAGTGAGGAGGACCACGTCGACCGAGGCGCGCATCCGGTCGTGGTGCTCAGTCACGACCATTGGACGAGCCGATACGCGGCGGATCGGTCTATGATCGGGCGAGAGATCCGGCTCTCAGGAAGGCCCTATACCGTCGTAGGCGTCGCGCCTAAAGAGTATCCGGGATCGATCCGCGGTCTGGAGCCGGCGGTCTTCGTACCGATCATGATGCTCGACGAGCTACAGGGATCGAGCAGGAACAACCTCGAGGCGCGAGGAAACCAGAGCTTCTTCGGGAAGGCCCGACTTCGTGACGGGGTCGAGTGGGTGCAGGCGGAAGCCGTCGCCGAGCGAATCTCCAATCGCCTCCGGGCGGACTACCCCGACTACTGGGAGCCGGAACAGGCCTTCGTTCTCGAGCGGACGGAGGACGTGATCATGAACCCGATGCTCGACCGCTTCATCCTACCTGTGGCCGCGATGATCATGACGGTTGTGGGCCTCGTGCTCCTCATCGCGTGCGCGAACCTGGCGAGCTTTCTCCTGGCGCGGGCAGCGGATCGTCGCAAAGAAGTAGCGGTGCGTTTGGCTCTGGGTGCGAAACGTCGAACGCTCGTCGCGCAGCTGCTCACCGAGACCGTCTTACTGTCCGCGATCGGGGGTGTGGCCGGCGTCGTGCTTGCGGCTCGCTCGCTCGATCTGCTCACACGTGCGGACCTTCCGCTGGCGCTCCCCATCACACTGGACCTTTCCTTAGACACGACCGTGCTGGCGTTCAGCGTCGCCGTTTCGGTGTTGGCAGGTCTTCTCTTCGGATTGATTCCTGCGCTCCAGAGCACGACACCCGACGTCGCGACGACCCTGCGTGACGAGTCGAGCGGGGGCGGGCGAGGAAAGAGCGCACGCCTCCGCGATCTCCTTGTCGTGGCCCAGGTCGCCGTCTCGGTCGTGCTCCTCGCCGGAGCAGGACTCTTCTTGCGCTCTTTGGATGCGTCACGATCGATCGATCCCGGCTTCGGTCTTGGGCCAACCGGGATCGTCCAGCTGACGCTCCCGGCGGACCGATACGAGGACGAGCAAGTCGAGGCGTTCGTAGATGAGCTCCGGGCCCGCATCGGTGCTCGGCCTGGCGTTCAGGGAGTCGGCATCGTCGACAACATTCCGCTCAACCAGTTGAGCACCCAGTACGCCCGGGTCCGCGTGGATGGAGTCGATCCGCCCCCCGGTCGAGACTTCCACATGGTCGACCATGCCGTGGTCGACGAAGGCTTCTTCGGGGCGATGGGGATCGGTGTACTCGAGGGCCGAGGTGTAGAGGCGGGGGACAGGTCGGATTCCGAGAAGGTGGCGTGGGTGAATACGGAGTTCGCTCGCATTTTCCTCGCCGACGGTGACGCCGTCGGGCGTACCATTACGGTGGGTGACGATGCATGGCGGGTCGCGGGGGTCATCAGGACGCATAAGGTGCGGCGGATCGGGGAGGATCCTCGACCCTTTCTCTATCGCTCCTTCCGCCAGGTGCCGACGAACTACGCGTTTGTGGTCGCTCACACCACTATGGACGATGAACGATTGCTGCTCGACATGATCTCGGACGCGCGTGCGCTCGATCCGAATGTGATGCTCACGCAAACCCTCACCCTCCGGCGCCACCTGGCATCGATGCTTCTTGGGAGGGAGTTGGGCGCAGCGGTCGTGGGCGGCTTTGCGCTCCTCGCGCTCCTCTTGGCGTCGATCGGTCTTTATGGCGTCGTCAGCTACGCCGTGTCGCGGCGCGCCAAGGAAGTCGGAATCCGACGTTCTCTCGGGGCGGACGACGCTACGGTGATCCGTATGCTCACGCGCGATGGAATGCGACTTGTCGTAGTCGGTGGGGTTGTGGGGCTACTCGCCGCGGCTGCACTAGCTGGGACGCTTTCTCGTCTTCTCTACGGTATCCGGGCGCTCGACCCCGTGACGTTCTTGGCGGTCCCGGCGGTCCTCCTGGTCGTCGCCTTCTTCGCGTCATGGATACCGGCCCGGCGGGCCGCGCGCATGGACCCGGTCGGAGCGTTGCGAGCGGAGTAAGAGGTGTTCCACGGGCCGCGCGAAGGCGCCCGCTGAGACGGGGTTGAAACCATCTTCCAACCACTCCCGTACGGTGATTTGATTTTGTCAGAATAATCACGACTGCGAGGGGACGGGGCATGGGGAAGGGGCAACATCTCGGGGACCTCGAGGAGGTTCTTCTCTTAGCCGTTCTGCGGCTTGGCGAAGAGGCTCACGGAAAGGCGGTGCGTGACGAGCTCCACGACGTCATCGGTCGATCGGTTTCGGTCAGCACGGTCTACGTGACGTTGATGCGCCTCGAGGAGAAAGGGTTCGCCACCTCGCGAAAGGGTCCGCCCACGGCGCACCGCGGGGGCAAAGCGAAGCGACTGTACGGCGTGACGCCCGAAGGCGTCGCAGCGCTCGAGGCGACCCGCGCTGCCCGTTCTCGCCTCTGGGACGGTGTACCTGCGATCGAAGGCCGAGCCGATGTCTGACGATGCTCGAGGACAAAGGGATGCTCCGCCCCGCCTCGCTGCTCGATGGCTGTCGCGACGCCTCCCGCACGAAGTGTCGGACGCGATTGCCGGAGATCTCCATGCCGAGTACGTCGAGCGAGGTGAGATCGGACACTCCCGACTCCGGCGGCAGAGTTGGTACTGGTGGCAGGTACTGACGCTTCGGTATGGCGGACTGCGTCGCGGCGCCCGTCGCCTGCAAGCGATTCGACCGACGTACGAACGTGCGGGACCCGGACGAGGGACTGCACCCGACCCCGACGTGTGGAGGATGATTCCCGTGCACCCCAGCGACGTACGCTATGCGCTCCGGCGCCTTCTTCGGACCCCGGCCTTCACGGCGGTCGCCGTCGCCTCTCTCGCGCTCGGGATCGGAGCCAACACCGCGATGTTCAGCATCGTAAACGCGGTGTTGATTCGGGATCTGCCGGTGACCGATCCTCACGAGTTGGTGGAGGTCTACACGTCGGACTCGGACGGCACGACCCAGGCCACCTCATCCCACCCGGACTACATGGATCTGCGTGCCGAGGAAGGAGTCTTCGAGAACGTCGTCGGGTCGCGGACGACGATTGCACGCATCGATTCGGATACCGGGCCCCAGGTGGCCTTCGGCGAGCTGGTGTCGTGGGACTACTTCCAGACACTGGGAGTTACGATGGCCCTCGGTCGCTCCTTTGTCGCCGAGGAGGACGAGACGCCGGGCACGCACCCCGTCGCCATCCTAGGGCACCGAAGCTGGGTCCGGGAGTTCGGCGCCGACCCGGGTGTGCTGGGGTCTTCGTTGGTGGTGAACGGTCGACCCTATACGGTGATCGGGGTCGCCCCGGAGGCGTTCACAGGCTCGATGCCTGTCTTGGTCACGGGCTTCTACACCCCACTCATGATGACGAACGAGCTTATGCCGGGCGGCCTCGATCAGATCTCTCGTCGAGGTTCCAGGAGCATGTTCCTAAAGGCTCGCATGGCCGACGGGGTGACGGTCGAACAGGCCAACGCAGCGCTGCTCGCCTTCTCGCGTGGGCTCGAGGAACGGTATCCGGACACGAACGAGGCGAGGTTGATGTCGGCGGTGCCGTCCGGTGACGTCGCGCTCCATCCGATGGTGGATCGGGTACTCACGCCCGTGGCGGGCTTGCTGCTCGGTGTCGTCGGGTTGGTCCTGCTCATCGCCTGTGCGAATCTGGCGAGCTTCCTCCTGGCCAGGGCAGAAGACCGGCGTAGGGAAATCGCGGTGCGGCTCGCGCTCGGCGCCGGCCGTGGCCGATTGGTCAGCCAGCTCATGGTCGAGACAACTCTCCTTGCGCTCCTAGGTGGGGTTGCCGGACTCGTTCTCGCGCAGTGGACGGTACGCGGCATGATGGCGTTTCAGCCACCGCTGCCCGTGCCGATCGACGTCGAGATCTCGCTCGACCGCACCGTGCTTCTCTTCACGGCGGGCGTGTCACTCGTGGCCGGCGTGCTCTTTGGGCTGGCCCCGGCACTCCAGTCCACGAATCCTGACGTCGCTTCGACGCTGAAGAATGAAGCTACCGGAGGCCGGCGAGGGCGGTTCAACCTCCGAAACGCACTCGTCGTCGGGCAGATCTCGTTCTCCTTCGTGCTCCTCATCGGTGCCGGCCTCTTCGTGCGAAGCCTGCAACACGCGCAACACATCGATCCGGGCTTCGACATCGGACCCGGGGCCGTGGTGTGGCCGATGCCCGAGCTCTCCGGTATCGAGGGCCCCGATGAGACCCGCGCGTTCTACGAAGAGTTCGAGCGGCGTCTCCTCGCGGAGCCGACGGTGCGGGCCGTCGCACTCGCGGATCGGTTGCCGCTCGGGGCACAGGTACAAGCTGAGGAGTACATCCTCCCGGGAGTGCCGTCGGAGTCCCCGTCCGGTGGATACGATATCGACAACGCACACATCAACCCGGGCTACTTCGACGCGATGTCGGTGGCGATCGTGCAAGGCCGAGCCTTCAACGCTCAGGACGTCGAAGGCGAACGGGTCGTGATTGTCTCGGAAGCGTTCGTAGACCGCTTCTATCCGGGCGAGGAGATGGTCGGGCGGACGCTCGGAGAGATGGGTGGGCGCCAACTCCGCATTGTGGGTGTGGCCGCGGACGCGAAGGTGCGAACACTCGGAGAGGACCCCCGCCCATTCGTGTACGAGCTCCAAGGACAGGCGACGTACTTCGGGATGCAGGTCGTCGTGCGGGGGTCGGGCAGTAGCGAAGAGCTCGTTGCGGTCACCGAGCGCGTGCTGGGAGAGGTCGCTCCCGAGATGGTGCTTTTCGAGAGCGCCAAGACGATCGACGAACACCTCGCGCTCCTCCTCTTTCCACCGCGCATGGCGGCGCTCCTACTCTCGATCTTCGGCGGGTTGGCGCTTCTTCTGGCCGCGATCGGGATCTACGGGGTGGTCAGTCATACGGTAGCGAAACGCACCCGTGAGCTCGGAATTCGGATGTCGTTGGGTGCCAGCGCACGAGATGTCGTGCGGATGGCCGTGGGTGGGGGGATGCGGCTCGTTCTGGTGGGAGGAGTGATCGGGGTGGCGTTGGCGGCCGCAGGGTCGTGGTCGTTGAGCCGGTATCTGTTCGCGATCTCCTCCACGGACTTCGTTACGTTCGGCACGATCCCCATTCTTTTGTGCGTCGTTGCGCTTCTCGCTGCGTGGGTCCCGGCTCGGCGCGCTTCTGCCGTCGATCCGGTGTCCGCGTTGCGGGCGGAGTAGGAGGGCGCTACCGCCCGACCGCACTTCGGAGTATCCTTTGCGACTCGCCGCCCGAACACCGGGCGGCGTGTTCGCTTCTCCCAGGACCGGAGGCCCTCGCATGGGTGCGGGGGCGCAACGGGCCGGGATCCGAGGACCCCGGAGTAGAGACCGATGCTGGACGAAATCCGCGAGAAAATCGAGACCGAGATCACGAACCTGACCCACGAACTCAACGTGGATCTTCCGGCTCGGATCAAGACAGCCATGGAGCACGGCGACCTCCGCGAGAACGCGGAGTTCAAGGCCGCCAAAGAGCGCCAAGCTTTCGTCGAGGCGCGCTTGAATCATCTGACCTCCCGGATGACGGAACTCTCCAAGATCGACGTGAGCGAAATGGCGTACGATCGCGTCGGCTTCGGCTCGCGCGTGGAGATTCGAGACCTCGCGATGGACGAGGTGTTCACGTTCACCATCACAGCCGGTGACTTCATCGACCTCGACGCGGGCCAGGTGTCGTTGGCGTCCCCGATCGGCCAAGGACTCCTCGGGGCGAAAGAAGGCGAGGAGGTGACCGTCGCGCTTCCGGCCGGGGAGCGGCGCTACCTCGTCTTGAAGCTCTCGACGCTTCCCCAGCAGCTCGAAGGCAACGACGGCTGAGAAGGGGATCACCCCGCGCAGGGGATTCGAATGGCCCGTCGATCGAGCTGATCGACGTCCATAAGAGTTACCACGAGGGGTCGGTTACGCACCAAGTTCTCCGTTCCGCGTCAGCGACGGTGCGCTCCGGCGAGCGCGTGGCGGTGCTCGGTCCGTCGGGATCGGGGAAGTCGACGCTCCTGAATCTCGTGAGCGGTATCGACCTCGCCGACGAGGGCACGGTCCGCGTGGGCGGGACGGAGCTGAGCCAGCTCGACGAACGGGAGCGAACGCTCTTTCGCCGGAAACACGTCGGTTTCGTCTTCCAATTCTTCAACCTCCTGCCCACACTGACGGTCCTCGAGAACCTCCTCTTACCTCTCGAACTCGCGGGGGCAACCGGGGAGGAGACACGAGCACGGGCGTTACTCGATGCGGTCGGGTTGAGCGATCGAGAAGGGAGCTTCCCGGATCGGCTCTCGGGGGGTGAGCAGCAACGGATTGCAATCGCACGGGCCCTGGTCCACGAGCCGTCGCTGCTCTTGGCCGACGAGCCGACGGGGAACCTCGATGCGGAAACGGGCGATCGCGTCGTTCGTCTTCTCGACGATCTCGTCGTCGAAGCAGGCGCGACGCTCCTCGTAGTGACCCACTCTCGAGAGCTGGCTGCGCGTATGGATCGCGTGCTCCGGGTCGAACACGGCGAGTTGGTGGAGGGGTAGGGTGCGCCTCGTCACGCTCGCGTCCCTTCGACACCTCACCCGACATCGGCTGCAAACGGTTCTCGCCGTCCTCGGGGTCGCGCTCGGCGTCGCCGTAGTTCTCGCGATTGACACTGCAATCGGAAGCGCCCGTGAGGGCTTCCGCATCTCGGCCGAGACTGTGGCGGGTCGTGCCACGCACGTCGTCACGAGCGACTACAGTACGGTGCCGGAGGACGTTATACGTGCGCTCCGGATCGAGTGGGGCATCCGAGCCGCAGCGCCCGTGCTGGAGGGCTTTGCCTCTTCGCCGGACTTCCCCGGGCGCGCGCTGCGGATCTTGGGGATCGATCCCTTCTCTGAAGCGCCCTTCCGCTCGTTCGTGGCCGGTGGGGAGACCGGGCTCGACGTATCGAGCTTCATCACGACCCGCAGAGGGATCGCCCTCTCGGAGGGGCTGCTGCGAGAAGCAGGGCTCGCCGTGGGTGACTCGATCACCGCGCTCGTAGGGGGACGCCTGTGGACGCTCCCGATCGTTACCTCGGTCAGGGCCGCGGACGACCTCCAGCGGGCCGGACTCGCTGACGTACTCGTCATGGACATCGCGGGGGCGCAAGAAGTGCTGGCCGCCGTCGGTCAACTCACCCGTGTCGACCTCGTCCTGGAGGGGAGCGAGCAGGTGGCGCGGATCGAACGGGCACTTCCCCCGCAGGCTCGTATCGAGGCGGTGGGCACACGATCCGAAACGATGACCGGGATGATCCGGGCGTTCGATGTGAACCTCACGGCGTTGAGCCTTCTCGCGCTGATCTTCGGGATGTTCCTGATCTACAACGCCGCGACCTTCTCCGTCGTGCAGCGGAGGCCCCTCCTCGGGCGCCTTCGAGCCCTCGGCGTCACACGGTCCGAGATCGTGCGGACCATTCTGGCCGAGGCCGTGTGGATCGGTGTGGTTGGGGCCGGGATCGGGATGGTGCTGGGAGTCGTTCTCGCACGAGGTCTAGTCGGGATGATCTCGACGACGATCAACGATCTCTACTTCGCCGTCGCGGTGCGCGACGTCGCGGTCGATCCTTGGCTCGCGGCACGGGCGGGCTTCCTCGGGGTGGCGGCAACCGTGGTCGCGTCTCTGCCACCTGCGGCGGAAGCGGCGGGTGCATCCCCTCGTGTGGCCACGATGCGCTCGGCGATCGAGTCCCGCGTGCGCGCCCTCGTACCCCGGGCGGCGCTCTTCGGCTTCGCGATGGCCGGGGCGGGTGGTGCCCTCCTGCTGGTACCGACGAGGAGTCTCGTCGTCAGCTTCGCCGCGCTCTTTTTCGTCATCACCGGCCTGGCATTGGCGACCCCTCTCGGTACGGTCTGGCTCGTCCGAGGAATCCAGCCCGTGTTGGCGCGGCTCGGCGGAACGCTCGGTACGATGGCGAGTCGGGGCGTGGAGCAGAGTCTGAGCCGCACTGCACCCGCCGTCGCGGCTTTGGTCGTCGCGGTCTCGGTCACCGTGGGGCTCGGTGTGATGATCGACAGCTTTCGGGGCTCGCTGACTCAGTGGCTGGACGGGACACTGCGAGCCGATATCTACGTCTCTCTGCCCGGTCCGCGCGCGTCGGCTGCTTCCGGTACCCTCTGGCCCGACCTGGTCGAGGACTTCGCGAACCATCCGGACGTCGCGGGCGTGAGCACGTACCGCGGGAGCGAGGTGCTCCGCGCCGACGACGTCTTTCGTCTGGTGGCGCTCGATCTGGATCCCCGTGGAGAGTCTGCTTTCGATCTGCTCGAAGGGCGTCACGAGGTGGCGATGGCGGCGTTCCGAGAGGGGCGGGGGGCGATGGTGTCGGAGCCGTTCGCTCTCCGTCGCGGAGTCGGCGTCGGGGACGAGATCGAGCTGGCATCGCCAGCAGGTCCGTTTCGGGTCCCCATCTCGGGTGTCTTCCGGGACTATGGAAACGAGCAGGGGACGGTCATGGTCGGGAGGGCGCTCTACGACCGGCACTTCGATGACCCCGGGGTCACGTCCTTGGGCCTCTTCCTTGCTGACGACGTGGATTCCGAGCGGGTGGTTCGTGAGCTTCTGGCGACGGTCGACCCCTCCCGCTCCGTCATCGTTCGAACCAACGACGCGCTCAGGAGCGCATCTCTGGAGGTCTTCGAGCGGACGTTCGCCGTCACGGGAGTTCTTCGTCTGCTCGCCTTCATCGTTGCTTTCGTCGGTGTACTCGGAGCCCTGGCCGCCCTCCAGCTCGAGCGACTCCGAGAGCTCGGCCTCCTGCGGGCTTCGGGTCTGACGCCGGGGGAGCTCTGGCGCTTGGTGGTGACACAGACCGGCCTCATTGGGTTCGCCTCGGGAATCCTCGCGGTTCCGATGGGGCTGCTTCTCTCGGCGGTCATGGTGTACGTCGTGAATCGCCGGTCGTTCGGGTGGACGCTCGATATGTCCGTCGGAGTCGAGGTCATCGGGCAGGCCGTCTTCCTCGCCGTGGGAGCCGCACTTCTTGCCGGGCTTTGGCCTGCATGGCGGATGTCGCGCGTTTCGCCCGCGGTGGCGTTGAGGTCCGAATGAGGGTCAGACTTCTCGTGATGGTGCTGGGGTGTGCGATCTCATGGGCGTGCGGTCCGGGAGATTCGGAGGCTGTCGCGCCAACGTGGATGTCTCTCGTCGAGGCGCTGGGGGGAGCGGACACGGTCGGGTACCAGCGCGCGACGACCCACAGGGAGTTCGTCTTCCCTGCGGACCACGGTCCTCATGAAGGCTTTCGGGCCGAATGGTGGTACGCGACAGGGAATCTCGCGGACCCCTCTGGAGCGGAGTTCGGCTTCCAATTCACGATCTTCAGGACGTCGCTGGCACCGACGCCGCCGGAGGGCCCTTCGGAGTGGGCGACGAACCAGGCATGGATGGGGCACTTCGCGGTGACGGACATCGCGGGCGAGCGCTTCGTCGCATACGAGCGATTTACACGTGGGGCGGCAGGCCTCGCCGGCGCAGGCGCCGAGCCGTTTCGGGTCTGGATCGAGGATTGGAGTCTCGAGAGCGTGGAGTCAGGAGAAGGGGCGGAGTCCGTCTTCCCGCTTCGTCTGCGCGCAATCGGTGAAGAGGCGGCCGTCGACGTACGTCTCGAGGGAGGGAAGCCTCGGGTGCTCCAAGGGGAAGAAGGCTTGAGTCAAAAGGGTCCGGAGCCGGGGAACGCGTCGTACTACTACGCGCACACCCGCATGCCGACGACCGGGACCGTGACCGTCGACGGCGTCGAGTACGCCGTCTCGGGGCTCACTTGGCTCGATCGCGAGTGGTCGACATCCGCACTCGCCGACGGGCAAGTCGGGTGGGACTGGTTCGCCCTCCAGCTCGACGACGGATGGGAGATGATGGTCTACCAGCTCCGCAACGCGGACGGGTCGGCCGGCGCGCTCAGTGACGGGGTGTTGATCGACCCGAGCGGAGCGCGCGTCCCGCTGGTGTGGGGAGACGATGTCGAAGTGATCGTGACAGGTAGCTGGACAGCCCCGGACGGGCGCGCGCGCTACCCGGCCGGATGGCGTATTCGAGTCCCCGGCCGGGGGTGGGATCTTACCGTGGAGCCGGCCGTGGCCGACCAGGAGCTGCGTCTCGCGTTCCGCTACTGGGAGGGCGCGGTGCGCGTGACCGGTTCCGGGGAGGGGGGGCAGCGTGTAGCGGGCCGTGGCTACGTCGAGTTGACCGGGTACGCCGGCGGGGTTTAAAGCCCCGTCGCGAGGTAGCGACGAATTGCGGCCACGCCACGCTCGATGTCCGACTCCATGTTGTAGAAGTGAGGCGAGAAGCGGATTCCGGGACGATCCGATCCTCCTCTCGCGGCTGCGACGATCCCGTCGTCTTCGAGCGCCGCGAGGACACGGCGTGGCTCGAGCTCGGCGGGCTGGAAGGTCACGACCGCGCCCCGCCGCTCGGCGATCGGGGATGTCCAGAGATGGATTCCGTCCAAGCGGCTCAGCTCCTCGATGAGCATCGTCGCCAGCTCTCGACTCCTGCGCTCGATTGCACCTTGACCGATCTCGCTCAGGAATTCGATTTGTCGACCAAAGGTGTGGAGCGCCGGGGTGTCCCGCTGCCCCATTCCCTCATGGCTACGGGAGAGGCCCCGGCTTCCTGTATAGGCGCTGTACATGGAAGGCCAGAATGCGTCATGGATGCGCGCATTCACGTACAACACGCCTGTCTCTTTCGGACCGCACGGCCACTTGTGGGCGCTCCCCGTGAAGAAGTCGGGTTGCCACTCCGAAAGGTCGACGTCCATGAGCCCAAACGACTGCGCCCCGTCGACGAGGGTGATCACCCCGTGGCGGCGGGCCATCGCGCATAGCTCTTTGGCCGGGAAAACGTCACCCGACGTGTTCGTGTGCTGCATGAAGGCGAGAACCCGAGTCGATTCGCTAATCGCCGACTCGAAGGCGTCCAGGTAGTACTGAGGGCCGGGGTGCGGGTCGACGTGCGCGATCTCACGGACTGAGTACCCGAACCGTTCCGCCTTCCTCTTCCACGCTTGGTTGTTGCTCGGGTGGTTGTCGGAGAAGATGACCACCTCGTCGCCGGGTCCGAGGTCGAGGCCGTTCGAAACCCAGTTGTTCGCTTCGCTCGTGTTGCGCGTGATCAGGATCTCTTCCGGCGTCACCCGGAGGTGGGCGGCGAGGAGATCTCTGGTGCGCTCTTTCGCCGAGCCGATCTCGCTCCGGAAGCTCGGCACCGGGCGCGAGTCGAGTCGCTGCGTATACTCCGACACCGTCTCCATCACCATCGCGGGCGAAGGGCAGAGGTTGGCCGCGTTCAGGACTGAAACGTCTGGCGGCATCAAGAAGCGTTCACGCACCTCGCTCCAGTCGACGGATCCGTCGGAGCGTCGGAACGGTGCACGGGGGCGCGACGTGCCCGCCGGGTCGGGGGCAATTGGGTTGGGCGCGAAGTCGGCTAGGCGGGGGTGAGACACGAGAGCCGCGGAGCCGCCGGCGGCAAAAAGACGGGCGAAGTCACGGCGGTTCATGGACGTCCTCACGGCAGGCGCTCTCCTTCGGGTGTCGGTCAAGCTGGGAGGCCGACGGAGCCGCGGCAATCACGAAATCGTATGGGATCGGGGCGGTGCATCACCCGGCCGACAGTGAGGCTCACGCTGAGAGCGTGTCGACGATCTCCCGAAGCGCGCGCGCGCCTTCGACGAGGCGAGGGCCCGGTCGGCCCAGAAAGGGTTCTCCGACGCAAAAGACGCGCTCTGCCCGGACGAAGCCGAGCTCTTGCCACGCCGGGTTTCGGAGGACGACATCGGGGCGGTACTTGTCGGGGTGGACCCCGCACCACGAGAGCACGATCGCGTCGGGCTCGTGTTCGACGACCTCCTCGTCCGTCATCGGTCGACTCTTGTGCTCCTCGTCGCCGAGCGTGGCCCGACCCCCGGCCAACTCGATGACATCGGTGGCCCACGAGTGACGCCCCGGCGTGATGACCGGCTTCGGCCACCATTGGATCAGGATCGAAGGTCGGGGGTCGCGCTCGGTCCCTCTGCTGGCCCGGGGTTGAAGCTCGTCGCGCATCTCGTCGACCAACTCTGCCGCCCGTCCAGGGACACCGAGTCGACCCCCGATCTCCGCGATGTCTCGGTAGACGTCTTCGAGGCTGACGGGTTCGGGTGCGATGAAGGGGAGCCCCGCTGCTTCGAGTCGTTCGACGACCGTCTCGTGGCCTGGCACCGTTAACGTCGCCAGAACCAGATCCGGCTTCAGTGCAGCCACGGCATCGACATCGATCTCGAGGTCGGGCCCAACCTTGGGAAGCCTGCCCACGACCTCCTCCGGGAAGTCGGAGTGGTCGTCGACACCGACGAGGTAGTCCGAGCATCCGAGCGCGCAGACGATCTCGGTGTTCGAGCAAGCGAGGGAGACGATTCGCATCCGAACACGTACCCGGCTTCCGCTCGGAAGCTCCGGCACCTCGAGCCTCCTCCGGGGTTCGATCTCGTCTCGATCATGGACCACGACACGGACCCGACGACCCGATGGCTAGAACCCCATCCACCATGCTTCCCCTCGGCACCGAAGCGGCCGACTTCGCCCTCCCCGAGCCGGCGAGCGGCCGTGTCTGGTCGCTCGACGATTTCAACGACGCACCCGCGCTCTTGGTGATGGTTCTCTCGAATCACTGTCCGTTCGTACACCACATCGCACCGGCTTTGGCTCCCTTCGTCACCGAGATGCAGGAGCGTGGCGTTGCGGCGGTGGGGATCTGCGCGAACGACGTGACGCGGTATCCGGCGGATAGCCCCGAGCGGATGGCCGAGGAGGTCGCGCTGCGCGGCTACTCCTTCCCCTACCTCTTCGACGAGAGCCAGGAGGTCGTGAAGGCGTACCGAGCGGCGTGCACCCCCGACTTTTTCCTGTTCGACAACGAGCGCGCGCTCGTGTACCGGGGACAATTCGATGGAAGTCGACCCTCCCTCCCGACGCCGGTCACCGGAGAGGACCTGCGGGCGGCGTGTGAGGCGACGCTCGCAGGGGCCACTCCACCAGAGCCGCAGTTGCCCAGCCTAGGGTGCAATATCAAGTGGAAGCCCGGGAACGAACCTGTGTGGTTTGGCTGAGTTGTAGCGTCGTATCGGGTGACGGGACCGACACCCGGAGGGCCGAACGTGCGTGGGGAAAGGGCAAAAAAAGAGGACGCCGCCGGCAAGCTTCTCCGGCGGCGTCCGAACTGTCGCAGCCTGGCGCGATGGCCAGGTCAGGCGCGAACAGCGACTACAGTGATGCGGTTCGGCTACAAGCCGTACCGGCGATCGCTTGCCCGTGCCAGGCTGGACAGGGTACTCGGACTAGACAAGGATCACCTCCTATCTCGGGTGGAATGTAGGGCGCGGACGCCAGCGGGATCACGTCCCGCAGTCCTTGAAGACGCCTTCTGGAGCGATCCTCAAGGCCCAGATCAAAGCTTGAAGCTCTAATCGACGCCATGATACGACTGATCGCTCCGCGGATGCAACCCTGCTCTCCACATACCGTTCGCTCTCGTCCGCGAGGGCGTGCACGGGCCTCCGTGACGCTTCTACGCGCGTTGTCGCTGGTGATTCTGGGCGGGGTCGGCGCCGACGCGGCGGCCCAGGACCAGCCTGAATGGCAGCTTCGCTTCGCTGCAGGTGAAGCGGCTCGGCAGTCGGGTAGTGTGGGCACGTACGCCGACGAGATGGCGGCCGCGGCCCGCTTGATTCCTGCTGGAGCTCCGGATCGCGCCGTCGTGCAGTATCACGCCGCTCGGGCCGCGGCACTCGCCGGCCGAGACGCAGGAGCGATCGGACCCCTCCGATCGATTTGGGAGGAAGGGCAGGGACACCTCATGATGCTCTCCTTCGCCGAGCGTGATCCGGCGTTCGGGCGCCTGTTGGGCAACCCGGATTTCCGGAGTGTGCTCGGCGAGCTTCAGGGAGTCCCCGTCCGCACGCAAAGGCTCGCGGACGGGGTCTACCTTGTGGAAGGGAGTGGAGCCAACGTCGTCGCGGCGATTGCGGACGATGGCTCGACGCTCCTGATCGACACGGGCTACGGCGCTCCTTTTTCCGCCGTGCGCTCGGCCCTCGCTGAGCTAGGGGCGGAGAGGATCGAAGGCCTCATCGTGACCCATGCGCACGAGGATCACATGGGAGGGGCCGAGATGGTCGAGGGAGGCACCATCGTGGCGCACCCGGCTGCGCGCCGGGCGATGTCCGAGCCGTACTACTTCTTGGAAGGAGTCTCGGTGCCTGGGAAGGACGAGTCTGCGCTCCCCGACATCGAGGTGAGGCGAGACACGACGTGGGTCATGGCCGGTTCACGGATACGTGTCTTACCTACCTCCGCGCACTCCCCAGGTGATCTCTCCGTCTACCTCGTCGACGCGGGCGTGGCGCACCTTGGGGATGCATTCTTGCCGAGTAATGCGATGCTCTTTCCCGGACAGACAGATCCCGACGGCTTTCTCGACCGTTTTGCGGCGTTCTTGGACGACATGGATCCGTCGACCGTGATCGTGAGTGGGCATGAGGCTGTCTCGGACGTGAACGCGGTTCGGCTCCAGATCGCCACTACGCGAGCGTGCATGGCGTACGTCCGTGAATCGCTGGAAAAGGGGCTCTCGATCGAGGATACCGCACGCGGCGCCGAGGATCGCTTCCCCGCGGCGTGGATCGCGTTCTTCTACGGGCTCTTCGCGTCGCGGTAGCGACTGCTCGCCACGTCTCTTCTACGAGGGCCTGCTGTCCTACGAGGCTTCGTCCCACGCTCGCCGGAATAGCCAGGCCACGAAGATCAGAGCGATCGCCATCCAGAGTAGCCCCCACGTCGTCGCGGTCCCTATGCCGGTGAGCTCCGCGAGCATGTACGCGTCGGACTCGATCTCCGGGCGATCCAAGACGTCGCTCTTGATGTCGAGGATCGCATAGAGCGCGCTCGTGAGGCCAAGTGTCAGGAGGAGACGGCGGTTCCACTGCGCTCCCCCGCTCTTGGCTGCTGCGAGCATCGCCATCCCAAAGAAGATGCCGAAGACGATCCCGAAGCCGCTCCGCACGAAGAAGATTGTCAGGAGGATCACCATCACCCCGATGCCCCCGGTGACCCACTCCGATCGGACACGCCGATCGCGGCCGGCGCTAAAGAGCAAGCCACCCCAAAGAAGGGAGCCGAGGTACCCGGCGCTCATCGCAAGAAAAGCGTTCCCGCCTCGAAAGTACGTCGCCCCTCCCTCGTACGGGTCCAAGGTGATGCGGTCGAGCACGCCACCCGTGAGGACGACGGCGAGGGCGTGGCTCACCTCGTGAAGGAGGACGACGAAGATCTTGAGCGGATAGACGATCGGGGTGTCCCAGAGCAGCCACAGAGCCACGAAGAAGGCGCCGAAGCCGAGTAGGAATTTGAGCTTACCGTTCATGTCCGCTTCATCTCCACCTCATCGTAGAGCCCCACCATGTTGGAAGGCTCTGTCCCCCTTACGGTTGCATCGAGCCGTCGGTTCCACCGGGCGGGTAGACGCGGCGGACGAGGTGCCCCATCTCGTCGATCTCGCGACGTACCAGGTCCACACCCTGCGAAGGATCCGATAGCGCGGCGAGGGCTGCTGCCCGCACCTGGTCGGCGCTCGCCCCGTACGCGAAGCCGAGTGTCGCGGACCAACGATAGGTGATGTCGTCCCATGCCCGTTCGGTCTCCGCCCGCTCAGAGGCGGGCACGGTGATGCCGCGCCTTTCGACCTCTTGCCGAAGCCCGTCCGTTCCGTCTGCCGCTTCCAACCGGGCCTCGAGCCAAGCACGCGGGTTGCCCGCATCGTCGGCAACCTGCCGGGCCACCACCGAGCGAGCTTCGGGGAACGGCACGATCTCGCGCCCTTCGAGGCGTAAGATATGGTACCCGTACTGAGTCTCGGTCACCGGGCTGATCTCGCCCGGCTCGAGTGCGAGGGCTGCGGCCCAAAACTCCGGAACCCACGACCCTTCGCGACCAGGCGTGAGAAGGCCCTGGCGACCCTCGGCGCCAGGCTCCTCAGAGAGCTCCGCTGCTGTGGCGGCAAAGTCGGCGCCCTCGCGGAGCGCGGTCATCGCTCGCTCGGCCTTTGCCTCCGCCTCGGCTCGGTGATCGTCGGATCGCCACCGCTCGCTGAAGAAGAGGATATGCCGTACGACCAGCTCCCACTGAGGATCCGTCAGATATCTCGCCTCGAGCACGTCGTCGGCGACGCCGGCGTCGTCCAGAATCTGCTCCGCGGCCAAGATCTCGAAACGGATCTCTTCGAGTCGCTCGTCGACCCACGGTCCGCCGATCTGAGCGGTCGTCGAGTCTGCCACGGCGAGCCCGAACCCCGTCAGGTGGCCGAGGGTAGCGCGGCGGGCATCCGAAAGGCCGAGGAGGTCGTCCTCGGTATACCCGACGCCGCCCACAGTAAGGACGGCGGGCGCGTCGCTGGAACAGCCTCCGAGTACGAGAAGGGCCCCACCGACGAGTCCGGAAGCGATGGACGAAGTGTGACGAATCATGCCCGGTAAGGTGGCACGCCGTTGGCGTGAGGACCATCGCTTCGGGCGAGTCGGGGACGGGTGGAGGGAGGAGCGCGGGAACCCCGCCGTCAGGGGGAGGGTTGGACCGCCGGAGTCGGAGCCCTCACCTTGCTCGACATGATCTACGCTCTCCTACAGATCGAACCACCCGGCGGACTCTCTGAGGCGCTGTCGAGCAGTCCGCTCGTCGCGCTCGCGGCGATGTTCGGGGCCGGGGTGCTCACGAGCCTCACTCCGTGCGTCTACCCGATGATCCCCATCACGAGCGCGGTCATTGCCGGGACCGCACGAGAAGATCAGCCCAAGTGGCGCACGGTGGCGCTCACCCTGACCTACGCCGTCGGGCTCGCCCTCCTGTACGCAACGCTCGGCGCGATCGCAGGGCTCACGGGCCAGCTCTTCGGCACGGTGAGCGCGAATCCGTGGGCCCTCTTCGCGATCGGGAATCTTCTTCTCCTGTTCGGGCTGGTCATGCTGGACGTGCTACCCGTGCCCATTCCCAAGAAGCTTCTCGAACGTGCGTCGCAAAGTGAGGGCGGATCCTTCGGGGCCGTCTTCGTCATGGGTGCGATGTCCGGGGTGGTGGCAGCGCCGTGTGGAGCGCCTGCATTTGCCGTCGTCCTGACGTGGGTGGCGGCGACCCAGGCGGGGTTGATGGGCTTCGTCTACCTCTTCGTCTTCTCGTTGGGGATGACGTCACTCCTCATTGCGGTAGGGCTCTTCTCAGGAACTCTGGCCGTTCTTCCGCGTTCGGGAACATGGATGGTGTGGGTGAAACGGGTGGCGGCGGTGATCATGTTCGCGATGGCGGAGTATTACTTCATGACCGCCGGCTATAATCTTTGATATCATGAAATCAGCGACTTTTCGTGCCGCCTTCGTCGTGGCACTTGCAGCGGCTCTTCCCGTCGGCGCCTCGGCACAGTCCGGTGGCGTTTCCTTGGATTTAGGAACCGCCGGGCCACAGGCCGAGCTCGAAGATCTCGAGGGTGCGGCGGTCCAGCTCCTCGACTACGTCGAAGCCGGGAAGCCGACCGTCATCGAATTCTGGGCGACGTGGTGCGAGCAGTGTGAGGCGCTCCAGCCCCAACTCGACGAGGTACAGGCCAAGTACGGTGCGGACGTGAACGTCGTCGCCGTCGCGGTCGGTGTGTCTCAGAGTGTGCGCCGGGTGCGGCGTCACCTCGAGGATCACGATCCGGGGTACCCGTACCTGTACGACAAGCGGGGTGCCGCTGTGCGCGCGTACAACGCGACGACCACGTCGATCGTCGTCATGCTCGACGCCGATGGGAAGGTCGCATACACCGGGGTGGGCGCAGAGCAAGAC
>CBDCVV010000003.1:0-13262 GCA_965223235.1 Longimicrobiales bacterium
GCAGTGGGCGGCGATCCGGTCGATTGCTGAGAAGGTTGGCTGCACAGCTGAGACGCTACGCACGTGGGTACGCCAGGCCGAACGAGACTCGGGTAAGCGTGCCGGGCCCACGACGGATGAGCAGGCCCGGATCAAGGAGCTGGAACGCGAGAACCGTGAGCTGAAGCGAGCGAACGAGATTCTTCGTAAGGCATCGGCGTATTTCGCACAGGCGGAGCTCGACCGCCGACCTCGCTGATGGTGGCGTTCATCGATGAGCACCGCGCCGAGTACGGAGTCGAGCCGATCTGCGAGGTTCTGCCGATCGCTCCGTCGACCTACTACTGGCACAAGGCCAGGCAGGCCGATCCCTCGCTTCGCTCAGCTCGAGCCCGGCGCGACGAGCTGTTACGTCCTGAGATCCAGAGGGTCTGGGACCAGAACTTCCAGGTGTATGGCGCCGAGAAGGTCTGGACGCAGCTCAACCGGGAAGGGTTCGGTGTGGCACGCTGCACCGTGGCACGTCTGATGGCGGATCTTGGCCTCAGGGGTATCGTCAGGGGCCGGAGCTTCAAGGTGACGACCCATGCCGCAGACGGCACGGAGCGCCCGCACGATCTGGTGGATCGAGACTTCACAGCCTCACGTCCCAACGAGCTGTGGGTGTCGGACCTGACGTATGTGCGGCTCGGGCGCACGTTCTGCTATGTGGCGTTCGTCATCGACGCGTTCGCACGCCGCATCGTCGGCTGGCAGATCTCCAGATCGTTACGCAGCGACTTGGCCCTGGACGCCCTAGAACAAGCGATCGGTGAGCGACTCGGCGAAGAGGCCGAAGGTCTCGTGCATCACTCCGACAGGGGCGTTCAATACCTCAGTATCCGCTATACCGAGCGGCTGGCCTTGGCCGGTATCGAGCCTTCCGTCGGTAGCCGTGGGGATAGCTACGACAACGCGCTGGCCGAGACCATCATGGGGCTCTACAAGACCGAGCTCGTCTACCCACGAGGCCCCTGGACACGCCTCGAAGACATTGAACTCGCCACCCTCGAGTACGTCTGGTGGTTCAACAACCACCGCCTACTCAAACCCATCGGACTCGTTCCGCCAGCCGAGTTCGAGCGGGCCTACTATCGTGAACTGAATCCCCAATCCAACATCGAAGAACTCAAACCAATCAGTCTCCGATGAAACCGGCGCGGTTCAACCACCGGTTCAGCCATTCTCTCCCCACTTCGAACACAAGAGTATCCCGAGGCCCGCCGCCGGGGGTTCGCTTGTTGCCCTGCCGTCGCTCTAAGCGTTCGAAACCGAGGCGCTCAGGAACCCTGACGCTCCGCACGTTCCTCGGGTCACAGTCGATTTGGATCCGCCGAATACCGGGGAGTGTGAGTCCGATTCGACATAGGGCACCTGCAGCCTCCGAGGCATAGCCTCGGCCGAGCGAGTCTGCGCGTATCCAGTACCCAATCTCCAGACAGTCGGCTGATGAGCGCCGGTGCAAGCCGACGCCTCCCACGACTCGGTTCTCTTGCCTATCTAGGACCGTGTATTGGAAGTCCTCACCGCTGATGAAACGCTTCCTACCTCTACCAAGATGAGCTCGAGTCTCATCGAGCGAGCGCGGTTCGGACACAGCCCAGGGCAGCCACTCTCGCAGGTGGTCGAGGCTCGAGTCGATAGCCTCCCGCAACAAGCCCGCGTGTTCCGGGCCAAGCGACCGGAGCACCAGCCGACTCGTTTCGATTCGTTCGGGTGGGGTTCTGCGTGTTCCTGACACTGAGCCTGACGGTCGAGCTAACGGAATGGGGTTCTACTGCCGGGCTGGACCGCAGACAACCCCGAGCAGCTACCGGACTATCGCGGCTAGGCTACCCCGGACAGTAGCAACCCCTTGTTAGAGCGCATCCCCCACGATGCTCAACGCAACTGGAGTGAGAGAGCTTCGAGCACGTCTTCGATGACCTGGTCGACCTCCGCCTTATCGAGAAGCAGGGCCCGGTCCCATCCAATCAACTCTCTCGTCAGGTTCTCGAACGTTCGGCTAGAGTGGACCGCTTCGGGGTCATAGGAGAACCGTCCTCCTGGGACCCCGGAAGTGCCGAAGCCTCCCGGCGGCAGAGCCGACTGTTCGCGCAGCCACGGGTACACCTGGTGACCGATGAAGTCGGTGATCGTGATCTCAAGAAACGACATGTTCTCAAGGCGACTAGGCCACGCAGCCAAGCTAGCCCGAAGTTCGGCGTCCTGGATCAGATCAAGCCGACCCGTTGCGAGCAGTCCATCCAGCGTGCCCATGAGCGGGTCGAATGTCCCTCCCCGGAGGTACCAGCTCCAAAGCGTGGCCACTGAATCGGTCGGCAGGTCCGCCGCGCTCGGCCCCAGCTCCAAGAACACCTCGGCCGCGCCCAACCGTCGCTCGTAGTTCGCGTACTGCCGGTCGAGTTCGGTCCGATTCGCGACGAACTCTTGCTGAAGGGCCTGGAGCACCAGTTGCTCGTCCCTGCGTTCCTGACGCTCCTCAAACAGACCCTCGAGCGAGAGTGCTACGAACACACCGCCCACGACTACGATGAGCTCAGCCAGAAGCCACTTTATCGTCTGTTGCGGAGGCCTCAAGGCGCGGTTCTCACTGGAAATGATGAGTCGCAAAACATGGGATTGGATGCGCTCTAACGATTCGGAGTTCTACTGCGTGGGCTGGCTGCTCACAAGCGCGAAGCGCACCCTAGATGGCAACCCACGACTGTAGAAGTCCTTGTTAGGCTGAACCGCGGTCATCGGTCCCACGCGGCCGCAACCGTGTCCCGAAGTAGTTGATCTAGCTTCTCGACGCCCTTCGCCGGGCGACCCTTGCCGAACCCACCAGCAGCCTCATGGCGTCGGAGTTCAGCTTCGATGAAGTCGTGAATGGGAGGCACCCGTGGGCCGAGCGAGAGCTCTTCTCCAGATCTCTTCGCCACGAGCAGCGTCTCGATCTCGGTGAGTAGTTCAGGCGAATCGATCGTGGCCTCAAGCATACCGGTAAACGCGGTGGGCGGGATGCCGAGCCCGAGCTCAATCCACCGAATCGCCAGTAGCGGGCGTAGTAGATAGAAATACTTCTTCGTCCACACCTGATCACCGCTCAGGTAGCCTCGATAGTTGTTCTTCGCCATCGAGAGGTAGTGATACGAGCACGCCTTGGCGGAGAAGAACAGCGGGAGCAGTTCACGCATCCGCTTCGCGACCCCGTACCGATCTCGGTACACAATCGGAGAGTGCAGCCACTCTAGGAGAGGCGGGTTTGATTTCCTGAACAGCTGGCACGCCTTTCGGAGGTCCCAACCGTTGATGTCCAAGTCATCCTGGATGGGCAGCTCAATAACGTCTCGCCGCCTCTCGACGTTCACGGAGAAGTACCACTCCGGCTTTCTCACATAGAGAAAGCGGACGTCGAAATCGCTGTCGACAGACGCGAAGTTCCAAGCGCGGCTCCCCGACTCGACGGCGTACGGCACCCGCACCACCTCCGCCTTCTCAAGCCCATTGAGCCTCGCGAGAATCTGCTTCTTCAAGGCTCCTCACACACCTCAGAAAGGTTCAGCCTAACGGTTCGGAGTTCTACTGCAGCGCCTGGTAGCTGACAAGTCGCAGGAGTTACTGGACTCGCCTCATCGGCGACCGCTGACTGTAGAAGTCCATGTTAGAGAGTGACACAGCCCGTTCACTGTTGCTCGAGTTCTACGTGTAGCAACCACAGCGTGCGATCGTTCGTAGGGCCGGCAATTGTCACCACGCGTACCTCGCGGGCACGCATGAACGCCACCTGCTCTCCAATCTCCGACGACAATTCGACCGGCACAGGAACCAGTGGCTCCCATCTGCTGGAGGTGAGGTTCTGTAAGAGGATCTCTCGCTCCTCCGCGCCGATATCGGACCAGAAGACCGCGAAAGTCCACTCAGCACCGGTTCCCATGATTTCCACGAGACAGGTCCATGCGTTGGGAAAGAACGGGATGAAGCCCGGGTAGGCGCCCGGTCGCCTAGGTCCGCCGGGGAAAATCGTGGCGGCGAACTGGATTCCGTCCTCACTTCCCGACATCACCAGAGTGTCCTTCTCGAGCCGATGACGCCGGATCAGCATCGGATTCATCCCCTCGAGCGGGACTTCCACCGACTCACACTCCCCTAGGAGGAGTGGCGCCACGGCCTCCTTCATCGTGGCCATGTCTAGACCCATGGGCCCGGGTGGGGGGTGGTCTGTTTGCACCGCTATCCGTCCGGTTCGCCAGTCACTCTCTAACGAATTGGAGTTCTACTGCGGCACCTGGCAGGTAGGCAAGGCGCAGACCTCACGCCCACGTTACCCAGACGCCTACTCGCACCGAAGCGAGCTTCGTCGAGCGCTGTACATCCGGCCACTCCGTCTAGAAGACCGCCCAGACGGTTACGCCGACAGTAGAAGTCTCTGTTATACAGCGCTCGCCGACATACCCTGAGGATTCCAAACGCCGGACCCCTCGTACCCTGCCGACCCCTAGGAGGCGCGCCCCGACAGACCCGACCAGCGCGCCGCGCTCCACAGAACCAAGCCGAGCCTCGACCACCTTCGCGCGGCGAGTCGGGACCACGACGGCGCGTGCCGACGAACCTTGCCGGGCCATCTCTTGGGGGGCGGCGGGGTCACTCCTCCTACCCTGCGATCGCAGACCTCGGCCAGCGCTGTATAACGATTCGGAGTTCTACTGCAGCGCCTGGGCGCTGACAAACCGCAACAGCTACCCGACTCGTCTCGACGGCATCCGCTGACTGTAGAAGTCCTTGTTAGGGCGCGCCCCCGGAGACTAAGAGGCCTTCTTCCCGTCCTTCACGGAGTTGGCCAGGAGCCGGAGGGCCCCGTTCACTGCCTCGGCGTCACGAAATACCTCAGCCACATCCGGGGCAAGAACTATGACGTTGCTCCCATTCGCAAACCTCTCCGCGTACTTACCGCGTACAGCTCCGGAGAAGTCATACTCGTCACGCATCTCGCGTTCGTCGTTTCCGTCAGTCGTGCTCATAACTGTTGCGCTCAGCAGAAGTGGCCGGGCGGGCGCTGATGATTCGGATTGTTTCACCCGTCTCGGAGTGCGCCACGACCACGAGACGATTGCGATAGCTCATCCCAACTAAGATGAATCGCCGCTCACCTACAGAATGTTCCGTGTCGACGATCGTTAAGGAAAGAGGGTCGCCGAAGGCTGTCGCCGCCTCCGCGAACTCCACGTCGTGCTTCCTACGGTTCGATTCGGCCTTCGCCGGGTCCCACTCGAACTGGAGCAATCGGCCCCCTTCTCCGATACGGTCACCGCTAGCCGCGCGCCCTAACGGTTCGGAGTTCTACTGCAGCGCCTGGCCGCTGACAAGCCGCAAGAGTTACCGGACTAACCGGGAAGGCATCCGCTGACTGTAGAAGTCCTTGTTATGTGGTCCGGCGCACGACCCTTACCTCTCCCGGCTCAATACCTCCGAGAGCTGTCTGCATCTGAGAAAGAAGCGGAGCCAAATCGTCGACTCGATTGGTCACAGCTTCTAGAACCAGGACCGCGATGTCGTAGCCCTTAAGGTTCTGCTGATATTGGAGGTTCTGATCTGCCGTCACGAAAACGTCAAAATGCTCGCTCGCCTTTGTAAGCAGTTCGCCGTTCTTGAGACCCGACCAACCGCGGTCGAAGACTGTCTCTACAGGGTGCCCTTCGATCCGCCGCGCCAAGGAGCGCGGTAAAGACTCATCCAGTAGGAGCCGCACCAGCCATCAGCGCCTCGCGCGCCAGATCGAGTGCTGCTTCAGCGTGCTCACGGGACACGCTCGGAAAGTCCTCTAGAAAGGCTTCGATCGTTGCTCCGGCCGCCAGGTGATCGAGAAGGCTGCGCACGGGTACGCGCGTCCCGCGGAATACTGGCGTCCCGCCCAGAATCTCGGGGTCTTGGCTGAGCACTTCAGATCGTATCGTCATGTCTGCGCCTCCTTACTCACAGTCTACACCCCGAAGCGCCATTGTGCTCCAATCTCCGCACCGGGACAGGCCCTACCGGAGGACCACATAACGTCTCGGAGTTCTACTGCAGCGCCTGGCAGCTGACAAGCCGCCACAGCTACCTGACTCGCCTCGAAGGCATCCGCTGACTGTAGAACTCCATGTTAGCGTGCGCGCCCGCACCGCTACTCTCGCTCGGCATCCGACAGGAGCCTGTCGACCTCCCGCTCGGCCTCAAGGTCCCGCACCAGCTCCTCCACTTCCGCAAGCACCCGGTCTAGCGACGCTGTGTCTCTAAGGACCACCGACCCATGTAGCTGCGCGAGCTGACCGAGAATGTCTCCGGCCCGAGCATCCAACAGATCCTGAAGGTCGGACACAGATCGACTCACCTCGTGGCGCTCGTCTGCCACTCGGGCCTTTGCGAGATAGCTCGTTCGGATGAGGTCATCGAGCACGCGGCGGAGGCGTCTGACCATCGCCGCCGTCGCCGAACGCACTCGGTCATCGGAGGACGGATGCCGAATGATGCGGTCAGCCATGGACTCGGCAACCTCAAGTCGAGGATCCGACGATACCCCGGACGACGCCAGAGCCCGATCCACACGAAGAGAATCCCACCGCCGGAGCACATCTTTGGCCAGGCGCGGCTCGCGCGTGACAGGTGAGAGTGCTATCAGGGCGAGCACCCCCAGGACCGCAAGAAGCCAGGTCATCGGCAACTCGTTGCCGGTCAGCAGTGCAGCCAACCAACCCACGGTCGCGGCTAGGCCGAGGCCCCCTAGCTGTACATAGTAGGTCGCCAGCACGTCGTCGGCTTCGTCGACCACGCGTGGGCGGTCCCCATCTCGTGGCTCAAGACCGTACTCAACGACCTCGTCCCCCATCAACCTCTCCAGCGCACGCTAACGTCTCGGAGTTCTACTGCGTGGGCTGGCTGCCCACAAGCGCGAAGCGCACCCTAGACGGTAACCCACGACTGTAGAAGTCCTTGTTAGATGTCGTCCCCCGCGAGCATGAATCCCCCGTATCCGTCGTATCCCACCCTCTCCCGCCACCGCTCCAACATGGTAGTGACGTCCTGTTCGCTCTTCGCCGCGACGGCAACCGCAAGGTTGGGGCGTGCTGAGGCGAGCGCCGAATCGTGCTCTTCGTGCGGGAGGCCATAGGAACAACTACGACAGAGGAAGCGGATGGACTCCGACCAGTCCTCAGCCCAGGACCCGTACTCGTACGCAACATCGCTCCAGGCGCTACGCTGCTCTGTGGTCGAGGCAGGTAGGTCAAGCACGAACGTGGCATACGCGGATCGTTCGAGACGCTCTAGCGCGTCGAACACGGGAACCTCCTGGCCGTTGCGCATCCGACTCCCCGTTGGGGCGCCGTCGTGGAGCAGCACATCTCCGTAGAAGAAGCCAGACTCGGGAAGTGGCACATTCCGCACTACGGCCCGCGCGGGGCAGATACGTTCCGACCACACGACCTCACCACCCGTCCGTGGGCCGAGGCGGATCGGCACCAACCCGAAATTGGCCTCGATCGGGCCCTCGCCCTCAGGGAGTTCGACTCCGCACTCTCTCCAGGCCGTGCGGGCGTGACCCCAAGCTTCAACCGCCGTCGCAGCGATCCCAATGTTCCACCATGCGGCACCGTCCGACGAATCGCGACCCACCGCCTCGAGACCGTGAGCCAAGGCTTCCGCCCACTCCCCGCGGTACTTGAACAACAGGGCTAGGTTGTACCACGGTACTGACCACTCCGGCGCCGCTGCGGCTGCACTCCGATAGGCCGCAGCCGCCCCCTCTTCGTCTCCACTTTGCTGGAGCTGTCGCCCCCGCTCGTTGTGCTCCTCCGGGTCGTTCATTCGACAGCTCCCACCGGCGTAAGCGACGACATCTAACGGATCGGAGTTCTACTGCGTGGCCCGGCTGCTCACAAGCGCGGAGCGCACCATAGGAGCTACTCCACGACTGTAGAACTCCCTGTTAGAAAGCCCCGTCCGACCGCACGGACTACTTCCATACCCACTGCTTCCATTCGGGCCAAGCAGAAGCAAAGGGCCGGACCAAGGCCTCTCCTGCTAGCGTGACAGTTCCCTCGTGCGATGCGTACATAGCCCAATCCGCCGGGTCGCTCACCCAGTACCCTTCGGCGCCGTCGTACATGACGTCCACCATCTCAATATCGAGCTCATAGCTAGCTCCGCTCTCCCGCACCTCGAAGACGCGGGTTGTCTTGAGCGACTGCATGAGCTGCCGGAGGTCAGTCGAGCGTACGGCATCGTGGAACGCCGACGCCCTTAATGTCAGGAGGTGACCGTAGTCGCTACTCGGAAACCAGTACCAAGGAGATGAGCCCCACCTCTCTTTGATTCGAGCGAGTAAGTCGTCTACTTCAGCGTCCCCTAACACGCGCCGATAGGGCAGGTCGTCGAAGCTGGAGGCAGACTCGGGTGTTTGGCCTTGGACGAAGCGAACGTAGGCCTCCCGCTCTTCCGCCATCGCCTTGCGGCCGATTTCGGACTCCATTCCCGACGTGAACAGAGAGCCGGCCGTAAGACCAAGGTCGCTCAGGCGAGTGCGACCGTCCTCAAAGGATTGGAAGTCCTCCGGGACATGGCGCTCCACATCTTCGAGAATTGCGAACAACACTTGGTATCGGGGAAACGTGTCGTAGTCCCAGGCCGAATAGCTCCCCGTCCACGGCCCCCTTCCGGAGTACTTTTCCGTCCAGATGGACGCGTGGCCGATCAAATATTGGCGAGCGGCGGAGTGGAGACTCGCGACAGGACTACGATTCAACCTTCCTCTCCAAGAAGTCAGCTCGGACGGGGCTTTCTAACGACTCGGAGTTCTACTGCAGCGCCTGGTAGCTGACAAGCCGCAACAGCTACAGGACTAGCCCCTAAGGCATCCGCTGACTGTAGAAGTCCTTGTTAGCGTGCCGTGCTATCGGTTTGAATCGCTAACACTCGAACGTGCTCTACGTCTTGACGATCTCGGGTCACCACCGCAACGCGGTCGTCACGAACTGCTAGAAGTCGAGTTCTGGGCGGCAGTCGAACGCGCGCCAAAGGGCGACCGTCAACGTCGAGGACGTGCCAAAGGTCTTCCTGGTGCCATTGGGTGTAAGAGCCCGTCATCGCGAAGCGCAGGTCCTCAGACGGCCGAAACCGCGACAGCCAAATGCGCCCGTTCTCGTCGAGCAGCGCAGCCGCAAGAGCCGGCAACGATTCAGGCACGACCTCAGGGTGGAAAAGCGCGTCCATCAAGTGGTCAGCTCGTTCAGGCGCTATGGCGCGGAGCTCGTCGATGCTCGCGTCCATCGGACCGCGCAACTCAACAAGCCGCGAGGCGGTCAGCGGCTCCAGCCAGTCGAGCCAGCGGATCATGAGAACCGGCTGAAGATCGAAGTCACTAAGGACCAACTCGTATGATAGGCCATCGCCGTGGAGAACCCGGCCTCCGTTCACCGCGACGAAAGGCACGTTCGAGAACGGAGAGCCCGAAGATCCCGTAGCGTGGCGAACCTGATACCCGCCGGGGAAACGGAGAGGAGCGCGATCTGCAGTGCCATCACCCGCTACGACTTGGATGACCTCGTCTCTCACAACACGTTGAGGCGGATCGGAGTAGGGGCCTGACTCTTCGGCACCCAATGCCTCTCCCTGCACGAGGAACCGATCCGACCCTAGCGCCCAAGCGCGTCGGGCGAATGTACCTGGGCCTGCGAAGCCAGCCCCCACTGGAATCGTGGTCAAGAATGTGCCATCCGGGGCGAAGACAGTGATTCGTTCCAGGCGGACGTCGAAGGCGTAGATCGTATCGCCAGGTGTCGACGAGAGCTGGGTCAACGCCCGGATCTCACCTGGCCCATCCCCAGCGCTCGCCAGCAGTCGGCGTTCCTCGCTGTCCCCGGAAAAGGACCGTAACTCAGCCGCCTGCGCGTCGTCGATCAGTAGGCCCCGCGGTCCGTGAAATCCGACCTGGCCAACCCTGCCAAGAAAGGGCTGGGCGCTCCCGCTCACCTCAAAGAGTGGAGACTCCGAGAGGCTCCATGTCGGAAGTGTATTCACCGACCCGGAGATCGTCACTATTCGAACACCGAGTGTATCGCCCTCGGTGACGGTGATCTCGCTGAGTTCTGCAGGTCGCTCCGTGCAACCCACCGGTATCATCAGGAGAATCACGGCAGAGACGCGGTGCACTAGTTCACGCAATGGACCCCTCCCTGCTTCCCGGCACGCTAACGTCTCGGAGTTCTACTGCAGCGCCTGGTAGCTGACAAGCCGCAACAGCTACCGGACTCGCCTCACGGGCATCCGCTGACTGTAGAACTCCTTGTTATGTGGTGCCCCCGGGAGGCCGGCGTTGTGCGATCCCTCCCACGCGGACCTCAGCTGCTTCGATGACCTGATCACAGCTAGCCGGGTCAACGGTCCAGAGTTGTAGCACATCACCGGGAGCCACCTCGGCGAGCGAAATCACTCTGTCGCCGTCTCGAACCCGCGTCGCGCCGACAAGCCGTACTGCTACATCGCAACGTAGATTGAAATCACGGACGAGCACACGGCCGAGAGTGTGGGTCGGGCCTACCACATCGAAGGCGATCTCCACCGAGACTACCTCGCCCACCACGTCCGCAGCGCCGAGGTCAGGACCAACTAGGGAACCGCATCCGACCCCGGATAGAAGGCCCAAGAAGGCCCCTCCAGTGAGCACCACTCTCATCCTAAGCCCCCCCCCAAGGGATCATTCGCACCGCATAACGGTTCGGAGTTCTACTGCAGCGCCTGGTAGCTGACAAGCCGCAACCGCTACCGGACTCGCCCTCTAGGCAACCGCTGACTGTAGAAGTCCTTGTTAGCACGCCGTCGCCAGAGCTAGCCAGAACCATCTACCAACCCTCCTCGGAAAGCCCGAGCGAGCGACACACACGGCGCCGAAGGATCCGCACCAGTTCCGGGTCCATGAAGTCGTAGTTGTCTGGGATCCCGAGCACGACGTTCCGCTTCCCGTGAAGCAGGACTCGAAACCGCTTCGACACTCGGTTCTTGTGGGTGCGTTCCATATAGAAAACGACGTCAGCCCACTCTATCAGGTCCCCTGAGATCGCTGTATCGGCATCACGGTTGGTGCCCGCGCTCAGAGGCGTGACGGCTGGATGGGCAGTGAACACAGTGTGAGCCGTGGAACTACGTAGTCGGTTCTCGGTACACACGAAGAGCACATTCATTGGAACGCTCCCATGGCGAGCCGTCTCCGGCTGCCCAGGCGTGCTAACGGAACAGAGTTCTACTGCGGCGCCTGGCAGGTAGGCAAGGCGCAGACCTCAAGCCCACGCGACGCAGACGTCTACCGGCACGGAAGCGAGCTCCGTCGAGCGCTGTGATACCGGCCTGCCCGCCTAGTAGAACGCCCATACGGAAGCGCCGACCGTAGAACTCTCTGTTATGCAGCGCTCGCCGACATACTCCGAGGACTCCAAGAGCGGGCCCCTCGTGCTCAGCCGACTCCAAGGAGGCACGCCCTCGAAAAGCCGCTGCCGAGTGAGCCCGCGCCCCAGATCTCCTGCTGCGCGTCACAGCCTTTCGCGCGGCGAGCCCGGACCATGACAGAGCGTGCCGACGACCCCTGCCGGGCCATTCCTCGGGGGGCCGCGGGGTCACTTCTTCAACCCTGCGATCGCAGACCTCGGCTAGCGCTGTATAACGGATTGGAGTTCTACTGCGGCACCTGGCAGGTAGGCAAGGCGCAGACCTCACGTCCACGTTACTAAGACGCCTACTCGCACCGAAGCGAGCTCCGTCGAGCGCTGTACATCCGGCCACTCCGTCTAGAAGACCGCCCAGACGGTAACGCCGACAGTAGAAGTCTCTGTTATGCAGCGCTCGCCGACATACCCTGAGGATTCCAAACGCCGGACCCCTCGCACCCTGCCGACCCCTAGGAGGCGCGCCCCGACAGACCTGACCAGCGCGCCGCGCTCCACAGAACCAAGCCGAGCCTCGACCACCTTCGCGCGGCGAGCCGGGACCACGACGGCGCGTGCCGACGAACCTTGCCGGGCCATCTCTTGGGGGGCGGCGGGGTCACTCCCCCTACCCTGCGATCGCAGACCTCGGCCAGCGCTGTATAACGGAACAGAGTTCTACTGCGGCGCCTGGCAGGTAGGCAAGGCGCAGACCTCAAGCCCACGCGACACAGACGTCTACCGGCACCGAAGCGAGCTCCGTCGAGCGCGGGGATACCGGCCTGCCCGCCTAGCAGACCGCCCATACGGAAGCGCCGACTGTAGAACTCTCTGTTATGCAGCGCTCGCCGACATACTCCGAGGGACTCCAAGAGCGGGCCCCTCGTGCTCAGCCGACTCCAAGGAGGCGCGCCCTCGAAAAGCCTCTGCCGAGTGAGCCCGCGCCCCAGATCTCCTGCTGCGCGTCACAGCCTTTCGCGCGGCGAGCCCGGACCATGACAGCGCGTGCCGACGTACCCTGCCGGGCCATTCCGCGGGGGGCCGCGGGGTCACTTCCTCAACCCTGCGATCGCAGACCTCGGCTAGCGCTGTATAACGACTCGGAGTTCTACTGCGTGGGCTGCGTGCCCACAAGCGCGAAGCGCACCCTAAACGGTATTCCACGACTGTAGAAGTCCATGTTAGGCGGAGTCCGGTTGCCAGTCATGGACGTCAACCGTCAGCTCGTCCTCATGGCCGAAATCCCAGATATGCACCCATCCGATTTCCGCGGCGGGTCCGTTAGGCCATTGGAAGGCGCGTATTCCGAGCGCGTCGCGCTCCCTGTAGTACCGGCGACGCGCTTCCTCGGCCGGCTCCCCTGGCTCATCGCTCACATCGCCGAATCGCCGGAACACCTCTCGAACGCGATCGTAACCCGGGCGAGGAATCAGCGGTCCACTCCAAACACACATCCCGTCATCTATCAACTCTAGAGGGCTCACGCCCAGCGAGCGAGTTTCATGCCTGAGCTCCAAGACGTGCTCCCAGACCCTCGTGACCACCGCGCCGCCGACAGCCCGGGCCCCTTCCATCACTGCGTACGTAGCTCCGACACCAAGTGAGCTGTAGTCAACGTCGAATGGGAGTAAGGCGATGGCGGCTCCTTCACTGCCCGGCGATATCGGAGCTGCGAAGAACATTCCCACGCCCAGGTGCTCGTCGTTGACCAAGAGGTGGGGGCGATAGCGCATGTTGCCGGAAACTGCCGTGCTCCGCCCCCCGGACTCAGTCGGGGATAGTTCCAGCCGGATGCCAATCGCCCGTGGATTC
>CBDCVV010000004.1:0-159915 GCA_965223235.1 Longimicrobiales bacterium
CTGGTCGAAACGGGTTCATCGGGTAGGCGGAGCGGTTGCCGAAGTGACCGATTGGCTGCCTCTTCACCGGACGCTCTCGGGCGCCGAAGTCCGCCAGGTCCGCCCCCTCCGATCTACAGACCGAAAGAGACACACCCATGCGAAGATTCTCGCTACTGCTCGTTGCTGTCGCCGCCGCCTGCGCCCCCAGAGTGCAGACGAAGCACCCGAGGCGAGCGCGGACAGTCCGGCAGAAGTCGCATCTCTGGGCGAGATGCCTCCTTCGATCTTAGGGGAGGGCGGCGCGCTCGAGGGCACGGACGTGCACTACGTGGACGGTGACGAGACGACGACCGGATACCTCGCGGTCCCGGAAGGGGAGGGTCCCTTTCCGGCCTTGGTCATCATCCACGAGTGGAACGGACTCGTCGACCGGGTCCGTCAGGTCGCCGACGACTTCGCGGCCGAGGGGTATGTGACACTCGCTGCAGACCTCTACCAGGGCCGAACCGGATCGAACCCGGACGAGAATCGCGCACTTGTGCAGGAAGCGATGGCGGATATGCCATCGGTCGTTCAGAACCTGAACACCGCCGTTGCCTTCTTGAAGGCGCGGCCCGATGTCACTGGGAGGGTGGGCGCAATGGGGTGGTGCTTCGGTGGAGGCATCGCCCTGTCGTTTGGGTTGGACGGTGACGCCCACGACGCCACGGCGATCTTCTACGGGCGCCTCGTGGATGACCCCGAGGTACTCGCCAGGATGGATCACGAAGTGTACGGGACGTTCGCCAGGGAAGATCGTGGCCCTAGCCCCGAGCAAGTCGCCGCCTTCGAGGCCGCCCTACAGACCGCTGGCATCGAGAACGATCTCCACATCTACGACGACGTGAACCACGGCTTTTGGCTCCGGATCGACGGCGACCCCGAGCTTCGAGCTGCTGCAGGGGCGGATGCCTGGGCGCGGTTGAAAGCCTACCTGGACCGGACGCTCCGGTAAGAAAGGCACGACCGAAGGGCCTCCCGGTCTAGTCACCTTCCCGTAGTCGTCGACGCTGCTCTCGCCGCTGGCGTTTGAGACGGCGGCGGGCGTCGCGGCTGGTCTCTCCGGCGTGCCGGACATCGACCTCGACACCCCCCATCAGAGCTACGCCCGTAACGCGGATCGTGGGCGCGGCGATGTCCGGCTCGCCCGCGCTTTGCCCGCTCGTCTCGAAGCCGCCCATTATTGCGACCCCGTGACACTCGACGTTCACGCCGGGCGGCACCACGATTTCCACCCCGCCCCACATGGTAAACACCTGCACGTCGGTCACCCCGGGGGCCAGTATCGCCTCTCGAAAGTCGAGCTCGGCACCGCCCATCACCGCTACGACGAAGTTCTTTCGTGCGGGCCTCCAAGCCCCGTTCCTGCTCGTGCCGCCCATGACCGCGAGGGCGAACTCCTTGTCACGCACCTGGCTCGCAGAAGCGATCGAATAATCGCGACGCGACGCGGGAAGGGCTCCGTCCCCGGCGGGCACGGGAAGGTTCGCTGACCCGGGGAGATCGTGTAGCAGCGCCTTCAGCTCGTCGGAAGTCTTCGCGTTGTGCGCGATCTCCACGCGCCGCTCAAACTCGTCGACATCCATCACGTCATTGGCGAAGTGCTCCATCAACGCATCGATGGTCACCTCGCGCGTATGGTTGACCGGAGGTCTTCCTCCGTCCTCCTCCTGTGCCATCCAACCGCTCCTCTTTCGACGCCTACGCGCGCAAGGAATCTACGCGCGGTTCGTACAGTGGCGTAAATACCTCTACGAATCCATCTTCATGCCCCTTCGAAAGAGACCGAAAAAGGAGCCCGCAATGCGATCTCATTCGTCCAAGAGATTCCTCGTGCTTGCCCTCGCGCTCGCGTTCGGCGCGACCGCATGCGCTTCAGGCGGCGGGAGCAGTCGTCCGGCCGGTGCGACCACCAACCGAATCGTGAAAGAAGAACTCACGCCTCTCGGCACGATCAACGCCCTCCAGGCGATCGAGCGCCTTCGCCCACGGTGGCTCCAATCCCGAGCCGGCACCGGCGGGGAGCTGCCGGTGCTCTATGTGGATGGGGCGCGTCGCAGCAACGTTCAGGATCTGAACAGCCTTCAGGCCATGGACATCGAGCAGATGGAGTACATGAGCGGAAGTGACGCCACGACTCGGTATGGGACAGGACATTCCGGTGGAGCGATTCTGGTAACATCGATTCGCTGACGACTCACTCGCCCTGAAGTATGCCGGGCCGCTCGATGGGCGGCCCGGCATTTTTTTTCTATGACACTCCGAACGACACTAACCCGCCGGCTGAGCGTTGCCTTCGAGTCCGTCCTTGGCGTGCCCGTCGACCCGGCAGTCCGGCCCTCGCGGGTGGCGGACTATCAGGCCGACGCGGCCATGCGCCTCGCGCGAGTCCATGGCCGGGTGCCCCGGGACCTCGCAACAGAGGTCGTCGCCGCAGTCGAGCTCGACGACCTCTGCACTCACGTGGAAGTCGCCGGCCCAGGCTTCATCAACCTCACGTTGTCAGACCGGATGATCGCCGGCTCCCTGACCGCGATGTCGGAGAGCAACCGACTGGACGTCTCCGAGCGCGACCCTCAAACGATCGTCATCGACTACTCCGCCCCGAACATCGCGAAGGAGATGCACGTCGGGCACCTCAGATCGACAATCATCGGGGACGCGGCGGCGCGCCTTCTCGAATGGCTGGGCCACGCCGTCATTCGTCGCAACCATGTCGGAGACTGGGGGACGCCGTTCGGCATGCTCATCGAGCACCTCGTGGAAGGGTCGCGGGCGCTCGACAAGGTCGACCGCGTGGAGGAGCTCGACGCAGCGTACAAGGCGGCGCGTCGACGGTTCGACGAAGAAGAAGATTTTCGTGAGCGAGCGCGGGACCGTGTCGTGCAACTTCAAGCGGGAGAACCCCAGACAGTCGCGGTTTGGACACACTTGGTCGGCGTCAGCCGCCGGTATTTCGCAACCCTCTACGAACGGCTCGACGTAACGCTCAGGGACGACGATGTCGTGGGTGAAAGCAGTTACCATGACGAACTGGAACCCACGCTCGCAGAACTCGCCGTAGCCGGGCTTCTCGAGGCGAGCAACGGCGCGTTGTGCGCGTTCTTGGACGGGTTCGAGGGTCGAGACGGGGAACCGCTGCCGCTAATCGTTCGCAAGAGTGATGGCGGCTACGGCTACGCTGCCACCGATCTCGCTGCTATCCGCCGTCGCACTCAAGTCCTGCATGCGGACCGTCTTCTGTACGTGGTTGGGCTCCCACAACGCCAACATTTGGCCATGGTGTTCGCCCTTGCCAAGCGGGCCGGATGGTTGAATCACGGTACCGCAGAGCACATCGGCTTTGGGTCGGTACTCGGGGACGACGGGCGCATGCTTCGAAGCCGTGCGGGCAACGCGGTGAAGCTGGCTGACTTGTTGGAAGAATCTGTTGAGCGAGCTCGTGAACTCGTGATCGCCAAGGGAGGACCGGAGAGCGAGTCGGATCAGACACAGCTCGCGACCCAGATCGGTGTTGGATCAGTGAAGTACGCCGACCTCTCGACCGATCGGACGAGAGATTACGTCTTCGACCTGGATCGCATGGTCAGTTTGGACGGAGATACGGGTCCCTACCTGCAATACGCCCACGCTCGGACTCAGTCTATTCTCCGGCAAGCCGACAGCGAGCAAGGTTCACCAGCCACACACTTCGAAACGGCAATCGAGCGGGAGTTGGCCTTACAGATCGCGACGTTCGAAGACGTCCTCCGCGACGTGGAGCGAACACTCGAATTCCACAGGCTGACGTCGTATCTGTTCGGCCTCGCGACCACCTTCTCATCCTTCTATGAGCAGTGCCCCGTCCTTCGAGCTCCGGAGCCGACGCGTGGCACCCGGGTGGTGCTGTGTGATGTAACCGGACGGGTCTTACGCCAAGGACTTTCGCTCTTGGGGATTGAGGCGCCGGCGCGCGTCTAGGTCTCTTCGGCAATCCCACGCGCGAATCGCTCCAGCGCGACCGCACACTGCTCGATCTCACCTGCGTCGATCCATTCGTCCTGGGTGTGCGCCTGCTCGATACTCCCGGGCCCGAAGCAGACTGCCGGAATTCCAGCCTCGTTCAGAAAGGCGGCGTCGACCCACGCGCTCATCCCCTGTACGGTGCACGAGGCTCCCACGGCACGCGCCGCTTCGACAAGAGCCAGCACGTACGGATCATCTGCGGCGACCTCGGTCCCCGGGCGCTCCAACGTCATCTCGAGGGTCGCATCCAATTCAGGGCAGTCGTTCTGAAGCGAACGCAAGACTGAGTCGAAGTCGGACATCACGCTGGTGCTGGACTCACCGGGCAAGGTCCTCCGCTCCAAGAGCAACTCGCACAGGTCCGGATAGACGGACTCGGCAGTACCACCGCTGATCGTTCCAGCGTGGAAGGAGCCGTGACCGAGGAGCGGGTGTGTCGCCCTCGTGCGTAGCTCGGCCGACAGGGCGTCCAGCTCCGTCAGGTAGAGGCCCGCATGTCGGATCGCATCGATGCCCACCTCGGGGCGCGATCCGTGCGCGGCACGCCCCCGAAAGAGGGCCCGCACCCAGACGAAGCCCTTATGGGCGGGCATGAGATCGAGGCTCGTCGGCTCACACACCACCGCGAAGTCCGCTTGAAGCTCCGGTCGAGACACGAGAGCCGCCATTCCTACACTGGCGTGTTCTTCGTCGGAGGTGAGGGCGACGATCAAATTGGGTCGCGGTCCACTCCTAGAGAGCTCGCGTGCGGCGACCAAGGCGGCAGCGACGCCGCCCTTCATATCGCATGATCCGCGTCCCCAGATTCGGCCATTCTCGAACACCGGATCAAAGGGGTCGATCGTCATCCCGTTCACCCCTACGGTGTCCAGGTGGCCGTTCAGCAGTAGCGTCGGCCCTGACCCCTGAAGCCGCCCGACTACGTTGGGGCGGCCGGGCGCCGGCTCCCACGTCTCGACTTGGAAGCCCCACCGACGCAAGAGCTCGGCCGTCACGGCGGCGATCTGGCCCTCGCCATGGCCTTCGGGAGCAAGAGAGGGGTTCACCGACGGGACAGACACGAGCAGTCGGGTCATCGTGATCGCGTCTCCGTCTACGGCTGTCTCAACGGAGAGTGCTCGGTCGTTGTCCATGGTAGGTACCGCCTCATCGGTTTGTCCGATCTGGGACCGAAAATCCTTGCCCCACGGGCAGGGCCGGTTGAAACCTGGAAAGGCGACCGATTGTAAGGTCGTATCAAGGAGATGACGAGAATGTCGTCACTCTGCAGGACCACCTCGTGAGGAATACGTCATGAAGAATTTTGCGATGGGGCTGCTCGGCGCAGCCGCGCTCGCAACGACGATCCTCCTGGTGCGGCAGTCGAAGGAGCTGGAGACCAGGGACGCCCGCCTCATTCCGGCAGGCGAGACCCAGCCCAGCAACATCTCACTGGAGCGCATGCGGGAGCTCGGCCTATAAGGCACATCGTCGTTCGAGTGGTAATAAGAGAGCGGCGGAGGTCTGAGACCTCCGCCGCTCTTCTTCGTTCAGACGACCGGGCTACTCGCACCCGTCAGGAGTCGGGCTACTCGAAGTGCACCCGGTTCTTTTCGACGTAATTCGTCCACTCCGACGGCACGTCCGTGTCCGGGAAGATCGCTTGCACCGGGCACTCCGGCTCACACGCGCCGCAGTCGATGCACTCGTCCGGATGGATATAGAACTGGTCCTCGCCCTCGTAGATACAGTCGACCGGACATACCTCGACGCAGCTCGCGTCTTTGGTCTCGATGCAGGGCTCGGTGATGATATATGTCATGTAATGCCGTACTTCCTGTTGGGTGGATCTTCGAGAAGGTGTAAACAGGCGCCTCGTAAGGTCAACCCGGTTGTCGGGTTAGCGCCCTACGGTCGGCCCCTGTAGGAATCCAGCTCGAGGATCGTATGGAAGACGGCACGGGAGGCGGAAGGCGACTAGGTTGGGTGGGATGATGCTCCAAAAGGCGATTGCAAAGGGCCGAATCCGAAACGGCGGCGCGTGCTTGGTCTCTGCCTTGTTGTGCGGTTTCCCCGCGGCGGTCGGAGCCCAGGTAGGCGCCGTTTCGGGTATGGTCTGGGACTCGACGACGCAGGCGCCCCTGGTAGACGCCGCGGTGGTCATCTGGCAAACGCCATACCGCGCAGAGACCGACTCTTTGGGACGGTATCGGATTCGAGACATCCCGCCCGGCAACTACAACATCCTGTTCTTTCACGAGAGGCTGGGCCGTCTCGGTGTTTCCGTCGGCCCCACACCGATCTCGGTGAGCGCAGACGAAGAGGTGCACGCCGATCTATACGGACCCTCCGAGTCGACGGTCGTTCGGTCGCAATGCATGGCCGAGGCTCGCGAACCCGGCGCCGGGGCCGTCTCGGGTCTAGTCGTGGACTCCGAGTCGGGGATGGCGATCGGGGGAGCGACTGTGCACTTCTCGTGGGACCGTGAGGGCTCCCCGACGCCGGTCACGATCGACGCCACCTCCGACAACCAGGGACGGTTCCGGAGCTGTGTCGTTCCGGGAGACACTCGGGTGTTGGTTCGAGCGAGCTTCCCCGGTCGGGCGTCATTCGCGCGACAGCTCACGGTGCGGCCTGAAGACTTCACGTCGATCGACGTGCCGCTGGTCCGCACGAGGGCTTCGCGCGTCACCGCCCGGATTCGCGATGCGCAAAGTGGAGACGCGGTCGAGGGCGCCGAGGTCTGGCTCGGTGGAACGGCTTACCGGGCACTCTCGGACGGCGGCGGCCAGCTGGTCTTCGACGCGGTGCCGCCCGGAGAGTACATGATGCTGGTGGATCACCTCGGGTACGGCACCAAGATGGACACGCTCGTCGTCCCGAACGGCCAACGGATCGTCGCTGACATGCTCCTCGACACGAGACCGATCGAGATCGCGCCGTTGACGGTGACGACCGAGGCCCCGCCTGTGGAGATGGCTCGACGCCGCGGCGGGATCGTCATTACCCGCGATCAAATCGACGAAGTCCGTCAACGTTCGCGCGACGCGTCGGACGTCATCCGCTCGCTGCACATTCCCGGCGTTCTGGTTCGCCACTCCTCGAACGGGACGATTTGCGTCGGCTACACCACGGGCCAGGTGAAGATGAACCAAACGGGGTGCGTCGAGATGATGATCTACATCAACGACGTCCGGGCTACCGACTCCGACTTGGCTCTCCGACTGCCGCCCGACGCGATCGAGCGCATGGTGCTGTACAAGCCGGTGGACGCCGGGAACCTCTTCGGGCTCGGGGGCGGTAACGGGGTGTGGATGATCTACACCCGAGGGAACTGAGCACCTTCCGCTCCTGACTTCGTGACTCTCTCAGATCCGCTTCACGAAGAGTCGGGCCCAATGGGCGAATCGTCCCGCGAGCTTCGGGTGGATGCGGTTCGCGAAGGGTAGCCAAGCCTCGAGAACCTCGGCATACGTGCTCGCCCAACTATCAATTAGATCCTCTCTCAAGTGGAGATGTCTCAGGTGATCGAGACGCTCCGCGAGCACGGCGAGCGAGCTTCCTGGCCCCAGAGAGACCAACCGCTCTACAAGTCGCTCGTCCCCTGGGACCGGAAGGGCGGCCAGAGCCCCGAGCGCCCCCTCACCAAGAGCGGAAGCCACCGCTTCCCTCTCGACCGAGAGCCCGAAGTCCACGGACTCGTGTAGCATCGAGAGCGCCAGCACCACCGGATCGACCCGACCTACGTCTTTGAGAAGGACGATCGCGGTCCGGCCCGGGTGCAGATAAGCTGGATGATGGTCGTCGTCCAAAGCGGCCGTACGTGGAGCCATCGCGATTGAATGGATCCGTTCCAAGGCTGCGGTCTCCGATCCATCCAGGCCCACGGATCTCGCCGCAGCGGCCACGGATGATTCCATATGCGCCGCCCGACTCGGGCCCGGCGAGGTGCTCATGCGTCCTCGGTAGCTCCCGGCTTCCTCCATTCGACATCCGGCTGGGACTGTCTTTGGTTCTCCAACCGTGCCCACGTGAAGAGCAGATCGGACAGGCGGTTCAGGTACGTCAACGCACCGTCCGGGAGCGGCTCAACCGCACCTAAAGAGACGACGTCACGCTCAGCACGCCGGCATACCGTACGAGCCACATGCAGTGCGGCAGCCCCCCGGCTCCCTCCGGGTAGAACGAAGGCTCGGAGTGGGGGCAGCTCGGCATCGGCCTCGTCAATCCAGCCCTCCATCGACTCGATGCGCGAGAGCGGGACTCCGGGTGTCTCCGGACGCCGCCGGCCATCTACCGGCGGGGGCGTAGCCAGTTCCGCTCCAATGGCGAACAAGTCGTGCTGAATACCCATGAGCCGTTCCGCGACCACTGGGTCGCCGACTTCGACCAACGCCCAACCCACGCATGAGTTGAGTTCATCGACGGCTCCGTAGGCCCGCACCCGGACGTCATCCTTTCGGACACGGCCTCCGCCAAAAAGGCCTGTCTCTCCAGCGTCTCCCGTGCGGGTGTAGATCTTCACGATCGCCCCTCAGCGCAGCTTCGAAAGACGTCGGAGATTCTGCGCCTTCTCGAGGAGGGACGTCGTGCGGTCTGCGAGATCCTCGTCGGGGGGTGTAAGCAATTCTCGGATGTCGAGGAGGACCTCGAGGTGCAGCTGATCGCGCTGATACTCGAAGTCGAGCGTCCCCATCCGCGTGGCATCTTCCGAAGCCTCGGCTGAGCGAAACGCCTCCCGGTACACCTTCTCCAAGCTTTGTAACACACGGTCCCGACTACGCAATGCGACGCCCCCTCTCCTTTGAACTCCTCACGCACACCATGGTTCGCGGTCAAACGTCTACCAAGACTCGCGCACCGGGTCCTGACTCGTAATACCCCCGGACTGCACCTCGGAGGTCGTCCAGACGACCCTCGAAATAGTGGTCCGTCTCGGGCACTCGGACCAGCGTGACATGCGATCCCAAGGGTGCGAGGGCAACCGCAACCCGTTCTCCCGGACCGAACTCGTCGTTCTCTCCCTGTACGACGAGGACTGGCTTCTCGGCCCTGGCCAAGTACTCGAAGTCGTAACGCTCATCGAGATCGACCGGGAGGCCCAAACCGAGGAGCGCGGCAACGCGATCGTCTTCGGCCCCGACCGAGAGACCCACCATCGAGCCAAAGGAGAACCCGCCCATGACCAAAGGCAGATCGGGGTACCGGTCGGCGAGCCAGTCGAGTGCCGCACGAGCGTCGTCTTGCTCACCGATCCCTTCGTCGTAGCTCCCTGAACTCGTGCCCACTCCTCGGAAGTTGAACCGGAGGACAACCAAGCCGGCATCGTTCAGCCCCTGGGCCGCTCGGTACACCGCCTTGGTGTGCATGGTACCCCCGTGGAGCGGATGGGGGTGGCACACGATCGCTGCGCCACGCGGCGCATCGTCAGGCTCCCGGAGGAGCGCCTCCAGCTGCCCGTGGTCGACCGGAATTTGCACCTTTTCAACTCGGCTACGAGGGTGGAAGAGTGCGTCGGACGCCAACTTAGGGATCTTTCGCCCGCGTCACCCACGGTTATCTTCATCGTGGAGCGCAGGGTGGTCAAGCGACATGGAGTAGACGATGCACGCGTCCGAGGTCACACCCGAGATCGCAGCCCAGGCGAACGAGCTCTATTGGGGATCGTCGGCAAGCGTCAACCGGATCGCCGAAGAGCTGGATCTCTCGAAGGGTGCGCTGTACAGCACGATCGAGCCGCTCGTCAGTGGACTCGGGTGTCCACTTTGCGGCGATCAGGTCGGATACCCGAATCGCACCGCGAGAGACAAGGAGCAACTCGACTGTCCGACGTGCGACTGGGACGGGGCACCGGACGAGACGATGAGCTGGACGGAGGAAGAGGAAGAGGACCCTGAAGCGCCAGATGGCGAGACCATTGCCGCGCCCCCGGAGAGCCGGGGTCTGGCTGTTTCGCTCACCACTCAGTCCGATCCGGAGGAGGCTGACGCCCGAAGAAGGGATGCCTCCCTTCTCCACACCATCGCCAAGGGCGCGATGATTGGCGGCACGGTCGGGCTTGCACTCGTGATCTGGGCTCGGCGCCGGTAGCGTCCGGTCATGGCTACCAACACCCACCGAGATCCGCGGAGCATCATCACGCCCGATGCCTTCGAGGTCGCAGGCCACCTGGTGGGGACGCCACTCGCGTCGCCCCGTCGACGAGCGGTCGCCATGCTCATCGACGGCTTCGCGATCGTGCTCCTTACGGTCGCCACGACCAACTTTTCACTCCTCCTCGGCGTGGTCGCGGCTGTCTTCTTCATGCGAGCCGGCTTCAAGCGCACCGAGGTCCGGAACAGCGTCTTCGGCCGCGCCATGCGATTCTCGGTGGGCTGCCTGGGGTTCCTGATCGCGATCGTCACGGTGGTGCTGTGGTCCATCTTCGGCTTGGGCTTCGATGCGAGTGATGAGCTGGAGCAGGGGTTGGAGTCGGGAAGGATCCAAACGCTTGCGACCGGAGCTCTCGCCGAGCTCGGCCTCTTTGACGACCTGGTCCTCCAAGGCGACCGCGAGGCGGTCGTGACCATCTTGGATGGCGCGATCCGAGGGGCGCGCGGGTTGCAGCTCCCCGAAGACGAAGTGCGCGACCTGGTGGTTCAGCTCCGAACGGATTCCACGGCGTCCGCTCTCGATATTCCCGCGATCGTCGACAGTATCATGGCGGCGACCCCGGTCGAGGCCGAGTTCGCGGAAGCGGAGTCCAACGAGGCCATGGACGAGGAGTTCGCGGACCTTTCCGACGCGCAGGCTCTGGCGGCCCTGCTCGAGCTGGAGTCGGCGGAACCCGACGAC
This sequence comes from Longimicrobiales bacterium, assembly GCA_965223235.1. Taxonomy (GTDB): domain Bacteria; phylum Gemmatimonadota; class Gemmatimonadetes; order Longimicrobiales; family Gaopeijiaceae; genus UBA2589. Next base: position 10,840 of record CBDCVV010000004.1, read on the forward strand.
GAAGAGGCGCAAGACCGGCGCGCGGCTCTACAGCAACGCATTGCTGCTTCGCTGGCGGAGGACACGCTCCGAGCACTAGGAGAACGTGTGGAGCGACTCCGAGAGGACGTGGAGGATGCCGAGCGGGCGCGAGACGACGCTCAGGCGGAGGTGAATCGACTCGAGAACCGAGGCCTGCTCTCGATGGTGCTCAATGTTCTCGACGAGCTCGGCTTCGGCTTCGGTTGGGGAGCGCTCTACCTGACGATCTTCCTCTCGTGGTGGAATGGTCAGACCGTCGGTAAGCGCATGATGGGCGTGCGAGTGGTGCGACTCGATGGCGGGCCGATCAACTGGTGGATCGCGTTCGAACGCGCGGGAGGGTACGCGGCCGGGCTATTCACGGGCCTGCTCGGATTCGCCCAGGTGTGGTGGGACGGGAACCGGCAGATGATCCACGACCGAATTGTGGGCACCGTCGTCGTGAGGGAAGGAAAGGCGAAGGTGGCCGACTGGGAGTCCGCACTGTGAACGCCGGACAGTAAGCCACGAGATGGAAGTCACGATTTCGCTCCCACTCGCCTTCGCGGCCGGGCTGGTCTCGTTTCTCTCTCCGTGCATTCTCCCGATCGTTCCGACCTACGTTGCGTTCGTTTCAGGTCTGACGTTTGGAGAGCTTTCCGAGCGTCCGACCGGAGAGGTGCGTCGCAAGGCCGCCATCCACTCCGTCTTCTTCGTGCTCGGCTTCAGCATCGTCTTCATGACCCTGGGGCTGGCAGCGACCGCGATGGGGCCGGCTATCGCCCAGTCGTTGCCGTGGATCAACCGGGTGGGTGGGATCGTCGTCATCTTCTTTGCCCTTCATCTGCTGGGGCTTGTTCAGATCCCTGCCTTGGCACGCGAATGGCGGGTGCGATCCGAGAAGGCACCGCTCAGTCCACTGGGTGCACTCTTGGTTGGAGTCGGCTTCGGGGCAGGATGGAGTCCGTGTATAGGGCCGGTCCTGGCAACCATCTTGCTCTACGCTAGCCTCGAAGCAACGATGGCGAGTGGTGTCATCTTACTGGGGACCTACGCGCTCGGTCTGGGTATACCGTTCGTCGCCGCATCGATGAGCATCAACTGGTTCTTGGCCGGGAGTCAGGCTGCCCGCCGCTGGATCAGGCCGATCCAACGGGTGGCCGGAACCGTGCTCTTCGTCATCGGTCTTCTTATGGTTACGGGCCACTTCGCAACGATGACGGCCGCGCTGGCCGACATGGGGCAACTCATCACCTTGGAACCGCAATGAGGAAGCAGTCATCTCTCCTTCTCGCTCTGGTGGGCACTATTGCCCTACTCGGGTGCTCCGACGGGCAGGAGAGCTCCGACACGTCGGACCTGTCACGAGACCTGCTCGCGGCACCCGCCGGTGATGGGGTCTCAACCCCGGTGGCGACCAACCCGGACTTCGTCAACACGGACGCGCCACGCATCCAGGTCTCGGAAGTCGGGATCAACCGGGGCGATGTGGACGCGCCCGTGAAGATCGTGGAAATGTCGGACTACGGGTGCGGCTACTGCCGCCAGTTTCACGAAGAGACCTTCCCTTCCCTGCTGGCCGAGTTCATCGACACTGGAATGGTCGAGTGGAAGTTCGTGCCCTACATCACGGGGATGTTCGGCAACTCACTACCGGCGACGGAGGCCGCAGAGTGCGCGTTCGCGCAGAGTCCTGTGCTCTTCGAGGCCTTGAACCGGCGTCTTTGGGATGAGCAGAGGACGTGGAAGGGTGCGGACGATCCGGCGGCGGTGATCCGGCCGTGGGCAGCGGAGGCGGGAGTCGATATGGGGGCTTTCGACGCATGCTTGGCAAGCGACGAGCGTGTTCCCCGGATCGGTAACGCGACGACTCTGGCGAGCCAGCTCGGTGTACGAGGCACACCAACGTTCATCGTGATCGGCTTTGCTCCGCTTCAAGGAGCGCTTCCCCTCGACACCTTCCGTCAGTTGCTGACTGCAGTGCATACCGAGGTGACGACGAATGCCGGGGGTGGGGAGCCAGGCGCTCCGTAGCTCGGTCATGATTCGACCCCTGCTCGGCGTTGGCGCTGCCGTCCTAGGTCTCGTGCTATGGGTCGATGCGCGAGAAGGGCAGGCGGAACCCGATGTGGCTGGTGTGGTCGAAGAGCCCTCAGTAGCGTGGACGCCGGCCGAGCCTGGCGAAGGGACGCTTTTCCAGATTTTGGTGCAGGCGTCCGACAGCACCCCGGTGGCGGGGCTGCATGGGGAGATCGCGGGCGAGGAGCTTCACTTCGCGCGGGGGGCCGAGGGTCGCTTCTCCAGCTTAGCTCCCGCTCCAGTCGGTACGGGGGAGAGTGTCGAAGTCACCCTCCGGGTCGTGTACGAGGGTGGTGGTGAGGGGCGGATGACGCGTTCAATCCCCGTGCTGGCCGGCAGTTACCGACACGAGGAGCTGAGCGTGGCGCCCCGCTTTGGACGACCGATGGACGAAGCCGATCGGGCGCGCCTCGAGGTCGATCGGGAGAAGGCCGCTCAGGCGTCTGCCGAGGCGCACCGAACACCACCGCTTTGGGGCAACCAGGTGGTGATGCCACGGGACAGTCGGGTGACGAGTGGCTTCGGCGATGGGCGTATTTTTAATGGACAAGTCTCGAGTCGTCACATGGGACTCGATTTGCGGGGGCGGTGGGGGGACACCGTGGTCGCCGCGGCACGGGGGGTCGTGTCGGTTGTCGACCCGTTTCTCTTGGCGGGCAACGTCGTGTACCTCAATCACGGCGGAGGACTCCTGAGCGGCTACTTCCACCTTAGCGAGCAGCTGGTGGCCGTGGGTGACACCGTGCTACCAGGAGAGGCGATCGGGCTTGCCGGGGCGACCGGACGCGTGACCGGGCCGCATTTGCACTGGGTGCTGCGCTACGGGAGAACGAGTCTCGATCCGAGAAGTTGGTTCGGCGTGCTCTCGGGGCAGCAGGACGAACCGGACGGCTGACGCCAGCTACCCGAACAGCCGCAACGTACCGCCGAGTGTTGACACGTCCTCCGTAGCGGCAATATAGTTGCGGCATGCAACCACCTGCCATTGCTGCCCCGCCGAACCTTCTGAGCGACGCTCGCGCGCTCTCTCGCACGCTCAGCGAACTCATACGGGTCGTTCAGTTTCGAGACCGCGACCGGTCGTGTTGCTACGGGATTAGTGTGAGCCAGTGCTATGCACTAAAGGGCGTCTGTGACGCCGGGTCGATGACCGTCAACGAACTTTCCGCCCACCTCTATCTCGACAAGAGCACGGCAAGCCGTATTGCGAACGGTCTGGTGGAGCGCGGATTGTTGGCCAGAACACGCGATGTAGACGACGGCCGGATCGTGCGACTCGTCTCCACGCCAGAGGGCTCCGTTATCCATCAGCGCATCGAAGAGGATCTGGTGCGAGAGTACGCAGAACTTCTTTCGGACTTCGACGACGACGTCCGGCCGGCTCTCACTGAGCTGGTGCAACGCCTCGGTGGATCGTTCTCTGCGCGAGTCGATGCCTCAGGTGGAAGCTGCTGCACCATCGGATAGAAATGCGTGCCCGGCCGGTATCGGGGATACGCTCTCATAACAGTTGCAAGACACAACTAGGAGTGACTAATGAGTCAGGTAGACGTGCACGATCAGAAGCGGGCTGTACGAGACCGATACGCCAAGGTGGCCACCGAGGGCGGGGGCTGCTGCGAGCCAGCGTGCTGTGGAGAAGGCGAGGGCGCGACTGCAGAGGACATCAGCCGCACCATCGGGTACTCAGCCGATGAACTCGCGGTGCTCCCTGAAGACGCCAATCTCGGGCTCGGGTGTGGGAATCCGACGGCCATCGCTGAGCTGACGGCGGGACAAACCGTCCTCGATCTCGGCTCAGGAGGCGGGATCGACTGCTTCTTGGCGTCGAAGCAAGTCGGCAGTGAAGGACATGTGATCGGGGTCGACATGACGCCGGAGATGATCGAGCGTGCGAGGAAGAATGCCGAGGCCGGCGGCTTTGACAACGTGGAATTCAGACTCGGCGAGATCGAGGCGCTACCCGTAGCGGATCAGACCGTCGACGTCGTGATCTCGAACTGTGTCTTGAACCTCAGCACCAATAAGGCTCGCGTGCTCGACGAGGTCTTTCGCGCGCTAAAGCCCGGTGGACGGCTCGTGGTCTCCGATATGGTCTCGGACCTCCCAGTCCCCGCGGTGCTCGAGGGCAATCTCGACGCGATCGCCGCATGTCTCCCGACGTACCGGGAGGCTTACCTCGGCGAGTTTAGGGACGCAGGGTTTGCGGATGTCAGAATTACCTCCGAGACGCCATACCCTCCCGAGTTCATCCTCGATGATCCGCAGGTGCAGGCATTCCTCAAGGACCACCCCGAAGAGACGACAGCTATCACCGACTTCGCGAAGTCCATATCCGGTGCGCACTTCGAGGCTTCCCGGAAATAGAACGGGAATCGCGGTTCCGGTTGGGTGGCTGTCGCGAGGGGTGCATCACTGACCGGGAGAAGTCACGGATCAAGGCCGAATAGCTTCGGCCTCAACAAGTAGCCGCCGAAGCTCTTCGACACGCGCGAGGTTCACGCCCATGTCGCCACTGCCGATGCGTGAGGCGGAACGGACTACGAGCTCACGGTCCGGCTGGATGAAGAGCTCGAGATCGTCGATGAAGCGGAAGACCTTCGAGCGCACCTCCGCGTGGATGTAAATGTCCGTGGAGGAGATCACCCGCGTACGCGGCATAGTCTCCACGACCTCTAGGAGGCGCGGGACCATGTCACGACGGTGAATCGCCCCCCGCACGAACATACGCTCGACCCCGTCGGGGTGACGTAGTCCGGTGTGCACGCAGTTCGGCGTACCTGGACAGGGATGGAGTCCCGTGCTCGTCACACCTACCGTCGCGGGAACTCCCGGCCATATCACCACCGCCGCAAGGACGAGAAGCGTCGCGACCACGAACGCAACGAGCCATCTGCGAGACTTCTGCACGCCGCGCCGCGACCGTTACCGCGTGTAAATCGCAATCGCGCCGTTCCCGGCGACGGATCCGAATTGGAACTGAGCGTCCACTGGGCTCAAGATCTCGATCCGGTCGATGATGTTCGGGTCGAGATCTCGGAGCACTTGGTCGGGCGACATCACAACGACGTCGTTGAGCGCAACGGCGGCGGGGGCGCATCCTTCACCGCCCGACCGCCGACTCACCTCGATACAGAGGCCGGGCACCATCACGCCGGTGATCTCGTCGACCTGGTAAATGTCGCGAATGCGCAGACCCGGCGTGTTCATGCTCCGGAGCAAATCGGCGGTTGCCGTCACCCGGGGAAGAATGAGTTCGATCTCCTCACGGGTAATGAAATCGGCACGCTTCGCGTCACCGGCGAGGCTGGTACGACCAAATCGCGTCCTGGCCGTGACCACCAACCCTTCGACCTCGAGTGCCTCCGTCGCCATCGTGACCTCGATGTCTACAGTCTCCTGAGAGAAGATCGTGACCGAGTCGGTGCGCTCCTCAAAGGCCAAGTGATCCGTAGTCACGAGGTGGCGACCGGGCGGCAGGTCATCGAGAATGAAGCGGCCGTTCATGTCGGTGAGCACCGAGCTCTGGGTCCCGAGCACGGCCACCGTGGCACCGTTCACCGGCTCGCCCGTGGCATAGTCCCGGACATACCCGGCGAGGGTTCCCTCGGCAGACATGAGAAGGACCAAGTCGCGAACCATCGCGGAGCCGGGCTCCATGTAGACCTCGACGCTTCGGCCCGCGCTCTGGCCGAAGTGGGCTTGGATCCGGAAGTCGGTATCCCCCCGGATCGAGCACATGCGAAAGTACCCCGAGTCGTCCGCCCGGACCTCGACAGGCTGTACTCCGATCGCGCGGCCTACCGGCTCTGCACGGACGACCGCGCGGGGCATCGGCACACCCGTCAACGAATCGGTTACGAATCCGGCCATTGCTGCGTAACCCGGGGTCGGCTGTTCGGCCAGGCACCAACCCATAAGGAGCGTCTCGTCGGACGGGATCGCGAGCATCAGCTCGACCGGGTCCGTCCCAGAGACAATCACCTGCTGAGATTGGGCACCGACTCCGAGCTCCTGCAGCCTCGTATGGAAGAAGGTGACCCAGTGGGTGCCCTCGGGAACGTCCTCGAGAACGAAGCTCCCATCCGCACCCGACTCCCCGACTGCACTGGTGCCGATAACCGCGACGCGTGCGCCGGACAACGGAGCCATGGCGGTCGAATCGAACACCATACCTGCCACCGCGGCGCCAGACTGCGCCGCGATCGGGGCTGCAAGCCAGGCGAGTACGGCTACTGCGCCGCCAAGCGCGCCCAAGGTCCTTCCCATGTACTTCTGCAACTCGACCATGTGCCTCGTCGGACCCACCCGCGGTCCTATTCACGTTCCTCCCAACCACCCGTCGCTCCTACATACGACACGACACCCCACGGATGACCGTTTGCTGAGTGCGGTTGGTGTAGCCCATCAAGATAGGGGCTTGCGGGTGCGCGGGAAGGCCGGAAGGGTGACGCTTACGGCACTGTGAATGTGCGCAGCATCCCGAGCATGAGGTGAGGCGGATCGCCGTCACTGTCAGTGACGAAGCAGAGAAGTCCGTATGTCTTGCCCGACTCCAGGTCGACCAAGAGACGGTTCCAACTCATTTCGCCCGGTTCCGCGAAGAGGATCCCGCCCTGCCGCTCCACCACCGAAGACGGGTCACCCCCCGACTCCGCAACCTCCACGATGTCCGTCATCGTGGTACCGGGCTTCAACTCAGCAAGGATGACCTCATGTAGTACCTCGCCGCGATTCTCGAAGACGATCTCCGTTGGCCCGGCCTGAATCTCCGCCGGTAGATCGAATGCGTAGTCGAGGCCGCCGACCACGAGCTCGTTGACCTCGGGTGCGGCTGGGCTCTCAGGGGGAGGGTCTGCGACCGGGGGCTCTCCCGAGTAGCAGCCTCCAAGAGTAGCTGACCCGATCAGCATCGTGACGCACACGGTTCCTCGGCAAGTCGTCCATCTATCGAGTACAGACATGCGGGTCTCCGAACCGAAGGGTTAGGTGCAAGCAGCAGACTATCCCCAGACGTCAAAAAACTCCACCGACCCCGTCCCCGCGGCCCCCGCCTCCCCGGTCAGGTAGGCCATAAGGAGCGAGCGACACTCCTCGACCAAAACCTCTCGTGGTAGGCGATCTTCCACGACGCGGAACTCGGCCTCGACCACCCCGAGCACCGCACGGAGGCCCAAGCGCACCGCCAAAGCGGGGTCGTCACGAGTGATCTCTTGTCGACGGCGTAGCAGCACATCACCGAGCCCTCGTAAGACTTCCGCCTGAAATCGCTCGTACGCCCTTCCCCGCCGGGAAGCCATGCGGTCCAACGCCTTCAGATACGCTGAGCGAGATCGTTGGGCGTCTACCAGTAGACCAGCCGCGCCCTCGGTGATCTCCGAGAAGGTGAAGGCATCCCAATCGACGGACGAGAGCTGTTCCGTCCACCTCTCGAGCGCCTCGGCCCAGATCCGATCGCTCAAGTAATCGAGTAGGTCGGCTTTCCCGCGAAAGCGGGCATAGAAGGAACCGACAGAGGAGTCCGCTTTCGCGACGACCTTGTGCACGGTGAGTCCTTCGGGGCCTTCCGTCGCGAGAAGTTCCATCGACGCCGCGACGATCCGCTCGAGGGTACGACGCGAGCGGGATTGCCGAGGGGGGGTGATGCGCTGGGAATCCGGGGAGATCATGCATTCTCCTAGAATAGAATTCTAGTTCACCAAGCTACGGACTTCGGTTGGATCCCGCCACAGCATGCGCCCTAGGGGGCGTTAGTGGTGCACGCGGCATCGCGGGTTGAGCTAGTTGGCGCGCTAACGGTCCGTTGACGGCCATCCGTTAGCATCGTCGCCCCAATGTTCCTTCCATCGACCCGGAGCCGATAACGAAATGCCAACGGCCGCACTGAGCATCCTCACCCACCCATATCTCGAACTCGTCCCACTGGAGCGGGGTCGAGCACAGATGAAGACTGCAGCTAGAACCCCCGGATCCACCCTCGTCTGGTGCATGCCCGCCGAGCGCTACCGCTCTCAGAGCGACGCGGTCGAGGCGCGACCCGGGGGACTCTCATTGATCGTGGTGCTTCCACCAGCCGATCGACTTGGGGAGGATCCGGGTCTGCTGCATGCGGCGCAGAGATGTAGACCGCACGGGATCCTCCCCTTCCATGATCCACCTCACCCAAGGGACCTCGCGGAAGTGCTTCGCCGGCCACCGCTTGATCTGGCCGTGGAGGTAACAGACTACCTCATGTGGCGCGGCCTCCTGATGGATCGAGAGACGACTCACCTCGTCCGCCGTATTATCGAACTCTCCGGGGAGTTGCGGACGATCACCGCTTTAGCGCGAGGCCTGTACATCAGCCGCCGTGCGCTCGGCAGACGCTTAATGACCCGCGGTCTCCCGGTCCCCTCGCACTGGCTTCAAATGGGTAGGATCCTCAGACTCGTATCGACACTGCAGAATAGCGACGCTAGCGTCTTCACAGCGGCATGCGACGCTGGCTATCCGGACGGCTTTTCCTTGAGTAACCAGATGCATCGTCTCCTCGGGTATCGACCAAGTCAGGTTCGGGAGCACCTGGGTTGGGAATGGGTTGTCGAAGCGTGGTTGAGAAGGGAGGCGGAGAGGGGCGGTCTCGCCCCAGCGACGGTCCGGATCGTGACGCGGGGTCCTAAAGCGAGCGCCCCTCCACCCGCTTCGTTTCAAAAAGCGAAGGCCGGTCGACCCGCCCGAGGGCCCCACGTCGCATGACGTCATCCGAGCCGCTGAAGTTGCACCTCTTCGGTGCTCCTGAGCTGCGGGCGGACGGTGAACTCGTGCCACTCTCTCCGTTCCAAATGGCATTGGTAGCAGTGACCTATGCGGGAGGCGGGGTCGATCGACCCTCGGTGGCAAATCTGTTCTGGCGCCACGAGGCGGACGCCCGCACGCGGGCTAGGATTCGACAGCTCGTGCATCAGACGAAGCGTCGAGCGGAGTACGACATCATACTGACGCAGGGAGACCGGCTGTTGCCGGCACCGGGAGTGGCGGTCGACGTCGCTGACTTTTGCGAGGAGGTCGCCACGGGCCAGTACGCCAAGGCAGCGCGGAGGCTCGTGGACGGCTTTCTCACCGGGCCACTTCCGGGATTGAGTGGTGACTTCGACGATTGGTGCCGCGCGACCGAGCGAGCTTTGCGCTCTAAGTTGGAAAGGGGCGCAGAGACGGCGTGGTCCGAGCACTCCGCGGAGCGCAGCTGGACGGCGGCAGGTGACGCAGCTGAAGCGCTCTATCTGCTCGATCCTTCTGATCCCGGTCGCGTCTCTCGTGTGATCGAGGCCCGAGCCCGCCAGAATCGGCTCTTGGCCGCCGAGGCCGCGTACGCAGAGTACACGCAGACCCATCAACAAGGCGATGAGGAGCCTGGGCTCGCATCGCTCATCGACCGAGTTCGGGAGCTAAGGACCACGACCGACGAGCCCAGGCTGCCACGACCGTTCGTTGGGCGAGCGGACGCTCTGAGACGGATCGACGAAGTGGTCGCTGTAGCAGAATCAGGCCACACCCAATGCGCAGTGGTGCTCGGTGAGCCCGGCATCGGGAAGTCGAGATTCTTAGAGGAGGTGCAGCGGTCGGCCTCGATTGATGGATTCCAATGCCTCTCGGCGCGGGCCGCCCGTCTCGAGCGCCAGGTCTCGCTCAGCCCCCTCATAGACGCCCTCGACACCATAGATCTAGGGCCCCGGCTGGACGATATCGGAGAGCCGTGGAGAACCGTAGTTGGGAGTCTCTTGCCTCCTGGAGTCCATGCGCGGTCGATTGACGAACTCCCGGATATCGATAGCGAGAGTCTCACGCGGCGACTCATGGACGCCTTTGCCCTTCTGCTGAAGAGCCTCGGCGATCATCGTCCAACCGTCTTGATCCTGGACGATGCGCAGTGGTGCGACACGACCACGATCGCGGTGATTCAGTTCTTCATTCGACGATACCCTGATGCGCGCGTCGCGATCTTGCTTTCCGCTCGACCCGAAGGAGCTAAGCCCGACGAACCGGCGTACGACTTAGTCCATGGGGCTCACCGTGCCGACCTAGTGCTCGAACTCACCGAGCTAACACACGAAGAAGGCAATGCCCTCGTCCAAGCACTTGGAGAGGACCGAATAAGCGCGGATGAGGCGGAGCGACTGTTCCCCCTCAGCGGACTGCATCCGCTCTACTTGACCGAACTCGTCCGAGATCTGCTCGCGGAACGCCTCACCCTCCCGCAGGGACCAGAGGTGGACAACACCATTCCGATGTCCATCCGCCAGATACTCGAAGCACGGATGCACGGAACGTCGTCGATCGCTCAGCGAGTACTCGAAGGACTATCCGTGTGCGGTGGGGCGTCATCAATCCGGCAGCTCGGGGTGGTGGTGGGCGAACCTGTCGACCAGATCGCGGATGCCGTGGAGGAGTTGCGTCGAGTACGGATGATCGATGTGGATCGGTATCACTGTACGATCGTGCACGACCTCTTCCGCGCTGCTGTCTACAGTGAGCTATCGCCCCCCATGCGCGCTCTACTACACCAACGGGTCGCCGAGTCCTTGGCCGATGATGATGTGCCCGGCGAGTTGGCGACTCACCTAGAGCTAGCGGGAGACGACGAGGAGGCCGCCCGTTGGGGATGGTTGGCTGGCGAACGCGCGCTTGCCCAAGGAGCCGTGGCCGAAGCGGCTCACCACTTCGGCGTGGCATCTCGCTGCGAGGGCGATCCCGTCGCCCGAGCGCGTGCGACTGCCCACCAAGCTGAAGCGTTGTATTTGATGAGGGATCTCAGCCGGGCCGTGCCAGCCCTTGAACTCGCCTACTCGCTCCTTCGTGAGTGCGGAGAGGACTTCAAGGCGCGACGGATCGGCACAAAGTGGGCAGAGGTCGTGGCGTCATCCGATCCACATCGGCGCGATGAAGTTTTGTCCAGGCTGGCCGCGCTTCGAGCTGAGGCGAGGGATGCGAGAGATCACGAGAGCGACGCTCTTTGCTTAGACGCGGAGCTCCAGCTAGGCCACCGGGTCGGTGTCGCCGATCGTATGACCGCTACGATCCGCAAACTGAAAGATGCACGCGCCTACACAGATGCGGCCTCGGCGACCGTTGTTCACATGGGGCTCGCGATGTCCGTCGTGTTCGGGGACCCAGAGGTGGGGCTCCGAGCCGCACGAGAAGCGGTGCGTCTCTCTGAGCACGCGCCACAGCACAGAGCGACGGCCCTGTTGAGGCTCATGGTGGCCCTGGAGTTGCGCGGTCTCATAATGACGCCGGAGGGCGAATCTGTCGTAGGTCTAGCAAGGAAGGAGGCCGCGATCCGCGGTGACAGCCGAATAGCGTTTATGGTGGAAAGCAACCTGGCAGTCGCCTATCTGGATGCGGGGGACCTCGATGTCGCGGAACAGCAGCTAGTGGCGACCAGTCGGTTGCTTTCGCCTACCGACCTGGACCTCGACGGGTTCAACCTGGCGAACAACTTTGCCGAACTCTGGCTGGCGCGCGGGGAGTTCGACACCGCCGGGCACTGGTTCAGGGTTGCGGAGGAGCGGACAAGCGAGAACTCGCCACCATACATGACGACGATCGTCAATTCCGGCCTCGGCCTATGCGCTCTCGAAGTCGGGAACCTGTCAGAAATGCGGAAACGCGAGGCCGCGGTAGGGCCACTCCCCGAGCGCTGGGAGTTCGACCCGGGAACCATCATTGCGTTCCAGGTCAGACTAATGGAGCGACGACGGGAGATTGAGGAGGCACGCAGATTGATAGAGAAGGCCTCAAGGGACCTAGCAGGGCGGTTAGACTTTGCCTGGCTGAAACTCGGCTTCTTCCGGGTCAAACGGCTACGCAAATGGGGCTATCACGCAGAGGCCCAGGCACTTTCGGCTGAGTATCAGCAATTCGCCGCGGAGCGCGCGCTCAAGACGCGGGCGGAACAGTTCGCTACGCTTTGTAGCGGCGAATTCTAGGTCTCGGGGGTTGCAGCAACGAAACTGGCAATGGCACGACCTCCGCGCTGGTCTCGTCACCCACGGCGCCGGCGTTTTCACGGGTGGTCCGCATGGTCTCAGCGTACTCCGCCAAGATATCAGAGGAGACCAGCGCCTTTACAACCCGATGGTCGAACTGCTTCCCTCTATGCTCCTCAAGCTGCTGCAGAACAACGGTAAGCCCGAGGGCTTTGCGGTAGGGTCTATCGCTCAGCATGGCGTCTACCGCGTCACACACCGCGATGATCTTCGCTCCGACCGGGATCTCGTCCCCCATCAGCCTGTCCGGGTAGCCTTCACCATCCTCTCGTTCATGATGATGTCTCACGGCCTTCGAGACGGCTTCGGGGACCGATGGCAAGTCGCGAAGAAGTTGCTCACCCTTGGTTACATGCGACTCAATTATGGCGCGTTCTTCCGGGGACAACGCGTCCGGTTTCCTCAGGATGTCCGTGTACACCGCTTCAATCTTCCCAATGTCGTGTAGCAGGGCGGCTTGACGAACGTGCTCGACAGCAACCTGGGTGAGCCCCATCGCTTCCGCGATGCGCTCAGCCAGTTGAGAGACGCGTAAAGAGTGGCCGGATGTATAAGGATCTCGAGTCTCAATGGCCTTGACCAACGCTGTCAGCAAGTCAGCGTTTGAGTCCCGCAACATCGCATTGGTCATGTAGGAGTAACGCACAAAAAGCATGGGAAGGAGGACGACGACGATCCCTCCCAGCCGGAACTGCACATACAAATAGGCGATCGCCAAGGCGATCGGAGCGATCAGTAGGTCGTTGAGACTGCCCCCAGAGTTGGTTCGTACGAGCCCCCATACGCGACGAAAGGGCAGTCGCTGGCTCAACGTGATCGCCATCGCCACGGCTGCGTGATTTACCGCGAGGAAGACGAATCCGAAGGCGATAAACGGCAGCAATTGGTCAGTGATGGAGGGTGCAGAGCCCTCACCGACCACTTCCAAGGGAACCCCCCCAAGAAATGTCCACAAAGCGCCGCCTATGACCGTACCGACGACTGCCTGCGATACGTTGAATACGACGCGCGCTAGGTGCTTCCGCCTGATCACGCCTTGGACAAACAGCTGAGTAACCAGCACGAGCACCACAGCCGGAGCCGGTCCGAAGAGTTGCATCGCCCCGAGGAGCGGGAGGAAGAAAATCGACGACGTGCTAGCCGCCTTCCCAACGCTCAACCCGATCGCAAGTCCCTCGGACATCACCCCGATCACGAGCAAGCCAAATAGCCCGAGCGCGGCATCAGTGGACAGCCCGGTGAAGCCGGTCCAATCAACCAACGTCAAACACACCACGGCCGCAGCGGCCATGGTGGTAATGTAGGCTGTTAGTCGCCGATCGTTCATTTCAGAGGGAGCACCCCCTCGATCGCCTTACCAGTTAACGAATCCGTTACCCAGCAGAGACAGCACTGACCCGAATAGATCAAAAATAGAGCTGAACATTGCGCAACCTCCTTTAAAGAGAAGTCAGCAACCCAATTGGTTAGTACATCACCGCTCGTTTGGGCGCTGCTAGCGCTTCGCTCAATCGCTCTTCTTCGCTTCGGCAGATCGAGGGGGTCCAGTTCCTCCTTGCGTTGGAGACCCGAGGGGGTGGCCCGGAGGCCTTAGTCGACGAGGCCGCGGACCCAACGGTCCGTGGCTTGTAGTGTTGCGAGGATCGCTGCGCGATCCATTGATTGATCCATGACGGTCGTGCCGGAGAGTCGCGCCACATCCCTTCCGGACATGGCGTGGACCGCTACGAGCACGAACTTGCGGTCGAAGGCGTCTACGATTTTCGCTCCATCGAGCGACAACGAGACGGAACGACGACCCTCGCTCTGTTTGTTTTCGAGCGCCTTCTCGATGGCTTGGAGTGTCGCCTCGGCGACGGCCTCGAGTTTCGGTCGAGGCAGATCGGCTGCGCTCGCTTCACCTACGAAGCGATCTTCTTGCCACTCGATCTCGACTTTGTGTCGGACGTGATTGGAACGTTCAGTCTCGACCCGGTGCCCGTAGAAGAGCAGCCGGCTCTCTTGGGGTCCACGCTCGGTGTCGGGAACGATCTGGACGGGTAAGACGGGCTCGGGGAGCGTCGCTGTGGCACCCTGCTGCGTCTGAGCCACCGAGATCTTTCGGTGATCCACGCTCAAATCGAGCTGAGCCAACAACGCCGACTCGACGTTTCTCACCGTCGATTTGGGCTTCACCTCGGCGTTGGTGAGCATGTGGATCTCTTCGATTTCCCCGCCCGGACGCGCCACGACGCGAGCAGATACGACGCCCTGAAGCGACATCAAGAGGCGCTCGGCCTCTGCTATGGTCCACCTGGCGCGTTGCTCGCGTGGCGCGCTCATGATTCCTCTTGTGCCCTTGGGGTCCGGCGCGTGGAAGAGCCCTCCCGGTCGACCCTCCGAAAAGCGCGACAACTTGCGCTCGAACGAGGGGCTTGGAGAGGGTTCGGGTACATATGTTTACGGACTTCGCCTACTCTATACGACACGGCGAGCAAGCATGTCAAGATTCAAGTACATACATATAAAAACGCCCCCCGGCTCTCACCGGGGGGGCGTACCGAAACGATAGTAATTTTTGGGAAAACTCGCCAGGATTCACTACAGATGTTTCGGTCAGTAAATCCTGCGGCCGTCCAGGTCGTCCGGGACCGGGATTCCTGCGAGTGCAGCGAGCGTCGGGGCAAAGTCGACGGTGTAGACCGGGGCGTCCGATACCCCTGGCATGATGCCCGGCCCCATGAACACCATGGGTACCCACCGATCGTACCAGTACACGGTTTCATGGTTCGTACCGGTCGGAGAGCCGATGTAGTCCCCCTCGCCATACCGGAGGTCGACGCCCCAACGCGACAGATCGTCCCACGCGCGGCCGGGGTAGTACGAGTTGCGGTAGAAGACCGCAAAGGAGTCGGGAGCGGGTCCTCGCGTGAGGTCGCGGTGGGTGTACGCCTGTTCTACGACGGCGACCTTGACCGCGTTCTCGGCGAGCCGCTGCGCCATGACCTCGGGACCGCCTCCCCCGGGGACAGAGGCATTCAATGCGGCATTTAGCTCCCCGCCGACTTCGGTTCGGAGGAGTCGATCGGCATTCTCATCGCCGAGGGCACGGGCATATTCCGGCATGGTCACCACCCCGTGGTCCCCGGAGATCCCGAAGACCCACCGACCACTTCCCACCACTTCGTCGAGTGACTCGAACAGCTCGCCGAGAAGCCGGTCCAGCTGGAGTAGCGTCGAGAAGACCTCGGGACTGAACGGACCAAACTGGTGCCCGACTCGATCCGTAGCAGAGAAGGCCAGGGCGAGGTAGTCGACACTTCCGCGCTGACCCAACTCGAGCTCCTCGAGTGCCACGAGGGCGAGCTCATGAACCGCCACGTCGGCGTTGGGGCTCTCTGCTGCCCACACGTTCTGCTGTTGCCAGGTGGTGTCTGGATAGTTCTCCATCTGGCTCATGTGCGGGAAGTGGGTGTGCTCCCCGTCGAACTCGTACGACGCCGTGTCCGCGCGAGCGAGGTCTCGGAAGCTCTCCGGGATCCCGCTCTCCCAGACATCGACGCCGAAGATCTCGGGCATCTTCTCTTCGTTGAACCGCTCTAGCCACTGCGGGTAGCGCCGCTGGTAGTGAGTGGATGTGACGAAACGGCCGAGCTCGGGCAAGATCCAATACACGTGCTCCGAATCCATGCCTCCCATGGGCACGGCCGCGCGATCCTTACGAGAGATGATCACCTGTCGAGCATCGTCGTCGGCTTCGGCCATCCAATCGGGGAGACCGGACCGAAGCAGGGTGCTCGGGGAGCGACCCTCGAGCACTTCGACACTCTCGAAGCCCAGGATCGGACTCTCCGGGTCTCCTACGGCGTAGACGTTCTCCCATTCGAAACCCTTCCGCTGGTACCAGCTATTGGCGACCAGTCCGTGTCGAGAGGGGAATACCCCCGTGGAGAGCGTCGCATGTCCCGGAGCTGTGGAAGTCCGCGCATGCGCGTGCGACGCCTGCGTGAAGACGAAGCCTTCGTCGAGGATCCTCCGGAATCCGCCCGTCCATGCGTCGGCATAGTGATCCAGCAGATCCCCTCGGAGCTGGTCCACCACGACACTCACGACCAGCGACACAGAGCCGTCCTGCGCTTCCGTAGGAAGGGGGGTGGTCGCGCCCAGGCACCCCACAGCGACCGCCACGCCGAATAGCGCGCGATGACGCCTCCGGCCCGAATCGTCGTCGGGGAGTCTCATTGCTGCGTCCGTTCTCAGGGGGATGATTCGTGCGGACCGCGACATCTCCCGCCGGTAGCCCGCGCGGAGGGAGCCGCGTAAACTAGGCGACACGGCCGAAACCGCCACGTTGTCCTGCCTATCTGGTGACACGTAGCGCCGTTGCATAGTTCCGGAGTTCCACGGCGCTCGCGTTGCTGATCTCTTGCTCTCACCGCTCGCCACCGATGCCGCAACAAAAGGCGCACGAAGGCCGGATCGAGGTCATCTCAGGCGTGATGTTCAGCGGGAAGTCCGAGGAGCTCCTGCGTCGCATTCGTCGCGCCCTTATTGGACGTCGACACGTACAGGTCTTCAAGTCGAAGTTGGACGATCGGTATGGCGGGCCCACGAAGCTTTCCTCCCACGACGGATCGGAGCTGGCGGCTCAGCCTATTAAGGAGGCCCGTCAGATCAGAGGTCTGCTCAACCCAGAGACCGACGTCGTCGGAATCGACGAGGTGCAGTTCTTGGATCGCGACATCGTCGAGATGGCCGAGTGGATGGCGAATCGTCGGGTCCGAGTCATTCTCGCAGGCACGGACCTCGATTTCCGAG
The DNA here is from genome assembly GCA_965223235.1 of Longimicrobiales bacterium. GTDB lineage: Bacteria > Gemmatimonadota > Gemmatimonadetes > Longimicrobiales > Gaopeijiaceae > UBA2589. The sequence continues at coordinate 27,741 of CBDCVV010000004.1, forward strand.
GGAAGCCTTTCGGCCCGATGCCGCACCTGATGGCGATCGCGGACACGGTCGACAAGCTTCAGGCCGTGTGTGTGAAGTGCGGCGACGTCGCGACACGAAACCAGCGTCTCGTGGGAGGCGCACCCGCTCCGGCAGAGTCTCCTGTGATCATGGTAGGTGGTGCGGAGAGCTACGAGGCACGCTGCCGTCACTGCCACGAGCTACCTGCCATCGATCGGCACCAGACTCAGATGGACATCGATACCGAGGCCGCCGTTTGGGCAGCTAGGTCGCGCTACTGGTAGTGCCCGCTCGGCCATCCCACCGCCCGGTAGAAGCCGACATCGTGGTGCATGGATCGAACCATCCCCACTTCCCACGCGCTGCTGCGCGGACTGCGGCTCTCTGAAGCGGTGCTCTTCGACGAGCGAAGTCGGCCCGACTTCCGAGACGTATACGGTCGCTTGGCAGAGGCCTCGTCGGATCTATTCGTGGCCGTCACCCGAGTGCGGCTCTCCACGATCGATCTGTCTAAGGAAGAGCTCGACCACCTCACGAGTATTCGCCTCGTGGTCGCCGAATTGAACGGGCTTACCCTCGACGCCGAGGCTCGACTGATACGGTCGGATCCAACGCGCGCCGGGAGGGTGGAGCGCTTCCGTACGTTACTCGAGGAAGGCCGACTGGAGGTGCGGTCGGCACCACTCGGCGGCTGGGCACCGGACTTTACCGTCTTCGGATCTCCGGATGGGGCCCACTCCGTGCTCTCCGGCTTCCATTGGTTCGAGCGCCCGTATCCGCATCGCGGACCCGCCTTCGCTGCGCTCCATTTAGGGGATGCAGCTCGCTTGGCCGCGCGACGACACCAGGCCCTTTGGGATGAAGCCCATGACGTGGGCACGGCCGTATGGAGTATCCTCTCGAGGGCGGAGCGGCTCGCGGCTGCAGTTTGAGTTGGCTCTAGCCCCGCTCGCGACACCGCCGTTGACACCCCAGAGCCGTGCGGGCTTATTTATTGCCCCCAGGCACGCCGACTCCGTCGGCGGTCGCGTGAGGGATCTGATCCGGCGTAGCTCAGTTGGTAGAGCAGCTGGCTGTTAACCAGCGGGTCACAGGTTCGAGTCCTGTCGCCGGAGTACGCGAAAGGCCGCGACGCATACGACGTCGCGGCCTTTCTTTGTATCACGAGCCAGCCTGTGTCTCGGCTCTCGGTACTATCCCTTCTTACGTGCCGCCGTAAACGGCGCCGACGAACCCATCTCTGCGATATAAATCTCACCCACGATCTCGTCGCCATCGACATCGCCCTCTACCTCGGCCGTCAAGAATTGACCTTGGGCGCCGATGTGCAGCAGCATGGAGAAGACCCCGTCTTCGGAGAGTCCGTCGGAGAGCTCCATCGACTCGATTTCGGCCATCGACGAACCGACCGCTTCGCCGGTGACGGCCGTCCCGTCCTGTTCGAGCATGAAGTCGAACTGGATCTCACCGTAATCGGGAGCTTGCACGGTCACGACCCAGTGGCCGCTAACGTCCTGCGCCACGACCGGAGAGCCGAGCACGGCCAGAAGTGCGAGCGCCCACACGGGCCTCATCAGACTACGAACCTTCATTCTTCACCTCACTGCTGCGGTACTTCGGGAAGTCAGCCGTCCGCCCGCTTCGCGGTAAACGGCATCGCTTGGCCCATCTCGGCCATGTATACCTCACCGACCATCTCGTCCCCATCGACGTCACCTTCGACTTCGATGGTCATCGTCATTCCTTGACCTGAGACGTGAATGAGAAACGAGAGGATCTGGTCCTCGTAGAGGCCGTCGCTCAGCTCCGCACCCTCGACCTCAGGAATCCCGGAGAGATCGACGCTGCCTGCGACCGCGGTTCCGTCCTGCTCGAAGGTGAACGGGATCTCCATGTCGGACCCGTCGGGGCCGGACATCGTGAAGAGCCAGGTGCCGGCGACGCTATCCTGTGCGGAGACCGGAAGAGCAATCGCCATGAACAGCATGGCAACGAGCCCAGAGTTTCCAACTAAACGCACCATCTCGAACCTCTACGGAATCAATGTGGCGGGGGAGCAGACTATCCCCCGAGAAGTGTCCAAACAACCTGACGAGCTCTCGCCGCGTCGGGTTTCCGGGTTGGGGGGACCGTCAGTCGAGTCGGCGAGCGACCCACACGGTTCTATACACGGCGGTGCCGACAGTTCCGGCCGCGACCAACGCAAGTATGCCGAACAGGACTCGACCCTCAGTCCATCCGAGTCCTGCCGTGACCGCCGGGTCGAGCATGCCGCCGAAGCCGACGAGGAGTAGGCGCTCTGCGCGTTGCATGACACCGACGTTCGCAACCACTCCGAGACTCTCTCCCCGGGCTCGAGCGTAGCTCACCAAGAGTGAACCACCGAGCGCCATAACGACGATGGCGAGTTCGATCGCGGACTCGCGGAATAAGACGGCAAGCCCCACGAAGGCGCCGACCTCAGCGAAGCGGTCCAAGGTGGAATCGAGAAATGCTCCTGTCTCGTTCGCCATCGAGCGTGCTCGCGCGATCCGTCCATCCAAGACATCGGCGGCCCCGCCCAGCAATACCAGCCATCCGCCCAGGTTGAGCGACCCGACCGCGAAGGCGACACCGGCGGCCGCGCCGAAGAGCACCCCGAGCACGTTGAAGGCGGTCGGGGAGAGGCCGAGAGCAAGCGCGGTCCGCTCGATCGGGCCGATGAACCAGTAGAACCAGTTCCGCACGAAGGAACCCAGCACGAAGCCACCGCGGTCCACCTTCTCGAGCTTGTCCGTCGCCGACCCTCGGGTGGCGGCGAAGATCGGCATGGAGAGCAGGGCGACGCCGAGAATGCCGAAGAGGACGGAGAGGTCCGTTCGCATCGCTACGCCTCTTCCTGCGTCGAAGGGTCGGCGCCCCGACCGACGACCTCGCGCTTCGGTCGCGTCACCAGGACGTGGATGGCACGAGGCCAGAGGAAGAGGATCGGAAGTTTCCGCTCTAGGGTGGTCAGGTGGATTTTGCGACCCGAGTGACGCTCCACTTTGCGCTGCACATAGGGGAGCCAATTCGCGAAGGTGATCATGTGCTTGAACCATCGCATGGTCGTGCGCGCTTTCGATCGGCGAAAGTGTCGGTGCCACTTTCTCGTTTCGGACGGGGGCACCGGTCGAGCTACCGAGTACAACCCATCGGCTCTTACCATCTGGCCGGAGGTGACCGCAGCATCCAGACCCGGCTGGAGCGCCCCACGAAAGTGATCTGCTTGCGCCTCGAAGATGGACGACGCCCGCCCCCGCGACTCGGGTCGGAACTCCCCCTGATAGCACACCTCCAAAAGACGGCGTCCGAGCCCCTCGGCATCCACGGGTCTTTCCAGGTATGGAGCCATCCACTCGATCACCCGGCTATGGGCTCCCTGGATCCAGCCTCTCACTTCGGCTTCGGTCGCGTCGGAGTCCGACCAAACGAATCCGACCCGTTGAATGAGCCGCCCGAGAAGAAAGTGATCCGGGGGCGTAGGCCCCAGGCCGATTCGAAGGTGCGCCCTGTCTACGATCAGGCACTTCGCGATCCCGCCTCCTTCGCCATCGGGTAGGTAGGCGATGACGTTCGGAGCGAGCCGACCGGCCATCCACGTCATGAGGCGGACGGGTCGGTGCATCATCCCGGCGTCGGACAGCTTCTGATAGAACGACTGATAGTCCGACACGACTACGACGAAGTCGAGCGCCGAGTTCGGGTCGGGGTTCGTCTTGAGCAGCCTCGAGCCATATAAGAGGATTGCCCGGACGTTGTCCCCCGTGTCAGCGACCAGTCGCTCCGCAAGCAAAAGGGCTTCCGGCCAACGGTGTCCTTCGCTCAAGAGTCGGCCGCGACCGGGTCGGCTCTCATGCTTGCAAGCGCGTCTACCATGGTCGTCCGGATCTCTTCGATGAATTCGGTCGAGTCCGCTTTGGGGTCTTCCCATTCAAGGGTGGCAACGTGTTCACAACGGCCGCGGATATGCGACATGTCCGTGATGAAGTCCGTGAATCGAGCGACTTCCCAATAGCCGTCCGTCACCAATACGTGCACGCTCCAGGGACGCTGCGCCAAGATCCTGCTCAGGCCTCTGGGCCGAAAGGGTCCGATCTCTCCGTCCCTAGAGCGACGACCCTCTGGAAAGAGTCCGATCGGCACCTCCGATTCCTTGGCCTGGCGGGCCAACAACCGGAGCGCACGGACGAGCTCTTTTGGGTTTGCCGTCGGGTCCACCACCGGGTATTGATAGAGCCTCACCATGTGCGAGATTAGCGGAATGGAGCGCATATAGCGGGCACGAGTGACGATCCGTGGGTACCCCCCGTTCACGGACGCGACCATCATCGGGATGTCCAGCACAGACTGGTGGTTCATCACGATCAGCGTCCCGGGCTTCGATGGGATGACCCGCGGAGGCATCGGGATCTCGGCTCCCCCAATGACCTCCAGGGGCCGGGTAACCAGGGAGCGAGTAAGGTTGATCCACCACGTGAGCAACCGCAGTCGATCGGATGGGCGGATCTTGACCCACCCGGCGATGCACAACCGCTGGAAAAGATCGGCGAGCAGCGTGCCAATGCTGACCGCAGTGATCGCGAGATATCCTCGGAGCTTGTACAACAGGTCTCCGCGATGGCCTAAGGAACTCGGGACCCAAGGCTAACCGGTCCCGTTCACGATCATCAAGACGAAGGACGACATGGCAGTCACCACCGAAAACACCTACTACGGCTTCGACCTATGCGTAGGTGGCTATTTCGAGATGCCGACCGCCGACGCGCGGAAGCTCTTGCCGAGCCACCTGCAACCTCTCGAGGTACAGCACGAGCGGAGCATTTTGGCTATTACCGCGTTCCACTTCAGCGAGAGCATGGTGGGTGAGTACGACGAGGTCGTACTCGCGGTGGTCGTCCCCCCGATTGTGGAGCCCGGCAAGCCGCTGCCGAAAGCGGCTTTCTTCCCGTTCATGGTGGGTACATCTACTCCGGAGTCTCGGGAGCATGCGATCAACCGCTGGGCGTTGCCTCACTACATGAGCGACGTGCAGGTCGACTTCACGCGCGACAACGACCAAGTCACGGTGCAAGTCAGCGACAACGGGTCTGCCATTCTCGAGCTGATCGTGACCGAGCACGACCGGAAGCCGGCAGGCAATAACTACACCTGCTTCACCGTTGACCCGGAAGAGAGGTACAAGGTCAACATCCTCATGGAGGCCGAGCACGCCGAACATGAGGAGGAGACCGGATCGCTGACGCTCTTCGATCATCCGATGACCGCCGGTCTGACGATCGACGACATCAATACCTACCCGTTCCGTGAGGAGTGGTACGGGAAGGGCATGCAGACCTTCGATCACATGGTCACCTTCTGAGCGCTCGTCGCCATTTCGTCATTTTCAATCCGGCCTCGGGTCGAGGCCGGGGGGCGAAGCGGATCGCGGCGTACCGGGCTCTTCTAGACGAGGCGCTCGACCACGTTGAGTACGGGGCCACGACTCGCCCCGGAGAGGAACGCGAACTCGCTGAGCGGGCTGTACAGGAAGGGTATGATGTCGTCGTCGCCGTGGGCGGCGACGGTACCTGGAGCAACGTCGCGGATCGCCTCGTGGCGTCGGGTAGAGATGTCTTGTTCGGTCTTCTCCCGAGTGGGACCGGGAACGATTTCGGGCGCAACTTCGGCTACGATCCCAAGAGTCCGGCAGCGGCGGTGCAGGTGATCGCGGACGGACACGTCCGGCCCATCGACGTCGGTCGTGTGGACACCTTGAGTGCGTCGGAGCACGACCCGCAGCGGTGGGAGTCGAGACACTTCCTCAACCTCGTCGGGTTCGGATTCGATGTGGCCGTCATCGACGCAGCCAAGGAGGCTCGCTTCCTTCGGGGTGAGTTGCTTTACAAAGTCACCGCCCTCCAGCAGCTCAGTCGTTTTGGGGGCGTTCGAGCTCGGGTCGAGGGCCAATCCGGCGAGATCCGAGATCGTCGTCTTTTGATGCTCACCGTCTCCAATGGTCGGTACTTCGGAGGAGGGTTCCCGATCGCTCCTGGGGCAACCGTCGACGACGGCAAGCTCCACGCGTGTGTCATCGGTGACGCCAAGCCATTCCAGCGGTTCAAGCTCTTCAACCTGGCCGAGCGCGGAAAACACGTCTCCGCGCCAGAAGTCGAGATCCTAGACGATGGAGCGTTCCAACTGGACTTCGACGAGCCCCCTCGCTTCGAGATGGACGGCGACATGAGGGTATCTTCCGAGACTCGCATCGAGGTGCGGAACCTGCCCGGCGCGCTGCATGTCCTCGCGCCCGCCGACTAGCCGGGCGCGCTCTAAAAAGTTCTTGGCGGACACGACCCCTGGCACGTACTTTGCCCTACAAAGTCGCACACTCCGTGAAGACCCCCGGTTCGAGAACGACATGACGTCACCAGTTCGAAGGCTGCACGCTGATCAGCCGCCCGTGGCCTTGCACGATCGGGCCATGGACAATCTCCGGTACATTCGTGAGACGATGGAACGGTCGGCGTCCTTCACGCATGTGTCGGGGATGGGCGGGGTCCTCATGGGCTTTGTGGCCCTCGGGGCGGCGATGCTCGCGGCCGGGGCTTCATCGTCGACGGAGTGGCTCACGATCTGGCTCTTGGCCGCGAGCGTATCGCTGGGAACCGCAGTCGTGTTCATGGACCGGAAGTCTCGGGCAGAGGGGATGACGATACTCTCCGGGGCGGGCCGGAAGTTCGCGTGGGGCGTCACCCCTCCGCTGGTAGCAGGCGCCGTTCTCACTCTAGGGATCGTGCGGGCCGGCACATTAGACATGTTGCCCGGAATGTGGCTCCTCTTGTACGGCGCCGCGGTTGTTGTGGGAGGGTCACACTCCGTGCGGCCGATCCCGATCATGGGGGCGGCATTCATGGCCGCGGGAACCGGAGCGCTACTTACCCCGGCGAGTTGGGGCAACGTGTGGATGGCGGTCGCGTTCGGCGGGCTACACATCGTATTTGGCAGTGTGATTTGGAGGAAGCATGGCGGGTAGTCGGGGAGCACTGAAAAGGAGCGACGCCGGGGGCGGCAAGAAGGCTCGCCTCGACGCGGTCGCTACTCAGCCGGAGGCAGACACTCTCGAGCTAGACCGCTTGATTCACGAGCGGGTCCGGCTGGGCATCGTCAGCTCATTGGCCGTCAACGGATCGCTCACCTTCACCGATTTGCGCGACCTCTTGGGCATCACGGACGGGAATCTGAGCGCGCACGCTCGGCGCCTCGAGGAGGCAGGGTACGTGGCGTGCAAGAAGTCGTACGAGGGACGAACCCCGAAGACCGAGTACAAGCTGACCAAGAAGGGCAAGCGAGAGCTGAGTGCGTACCTGAATCACATGGAAGCGATTATCCAGGCCACCCGCTCCCAAGAGGGAGGGTCCTCGCGATGATGGGTCCGGATGAGATCCACGTGGCCATCATCATGGACGGCAACGGTCGGTGGGCTACGGCCAGAGGACGGCCCCGCGAGTTCGGACACCGGCGTGGCGCGGAGTCGGTGCGGAAGATCGTCGAAGCGGCTCCCGACCTCGGGGTTCACACCCTGACGCTCTACGCCTTCTCGTCTGACAACTGGAAGCGACCCGCGAGCGAAGTCAGCATCTTGATGCGTCTCTTCGCCCGTTACCTCCGCTCCGAGATTGCCGAACTCAAGGAGAACGGGGTTCGCTTGCACGTCGTAGGCCGACGCGATCGGCTCGCCCCTGGCCTCGTGAAAGAGATCGAGCGGGCGGAACGTGCAACCGCGGATGGTGATGGCCTCCGACTGCGACTCGCAGTCGACTACTCGAGCAGGGATATGCTGATCGAGGCGGTGCGGAGCGCGGCCACATCCACAGATCTCGGTCGACTCGACATGGCCGAGCTATTGGGCTCGGCGATGAACGGGGGAGGACCCGCTACCGATGTGGACCTACTGATCCGCACTGGGGGAGAGCAGCGACTGAGTGACTTCCTGCTATGGGAGTGTGCCTACGCGGAGCTGCTATTCACACCAGTGATGTGGCCCGACTACGAAGCGACCCACCTGGCGGCGGCCCTCCACGACTTTCGGTCTCGCGACAGACGGTTCGGCCGGGTCGCGGCCGCTGCGTCTTAGTCTCCTTACCCCAACCCGGGCCGCGCTTCCAAGTCTAGAAGCCGTCGCTTCCGCCACAGACCCCCCCCGTATCCCGTGAGCTTTCCATCGCTACCTACGACCCGATGACACGGCACGACGATCGAGATCGCGTTCACGCCGTTCGCCGTGCCCACGGCTCGGACGGCGGCTTCCCGACCCACATCCGCCGCGATGTCGCGGTACGATCGGGTCTCTCCGTACGGAATCGTCAGCAAGGCGTCCCAGACAGCTCTCTGGAAGTCGGTACCGGGTCGACGCAACGGTAGGGAGAATCGCTTCCGCGACCCGGCGAAGTACTCCCCAATCTGATCCGCGGCCTTCTGGGTCCAGGCATTTGGTCCAGGGACAAAAGCGACTCCCAAGCCTTTGCGAATGCGTCGTACCTGGGTCGGGAGCGCGCGACGATCTACAAACTCGAGGAGGCACAGGGCGTTGTCGGTACAACCGACGAGCATCGGCCCCAGCGGGGTCAGAATGCGATCCACATGAGCTACCTCGCAGCTCTCCAGCGCCGTGGGTGGGTCACCGAAGTAGCGTCGAAACGCCTCTTGGAAGCCGGAAAGAGATTCGTACCCGGTCTCGAACGCGGCCTTACTCACCCTCTCGCCTGTCCGGACTCGTCCTAGAGCGGCACCAAGCCGGCGGGCCCGGCTGTACGCCTGGAAGGTCATCCCGTGGTGTTTCTTGAACCACCGTCTCACACGCTCCGGACTCATCCCAAGGGCGCGAACCTCACGATCGGTCCACCGGCGCGCGGGGTCCGTTTCGAGCTCCTTCAGGAGGGGTCGGAGCCAGTCGGGCGAAGCGCCACCGGCCTCCAAGGGACGACAGCGGAGACAGGGTCGGAAGCCTTCCAACAGGGCCTCACGGGGCGATCCATAGAAGGAGATGTTCTTTCTTAGAGGGCGTCGCGCGGGACAGGAGGGCCTGCAAAAGATGCCCGTAGTCTGGACGGCCGTGACGAAGACATCGTCAAACGAGGAGTCACGACGGAGGAACGCATCCATCATGACCGATTCGGGGGGCATTGGTGGCGTAATCATGCCAAAATGTGGATCGCGACTCGCTACTGCTCTACCGAAAAATGGACGCCGAAGTGATCTACGGCACCGGTCACAGGGTACGTACGTGATTTGACGTAGATCATACATGGTTCGGTATGACGTAGAATGGAGCGGCAACAAAGGTCGAGATGGCTCGCCCTACGTCACAACTCCTTCCTCCGAACCAAAATGAGTGCACCAGGCCCCCGACACTCACTTCTCGTAGATCCGCTTCCACTCGTAGGCCGCACCCGCGAACTAGCGGAGTTGGAAAACCTCCTAGAGCCAGAACAGAGCGCGAACGTAGTCTTCTTGCGCGGCGAGGGTGGCGTCGGAAAGAGCCGGTTGGCCGCCGAGCTGGCGGAGCGTGCCGAGCGCCGAAGCTGGGACATCGTCCGCGGGCGCGCCTATCCGGTCGAGCAAGGGGTCCCGTACGCGGTTTTCTCAGACGCCTGGCTCCCACGCCTCAAATCGATGGATCCGTCTCGTCTCGCAGTCTTGAGCCGGGGCGGCGAAGCCGAGTTGCAGTACCTCTTTCCAGCGCTCGGAGACCACCCACCCGGTGTGCGCGATGCGTACGCGGCAGAACCGGATGAGCTACTCACACGTCTGATGTGGACGTTCGCCGAATTCACGAAGCGTCTTGCGAGCCGGCAACCCCTCCTCTGCATTCTTGAGGACCTCCAGTGGGCCGACGAGTCGTCCCTCCGCCTACTTCACTTTCTGGCTCGGAATGTGGTCGGGGAGCCGATCGTGCTCCTTTGCACATACAACGACCAGGAGCGCGACCAGAGCCGCGCCCTAATCGACACCGAGAGATCCCTCGAGAGTATCGGGGCCGGATCGGTGATGCAGCTCAGCCCGCTCAGCCAGGGGCAGGTGCAAGAGCTCGTGTCCCGAGCGTTCGCCACGGACCCCGCCGTCGTACGCGATTTCGGGACCCTTCTTTACGGCTGGACGCGCGGGAACGCCTTCTTCGCCGAGGAGATCCTCAAGGCTCTCGTCGCCTCAGGGCGACTCAGCAACCAGGACGGGACGTGGATCGGGTGGGACGCTCGCGACTACGACCTTCCGGGCTCGATCCGAGATGCGATCATGTCCCGTGTCGGGGGTCTTTCGGAAGCCGCCCGAGTCGTAGTCGAACTCGCCGCCGTAGTTGGGAGTCGGGCGCCGCACTCACTGCTGGAGTCGGTCTCGGGACTCTCAGAGCCTGAGGTGCTTGCCGGTCTGGAGGCGTTGTGCGGAGCCGGAATTCTGGAAGAGCATGACGAGCCGGATGAGGTTGTGTACGACTTTCGGCATCCCCTGGTGCGACAAACCCTCTACGCGGAGCTGAGTCGACAACGGCTTCGGATCCTCCACCGGAGCATTGGCGAGGCGATGGAGTCTCGCGGAGCCCGGAGCGTCGCCGCAAATCCCGACGAACTTGCGTTCCATTTCGCTCGTAGCGACGGAGCTGGCCTACAAGCCAAGGCGGCACGGTACTTAGCGGCCGCCGGAAAGAACGCGCTCGACCGGAGGGCCGATGGAGAGGCCATTTCGTACTTCGAGACGGCGATGCAACGACTGAGTGAGGCACCGGAAGAGGACCGCGCGCGTCAGCTCACTGCGATCCGACCTGACCTCGCCAGGGCGAAGACTCATGTAGGAGCATTCGACGAGGCCGTAGAGATCTGGCACGCCGTGCTCTCGGAAACTTCCGAAGACAACCCCGCCTACCCGCGGGTGTGTAGGGTCTTGGGCCTCAACTACCTATGGCAAGGAAAGCACTCAGAGGCGACCCGCTACTTCGACCAGGGGCTGGACTCCGCTTCTGCCACGCAGGACGCCGGAGCCCGGGTTCGTCTACTCGTGGCAAAAGCTCACGGATATCATGAGGTGGGCCGCGGAATCGACGCACTGAAAGTCTTGCAGACCGCATTGCCAGAGGCAGAGCAGATCGGAGATGCGCACCTCCTCGCCCGTGTCCATCGAGCGCTTGCCCTCTTGCACGTGTGGATCGGGCCCCCCGCGGCAGCAACAGAGCACGCCGAGCAAGCGATCAAGCTCGCCGATGAGGTCGGGGACTTGTCGATCGCCTTTTGGGCGCGTTGGGGGCTGGCGGTCCTGTCGGGCATGCGAGGCGACACCGCCCGCATGGAGGCCGCTATCGATGAGATCAACGCAATCGCCGACGACGCCCACGCACCGATTCTCCGGTTGTGGACCGCGGACATGTCTGTCGAGCTCACCTTCGCACAGGGGGATTGGGACGCAGGGTTGGCCCGGGCCGAACAGGCGATCTCGCTTGCGCGTTCGCTCGGCCAAAGAACGCTCCTCCCGCGCCTCCTAGTCTGGACCTCTCAGTTCCACGTCGGGCGGGCGGATCTAGAGCGAGCTGAGGAACTCGTACAGGAGGCTGTCGCGATCTCCGGGCTGAATGACGAGAGCGGCCCCGTGAACGTCCACCAAGTCGTTCCCACATACATCGGACTAGCCCACTACCTGGTGCACCTGGGTGACTACGACGACGCAATCGAAGCCGCTGAGAAAGGGCTCCGCATTGCCGAGGGCACTGGGTACACCCTGTGGGCGATGCACCAGCTGCTTCCCGTACTCGCCGAGGCTTGTCTCTGGGCCGGCCATATCGACAAGGCCGAAGAGGTCGGTCAACGAATGCGGGCCCACGCGGATCGTATCGATCATCGGCTCGGAAGAGCTTGGGCAGATGCCACCGACGCCCTCGTGCGGTGGAAGAGAGGGGACACACCTGGGGCAATCGATGGTATGCGGGCAGCTGCCGACGAACTCGATTCCATCCCGATGATGTGGTCTGCTACCCGGCTGCGGCGTCAGCTCGCAGGACGGCTTGCCGAGGTGGGGCGTCGGGAAGAGGCCCTGGCAGAACTCGGGGTCGTGCACTCCGCCTGTGTGTCGGTCCGAGCAGGTCTGGAGCTCGAGAAGACGCGCGCCATGTACCGGGAGCTGGGCGTGCGTCCGCCGTCGGTCGGAGGGGACGGGGGCCCTCTTGGACTGACCCCGGCCGAAGCGCGTGTGGCCGTGTTCGTGGCGGATGGGAAGAGCAACAAGGCGATTGCGGCTGAGCTGCGATGCGCAACCCGCACCGTCTCGACGCACCTTTCCAACATCTATGCCAAACTCGAGATCGGTGGGCCGGGAGCCCGGATGCGTCTCGGGAACCTCGCTCGCGATGCCGGCATGCTCGACTAAGGGGGATTTCTGCGGCTCCGTCCTCGGCTGCGAGCACCTATCTTCCTTCCCATGGCAAGTAGCGAATGGTGCGATCCTGCTGACGGGATCCCGGTTTCTACCACAGGCATAGACGTGCGGACGGCCGAGCTCGACTCATTCGGGCACGTGAATCACGCCGTGTACCTGAACTACTTCGAGCACGCGCGCTTCATCGCACTCAAGGAGGCAGGCTTCCCCTGGGCGACGCTCGAGGAGAACGGGTGGGCGATCTTCGTGGTGCGCATCGAAGTCGACTACGTCGCCGAGGCGAAGCGTGAGGAGAAGCTCCAGGTGCGCACCTGGGTCGACTCGTTCCGTCGCACGAGCATGGTGCTTCATCAAGAGCTCGTGCGAGACGATGGCACAGCTCAACAGGTAGCCAAGGCCCGCGTCACCGCAGTCTTCATCGGGGCCGGCCGCAAGCCGATGCGAGTCCCCGAGGTCGTACGAACAGGCCTCACACAACCGCGTACTTCGATTCCGTGAGTGAAACGATGACAGAACGTGAGCAGTTGAGAGATCTACTCGTCGAGCGCTCGATCCGCCTCGGTGACTTTACGTTGGCGAGTGGCGCTTCCTCGGCGTACTACATCGACGCACGACCATCGACGATGTGCGCGGAAGGGCAGCGGCTCGTCGGTCGTTTGGCGTACGAGGCGATCCGAGAGAGTGGACTCACGCCTACCCACGTAGGCGGCATGACGCTCGGAGCCGATCCGGTGTCGTACGCGATCGCTCACGCGAGTGCGCTAGCCGGGGACCCGATTGACGCCTTCACGGTTCGAAAGCAAGCCAAAGACCACGGTACCGGACAACGGATCGAGGGAGGTCTTCCCGAAGATGCTTCCGTGATCATGATCGAAGACACAATGACCACTGGGCGAAGCACCCTGGACGCACTCGAGGCCGTGCGTGAGCACGGCCCCGAGGTAATCGGCGTCCTGACTGTCGTGAGTCGCTCAGATGCTCCCAAAGCACTCTACGACGAGTTAGGTCTTCCTTTCGTCTTTCTGTTCACAGGTGACGAACTGCTCGAGGCAGCACGCCGCGCTGTGTAGGCGACCTACTGGCCCCCGTGCCGACGTAGCATCTCTGACTGCATCTCTTCGCTGGCGAAGATCGCGATCTCGACGCGACGGTTCTCCTGGCGACCATCAGCCGTGTCGTTCGAAGCCACCGGCTCCATCTCGCCACGTCCGAGCGCCGTCACACGGTCAGCCATGAGGCCGGCACCAATGAGGAAGCTCCGTGCGGAGTCAGCCCGGCGCTCAGAGAGCCCCTGGTTGAAGTCTTCCGCACCGGTAGCGTCCGTGTGCCCGACAACCAGCACATCCGTGCCCTCGTAATCGGTCAACGAATTTGCCAGATCGGTCAGATTCTGCTGTGCTGCGGCTCTGAGCGTCGCTTCACCGACGTCGAAGAGAATCCCCGAGTCGAAGGTGATGTGGATGCCCTCGCCAACACGCACGACTTCCGCGTTGGGCAACTTGTCTTGGAGGTCGTCGGACTGGGAGTCCATGACCCCGCCGATCGCGGCTCCGGCGGCACCACCGACGGCGGCTCCAATGATCGCGCCGCGGGCACTTCCGCTGGCGATACCACCGACTACGGCTCCGGCGGCAGCGCCACCAAGGGCACCGGTCCGGAGGCTGGATGAACAGCCGCTGAGTGTGGCCGCCAACATGAGGACGACGAGTCCTCGTGGTAGAGTCCTAGAGAACATGCTTCGGAGGCTCCTGTGTATGCGGGTCTTCAGGAATCGGGACGCTGCAAGGATGGGACCAGCCTAAACGCTCCCGCCAGACGACGATTCCGTACGAATGGCGCGGACGTCGCTTACGAGGGTGCTAACAGGCTGCAATAATGTACCGAATATCCTTAACGGCCGCGTGCTTACGCGACGTTTCAGCCCTTAGTCGAGCAGGCGGAGCGGCATGACGAGACATAGGTAGTCAGCCTGGTCATCTCCTGCCGGTTCGATGGTTGCGGCCCGCTCGGGAGCTTTGAACCGGAACATGACCTCTTCCGACGGGATGTGCCTCAGCACCTCGAGCAGATAGTTGGCGTTGAAGCCGATCTCGAGCTCTTCACCCTCGTACCCGACCTCGAGCTCGTCATGACCTTCGCCCAGATCGGGCGTGAGTACGTTGAGATGGACTCTTCCGGACTCGAAGCGAAGCCGAATTCGGTGCGTCTGATCGGAGGCGACCACAGCCATGCGCCGGACCGCCGATTCGAATGCCTTCTTGTCCAGTACGGCGGCTTTGTCGTTGTCCCTCGGAATGACCTGATCGTAGTTGGGATACGTGCCGTCGATCAGTCGCGTATAGATCTCCGTCGACTCCGCTCGGAACCCGAGGTGGTTTCCGCTTCGGGCGACCTGAAGGCTATCGCCGTCCTTGAAGAGTCGCTGAGCTTGGCTCAATGCCGCTGGTGGGACGATAAAGTCGGCGGACGTCGTCCCGGTTGATTCGACCTTTACGCCCATCCGAGCAAGTCGGTGCCCGTTTGTCGCGACCATCTTCATCTCACCTTCGCGGAGCTCCCAAAGGACTCCGTTGAGAATCGGTCGGCTCTCTTCGGTCGAGACTGCGAACGATGTGTGGTGGATCAGTTGGTTGAGGTGCTTGCCTGTGACCTCGACACCCGTATCAAAGTCCACCTCGGCCAACGTCGGGAACTCATCGGCTGGGAGTCCGTTCAATTTGAACCGACTTTGCCCACACGAGAGTTCGATCTGGTCACCCCTCGTGGTGACTTCGACGGGCTGATCGGGAAGTTCCCGAGTGATCTCCTGGAGCTTCTTGCCCGGCGCGGTGAGGCTACCTGCTTCTCGCACGTCCGCGAGCACCTTGACCCGTACGGCGACGTCGAGATCGGTGCCGCTCATCCAGACACCGTCTTCTTTGGCTTCGAAGAGGATGTTCGAGAGCACCGGTAGCGTAGTCTTCGAAGGGATACTTGCCGAGACCGCTGCGAGTCCGCTGTGAAGGTTCTGCCGGGTGATCGTGAAGTTCATCGGCTGGGTGCTCCTGGCATCCGGTCGGATGAGTCGGTCGGAAGGGTGGGTCGCCTTTTCACAAGGCGTTCATTCTATCTCTCTTTTAGGTCAAATAACATAGCAGTAGTAGGGGGTGTTGATGTGTGGAACATCCATGCTCCGTCGGCTCTGAAGGTCGCGTCCCACGGGGCGTAATGAGTGGTGATGTGCCCGGGCTTTACTGTGGGAAAGTGGGGATCGATCGTGGGGCGTTGGCGGCGCCGAGCAGAGAACGTGGGAAACACCAGGGTTTTCCACACACTTCCCACACACTTCCCAGCCCTTAGGTCAGTAGGGGTGAGAGGCCGTTCCCCGGAGGTCATCGATCGCGGCGGTGACTCTGCTGCGAAACTCCGGGTCATCGTCGAGACGGCCTTGGACTTTCTGGATCGAATAGAGGACGGTCGAGTGGTCGCGTCCGCCGAAAAGCTCTCCGATCTGTTTGAGAGGTAGCCCGAGGATCTCTCGGATCGCGTACATAGCCACATGACGGGCTTCCGTGATCGTTCGAGTGCGGACCTTCGAAGTGAGGGAATCCGGTCGAACTCTCCAAGCCCCTGCAACGGTGGACTGAATCTTTTCCGGGGATGCCACCGGCCGTCGGGGCTCCATTTCACGGCGCCGTAGTGCAAGGACGCGCTTCGCGAAATCGAGGGTGATCTCCTGGTTCCATACCGAAGAGACCGCGAGCAGCTTGATTACGGCGCCTTCCAACTCTCGCACGGACGATGTGCATGCGTGCGCGATGTACTCGATGACGTCGTGCCCGAGCTCTAGGCCCTCGTCGAGAGCCTTCTTCCCCAGGATCGCCACTCGGGTCTCGAAGTCCGGTGGCCGCAAGTCGACGGCCAGGCCCCAATCAAAACGGGACAAGAGACGCTCTTCGACCCCTTCCATCTCCCGAGGGGGACGGTCGCTCGTAAGTACGATCTGTCGGTGAGAGTCGTAGAGCGCGTTGAAGGTGTGGAAGAACTCGTCCTGTGTCGTCTCTTTGCCCCTGAAGAACTGGACGTCGTCTACCAGGAGGAGGTCCATCTCGCGGTATCGGGCCCGGAACTCCGGGGTGCTTCCTTGCCGAATCGCTCCGATCAGTTCGTTCATGAACTGTTCAGCGGAGACATACGCGACATGGGCCGTCGGGTCTGTTTCGAGAAGCTGATGGCCGATGGCCTGCATCATGTGCGTCTTTCCGAGTCCGACCCCACCATACAGGACCAAGGGGTTGTAGAGCCGACCCGGCTGGTCCGCGGCCGCCCGGGCGGCCGCGGATGCCAACTGATTGTTGTCTCCCACTACGAACCGCTCGAAGGTGTACCGGTCGTTCAGGGCAGGACGAGGTGCAGGAGGACGAGCGAGGGGGCGTGACTCAGATCCGGCCTGAGGCGCATACGTTCGGCCTGGAGCTGGCGAGGGCGCCTCGAGCCGAACCGGGGGAGCCGGAAAGGGATCGGGAGATGCCGAACCGGAGACCGATATTCGGATCGGCCGGCCGAGCACCTCGAGAGCCTTCGCCTCTAGCAGCTCCCGATACTTGTCCTCCAGCCACTCGGCCTTGAAGCGATTTGATGCCTCGAGGTGCAACTCATCGGCGGCGAGAGCGGTTGCCTCGACCCCGGCGATCCACGAGGCGTACGCGTGCTCAGGAATGGAATTTCGGACCGCTTCTTTGACTCGTAACCAGACTTCGGAAGCGGTCAGTTCCAACTGCCGAACCCTCCTACTGCGGTGAGGGCGAGTCGAGCGGCGTTGGGACGAACGAGGGTGCGTTCGGAGGGCATACAGCTGAGGTTTTGGGCGGTGAGCACGAGTCAGTGAGCCGCCCAAACTCGAGCGGGGGGACGAACCTACCCAGGGCTCTTCCAAAAGTCAAAATCGGCCAGAAAGCCTTGTACCATGCGGGTTAGGGGTGGTTTAGGGTAGTGGGCCGTTGACCCCTGAGAGCCGCTGCGGCTATCTTTCCCAGCTACGTTTTAGACGCTGTACCACTACGGATCGGGCTGGCGGTCAATGAAGCCGACATACAAGCCGCGCAATCGCAAGCGGGTAAACAAGCACGGATTCCGTGCACGGATGAAGAGTGCGGGCGGCCGGAAGACGTTGAACCGTCGTCGGAAGCGCGGCCGGACTCGTATCGTTGTGCAGGTCGGGGGCAAGTAGCCGCGCACGGCCGGGGCCGGGGTGAGGGCTATCCAAGAGAAGTTCGCATTCGGCTCAGCTCCGACATCGGGAGCATTTTTGCGAGCGGGAAAAAGAAACGGACCCGCAATCTCGATGTGTTCGTCGCCGACTCCCCCGTGGATCACTCCCGGTTCGGTGTCGTCGTCCCGAAGCACGGACATGAGATCGTCGAGCGAAACCTCGTGAAGCGTCGGCTTCGTGAGATCGGTAGGCGCGGTGTATTGCCCCGATTGGACGATGCCGGCTTGAGGACCGACCTTTTATTGCGTGCCCGTCGCACAGCGTATGGGGCGAACTTCGCGGAGCTAGAGCGTGAGGTGCTGGAGGTCGTGGAGGGTTTGTGCTCGCCAAGTTGATGATTGGGGTGGTGAAAGCGTATCGCGCCTACGTCTCTCCGTGGACGCCGGCATCGTGTCGCTTCGTACCTACCTGCTCAGGGTATGCACTGGAAGCGCTCGAGAAGCATGGAGCTGTCCGCGGAAGTTGGATCTCTTTGAAGAGGATCGGCCGCTGTCATCCCTGGGGAGGGTTCGGATACGACCCGGTGCCCGAGATTGAAGCCTTGGCGTCTGAGGCTCGTAAGGATGGACCCGCCCCAGCCGATGCGATCGCTCACCCATGAAGACTGAATCCCGCTTCCTCCTCGCGGTGCTCCTTATGCTGGGCGTGCTCATCGGCACGAACCGCTTGTTTCCCCCGATCATCCCCGAAGGGGGTGAGTTGGTGGACAGCACCGCCGCGGAGCCACCACCGGTAGAGGCGGAGACGGCGCCGACGCTCCCGAGTAATGTGACGAACCCAGAGCCCGATGCGACAGGAGATCAGGCGGAGGTCACGGCGCTGGAGGCGCCGACGCCGGAGCTCGCACCGGAACGAATCGTCACGGTCGAGGGGCCGCGCTATCGGTACACGTTCAACTCCGTTGGGGCGCGGATGATCTCCGGAGAGCTCCTCGAGTTCGACGCCCTTAACCGGGGTGGACCCGTGGAGGTCGTCCCGGACGGGACAGACGGGTACATGGGTCAGCGACTGGTCGTCGGAGCCGACACGCTTGATCTGTCACGGGCTGCGTTCCGGGTAGAGCCGGATCGGGGTCTTCGGCTCACTGAGGGGTCGTCGCCTCAAGATCTCACCTTTGTGTACGAGGCGCCGAGTGGCGCATTCAGTTTCGAAGTCGCGTACACGTTCGATCCCGATGAGTACACGATCGGTGTCGAAGGAAGCGTCCGAGGTGTCGACCGAGCGCTGCTACTTACCGACATCGGGGCAGGGCTCGCGTATGCCGAGAAGGATTCGGCACTCGAAGCACGCTCGATGGCGTACGTCTACAACCATCAGGCCGATGGCATTCGGTCCACGCTCTTGGAGAAGGCCGACCCGGAGATCGTGAATGGCCCGCTGACCTGGGCCGCCTTCCGTAGCAAGTTCTTCGTGCTCGCTATGCTGGCCGGTGAGGATGAGGCGGCAGTGGAGGGGGGAAGCGGACTCCTCGGTGGCCTCTTGGTGCATGAGTCAGAGCTGCAGGACCGGGTGCGGATCGAGGCAGCTCAGACGGTGGTGGACGGAAGCTACGCGTACCGACTCTTCATGGGGCCGCAGGAGTACGCGCTCCTCTCCTCGCTCGGTCAGGGCATGGAGGAGGTGAACCCGTACGGATGGCGCTTCTTCCGGCCGATCATCCGACCGTTCGTCTCGGTGATCATGACGATCCTCGTCTTCCTGCATACCCAGCTGAGTCTGAGCTACGGCTGGGTGCTGGTGATCTTCGGCGTCATGATGCGCGTCGTGCTCTTCCCGCTGAATCACAAAGCGATGAAGGCGCAGCTTCGGAACATGGCTGTCCAGCCCCTTATGGCGGACATCCAGAAGAAGTACAAGGACAACCCCGAGAAGCTGCAAAAAGAGGTCATGCGCTTGCACAGGGAGCACGGCTTCAACCCACTCGCGGGTTGTCTACCGTTGCTCCTGCCATGGCCGATCCTCATCGCGCTCTTCTTCGTCTTCCAGAATACGATCGAGCTGCGCGGGGTGTCGTTTCTCTGGTTGCCCGATCTGTCCGCGAAGGATCCGCTCTACATTCTGCCGATCATCCTTGCTCTCTCGATGTTCTTGATCCAGTGGATCAGTCTTCGGTCGCTGGAGCAGTCGAATCCGCAGATGAAGATGATGATGTACATCATGCCCCCGATGATGATGTTCATCTTCATGAACCTCGCGAGCGGGCTGAATCTCTACTACGCCACGGCTAACCTTGCGACGCTACCACAGCAGATGTGGATCGCGGGCGAGAGGAAGAAGATGCAAGGCAAGCCGCCGCTCACCATGTCGCGCGAGTAGGTTGCGGTAGGAGCGTTCTCTGAACGTCGACACGATTGCCTCGCTGTCGACCCCGCCAGGAGTGGGGGCCATCGCCGTGGTTCGCGTGTCGGGTCCTGGAGTCGGTGAGATTTGTAGGTCGGTCGCTCCTGGTGAGCTGCTCGAACCACGCCATCCCGCTCTGAGAGAGATCGTCGATCCTGGCGACGGCAGAACGCTGGATCGTGCGTTGGTCACCTACTTTGCGGGGCCGTCGAGCTATACAGGTGAGGACATGCTCGAGATCTCGGGGCACGGCGGAAGACTAACGCCGCACCTGATTCTCGAAGCGGTGCTGGGAGCCGGCGCACGTCACGCGGAGCCCGGGGAGTTCACACGCCGGGCGTACCTGAACGGTAAGGTCGACCTCGTGCAGGCGGAGGCGATCGCGGACTTGATCGAGGCGAAGAGCGCCGTGCTCCATCGGACGGCGTTGGATCAGCTCGATCGCGGGCTGTCGCGGAGACTGGCGGAGCTTCGCGGACGGCTGGTTGGCGTCGAGGCGCTCCTCGCGCACCACGTCGACTTCCCTGAGGAGGACGATGCTCCCGTACCGCTCAGCCGCGTGCTCGAGGAGAGCGGGGCGTTGTTGGGGGAGATGGAGCATGTGCTTGCGACAGCCCCAGAAGGGGAGTTGCTACGCGAGGGAGCCCTGGTCGTTTTGGCCGGCCGGCCGAACGCGGGGAAGTCGTCCCTCTACAATGCGCTCATCGGGCGGGAACGAGCGATCGTGACGCCCGAGCCGGGAACCACACGCGACGCTCTCGAGGCGGAGCTGCAACTTGGCGGGTTTCCATTTCGACTTGTCGACACCGCTGGCCTACGGGAGGAAGCCGGCGTTGTCGAGCAGAAGGGCATCGAGGTCGCGCGCAGGTACATCGACGGAGCCGATCTGGTCCTCTTTTGTGTCGAGTGCTCGGGAACGCCGCACGAGAGCGAACGAAGGTTCGCGGAGGAGCTCGGCGACCGGCCTTGGGTGCTGGTTGAGACGAAGAGCGACCTCGTGCCGACGGAAGGCGAGGTGCCTCCACCTGTCGGGATGGCGGCCGCTTCCGTGAGGACGTCGGTCGAGACGGGTGCCGGGTTGGACGAACTGCAGAGCGTACTTCCGCAGTTGGTGTTCGAGGGGCTCGTGCGTGGGGGAGTCGACGTGCCGGTGCTCACACGGGCTCGGCAAGCCAATGCGATGAGGCGGGCGTGCGAAGAGGTACGTGCTTTTCGGGATGCGCTCGAGACGGCTGTCCCCGCCGAGATGGCGGCGACGCACCTCAAGAGTGCGGAGGGCGCGTTAGAGGAGGTGCTCGGGGTCGTAACGACGGACGACGTCCTCGACGTGGTCTTCCGCGACTTCTGCATCGGCAAGTAGCGATGCGGCAGGGCTACCTCGTGAAGGGTCGGGTCCAGGGTGTCGGTTTCCGATGGTGGACGGAGCGGGCCGCGCGCCGTATTGGAGTCAGTGGCACGGTCCGTAATACGGATGACGGCGATGTCGAGGTGATGGCGGAGGGGAGCGAAGAAGAGCTCGTCCAACTCGAGGCCGCGCTCGAGCGGGGACCGCCGCTCTCGTCGGTGACAGCCGTTATTCGAATCGCATGCTCTCTACCCGAGGGGGTCTCCGGCTTTACCATTCTTCGCTGAGGGGATTCGTCGAAGACGGAAAGCGTGCGCGATCGGTTCGATGTAATCGTGGTAGGAGGCGGCCACGCCGGCACCGAGGCTGCCGCCGCGTCCGCCCGAATGGGCGCGAGTACGCTGCTCGTGACACCCGATCTGGGGCGCATCGGTCAGATGAGTTGTAATCCCGCGATCGGTGGTGTGGCGAAGGGCGTCGTGGCCCGAGAGGTGGACGCCCTCGGCGGCGTCATGGGACGGGCCACCGACGCGTCACGAATCCAGTTCCGCATGCTGAATCGGTCGAAGGGACCAGCGGTGTGGGGCCCACGGGCCCAATGCGACCGGGCCATGTACCCTGTCGGAGTTCGACGGATACTGGACGGGCTTCCGAGCCTGGATCTCTTCCAGGACATGGTGGACGACGTGGTCCTGGATCGTGGTCGAGCGGTCGGAATCCGAACCCGCGGGGGGTTGGAGTTCGCATCGGACGCCGTCGTCGTGACGACCGGAACGTTCCTCCGGGGGCGGATTCACGTTGGGGGTGAGCGAGGTGTCGGCGCGGGACGCGCGGGCGAGGGTCCATCGGTGGCGTTGGCTGAATCGCTGGAGGGCTCAGGCCTACAGGTAGCTCGCTTCAAAACGGGTACACCTCCTCGGGTCGATGGCAGGTCCGTCGACTTCAGCCGGACAGAACGCCAAGACGGTGAAGGAGGCGACTTCCGGTTCGCGACTTATGCGCGAGAGGAACTACCAGACCAGAGGCCGTGCTGGATCACGTACGCATCCGCTGAGCTCAAGGCGGTCGTCCACCGCAATCTGCAACGGAGCGCCCTCTATGGCGGAGAGATCGCGGGGCGCGGCCCACGCTACTGTCCCTCGATTGAAGACAAGGTCGTTCGATTCCCGGACGCACCCAGACACCAGGTATTCTTGGAGCCCGAGGGACTCAACACGACCGAGCTGTACGTGAATGGTCTCTCCACGTCGTTGCCGGCCGATGTCCAGCTGGAGTTCCTCCGTACGATTCCGGGCCTTGAAGAGGTGCGTATGACGAAGGTCGGGTATGCGATCGAGTACGATTACTTCCCGCCACACCAGCTTCGGCATTCGCTCGAAGTGCGAGACGTCGCGGGACTTTTTTTCGCTGGGCAGATCAACGGGACGACCGGGTACGAAGAGGCCGCGGGCCAGGGGGTGGTCGCCGGGATCAATGCCGCGGCCGCGGCTCGGGGCGAGGAGCCCTTCATCTTGGAGCGCGACGAGGCGTATATCGGCGTACTCATCGACGATCTCGTCACGCGTGGTGTGGACGAACCGTACCGGTTGTTCACGTCCCGAGCCGAGTTTCGACTTCTCCTGCGGCAAGACAACACGGCCCGTCGACTGGGCCCGATGGCGATGGAGCGGGGGATTCTGACCGACGAGCAGAGCGATGCTTTGAGGCGTCGAATCGCAGAGGAGGATCGAGTGCTCGTCTGGTTCGAAGGGACGACGATCGCGCCCGAAGTAGCTGGAGATTTGCTGGCGGGCGTGGAATCATCGCCGCTCAAGCAACCGGTTAAGGCCGTCGAGCTCCTCAAGAGGCCGAAGGTATCGGCAAGAGCGCTGTTAAAGATATCCGATGCGCCGCCAGCCGAGGGCCTGCATGATGATGTGTTGGCGGCCGTAGAGGTGGAGCTGAAGTACTCGGGCTATGTGAAGCGGGAGAGGGAAAGGGCCGAGCGGCTGCGCGAGCAAGCGGAGTTCAAGCTGGACGACGACCTTCCTTACGACTCGTTCGAAACGCTGAGCTTCGAAGCCCGTGAGAAGTTGGCCCGGGTACGGCCTGACAACCTATCGCAGGCCGGGCGGATACCCGGCGTATCGCCGGCCGATCTTCAGAATCTCATTCTAGAGGTGCGTAAGCGCCGCAGGGAGAGGGGTGCGACGGAGCTTTAGGTGGAGCTTGTACCGCACATGGTTTAATCCTCCGAATGCGTCGCACCTCAAGATATGGTAGAGGGGTGAGTGTGGGTGCCTCTATATAGTGGATCGACTCCTCGGGACCTCGGGTTCGGTGATCGATTGGTATCTACCGGGGAAGGAGATGAGTGTGGTGCCCACGGGAGAAGCCAATGATCCCGCCGAGTGGCACGCCAATCACGATTCCGAGGCCGAGGGGTACAGCCCAGGCCGGGATCAAGTCCGATGAGTCGCTGCAGCACGCCGCGAGGCTGAGGGAGCTGACTAGGGACACTCCGAGGGCGATGCCGATGCCTTGAAGAGCGCCCCGTGTGCGGTTCCGCACCGTAATAAGCTCGATCTCTGCTGGATCGGCGTAATGTGCCACGCTGTCTTCGGACATCCAGGTGATCGAGTCCGGCGTGAGACGGACGTCGATGACGGAGACCGATAGACCGGAAGAGGCTTCGATCGTAGCCCTTCTTCCGTCCACAGCCTCGTGGACGATCTCGATCGCCGCAGGGGAGGGTGGGGAAAGGTCAACCTCTTTTCGGGTCGTGCAGCCGCAGAGAAGAAGGCAGAGCGCTGCGAGGATCGTGGATCTCATGGGGGGGGACGGCTCCTCGGTTCGGGATTGGTCGGTGCTTCGAGAGTGGAAAGACCGATGCACTACACGCCGAGGTGTTTCACGTGAAACAGCTGCTCAGCGAGAGCGGATCCGTGCGATGAAACGGGCCAAGGAATTATGTGGAGCTAGAGAGGGGTCCGACATACGTCACGAGACGTACGGAGCTACCCGCAGGCGCAGCGCTATCGGCTTTTGTCGGCGGAGTGTTTCACGTGAAACACTCCGGATTTCTCCGTCTTCTTGCCGATTCGATCGTCCGCGTCCCGGTCTGCGGAGCGCGGTCGGCTCGGAAGAGGGGGCCTGCGGTCTTGCTCGGAGGCCTAATCCGTGGGCGAAGAGCCCCGACGTTGCAGCTCGGCGTAGAGCGCGGCCGGCTCGAGGACCTGATCGAGGTTGAAATCAAACTCCGTGGGGCCGTCGAGTGTGAAGTAGTCGGGCCGCACGAAGACGAAGGCAGAGGTGGCGGGGTCGCCCTGTATCGGGCGAAGGGTCACGAAGCCATTGCTCGAAGTCAGCTGGCCGATCTCGACCAGCGGTTGCCCGCCGAACGTCAATGTCGCCGTGTAGGTCCCGCTCTCTTGAACGTTGATCGTGAAGGAGCCGTTGTTCAGGAGGAGGTCCGCCACGATGGTGGTGTCCGCGACGCTCGTGATGTCGAACACGGTCGCGTCCCACGTTCCGACGAAGGGCGCGACCCCGTTGTCCTCTTCAGGAGGAGGGACGATCGGTCCGCCCTCCCCACAAGCTCCGATCACCAGAAATAGCCACACCCACCCGCACCGCCACAACGCTCTCATTCGGTCGTCACTCCTTTCGGCAACCGTCTAGGCGGACCCGGAAGTGACTCCAAGAACCCGCCAACATCACTCTGCTGCGCAATAGTTCCCGCCGGGAAGCGACGAGGTCAAGCTTCATGTCCGTTCCCGGAGGCCCGGGACTTGCGTATATTGGCGCCCTCAGAGAAACCAGGAGTTCCATGGCGCACGTCATCGCGATCGCGAATCAGAAAGGTGGGGTCGGAAAGACCACGACCGCGATCAACCTCGGGGCCTCCCTGGCCGTCGCGGAGAAGCGGACCCTCGTCCTCGATATCGACCCACAGGGGAATGCGACCAGTGGACTAGGGGTAGAAGACCGTTCGACACGCCCTACTATATATAGTGTGTTGATCGGGCAGAGTGACTTGGCCGACGCCGTCGTAGAGAAGGTCCACTTCGATCATCTCGACGTCGTCCCGTCCACCCGCGACCTCGTGGGCGCTGAGATCGAGCTCGTCTCGGCCTTCAGCCGCGAGACCATTCTACGCCAGGCTCTGGAGCCGATCCGCGACCAATACGACTACATCTTGGTGGACTGCCCGCCGTCGTTGGGCCTCCTCACCGTGAACACTCTGACTGCGGCGGACTCGGTACTGATCCCGATTCAATGCGAGTTCTACGCGCTCGAAGGGTTGAGCCAACTCCTCAACACCGTCCGTCTGGTGCAGCGGGGACTGAATCCTTCCCTCGACGTAGAGGGCGTTCTCCTCACGATGTACGACAAGCGGTTGAACCTCTCGAAGCAGGTCGGAGAAGAAGCCCGAGAGTACTTCGGCCCCAAGGTCTATCGGTCGGCGATTCCTCGGAACGTGCGATTGGCCGAGGCACCGAGCTTCGGTCAGCCGATCGTTCTGTACGACGTCCTCTCGAGCGGCGCCCAGGCGTACCTCGCTCTTGCTCACGAAGTGATCGATCGACGGCGTCGGGCTGACTCTCAGCCCTCGGAGTCAGCCGGGATGCTCGCATGACGCGGGATCGGTTGGGCAAGGGGCTCGGAGCGCTGCTCGGGGAGTACCTCGAGCCAGAGGTGCCGATCACCGACACGGCTCGCCTTCCGTTGAAAGCGATCATTCCCAATCCCTTGCAGCCTCGTCGGGTCTTCACGGACGCCGAGTTGCAGGACCTCGCTGACTCCATCCGCGAGAATGGACTTCTTCAGCCACTCGTTGTCCGTCCAGCACCGGGCTCCACGGATCGCTTCGAACTCGTCGCGGGCGAACGCCGTTTCAGAGCTCTCGGCACTCTAGGGTGGAAAGACGCGCCAGTCGTCGTCCGCGACGCCGATGACGAAACCCTCTTGGTGCTCGCCTTGGTGGAGAATCTTCAGAGAGAGGCGTTGAACCCGTTGGAAGAGGCCGAAGGGTATCAAGCCCTCGCCGATCGCTTCGACTTAAAGCCGGGCGAGATCGCGAAGGCGGTCGGTAAGAACCGCTCTACTGTAGTGAACCTGGTTCGTCTCCTCGCGCTCCCGCCATCCATTCGGGCGCTCCTCGAGGAGGGAGCGCTCACTCAAGGTCACGCCCGTGCGCTCCTCACCCTGGACGACAACGTGCTTGCCGCCGACTTGGCCCGTCGGGCTGCCAAGGAGGGATGGTCCGTTCGCGAAGTGGAGCGCCGTGCGCGTAAGAAGCGCAGCGGGACGGCTCGGAAATCGGCATCCCGTGACCCGGTCGTGGAAGCGTTGGAAGGAGCCCTTCGTGACCGATTCCAGACCCGGGTCACTGTGAAGCGGGGCCGTGGCGGACGAGGCGTGGTCGAAGTCCAGTATCACAGCGACGAAGACTTCGAACGCATCTTCGAACTCATGACCGATCGGAGTATCGAAGAGGTCGTCGAATGAGCTCGGGCTCCGATCGTCGAGAGCTCACCGTTATGCTCGTGCCCGACGGCAGAGAGACGAAGACGGTCACGGTTTCGTACACCCGTCTCCGCGCTTTGGCTGCGGTGGCGGCGACGATCGGTGTTCTTGTCATCGTCATGGCTGGCTCGTGGTGGTTTCTAGCCGCGCGCGCGGTCCGGGTCGCCGAGCTTGAGCGTGAGGTCGAAGTGATGACCCGCGACCGCGCTCGAGTAGAAGCGCTCGTCCAGCGGTTGGAATCGATCGAGGGGCAGTACGGTACCTTGCGCGGCCTCTTCGGCGCAGCGCAGACCGAGCAGGCCACGGGAGTCTGGCTACCGCCCACGAACGGTGAGCGTCGAGGCGAGAGTGCAGCGCGCACCGTAGGCGCCACCCTGCCGTCGCATTGGCCCCTGACTGAGAGAGGCTTCGTCACTCAGGGGCTACACGGTGGGAGTGGCGGGCCCGAGCATCCCGGGTTGGACGTCGCGGTCGCGACCGGATCGTACATCCGGGCCGCGGGCGGCGGCACGATTGTGGATGTCGGGGAGGATGCGATCTACGGACGCTTCGTCCTCATCGACCACGGCGAGGGACACTCCACTTTGTATGGGCATGCGTCCGAGACATTCGTGACGCGAGGACAAACCGTTCGCGAACGGCAGGTCATCGCGCTGAGTGGCTCGACCGGTCGCTCCACTGGTCCGCACTTACATTTCGAAGTACTTGTCGATGGTGAACCCGTAGATCCCTTGGCGTTTGTCACGCAGCCTGGGTGACCGGCATGACTCTTGCCGCCGACTCTCACTAATGCCCCCAAAGCACTTCACCCAAAGAACTGACTCGAATCAATGAGGCGAAAACAGATGCCACGTGACCGCGGTGCGGAAGGCGGGACAACCCCGGGCGACGCAGTAATCTCGATCATTGGACCTGGAATGACTGTAGTCGGGGATTGCGAAACCGACGGTACGATTCGGGTGGAGGGCACCGTCAAGGGATCGATCAAGGCAGGAAAGGCCGTCGTGATCGGTAAGCAAGGCGTCGTCACGGGGGACATCTCAACCCAAGACGCCGTGATCTCGGGTCGCGTAGACGGCACGCTGATGGCAGCCTCACGCTTGGAGCTTCAAGCCACCTGCCACATCGAGGGAGAGATCCACACCCGGCGTATGCAGCTCGAGGAGGGGGCCGTGATGAACGGAACCGTCCACATGGGTGCGGAGCCCGGCACCAACGTGCCGGGAGTGAAGGCGGGGAGCAAGCCAGCGGCTGCACCCACAGCACGGGTTGCCAGCTAACCCAAGCAGGAAGCGCCTTCTCAGTTCTTTTCCACGATTATCCACATACACGAGCAGGGTCATTTTGAAAACAGAATCCCTCCTCGAATACGTGGATGGACTGTTGGCGACGCCGGCCCATCCGGACTACCCTCAAGCATTCAACGGGCTTCAGGTGGCCGGACCTTCCGAGGTCCGGGTAATTGCCACCGCTGTGGACGCCTCGCTTGCTGCGATCGAACGCGCCTCGGGCGCGGGCGCCGATCTGCTCATGGTGCACCACGGCCTGTTCTGGGACGGTGCAGCCCCCATCACCGGTCGACGATACCGGCGGGTACGCGCGCTCATCGAATCGGGAATTGGCCTCTACGGGAGCCACCTCCCTCTCGATAGTCACGCCACGCTCGGGAACTGCGTCCTGCTTCTTCGAGCTCTCGACGTCGAGCCGAAGGGCCGGATTGGCTCGTATCAGGGCACCGATCTTGGTTGGTGGGGGGAGCTGGCCACGCCCGTCACGCCGGACCAGCTCGAGAACGCATTAAGCGCGGTACTCGGGGGGCCGGTGCAGAGCCTGCCTGGCGGTCCCGACCAGATCCAATCAGTCGGCGTCGTAACCGGGGCCGGAGGTTCCTTCATAGGGGAAGCGGCCGCGATGGGTCTCGACGCCTTCGTCACCGGTGAGGCGGCTCACCATCACTACTTCGACGCCGACGAGTTCGGAATTCACGTTCTGCTAGGTGGTCACTACCGGACCGAAACGCTGGGGATTCACGCTTTGGGTGACCATCTCGCCGAGCGCTTCTCGCTCACGAGTCACTTTCTAGAGCTCCCGACAGGCCTTTAGCGTCCGCTCGCCAGCTAGCACGGCCCATCGAAAACACCGATAGATAGCCCTTTGGTGCTATAGCCCTATCGTGCTACCTTCGGAGGATGGACTCTCCCGTCGCTTCGCTACCTCCTGCGCATGTCGCGATCGTCGACGACGACGACGCGGTTCGCGCTTCGCTGGCCCGCCTCTGCCGGTCGCGGGGTCTTACGGCCGCCACGTATCCCTCTGCTGAAGCGCTACTCCAATCGGGCCACCTCGACGACACGAGCTGCCTCGTACTCGACGTCGAGCTTCCTGGGCTAGACGGTCTAACCCTGCAGGAAGTCCTTGCGGACGAGGCCGCAGCTCCCCCGATCGTCTTCATCACGGGTCGCGGTCGCACCCGGGACACGGTCCGGGCGATCAAGACTGGCGCCGTGGATTACCTCGAGAAGCCCCTCGATCCTGATACGCTGCTCCACGCCATCAGTAGTGCGGCGTCCCAACATCGGGACCTCCGCGAGCAGCTACGCGAACGCGCAGCTCAACGGAGACGCCTCGCCTCTCTGACTCCGCGAGAGCGTGAGGTTGCCGTACTCGTTGCTGCCGGGCTGAAAAACCGTGAGGTCGGCGATCGACTCGGGATCGCGGAGAGAACCGTGAAGATCCATCGGTCACGCGCCCTCGAGAAACTCTGCACGCCGACTGTACCTCACCTCGTTCGACTACTGGGTGACCTCGACATATCCGTCGACCCGAGGGACGGTAGCGAGGGACGGCAAGCACAATGACAAACCGACCGATGCCCTCCGACCCAACGGCCTTCCTCCGCAGCGCTCCACTAGTCCCCTTCGAAGTCGGAGGTGATGGAAAGGAAGTGCTGTGGGTGGGCGCTCAGGCCGAACGACTCCTGGGGTGGTCTCTGACGGATTGGCGAGACGATGATTTTTGGGGACGAGTCATCCTTCCCGACGATCAGATTCCGGCGCTCGAAGCCCGTCGACACGCCCTGCGGAGCGGCGCTCCAGTCGCCATTGACTATCGGGTCGAGCATCGCGCCGGCCGAATCCTCTGGGTCCATGAAGCGATGGCCCCCAACACAACCCCGGAAGCGACCTCGCTGTGCGGATATCTTGTCGATATCACCGATCGCAAGCGCCAGGAGGTCGCGCTCTGGAAGGCCGAGGAGCGTCTTCGCACGCTCGTCCACGGTGCGCCCGACGCGATGTTGATCACGGATGACGCCGGCGTCATCCAGAACATGAACGCCCAAGCCGAAGCCCTTTTCGACTATCAGCTCGCAGAGATCGCAGGTTCCTCGATCGATCACCTCTTGCCCGCGCGGTTGCGCCATCGGGTAGTCGAGATGCGTGCGGCGTTTGACACGGACTCTCGCCGTCGCTCCCTCGTAGATGGTCGCGGCTTCGCCATCGAACGATCCGACGGAGTCCAGGTCCCCGTAGAACTCAGTCTGAGCTCGGTGCCCGGGCCGGACGATACGCCCCAGATCGTCTGGTCGATCCGAGATCTTACCGCCAGACGTCGAATGGAGGCGCAGCTCCGCTCGAGTGAGCGCCGTCTGGAACAGGTCGCGAACGCGGTCCCGGGGATGGTGGCGTTCGTCGACCGCACTGGTCGGTATCGATTCGTGAACGAAGCGTACGCTGAGTGGCATGGCTGGAAGCCGGGCCAAATGGAGGGCCGCCTCGTCCGAGAGGTGCTCGGTGAGGGCGCCTACCAACAGATTGCTGCTTCCGTCGAGGCCGCAAACCAAGGGTCGGCCACTCACTTCCGAGGCGAAGTCGAGAATGGAGCCGGCGAGCGGCTCCCCGTCAGCGTCAGCTTCGTTCCTCAGCACGACGAGAGCAGCGAGCCTTCCGGCTACTTCGTGGCGCTCTTCGACATGAGTGATGAGATCGCCTCTGCGGAAGCCGATCGTCGGCATATGGCAGAGCTCGCTCATGTGGCGCGAGTCGCCACGTTGGGCGAGCTCGCCGCGTCGATCGCACACGAAATCAATCAGCCCCTCACTGCGATCGTGGCGAACGCGGGGGCCGCACGTCACCTGCTCGACCAGACCCCCCCAGCCCTCGCCGACGCTCGCCTCGCCGTCGAGGCCATCCAGAGTGATGGGCGACGGGCCGGAAATGTGATCGCGAGTCTCCGTCAGCTCATGGAGCGCGGAGAAGCCAAGCGAGAACAGCTCGATCTTCCCACCCTCGTCGACGAAACGATCGCTCTTCTCGCGAGCGAAGCACGTCGCCGGGGTGTGCGCCTCTTCAGCGGGACTTGGGACCGGACACTTCCCACCGTCCACGGGGACCCCATCCAACTGAAGCAGGTGCTCATGAACCTCATTGTGAACGCTCTCGAAGCCACGAGCGCCATTGAGGGCCCCCGTGAGGTGGAGGCTACCGCTTCCCTCGTCGGGGCCACCGTCGAGGTCGCCGTTCTCGACAACGGCGTCGGCCTGCCCGCCGGTGACCCCGAGAACCTCTTCGTACCCTTTGTGTCGAAGAAGCCGGACGGCCTTGGGATGGGTCTCGCCATCAGTCGCACGATCACGGAAGCCCACGACGGAAGCCTGTGGGCGGAGCGACAAGCCGACGGAGGCTCGAGGTTCATCCTCGCACTCCCGCTCGGATAGGCCTCGTTGCCGCCTCCTGGGTACCCGAATACCATCCCCCTCCCTCCGATTCGAGTCTGTGAAGGAGTCCGCGTGACTACCCGACGTCTACTCGCCGTGCTTGCGATGCTGGTCCTGACCACTGCCCCCGTGCTCGCTCAGGTCCCCACCCCGTCCGAGCACTTCGGATTCCAGATCGGCTCTCACCGAAACCTCGCTGACTGGCCCGCGATGACGTCGTACTTCGAGCGTCTCGCCTCGACGAGCGACCGGGTAGTAGTCGACACCCTCGGACCCACGACGATGGGGCGACCCTTCGTCATGCTCACGATCACGAGCCCGGAGAACCATGCGCGTCTCGACGAGCTTCACGCGATCCAGATGAAGTTGGCCGATCCCCGCACGATTTCCGGACCAGCGGAGCGGGCTGCGCTCCTCGACGCGGGAAAGACCGTTGTCCTCATTACTCAAGGAATCCACGCGACCGAGGTCGGCGCGAGCCAGATGTCTGCCAACCTCGCGTACGAACTGGCGTCCTCGAATGACGAGAAGGTTCGGCAGATTCTCGATGAGGTCATCCTGCTTCAAATCCCATCGTTGAACCCGGACGGACTTCAGTGGATCGTCGACTGGTATACCGATCTGGTCGGAACCGCCTTTGAAGCCGCTCCGCTCCCCTGGCTCTACCACTACTACGTCGGCCACGACAATAACCGGGATTGGTACGCCTTCACCCAGGACGAGACTGTCCTGACCGTTCAAGAAGCCCACAACGCATGGCATCCCCAGATCGTGCATGACGTGCACCAAATGGGTGGGAACGGAGCGCGCATCTTCTTTCCTCCGTACATCGAGCCGTGGGAGCCGAACATCGATCCCGCGCTCACCGCAGCGGTGAGTCAGCTGGGGACGTACATGGCCGCCGAGCTGATACAGCAAGGCAAAGAAGGCGTAGTGGTGAATGCCCAGTACGACGCCTACACGCCCGCGCGAGCGTACATGCACTATCACGGGGCGGCGCGCGTCCTATCCGAGACCGCGTCCGCGCGCATGGCGACCCCGGTCGAGGTGCCGCCCTCCCGTCTCGGGCCCGGTCGCAACTTCGACGCGAGTCGACGCTCGTGGAACTTCCCGAGGCCGTGGGAGGGTGGGGCTTGGGGACTCCCCGACATCGTCGAGTACCAGAAGGCAGGAGCTATGGCGCTCCTTACGAACGCCGCTCGCAACAGGAAGTATTGGCTCGAGAACTTCCTCGGGGTGAATGAACGCGCGGTGCAGAAGTGGGACGCATGGCCCGACGCGTGGGTAATCCCCTCGGGTCAAGAGAACGCCCCGGGGATCACGTATGCGCTGCGAGCCCTCACAATGGCGGACGTCGAGGTCAGGCGTGCGACGTCGGCGTTCGAAGTGGAGGGGATGCACTTCCCGGCGGGAAGCTGGGTCATCCCGATGACCCAGCCGTATGCCAGCTTCGCGAATACCATGCTGGAGGTGCAGTACTACCCGGACCTACGAGAGTATCCTGGGGGTCCGCCTCAACGCCCCTATGACGTGACCGCGCACACGCTCGGGTATCTCCTCGACTTCGACGCCGTGGCGGTGGACGGTCAGCTCTCCGTATCGCTCAGCGACCCGATCGAAATCCCGGACTTCGACTTCCGGTTGCCCGAGGCGTTCGTGGGCGCCGACGCCCCCCGGGTCGCGCTATACAAGTCGTGGCGCGAACCAATGCCAGAAGGATGGCAGCGATGGGTCTTCGACCAGCATGCCATGCCGTACGACACCCTACATGACGCAGACATTCGTGAGGGTGCGCTATCCGAGTACGACGTCCTTCTATTCCAGGCCCAGTCGGCCGATCAGATCTTGGAGGGGTTCGCCCCGGGATCGGTGCCGCCGGAGTATGCTGGCGGGCTCGGCGACCGCGGCGCAGCAGCGGTTGCCGCATTCGTCCGTGAAGGCGGTCGTGTGGTGGCCATCGAGGCGGCCACCGACTTTGTGCGGGACCTCTTCGATCTCGATATCTCGAGCGTGACCACGGGCCTTAGCAACACGGACTTCTACATCCCCGGGTCGATACTCCGCCTCGAGCTCGACGAGACATCCCAGCTCAACGCCGGGATGCGGAGCGAGACATCTGCTTGGTATTGGCGATCGAGCATGGCGTACCAGGTAGACGACCCTCGAGTCCGAGTCGCAGCTCGATACGGCTCGGGTGACCCCCTTCTCTCCGGCTGGGTCCTCGGTGGAGAGCACATCGCAGGACAGCCTGCGATCCTAGAGGCCGATATCGGAGCCGGTTCGTTAGTACTTTTCGGCTTCCAACCGAACTATCGGGCGCAGACGATGGCGACCTGGCCACTCCTCTTCAACGCCCTGAGTAACTAGCGGAGCACGCGGATGACGAAGGGTGTGAAGTGCCCCCAGTGCGGATCCGACGCCTCTGGCAACTTTTGCCAACAGTGTGGCTCGGCCCTTGGAGGTCGTTTCTGCAACCATTGTGGAAGCGCCACCGAGGGGAAAGCGAAGTTCTGCAGCGAATGCGGGGGCGCGCTCGGGAAGGGAGCGGGGGCTGGTACGGGGGCCAATGGCGCATCGAGCCGGAAGGGCAGCGCCCTCCCAGGCGCCGGGCGCGATGAGGTGCGAGCGGCCGCGGCAGAAACAGTCGGTGGGCAGAACCTCCCCTGGTGGATCGCGGGCGCGGCGATGTTCGCGCTGATCTTCATGGTCGGGTTGCAAATGGTTCGTCCCGGCCCGGGCGTCGTACCGAGTCCTACCGGTCCGGTTGCCGCGCCCCAGGGCGGGAGCGGATCGCCTCCCGATCTGACGTCGATGACCCCGATCGAGGCTGCGGATCGCCTGTTCACGCGTGTCATGACCGCGGTCGAGAATGGCGACTCCCTCGTCGCTCAACAGTTCATGCCGATGGCGATCGGGGCATACCTGCGGGCGGAGCCGCTGAACCACGACGGGCTGTATCACCTATCGACGCTCAATCGGATTGCGGGGAACTACGCCGCTGCGCACGACAACGCACTTCAGATCGTCGAGTCCGACCCGAACCACCTGCTCGGTCTCGTAGCCGCCGCCCTGGTGACCGAGGAGGTCGGTGACTACGAGGAGGCGACCGAGCACTACCAGCGCATCCTCGACATCTACGATGAAGAGCGCACGCGCCCGCTGGAGGAGTACGAGGCCCACAGCTTCGTTGTCGATGGTCTCAAGGTTCAGGCGGAAGCGTTCATGGCGTCGCGCTGACCGTTGAGACTCTACATGACGGGTGGGACCGGCCTAGTCGGTTCTCACCTGGCCAAGCATATCCGCGACCGGGACGGCGACGTTGTCGCGCTCTGCCGAGCGACTTCTGACACCTCCTACCTTCGCGAGATCGGCTGCACGCTGGTGAAGGGCGACATCGGAGACGACCCCGACTCTCTCTCGGAGGGGATGCGCGGGTGTACGCACCTCGTCCACGCTGCCGCGCTCGTCTACGCGGGAGGGGGCTGGCCTGTAGTCTCCGCCGTCAACGTAGACGGGACCCGAAGAGTGATCACCGCTGCCGCTCGGGCCGGAGTCGAGCACGTGCTCCACGTGTCATCGGTGGCGGTGTACGGAACCGTGCCTGGTCCGGTCGACGAGCGCCACCCAATCGACGGCCCTCTTCCAGAGGGCGACCTCTATGCCCGCTCAAAGCGAGAGGCGGAAGATGTGGCGCGCGCACTCGCTCGCGAGCTCGACTTCGGGCTGACCATCGTGCGGCCGTCCGCTGTGTATGGTGAACGGGATCGCCTCATGGTGCCGGCATTGGCGAGGATCTTGAGATCGCCTGTCGTACCGATCTTTGGGTCGGGCCGGAATACTCTGCCGGTCGTCTACGCGGCGAATGTGGCCAGCGCGATCCATGCCGCCTTGGCACAGACGCCCGCCGGCGCGATCTACGACATCGGCCTCGACCACCCGTTACGACAGGAAGAGCTCTTCCAAGGACTCGCCGAAACACTCGGGAAGCGGCGTCGCTTCGCGCACATCCCGGCTGGGGCGGTCCGCGGTGTGGTGGGGATGCTGAATGCCCTTGGTGTGGGGACCCCCGGCGCACCCCACTTACCGTTGGAGCGGGTGGCGAGTTTGGCGTTGGGTGAGAATCCTTATCCTTCACGAACGATTCGCTCAGAGCTGGGGTGGTCTCCGCCCCACGATCACACCGAGGGCCTCGCGCGGGCCGGTCGGTGGTACTTAGAACACTCCTAGTTGGTCGACGACCATTACCCACGAGAGCAAACCCCGATGACGGAACCCTTCGACCCTACCGCAGACCCGACCAAGCCCTTCCCCCACGACCGCGAGACCGAAGACGAGCGGATGTTGGGCCTCGAAAGCATTAGTAAGGACTCGTGGCGAGTCCTACGGATCATGGGTGAGTTCGTAGACGGCTTCGACGAGCTCCATTCAATTGGAAGGGCTGTTTCGATTTTCGGCTCTGCCCGCACCAAGCCTCACGATCCGATGTACCAAGCGTGTGTTGAAACCGCGCGCGTAGTCGGTGAGGCGGGTTTCTCCATTATTACGGGTGGAGGCCCTGGGAAGATGGAAGCGGCGAACAAGGGGGCGCAGCTTGCCGGGGCCACTTCGATTGGGTGTAACATCGAACTTCCCTTCGAGCAGTCTGGCAACGACTACCTCGACGTCTCGATCGACTTCCGGTACTTCTTCGTTCGCAAGACGATGTTCGTGAAGTACGCGTGCGCGTTCATCATCTTCCCGGGCGGCTTCGGGACGATGGACGAGCTCTTCGAGGCGCTCACGCTCATCCAGACGAACAAGGTCCGCGACTTCCCCGTTGTCCTCTTCGGGAGCGACTACTGGAAAGGACTCCTCGATTGGATCCGTGACACGATGGCCGTACACGGTAAGATCGCGACAGAAGATCTCGATCTCATGTTCGTGACCGACAGTGCGGAGGAGGCCCGCGATCACATCTTGAGGAACTTACCGGGAGACGAGTAGAGCGTGTCGGTGCCGAGGTCCAAGACCCTCGCGGGAGCGATCGGGGGTCTCCTGGCCGCCCGTCGGGGCTGACCCCGACCCACCTCGACACTCTTGTTAGGGCCGACCGCTGGAGCTTTTTTACCTAGCTCTGCTCGGAGGTCGGCCTTACGACCCTGGGCGAAGTTCGCCGCGCAAAGAGTGAGCCAACTTGAGTTTAAAGCCCGACACGCCGAGAGGGTACGCACCAACCGGCAAGAACACCGGCGACGTGAAGCCGAAGGGAACCTCTCGCATCCGCGCGCACGAGGGTCTTGAAACGATCGAGCTCAAGTCGAGGAAACCTTCGTGG
The DNA here is from genome assembly GCA_965223235.1 of Longimicrobiales bacterium. Taxonomy (GTDB): domain Bacteria; phylum Gemmatimonadota; class Gemmatimonadetes; order Longimicrobiales; family Gaopeijiaceae; genus UBA2589. The sequence continues at coordinate 64,630 of CBDCVV010000004.1, forward strand.
CTGAAGGTTCGGTCACCGGGTGGCCCGAACTATCTCCGGCTCAAAAAGATGATGCGGTCCGAAGGGCTGCACACCGTGTGCGAAGAAGCCGGTTGCCCAAACATCGGCGAATGCTGGGAAGCCGGCACCGCGACGTTCATGATCCTCGGGGATGTTTGCACGAGAGCGTGTAAGTACTGCGGTGTGGCGCACGGAATGCCGACGATCCTCGACGAGGACGAGCCGCGCCGGGTTGCCCAAACGGTAGCGGAGATGGAGCTCGAGCACGTCGTGATCACGAGTGTGAATCGCGATGAACTTCCCGACGGTGGCGCGGCGATCTACGCGGAGACAATCCGTCGCGTGCACGAGGCGGTACCGGGGTGCTCGGTCGAGGTTCTGATCCCCGACTTCAAGGGGGACGAAGACGCGCTGCGCACGGTGGTCGAGGCTCGACCGGCCATTCTCGGGCACAACTTGGAGACCGTGCTTCGGCTTCACCCCGATGTGCGTCCGGGCGGTCGATATTGGCGCTCGATCTCGTACCTCGGGGCGGTGAAGCGGATCGACCCGACGATGCTTACCAAGACGGGCATCATTCTCGGGATGGGTGAGGAGGAGGATGAGATCCGACAGGCGATGTCTGATCTTCGAGAGGCGGCGGTCGACATTCTGACCTTGGGTCAGTACCTCCGTCCCTCGCCGATGCACATACCCGTCGCACGGTGGGTGACACCCGACGAGTTCGCGATGTGGAAGAAGGTCGGAGAAGAAGAGCTGGGCTTTCGGCATGTGGAGTCAGGACCGCTCGTGCGGTCTAGCTACCACGCGAAGGAGCAGGCTCGAGAAGTTGAGGCCGGGGGTCCCGGCACCATCCAGGAGGTTCTGGAGGCAGACATACCCGCGCCTGCCGAAGTCCGCCTGAATCTGGTACAGCTCGAAGTCGGCCGGCCTGGCCGTACGCCGAAAGGAGGCTGAGGTGGCTGAGACGAAAACGAAGAAGGCCAAGAAGAAGAAGGCGGACCCGTTCGAGGCGAACGGAGTCTCGGAGGAGCTCGCGCTCGACCTCCTTCGGGATATGCTGCTGTATCGACGCTTCGAGGAGAAGGCGGAAGAGGCATACGCCATCGGGAAGATCGGCGGCTTCTGTCATCTTCATATCGGTCAGGAAGCCGCAGCCGCGGGGAGCATCAAGCCGCTGCGGGAAGACGACTACGTCATGAGCGCGTACCGCGAGCACACCCAGGCGATCGCCAAGGGCGTATCACCAAAGTCGGTAATGGCGGAGCTGTACGGCCGGGCGGACGGAGCCTCCGGAGGCAAAGGTGGCTCGATGCACATTTTCGACGCCGACTGTCGCTTCATGGGTGGTCACGGCATCGTGGGCGGGCAGGTGCCTCTCGCCACGGGCATCGGCTGGAAGATCAAGTACCGGGGAGAGGACACGGTCGTCATCGTCTACATGGGCGACGCGGCCGTGAACCAGGGTGGCTTCCACGAAGCGCTGAACCTCGCCGCGATCTGGCAGCTGCCTGTCATCTACATCGTGGAGAACAACGACTACGGGATGGGTACAGCCTTCTCGAGGGTCTCCAAGACGGAAATGGCTACGAAGTCCGCGCCTCATGGCATCCCCGCCCACGTGGTGAATGGACAGGACGTGCTCGAGACGTACGGCTTCTTCCGCGATCTAGCTGCGGAGGTTCGCGGTGGAGCCGGTCCCCAGTTCGTAGATCTCCAGACGTACCGCTTCCGCGGGCACTCGATGTCGGACCCGGTCTCTGGTACGTATCGCTCCGTTGAGGAGGTTGAAAAGGCGAAAGCCGAAGAAGACCCGATCGCGACGCTCCGCGATCAGCTCATGGCGGCGGGTGCCCTGGACCAGGCCGCCCTCGACGAGATGGATGCGGAAGCCAGACAGATCTCTCAGGAGGCGGCCGACTTCGCCGATGCCTCACCCTTTCCGGATCCTGAAGCGTTGTACACAAACGTCTGGGCAGATCCGGACACACACGGTCGTCTGTTTTTCGATGGGCGACCCGAGTCCGGGGAGCAGAGCTGATGGCGGTCATGACGTATCGCGAGGCGCTGAACGAAGCGCTTCGAGAAGAGATGGAGCGAGACGCCGACGTCTTCTTGATGGGGGAAGAGGTCGCCGAGTACGACGGCGCGTATAAGGTGTCAAAGGGGCTGCTCGACGAGTTCGGGTCTCAGAGAATCGTCGACACGCCGATCAGTGAGCTGGGCTTCACGGGACTCTCCGTCGGCGCTGCGATGGCAGGGCTTCGCCCGGTCGTGGAGTTCATGACCTTCAACTTCGCGTTTCTCGCGATCGACCAGGTCATCAACTCGGCGGCCAAGATGTACTACATGTCCGAGGGCCAGTTCCCGATGCCGATCGTCTTTCGGGGACCGACCGGCGCGGCGCTGCAGCTTTCGGCGCAACACTCCCAGGCGTGCGAGACGTACTACTCCCACGCGCCGGGATGCAAAGTCGTCACCCCCGGCACTCCTGCTGACGCCAAGGGCCTCTTGAAGGCCGCGATCCGCGATGACGACCCCGTGGCGTTCATGGAGGGCGAGCTCCTCTACAACCTCAAAGGCGAGGTCCCCGACGATGACGATTTCGTCATTCCACTCGGCGTCGCCGACTTGAAGCGAGAGGGTTCCGACGTCTCGATCGTGACTCACGGCAAGATGATTCACGTAGCCCTACAGGCTGCGCAGAAGCTCGAGAAGGAAGGGATCGAGGCGGACGTGCTCGACTTGCGCACCATTCGGCCACTCGACTTCGACGCCATTCTGGAGACCGTCGCCAAGACGAACCGTGTCGTGTATTTGGAAGAGGGTTGGCCGTACGCGGGAACAGGGGCCCAGATCGTCTCCATGATCCAAGAGGAGGCGTTCGACCACCTCGATGCGCCGATTCTCAGGGTCACGCAAGCGGACGTGCCGATGCCGTACGCCAAGAATCTGGAGGCGTTGGCCAAGCCGTCGGCGCAGCACGTGATCGGCGCGGTTCACAAAGTCTTGTATCGGTGATGCAGCACGCCTCGTACATCCAAACCCACCGGAGCCGTTAGATGGCGACGACGAAGGTCCACATGGAAGCGCTGTCTCCCACTATGGAGGAAGGCCAGCTCGTGCAGTGGCTCAAGTCCGAGGGTGACGCGATCGCGAGTGGCGACGTGTTGGCCGAGATCGAGACGGACAAAGCGACCATGGAGCTCGTCGCCCGGGGTGACGGTGTGCTCCGCAAGATCTTCCTCGACGCGGGCGGGACGGCCGCGGTCGGAGCCGTGATCGGAGTAATTGCCGGCGCGGATGAGGACATCTCGGCGATCGAAGGCGTGAGCGGGAGTTCCTCTTCCGCGGCGCCGGATCAGGCCGCTGTCGAGCCCGCCGCCTCTGCACCGCCGCCGGCGGCACAGCCGACCCCGGCCACAGCGCCGGCACCTGCTCCCGTGGCGAGCGCACCGACCGCGGCGGCATCGGGGGGAAGGGTTAAGGCTTCTCCGCTTGCTCGACGCCTAGCCGAAGAGATGGGGCTGGACCTTTCCCGCATCTCGGGGAGTGGTCCGGGGGGACGAGTCGTGAAACGGGACGTCGAAGCGGCGAAGGCTTCCGGCGTGGCAACGGGCACGACGGCTCCGACGTGGACGTCCGATGAGCCCGAGTTCGAGGACATCCCGACGTCGCAGATGCGCAAGACGATCGCGAAGCGCCTTGTGACCTCGATTGGCCCGGTGCCGACGTTCTACCTGACCGTCGACGTGGACATGGGTCGTGTCATGGAGGCTCGTCGCAGCATCAACGCGATGCTCGAGAAGGACGGTGGGAAGATTTCCATCAACGACATCGTTTTGAAAGCGACGGCCGCTGCGCTACGGAAGCACCCGAACTGCAATGCTCAGTGGCATGACGGATTCATCCGCCGCTTCAACTCAGTGCACATCGGGGTGGCGGTGGCGGTCGAAGACGGACTGATCACGCCGGTGGTGAAGAACGCCCATGCGAAAGGCATCGCCCACATCGGTTCGGAAGTTCGGGAGCTAGCGGGACGAGCGCGAGACAAGAAGCTCATGCCCGACGAGTACACCGGCGCGACATTCAGCGTCTCGAATCTGGGGATGTTCGGCATCCACGAGTTCACGGCGATCATCAATCCTCCGGAAGCGGGGATTCTCGCCGTGGGTGGAATCGAGGAGACGCCGGTTGTCGTGGATGGACAGGTGACCGTCCGTCCTCGGATGCGGATCACGATGAGCTGCGATCATCGGGTCATCGACGGCGCACAAGGCTCACGCTTCTTGCAGACGTTGAAGGCGATGCTCGAGGAGCCGACCGCCATCGTCGTCTGACGAGGAAGAGCCAGAAGCGCTACCAGCCTCGATCGCTACGAGTCGTCCGCAAGTAGTCCTCCGGTACGCTGACCGAGCTCCTTGCGGTCCGCGCGCTTGGCGATCCCGACCAAGGTGCTGCTCAGTAGACCACCGCACGCAGCGAATACGGCGGTCAGCGGAAGGATGCGCGTCCCGACGGCCCACAACGAGCCGAAACCGCCGCTCGATACCAAGAGGCCCGCGGGAATCAGCGCGGCTACAACGGCGCCCATGAGCGACATCTGCCACAGCGGCAGCTCTTGTAGCGACCGTCGGCCGCTGGTCGCAGCGAGCCAAGAAGCGAAGCCCGCCGTGGTCACGGCCCCGGCGACGAAGAAGGTGGTGCCGGCCATCACGGAGCCTTCGAGTATCATCCGCCAAACGACCGGGTCGAGGGAGAATCCGAAATTGTTGATGCCAAGCCCGATCATCGAGACGGCGCCGACGATTCCGCTAATGAAGCCGCCTACCGTGGATAACCCGGCGAGTCCACGAAGCCTTCTTCCCCAGCTTTCGACTTTCACGGTTGCTCTGGGTCTCGTATGAGTGGGGTCTCGACCATCGCGGCCCCGAGCGCATCGGAAGGTCGCTACTTCAATCAGGTCCAGACGATGTCTTCACGTATTCATTGGACGCACCAAGCCCGAAAAGGATGCACACCGCCCGTGGCGCTCTTGGTCCTGGCTGCGTGTGCGCCCGTCGAACAGGAGACTGCTACCCTCGTCTTGAGTGGGGGTACGGTGATAGCCGAGGCGGACGAAGCCCCTTTGGAGGCGATCGCTCTCGCTGGAGGGATCGTTCTCGGCACGGGCTCTGCTGAAGATGTCGCGAAGTGGATTGGCGACGAGACACGAGTCGTCGAGCTGAACGGGCGCTCTGTCCTTCCCGGCCTGGCCGACAATCACTTCCACTCGATCGGAGGTGGCCCGGGTGTCGATCTCTCGAGTGCACGCTCGATGGGGGACGTCGAGGATGCCATCGCTCGGCGTGTCGCATCCGCGGGCCCCGACGATGTCATCGTGACGAATAGCGACTGGCATGAAGGTCAGTTGGCCGAGCATCGACTCCCCTATCGAGACGACCTCGACCGCGCGGCCCCGAACCACGCTGTCGTAGTCGTCCGAGGCGGGCACGAGTACGTCTTGAACTCGGTGGCCCTTGCCCGTTGGGGCATCGACGAGTCCACCGACGAGGTCGCCGGCGGTCGCATCGGCCGGTATCCGGATGGACGACTCAATGGGGAACTGGTCGATCGGGCGAAGGGCCTCGTGTCTCTGCCCCCGGGTCAGAGTGAGTCTCGACAGGACCAGAAGGAGGCTCTCGCGGAGCAGTACCGACGTCTCGCTTCCCGTGGTCTCACGCGTGTTCGCCACCCCGGTGGTTCGCCAGAGCAGCTCGAGCTGATCGGCGAGCTCGCGGACGAAGGTCGTTTGACCGTGCGGGTCGACTACCTCCTACGGGCACCTCGCTCGGGCTCGCCGGACGAGTTGCGCGAGGCGATCGGGGCGTGGCCGGCACCCGGTAGACGTAGTCCATGGCTCTCCGTGCAGGGCGTGAAGATGGGTGTCGACGGGGGGTTCGAGGGTGGCCTGATGCGCGAGCCGTATCTCGAGCCGTGGGGTGAGAGGGGCACGTACTACGGACTCCAAACCATGCCCCGTGACGACTTCTTCGAATCTGTGGAAGTGTTACAAGCAGCGGGCTGGCGGGTCGCGACCCATGCCGTCGGCGATGCCGCGATCGACCTCGTATTGGACGCGTACGAGATCGCGAACGAGCGAGAGTCGATTCGAGACAAGGGGTGGGTCATCGAGCACGGCTTCATTGCACGCGAGGACCACTTCGCCCGTCTGCGCGATCTCGGAGTCGCGGTGACGGCTCAGAACCACCTCTACCTCGCGGCACCTAGCCTAGTGAAGTACTGGGGCGAGGAGCGCGCTGGCCTCACGACACCGCTCCGTGCGTACATCGATGCAGGTATCGAGGTATCGATTGGGACCGATGCTCCCGTCGTGCCGTGGGACCCGTGGTGGGCGCTTCACCATTTCACCACGAGGCAGACGATCTCGGCCGGTGCGGCCGGCGCCGACCAGGCTGTGTCCAGGGAAGAAGCGCTCTACGTGAACACTGTGGGCTACACGCGACTGACCCAATCGCCGGTCGCGGGCACGCTTCGCCCTGGCGATATCGCGGACTTGATCGTGACCGCCGAAGACTACCTGGAGTGTCCGGATCCGTGCCTCGAGTCGATGCTCGTGGACCTGACGATCGTCGACGGAAAAGTCGTGTGGGAGCGATGAGCGTCTAACGGGTCGCAGCGCCCCGAGACGGCACGAACCCGCACGCGCTGGTCCCGCGGGAGTCGGGCCGTATCTTGACCCCTCCCCACGACGGGATGAAGTGAGTTCCCCAGCTGCATGAGGTGTGCGATGAAGAGTCGCTTCTACGCTCCGGCGTTCATGACGCTCGCCCTCTTCGCCCTTTCGGCCGGTTTCGCGCCGGTCTCGGGCCAAGACGCGAGGACGATTTCTCTCGAGATGTATCTCGATCTCGAGAGCGTTTCCAACCCGCAGATCTCGCCGGACGGCTCGCAGATCGTCTACACGCGTGGCTGGGTCGACAAGATGAACGACCGGCGTGAATCGTCGATCTGGATCATGGGCGCTGACGGCTCCAAGAATCGGTTTCTCGTCGACGGCTCTGGCCCGATCTGGTCGCCCGACGGTACTCGCATCGCGTATACCGCTTCTGGAGAGCCGGAAGGGATTCAGATCTTCGTCCGTTGGATGGACGACGAAGGGGCGACGAGTCAGATCACCCGGCTCGAGGACAGCCCCGGTGGTATCCGGTGGTCACCTGATGGGGAGCACCTCTCCTTCACCATGAACGTCGACGCTGAGCCGGCGTTTACGGTGAGCCCTCCCGGACGCCCCGATGGAGCCACCTGGGTAGAGGGTCCTCGGGTCGTCACCCGTGCGGACTATCGTCAGGACCGTCAGGGATTCGTGGACGGAGCGTGGCGGCACGTCTTCGTCGTTCCTGCCGAGGGCGGGACAGCACGCCAGCTCACCGACGGCGACTGGAATCACTCCACCGGGGAGTGGACGGCCGACGGAGACGAGCTCGTCTTCTCATCGCTGCGTACTTCCGACGCGGAGCTGTCGTGGCGTGAGTCCGAGATCTATGCCGTCGACGTGGCGACCGGGGCGATCCGCCAGCTCACGTCGCGTCGTGGCCAGGACTCGTCACCCCTACCGTCCCCCGTTGGCGATCGCATCGCGTATCGGGGCACCGATTTCCACACCGACACGTACCGGAACTCCGGTGTTTACCTCATGGACGGAGACGGTGGTGGCGCCCGCCTCATCTCCGGCGATTTCGACCGGCAGATCAATGGAATGCAGTGGGCCAAGGACGGTAGCGGTCTGTACCTCACGGTCAGTTCAGAGGGTACGCGCAACATCCACTTTCTCTCCGTCGATGGTGGTGTCGAGCAGATCTCGGATGGCGAGCACATGTTCGCGCTCAGCTCGTTCACGGCGGACGGAAGAGCGGTCGGAACGTTCACGTCTCCTCACGTGCCGTCAGACATCGTGGCCTTCGATTTGGCCCGTCCTGACGCCCGCACACAGCTCACCCAGGTGAACGAAGATGTGCTCGGGGGACTCACGCTCGGCGCCCATGAAGAGATCTGGTACGAATCGGTCGAGGGATTCCAGATCCAGGGTTGGATCATCCATCCGCCGGACTTCGATCCGACGAAAGAGTACCCGCTCATGCTCTCGATTCATGGGGGCCCTCACGGGATGTACAACGTCGGCTTCAACTTCGGTTGGCAGGAGCACGCGGCGAACGGGTACGTCGTGCTCTACACCAATCCGAGAGGTAGCTCCGGGTATGGGAGTGCCTTCGGCAACTCGATCAAGAATGCGTACCCGGGTAAGGACTACGACGACCTCATGGCAGGCGTCGACCTCGTCGTGGACCGGGGCTACATCGACGAAGAGAACATGTTCGTCTACGGCTGTTCTGGCGGCGGGGTTCTCACCTCGTGGGTGGTAGGTCAGACCGATCGCTTCGCGGCGGCTTCCGCCAATTGCCCGGTCACGAACTGGCTCTCCTTCGTCGGCACGACGGACGGCATCGGTTGGTACCGGAACTTCGAGAACTTCCCGTGGGACGACCCGAGTGAGCACCTCCGTCGCTCACCCCTGATGTACGTCGGGAATGTCTCGACGCCGACGATGCTCATGACGGGCGTGAACGACTTGCGGACGCCGATGCCTCAGACGGAGGAGTACTACGCCGCCTTGAAGGTCATGGGTGTCGAGACCGCGATGATTCGCTTCAACAACGAGTGGCACGGAACGTCGAGCACTCCGTCCAACTTCCTACGGTCACAACTCTTCCTGAGGAAGTGGTTCGAGATGCACTCTCGTGGTCGGCCGATGACCGAAGACCGCTAGAGCCCCTTTTCGTAAATGCGCCAACGCTTGTAGGCGCGGAGGCCCATGGCCTCGAGTGGGCGATTGAGGGCGTCGTTGTCTTCCAGAATCCAGGAAGCTTCGGCGCCCTCGAAGCCTGTCTTCTCAGCCAACTTGGCCGCCTCCCAGGCGAAGAGCGGAAAGAGTCCGCGATTCCGGTACGAGCGTCGCAGCCCGAGGAGCACGATCCGACCGTACCGAACCTTTGGCAGCCCGCGAGCGAGACGGGCGATCGTCGTGGGCCAGAGTCGACCGGAGGGCACGTCCTGGAGGACCCGGTTTAGGTCGCGTGCCATGAGCATGAATCCGACGATCTCACCGTCGACCTCGGCGACGAAGGAGTACTCGGGGATGACGACCGATTTGAGGTCCTTCGCGGTGTGCCAGAAGTCGTCCCAGTCGGGAGGCACGAAGCCCCAATTCCCTTCCCACGCCTCCGTGTAGAGGTCCAAAACGCTCTTTGCCTCGCGCTCCAACGTCTTGAGGTCGAGGGTCCGAAACTGCACGCCTGTGCGCGTCGCGGTTCGCTGCGCCAGTCTCCCAAGGCGTTCCGGCACAGCGAGTCCCTCGGTCGCCGGGATGTCGTACCCAAGGAGATCTTTGGCACGGTGGTAGCCGGCGCCGTCGATCAGAGCACCGACGTACTCCGGATGCCACGGAGTCATGATGACGGGCGGGACGTCGGCGCCCTCCACGAGGAGTCCTGACTCGTGGTTCATCGACGGTGAGACCGGTCCGCGCGCGATCTTGAGACCGCGACCGCGCAGCCAGCTTTCGGCAGCACCCAGGAGGGCGGTCGCTGCTTCTGGGTCGTCTGCACAGTCGAAGAATCCGAAGAAGCCGACTCGGTCGTTGTGATACCGGTTGTGCCACCGATTCTCGATCGCCGCGATGCGGCCGACGACGCGACCGTCTCGTTCAGCGACGAAGAGGGCGCGCTCGGCTTCCCGGTAGAAGGGATTCTTTCGCTCGTTCAGCGCATCTCGCACGACGATTCGTAGAGGTGCCACCCAGCGCCGATCTGGAGCCGACCCGTCCGAGGCGTACACCCTCCATGCGGCGTCGATGAAGCGCGTCGTCCCCGACCGGCCTTCCACCTTCCGTACCCGCACGCTCTCGACCACCGTCAGCTGTGGCTTGCTGCTGCTGCGGCTCGTTCAATCGCGCCCACGATGATCTCCGGCGCCTGTCCGATCCAACTACGGAAGGCCTCGACCGCGTCGCTCGAAGGAGCGCGGGCGTCGCCCCAGAACGAGTCGAGATCGGTCCAAGAACCCGCACGCGCAGCTCCGTGCTGCTCTGCGTCCCATGCGTTGAGTTCCTGCTCGACATGCCCGTCTGTAGGGACGGCGAGTATCGGCTTTCCGAGGGCGAACCCTTCACACACAGACTCGAAGCCAGCCGACCCGACGTACGCGCGGCAACCGGCTAGTCGGCGCATGAATGCCTCGTCATCGAGGTCGTGCGCGTGGAATGAGGGGGGCAGCGGCGTGGTGCCGTGGGCGCCCTGAAGGGCGGAGCGACCTCCATCGACGAAGCAATGTACCTCGACGCCGGAGCGCTCGGACCAGGCTGCCAAGTCGGCGCCATACCCCGGGTTCAGCGCATAGGCCAGCAGGTACTCGCCTCGAGCTACATCGAGCTCCAACAACCCTTGCCGCAAGAGAGGCGGGACAATGCTCAGCGAGCCGACTTCAGTCGGCGAGAGAGGAGCGAACGATAGCGCCAGCGTCCTAGCGGCCCCGGAGGCGGTCGTCCGCGCGTACTCGATCGCGAGGCGTTGGCGGATGGAGGCGTCAGGCGGTTGGCGTGCCTCGGTGTGGAGAAAGTAGTAGTTGTGCGCGATCGCTACGGAAGGCACCACCGGTCGATGGACGTAGCGCGAGAGACCACTCAAGAGGTCGAGGAAGTTCACCGCGACGTCAGCTTGCTCCGTGCGGGCGTGAATCCGGTCGACGGCCTTCCGGAACTTGGGCCCTCGACGCACGACATCGCCCAGCGTACGCGACATCGAAAGGGCGCGCCCGTCGGGGCCCGGTACGAGAGTCGGGGCTTGGAACGTCTCTACTTCGGCCTGGATTCCTTCCAAGAAGTAGTCGGGGATCGATCTCCAAGGGCTGGAGCCCACCAATACCGGCCCCAGCTCGTGACCGGCGCTCCGCAAGTATGCCGCCAGCGCGAGGGCTTGGGTCATGTGGCCGCGACCCTCGCCTTGGACCAGGAATGAGACGGTCAGGCCGGCCATGGATCTCCTTCTCCGCAGCGACGTTGGATGGTGTGGCGACATCGGGGCCGCGACCCGATTCCACCTTTACCGGTACTCGGGCCACATCTACCTTCGTGGTCCTGGAATCCACCGAAAATCCGCGGATTCACCTGTGAATCCTGCCCATAAAGTGAGGCCTTAGTGGCTGGCAAATCGTTCGATCTGATCGTGGTGGGAAGTGGTCCTGGCGGCTATGTCGCCGCCATCCGAGCCGCACAGCTCGGTATGAACGTAGCGTGCGTCGAGGACCAGGACCTCGGTGGAGTCTGTTTGAACATCGGCTGCATCCCCACGAAGGCTCTCCTGACCAGCGCACTACTGGCCAACGAAATGCGCGGTGCGGAGAAGCACGGGATCCTCGCTAAGGATGTCACCTTCGACTTGGGTCCAGCGCAAGAGCGGAGCCGCGGCGTCGTGAAGCAGATGACGAACGGGATCGCACACCTCTTCAAGAAGAACAAGGTCACTCACCTTCAGGGCTTCGGCCGGCTGAAGGGGAGTGGGAAGGTCGAGGTCACCGCTTCGGATGGTGGAAAAGAGACCCACACCGCGAAGCACATCGTCTTGGCGACCGGGTCGCGTCCCCGCGATCTACCCGTCCTCAAGATCGACGAAGACCGTATCTGGTCATCCACAGGCGCGCTCATGCAGAAGGAGGCTCCGGGCTCGCTCTTCATCGTGGGTGCTGGCGCGATCGGCATGGAGTTCGCCGATGTGTACGCTTCGTACGGAACGCAGGTCACGATTGTCGAAGCGCTCGATCGCATTCTGCCGTTGGAAGATGCCGAGGTCTCCAAATTCATGGAGCGTACGTACAAGAAGCGGAAGATCGCGGTTCATACCGGAGCTTTCTTCCAGAGTGCGGACATCCGGGCCGACGGGGTCACCGTGACCTTCAAGGACAAGAAGGGCGATCTCCAGACCATGGACGTCGACTATGTCCTCTCGGCGGTCGGGCGCGTCCCCAACTCCGAGGACCTCGGCCTAGAGGCGGCCGGGGTCAAGACAGACGACCGGGGCTTCATTGTCGTCGACGACCAGCTGAGGACAAACGTTCCGGGCGTGTACGCGATCGGAGACGTGGCCGGACGGCAGCTATTGGCGCACAAGGCAACGCACGAGGGCATCGTCTGCGTCGAGCACATCGCCGGTGAAGGGCATGGGACCGTCGACTACGACAACGTCCCGAATTGCACGTACTGCCACCCCGAGGTGGCGTCGGTCGGACTCACCGAAGCCCAGGCGAAAGAGGCCGGTCACGACATCGAGGTCGGGAAGTTCCCGTGGGTCGGAATCGGGCGCGCGGTGGCTGCGGGCCACACGGACGGCTTCATCAAGATTATCCGCGGTACGAAGTATTCCGAGATCTTGGGTGCCCACATCGTTGGCCCCCACGCGACGGAGCTGATCGCGGAGTTCGTGGTCGGTAGGCACCTCGAATCGACCGTCGAAGAACTCGAGAAAGCGATGCATCCTCACCCGACGCTTTCGGAAGGGGTTTCGGAGGGCGCCCTTGCGGCATTGGGCCGGCCCATCCACATCTAGAGTAGGCCCCAGCCGAGTTTGACTATGAGTGAAATACAGGTGGATGTCCGACCCCAGGCGGATACACCGGCCGAGAGAGACTGGTCTGACCAGGAAGAAGCCGCCCTACGACTTTGGGTAACCCTGGCTCGGTGTCACGCGACATATGCGAAGGCGATCGCGACCAAGGTGCAGGATTACGGTCTCACGACGCCCCAGTTCGGAACGCTCGAGGCGTTGTATCATCTCGGGCCACTGTCACTCGGCGAGCTCGCAGAGAAGCTGCTCGTAACGGGCGGGAATGTGACGTATGTCATGGACCGCCTCGAAGATCAGGGCCTCGTTTATCGGTTCCGACGGCCGGACGACCGCCGGGTCATTCAGGCGCGGCTGACGGAAGAAGGTCGTGAGTTGGTCGCGGACGTGTTCCCCGGGCACGCGTCGTACGTACAGCACCTGTCACGGCATCTCTCCGAAGAGGACCAGCGGGTGCTAGCCGACCTGCTCAAGACGCTGGGTACGGGCATCCAGGACAACGACCTCTAGCTCCCTGGGTCGATCCTCCGTTAGCTCCCGAGGTCGATCCACCCGATCGAAGCGAGATCGAGCTCGTCCCTGAGCACGCCCCAGATGCGATCCTGTCCGAAACGGTAGACGTCGAACCGTGCGGGCAGCTCGACTTCCCCGTCTTCGTCTGAGTCCTACGCTGGCTCCGCCACCAGCCCTGCCACGTCGACGCCACGGATCTCGAGCACGCGAAGGAGCGCCTCACCGATCTTGTTGTTCGGTGTCGAGGCCCCTGCCGTGATTCCGAGCTTCAGCGGGCCGGGTGGCAACCAGTCGTGCTCTACGACTTCGGGAGCCGTCGGGTCGAGCTCCGGCTTGTGCCGGATCTGGCCCGACTCCACGTCGATGCACGCCGCATCCTCGACATGGAAGGTCGTGGTGTGTTGGCGACAGAGGTGCGCCAAGTGGTTCGTGTTCGACGAGTTGTAGCCGCCGATCACGAGCATCACGTCGGGTGGCTCGACCATCATCTCCGCGACAGCGTCCTGACGTTCCTGCGTAGCCGAACAGATGGTGCCGAACGAACGGAAGTGCGTCGCCGCATGCTCCTCGCCGAAGTGCTCGACCATCGCCTCGTGCACTTTTCGACCGATCGCGAGCGACTCCGTGGCCAGCATCGTTGTCTGATTCGCGACGCCGACGAACGCGAGATCCCGGTCTGGGTCGAAGCCTGCCGAGGTCTTGGATTGGAAGTGCTCGATGAATGCTTCCCGGGTCAGGTGACCCGGTCGCTTGGCGATGTAGTCGCAGACGAGCCGACTCTCGTCCATGTCGCGTACGATGAGGTATGTGCCGCCGTCGTGCTTGTTCACCTGGGAAGCCGTCGCGCGTGACTCCTCATGCGTGTACTTGCCGTGGATGAGCGCGGTGAAGCCGTCCTTCGCGTACTTCTCGACCCGCTTCCAAACGTGCAGTACCGATCCACAAGTCGTGTCGACCAGGATGCACCCGATCGCTCTAAGCCGCTCGAAGTCGTGGAGGGTGACTCCGAACGCCGGTAAGATCACGACATCCTCCTCTCCCAAGTGGGAGAAGTCGAAGGAGCCGTCCGCCGCCGGGTAGATGAACGAGATCCCCATCTCGGTCATCCGGTTGTTCACGTGGGGGTTGTGGATGATCTCCCCGACCAGGTGAATCTTGCGGTCCGGAAATTTGTGCACGGTCTCATACGCGTAGTCGACCGCTCGATCGACGCCGTAGCAAAAGCCGAACTCCTGTGCGAGCTGGACGTGCACGTCGCCGAAAGAGTCGACGTAGCCACGTGACCGGATGCGCTCGACCAACGCGCTCTGGTATTCGGCGTCAATGAGGGGTCGAAGCTCTTTCTTGAGCCCGAATCCCTTGCGGAAGTAGGTCTGCTCCATCACTCGTCCAATCGTCGTACCATCAGGCGTGTCCATGAATCTCCATGAACCTAGCTCACCACGCGGCGGGTAGTGATAGGCATGAAGCTATTGAGTCGTTTGGCACTGCTCTTCGTGATCGTCCCGATCATCGAGCTCGTGCTCTTGATCCAGGTCGGCCAGGTCATCGGTCTGCTCCCCACGCTCGCGCTCGTGCTCATCACCGGAGTCACCGGTGCGTGGCTCGCGAGAGCGGAGGGTCTGCGTGCGTTCCTACGATTTCAGCGGGAGCTTGCGTCTGGTCGCCTCCCTGGTGAGTCGCTGCTCGATGGCATCGCTGTGCTCGTCGGTGGTGCGTTCTTGCTGACTCCTGGTGTCCTTACGGACCTAGTCGGCTTCTCGTTGCTTCTTCCCACGAGTAGGCGGTGGATTCAGCGAAGCGTGAGGGGGCGACTCGAGAAGCAGATCCGGGACGGTACGGTACGGGTCGTTACGGGCCAGGGCGGAGCCGGCGTGGGAGGGATGGCTGGATGGACGACGTGGGGGGGCGGTAGCGCTGATACCTCGGAGGGCGACGTCTACTCCGATCCGAGGATGGATCCCTCGAAGGGGATCGTCATCGAAGAGCCAGCGGAGCCTCGCCAGGACTCCGTATAGCTCGCCGAGCGGCTAGATTGCCGGGATGACACAGAATCTTCCATTTCTCGAGCGCCTCCTCGATGCTCCTGGCCCGTCGGGCTTCGAGGCCCGAGCGGCACGGGTTTGGCGCACTGAGGCGGAGACCTTCGCCGAAAGCGTCTCGGTCGACGTGACCGGAAATTCCTTTGCCACCATCGGCGAGGGCGGTGCCCTCACCGTGATGCTCGCCGGCCACATCGACGAGATCGGCCTTCAGGTGACGCACATCGACGAGGAGGGCTTCCTCTACGTCAGCGAAATCGGCGGTTGGGATCCTCAAGTGCTGGTCGGCCAACGTGTGCTAGTTCTTGCCCGTGACGGAGATGTCACCGGCGTCATCGGTAAGAAAGCGATTCATCTCATCGAAGCTGAGGAGCGATCGAAGGCGTCCAAGACCAAACAACTCTGGGTCGACGTCGGGGCCAATGACCGAGCGCATGCGCAGAGCCTGGGGCTTCGGGTGGGCGACCCTCTCGTGATCGACCAGCCCATGATTCGACTCGCAGGCGATCGCATTGCTAGCCGCGCGATCGACAATCGAATCGGTGCGTACGTGGTGCTGGAGGCCGTACGGTTGCTCTCCAAGGAGCCCGGTGGTTCCGTCGCCCAAGCCACCGCCGTGGCCACAGTTCAAGAGGAAATCGGTTACCAGGGCGGTGGCGCTCGACCCAGCGCTGTAGCCGTTCAGCCAGATGTCGCACTGGTGGTCGATGTCACATTCAGTACGGACGTTCCAGATATCGAGAAGAAAGAGTGGGGTGAGCATCGGGTCGGGGGAGGGCCTGTGCTGAGCCGGGGCTCCGCCGCGCATAGCGAGGTCTTCGAGCTACTGGCTCGAGTCGCGGACGAGGAAGGCATTCCGTACACCATCCAAGCATCCTCCAAGGCGACGTACACCGACGCCGACGGGATTCACATGACAGGCCGCGGAGTGCCGACCGGACTCGTCTCGGTTCCGAACCGGTACATGCACTCGCCGAACGAGGTGGTCAGCGTCGAGGACCTTACGAACACGGCTCGGTTGCTTGCGGCGTTTATTCGTCGGCTAGGGCCGGAGACGGACTTTACCCCGCGCTGAGGGGAGGTGGGTGCGCTTCGCGCTCCCGCCTACTCCGCGATCTCCTCGAGCACTTCGAAGAGCAGCACATGGAGGTCCCGCATCTGGACTCGTCCGAGACGCTGGCCCACGGCGCTAGTGGCGTGCAAGAGGCCCAGCATCGGCACCCCGAGCCAGACCGCCCAAAGGCCCCACGCCGGCTCGTTAGACGCCCACTGCACGTAGCCGAATGTCCCGCCGAGTAGGATGAAGAACACCACGCCGACGTACACGAACATGAAGAACGTCCACACCTCGGGGTTGGGCGCAAAGCGACCGGAGAGCTCCGAGGCGTCGCCCCTGTCTTCGACCGTCAGCGAAAGGTGCGGTGACCAGAGCTTCCGCTCGGCCTCGGGCACGTGGATCTCGGCCCAGCGTCCCTTGCCTCGCCAGCGGCCCTGAAGCTCTTCGCGCGCGACGAGCCTTGCTCGGATCCGCTCGACTGCCACCTCCCGTGGGTATTCGAGTGGGACCCGGAAGGTCGGTCGGAGCTGAGGAGCTTCCATCGGACTCTCTCTGTTGGACCGTGCGGTTGAGCTGTCGGACTTTGGAGAGGGTTACGGTCTTCCGCCAGGGTGGGAGCTAGCGTCTCAGTCCCTTAAGCGGCCGAGCCTCATTGACCTCCCCCTCGATTGCTTCCGGCTGAAGACCGAATTGCTTCCTCTCGAAGCGAAGAAGCGCAGCATCCAGTTCCTCAAGTAGCTCATGCCGTGAGACACCCGCGAGCGTCGGCGTAATCAGGATACTCTTTCGGGTGAAGAGTCGCCGAATCCACAGCTCCACACGACGCCCGAGCCCAGCGTGCCGGGCGAGACCAGCGGGATCCCGCACCTCGACGACCACACCACCGCCCCAAGATCTGAAGCTGAGTACATCCCCCCAGGGGATGAAGAGCTTGCCACCGAACGGAGAAGTCTTGTCCAGAATGCCGGTGGAAGTAGCCACCAATCGTGGCGAAGGGTCGAGGGCTCGTCGGAGAAAGTGGACGGCCATCAATGTGCCGAAAGGGAGGGTGACCCACAGGTAGGCGTGGGACCCCGACGGCGGGAAGATGGCCGCCAACGCGAAGGCGGCCCACATCGACCCGAACAGACCCTCTCCGAGGCGGGACCACCAAGAGACTCTCGGCGCGAACCCTGGCTCGTGTGGCTTGATCGCGTCGACGTCCACTATGGCTCCGTTCCCACGGGTCCAAGAGCCGCGGCCTCACCCAGTGCACCGGACCCCAATGTGCGGTCACTCCGCTTGGCGGTTGCGACCAAACCACTCGCGACTACCCCGCCGAACAGCGCGCAGAGTGCCGCGGTACCAGGAAGCGCGGGAAAGAGCAGACTCAGGATCGTACCGCTCGCGAGGTACAGCACCGCGGTGGGGAAGACGGATCCCACTGCTGCCCCGAACAACCCGGCCTGCCAGAGAGGGAAGTCATCCAGGTCGATCGCATCGCCGAGCGATGCGAGGACGACAGCGAATCCCGCTGTGACGAATGCGCCGA
The DNA here is from genome assembly GCA_965223235.1 of Longimicrobiales bacterium. Classification (GTDB taxonomy): domain Bacteria; phylum Gemmatimonadota; class Gemmatimonadetes; order Longimicrobiales; family Gaopeijiaceae; genus UBA2589. The sequence continues at coordinate 82,444 of CBDCVV010000004.1, forward strand.
ACGCGCCCCACACCAGTCCACCTAGCGCGACGTTGCCGGCCATTGAGCTTCCGATCACGAGCAGATCGCGGGCTAGCGCCCAGGTCATACCAACGACTGCGCCTCCAATACCCCCGATCACCCCGAGGCCCAGCGCGGCGCGGAAGCGTTGCCAGATGTCATTCATCTTCCATCCCCTTCCTCGCACCGGACCCATCGCAAAGCTACCAGTGATACACCGCGTTTCTGTTGCGATCTACTCAAGAGATCCAATCATGACGATTCACGCAGCGGAGGGCGAGACCCGTAGTGACTCCGGGGCGGATGCGCTCCTCTCGCCGAGGAATGCCGCCAAGGCGACAGCGTCGGAACGTAATCGAGTCTCTTGGTCCCGGCGGGATCCTGGTTGCGGCTGTCGCTTCTCAGGGTCGCACTCGACGAGACCACGACGCACTATACGAGCAACTTCATTTCGGATCGGACGAGCGCGTTGGCGAGGCATCGGGGGCGCTTTCCCTGACCCCACGTGGACTTGCCCTCACGAGCCAGACGTGCAGTGGGCGACTCATCGGTGAACGGCATGCGGTGGCGTCGACGCGTACTTCCTCTTCGCTCCACGCGATATACCCGGGTGCGGTGACGCGAACGGAGTACTCGCCCTCGGTCGAAACTCCTACATCTGTTCTAAGAACTGGCGCGCCTTCGTAGTGAGACACCGCATGCACCTGTGCTCCACTCATTTCACCGACGACGTCAATCTGGACCGCAGCGGTTGGAGCCCGTCCTGTAGCGAGATCGCGAACGACAAGTCGAATGCCCCGACCGAGACCGGGGTCGCAAAGAGGCTTGGGTGGGTCAGGCCGGGGTGGAGCACGCGGCCCTACCCACATCCCACCATCCACCCAGACGAACTCATCGAGCTCAAAGTGGCCGACGGCCTCTTGGCCAGACCCCAGCACTAGCTCCATCGACCTTGACGAGTATCCGACTCGATCGACGCGCAGAACATGGATTCCGAGGGGAACGTTGAGTAACGAGAACCAGCCCGTGCTGTCCGCGAGAGCACCAATGCTGATGCCCTGGAGGTAGACCTGCGCATTGGGGAGAACCTGGCCTGTGATCCTGTCGGTCACCCTCCCTTCGATCGAACTCGTCCGGGGAGCCGGCTCCTCCAGTATCGCGTGTACCGACCAGCGTCCTCGAGACGTCTCTTCCGACTGGCCCAGCACAGGCACAGGGGCCATCGCTATGGCGACGACCAGAATCCGGGTCGACCTAGCGCGCATACGCCGCTGTCCAGAAGAGTACTACCCCACATGTGAGCAGGTCACCAGCCTCGTCCACTTCCATCGCCCGGTGGAAGCGGTCGGGGATGCTTCCCTCGAGGTAGACCTCGACGGCAAGGAGCTCGTCCTTCGGCACCAAGTCCGAAATCGCCTGGTTCGGGACGTCCAAGACACGATCTCCGTGGAGCGGATCGTCCGGATCCGTGCGCACCATCCGTGCCGGATCTCGGATCCAGACGCCATCTACGAAGATTCGTGGCGAGCAGTAGAGGGATTGGCCGGAGACGTTCTTGATCTCCACGCGATTGTCCCATGGGCCGCGCCCCCCTTCTCGAACGCGGGCAATCTCGGCGTCCATCTCCCAGAAGACTTGAGCCGTCCATCGCTCACGGCTGTTGAGGATCTGACCCGGCATGAGGTAGTGCCCCTCGCCCTGTGCCAGACGGTCGTAGAAGCCCGTCGCAACTAGCCCTCTCAGGGCTGGCTCGCCCGCATCTACATCCAAGCCCTGGAGCTCAACGGGTCGTGGATCGAGCGTCACTTCGACGACGCGGTCTTCGCGGTCCTCGAGCTCGAAGTCCCCCACCACGATCGCACGGTACCCGAGCGCTTCAGCAACGAGTGTGTAGCGGCCACCGTCATCTGCCTGCAGCATGAAAAAGCCATTCTCGTCCGATAGGGCGGAGGCGATCGTGTCCCCCTCCTCACCGGTCATGAGAAGCGTCGCGAGTTCGATGCTCCGGTTCGTGTCCCGCTCCACGACTACACCGCGGAGTGACTGCGCTCCGGCCGAGGACGGAAGGGTAAGCCCGGCGCAGAGGGCGAGGCACGCGAGGAGTCGTCTCACGATGAACCCCTTATGACGCTAGGCACATGGCCCCCTACCGATCGGAATGAGAGGCAAGACTTCGGTGGGCTGAGCACGGTCGCAAGGGAGGCGTCCCTTGCAAACGCTCACTATCCGTACTCAGCTGCGCCTAAGCAGGTTCACCTCGTGCCGCCCGTCGGTTGAGAAAGAGGAGGACTCCGCCGACAAGAATGAGTGCCGGGATGTCACCAAACATGTTCGCCCGCTCCATAGGATCTCTGAGAGCCTGGACCAGCATGACGAGACCGTGGACGAGGCTCGACCAGGCAGCGAACCCGATTAGGCTTCGGTGTTCAGCGGGCGCTCGCGACGCCATGAGCAAGAATATCCCCAGGACCGCGAACGTCGAGAGGATCATCTGTTCGTACTCTGCTTGACGCGGCATCCACATGAATGCCTCCGGCCAGATCAACGTCATGGGATAGAGTCCGAATACGTAGACGAGACCTACCGCGATCAGTGCGATGCGCATCGTCTTGTCCGGTTGGGAGGCTTCCATCCGAGATCACCTGCTGTTAGCGAAAAATGGAACCGTTGTTAGGCACTCGCAGGGACCTCAACAGAGGTCGTCACTGATCCCCGCGTACCTCACTTCGCTCTACCGAGATACGTGCCTCATCGGCTCACGACGGCAGGGCTCGGGCCTCTACTTCTCACGGGTCGTGGACCCAGCCCTCATCCTCGAAGACTCGGACGCCGTACGGGGGAACGCACGATCTGCGAGTAGTTGATCCTGGGATCCCAGGATGCGCGGCCTACCTCGATCGATCGAGTCTGTACTTCCGGACCCTCGCAACACCGAACGAGTCGTGTTGCGCGACCAGGATGTAGTCGGGACCGATGTCCATGAACCCGCCTGAGGGTGGGTTGCACTTACGCGAGACGTGGCGCGAGCACCGGTGCAGGACCGACTCCGGAACCAGTACGTCCGCGACAGGCGTTCCGTCCGGTGAATACACGCTCCACGCCTGCGAACCCTCAGCCCAAGGTGGCTCATACCACTGCACCCAAAGCAAGCCTAAGCGATCAACTACCAGCTGATCGAACACGGGCATGCGGTCGGGGAACTCCATTGCGGCTGCGAAACGCGTCCAGCGAGCTCCGTGGTCGCCAGTCAAGAGGCCCTCGTAAGCAACCTTCATGGCCCGTCGATCCTCGCGACGGACCGGCCGTCCAGTCGCTCCGAGGTCCAACACCAGGGACGGGACGACCTCCTCTCCCCTGTATCGACGAATGACAGAGCCCGACGAATGGCCCGTCCAGATCGTGCCCGACCCAACGGCGGTGATCGTGCGACCAGCGAACGGGCTAGGGTAGGAGTGGATCCCGCCGGGCTTCTCCGACGGCTCCAGTACATACTCGGCGTAAGCACCTACCTCCACCGTGTCCACCCTACCGGTGACTTGGTTCGCGCGGAGCTGAGGGGCAGCATTGGTCGTGGGCCCGTGTCTGTCGAATGCCGGAGTCAGCCCCTCGACGTACCACACATCTCTCTCAATAGGGGCAGCTCGGAAACTCGGAAGGACTGAACTCAAGCCCAGGCGACCTTCACGGACGGACTCGCCCCGCGGGCCAAACACAGCGAATCGATCATCGCGGCCAGCGACCAGGACCGAATCCCCGTCGAGTGGGAAGACACCGAATGCGGACTGAAACTCAAACGGCCCTTTGCCCCACCGGCTCAGCGTACGGACGAGTTCGCCTTGCGGGTCGTAGTACCGGACCTCGAAGAGGTTGTTCATACTGTTCTGCACCACGACTGTGCCGTCCGACAGCACGGCGCCCGACAGTGGGTTCCTTAGTAGCCGCTCTGCGGGCCCGTCCATCTCGCCAACCGAGAAAAAAGGGACCGTTGCTACGTGCCAGTCAGACTCGGTCGGACCCACGACCGCGACCTCATTGCAGCCCCCTAGTGCTACCAGAATGGGGAAGACGGCTTTGGCCCGGATCAGCCGTTGCCTTCCTAGCACACCCGCTCCACTGCCGCAGTCATGCCCTTCGGATCCGGCGAGGCCGCGGGGGTTCGCCAGCCCGTATGCGAGTCGCGCTCCTCGAGCAGTTGGCCCGTATTGTCAAAATCGCTCGCTTTAGTGATCTGCACCGATTCCGTCGCGCAATCGACGGCGACGATAAACGTTGTTGACGCGTAGCGATCGTAACCGACTATCGGAAGGCCTATGCCCGAACGGTCCGCGATCAAGGACGATCGAGCGTCGGCGGTGTTCCGCACGAGCATCTTGCCCAGGTATAGCCGGATGGGGCCCTCCCGGTGCACGCCACCGACGAGGGAAACGGAGAAGTCGTAGTCACGTGTAGATAGCACGCGGTCCCAACCGGTTAGCTCTTGGGCCTGCGACGCCGTCGAACCGAGCAAACTGAGCAGAGCCACCAGCAAGACTGTCATCAACTTTCGCAAGCTACCCTCCCCGGTCGGCCTACCCACCTCCCACAACCTCCACATCTATGTAAGGGCTTCCACGTTTTCTTGGGAGATGGTGTTAGAACAACTCACTCCCGGGTTCGTGACGCCCGCCAGACGTAGCGTGCGAGCGTCCAGGGTTCCGGAGGCTCCGCTACGAGAACGACCAGGTCCGGTCCACCGGCTAGGACGGGTCCGGACACCTCCACTTCCGAGGCGACCTTGGTTCCGTCCGCACTGTAGACATCGATCGTCGTGGGCTCAATGGCGTATGTGTCTTGGTCGGTCGGCGAGTGGCGACCGTACTGGACAACGAGCTGACCGGATTCAAGTCCAGCCAATGCGGATACGACCGTGAACTGGCGGGACCACTCTTTCACCGCTTCTTGGGTCGCTGGAGTTCGAGCCTGATCTACAGGTGGAGCACCGGCCTGCACCCATGAGTCGGGGGCAGAGCCGAGAGAGTCGACCAGCTCGCCTTCCATCGAGAAGACCCGAATGGTCGGAAAGAACGAAGTATTGATCGCGATGCGCTGGCCGAACCGAGCTGCGTTCTCACGCGCATAGTAAATCCAGAAAGGTGTCTCGTTCACCGCATCGGCGATCACCCCAAACGAGGCGAGCGAGTCGCCTTCGTAGGTGGTGACGACAAACCGATCGCCGCGGCTGCCGATCCGGACTGCGAGCCGCCCGTCGAGGTCGGCAAGCCACTGACCGTATAGCCCGGGTAAGGTGCGCGAGCTTGGAGGACCGTCCGGCGGAAACACCGTCATGCGCGGATTCGCGCGCTGAGCTACCAGCACTCGCCCATCCGCCAGCTCAACCGCAGCGGTCGGGGCATCCAACTCGCCAGGCCCGTCTCCGCTTCTCCCTAGTAGTTGCTGAAGACGGCCGTTCGCGTCGAACACGTGCACCTGATCGCTTAGGCCGTCCACGACCAGGTAGCCTCCGCCCGGCCGACGGGTGAGGGATGAGATTGCCGCGATGGGGTCCGCGGGATCCTCTTCGAGCGTGACCCGACCCACTTCTTCGAATGCCCCGACGGGCTCGAACTCTGTATCGTCCCCACCGGACTCCGCGCAGGCCACGAGGCCCGCCAGGAGTCCTGCTGTGGCTACGCCGAAGGCTCTTCTGACGGAGGCCTTCACCACCGGTCGAGCGCCCAGTCCCTCACCTCTTTCGCGGTGTCGAGAGTCGTGCCGGCCGATGTATCAACGATGCTTAGCGGAGGCGAGAAGGCGGTCTCCGCGTTGTCCACGAACCAGCGTGCGAACTCCGCATGCTCGGCGATCCGCGCTTCGTTCCAACCGCGCCAAGCAGGCCGAGCCCTCAGCCTCTCGGCTCTAGTCGTGTCGTCGCAATGGAGCGCGAGGTAGTGGATGGGCTCGAAGAAGTGTCGATGGTCGAGCCCATCCAGCCAGTCCGGCAGAACCGTCCCACAGAAGAGCACGGGCCGGCCACCTAGGGAAAGACTCCGGGCAATCGCGAGCCAACTAACAAGGGGCGCGAGCTGCAGGCGAGTAGGCCGCTGCCTATCAGCCACCCCGGGTTAGTAGCAATGGAGGGGATGGACTCCTCCTCCACGCCGGCACCAGAGTGCCAGAACTACTCAACGGCCCCGGAGGCCACATGTGGAGGAGGAGTCTCATGAACACTACTCAGGTTGGAAGTGGATCTTGCGAAGTCCGTATTCCAAGTCGCGAGATCGAGCACACCGGGGCGAATCGATGAGCAGCATCGGCTGTCACGGACTCGGTTTCAGCGTTTCTTCGCCGAGCACCGACCGGTCGAGGTCCTGATGGAAGCGTGCGGAACGGCCCATCACTGGGGCCGTGAGCTTGAGGCGCTCGGTCACACCGTGTCGTTGCTGCCACCCGGTGACGTGCGTCGTTACCGTGACGGTGACAAGACCGACCGTGCCGACACCAAGGCGTTGCTCGAGGCGGCCAGCAACACCGCGATCGATTCGGTGCCGGTGAAGACGATCGATCGGCAGCCGATTGCGGCATTGCATCGGCTACGTTGTTGGGACGATCTGACCTCGCGGGGCCGGCCTGGTCGGATTGTGCGCCATTGCGACAGCACCTTAGATGGCTAACATGGGCCTCCCCCGGCCCTCCGCGCCGGGATCGTCGGGCTGCCCGACTAATCCATCAGACAGGAAGCTGCCGAATGAGCGCAACACCTGGGCCGGAAAAGCAGAGCCAAGCCGACGTGAAAACGGGGGTGACGGGCAAAGGTGATCTCGGGGACCGCCTATTGGGAAGTGCAGGCGAGTCCGATTTCGTCACAGTGCTCGCCAAGGAGGGCGCTAAAGCGATGGTCAAGGGCCTCGGTGGGAAGTTCGGAGGAGCTATCGGCGGGGCTCTTGGCAACGCTCTAATGGGCGCACTTGGTCTGGCTGGCGGAGACGACGAGGCGCAGAACAAGAAGCTGGATAGAATCGATGACCAGTTGGGGCAGATCAAGCAGGAACTGGCGCAAATCCAAAGGCAGATCTCCGACTTGTCCCATCTCGTGCAAGACCTCGCCGATTACGAGGCCTGGCTGACCAAGGACGGCCCCGTAGAGGAACATGTGGTTGCTATCCAGAGCTTGTGGGACACTATGATCGCGCAGGGTCGATTGCGGAAGAATTGTGATCCGACAGTTGTTGATCGGTGGGCCAGCGACGTGATCGCCTCCCCCGCCGCCGCGCAGATCCACAACGCGATGCTCGGCACAGATGGAGCCGGAGACGCTCTGATGACTCTGTGGTCCACTGTTCTGGCCGATGCCGTCAAGAACGTCAAGTTCAAACTCAATTTCTCGGGGAACCCTGGGAACACGCTCAACTACCTGATCGCCTTCGACTACTATACTCGGTACTTCGCGAGACTGGCTGGTGCACAACTCCAGGCCGCGGTCATGCTCAAGTGCGCATTTGGCCACAAGGCCATCACGAATTGGGACGAGGACAATCCCGGTGTGTCCGATGGGGATGTCGCTCAGGGCAACAAGGCGTTCGACACCTATCTTGGCGCAATTCAAGAGTTGGAGGCCCCCTTCTTCACGGCGTTGCGGACAATCTTGGAAGCGTATGCGTCGACGACCGCAGCCAAGGGCTTCATCGACTACGACGGGGCGGACAACTATTACCTGTGCTTGGAGCGGCTTTTCCTGTGTCCGCCCGAGCTCCTAACCGTGAAGTTCGACTGGAGGGACTGGCGGGGGCAGGGTCCCGGATCACCCAATGCTGGGTATAACCTGGAGGACGCTGAGCGGACGTTCGCGACCTTCCTACCACGGCGTCCCAACGATCCCGGGACCGGCGCGTTCGGTCGTGTGGTTGTCCATCAAGTAGAGTTCTCACCGTGGAGCTATGCCGAACCCCCAAGGTTCGTCACACCCTCTCTTGAGCCGGCTACAGAGCCCGACCCTGCACTCGAGCTACTCGCGGGCCGCTTCCCGCTCTTTGATCATGACGGGGTTCTCTCGTTTGCCCAGCAGCCCACCGACACACAGAACACCCTCACGAGGGTGGTCCGTCGCGTCTATTGGACCGGGCCTGGCCACGTCCGTTTGGTGGACCCTGGGCTCAGCTATTGCGACTGTGGCAGCGAGGGAGCCTATCTCTCGCCAGACTACGTTGAGGCGTTCGTCTCGGCCGGCATCGAACTGGATCGTGACAACAGCTTGGGGATCATGCGAATCCTACCGTACGCCGACTGGTTCTGACGGGCGGGGCGATTCGCTCGTCGCGACAATACTCGCGCGCGCTCCAGAACCTCTTGGTACCGATGCCATTCGAGTCGGCTGATCCGGGACGATTGCGCCTCTTGTTTGTCGTGACCTGCTTTCGGGGCGGGGGCTTTAATAGGGTCGTCGACGGGCTGCTGTCAGGTCTTCGAGACCGCTTCGAAGTCCGCGTGGTGGCGATCGGCCCAGACCCCGAGCCCCCGCTCGGCTCGGACGGCTGTGTCCATTATCTCCGCACTGGCCTGGCTTTGGACGATCGAGCGCCTGATGTGCGTCGGGTGGCGATGCAGCTCGGGGCCGACCTGATCCTACTCTATTGCCCGCCTGCGACCGCTCCAGCATACATCGATGCGTTGGACGGCACCCCGGGCTCCCTCGTTAGCTATGTGCCGGTGGAGGGGCGGATTCGGGAGCCATTGAGCCTCCAATCCCTAGCGAAGGTAGACGCTTGTGTTCAGTTCACTGCTTTCGGAAAGGCTGAGTTGGAACGGCACCACGTGCGGCCCTCAGGGGAGTCCGGACGAACATGGGCCATCCCGCACGGCGTTGATCTAGAGAGGTTTCACCCACTAGCACAGATTGAGGGCGCTTGGTCGCCTGCCTGCCGCCGCCGCGCGCGGGACCTCGCATTCCCAACCCGGCCCGAGTTGCGCGACGCGTTCATTGTCTTCAATGGCAACAGGCCGTATGAGCGAAAGCGGCTCGACCTGACGTTGATCGGCTTCGCCGCGTTCGCTCGGGACAAGCCTCTGGACGTGAAACTCTGCTTGCACCACCCCGACGCGGCCCGAATGCAGCGGCGTTGGATCAAGGCCATGGCTCGCTCGCTGGGTATCGCGCATCGACTGATAATGTCGCCAGAGAGGCACCTCAGAGTCCTCTCCGACGACGATCTAAATCTCCTCTACAACGCGTGCGATGTTGGAGTGAACACCGCCTCAGGCGAGGGATGGGGATTGGTCAGCTTCGAGCACGCGGCGACGGGAGCGGCACAGATCGTTCCAGGACATTCGATCTTCCCGGAGCAATGGGACGGGGCCGCCGACCTCCTCGCGGTTGGCGAAGTCTGTCACGACGGCGCCGAGTACGAGCTCGCGGCAGTGAGCACCCGAAGCCTCGCCGCGGCGCTCGAGAGACTGTACACGGACCGCACGCTCCTGATCGAGCGATCGAGAGCGGCGCACGAACGGGTGCTCCAGAATCGCTTCCGCTGGCCGCACATCGTCGGGCAGTGGGAGACAGTCCTGCGTGCCGCCGCATCGATGTGATGAGACTCGATTAATGGATCGGCATGCGCTCGTTGTGGCCATCGACAGGTTTGCGAGGCCCGTGGAATCTGGATCGCTGCCCTGGCAGGGGCTGGCCTCGAGCTCGGGTTCGAACGGATCACGGGCGATCTCGCCTGGATCGGATAGACCAAGTTGGTAGCTTAACGGGTGCGCGTGCTCTTCATCGGACTCTACGCTCCTGCTGCCGGCCTGTCCCGCGTCATCACCAGCCTGGCTTCGGAACTGAGCGATACAAACACGGTCCATGTCGTGGGGCTGACTCGTGTGGACCCGATTGCCCGAACGCCCGCGGCCTATTCCCTAGAAATCGTCACAGTGCGTGGCCGTCTGCGCACAGCGATGCCGGAAGTGTGCGATCTGGTGCACCGGATCCAGCCCCACGTCGTGGTGCTTGTTCACGAATTGCGCTGGATGTCGTTGCTCGTCGGAGCTGTTCGTTCGGCCAACAACTCAACCCGAGTCGTGGCCTACATTCCTTTCGAGGGCCGCCTTCTGCATCCCAGGATCCTTCGGGGCCTCGAAGGCGTCGACTGCTGTGTCCTTTACACCGAGTTTGCTCGGAAGGATCTTGAGCGAAATGCGACGCTCGGGGGGGTAGGTTGGAGCCCGCCAAGGGTCGAAGTGCTTCCGCACGGCGTCGATCCGAAGACGTTCCACCCGCTGGCCGTTCCGGATGGAGGCGAAGCGGGGTCGAATCGGCGGAGGATCGCCCGGGAGAGGATCTTTCCAGGGCGGCCGGGCCTTCACGACGCCTTCGTCGTCTTGAACGGCAACCGACCCTACGTCCGCAAGCGCCTGGACCTGACTGTCCGCGGCTTCGCCAAATTCGCGCATGGGAAGCCCCCCAACGTCCGGCTCTGCCTGCACCACCCGACGTCCACTTCCCACGAGTGGGGCGCCACGTTGGCGCTAGCGAAGGAACTCGGTGTTGCGGACCGCTTGATTCTGGACGTCGGTGGTGACGGCAGACACGCATTGTCGGAAGGAGGGTTGAACCTACTCTACAATGCCTGCGATGTTGGGATCAACACGTCGATGGGTGAGGGATGGGGGTTGGTCAGTTTCGAGCACGCCGCTACGTGTGCGGCCCAGATCGTGCCCCGTCATGGCGGACAGGAGGAGCTCTGGCTCGACGCGGCCGGCCATCTCGACGTCGTCGGTGAGGGAAGGGCGCCGTTCACACCGTTCGAGATGCTCATCGTTTCCGATGTGGATGTCGCCAACCAACTTGAGGGACTCTATGCAGACCCACAGCATCTCGCCCGCCGTTCGTTCGACGCGATGCGGCACGCGACGCGCCCGGATTGCTCTTGGGCAGCGGTTGCATCCAGGTGGGATGAACTACTACGGAGCTTGTGAGACGTTCAGGCCTGTCAGGGCGGCGTCCTTGAGACCCGCGGGATCAGCGCGAGCTAGTCTCGGAAGGCTTCACTGGGCACGCTCCATGGGCAGTCGGACTGCCTTGGGCGAGAGGCTCTCTAACGACTCGGAGTTCTACTGCGTGGCATGCCTGCGAACAAGCCACAACTGATACCCCAACTCTGCCATCAGCTTATCCGCGACTGTAGAGCTCCTTGTTAGAGAGCGACGGTAGCCGGCTCACTAGGCCTCGCGCAGTTGCTTGTCGATCGCGGCGTCGGACTCAAGTAGGGATCGGGCGACCCCTGAAACCTTCTGGTCCAGTAGGTCGTGGCGCTCCAAAGCCGCAACTACAAGTCGAACGACCCGTTCCTTCTTCGACTCGACCTCTAGTGATCGGATACGACTACGTACCTCTGAAGTGCTGCCGTCCGAAAGCTCCCCTCGCTTCGCCATTCGACGAGCCTCTTTGAGACGCTCCGGATGGACCCACGCGTACGACTCGTCTAGTAGGTCGTTGGCACTCTCATTCCAAGCCTTCTTAGGCTTCACATCACCGATGTAATCGCGGGTCCCGACTCGAGAGTAGACGGTCCCAACGAGCCATCCCAACTTCGCTTGGAACTCCGACGTGAGCGACAAGATCCGCGCTTCTAGGAATTTGTCGTAATGCTCGGACTTGAAGGGCACAGTCAGACGGAGGAAGGCGCACGATTCATCGAACAGCTCATGTCGCGGTTCGCTGTGGAGGAAGAAGTACTCCGGGTGGTTGTTGTTCTCGAGGCGCTCAAGGAATCGCTTCAACTCCGGACGCCTAGTCCTGTCAAAGATCCGATGCGTCAATTCGAAGCTTTGGGTAGACCATTTCGCCACCTCGCGATCCATGGCATCCGACCTACGGCGCACGGCGGCGAGAGTGATGTACCGAGCCTTACACTCCGGACCTCGTCGGACGAGGTCACACGACTGGGTCACAACGAGGAAGTGAGTGTTCTGCTTGCCGAGATAGGCCGGGTGAACCTCCGCCAGGAGACCCTCGATGGCTTGACTGCGCGCTAGCACGTCCCCCTGCTGCAACGACTGACTGTTAGGGGACTGATACGTGAAATGGAGGTCGCCGCCGCTCGCTGAAGGTGTCGCGTTCTCGGTGGACGTGTCCTCGGGGATTGCAGACTCGTCCGTCATTTCGCGTTCAGCTTGAGCTGTCGGCTTCGACGCCCCGATTCGCTTCCAACGCGGCGGTACGTCGGACTTCCTGGGCAAGGTCGATCGGGATCCGCAGCGTGATACTGGCAGGTGTCTTCAGCACCACGGTGCGTGCGTTTCCGCGGCTCGCTATCTGAGCAGACGTGTCACTGTCGCGCGACACCTCTACCACGGCATCGACGACTTTGCCATCGGGTACACTCCTACTCGACTCGGTCACACACCCTCCTCGTCTTGATCGTCATCCGATGCCGCAAGCTCAAGTTCGTAGACGTCTACCAACAGTTGCTCGGCTACGTTCCGGTAGTCTGACACGCGCCCTTCGACGACAGCGACGCCCTCAGCGGCGTTCGCCACGGGACGGTGGAAGTTGAGGAAGAACTCAACCTTACCGTCGGCATAAGCCATTCTGAGACCAACCTCCTCCCCGCCCACGGCTACTTTTCGCCTGACGTCTGCCTCAGGCCGAATCTCGGCCGCCTCGGCAAGCGCCTGACGGTCACTCAATTCGAACACCGCCAACAGATCCTCGCTGGGATCGTCTTCCACAAAGCGGAAGTTGATGCCCACGGCGCGTAGCGGCGTGTGTCCCAGGAGCGTCAACACTTGAACAGCTGTGACCTCCTGCGATTGAATCGCGGCATTCGAGTCCTCCGTGACTCCGACCACTACCCTTTCGCTTCCTGGCAAGAGTAGCGTGCTCCCGACCGACAACCGCAGTTGTTGCACACCGGACTGAAGGAGGAATTCGGCAGTGATGTCTTGACCAGGAAAGAGGTGTTCGACCACCCAGTCTGGCTGGAATATCTTCGGATTCCAGCCACCTACCATGACAATGGTCCAACCCTCGAAGACTGGCTGCATTCCGTGCCCTGTCGTTTAGGTTCGAATTGGTCGAGAACATCGTCGAGACCGCGCCCGCTGGCCACCCCCCGGAGCAGTCGCTCTCTAACTAACAATTGTACCGCAAAGATGCAGCATAAGCCGCGCAACACGCAAAGAGCATCCCATCCCATCGCCCGCCCCACTGACCCCACCACCCCCCAGATCCGTTGACGCTTTCACACCCCTGATCTACCCTTCTGGCCCCGTGTGTTGGGACCGCGGAAGCCTCGATCGGAGGCCGCCGACACACCGGAGGTACGAGGCCTGGCCTCGAATGCTCGAAGCTTCGGGTGGGACCGCGCCACGCGAGTGAATCCTTAGAATTGGAACGTGAGCTGATGGTGGACGGCGGTGCAGTGATTAAGGAACTGCAGGACATGCGCGACGACGGGCATTTGTCCGACGCGCTCCTGCGTAAGGCGGTGCGCTCGATCTCGAAGGACGAACGGTTCGATTGGGTGGGAGTGTACCTCCTCGCCGATGACGAGCTGTGGCTGCACAACTACGTGGGTGAGCCCACGGAGCACGCGAAGATCCCGGTGGGGACGGGTGTCTGCGGGCGCGCGGTTGCGGAGCGGAGCAACCTGAACATTCCGGACGTGAGTAAGGAGGAGAACTACCTCTCCTGCTCGCCGGAGGTGGAGTCCGAGCTCGTGATCTTGATCCGGGCCGGGGAAGACATCTTCGGACAGATCGACATCGATTCGGAGACGAAGGCTGCCTTTACTGAAGACGATGAGATCGCGCTGATTGGTGTCGCTGACAAGCTCGCTGAGCAGCTGGCCGCTGAGCGACGGAGCGCGTCCTGACGAGCCATCCGCTCTACGTCAACGCAGGAAACCGGGGCCTCTTCACACTCGATGGGACCCGGAGCTACATAGTGGGTGACCGCCTTGCAGCGGTGATCGATCCGGGCCCGGATGTGGAAGACCACGTCCGGGCCCTTGTCGATGTATTGGAAGATCGGGAGTCGGTGACGGTGTTGGTCACGCACCACCACGGCGATCACGCTGCGAGTGCCGAGTCGGTCGCTCGTAGACTCGGAGCGGAGGTGTGGGGCCCCGCGGACGTGCCCGGGGTGACGCGGGTGATTGAAGAGGGGACCGCGATTTTCACGGATGCCGGCCAGCTGATCGCAGTGGAGGCATCGGGTCATTCACGACACCACCTCTGCTTCCACTGGCCTGAACGACGCGCGCTCTTTGCGGGCGATCTCGTGCTGGGCCATGGCAATACTACCTGGGTCGCGGAGTACCCGGGTTGCGTCGCCGACTACCTGGCATCGTTGGACAAGATCGAGGAATTGGAGCTGGACACGATGTACCCGACGCACGGCCCCCCGCTTGACGCTGCCGAAGCGATCGGCCGCTTTCGCGAGCATCGTCTGGTCCGGATCGAACAGGTTCGCGGGGCGATGACGGAGCACCCGCAAGCGTCGGCGAGCGAGCTGTTGGATGTGGTGTACGGAAGCGAGCTGCCGAGTGCGATCCGAGGCGCCGCGCTGCGATCCTTCGAAGCGCTCGCCGAGTACATCCGCAACGGATATCGTCCGGAATGAGCCACCGCCTCCCCTCGGACGTACGCCGACAGCTACAGCACCTCGTCGGAGAGGCGCACGTCATTACGGAGCCGGATCGCCTGATCGCCTACGAGTCGGATGGGCTCACGGCGTACCGGGTCTCCCCGATGGCGGTCGTCTTAACAGGGAGTGGAGAGGAACTCGCTGAGGTGGTCCGAGTGATCCACGGCGCGGGCATCGAGATCGTACCGCGTGGAGCGGGCACGGGACTGTCCGGTGGCGCCCTCCCGATTCCGGGAAGTGTGATCGTCGGTACCGCGAGGATGAACCGCATTCTCGAAATCGATCCTCACAATCGGATCGCTCGAGTCGAGCCAGGCGTGATCAACGCCCGACTCACGGAAGCCACTCGACCCTATGGGCTCTACTACGCCCCCGACCCGTCTTCCCAGAGCACGTGCACGCTCGGAGGCAACGTCGCAGAGAACTCCGGAGGACCCCACTGCCTCAAGTATGGGGTGACATCCCGCTACGTCACGGGCCTGACGGTGGTCTTGGCGGGCGGCGAGGTCGTGAAGTTGGGAGGGATCGGCCGCGACTCGGAGCACGGACTGGATTTGGTCGGACTCTTCGTCGGTTCCGAGGGATGCTTCGGGATCGCTATCGAGATCGAAGTTCGGCTTCTGCCCTTGGCTGAAGGCGTCCGTACGCTCCTCGGGATCTTCGACACGATGGAGGCGGCCGGGCACGCGGTGACCTCGATCATCGGGGAGGGCCTGATGCCGGCGGCCGTGGAGATAGTCGACCACGCCACGATTCAAGCCGTGGAAGCGAGCGTCTTTGCAGCCGGCTATCCGCAAGACGCCGGCGCCGCACTCGTCATCGAGTTCGACGGTACCGACGCGGGGCTCGATGCGGATGCGGCGAGGGCAAAAGAGTGCTGCATCGCGGCCGGTGCTCGCGAAGTGCGGAGCGCGGCATCGGAAGAAGAGCGCCTCGGGCTGTGGAAGGGACGGAAGAAGGCGTTCGGTGCCATGGGTCGGATTGCTCCCGACCTCCTCGTGCAGGACGCCACCGTGCCCCGGACGAAGCTCCCTGAAGTGTTGGCCGCGATCACAGAGATCGGGGAACGGCACGAGCTCAGCATCGCGAACGTCTTCCACGCCGGCGATGGAAATCTCCACCCGAATCTCCTCTTCGATCGACAGAACCCCGACGAGCTCCGGCGGGTCGAGCTCGCCTCCAAGGAGATCATGCGACTCTGTGTGGACGCCGGCGGCACGATCACGGGTGAGCATGGTGTGGGCGTAGACAAGCGTGCGTATATGACGCTTGTCCACAACGACGTCGAGCTCGAGATGCTGCGTCAGGTTCGTCGAGCCTTCGACCCGGATGGTCGCTTCAACCCGGGGAAGGTCGTCCCGGATGTGGGAGCAGAAGCATGATGCCGAGTCTCGAGGCAGTACTTCCGGACTTGGCATCCGCCGCCCTCGACGAGCGCTTCCTATCGCACTGCACACGCGCACCCGAGGTAGCCGTGGCCCCATCCTCGGTCGACGAGGTGTCCGCGGTCGTGAAGTGGGCAGGTCGAGAGGGTCTCGGAGTTCTTCCCCTCGGGTCGGGTGCATGGACCGCTCCGGTGCGAGACGACCAACCATGGGTCGCCCTGTCTACCGCATCGCTGACGGGGATCTCCGAGTACGAGGCGGCCGATCTCACTGTGACCGCCGGGGTCGGGACGAAGGTAGGGGAGATCGCGTCCCGGCTTGCGTCCAACGCCCAATGGCTGCCCTTCGACCCGCCCGACTTCCATGCGCGATCGTTGGGCGGATCGATCGGGAGTGGTGCGTCCGGGACGTTGGCGACCGGATACGGGTCCATGCGAAACCACGTTCTCGGGATCACGGTGGTGACAGGGGACGGACGCGTGCTGCGACTCGGTGGACGCGTCGTGAAGAACGTCGCGGGCTTCGACCTCGTGCGACCAATGGTAGGGAGCCACGGTGGGTTGGCGATCATGACGTCTGCGACGGTGCGAGCCTTTCCCATTCCGGAGGCTGATCTCCATCTGGTGAAGCGAGCCGCGTCTCTGAGCGACCTCGTGCCGCTGGCGAGAGCCGTGTGCACCGCGCCCGTGCTCCCCGTTTCGATCGCCCTACTTCGGGACGGAGCAGATGGGTCACCCGCGCTGATGTGCCGACTTCACGGAGCGCCCGATACCGTGGACGCCGATGCCCTAACGATCGCGACGCACGCGAAGACAGACTTCGTCCGCGAAGAGTACGCCGGGACCGACGCGGTTCACGATGCGATCGGTCGCTCCGCCTACGTGCTCGAAGCCTCCGTCCCACCGGCTCGGTTGGACGTCGCCGAGGCTAGTCTCACCTCGATTCAGCCCGGTCCCGTACTCATTGATGTCTACAGGGCGCAGCTTTGGATCGGCGTCGATCACGCAGATGCCTCGGCGCTGAAGACGTGGATGCGGAGCGTGGAGGAGTTAGGCGGCAGCGCCCGCTTGCTCCGGTGGGGCGCCGGTGCGGTCGCGCACGTCGCGGACGACGTTAGGGCCAGTGGCTCCCGACCCACCGAGGCGCTTCGCCAACTGACGGAGCGTGTTTATTCGACCTTCGACCCGGAGGGGGTGCTGTGGCCGGGACGGGTATAGCACTCGAGTCGCTCGGAGCGGCGCTGGAGGCTCAACGGGAGCGACTCCTTCCGTGCGTCCACTGTGGCTTCTGTCTGCCGGCGTGCCCTACGTACAATCGTCTCGGTGACGAGAACGACTCTCCTCGTGGTCGGCTGCATTTAATGAAGGCCGTGGTCGAGGGACGCCTCGACGCCGGATCCGAAGCGTTCCACACGCACATCGACCGTTGCTTGGGCTGTCGAGCGTGCGAACCGGTCTGCCCGTCGGGCGTGGAGTACGGCACGCTGCTCGAGCTCGCCCGCTCCGTCGCGAACACCGCGAAACGGCCAGACCTCCCGACGCGGCTACTGCTGGGCGTGATGGCGAAGCCGGGGGTGTCGTCCGCGTTCTTCGCGATGGGCCGTCTCGTGCGAGCCACGGGAATCGCCCGACTTGCTGCCAAGCTGCTCCCGGCTCGGGGAGTGACGCGGCAACTCCAGTTCGGCCTGGGGATGCTCGCGGGCACCGCCCCTTGGGCTCCACGGCCCGACCCGAATGGAAAAGACGAAGACGTTGCACCGGGGACCGGAGCACCCGATGCGGGGAACGATCGTGTAGCGCCGAAAGGGTCGGGTGAGGGTTGGGGATCCGTCGCCCTGCTGGAAGGGTGCGTGCAGCGGGGACTGTATGCCCGAGTGAATGACGCCACGGTCCGAACCCTCTCTGCAAATGGCTTTTCCCTTGTGTCCGCGCCGGGGCAAGTATGCTGCGGCGCTCTGCACGCGCACGCCGGGGAGTTGGAGGGGGCGCGGGAGCTGGCCCGACGGAACATCGTCGCCTTCGAATCGAGCGGTGCCGAGCACGTGACGGTCAATGCCGCCGGGTGTGGGGCCGCGATGAAGGAGTACGGCACGCTACTCGAGGGTGATCCGGACTTCTCCGCACGGGCCCAAGCGATCGCTAGCAAGGTACGCGATGTGACCGAGCTGCTGGCCCAAGCAGGGCCGAGGGCCGGGGCTGCGGTCGAGTCCACGGTAGTCGTCGACCACCCCTGCCACCTCATGCACGGGCAGAGTGCGGAGGGCGCAACGCTCCGGCTGCTCGAGGCGGTGCCGGGGGTCGCGGTGACGGTCCTTGAAAGCGCTGCGGAGTGTTGTGGCGGCGCGGGGATCTACGGCCTGACACACCCGGAGCTGGGTGGCCAGATCGGGAGGGACAAGATCACGGACATCCGAGGTGAGAACGCGGATCTCGTATGCACGGCGAACCCTGGCTGCATGATGCAGATCGGGGCTGGGCTTCTTACGGAAGGCGTTGATGCTCCTGTAGCGCACCCGGTCGAGGTGCTCGATGAGAGTTATCGGCGAGCGGGGTACTACGCATGACTTCGAAGTCTACCGACACGATGGGGATCGTCCGCGAGATGCGGGATGACTTTGTCTCCCTCCTTACGGCTCTTTGCTCCGTCGAGTCCCCTACCGATCAGCCGACGAGCCAGTCCGGCGTGCACGCGATTCTGCGGGAGGCGTTCGAAGACCTCGGCCTCGAAGTGACGATGATCGCTGGAAGCGGGACCGGGGATCACTTCTTAGCTAGATCAGGCGATCTCGGAGAGAGCGATCCCGTACAGCTGCTCATGGGCCACAGCGACACGGTGTGGCCGATCGGTACGCTGGAGTCGATGCCGATTCGGGAGGCGGAGGGGCGTCTCTATGGTCCGGGTACACTCGACATGAAGGGCGGCCTGACCCAGATGATCTTCGCGCTTCGTGCGCTACGCGAGCTGGGCGAAGTCCCTCGCGTGCGTCCGATGATATTCATCAATGCCGACGAAGAGATCGGGAGTCCCGACTCGAAGCCCCACGTACGACGCCTCGCCGAGCGTGCCGCTCGGACCTTCGTGCTCGAACCGGCCCTCGGCTCGGACGGTCACATCAAGACGGCACGAAAGGGTGTCGGCCGTTTCTCGATCGAGGTCCGGGGTCGGGCAGCCCACGCGGGCCTCGATCCGGATTCCGGTATCAGCGCGATCCACGAGCTGTCTCATGTGATCCAGAAGCTTCATGCTCTCAATGACCCGGAGATGGGACGGACGGTGAACGTCGGCGTCATCGAGGGTGGGACGCGACCGAATGTGATCGCCGCGCGCGCCCGTTGCATTGTGGACGTGCGCATCACTTCGGTCGACGATGGCCTCGTCATCGAGGACCTCATTTCCGCGCTGCAACCGACGAACAGCGACGTGACGCTCAGGATTTCCGGTGGTATCGAAGTCCCGCCCCTCGAGCGGACTCCGCGGAACTTGGCCCTCTGGGAGGCGGCGAAGACGGAGGGGTCGGCGATGGGCTTGTCCCTCGACCATGCTCTGGCCGGGGGTGGCTCCGACGGGAATACGACGAGCCAGTACTCCGCGACGCTCGACGGGTTGGGATGCGTCGGCGACGGAGCGCACGCAGATCACGAGCACATCGTGATCGAGCCTTCGTTGGAACGGTGCGCGTTGCTTGCTCGTCTCTTGCTGACGCCTGCCACGGTGTCGACAGGGACTGCGTAGCTTGAACGACGGGATCGAGATCCGGCCCTTCCGTACGATCGAGGAGTTCCGAGCGTGCGTCGATCTGCAGGAAGAGACGTGGGGCCTCGGCTTCTCGGAGCGTGTTCCGCCCGCGATCCTAAACGTCGGGCAGCGGCTCGGGGGGGTCTCGGCCGGTGCCTACGATCCGTCGGGTCGCTTGGTCGGATTTGTTTTCGGCCTCACCGGCTTCATCGATGGGGTGCCGACACACTGGTCGGACATGCTCGCCGTACGCCCCGGACTTCGGGACGCAGGCCTGGGACGGCGGCTCAAAGCGTACCAGCGAGAGGAGCTTCTCGCGCGAGGGGTGGAACGAATGCATTGGACGTTCGACCCGCTCCAGTCTCGGAATGCGCACCTCAACCTCACGAGGTTGGGTGCGGTCGTCCGCGAGTATGTCGAGAACATGTACGGCGATACGGACTCCCCTCTACACCGAGGCGTGGGCACCGACCGATTCGTCGCGCTATGGGAGATGACCTCGCCCCGAGTGCGTGAGCGTTTCGAGAACCAGGGTGGCTCTCCGTCGGCTGCCCTCTTCGACGACGCCCCTGTGGCGCTCGCGGCCGAGCTTGTCGACGGACGGAGCGTTCCCGGCAGCGTCGACCCCGATATCGCGTCGGACAGCGTCCGAGTCTTCATCCCGTCCGACATCGGACGCTTCATCGAAGAAGATCCGGAGCTCGCACGGGAGTGGCGTCTGGCCACACGCAGCGCCTTCTCCGTCTATCTTGGGCGCGGTTACGAAGTGCGGGAGTTCCTTCGGGGAGACTCTTCGTCTTCGTACCTGCTCGCCCGCATTGGATCGTGACGCGCTCCACTTCTGCTCACTAGACCGCCTCCGCTCACTAGACCGACAGTCAACACATGAAAATCGAACGCGCCACACTTCGTGAGATCCCGCTGCGACTCAAGGAGTTCTTCGAGATCTCGAGTGGAGGTAGCCAGGACCGCCGTGTCGTGCTGTTGACGATCGAGGGCGAAGGCGAGGTCGGTTGGAGCGAGTGCGTGGCGGCCGCGGATCCGTCGTACGCCTATGAGACGACGGACGTCGCATGGCATGTGCTGACTGACTTCATCTTGCCAAGCATCGTCGGTACGGAGATCGAGACGGCCGAGGACATTCTTGCCCCGGTCCAATGGGTCCGTGGACACGGCATGTCCAAGGCTGCCGTCGAGATGGCGGCGTGGGATCTCCTTGCACGAGCAGATGGCGTCTCGATCGCGAATAAGCTCGGTGGCACACGAGAGTCCGTCCCGGTGGGCGTGAGCGTCGGGATCAAGAAGACGGACGCGGAGCTGCACGATCAGGTCGCGGGCTTCATCGCAGACGGTTACGCCCGTGTGAAGATCAAGATCAAGCCAGGCCGGGACATCGAGGTTTTGTCCGGTCTACGGTCGAAGTTTCCGGACACGAAGTTCATGGCGGATGCGAACTCCGCGTACACGCTCGACGACGCGGATCGGCTCGCCGAGCTCGATCCACTCGACTTGATGATGATCGAGCAGCCCCTTCGCTACGACGACTTCTTGCAGCACGCCCGTCTCCAGGAGCGGTTGAGCACACCTGTATGTCTCGACGAATCGATCAAGACGATCGGCGATACAGAGTTGGCTTTGGAGTTGGGGAGCTGCCGGATCATAAACATCAAGCCAGGTCGGGTCGGCGGGCTCACGGAGAGTCGTCGCATCCACGACTTGATGCGGAGGCAGTCAATGCCGGTATGGTGCGGTGGCATGCTCGAGTCGGGCGTGGGTCGAGCACACAATGTCGCCCTCGCATCACTCGAGGGCTTTACGCTTCCGGGTGACATCTCCGCGAGTAGTCGGTACTGGAGCCAGGACATCGTGTCGCCCGAGTTTGTGGTGTCGGATGGACACATGGCTGTGCCGACGGGCCCCGGCATTGGGGTCGAGATCGACGAGGAGCGAGTCGAAGCGCTCACGACCAGGGTGGCCACCTTCGGCTAAGTGGAGCATCCGGCCTTCCGGATGCACCACGGGCAGAAGCGCCACCCACGGTCGAGTGACTGACCGCACGCGCACGAGTTGAGACGCTGGGCGCCGCAGGCGGGACACCCCTTCGCGCCGTACGGCACCGTGGTCGTGCACTCTGAGCACGGCACCCCCGTCGCCGAGACCGCGTCGAGTACCGAGGTGACCTCATGAGGTGTCGTGAGCCCTTCAGCGATCGCCCGCCTCGCGTCCGATCCCAACGATCGCATTCCTGCCTCGGTCGCTAACCGTCTGATCCGCGCCGACGATGCGCCGCCTGAGATCTCGTCGCGGATCGCATCGGTGATCTCCAGCACCTGGTAGACCCCGGTGCGCCCGCGTAGCCCGGCGTCGCACTTCTCGCACCCTCGACCCCTGCACTCCGTGCACGTGCTCCGAACCAGACGCTGCGCCACCACGCCCGATAGCCCCCCCGCAACGAGGAAGGGGGGCACTCCCATGTGAAGGAGTCGGGTTACAGCCCCGGGTGCGTCGGTCGTATGAATGGTCGACAAGACGAGGTGTCCGGTGACGGCGGCCGCCATCGCGATCTCCGCCGTCTCTCGATCCCTGATCTCGCCCACCATGATGACGTCGGGGTCTTGTCGGAGGAGTGCGCGAAGGGCTCCTGCGAAGGTGAGACCGGCGCGACTGTCGACCTGGATCTGGCTCGCTCCGACGAGTCGGTATTCGACGGGGTCTTCGAGTGTCACGACGTTCTGGCGCTCACGATCGATTTCGGAGAGGGCCGCGAAGAGGGTCGTGCTCTTCCCACTCCCCGTGGGGCCCGCGGCGAGCAGAACGCCCTCCCCTCGCCGCACGAGCCGTCGAAGCAAGGCGAGATCGTTGGGCGAGAGTCCCAACTGATGGAGCCCGTCCGGCGCGCCGGTGGAGTCCAGGATCCGTACGACCGCCTTCTCGCCGCCGTTGACCGGCAGCGTGCTTACTCGGAGGCCCAACGTTCGCCCGCCGTGGTCAAGCTTGAGGCGGCCGTCTTGAGCGCGCCTCCGTACCGCGATGTCCATCCCAGCGATGATCTTGATCCTCGAGAGGACAGCCCGTCGAATCGCCGCCGGCAGCTCGGCGGTTTGGCGAAGCGTGCCGTCGACTCTGAGTCGGATTCGAACGTCCTTGCCGGTTTCCTCGATGTGGATATCGCTCGCACCTGCGTCGATCGCATCGCGTAGGAGCCCATCGACGAGCCGAACCACCGGCGCTTGTGCGACCAGCCGCTCCACGGCGGGTTCGGCCGACGTCGGTGCGTCCTCGGGTCGAGCGCCCGCGGGAAGCACCCCCACGGGCGTCATGTGTCTTGCCGCGCGGGGTCGGGGAAGATTGCGGTGTGCCTCGGAGATGGCGTGCGGCGTCGCGACCGCGAGGTCCACCCGTCGACCGGTCTGAAATCGGACGTCGTCTGCTGCTCGGAGGTCCAACGGATCGGCCACGGCGATTCGGATCGAACGGGAATCGATCGCTAGCGGCGCGATGCCCTGTTCCAAGACCAGAGTCGGGTCGAGCGCTTCGAAGGCATCGGGGTCGATCGAGATCGGAGCCGGGACGAAGGGGATCGCCAGCTGCTTCGCGAGACACCGAGCGACACCTTCGGGAGTGGTGACCCCCTTCCGGACCAACGTCTCTCCGATTCGCTCCCGCGCGGGTGTCGGTATCGCGAGCGCCGCTTGGACCGCCTCCGGATCGACACCTTCGTGGAGGACGAGCATGGATCCCATCATTCTGGATGCATCAGCCATGCATGATCTTCGTGCGCTGGCGTGGGCGCCCGAATGTCGAGGCGGGTGTTACGGAACTATACCGACCCGATCGAGGATGACCGGCGCGACGTCCTGAAGGCTCTCGGCAGATTCGAGCTTCGGAGCGCTCGGCCCGACGGCCATGCAGAGTGCCGGATTGTAGGTATGCCCGACGCGCACGTCCTCGATGTTGCCGTGATCACTCACGACGAGCACGAGGACGTCGTCGGAGATCATGGAGAAGAGTCCACCCATGAAGGTGTCGACCCGTTCCAGCGCTGCCACCGCGGCCGGAAGCTCCATCTTGTGACCCGCGCTGTCCGTGGCGTAGTGCGCGAAAAGAGTGAGCGAGTACTCGGTGGCGATCTGAGCCAGATTCTGGCCCGCCGTCTCTGGGGAGATGTCGGGCAGCTCAGAGAAGCCGAGCCCGACCTTCCACCCGTCGTTGGTGATCTCGCTGGCGACAGCCGAACCGTTCTGCAACGCGACTTCGTTCCGCGTGAGTAGACCGGCGCCCAGCGCCGCGAGGGGTGGGGCAGCGGGGCGGCGATCCGACCTCGCGGCGGCCCAACCCCTCGGGTACGCGTTTGCGAAGCAAGCGCTCCGTCCTTCGGCTGCGCACCGTGACAGGACATTCCGCTCCGAGAGCGCCGGCCTCAACGAGACGGGTACCCATGGACCGAAGTGGCGGCCGAACTCCCTGGCCGCGTTCATGCCCGTCAGGAGCGTGGTCTGGCCGGTTCCGCTTTGTGGCAAGCCTTCAACGCCCAACGTCGCGTCGAGCGGCATGCTTCGAGCTCGACCATTCCGGAGTCGCGGGCGATCGAGCGTCGGGATACCGCCCAGCAACGAAGTGAGGGTCGGCAAACGAGCGCGGAGGAACGGATTGACGCTCGGGTCGGACGGTCCGATGCCGACACCGTCGAGGAAGAGTAGAAGGACTTTGTCCTTCGATGGTCCCTGAGCGACTACTCGGCGGGCCTGAGGTCGACGGTGACTTGAACCTGGACCGCACCCATGTCGGCGCGGTCGCGAATCGCGTCCCGCACCCGCGGCTCGAGCTTGCCGTACGCGGCGAGGATTCCCGCCCGAAGCTCCTTCCGGAGCACCTTGAGCGCGTTCACGTCGGCCCGGCTCGTCTTGGTCTCTTTCTTGGCGTCTGCGACTTCGTACGGCTTGATCTCGAACGGCGAGACACCCACATCGTCGTACCGCTCGTGATCGATGTACTGAATCGAGATACTCACGTCGCCACGAGCGTGGTGGTGGTGAATGTCGCCGACGGCCTGGAAACGTGACGCTAGCCGGCCGAGCTCGGTGCGCTGAGCGGCTTTCGTGTAGGCCCTCTCGAGCGTCGAGAAGATTCGCTTGACCCGCTCCGTAGTGGTTGCATCCAGGTCGGGCATCTGGGACTCGAGTTCACGCCCAACCGCCTGGCGCTCGACATAAAGACCGGCGGCCTCCGCGTCGCGGTTCCGCGCACGGTCGATATTGTCGAGAATCCGGTCGGGATTTGTACGGTAGCTCATCTTTCCCCACTGCCCATGAAGTCCTTCCAGTGCCTCGGTCCTTCCGGGTCCGGGGCTCAGGAGTCCAACAGGATATCAGCCGGCTCATGACGGGCCAAGGGTGTCGTTTCGCCAAGATTCGGGCGCACAACTTCAGATCTGTCACTACTCTTCTCGATCGCCTTTAACGGAGTGCAACTCATGCAGACTCGTCACCTTCAGCTGGCGGCAGCCGGCGTCCTTCTCGCGGCGTGTGGCGGTGGGCCTCCCGGTCCGCCAGTTCTCGCCTTTGGGAACGAATCGATGTCCGAGGCGACGTACGAGAGCGAAAGCTCCACGACGGCTTCGATTTCGATGATGGGGCAGTCGCTGCAGATGACTCAGGCAGGAACGGTCGTGTACGGCGTGACCTTCACGGATCAGGCCGACGGGGTGGGGATCGTCATGACCGTGGAAGATCTGGACGCCACCATCTCCAACCCGATGGGGACTCCCATTTCCCTCGACGAGGGGATGGTGGAAGGTGATCTGACCTTCCGCATGGACCGCACCGGTAATACGACTCTGACCGGTTCCCCTGATGTCTCGGATGAGGCGTCCCAAATGATCTCGGGGCTCACACTCGCCCACACTTTCTTCCCCGGCCTCCCGGGACGAAGCATTGCGACGGGAGAGAGCTGGGTTGATACCGTGAGCTACTTCGGCGAGGAAGGGCCCGGCGAGAGAAGAGAAACCGCGGTCATCACGTACACCCTCGAAGGAGATGTCGTCGTGGACGGACGTTCACTCCTCCGCATTGGTCTCGAGGGCACCTCCGAGAGCGCCCAGGAGGTGGAGATGGAAGGGGTGTCGGTCTCCCAAGAAGGCGAAGTCGAAGTCGAGGGGCACATTCTTTGGGATCCCGATCGAGGGGTGATGTTCGAAGCGGAGCGGCGCTTCAGCGGCACCGGGAGCGCGAGCGTTCCGATGATTCCACAAGAGCTGCCAATACGGATTGAAGGCTCGGAGACAACCCGGCTACAAGGGATGTAGGTCGTGGAAGAGTCGACCATGGATGAGGGTCCCGAGAGGCTGCCCTCCCTTCCAGCCCGGCTGATCTCGGTGTTCTTGAGCCCGGGCAAGTTGATGGCCCAGCTTGCTCGCGAGCCGAAGTGGGTGGGGGCGCTGGCCGTCTGCGCGATCGGGATGGCTCTGACTGTGACGCTCATCCCGGCCGAGCTTCTTCTGGAAGCTCAGCGGGAGGTCGCGATCGAGCGGGGACAGGACTTTCCGGAGTTCTCGGAGCGGGCCGCTTCGATCATGCGGATCGTGGTGCCGGTCACGACGCTGCTGAGTACCGTGATCTTCACCTTTCTCTTCACCGGCGTGTACACGGTGATATTCGCATTCATCCTCGGGGATGAGGGCAGCTACAAGCAGTACCTTGCGGCGGTATCACACGCGTGGTTCATTCCCGTTCTCATCGGTCTGATGCTGGTTCCGCTCCGCATTCAGACGGGCGATCCGCAATTCACCCTGAACGTGGGGAGCTTTCTCGGCTTCTTGCCCGACGGGTACGCGAAGAGCCTCGTTCGACTCCTCGACCTATCGCAGATATGGGCTACCGCCGTCATTGCTCAGGGTGCACACACTATCGACCCACGGCGGAGCTTTGGGAGCGCGTTTGCGATCCTGCTCGTGATCTTGGTCGGTGCCATGGCCGTTATGGCGATCTGGGTCTAGGCGCGGCCCGATGACACAGCCCCGCGGAAAAGTCACCGGGGCGGTAATCGTAGCGGCGTCTGCGGGAGCCGCGCTCTTCCACATGTACGCGGCGGGTTTCTCGCCGTTCACTGCGTTGGTGCAGCGGCCGGTTCACCTGGCGCTTATGGCCACGCTCGGCTTCTTGGGCGTCGGCGTGCAGAAGGCTCGGGCTCAATCCTCCGAGGGCGCCACCGCGTGGGACCTCTTCCGCGCGGGCAGCAATTGGTTCTTGGTCGGGCTCTCGATTCTGGTCTGCACCTACCTAGTGATGGAGAACCAGGAGCTCGTGGCGCGCTCGGGTTCTCCGACCCAACTCGACCTGGTCATGGGCGCTCTGACGATCGTTCTCGTGATCGAGTTGGCGAGACGCGCCACGGGTTGGGGGCTCATCGCCGTCTGTCTCATGGCGTTGGTGTACGCGGCGGCCGGGCCATACTTGCCCGGCTTCCTCGCGCACCGAGGGTACGGGGCTACCCGTCTCATCGAACACCTCTACCTCTCGACTGAGGGGATCTGGGGGATCCCGCTGGGGGTGTCGGCGGACTTCGTGTACCTCTTCGTCCTCTTTGGAGCAGTCTTGGAGACGGCCGGGGGTGGGGCACTCCTGATCGCGATGGCCAACAAAGTCGCCGGCCGCACGAGGGGCGGACCGGCGAAGACCGCGGCCGTTGCCAGCGCCTTCATGGGCTCACTGTCGGGGAGCGCGGTCGCCAACGTGGTAACGACGGGGACGTTCACGATCCCCCTGATGAGGCGGGCCGGCTTCAAGCCATTCTTCGCGGGCGCGATCGAGGCCGCGGCCAGTACGGGTGGGCAGCTCATGCCGCCGGTCATGGGTGCGGGCGCCTTCATTCTCGCGACGTGGACGAACATTCCGTACCTCCAAGTCGCCGTCGCCGCGATCATCCCAGCCGTCCTTTACTACGGGGCGCTACTGGCCGCGATCCACTTCCGTGCCGTACGGATGGGGATCGAGCCGGCCGGGGACGAGGAAGCGGAGCCGATCCTCGATCGACTGCATCTTCTCCTCCCGCTGGCAATCATCGTGGTCTTGCTCGGGATGGGCCGGTCCCCCATGCGTGCGGCCTTCTGGGGCGTCGCTTCGGCGCTGCTCATCGCACTCGTGCGACCCTCGACCCGTCCTAGCCCCGATCAGCTGCGCGCGATTATCGAGAGGGCCGGACGAGGCGCCGTGCAGGTCGCTGCTGCGTGTGCGGCGGCTGGTATCGTCGTGGGGGTGGCGTCGCTTACGGGAATCGGGCTCAGGATGTCGGAGCTGATCATCACCCTTTCGGGAGGCCAACTCTTCCCGGCGCTCCTGTTGACTGCCCTCGGCTCGATCGTCTTGGGGATGGGTCTGCCCACGACCGCTGCGTACGTCGTCCTTGCAGCGTTGGGAGCACCAGCCCTCGTCGAGCTCGGCGTCCCGCTACTCTCGGCGCACCTCTTCATCTTCTACTTCGGGTGCATCTCGAACGTCACCCCCCCGGTCTCATTGGCCGCGTTCGCGGCGGCGGGTATCAGCGGCTCACCGCCCATCAAGACCGCGCTCTTCGCCGCCATGCTGGCGGGCGCCGGCTTCGTGGTCCCCTTCATGTTCGTCTATGGCCCCGAACTGCTCCTGGTCGGGTCTCCCGTCGCGATCTTGGCGGCCCTCGTAACCGCGATCGTGGGGGTCACGACGCTCGCCGCGTGCGGTGTCGGTTTCGCGCGAGCGCAGCTCAATCCTTGGGAGCGGGCGGTTGCACTCCTGGCCGCCGGGCTCCTGGTCTACCCGGGCTATCTATCTGACTTGGCTGGCTTCCTCGGAGTGGCGTTGGTCTTCTCTCGGGTCGAAGGCGAGGCGGCGCCGGCGTGGCGGCCGTGGGCCGCTGCTGCACTGACCGCTTCGGTTGGGGTCGGCTTCGCGCTTCTGATGCCCCGGGCTGAGTTGGCAGAGGCGACCCGCTCGGTCACACCGGAGATTCGTGCTGCGCCCGGCTCGTCTGTGGACCAGGAGTTCATGTCGCTCGGCACGGCAGGGACTGGTGGCATCTACTACCCGCTCGGTGGCGCGATTGCGAGCCGGCTCTCGATTACGGATACCTTGCGGCAGTACACCGCCGAAGTAACCGGAGGCTCCGTCGAGAATGTGAACCGGCTGGGGTCGGGGCAGATGGATGTCGCCATGGCGATCGCCTCCACGGTCTACCAAGCCCAAACCGGAGACGGTGACTTCGAGGATCCCATTTCGGGTTTGAGGGCCATCGCACCGCTGTATGCGAATATGACGCACATCTTGGTGCCGGCCTCTTCACCGGCACAGACGGTCGCGGACTTCGCGGGAATGCGTGTTTCGGTTGGAGCTGCTGGGAGTGGGACGGAACAACTCGCTCGCCACGTTCTCGATGCCCACGGACTGTCGTACGACGATATCGAACCCCGGTACCTGTCCTTCGCCGAGTCCTCTGCCGCGCTGAGGGATGGGGCGATCGACGCGGCGATCATCTCGGTCGGCTTCCCAGCTTCCTCCGTCCTCGAAGCAACTACGACGGCGGATATGCGCCTGATCGCGTTCGAAGACGACGTGTTGGCCGCCATGCTCGAGGAGCACCCGTACTACGTACCGGGGGAGATCCCTGAGGGTGCGTACCCAGGTGTGGACCAGGTTGTGCAGTCGCTCGCGGTTATGAATTGGGTGATCGCGATGGAGTCGCTCGAAGACGACGTAGTGCTCACAGTGCTCGACATTTTCGAGAACGATCGGGCTTCGTTGGAGCAGGTGCACGACATGGCGCGTCAGATTGACCTCGACGGCCTGAACACTCCGCCGATACCACTCCATTCCGCCGCCGCGCGTTGGCTGGCCGAGCGATGACTTGGGCCTGAGCGGTCGCGCCCCGACGACGTTCCTCCGACGACTGCTCGGAGTCACGGTAGCGACAGTGGTCATGATCGGGTGTGAGACGCCCGCGCGGGACCTCACCGAGCTGGTCGTGGTCGACAGCGTCTACGTCGATCCGACGCTCGACGAGCCGTGGACCGGTCCGGTGTACCGCCGCTTCGAGGAAGACTCGGCGAGAGTACAGATTCAAGGGACGCTCCTAGACGGCGAGTGGCACGGGGAGATGACCGTTTACCACGCGAACGGCGCGGTGCGCTACATGGGATCGTTCCGAAACGGTGAACGATGCGGTCCTTGGACCGAGAACGCGGACTCGGTTCCGACCGGGACGGTATACGAGGCGCTGGTCCGCGAGGTTGAGACGCTCGGAATGTATCCATCGTGCGACCCGGGGTCGGGAGGCGACTAACGGTATGGAAAGTGGATCGATGGAGCTTTGGGAGTTGGCGATCCTGGGCATGATCTTGGTCGGGTTCTTTTGGTTGATCATGTACGCGGCGCAGCATGCCCGCTCGAAGGACGAGGATGCCCGGTGACGACGCTGACGTGCCAGCGCGAGGCGTTCCAGCTTCCGCGCGACTACCACTACTTCAACTGTGCCTACATGGGCCCGCTTCCCCGTGTGGCCGAAGAAGCGGGGTTCGAGGCGATCAAGAAGAAGCGGATGCCGACCCGGATCATCCCGCCGGACGACTTCTGGGCGACCGACCGATTGCGGGAGCTCTTTGCTGATCTCGTCTCTGCGCCCGAGCCGGCCCGCGTCGCGATCCAGCCCGGCGTGTCGTACGGGGTCGCGACGGCAGCGAAGAACCTGCCGGCGTCTCCGGGCTCGAACATCGTCGTCACCGCCGAACAGTTCCCGGGCAACGTCTACGCTTGGCGGCGGCTCGCCTCCGAGTCGGGGGCGACCGTCCGAGCGGTGGGCCCCGGGGAAGGCTCGGAGCGCGGGAGGCTGTGGAACGACCGGCTACTCGAGTCGATCGACAATCAGACGGCGATCGTTTCTGTTCCCCATGTCCATTGGACCGATGGGACGCTCTTCGACCTCGTCGCGGTTGGGCAGCGCTGTCGTGATGTCGGGGCTGCCCTCGTCGTCGATGCCACGCAGTCGGTGGGAGCACTCCCCTTCCCCTTCGAAGACGTACAGCCCGACGTGCTGATCTGCGCCACTTACAAGTGGCTGCTCGGGCCGTACTCGCTCTGCCTATCGTGGTACAGCGAACGGTTCGATGACGGAGTCCCGTTGGAAGAGACGTGGATCGCGCGCGAGAACAGCTCCGACTTCCAACACCTCGTCGACTACCAGGACGACTACCAGTCCGGTGCGGTGCGGTACGACATGGCCGAGCGCTCGAACTTCTTCTTGGCGCCCATCGCCGCAGCGTCGCTCGAGCTCCTCGGGTCGTGGCGACCGGAGCGCATCCAAGAGTACTGTCGATCCCTGACGGGTGACTTCTTGAGAGAGGCTGGTGACCTAGGATACACCGTCGAAGACGATGGCTGGCGGTCCCACCATCTCTTTGGTTTGCGGATGCCTGCTTCCGTCGACCTGTCGAAGCTCAAGGAGTCGCTGGCCCAACGGAACGTCTCGGCGTCGCTCCGTGGAAGTGCACTGAGGCTTTCACCCAACGTCTACAACGACGAGGAAGACGTCTCGGTGCTGCTCGACGTACTGCGGACGGCGGTCCGAGGCTGACGCTACCGGCCAGCGACCCCGAACACGATCTCCGCCTGCACGCCCACGCCGATTCCTTGCTCCGCGAACCAGCCCTGGCGCACCTCTAAGGCGAACATCGCGGGTGCCGCGCTCGGGTATGACTCCGTGACCAAAGGTTCCATCGCGATGATGTCGACGATTCGGTACGACGGATCCATGTACGCGATGTCCAAGGCGACGTAGGTGTTCGCCATCCAAAACGCTCGAGGAATGTTGTCCTGGAAGACGAAGAGCATCCCGGTGCCGTCCGGTACTTCGTCACGATACATGAGGCCCTCGGCCCTTTCCTCGGCCGTGGCCGCAACCTCTGCAAGCACCGTGTCGGCACCGAGGATCACCCATGCGTAACCTGCAGGCGGGAAGGCAGCGGTCGACTCGTCGGCGCCCATCGTCGACGCTGTTGCCGACACTGTCGAGGGAGCGTCACTCGAAGCCGTGGCGGCACCGGCCTCCGTGTCGGTACACCCCGCGGAGAGCATGAGGAGGCCGAAAAGGCCAGAGAGCGCAACGCCGTTGCTCACGAGGGCCTTGTGAAAAAAATCACGAATGGCCATTTCTAGGGTCCCCTTCGTTCATAGACGTGTGTAACTTACCGCCGTGTACGGATGTTCCCAGGGACCGGTGTTTCTGGGGTCCGTGAAAGTGGTAGGGTCGTCGAAGCCACTTGTTCCAGCGTTAGGCGGATGGAGTGGAAGTATGGTCGATCAGACTCTCTTGGACATTCTAGTGTGTCCGGAGACCAAACAACCTCTTACCATCGCCACGGCTGCAGTGTTGGAATCACTCAATGCGTCAATCGCGAGCGGAGCTACACAGACACGAGACGGCACCCCCGTCTCGGACCCAGTGGATGAGGGTCTTGTTCGCGAAGACGGAAATGTGCTCTACCCGGTGCGCGACGGAATTCCGATCATGCTGATCAACGACTCGATACCTCTCACTACCGGCGCATGATGGTGAGATCGCGAATGCTCAAACCAGGACTGACGGTCCTAGCCGCAGCCTTTTTCGCTGCCTGCGACGCCACCCCCCCACCAGTCGGGATGGAACGCGGCGCAGAGCTCTTCGAGACGTGCGCACCGTGCCACGGTGCCGCCGGTCAGGGAGACCCTGAGATTGCGGCGCCCGCAGTGGCCGGGCTTCCCCAGTGGTACCTGGAGGCGCAGCTCGAAGGCTTCCAGGCCGGCTTCCGCGGGCTGCACGCGAGTGATCTCCCCGGACTCCGGATGCGTCCGATGGCCGTGACGCTGAACCGCGAAGGCGATATCGCATCGGTCGCTGAGTACGTCGCTGCGCTGGACCCTGTCTTCCCGGCCAGCACGCTGCACGGGAACGCCGGGCGCGGAGCGGACTCGTACCAGGTGTGCGTCGCCTGCCACGGCACCGACGGCTTGGGGATTGTCGAGCTGAACGCGCCACCGATCGTTCAACTCGACGATTGGTATCTCTTGAACCAGATGCGGAACTTCAAGAGTGGTGCGCGTGGGGCACACCCAGAAGACACGTGGGGCATGCAGATGCGGGTGAATACGCTCGCGCTAAGCGAAGAAGATATGCAGGACGTGATCGCATACGTGCAGACGCTCAGGTAACGAGACATGGCTGACAACGCGGTAACCACAGACTCCTCCGGCGCGGTGCCCGCACCGCCGCCGGATGCCGAGAATGAAGCGCTGATCGACGCTCAGAAGACGTTCCACATCACGGTCATCGGCGCCGTCCTCTTCGGACTCGCTGCCCTCTTCATCATCATGCGCACGAGGATGGGCGGATGACCCCAGACCTCATTCAGGGCTCCACGTACGCGGCTGAGATCGACAACCTGATCCTGATGATCGGGGTGATTGTCGGTCTGTGGTTCATCGCAGCCGAGGGAATCTTCTTCTGGCTCATTTGGAAGTTCCGCGAGAAGCCGGGTCAGAAGTCGCAGTACCTCACAGGGAAAGAGAAGCACATCAAGAAGTGGATCACCTGGCCTCACGGCCTGGTTTTGGTGTGCGACGTCTTCATTGTGTGGGGGGCCATCAGTGTTTGGTACAACGTGAAGCAACAGCTCCCCGAAGCCGACTCGACGATACGGGTCATCGGGCAGCAATGGGCATGGACCTTCCAGCACCCCGGCGCCGACAACGAACTCGACACGGCAGATGACATCTTTACGGTGGACGAGCTCCACGTAGAGACCGAGAAGACGTATCACTTCCGACTCGAGTCCCGTGACGTTCTGCACTCCTTCTCGGTTCCGATCTTCCGAATCAAGCAGGACGCCATTCCGGGTCGCTCGATCACCGGGTGGTTCACGCCGACGGTGACCGGTGAGTACGACATCCAGTGCGCAGAAATCTGCGGGATCGGTCACGGCGTAATGGCCGCTCGGATCCACATCGAAGACGCGAACCAGCATGCGGCGTGGATCAGCGCGGCATCTGCTCTACCGTAGGACCACACTCATGGCTCAAAGCGCAGTCGAGGTCGAGCACGCCGGGCACGGTCACGGGCACGATGATCACCATCACGGCCCGACCGGAATCCTGAAGTACATCTGGTCTACGGACCACAAGATTATCGCCATGCAGTACATGTTCACGGGCATGTTCATGGCGCTTATCGGCGGGTACATGGCGTACGTTTTCCGTATGCAGCTCGCCTTCCCGGGCATGTATGTGCCTGGCTTCGGGCAGGTTTCGCCCGGTGAGTACAACGCCTTGGTCACGAACCATGGCTCGATCATGATCTTCTGGGTGGCGATGCCGGTTCTGATCGCCGCCTTCGGGAACTACCTGATTCCGCTCATGATCGGCGCGGACGATATGGTCTTCCCGCGCATCAACCGACTCTCGTACCAGATCTTCCTAGTCAGTGCGCTGATTCTGCTCGCGTCCCTTTTCGTCCAGGGAGGGGGCTTCGGTGGCGCATGGACGGCGTACCCGCCTCTTTCTGCGGAGGCCGAGTACAGTCAAACGGCGCTAGGCTCATCGTTATGGTTGTTTGCGGTGGCCTTGGAGTTCGTCGCCTTCTTGTTGGGTGGTATCAACTTCATTGTGACGTTGATGAATTCGCGAGCGCCGGGGATGAAGGCGTACGACATTCCGCTCGTTTGCTGGATGATCGTCATCGCGAGCATCCTCTTCATGCTCTCGGTGGGGCCGCTCATCGCGGGTGCGGTGATGCTCTTCTTCGACCAGGTGCTAAATACCGGCTTCTATGACCCGGCTCGAGGCGGTGACCCGATTCTCTGGCAGCACCTCTTCTGGTTCTTCGGGCACCCCGAAGTGTATGTGGTGCTCCTCCCGGCGATCGGAATCACGATCGACGTCATCTCGACGTTCGCTCGCAAGAAGATCTTCGGCTACAAGCTGGTGCTCTACACGGCGGTCGCGACGGGCGTCCTGAGCTTCTTCGTCTGGGCCCACCACCAGTTCATCGCGGGTATCGATCCGCGGATGGCGAACGTCTTCACGATTACGACGCTGTTGATCTCGGTGCCGATTGCCGAGATGTGTTTTGTCATTATCGCGACGTTATACGGCGGATCCATACGGTTGACGACGCCCATGCTTTGGGCGCTCGCCTTCATGGCGGAGTTCTTGATCGGTGGCGTAACCGGGATCTTCCTCGGTGCGAGTGGTGCGGACATCTACTTCCACGACACCTACTTCGTCCTGGCCCACTTCCACTACACGTTCTTCCCGATAGCCATTATCGGAACGTTCTGTGGATTCACGTACTGGTTCCCGAAGATGTTCGGGAAGATGATGAATGAGACCCTCGGAAAGATTCACTTCTGGGGCACGATCATCCCGTTCAACTTCATCTTCATCCCGCTCTTCGTGCTCGGGATGGGCGGCCAGCACCGACGGATCTACAACTACCAGCACTTCCCGGAGCTCGCGTCGGCGGAGATGTACAACCTCCGACAGATCGCCACGATCGCGCTCCTCGTGATGCTCGCCTTCCAGCTCGTCTTCTTCTACAACTGCATCACCAGTTGGATGAAGGGGAAGAAGGCTGGCAAGAATCCTTGGAAGGCCAACTCTCTCGAGTGGTCGGCTGAATCTCCGCCGCCGCACGGAAACTGGCCCGAGGGTCTCCCGAACGTGTATCGGGGCCCGTACGAGTACGGTCATCCTGACCGCGAAGAAGATTACTGGCCTCAACACCTACCATCCTGATGGCACACGCGAGACCGATAGCGACGACGCGCAGCGCGACGGGGATCCCGACCGCGCGTTTGGCGGTGTGGTGGATCCTGGCCTCCGAGGTCGTGATCTTCGGAGGACTGCTAGGCGCCTACCTCATGCACCGGTTGGGGCACCCCGAGTGGGCTGACGCTGCTCAGCACACCCAGACGTGGATTGGGGCGGTCAACACCTTCGTCCTTTTGACGTCGAGCTTCACCGCTGTATTGGCGCACCAGGCGGCCGAGCACGGGGATGGCAAGAAGGCGGCGAAGCTGCTCCTCCTCACGATTGGCGGGGCGCTGACCTTCTTGGTGATCAAATCGTTCGAGTGGTACACCGAGATCTCTCACGGCTACACGATCACCGCCAACACATTCTGGTCGTTCTACTACACCGCGGCCGGGTTGCACGCGCTTCACGTCATCGCCGGCGCCATCATCATGGGCTTCATTGCCTTCGATGCGTATCGAGGGCGTGAACTCCACCGCGTCGAGATCATCGGCATCTATTGGCACTTTGTCGATGTGGTCTGGATCTTCCTGTTCCCTCTTCTCTACATCGCGAAGTAAGGCGTATGGCTGAGAACAAAGAGGCCCAAGACGGGCACGGGCACGACGACGGACACCACGTCAACTACTTCAAGATCTACCTGTTTCTGCTCGTTCTCTTCTTGATCAGTGTAGCCGGTCCTGAAGTAGGTGAGGCGACCGGGATTCGGGCGATCACGCTCTTTACCGCCTTCGGGATCGCGTTGGTCAAGGCGAACCTCGTCATCAACAACTTCATGCACCTCAGGTGGGAAAAGAGGCTCATGAAGTGGCTGCTCACGACGTCGGTCATCCTCATGGCGCTCATGGTCGCGGGTGTATCGCCTGACGTGCTGAACCACGAGGGCAACAACTGGGAGAATCTTGCGGCGAAAGCTGCAGTCGAGCGCGGCCTGGAGGATGACCACGGCGAAGGTGAGGAAGGGGAAGAGGGAGGCGAGACCGACCCGGTCGTCGTCGCCGGCTTCAACCCGTCCCAATCCTTCGGGATGGTCTGCGCCACGTGTCACGGAGCTGGCGGCGCTGGAGACGGTGCGGCCGGTGTGGCACTGGATCCTGCTCCGGCGGACTTCACCGACCCGACCTTCTGGGAGGGTCGTGACCGCGACCGGATCATGACCGTGATTCGTGACGGCGCGGCCGTGGTGGGTGGCTCTCCGCTCATGGCTCCCTGGGGCGCGCTCTACGACGAAGAGCAGCTCGGTCAGATGACGGACTACGTAATGAGCTTCCGCCCCAACTGATTTTTCACGACCGATGGACCGATGATGGACCACGATGGCTGAGAGCGCGACGTACTCGGGGCACGCGGCACCTGTAAGACGGGAGCCTCTCATCCCGAACGGAGTCCTCGGGATGCTGGTCTTCATCTTTACGGAGGTCATGTTTTTCGCGGGCCTGATCTCGGCTCATGCGATTGTCCGGTCGCAGCAAGCGGGCCAGATGTGGCCTCCATACGGCCAGCCTCGGCTCCCGGTGGCGGAGACCGCTCTGAACTCGTCGGCGCTCCTCGTCAGCGGAATCGTGCTCGTATTCGCTTGGTTCGCTTTCAAGCGATCTGCGGCATCTGCCCGTCTTCCGCTCCTGCTGTCGATCGTGCTCGGTATGGCCTTCGTAGCGCTCCAAGGCGTGGAGTGGACCGCACTGTTGGCAGAAGGGCTCACAATGCAGTCCAGTGCCTACGGCGGCTTCTTCTACTTGATCATCGGTGCTCATGCTTTGCACGCGGTAGGAGCTTTGGTCTCGCTCGTGTGGGCGTTCGATCGGTTGGACAAGGGCAGCCTTACGTCAAGTCAACTCGCCACTGTATCTGCGTTCTGGTACTTCGTGGTGCTCGTTTGGCCCGTGCTTTACTGGAAGGTGTACCTATGAGGGCAACTCTCACTTTGACCGCTCTTGTGGCCCTAGTCGCGCTCTTCCCTGAGTCGGCTGCGGCGTGCCCCGTGTGCTTCGACGCCAACGATGAGAACCGGCAAGCCTTCTTGGCCACCACCGCTTTTCTCAGCCTTCTCCCTCTAGGGATGGTGGCCGGCGCGGGGCTTTGGATTCGGCGAAAGTCTGCGGAGCGCGACGCCGAGGATGGCACTTCGTCTGCAGAAGAGGTGCTTACCCCGAGGTAAGCATCTCCCGCCGTCGCCCGATGGGTGGTCGGCCACTGTCGGTTGCACCTTGTCCGATTAGGCTCGGCCCCCTAACCTCTGCGCCGACGCATCTCGGAAGCCGGTGAGACTCCGGCGCGGTCCCGCCACTGTGTTGGGTTCGGTACGTACCGAAACGGACGTTCTAATAGCCACTGGGTAAAACTGGGAAGGCGAGCGTTCCGGCCCTGAGCCAGGAGACCTGTGTCGACGACGTTGGTCGATTCCTCCGGACGAGGGGAGCTCGAAGCTTCTTGCTGATGCAACGCACGCGTGGCGGATGCCGCCGCATGGTGCCCGGCCTGGTGGCCCTACTGTTAGGGTGTGCGCCGCCGAGCGATTCTGAACCGACTGAGCGACGGGCCCGCAGGATGGTCACGCTCGCACCATCCTTTACCGAGATCGTAACGACGCTCGGCGCTACCGACCGGTTGGTCGCCCGTACCGACTTCGACACCGATCCAGCGGTTGCCGCGTTGCCATCGGTCGGAGGAGGGCTCGACCCGAGCCACGAAGTCCTGGTACAGACTGCCACAGAGCTGGTCCTCGTTGCCGGTGGACGTGACGCTCCGGCGTTGGCATCGGCCCTCCAACGGGTGGGGATCTCCGTCGAGACCCTTCCGACGCAAACGATCGATGATCTGTTTTCAGCCATCGACCGTATCGGAGAGTTGGTGGATCGGAGTGCGGCGGCCGACGCGCTGGCTCGGGAGATCCAAACCCGCCTGGACGCGGTGCGAAACGCTGTGTCGGAAACGCCGCCCATTCCCGTCATGTACGTCGTCTGGTCGGACCCCCCTATGAGCGTCGGATCCGGGAGCTATCTCGACGAGCTTCTCACGCTGGCCGGTGGAACCAACATCTTCTCGGATAGTCCCCCGTGGCCCACGGTTAGTTTCGAGTCGATCGTCGCACGTGAGCCCGCTTGGCTGATTTGGCCTCGAGGAGCGTCCTCGGATGTGACGATCGAGACGATCCGGAACCAAGCCGGATGGCGCGACGTCGAGGCCGTCCGAGCGGGCCGTGTCGCATTTGTCGATGCCGACCTCTTCAACCGACCGGGTCCTAAAGTCGCGGAGGCCGCAGAGACGCTCGCGGCGATCTTGCACCCTGAGCACGCCACACTCGAGCCAGGGTCGTGATCCTCACCCGACCGTACCTAGGAATTTTCGCGCTCGCCCTACTCACTCTGGCGTGCGCTCTGATCGGTCTGTCCGTGGGCGCCGTCGCGCTCGCCCCCAGTGAGGTCCTCGAAGTCGTCCTCGGAACTGGGAGCGACCAGGCTCGACGCATCGTCCTCGGACTGCGGGCACCCAGGGTCCTCATGGCGGCTGTGGTCGGAGCGGGGCTGGCCGTGAGTGGCGTCGTCTTCCAGGCGCTTCTGCGGAACCCATTGGCCGAACCCTACGTGCTCGGTGTGTCGAGTGGAGCCTCGGTGGGCGCGGTCCTCGCGATCGTCCTTGGAGCGACAGCGACGTCAGTCATCGCCTTGCCTATGTCGGCTTTCGCTGGCGCCGTCTTGGCGATGACACTCGTCCTTGCAATGGCGTCGGTTGCCGGTCGCGGGTTGGATACGACAGTGCTGCTGCTCGCGGGCGTCGTGATCGGCGCATTCTTCAACGCCGTGATCATGCTTGTCGTGAACTTCACTGACACTGAGACGTTTCGAGCGGCGATCCTGTGGATGATGGGATCGTTCTCGGGCTCCTCGTGGCGGGGTGTCGCGGCGATCTCCGCGTACGTCGTGCCCGCGATCATGATCTTGGGGCTGACTGCTCGACCGCTGAACCTCTTGTCCGTGAGCGAACAGAGTTCCTTCCACCTCGGAGTCGACATCCGTCGCTTCAAGGGCCTCTTGTACATCGTGACTTCGCTTGTCGTCGGAGCGTGCGTCGCGGGAGCAGGCGCGATCGGCTTCGTCGGCCTTGTCGTACCTCATGCGCTCCGGCTCGTCGGCGGGACCGACCACAGATGGCTCCTTCCCGCCGCGGCGCTGACCGGGGCCAGCTTCATGGTCCTCTCAGACACAGTCAGTCGAGTTGTCTTCGCGCCCGTCGAGCTGCCGGTCGGGGTGGTGACCGCCCTGATCGGAGTCCCCGTTTTCCTTTGGCTCCTCGTCCGGTCGGGGTCGGCGTGGTGAGTGTCCTCCGAGCGGTCGGGGTCACGATGCATTACTCGGGAGCAAGCTTCCCAGCGCTCTCGAGTGTGGACGTTGCGGTCGAGCGCGGGCGTTTTGCCGCGGTTCTTGGGCCCAATGGGTCCGGGAAGTCAACGCTGCTGCGCGTGATGCTGGGAGAGATCGACCCGACGGCGGGACGGTGCGAATACGAAGGCCGACTTGTCTCAGAATGGGGGCGTCGCGAGATCGCGCGCGAGGTGGCATTCGTGCCGCAGTCGGAGCGCCTCGCCTTCCCGATCAAAGTGCGCGACTTGGTCGAGATGGGGCGCTACCCTCACGTAGGCACACTCGGTCGTCTCGGCATTTCGGACCGGGAGGCTGTAGCTCGTGCTCTCAACCAGGCCGGGGTGAGCCACCTCGCCGACCGGCCGATGGATACGCTCTCTGGAGGGGAACGTCAGCGCGCTCGGATTGCCCGTGCTCTGGCGCAGACGCCGAAGACGATCGTGCTCGATGAACCCACCGCTGCACTGGATCTACGCTTCGAGATGGAGACGTTCGAACTGCTGCGATCCCTCAGTAGCGAGCACGAGATCACGGTGCTGGCAGCCACGCACAATCTCAATCTGGCAGCGCGCTTCGCTGCCGACCTGGTCCTCCTGTCGCGCGGGACAGTCGCAGCGGCAGGAGCTCCCGAGGTGGTGCTGCGGTCGGACGTATTGGATGAGGTCTACGAATGGCCCGTCGCGGTGACTCAGTGGCCGAGGTCGGACGGTTCGGGGAAGGTTCCTCAAGTCACGCCGATGGACAGGACCGACCATCTCGATCCAGAGTGACTCCATTCCATGCACAATGCGCATAGTATGCGCACCCCCGTTGACGATTACCCTCCGAGGCGTCACAATTGACCCACATCGCGGGTGGGACAATCGGAAGCCGGTGCAAATCCGGCGCGGCCCCGCCACTGTGAGAGGTCCGAGCTAACGACTCGGAACGACGACTCAACGAAGCCACTGGGATTTCCCTGGGAAGGCGAGTCGTTCGGCCTCGAGCCAGGAGACCTGGTCCACCCGCTCCCATAACCAGGTCTTCGGCAGGGAGACTCGGGCAACAGTGTGCCGCCACCTCCGTTGGCGACCCGCGCCCTCCTCTCTTCGCCTGTGTCGAAGCGTGCATCCCTGCTAGGGCAGGGAGAAGGAGAGTCCGGATGAGAGCGTGTGTCCTGTTCTTGATACTCGGCATTGGAGCGCAACCGGTATCGGCCCAGGTAGGGCCGAACTTCGAGCTTGATGGCTTCACGGTGACCGGCGCTGCACGCCCGCGTACGTCGGACGCTGCGTCATCGCGTGTTACGGTGCTCGAGGGAAGCGAACTGCGAACGATGGGCATTCGCACGGTCGCCGGCGCACTCCGACTTGCCGGGGGGCTCTCCCTGGCTCGCGTAGGCTCGTTCGGCGGAGTCACGAGCGTCTTCAGTAGGGGGGGTGAGTCCGACTTCGTTCAGGTGCTCATCGACGGCGTCCAGGTCAATCAGGCTGGGGGGTCGTTCGACTTCGCGGGTCTCACGACCGAAGACGTCGAGCGCATCGAGGTGCTCCGCGGACCAGCGAGCGCCCTGTACGGGTCCGATGCCATGACGGGTGTGATCCATGTCATAACCCGGAGTGGCTCGGGAGACCCCGCCGGCCACCTCGCCATGCGCGGCGGGTCCTTCGGTCGCCGAGACGTGACCGCTTCGATCCATGGGGGCACCACGACCGTCTCTTATGGGCTGACGGGGAGTCACTTGGACTCCGACGGTATTCTGCCCATGAACAACCGCCACCGAGCAACGTCATTTTCCGGCACCGTCCGTCTGGCTCCAGACTCCAGGACCTCGGTCCGACTAAACGCTCGTCGTCAGGATCGTCGCTTTCACTTTCCCACGGATGGTTCCGGGAATGTGGTCGACGAGAACTCCTTTACGTTCGGCGATGAGACGTTGGTCGGAGTCGAGGTGAATCGAAGGGTCGGTAGCAAGGGTGACATCGCGCTATCCATCGCCTCATTCGAGACGGAGACCGGGACGGACGATGCCCCGGATGGACCGGCAGACACCGTAGGGTTCTTCGGGTTCGGCAGCTTGAACGCCTCCGAGCGTACGGAGGCGCGACTCACGTCCATGGTGGAGCTTACCCCGGAGCTCGGGGTTGTCGGCGGGGCGGAGTGGGAGCTACAGACTCAACGATCGTTCAGCGAGTCGTTGAGCGAGTTCGGGTCTTCGACCGGTCGTAGCGATGACCGACGGTCGAACACCGCGCTGTTCGCTCAACTCACTGCCTCAGAGGGCGGCATCTACGCCGACGCAGGTGTGCGGCGAGAGAACAACGAGCGCTTTGGCGGATCTACGACCTGGCAACTCGGGCTCGCGTGGCGCCCGCACGAGCTGACGCGGATTCGGACGAGCGCCGGCACGGCAATCAAGGACCCGACCTTCTTCGAGAACTACGCGACGGGCTTCGCCATCGGGAACCCCGACCTCGACCCAGAACGTGCGCGGTCGTGGGAAGTCGGCGTGGAGCAGGGCATGATGGGAGGCGCGCTCACGCTTTCGCTGGGGTGGTTCTCGCAGCGCTTTCGAGATCTGATTCAGTACTCCTTCACCCCTCCCACGCCGGGCGGACCCAACTTCTTCAACGTCGCCGAGGCGAACTCCTCTGGGTTCGAAGTCTCCGGGGAGGGTCAGATCGGGTCCCTCCGCCTCGTAGCGGATGCCACCGTGTTGGAGACGGAGGTCGTCGACTCGGGCTTCGACACGGGAGTTGGAGCAACCTTCGTCGAGGGCGGACAGCTACTGCGTCGACCTCGTTTCTCTGGCACTTTCGTGTCGTCGTATACAGCAGGGTCGCGCGTATCGATGAGTGGCACGCTTCGGTTCGTTGGCGAGAGAGAGGATCGTGACTTCGCAACTTTCCCCGCGACCCCTGTGACGTTGCCTGCCGACTTCTTGATCGACCTCTCGCTCGACGTCCGGGTGGCCGATGCCGTCGGCAGGCGCCCTGGGCTCGCGATCACCATCCGGGGTGAGAATCTGACGAATCGTGGCTACCAAGAGGTGTTCGGGTTCGATGCTCCCGGTCGAGGCGTGTATCTGGGAGGTCGGTTGGAGCTCGGAGAGCGCTAAGGGACTTCCACTTGCGTGAATCGACCCAACCCCGCACGCATTCCCCTCCGCACGCCTCTGGTTGGAGCAACGAGCCTGACCCCTCCGGACCCGCACGATAACGAGGGTAGATCTGTCCGCGATCGACCCGCGCCTATCCGGCGAGCGTACGCACCTATCTCCGGCCGTCGCGACATCGACGCCTTCGAACGGGCTGTGCGCATTCGGGTTGTTCTCTGGTCGTTAGTGGGGGCGTTCTTGGGTTTCCTCCTCGGGGTCTTCTTGAACGTTCGTAATGATGGTGGTCTAGGGACCCTGGTGGTGACCACCACCCTCGGGGGAATTCTGGCCTACGTAACTCCGATGGTGCTTCTGGGGGCGGCAGGTCGTGCGGGGTCGACTCTCTATGCGCCTAGTGGCCGCAGCACCCCTACGCGCGCGGACTACTCGCTGGCTGAGTCTCATGCGGTTCGGGGCGAGTTCGGACGCGCGATCGAGCTTTTCGAAGAAGCGGTCGAGGCGAACCCATCCGATCCTGGCCCGTATCTGAAGATCGCACGCCTCGCGCGGGATCGGATCGGAGACCCGGCGTCTTCGGTTCAATGGTTCAAGCGAGCAATCGTAGAGACGTCACTTACGGACGCGCGGCGGCTCGCGTTGTGTAGAGAGCTCGTCGAGCTTCTCGAGCACGGCTTGGAAACGCCGGACCGGGCGTTGCCGTTCTTGGCCCGAATGGAAAATGAACAACAGGGCGGGCTAGTGGGCGATTGGGCGTCAGCGGAGTTGGAAAGAATCAAAGCCGACATGAATTGGGAGGAAGACGTTGACTGACATGGCGCAGAGGCTCGTAGCGCCCGGTCAGTTCGTGCGGTTCTATCTCCCG
This sequence comes from Longimicrobiales bacterium, assembly GCA_965223235.1. Taxonomy (GTDB): domain Bacteria; phylum Gemmatimonadota; class Gemmatimonadetes; order Longimicrobiales; family Gaopeijiaceae; genus UBA2589. The sequence continues at coordinate 126,301 of CBDCVV010000004.1, forward strand.
CTCATCGCTACGAGTTACCTCCTTACCGCGACGAATCCGCTACTCGCGGCTGCCCTCGCCCGCACCTCCGACCCGGCTACGGCCCTCGCTGGGTACGGGGTGGCGTTCGCTCTCATCGGCGTGATCTACGCACCGCTCTTGGTCGTGCAACAAATCACGGCACAAAGACTCCTTCGTGCGTCGAGCATCGCCCCTGTGAGGACCTTCACCGCGGGCTTGGGGGCGGCGCTGAGTCTATTTGCCGCGTTGGTGGCGTTCTCGCCCCTCGGCGTCTGGCTTCTACGAACCATCGTCGGTGTGGAAGGAGCGATCTTGGACGAGGCGGTCTCGGCCATGACCGCCCTTTGGCCGGTTCCTCTACTGACCGGCCTTCGAGCGTACCACCAGGGCCGTCTGGTTGCCGGTCATCGGACCAACCCCATCGCCTGGGCTACCGGGCTTCGGACGGGGACGCTCGCAGTGATTGCCTTCGCGATGACGACCACGCCGGTGGGTGCTTGGCTCGGGGGTGTGGCATTCACGGCGGGATTGGCGGCGGAGGCGATCTTCGTCTCCTTCGCCAAGGCTCCGACCCCTGCGGTGCCGGAAGTATCCGAGGTCGAGTCGGAGGGTGAAGACCGCCTGCTGTCGTTCTCCACACCGCTGATGCTGAATGTGATGCTGTGGTGGAGTACACCTCTCATTATCAACTCGGTGTTGGCGCGCACCCCGGAGCCAGACTGTTCGATCGCGGCGTTCACGGTCGTCGAGGCGGTTGCATGGTTTCTCGCGGCTCCGGTCGGGCAGCTCCAGCACGCCTCACTCGCCCTTGTTGAGTGCCGCGAGACTCACGCCCGCGTTCGAATGTATGCGGGCGGATTGGCCGTATTCGTCACGCTACTTCTCGGAGTTCTCGCGATCCCTGCCGTGCGTGAGACGATCCTTTGGACCGGCTTCAGACTCGATCCATCTCTGTTGGAGCCGGCAGGACTCGCCTTCCCGGTCGCCGCCCTCTATCCGCTGCTCTACGGTCATCGTCAGTACTACCAAGGGCTCTTTGTTCGCGCGGGATGTACGGGCCTCGTGGGACGAGGCTCCGTCCTACGAGTCTTCGTGATCCTGTGTGCAGCCCCGCTCCTTCTGGGTCCGATGGGGGAGAACGGCGCCCGCCTGGGTGTTACCCTGGCGGTGGTCGGGCTGGTCGCCGAGGCGCTCTTCCTCGAGATCATGGCCCGGCGTCAGGCGCTCCCACTTCTGGAACGCGCTCGAGCGGCGGCTACGACGTAGTCGAAGCCCTCTGGACGATCCAGCGATCGACACGGACATCGAGGCGGTGATTCACTCGGACGCCGGCCGTACCGTATGGGCGCACCCGAGAAGCGACCTCTCGATGTACGACATCGCCATTCACGACGAAGTGAACGTCACCTCCAAAGACATCGATGCCGAGTGTGTTGATCGGGCGGTCTCCTTCTTCGTTCACCACCTGCACGGCGGGGTGCGGAGTCCAATCCACAATGGTCTCCGTGGTGTCTCCGACCCGACGCTTGATCAGGTAGTCTCCGGTCGTGCGGACGAGGAGGTAGGTGTACTCGCGATCCGGCCCAGTGAGGTCGCTACCGCCGACGAAGACGCCGAAGGCCTCTCGATACCCTTCGGGAGCGTCGAACTGGGTGAACGTCGCTTGAGCGTGAACGTCACCCCCGACTACGCGATCGTCGGGGCGCCACGCTATTCCGGCCGGACCCGTCCGGACACGAAAGCCGTCGTCATCCTCCACTAGAGGTGAAGTCGTTTAGGTCACTCGATTCACTGTCCAGTCGGATCTCGAAGCTCGGTCGAGCGGCGGGGCCGGTCTCTCCCGTAGGCTCGGTGTTCTCCTCGGGCGTCGCGCACGCGGCCATCGACGAGACGACTGCAAGCCCACCCAATGTCCGGACTCCCCATTTCTTCATCCACATCATCCCGCCCTCCGCCTCTTGTTCCGTAAGAAGTCCATCATGATGTACTGGCCGAGCGTCATCGTGCTGGTGAAGTACGCCTTACCCCGCGCGATCTCCGAAACCTTTTGGACGAATTGCACCAGAGACGGGTCGTTCGCGAGCATGAATGTGTTAATCAGGATACCGCTCTTCCGGCATGCCGCGACCTCCTGGAAGGTCCGCTTCAGAATCATCGGGTCGAGGCCGCCCGAATTCGTGTAGACCCGGCCGTCGGGGAGTGTCATCGCGCTCGGCTTCCCATCGGTGATCATCACGATCTGGCGCATGTCCTTCTTCTGGCTATTCAGGATGCGCCGCGCAATCTCGAGACCCTCGGCCGTATTCGTGTGGAAGGGGCCGACCTGCGCCTTCGCGAGTTGCGAGAGCGGGATCTCTTCGGCTCGATCTCCGAAGGTGACGACTCTGAGTGAATCGCCTGGGAACTGCGTGCGAATCATGTGGGACATGGCCAAGGCGACCTGCTTGGCCGGAGCAAATCGATCTTCTCCGTACAGCACCATCGAATGGCTTATGTCCAGCAGGAGTACGGTCGCGCACGTCGACCGGTACTCGGATTGGTGGACCATCAGATCGCCGTACTCGAGGGCGAGAGGAACAGTCAGTCCCTCTCGCTCAATCGCATTCTTGAGCGTGGCGGGGATGTCGAGGTTGAGCGTGTCCCCGAATTGATAGGGTCGAGAAGCCGCCTCGGCTTCGATCCCGGTGGAGAGGTGAGGCGTATCGTGTGAACCTGCGCTCGACTTTCCGAGAGCTCCCAGCAATCCCTTCAGGGCACGGTATCCTAGGAAGTCCATGCCCTTCTGCGTCAAATTGAAATTCACCTGCTGGGCGGCTTGCTTCGCCTCGTCGATGTTGCCCTGTCCCGTCACGTCGTACGTGGCACCCGGGATCTGAGGGCTCCCAGATTCGAGGTCGATGAAGCCCTCCTCGACCATCCGCTGCACGAGGTCGTCCAGCAGATTGGCGATCTGTTGGCGCACGTCCTCGTCGCCCTCGCCCTCGCCCCGTAGCTCTTCGATCATCTCCGGGGTGATTTGTCCGCTATCGAGGAGCGCCTTCAAGAGCGCGTGCTTCAGTGCGTCTGTCGAGTTGACGTCCTCGTCGCCCGACCATCCCCAGTAGGGGTGGTAGTGAGGGCCACCTGCGAAGCCCCCGTCCATGAGAAAGTCGGAGAGGTGCTCGAGCAGGGACTCGAGGTTCAAGGCGTCGAGCCACCGCCCTTTGTACTTGGAGTAGGTCGTGAACCGCATAGAGGGATGCTAACCTTGTCGGTATGAACGCTCCAACCGACTCGGCGGACACCACACGAAAGTTCCGAGCCGCGCTTCTGGAGTACTACGATCGGAACGCACGGGAAATGCCGTGGCGTTCCGAGTCGGATCCGTACCGCATTCTCGTATCGGAAGTGATGCTTCAGCAAACGCGAGTGGATACGGTGAAACCGTTTTACGAGCGGTGGGTCGTGCAGTTCCCGACTCTGGAGAGTTTGGCGCTCGCAGACGAGGACGCAGTCTTGAAGGCTTGGGAAGGCCTCGGGTACTACCGCAGAGCACGCAACCTCAGGCGCGCCGCTCTCACGGTAAGAGAGAAGTGGGACGGCGAACTGCCGCAGGATCGAGAAGGGCTTCGAACCCTACCGGGTGTTGGCGCATACACCTCTGGCGCAATCGCGAGCATCGCCTTTGGTGAGGCTGTCCCGGCGGTGGACGGGAACGTGCGACGCGTGCTGGCGCGACTGTATGATGAACCGCGACCGACCCCGGCTTGGCTGGAGTCCCATGCCCAAGCCTTGGTGGACGAGCGTCGGCCGGGTGACTGGAACCAAGCCCTCATGGAGCTCGGCGCCACGCTTTGCGCTCCCAAGAAGCCGAGGTGCGATCGCTGTCCGGTCGCTGTGTGGTGCCGTGCCTTGGGAGCCGGGAGCGTCGAGAGTCGCCCGGAGCCTGCCAAGCGCGCCCCGCCTCGGGCAGAGCAGTACAGGCTTGCCGTGCTGTATCACGAAGGAGAGGTCCTCGTCGAACGGCGACCCTCGGATGGTCTGCTTGGTGGATTGTGGGCTCTCCCCGAGGCCCGAGATGTAGACTCGGACAGAACCGCCGATGCGTGGATCACGACGCTGGCGGAGTCGATCGGTCTCGGGCGACGGGGCGATCCGCACCCACTGCCGACCGTACGCCACCGGTTCTCCCATATTGACGCGACGTATGTACCGGTGGCTCTCGAGGTAGGTGGACCAACTGAATCGGTCGGGTCCGAGCGAAAGTGGATCCACCTCGATGGCGACGCTGCCACGGCGATCCCCGTGGCACAACAGAAGGTGTTGGCTTGTCTCCGCGAAGCCCGGGCTACGGTGCAATGAGAATTGATCAGATGGTTTGGAGTGAGGTCGAGGAGTATCTGCGATCCGACGACCGCTGTGTGTTGCCCCTCGGGAGTACCGAGCAGCACGCGTATATCAGCCTCGGGACCGACACGATTCTGTCGGGTGGAGTCGCGGAAGAGGCGGCAGAGCCGTTGGGGGTGCCGGTATACCCCGTGCTACCGTACGGAATCACTCCGTACTTCATGGCGTATCCCGGCACGGTAACCATCTCGCCGAACACCTATGACCGAGTCTTGCTCGAGATCTTGGGAAGCGTGCGACGCCATGGCTTCCGACGAATCCTGGTAGTGAACGGACACGGCGGGAACTCGCCGGCCAGACCCGCCGTCGAGGGCTGGGCTGCCAGGAAGGATGGCGTTCAGCTCATCTGGCACGACTGGTGGCGGGCCCCGCGAGTGCGGAAGTACGTGGACTCGGTCGACCCGGATGCATCGCACGCTTCGTGGATGGAGACCTTTCCGCGAACCCGGGTGCCTGGGGTGACGCTACCGGATCGACACAAGGACCCCGTCGACCTGGGCGGACGAGACGACGTGTCGCTCAGTCAGATCAAGGAAGTACTCGGGGACGGAAGTTTCGGGGGTTGGTACGAGCGCCCCCCGGAAGTAGTGCAAGCTCTCTGGGAAATCGCTGTCGACGAGACACGCGACCTGCTCGAGCACGGATGGGATTCGTGAATCAAGACTTCGCTGGAAAGACCGTGCTGGTGACCGGCGCGGCCCACGGCTTCGGGCGGGCGATCGCTGGTGCCTTCGGTGTGCGCGGCGCGGACGTCTTCGTTTGCGATGTGGTGGAGTCGGAGCTTGCCGAGACTGTCGGAATCGTGGGCGATAGGTGCATGGGGTCGGTGGTCGATGTGACGGACCGCTTCGCCGTCGATGCTTGGGTTCAGGCGGCGCGTGCGGCCACCGGCCGGATCGATGTCTTGGTGAACAACGCGGGCGGCGTGCTCGGCCAAACGGGTCGCCCCCTCGAAGAAGTAGCGATCCTGGAGTGGGAAGCCGTAGTGGCAGTGAACCAGACGGCCGCCTTCTGGACCGCACAAGCCGTAGCGCCCGTCATGAAAGAGCAGCGCTCGGGTCGGATCATCAACATCTCGAGCGGCGCTGGGTTAGGGGTCAGCAAGACTGGCATCCAAGCGTACGCGGCTGCGAAAGCAGGTCAGATCGGGCTCACTCGCCAACTCGCCCATGAGCTCGGCCCGTTCGGCGTGACGGTGAACAACGTCGCGCCCGGCTTCGTCCTCTCGAACGAGACGACCATGCGCCAATGGGAGGCGCTCGGGAGAGACGGGCAGGAAGATTTGGTGCGCGAGATTGCGCTCCGACGGCTAGGCGAGCCTTCGGACATCGCTCACGCAGTCCTCTTTCTGGCCTCTGAAGGGGCCAGTTGGATCTCGGGGGTCGTACTACCCGTGGACGGTGGGAAGTAGGGCGACCGCACTGCTAAGGAGCGCTCAGTGATGGTCGCGAGGGCTTCCGAAGGGCCCGGAAGACGATCGACGTTTCGATTCTCGAGACGTCCGGGAGACTCGTAATCGCGTCCAGCGTGAAGTCACGAAGGTGCTCCATATCTCTCGCGCCGATATGTACCAGAAAGTCCGTCGCTCCGGTGAGGTGAACGATCGACGTGACTTCGTCCATATCCAACACTTGCTTCTCGACTCGCGCGACGGCCGCCCGCGAGTGTCGTTTGAGCTGAATCGATACTACCGCCTGAACCCCGACTCCCAGTGCGCCGGGCGCGACTTCGGCGTGGAATCCCAGAAGTGCTCCCCGGCTCTCGAGGCGCCGAACCCTCTCGAGACATGCCGACTGGGAGAGCCCGACTGTCGTCGCGAGCCGCTTATTCGTAAGCCGTGCATCATTCGCAAGAAGGGTCAGAATCTCGCGATCGATTCGGTCAAGGTTCGTCCATTCGTCCATGAACCGAATTATATGCGTTGCAGTGGTATCTAGGCCAATTATTATACGATCGTAGAACCTCTGGTCGACCCCACAGCAGAGGATCTTCTCATGGAGCTCGATACCATTGCCGTTCGATCGGCTCGCGTCTTTCCGCACTCGGAAGCAGCACCCGCCCACGTTCCAGCAATCGATCTCTCGACCACCTACGGGTACAAGAGGGCAGACGTTGTCACAGCGTCGATGGACCGTTGGATCGACGGGGAATCGTCAGCCGACAACTCCGTGTATGGTCGGCTCCACAACCCGACCGTCGCCGGCTTCGAGAGGGCTCTGGCTCACTTAGAGGGTACGACGGACGCCGTCGCGTTCTCGTCGGGGATGGCCGCGATGGCTGCCGTCTTACTCTCCGTCGCTTCTTCGGACGACCGCCCCACTCCGCATGTCGTCGCAGTGCGCCCCGTTTATGGAGGTACGGATCACTTGCTCTCTTCGGGGCTGCTGGGGTCCGTCGTCGAGTGGGTGAGCCCCGAGGAAGTCGAGATGGCGATCAAGCCGGAGACTGGACTCGTACTCTTGGAAACTCCCGCTAACCCGACGCTGACTATGGTGGACATTCGCGCCGTCGCCGACGCGGCTCGGCGTGGCTCCAGTCGGGTGGGGCGGCGGGTTCCGGTCGCAGTCGATTCCACCTTCGCGACTCCGGTGCTTCAGCAACCGTACCGCTTGGGAGCGGACCTCGTAGTCCACAGCGCTACGAAGTTCTTGGGTGGCCACGGCGATGTCATGGGAGGGGCGGTCGCGTCCGAGGAGTGCTTCGCACGGTCGCTCCGGAAGGTACGGATCGTGACCGGGGGAGTGCTCCACCCTATGGCGGGGTACCTGCTCCATCGCGGTCTGCAGACTCTTCCGGTCCGCGTGCGTGCACAACAAGAGCGTGCAGGTGAGATCGCGCGACGTTTGAAAGCGCATCCAGGTGTTGTCGAGGTGCTCTACCCCGGCCTCAATGGCAACCCACTCGAGGATCGACTTCTCGCAACGCAACAAGCTGGGGCGGGCTCGGTCCTCTCCTTTCGAGTGAGAGGGGGGTCGCGCATGGCTGAGTCTCTCGTTGCCTCTCTCGAACTGATAACTCCGGCGGTCTCACTCGGGTCGGTCGATAGCCTCGTTCAGATTCCGGCCCAACTCACGCACAGAGTGGTGCCGGATGCGGACCGAGCGAGCGCCGGTATCCCAGACGACCTCATTAGGGTGTCGGTTGGCTTAGAGTCCGTGGAGGATCTTTGGCAGGACCTTCAGAGAGCTCTCGCCGTAGGGCGCCGCTCCGCGGCCTAGAGTTCTAGGCCGCCCAACGGATCGAACCCTTGATGCCCTGAACCAGGGTGCTGGCTTCGGTGGGGCGCTCGCACATAGCCAGCGTTGCTACGGCTGATTCTCCGCTGAGCGACGAGAGCCTCGAGTACGAGCTCGCACGCTGCCGCGCGATGTCCGTCGCTGGCCACGTCGGGCGCGAGTCCGACCATCTTCACGAGTTCGAGTAACCCCGGCACGGTACTGAATCCTTGGACACACGCCGCGGATGCGGCGTCCTCGCCGACTTGGAGCGCTCCGCCGGTTTCGAAGTACTCGACGATGTCGTCTACGTCGGCCCCGGCGGCCCGGACGTCGAACGTCTGCGAGCAGCTCCGCTGAATCAGTTCACGCGCGATCCGGTCGCCTCCATGTAGTTCGCCTTCGTACTCGAGCTCCATCTTCCCCGTCATCGCGGGAAGGGAGGCGTAGAGGTCGGCGATCCTGGGGACAGACGCACTCTCGCCGTGTCTCAGAGCCCTTCGCTCCGCATTGGAGATGACTGTCTCCATCACCGATATCGACATGCGTTGGCTGACGCCGGAACGCTGATCAATGCGCTTGTCGTCTCTCGCTATGAATGAGATGCGCTCTACGGCCTCCACTACGAAGTCGGGCACCTCGACGTTCGCGTCGGGCCGGGTGATCCACGCCTCGTCTCTCGTGATGTCGATTCCGATATCCAGATCTTGCGGGTAGTGCGTTCGGATCTCGGCCCCAATGCGGTCCTTCAGCGGCGTGATGATCTTGCCGCGCGCCGTGTAATCCTCCGGATTCGCGGTGAAGACCATGATCAGGTCGAGGACGAGTCGGATCGGATAGCCCTTAACCTGCACGTCACCTTCCTGCAGGACGTTGAATAGACCGACCTGGATCTTGCCTGAGAGGTCGGGCAGTTCATTAATCGCGAAAATGCCTCGATTCGCCCGTGGGAGGAGCCCGTAGTGAATCGTGAGCTCGTCGGCCAGAATGTGTCCGCCACGGGCGGCCTTGATGGGATCCACATCACCGATCATGTCCGCGATTGTGACGTCGGGTGTGGCCAGCTTTTCGACGTAGCGAGCCTCTCTTCCGATCCATTCGATAGGAGTCGCGTCACCGTGTTCGGCAATGACCTGCTTCCCATACTTCGAGATCGGCCCGAGTGGATCATCGTTCACTTCGCTGCCCGCGATGATCGGTATCTGCTCGTCGAGTAGCGAGGCGAGCTGTCGAAGGATGCGACTCTTCGCCTGACCCCGAAGTCCTAAGAGGATGAAGTCGTGGCGGGCGAGAAGCGCGTTGACGATCTGGGGGACAACCGTGTCTTCGTACCCTTGTACACCGGGGAAGAGCTCTTCTCCGGCCCGCAGCTTGCGGACGAGGTTGGCTCTCAGCTCCTCCTTGACCGAGCGCTGGACGTACCCGCTCGTCTTGAGCTGTCCGAGTGTCGTGGGGTGGTCATGGCCCATGCTTGGTCTCCCTGAGTCAGTTCTCGCCGTCGGCGAGGCCGAAGGGTAGAGGTCGGTCGGCGACTTCGCGATCTTTCAAGGCGATTCGATACCCGTGCCTGTCGGCGCGGATCCCTCACATCCCCGTGCACGGAGTCATTCAATGGCCGAGGGCGCCAAGGTACTACGAGCTTCAGTCCGAGCTCTCGATGACCAGCCGCCGCTGCCTCGCGATCGATTCATCGTCGAGGACTCACCCGACGATGAAGCCATCCCAATGGATGTCACCTTTGTCGGAGGAGGGCCTGCCGGTCTAGCGGGCGCGATCGAGCTCGCACGCCTAGTCAAAGCCGACAATGAGGCGGGGGGCGCTCTCGGAGAGATCGAGATCGCCGTCTTGGAGAAGGCGGGACAACTCGGCGAGCACAACCTGTCAGGTGCTGTCGTGAATCCGAGCGGCTTCAAGGAGCTCTTCCCAGAGATGGCTGTGGAAGACTTCCCCTTTCGCTCCCCCGTTGGAAAGGAGGCCGTATACGTCCTGACCGAGTCGGGCTCTTATCGCATCCCCACCCCCCCGACAATGCGGAATCACGGGAACTGGGTTGGGTCGATTTCCGAAATGGTTCGCTGGCTCGGAGAGCGTGCCGAAGAAGCGGGGGTCAACGTATTTCCCGGCTTCCCGGTCGATTCGCTTCTTGTAAGCGATCAAGACGTGATCGGGGTGCGCACGACCCCGTCGGGACTCGGCCGCGACGGCGAGCCCACGGGCGGCGACGCGATGCCGGCGATGGATCTGACTTCACGGGTCACCGTGCTTTCGGAAGGAAGCAGGGGTCCGCTGAGTCTGGCGTGGCAGGAGTGGCAGGGGATCACGGCGCAGAACCCTCCCATCTATGCCCTAGGCGTGAAGGAGATCTGGGAGGTCAAGAAGCCGCTCGATCGAGTGATCCATACGATGGCTTGGCCGCTACCCACCGATGCTTTCGGGGGGAGCTTCATGTACCCGATGTCCGATAACACGGTCGCGATCGGGCTGGTGGTCGGGCTCGACTACGCGAATGGTCGCTTCGATGTGCACGATGCGCTCCAGCGGATGAAGCTGCACCCGCTCTTCCGCGACTATCTCGAGGGCGGGGAGATGATCGAGTGGGGAGCGAAGACGATCCCGGAAGGCGGCTTCTATTCTGTCCCGGATCGTCGGCACGGAAACGGAGTCATCGTCGTGGGCGACGCTGCCGGGTACGTCGAGGTATCGTCACTGAAGGGGATCCACTACGCGATGCACTCGGGAATCTTGGCGGCTCGCCAGATATTCGAAGCACTCAAGGCGGACGACGTATCGGAGAGCGCGCTGGCAGGCTACACGAGGGCCGTCGATGACAGCGTGATCATGAGAGACCTCAAGGCGCGGCGTAACATGCGTCTCGCCTTCAAAGACGGGTTCTTCCTCGGGGGACTCAAAGCCGGTTTGATGACCCTGACCCGGGGGGCGTTTCCGGGGGGGAAGATCTCGATCGAGGAGGACGCCGCTGAGACGAAGCAGCTCGGGGCCGAGCCGAAGAAGGTCGTGCCCGATGGGAAGCTGACCTTCTCGAAGGTCGACGCGGTTTATAAATCTGGGAACCAGACCCGGGACGACATCCCGTCCCACCTCATTGTTGGTGAGGACGTTTCGGCCGAGGCCGCCGAGATGTACGTCCACCTCTGTCCGGCCGGCGTCTACGAGCGAGACGGCGACAAGCTCGTCGTGAATGCACCCAACTGCGTGGACTGCAAAGCTACCGACGTGCTCGGACCCCGATGGACTCCTCGCGAAGGTGGGAGTGGCCCCGCGTATCGTCAGATGTGACGCCTCACTACACCGCGTCCCGAAGCCGCTCTGTAAAGGCGACCACGTCTCGGTTCGTGTGCAGAGTCCAACATGGCAGGTTCGGGTACTCGCCGAGTCTGGCGAGTACACGGGGGAGCGAACGCCGACGGTAGGTGAGCACCCAGTACATGAACTCGAGCGTGAGCCGATCTGAGCAGTCGGGCGGGATGTCGGATCGTGGAGCGCGATCGTAGCGGCGTTTCACGATCCGCCAACAACACTTGAGCGGGTGGACATCGAGTAGGACGACAGCTTGTGCTCGAGGAATTCGGGTTGCTAGCGTGCCCGAATAGTTCCCGTCCATGACCCAGGCGTCCTGCGCAGCGAGCCGGGTCGTTTCAGCGGTCCAGGCCTCGGGGGGAGTCGGGGTCCAGTCGGGCCCCCAATACTCCTGGTCGAGGTGGATGAGGGGGAGGTCGAGCGTGGCGGACATCTTTCGTGCGAGCGTCGACTTTCCCGACCCGCCGGAGCCGAGGATGAGCCATCGACGCGCCTCGGTAGCTACCTGCTTCAACGTCGGAGACTCAGCAGGCTCGTTAACGTCCGACTTGGCCATCTTGCTCGAGTGTGGTGCCGCCAGGTAGCTCCATTCGTCCACCGAGTTGGAGCATCAACGGCAGCGCGTCCAAGTAGTCGGCGCCCCGGATGATTCGGTCGCCTCGGAGTTCTAGGATCGTGACCCCGTTCGTCACTACCTCTCTTCCGGTACCGACGGTGACCTGACCCGACATCGGTCGTGCTTGCACTGCGGAGAAGACCCACTCTACGACGGCTCCGTCCGTCGTACCGTGCACCTGACCGACATTCCAGAAGACGTCGTCCGCCCAATCGTGGGTAGAAGTCAGATAGCTGATGATCTCGGTCACGCCCTGGTACGTGTGTTGGTTGGCAAAGTCGTCGAAGGTGGCCTCGGGCCAAAAGAGGCTCTCTGCCATGAACGCATCTCCGCTTGCACGAGCTTCGAAGAGCGTTCGGACTAGGAGCTCAGCCTGCCTCGCCTCCTCTTCGGCGGAGGGGGCGATGCAACCCACTCCGAGAATCGGGAAGAGTAGGGTTAGCCAGGCAGATCTCTGTCGAAGACGCGCATTCATGGTGAGATAGTAGCAGTCGGCGCGCCCGAACTCTGCCTCAGCGAGGGTAGTTCGCCATGTTCACGTGCGAGATTCGGTACCCGGCCGGCTCCCGTCGGATGATGAGCGTGATCGGCCCTCGAGCCTCCCCTTCCTGCGTCACGCGGTTCCCGAATCTCCATACTCCGCTGACCGCTACCACGTCGTCTCCCTGATCTGAGAACACCGTGTTCTCGAGCCAGAGTTCTCCTTCCGAGGGGCGTCCACCGACCCGAAAGCCCAACCCTGCGTAGTAGGCTTCGACGGCTGCGAAGCCTTCGAGGGGACCCTCTCTATCGTGAGCGAGATAGGTAAGCGAGCCGGCGCGCGAGAGCGCGTTCGATAGAAGAGCTGAGTCGTACCGCCGCCACGCCGACAACCATTGATCAATGGTCTGCTCGGGACTCTGTGGCCCGACTGCGGTGACTTCGACGTCCTGCGCTACGGTCCTCGGCCGATACACCGATCGATCGAACCGCTCTCCGTTCTTCCATACCGCGCGAACGGTGCGGAGATTGGAGATGTCCGCGAGTGGATCATCTTGGAGGAGGACGAAGGTCACGGGCCGCCCGTGCCCGAGGGAGCCGTGGGTTTCCTCGATTCCGATCGCCCGTGCCGCGACAGACGTAGCCGAAGCGAGGGCCGCGGCGGGGCTCATCCCCGCGTGGTCTACGAGCTCCTCGAGCTCGATGACGAGGGCCGGGTACGGGTCGTCAGCGGGGGTGTTGAAGTCTGTCCCCGCGACAATCGGGATTCCTTCTCTGTGCGCCCGCGCAACCAACGATCGGGCGAATCCCGTGTCACAATGGTCCGTTACCGGGTTAGGCCGATCCTGCGAGTACATTGCGAGTGTGGCGTCGAGCATCGTGCCCTCGCGGCGCATCGCTTCGAACAGCTGGGTGAAGATCGGTGAATCGGCCGTGAAGTTGCCGTAGGCCGGGACTTCGTCGTGGTGATACTCAGTCGGCGCATCGGCCATGCCTTCCCACGCGAGACGGCACGCGTGTGAGATGACGTCGACCCCGGCGTTCACCACGTCCATCGGACGCGTCGGAAAGACCATGCTGTGTGCCCACACCTGGAGATCCTGCGCGTGCGCTTCGCTTGTGATCGCGGCGACCTCGGCGGGTTCGAGGTTGGCGTAGATCTTCACGCCCGTCGCGTAGGTGCCCTTCGCTCGTGCCACAGCGCGCACCAGATCGGTCTCCGGAGTGATCGCCTGCATCCAAGAGACTTCGCCCGCCACCTCGCCGGCCGCAGAGGATTGCGGCCTGGGGTCATCGAGGAACGAGGGCCCCGACATCAATGCCGAGAAGTAGACATCCGGAGCGGCGATCTGACCGAGGCGAGAATCTCGGGCAAGCGAGGCGAGCGCCCTTCCGTCGCCGGCCATGTCGCGCACCGCGGTGATCCCGGAGAAGAGCATTCGGCGTAGCGCGTTCTCAGCGGCATCTCGGTTCGGTACGGTAGCGAGGTGTACGTGTGAGTCGATGAGTCCGGGAATGACGTACCCGCCACCAAGGTTGGTGACGATCGCGTCCATCGGCGCGTTGGGTCCTGAAAGGAGCTCGAGCCGGGTCGAGATCGTAAGGATCTCGTTTCCGCGGACGGCGATGGCAGCGTCTGGGATTGGAGGACCGCCACGACCGTCGATCAAGGTGAAGCCGTACAGAACCTCCAGAGGAGCTCGGTTCTGGGCCTCCAATAGGGAGGGACCCACACCTATGAGGAGAGCGATGACAAGGACTGGGTGGACTTTCTCTCGCTTCATCGCAGGGCGTGTGGAAGGAGTGCATTCGCCCCAATGCATAGGGACGGTTCCGCTACGCCAACACTCAACGCCACGGCCGGTACAGCAAGAGAAACCTTAGTCGTCGTCCCCGAGATCGAGACCGACACCGGTCGGAGTCATGACTAGCGTTGGTAGGATCGTGCGCACCCTGGACGCCGCGAAGTGAGCCAGTGCTTCGTCGGCCCCGGAGAACGCTGTGAGCTGTTCGATCGTCTTGATGGTTGGAAAAACCATGGGCAGCCGACCGGCGTCGAGGCGGTCGAGTGCTGCTGACGGGGTGATCCACATCGCATCGGTCATCTCGCGCGGGTCGACGATGGGCGTCGAACCGGCGGGGACTTTGGCCGCGAAGAATCGTGTGTCGTACCGGCGCGGCTCGGGCTTCGGCGTAATCCAATGGGCGATGTACTCAATGGCCCCACCATCGATCCGAAGCCGCGACGACTCGAGGACCTCGGCGAAGGTGACCTCGTCGTCCATGAGCCTGCGTCGCAGCTCGTCTACGGACGAGTCTTCCGCCGCGGTGGGGGGGTGTACCCCCGTGTTCGAACGGGCGACAAGGAGGCCGGTCTCTTCGAAAGACTCTCTGAGCGCCGCCATGTAGTACGCGATCGCGGGCGGATCCGCGTCGTGCAACGATAGTCGATCGGCAGCAGATGACTCGGTGAGTCCATCGGCTAGTGCCGTGCCGTCGATCGCCGCGTCCGTAGCATCGACCCGGCCTCCGGGAAATACGTAGGCCCCGGGCACGAAGCCGGCGCTCCTGTTTCGGCGCATGAGGAGGACCTCGAGGCCGCTCGCGCCGTCTCTCAAGAGCACGATCGTGGCTGCCGCTCGAGGTGTAGCAGGAGTCTCAGGCGGGTGGTCGATCTGTCGGGCGAATCCCTCTGGCAGCCGGTCGAGGGGAATCACGAAGTCTCGATCTGTCATTAGCGACCGGCCGCCATCCCGTCTTTTCGTGGGTCCGAGGCGGCTGCCCATCCGCGGGCGAGCTTCAAGACGGCCTGACCTCCCCCGAAGGCAACACCCACCGGATCGCGTAGCTCGTGGCCAAGGCGCTCCAACTCTGCCGCGACGGATGGGTCGAGATTCTCGATGGCCACGGACGTCCCGCTGAAGTGTCGGAAGCGCGCGGCGTCGATCGCCTCCTGAGGATCCATCCCGTACTCGACGAGGTTGAGGAGAACCTGTACGTGTCCTTGCGGTTGCATCGAGCCACCCATGACACCGAAAGCCAACCACGGCTCTCCGTCTCTGGTTGCGAAGGCGGGAATGATGGTGTGAAAGGGGCGCTTGTTGGGGGCGATACGATTCGGGTGCCCCTCATCCAGGGTGAATCCGGAGCCTCGGTTCTGGAGAACGACTCCGGTGCCGGGGACTACGACTCGGGAGCCGAAGTATCCGTAGATCGAGTTGATGAACGAGATCATGTTTCCGTGACGGTCGGCCACGGTTAGGTAGATCGTTTCCGAGTCGGTAACGAGGTGCCCGGGGTCGGGTCGGTCAGCGGCCTTCGTCGGATCGATCAGTGCGGCTCGTCGCCGCAAGTAGGATTCATCGAGCAGCGCTTCGGGGGAGACATCCATGTGATCCGGGTCGGCGACATACCGAGCCAGATCGGCGTGGGCCAGCTTCTTCGCCTCGATGAGTGTGTGCAGATACTCGGCCGAGTTGTGGCGCATCGTCGAGAAGTCGACATCCTCGAGCATCTTGAGCATCTGGAGGGCGGCGATCCCTTGGCCGGCCGGCGGGAGCTCGTAAAGCGTGTAGTTCTTGTAGTTGACGCTGAGAGGCTCGACCCACCTCGGCTCGTGGTTCGCGAGGTCTTCCAACGTGAGGTATCCACCTAACTCATCCAAGCCGCGGACGAAGTCGGCGCCGAGCGCTCCCCCATAAAAGGTGGAGGGTCCCTCGCGCGCGATCCGGCGGAAGGTCTCGGCCAGGTCCGGATTCCTGAACCAGTCGCCGGCTTCAGGAGCCTCGCCGTCGATAAGAAAGGTCGCCGCCGCCCCGGGATCCCGCCGGAGTCCCTCGACCGTGCCGGCCCAATCCTGAGCAATGATCGGCGTGACCGGGAAGCCCTCTTCGGCGATCCGAATCGCCGGTTCGAGAACCTCGGCGAGAGAATGCGTGCCGTAACTCTCAACAAGGAGGGACCATCCGGACAGGGCGCCCGGAACCGTCACCGAACGGGCGCCACTGCCCGGCACCCGCGTTGCGCCCTCCGCGAGGAGCGCATCGACGTCGACCTTGGAACCCGATTTACCACTCGCGTCGAGTCCGACCAAGCGCTGCTCTTCGGCATCCCAGAGGATGGCGAACATGTCGCCACCCATGCCCGTCATGTGGGGTTCGGTAACGTTGAGCACGGCTGCCGCCGCGACGGCCGCATCGATGGCGTTTCCTCCTTGTTCGAGGATCCGGATCGCTGCTCCCGTGGCTAGGGGCTGGCTCGTGGCTGCGACACCGTTGGGGGCGTACACGGTCGACCGACCTGATTGTGTTGCGGGGCTGGTGACAGGTCCGGTCATCTGGGAGTTCGCTTGGGCGAGGACAGGTGGGGACAGGGTAAGGGACAGCAGCGCAACAGCTGTCGCGATCGTCCCTAGCGGGAGTTGGTGGCGCCGCATGGTCAGCCTTCCTTGGAAGTCGTTCTCGAGTGTATACGGTCCAAAACCTGGACACGCCTCGAAAACGTGTGAGCGAGCCGGTCGATGTCTTCCTCGGATCCGTGCGGATCACCCCAGCGGATCGGGACGATCACCTCTGCCCCGCACGCTTCGCCGGCCTTAGCGGCATCTTCCGCATTCATCGTGTAGTGGCCGTCTACCGGCAAGAAGGCTACGTCACACCGGATTCCCGCCATCGATGGCAGGAAGTCAGTGTCTCCGGCGTGATAAAAGGTGGTCGCGCCCACCGTGAAGACGTACCCCAACCACCCTTGGTCAGCCGGGTGGAACTTCTTGTCTACGTTGTGGGCGGGTACTGCCAAGACGTCGAGTCCGTCGAGGTGAAGCATGTCACCCGGTCGCATGAGGTGGTCTGCGTCTTCGAGTTGCTTCTTCATCGAGGCGGGCGCGATCAGTACCGTGCGGTCTCCACGGACCCGAGCGATGTCCTCTTCGGAGAAGTTGTCGAAATGGGGGTGTGTCAGGAGGATGAAGTCGGCTTCCGACGCTTCCTCGATCCCAGAGGGATCGACATGCACCTCGATCCCGGCTCGCCGAATCCGGACCGACGAACCCCGAAACCATGTGATACCCGCTAGAGGATCGTGCATGTTCGAGTCCGCCGCGGTGGCGCTGGTGAACAGGAGGTGCCAACCTAACCGCCCGCGCCGTGGGGAAAAAGTGGCACAAGTTGCGGCTCGGCCACGTCAGATTGGCAGAACTCCCCTGCGTTCTCGGCGCGTTTTCGGGCCATATTCCTGGCAAGCATCGTGCACACGTGGGGACGCTCCGGCGGCCTCTAATACGTCGGAGTCGACATCTGTCTGAGAACCCGCCAACCTCTGACCCGAGCGGTACGGAGGAAAAGGACGAGGAAGCCCCCATGGCTGAGCGCTTCACACTCCCTGTGCTCCCACTCCGTGACACGGTCGTGTACCCAGGTGTCGCCGTGCCCATTCAGGCGGGCCGACCCGGTACGGTCGAAGCCGTCCAAGAGGCACTCGACGGAGACCGCCGACTCTTCGCCGTCGCGCAACGGGAGAACGTAGACGACCCGGCGCCCGAGTACTTGTACACGATCGGGACCGTGGTGCGAATCATTCAGACGCACCGGGTCCGGGGTGGAGTGCAGTTGCTCGTGCAGGGCGAGGGTCGCGCACAAGCCCTCTCGTACGACAAAGACGGTCAGGCGATGCTCAACGCGGTTCTCCTGGAGATGGAGACACTGCCTCCTCGGGAGCCAGAGGACCCCACCTTCCAGGCACTGGACGGTGAGCTTCGCGATCGAGCCGCCGAGCTCGGTACACGCAGAGGCGTGCCCGCCGAGGCACTGAACCAACTCATCCAGGGAGTCGACGAATCGGGTCCCTTCGCCGACCTCGTCGCTTTCTATCTCGAACTCGAGACGCCCGACAAGCAGGAGCTTCTCGAACTTCTCGATGACGAAGAACGGATGCGTGCGTGCCTCCTAGCCGTCGAGCGCGAGTTGGCCCGAATCGACGCCCAGGAAGACATCCAAGCCAAGGTCCAGTCCGAGTTGGGCGAGCGTCAGCGCGAGATGCTCCTTCGCGAACAGCTCAAGGCGATCCAGAAGGAGCTGGGAGAGGAAGAAGAGCGAGACGATGTCGAGGAGATGCGACAGCGGATCGAAGAGCTGAAGCTCACCGAAGAGCAGCGGACCGAAGTCGACAGGGAGCTTCGCCGCCTCGAACGCACGAGTCCCCAGTCAGCCGAGTATCAGGTCATCCGCACGTTCCTGGAGTGGATTACAGAGCTCCCCTGGGATGAGCGGAGCGTGGAGAAGATCGACCTCTCCAAAGCGGAAGAAATTCTTCACGAGGACCACTACGGCCTGGAGGACGTGAAGGACCGGGTCCTAGAGTTCTTGGCTGTGCGGAAGCTCGCGCTCGATCGTGCGGACGAGGAGAGCGATTCCGATCGTGAGGATGATGAGAGGGTCGACGCGGGACGCGGCCCGATCTTGCTTTTCGTCGGCCCACCCGGCGTCGGAAAGACATCGATCGCTCAATCCATCGCGCGGTCTCTTGGGCGCGAATACGTGCGCATCTCGTTGGGAGGTGCGCGCGACGAGGCCGATATCCGTGGACACCGTCGCACCTACGTCGGTGCGATGCCCGGACGGATTATCCAAGGCATGCGGACGGCAAAGAAGAAGAATCCTGTCTTCCTACTCGACGAAGTCGACAAGCTCGGGGCTTCCTTCCAAGGAGACCCCAGCTCAGCCCTCCTCGAAGTGTTGGACCCGGCTCAGAACTCCACCTTCGTCGATCACTATTTGGGGATCCCCTTCGATCTCTCCGAAGTCCTCTTTGTTGCGACCGCGAACTACCTCGACCGGATCCCCGGCCCGCTGCTCGATCGGATGGAGCGCGTGGACTTCTCCGGCTACACGGAGGCCGAGAAGCTCGAGATCGTGAAGCGGTACCTGCTGCGGAGACAACGCAACGAGAACAGTCTGACAGAAGAAGAGCTGAGGATGAGCGACGACTCGAT
This sequence comes from Longimicrobiales bacterium, assembly GCA_965223235.1. GTDB lineage: Bacteria > Gemmatimonadota > Gemmatimonadetes > Longimicrobiales > Gaopeijiaceae > UBA2589. The sequence continues at coordinate 145,304 of CBDCVV010000004.1, forward strand.
CCTCACGGTCATCCAGAACTACACCCGAGAGGCCGGCGTTCGGCAGCTCGAGCGAGAGGTAGGGAAGTTCGCGAGGAAGGTTGCGCGGCGGATCGCAGGCGGGAAGCTCGACAAGATCGATGCGACCCCGGACGATGTGCGTGAACTGCTCGGTCGTCCTCGGGTGCATCCGGAACGGATGGCTGACGACGATACGCGTGGCGTAGCCACCGGCATGTTCTATACGCCGATGGGCGGGGACATCATGTTCGTCGAGGCGAGCGTGATGCCTGGAGACGGCGGTTTCGTTCTGACCGGACAGCTCGGAGATGTCATGAAAGAGTCTGCTCGAGCGGCTCTTTCATTCGCCAAAGCGAACTCGAAGCGGCTGGGCATTCCTGAGGACTCCCTGCGTGGGCGAGAGATCCATATCCACGTGCCAGCGGGTGCGATTCCAAAAGACGGACCATCGGCGGGAATCACGATGGCGACCGCTCTGGTATCGGCGGTCTCCGGACGGAAAGTCCGCCGGGATGTCTCCATGACCGGCGAGCTGACGCTGACTGGAAGAGTCCTCCCGATTGGGGGGGTCAAGGAGAAGGTGCTCGGGGCGGTCCGCGCGGGTATCCGCGAGATCATTCTTCCGATCGATAACGAAGCGGACATGGATGACATCCCGGCCGAGGTGAGGGATCAGGTGAAGTTCCATCTCGCCGAGACGTTGGACGACGTCATCGACGTTGCCCTCAGCAACGGATCTCCCAGCGGACGGAAGCGGGCTCGTAAGACGACGGGCGCGAAGAAGGTTGCTGCCACTAAGAACTCAGCTGCGAAGAAGAAGACGGCGCCGAAGAAGAAGACCGCTAAGAAGAAGCCGACCAGGAAGAAGACGCCCGCCAAGAAGAAGGCTTGACCGCAAACGAGAGAGGCTAGCGAACGGTGATCGTTCCGGGGCTTCCCTCGCGCACGGCCCCGATGACCCAGGCGCTCGAGCCGTGCGCCTCGAGTTCCGTCAATAGCAAGTCGAGATCCGCCTTGGGCACGCTCATCAAGAGCCCGCCCGAGGTCTGAGCGTCGGCCAGCGCCGTGCGGACGACCGGATCGACGTCATCCGAAAAGATGACATCGCTCGACACGTCCTCGAGGTTCCGGCGGGTGCCGCCGGGGATGTGGCCGTCCGCGATGAGAGCATCGATTCCCGGTAAGAGCGGAATCGCATCGGCGCTTAATTCGGCGCTTACGCCGGAGGCCCTGAGGAGGGTGCGAAGGTGGCCGAGGAGGCCGAAGCCCGTCACATCCGTCGCAGCCCGAATCCCGGTACGACTCATGACCGTCGCAGCGTCTCGGTTCAAGGTCGTCATGACGCGGACGGCCTCCCGAATCACCGACTCCGACGCTTGGTCCTTCTTGATTGCGGTGGCGACGATTCCGGTTCCTAGCGGCTTCGTGAGGACGAGCGAGTCGCCCGCTTCGGCGTTCCCATTCGTAACCATCCGTGCTGGGTCCACCTCGCCGATCACGACGAGCCCGAACTTGGGCTCCGGGTCGTCGATCGAGTGTCCGCCTAACGTAGGTACCCCGACACGCCCTGTGACCTCACTCGCTCCCCTCAGGATCTCACCGAGGATCCCCTCCGAGAGTAGCCGGCGGGGGAAGCCCACGAGGTTTAAGACAAAGAGCGGTCGACCCCCCATCGCATAGACATCGCTTAGGGCGTTTGTAGCCGCGATTCGGCCGAAGTCGTACGGGTCGTCTACGATGGGCGTAAAAAAATCCACCGTGACGACCAGCGCACGGTCTTCGGAGAGTCGATACACAGCAGCATCGTCCCCAGTCGCGAGGCCGACGAGGGTATTCGGGTCATCCACGGGAACCACGTGACGCAGAACCTGCGTCAGTTCGGACATGCCGAGCTTACACGCTCAACCCGCTCCGTGACTGAGCTGGGATAGCCGGATCTCCGGCCTCTTATCCCTGGGCTCGTCCGCCATGAGCACCTCCTTGGGTTTGCGTGAACGAAGACAGCGGATGCACCGCGACGATGTCTGAGAAGTTCGCCGTCCTCGCTCGCCGCGGAAACCCACCTGCACGTCGGGGTAGGTAGGCGGGTGCACACGAGGAGTTGAGAGAATGCCGCCTCTACAGCGATCACCGCGTCAACGCTTGGCCGATGAGCTCAGTCGACCAGATGCAGAGCTGAATCTAGCGACCGGTGCGCTTCTGATCGCGATGGAGGAGTATCCGCAGATCTCGCTCGAGCTGTACCTCGCCCGTCTTGATCAGATCGCCGAAGAGGTACGGGATCGCCTCGCGGATGAGACCGCCCCGCTCGTTGTTCTGGGCGAGTTGATTGACACGCTCTTCCGGCGCCGAGGGCTGCGCGGAAATACGATGTCCTTCAAAGACCCCAGGAATTCGTTTCTCAACGATGTGCTCGATCGGGGGCTCGGCGTTCCGCTCTCGCTCGGGATCGTGGTGCTCGAGGTGGGTTGGCGTCTCGGGCTTCCCCTCGAAGGTGTGAACTTCCCCGGAGCCTTCCTGGTTCGTTACCGCGGTGAGGAGATCGACCTTCTGATCGACCCCTTCGGGAGCGGTGCGATCTACTTCGAGGACCAGGCCCAAGAACTGCTCGATCGGTCGTACGGGGGGATGGTCGCGTTGCGGGATGCGTTCCTCGCCCGAGCCACCCGTCAGGACATGCTGGCGCGCCTTCTCCTAACCTTGAAAGAAATTTATTCCCAAATCGGGGACGACCGACGTACTCTAGCAGTCGTAGAACGGATCTTGATGATCAGGCCGACTGCACCACTCATGAGTCGTTCCCGAGGAGTTCTGCTTGCCCGGCTGGGCCGGCACGAAGAAGCGGTAAGGCAGTTTGAAGCTTACCTCCGCGTTTCCCCGACGGCTTCCGACCGGAGTATGGTCGAAGCGGTGGTGCGGAAGCTGCGTGATGGGAAGTTCGATTCCGACCACGGTTTGGAGGCGTGACCGTGAGCGCTTCGGAGGAATCCTCCGAGCTCCGCCCCAGCCCACTTCACTCAGTCCTCCAAGGCGCAGGAGGAGTGTTCGGCGCCTATCACGGACGCAGCGTGGCGCGTCACTTCGGCGATCCTCGCGGGGAGTATCTGGCCGCCACGGAGGCGGTGGCTGTATTCGACCGGAGCCACCGCGGAAGATTCCGCGTTACGGGGAGCGCTCCGTGGCAAATGCTGAACGGTGTCCTGACTGGCTCTGTGCCTACCTATGTGCAAGCGAGTGACGAGGGGGGGACCGACGCCGGTCTTGCCACGTACCACACCGTCCTGACGCCCAAGGGTCGGATGATCACCGACCTCACGGCTGTCTTGGACGGAGCTGAAACGGAAACAGGCCTTCTCCTAGACGTTCCGGTGGCAGGGTTGGAGGGTCTCCGAGCTCATCTGCTCAAAGTTCTTCCGCCTCGCTTTGCCAAGGTGACCGACGTGTCGGAGTCGTATGCGTCATTCACCTTGGTCGGACCCGGGGCGGCTGAAGTGCTACAACAGCATGGATTCCGCGTTGCCGATGCCTCCGATCACTCCGGGTCGGGCTCGGAAGGGTCCTGGACTCGGGCTCCGTCGTGGGGCGAGGTACTGGCGGTCCGCACGATGGAGGTGTGGCCTCTTGCGTGGACCTTGTACGGTCCGGCGGAGTCTTTGTCGGAGCTGTGGAGCAGCGTTTCGGAGGCCGGAGCTCAGGCGGCGGGTCTGGGTGTCTGGAACACACTGCGCGTCGAAGCGGGTCGCCCCTCATTCGGGAGCGACCTGGACGAGAAGACGATGCCGCCCGAGGCAGGGTTGGTGGCCCGGGCGATCGACGAACGTAAGGGCTGCTATACGGGACAAGAGGTCATGGTCCGAATCCGTGACCGAGGGCACGTGAACCGTCGTCTACACAGGCTGCTTCTCGGAAACGAGGTCCCGGCTAGTAGCGGCGCTGAACTCCTGGCCGTCGACGGCTCGGGGAAGGTGGTCGGAGAGCTCCGATCCGTAGTCGAGTCGCCGAAGTTCGGTCAGTCCGTGGGGCTCGGGTACGTACGCCGGGGGGTCGAGGAAGTCTCGGTCGGAGGGCGCCGCGTGAAGGTGCCGGAGGCGCTCGGCGATTGATTTCGCGGGTTCAGGGTGGCCACGATGGGGTGCTATCGCTGTGACTCGGCTCGGCACGGTCCGGTCTAGTGAGCTGAAGTCTTTCTCTCACAACCATTTCCGTTCGTTGGCAACTTTGTCGGGATGTTGGACGGCCCAGAAGCCGGACAGCACTGCCACGCTGCTGCTCAATAGGACTCATAAATGATGGTCCGACTGGAGGTTAGTGGGGCTGGCGGTTCGTCGATGACGGTTGGAGGTTCGTCGGCCCCGTTTGTGCGACATATCGCGCGCGGAGTGGAATGCGTCCGTAGACCAGGCATCACCGCTTCGGCCCCCCCCCAGATCTAAGAAGTCCCATGACCCGACGCCTTCGTCCATCGCTTCGCGGCGCGCTTGCAAGCGCGATCGGCGTGAAGCGTGTGGGTGTGATCGCGCTCGTTGGCGCGATGGGGGCGGCTCCGGCCCCCGAGTCGGACGTGAGCCCTCCAGAGCCATCGACCGTGGAAGCGCGGGGTGTGCCGGGTGGTGAGCTGAGCGTAGGAGAGGTGAGTATCACCCTGCTGTCCGGGACCGAGTTCATCCTCGACAGCAACAATCCGTGCGTTGAGGGCCCCAACGCGGCGTATGTCGGCTATCGGGTCACGAATACAAGTGGTGGCACGCTCACCGGCCTGACCGCGACGCTCGGGGGCACTACCGGAAGCTTCGGTCTGACCGGCGGCCAGTCGGCCACCCAGTACATCGGGACGTTGGCAGCTGGGGCGAGCAAGTCACTCTACTGGTACGTCACGTATCCTTGCACGATCGGGCAGAGCTCGCCGTTTACGGTCACGGTCGCCGACGATGATCCCGGAACGGTCTCACGGACAGATACGATGTCCACGCGCCGGGCTATCGGAGCGAACGCCGGCGGGCTCCTGTCATCGATCACTCTCGGCCCGAACGCTGTGCTCGGTCAAATAGTCACTGCTGACGTGACGTACAGCTTCGGTGGTGTCGGCAACGGAGACGAGTTCATTCTGCAGCCGTCGGGCGATCCGACGTTCGATGCGGGGTGCTTCCAGCTCGTCGGGGCCGAGATCGTCGCTTCAGCCGTGGATGCCCTTCCAGTTGGTGGAACAGACTTCCTGTACTACACGGCGTCTGCCAATCAGGGTGGAGGTGCCAAGCTGGTCACGGTGCGCTACTCGTACCGATACCGGTGCACCGGCGTGTCCGCGACAGCGCGAGCGTATGGAGCTCAGACTTCCGGGAACGACTTCAAGTACACCAGCAACTACGACGACTTCCCTTCGTTTGCGCCCTTCCCGAGCGGGAGCAACCCGTTCGTAATCGAGAAGGTGGTGTCACCGACGAGTCTCCCTGCGGGCGGCTCGGTCCAGTACACCGTTCGGATCATCAATACCTCGACGATCGGGAGTTACCTAGATCGGATCGAGGACGTCCTTCCCGCCGGGGTTCAGTTCGTAGGTCTTGCTGCTGGAAGTGAGGTCACCGCGGCCAACTCTTCCGCGGTGCCTACGGCTGGTGCCACGGGGACTCTCACTTTCTCGAGTATCCCGGACAGTACGTGGGCGGTCGCTGCGCTGGACACCGTCTTCCTTGTCTACGATGCGACCGTGTCCTCTACCGAGGGGACGTACACGAATACAGCGACGGGGACGTCCGGAGCAGAGACGGTAGGGTCTGGCTCGGCGACGGTCGTCGTCGGGACCTTCGCTGACCTCGAAGTCACCAAGACGGGCCCGCCGTCGGCTATCGCGGGCGACACCATCACGTACCGAATCCGGACGCTCAATCTCGGACCGGATGCCGCTACATCGGTAACAGTAGCGGATACGTTGCCGTCGCCCGGGACGTTCATCGCTGCCTCCGATGGAGGTGTCGAAGCGTCAGGTGTTGTGACGTGGCCGGTCGTCGCGTCGCTGGCAGCGGGCGACTCGCTTGTCTATACCGTCGACTTCGAGGTGCCAGCCACAGGATCCTTGGTCAACGTCGCTACGGCGTCGACGACCGCCCAAGACACGATCCCCGGCAGCAACCTCGACTCTCTCTCACTCTCGGTAACCCCGAGCGCCGACCTCTCGGTTAGCAAGGCTGGCCCCGTGTCTGCGGCGACAGGTGACACTCTCACCTACGTCATCACTACGACCAACTCGGGCCCGTCCTCGGCGGATGCGGTCATCGTCTCCGACACGCTTCCGGCGGGAGCGACCTTCGTCGATGCCAGTAGGGGCGGGACCGAGGTAGGTGGCGTTGTGACGTGGCCGAGCGTGAGTCCACTGGCGGTTGCCGCGACTCTCGTGGATACCGTGCGGGTCGTCGCCGCTGCCGGAACGATGACTGACGTCGCGGCCGTAGAATCCACGACAGGTGACCCGGTAGGGTCGGACAATCTCGATTCCCTGACCACCGTGGTTGCGCCGAGTGCTGACGTCGAGACGATCAAGTCTGGACCGGCCTCGGTCAATCTCGGCGACACGATCGACTATACAGTACGCGTCACCAATCTGGGCCCTGACCCCGCGACCTCGGTCGTCGTGACCGACACCCTGCCTTCCACCGGCTCCTTCGTGAGCGCGTCGGATGGCGGGGCCGAAGCGTCAGGGGTCGTTACGTGGCCCGTTATCGGGTCACTCGCAGTAGGGGACACGATCACCTATACGGTTCGGTTCGCACCCTCCGCCGGTCCGGTCACGAACCTCGCCGCCGCCGCATCGTCGACCGCTGACCCGAACGCCGCCAACAACGACGGGTCCGCCGCAGGAAGTCGCGTTACCACGACGGTCGTCGATGGGGCGATATCCGGTCACGTGTTCCAGGACGACAACGGCAACGGGGTCCAAGACGGAGCGGAAGCAGATCTGGTCGGCGTGGATGTGGTCATCACCGACGTGTTGGGGACGAGTACCACTGTTACCACAGACGCGAATGGGGACTGGAGCGCAACAGGACTGCCCGTCGGTGACGCGGATGTCGATGTGGACGACACCACGCTGCCGGCTGGCTCGACGCTGACGACGTCGAACGATCCTCAGGCGGTGGCGGTGCCTGCTGGAAGCAGCGTCGCTTCAGCGGACGTCGGCTACCAGCTGCAGGGTGGGCTGACGGGTCACGTCTTCCAAGACGACAACGGGAACGGGGTCCAAGACGGAGCGGAAGCGGACCTCGTCGGTGTGGATGTCGTGATCACCGACATCAATGGCGGCACCACCACGGTCACGACGGATGTGAACGGGGACTGGTCGGCGACGGGCCTACCTGCTGGCAACGCGAACGTCGATGTGGATGACACGACGCTGCCTGCCGGTTCGACGCTTACGACGGCGAACGATCCTCAGACGGTCGCGGTACCTGCTTCCGGCTCGACGGCCTCGGCAGATGTGGGCTACCAGCTGCAGGGCGGACTGACGGGTCACGTCTTCCAAGACGACAACGGCAACGGAGTCCAGGACGGGACGGAGCCCGATCTCGCCGCCGTGGATGTCGTGATCACGGATATCAACGGTGGAACGACGACGGTCACGACGGACGCGAACGGCGACTGGTCAGCGACCGGCTTGCCGGCCGGCAACGCGAACGTCGATGTCGATGACACGACGCTACCTGCTGGCTCGAGTCTGACGACGGCGAACGATCCTCAGACGGTGGCCGTGCCTGCTTCCGGCTCGACGGCCTCAGCGGATGTCGGCTACCAAATCCAAGGCGGACTCACGGGCCACGTCTTCCAAGACGACAACGGCAACGGTGTCCAGGACGGGGCGGAAGCAGATCTCGCCGGTGTGGATGTCGTCATCACGGACGTGAACGGCGGAACGACGACCGTCACGACCGACGCGAACGGGGACTGGTCGGCGACGGGGCTACCGTCGGGTAACGCGAACGTCGATGTCGATGACACGACGCTACCGGCTGGCTCGACGCTTACGACGGCGAACGATCCTCAGACGGTCGCGGTGCCTGCGAGCGGCTCGACTGCGTCGGCGGATGTGGGCTATCAGATCCAGGGTGGGCTGACGGGTCACGTCTTCCAAGACGACAACGGGAACGGAGTCCAAGACGGAGCGGAAGCGGACCTCGTCGGTGTGGATGTCGTGATCACCGACATTAATGGCGGCACCACAACGGTCACGACGGACGCGAACGGGGACTGGTCAGCGACCGGGCTACCTGCTGGTAACGCGAACGTCGATGTGGATGACACGACGCTGCCGGCCGGTGCCACGCTCACCACGAGTAACGATCCTCAGACGGTGGCGGTGCCTGCGAGCGGCTCGACGGCGTCGGCGGACGTCGGCTACCAGCTGCAGGGCGGGCTGACGGGCCACGTCTTCCAAGACGACAACGGCAACGGAGTCCAGGACGGAGCGGAGCCGGATCTCGCGGGCGTGGATGTCGTGATCACGGACGTGAACGGCGGAACCACCACGGTCACGACGGACGCGAACGGGGACTGGTCTGCGACCGGGCTACCTGCTGGTAACGCGAACGTCGACGTGGATGACACGACGCTACCAGCTGGTGCCACGCTCACCACGAGTAACGATCCTCAGACGGTGGCGGTGCCTGCGAGCGGCTCGACTGCGTCGGCGGATGTGGGCTACCAGATCCAAGGCGGGCTGACAGGTCACGTCTTCCAAGACGACAACGGCAACGGAGTCCAAGACGGGGCCGAGCCCGATCTTGCCGGTGTCGACGTGGTCATCACGGACGTGAACGGCGGAACGACGACGGTCACGACGGACGCGAACGGCGACTGGTCAGCAACGGGGCTACCTGCTGGCAACGCGAACGTCGATGTGGATGACACGACGCTGCCTGCCGGTTCGACGCTTACGACGGCGAACGATCCTCAGACGGTCGCGGTACCTGCTTCCGGCTCGACGGCCTCGGCAGATGTGGGCTACCAGCTGCAGGGCGGACTGACGGGTCACGTCTTCCAAGACGACAACGGCAACGGAGTCCAGGACGGGACGGAGCCCGATCTCGCCGCCGTGGATGTCGTGATCACGGATATCAACGGTGGAACGACGACGGTCACGACGGACGCGAACGGCGACTGGTCAGCGACCGGCTTGCCGGCCGGCAACGCGAACGTCGATGTCGATGACACGACGCTACCGGCCGGGTCGACGCTGACGACGGCGAACGATCCTCAGACGGTGGCGGTACCTGCGAGCGGCTCGACGGCCTCAGCGGATGTCGGCTACCAGCTGCAGGGCGGGCTGACGGGTCACGTCTTCCAAGACGACAACGGCAACGGAGTCCAAGACGGAGCGGAGCCGGATCTCGTCGGTGTGGATGTCGTCATCACGGACGTGAACGGCGGAACGACGACCGTCACGACCGACGCGAACGGGGACTGGTCGGCGACGGGGCTACCGTCGGGTAACGCGAGCGTCGATGTCGATGACACGACGCTGCCTGCTGGTTCGACGCTGACGACGGCGAACGATCCTCAGACGGTCGCGGTGCCTGCGAGCGGCTCGACTGCGTCGGCGGATGTGGGCTATCAGATCCAGGGTGGGCTGACGGGTCACGTCTTCCAAGACGACAACGGCAACGGTGTCCAAGACGGTGCGGAGCCGGATCTCGCCGCCGTGGATGTCGTGATCACGGATATCAACGGTGGAACGACGACGGTCACGACGGACGCGAACGGAGACTGGTCGGCGACCGGACTACCGTCGGGTAACGCGAGCGTCGATGTGGATGACACGACGCTGCCGGCCGGTTCGACGCTTACGACGGCGAACGATCCTCAGACCGTCGCCGTACCGGCTTCTGGTTCGACGGCGTCCGCGGATGTCGGCTACCAGATCCAGGGCGGACTGACCGGTCATGTCTTCCAAGACGACAACGGGAACGGAGTCCAAGACGGTGCCGAGCCTGATCTCGTCGGTGTCGACGTGGTCATCACGGACGTGAACGGCGGAACGACGACCGTCACGACCGACGCGAACGGGGACTGGTCGGCGACCGGGCTACCGTCGGGTAACGCGAGCGTCGATGTGGATGACACGACGCTGCCTGCTGGATCGACGCTTACGACGGCGAACGATCCTCAGACCGTGGCTGTGCCTGCCTCCGGCTCGACAGCATCGGCAGATGTCGGCTACCAGCTGCAGGGCGGACTGACGGGTCATGTCTTCCAAGACGACAACGGCAACGGGGTCCAAGACGGGGCCGAGCCGGATCTCGCTGGTGTCGACGTGGTGATCACCGACATCAACGGCGGCACCACCACCGTCACGACCGACGCGAACGGAGACTGGTCAGCGACGGGACTACCTGCTGGTAACGCGAACGTCGATGTGGGTGACACGACGCTGCCTGCTGGATCGACGCTTACGACGGCGAACGATCCTCAGACGGTCGCGGTGCCTGCGAGCGGCTCGACGGCCTCAGCGGATGTCGGCTACCAGATCCAGGGAGGACTGACGGGTCATCTGTTCCAAGACGACAACGGCAACGGAGTCCAGGACGGAGCCGAGCCGGATCTTGCCGGTGTCGACGTGGTCATCACCGACGTGAACGGTGGAACGACGACGGTCACGACGGACGCGAACGGGGACTGGTCGGCGACCGGGCTACCGTCGGGTAACGCGAACGTCGATGTGGATGACACGACGCTGCCGGCTGGTGCCACGCTCACCACGAGTAATGATCCTCAGACGGTGGCCGTGCCTGCTTCCGGCTCGACGGCGTCGGCGGATGTGGGCTACCAGATCCAGGGTGGGCTGACGGGTCACGTCTTCCAAGACGACAACGGGAACGGCGTCCAAGACGGTGCCGAGCCGGACCTCGCTGGTGTCGACGTAGTCATCACGGACGTGAACGGTGGAACGACGACGGTCACGACGGATGCGAACGGCGACTGGTCGGCGACGGGGCTACCTGCTGGTAACGCGAACGTCGATGTGGATGACACGACGCTGCCGGCTGGCTCGACGCTGACAACAGCGAACGATCCTCAGACGGTGGCCGTGCCTGCTGGGAGCAGCGTCGCTTCCGCGGATGTCGGCTACCAGCTGCAGGGAGGGCTGACGGGTCACGTCTTCCAAGACGACAACGGGAACGGCGTCCAGGACGGGGCCGAGCCGGACCTCGCCGCCGTGGATGTCGTGATCACGGATATCAACGGTGGTACGACGACGGTCACGACGGACGCGAACGGCGACTGGTCAGCAACGGGGCTACCTGCCGGCAACGCGAACGTCGACGTGGATGACACCACGCTGCCCGCTGGTGCGACGTTGACGACGGCGAACGATCCTCAGACGGTGGCCGTGCCTGCTTCCGGCTCGACGGCATCGGCGGATGTGGGCTACCAGATCCAGGGCGGACTGACGGGTCATCTGTTCGAGGACACGAACGGCAACGGGGTCCAGGACGGGGCCGAGCCGGATCTCGCGGGCGTGGATGTCGTGATCACCGACATCAACGGCGGCACCACCACAGTCACGACGGACGCGAACGGCGACTGGTCAGCAACGGGGCTACCTGCTGGCAACGCGAACGTCGATGTGGATGACACGACGCTACCGGCCGGGTCGACGCTGACGACGGCGAACGACCCGCAGACGGTGGCGGTGCCGGCTTCTGGCTCGACAGCCTCAGCGGATGTCGGCTACCAGATCCAAGGTGGGCTGACAGGTCACCTGTTCGAGGACACGAACGGCAACGGCGTTCAGGACGGGGCCGAGCCCGATCTTGCCGGTGTCGACGTGGTCATCACGGACGTGAACGGCGGAACGACGACGGTCACGACGGACGCGAACGGCGACTGGTCAGCAACGGGGCTACCTGCTGGCAACGCGAACGTCGATGTGGATGATACGACGCTGCCTGCTGGCTCGACCCTTACGACGGCGAACGATCCTCAGACCGTCGCGGTGCCGGCTTCTGGTTCGACGGCTTCCGCCGACGTCGGCTACCAGCTGCAGGGCGGGCTGACGGGCCACCTGTTCGAGGACACGAACGGCAACGGAGTCCAAGACGGAGCGGAGCCGGACCTCGCCGGTGTCGACGTAGTCATCACGGACATCAATGGCGGCACCACAACGGTCACGACCGACGCGAACGGGGACTGGACGGCGACCGGGCTACCTGCTGGCAACGCGAACGTCGATGTGGATGACACGACGCTACCGGCCGGGTCGACGCTGACGACGGCGAACGATCCGCAGACGGTGGCGGTACCTGCTTCCGGCTCGACTGCATCGGCCGACGTCGGCTACCAGATCCAGGGCGGGCTGACCGGCCATCTGTTCGAGGACACGAACGGCAACGGCGTTCAGGACGGGGCCGAGCCCGATCTTGCCGGTGTCGACGTGGTCATCACGGACGTGAACGGCGGAACGACGACGGTCACGACGGACGCGAACGGCGACTGGTCAGCAACGGGGCTACCTGCTGGCAACGCGAACGTCGATGTGGATGATACGACGCTGCCTGCTGGCTCGACCCTTACGACGGCGAACGATCCTCAGACCGTCGCGGTGCCGGCTTCTGGTTCGACGGCTTCCGCCGACGTCGGCTACCAGCTGCAGGGCGGGCTGACGGGCCACCTGTTCGAGGACACGAACGGCAACGGAGTCCAAGACGGAGCGGAGCCGGACCTCGCCGGTGTCGACGTAGTCATCACGGACATCAATGGCGGCACCACAACGGTCACGACCGACGCGAACGGGGACTGGACGGCGACCGGGCTACCTGCTGGCAACGCGAACGTCGATGTGGATGACACGACGCTACCGGCCGGGTCGACGCTGACGACGGCGAACGATCCGCAGACGGTGGCGGTACCTGCTTCCGGCTCGACTGCATCGGCCGACGTCGGCTACCAGATCCAGGGCGGGCTGACCGGCCATCTGTTCGAGGACACGAACGGCAACGGCGTTCAGGACGGAGCGGAGCCTGATCTCGCCGGTGTCGACGTCGTCATCACGGACGTGAACGGTGGAACGACGACGGTCACGACGGACGCGAACGGGGACTGGTCTGCGACGGGGCTGCCGTCGGGTAACGCGAACGTGGATGTCGATGACACGACGCTACCTGCTGGCTCGACGCTGACTACGGCAAACGATCCTCAGACGGTGGCGGTTCCTGCTTCTGGTTCGACGGCTTCCCAGGACGTCGGCTACCAGATCCAGGGTGGACTGACCGGCCATCTGTTCGAGGACACGAACGGCAACGGGGTCCAAGATGGAGCGGAGCCGGACCTGGCGGGTGTCGACGTTGTCATCACAGACATCAACGGCGGAACGACGACGGTCACGACGGATGCGAACGGGGACTGGTCTGCGACCGGGCTACCGTCGGGCAACGCGAACGTCGATGTGGACGACACGACGCTGCCGGCTGGTGCCACGCTCACCACGAGTAATGATCCTCAGACGGTCGCGGTGCCTGCGAGTGGCTCGACGGCCTCGGCGGATGTCGGCTACCAGATCCAGGGCGGACTGACGGGCCACCTGTTCGAGGACACGAACGGCAACGGCGTTCAGGACGGAGCGGAGCCTGATCTCGCCGGTGTCGACGTCGTCATCACCGATATCAACGGCGGCACCACCACGGTCACGACGGACGCGAACGGCGACTGGTCGGCGACCGGGCTACCTGCTGGCAACGCGAACGTCGATGTGGACGACACCACGCTGCCTGCTGGCTCGACGCTGACGACAGCGAACGATCCTCAGACGGTGGCGGTACCGGCGAGTGGTTCGACGGCGTCGGCGGACGTGGGCTACCAGATCCAGGGTGGGCTGACGGGTCACGTCTTCCAGGACGACAACGGCAACGGCGTCCAGGACGGTGCCGAGCCGGATCTCGCTGGTGTCGACGTAGTCATCACGGATGTGAACGGCGGCACCACCACGGTCACGACGGACGCGAACGGGGACTGGTCGGCGACGGGGCTACCGTCGGGCAACGCGAACATCGATGTCGATGACACGACGCTGCCGGCCGGTGCCACGCTCACCACGAGTAATGATCCTCAGACGGTCGCGGTGCCTGCGAGTGGCTCGACGGCCTCGGCGGATGTCGGCTACCAGATCCAGGGCGGACTGACGGGCCACCTGTTCGAGGACACGAACGGCAACGGCGTTCAGGACGGAGCGGAGCCTGATCTCGCCGGTGTCGACGTCGTCATCACCGATATCAACGGCGGCACCACCACGGTCACGACGGACGCGAACGGCGACTGGTCGGCGACCGGGCTACCTGCTGGCAACGCGAACGTCGATGTGGACGACACGACGCTACCTGCTGGCTCGACGCTGACGACGGCGAACGATCCTCAGACGGTGGCCGTGCCTGCGTCCGGTTCGACAGCATCGGCGGATGTGGGCTACCAGATCCAGGGCGGACTGACGGGCCACCTGTTTGAGGACACGAACGGGAACGGTGTCCAGGACGGTGCCGAGCCGGACCTGGCTGGTGTCGACGTAGTCATCACGGACATCAACGGCGGGACCACCACGGTCACGACAGACGCGAACGGGGACTGGTCGGCGACCG
>CBDCVV010000005.1:0-384430 GCA_965223235.1 Longimicrobiales bacterium
TGGCAACCTTTGCCGGCAAGGAATCGCGTGGCCAGGTCATCAAGTCCAGGAGATAGTGGGTGGCGTCGATTCGCGGAAACGGCTGGGCTTGGTAGTAGGTGTAGAAGGTCTGATCGGTGTTGTCGTCCGCTACGAGGTCGAGTGATGTCGCAACCGTTTGTCCGGCATAGATCCCCGAACGAATCGTCCACGCCCGGGGGATCAACACCAGATCGACACCATCCAGAGCGCCCCGCGCAAACGGGTACTGGAAGGGGTGGTACGGAGTCGCGGTTGGGCCGCTAATCTGTAGTTCGCCCTGCGGAGCTGTGGTCGTGACCTCGATGCGAAACCCGCCTTGAGCGTCCAGTCGAGAGGAGTCCGATGGGGCTCCTCCTACAGGTTTCCAAACGGCCCACAAAGCGGACAACTCACCTCCATCGACTGGATGAACCTGTCCGGTCACGATGGCGACCACATCCCTCTGGGGGTCGGTGCTCCCTTCCCCACAGCCCGTGGTACACAAGATCGATAGCGTGATCGCCGTTAAGGCACCCGTGCTCCGCACTTCCCCACCCTCCGCAAGACCCGGCAGCCGGCCGCGACACAGATCGGGCCGCGGGAACACTCAATGGAGTATCCGAGGAGCATACGTCGTGGGGGGCCGACCCTTTCTTTCCCCCGGAACGCCCGTTCGGACTGTCCCCCTCTAGTCCCCACCCCTACGCCGGTCGTACACTCTGGTCCCACTACGAACACGGAGTTGCGACACATGCGGTGGAGACAGTCCCGACGAAGCACGAATGTCGACGACCGGCGCGGTCAGAGGGTCCGGCGCGGCGGACTGCGCCTCGGTGGAGGAAGCCTCCTCCTGATGCTGATCTTCGTCCTCTTGGGCGGCGACCCCCGACAAGTCCTTCAGCTCCTCGGTGGAGCCGGGGCGCCGGCCGTGGCACCGGCGCCAACGACGCAAACCCCGGTCGGCAACGACGAGGCTGGCCAGTTCTTGAGCGCCGTTCTCGGGATGACGGAGGACGTCTGGAGCGAGATCTTCGCTCAGAACGGGGTCCGCTACGAAGCCCCGCGTATGGTCCTCTTCACGGACGCGGTCCAGTCCCAGTGTGGGTACAACACGGCCGCCACAGGCCCGTTCTACTGCCCTCCCGATCGCTCGCTCTTTCTCGACACGGGCTTCTTCGATCAGCTCGCTGCAATGGGTGGGGCCGGTGACTTCGCCCAGGCGTACGTGATCGGACACGAGGTGGGGCATCACATCCAAACCCTCGCGGGGACCTCAGGATGGGTGCGCGAGCTCCAAGCCCGCTCTCGCCAGACGGAGTCCAACCAGATTCAGGTGCTCATGGAGCTCCAAGCGGACTGCTACGCGGGCGTATGGGCTCACCACGCGAACCGGCGGGAACGCGTGCTCGAACCCGGCGACATCGAAGAAGGTCTGGCTGCTGCCGCGGCGATCGGCGACGATCGCCTGCAGGCACAATCGGGTCGCGCCGTGAGCCCGGAGTCATTCACGCACGGAACGTCGGCGCAGCGTCAACAGTGGCTGAACATGGGGCTCCGGACCGGCGATATCGACGCATGCGACACTTTTGGACAAGCCGGGTACGTACGAACGCGTTAGGCAGGCCAATTCGACCGGAGTTAGGTCACCCCTAGCCAACATGAGGGCCGTCTCGATACGGTTCGGCCCCGCTACTCTCTACACATGGACGACACAGAATGTCATCACTGACGGATATGCTCCTCGGACAGCTCGGCAACAACGAGCTCTCCTCCCTTAGCCAAGTTCTGGGAGCAGACTCGGGCGCCACCAAGTCGGCGGCCGCCGCGGCACTCCCCCTCCTCTTCTCTGCTCTCGCCAAGAACTCGGGGACGACCGATGGAGCCGCCGCGCTCAACAATGCCCTGGAGCGCGATCACGACGGCTCGATCCTCGATTCTTTGGGGAGTATGATCGGACAGGGTCCGTCCGCGGACGGAGACGGGATCCTGAAGCACGTACTGGGCGGACAGCGCGCCACTGCAGAGCGTGGGATCGCCGAAGCGTCGGGGCTCGACTCACAGCAGGCATCGAAGATGCTCGCCACGCTGGCTCCGTTGGTCATGGGGGCCCTTGGGAAGGCCAAGCGCACGCAAGGGCTCGACGCGGCAGGGCTCGCAGGACTACTGGCTGGTGAGCGCAACCAGACTCAGAGCCAGCTCGGTGGCTTGGCTTCGTTGCTCGACCGGGACGGCGACGGCAGCATCGCCGACGACGTCATCGGTGGCATCGGGAAGCTCTTCGGGAAGTAAGGCTTCTCGTAATCGGGCCCGGGCGAACGCCGGACCCAAGAAAGAACGAGGGGGCGGGCCACCAGGCCCGCCCCCTCTTTTCTTCTCAGACCGCCCGTAAGTCGAAGCCTACGGGTCAGTGCACTCGCACTGCGGGCTAGTTGCCCCCGTCGATCCGTTCGAGCTCTACACGACGGTTCTCGAGTCGACCCTCAGCCGTTGCATTATCAGCGATCGGCCGATCAGGCCCGAAGCCGGCCGCTTCCATCCGATCCGCGGCAACGCCGGCGGCCGTCAGGTACGCAACCACAGACTCCGCACGCGACTGTGAAAGCGTCACGTTGTAGCTCCGCGCGCCAGTCGAATCCGTGTGACCGGCTACGCGGACCCGAACTTCAGGATTCCCGCGCAACGCCGAAGCCACTCGATCCAGTACCGTCTGCGCATCGGCCGTCAGGTTAGCGCTGTTCGTCTCGAAGTTGACCCCTTCGAGCACGATCGACGTCTCTTCAGCCTCGAAGAGCACAGGACACCCGACGTTGTCGACATCCTCGCCGCGAGGCGTGTTCGCGCATTGGTCGTCTTCGTCGAAGACGCCGTCACCATCCGTATCGACTCGGCAGCCCCGGTTGTCGACGCGGACACCACTCGGCGTGTTCGCACAGGCGTCATCTTCGTCGAAGACGCCGTCGCCATCGGTATCGACGCGACACCCGTTCGCCGTCACGCGGACGCCCGCCGGGGTGTTGGCGCAAGAATCGTCCTCATCGGCGACTCCGTCGCCGTCCGAGTCGACCCGGCAACCGCGCGCATCGACAGACACGCCACGGGGCGTGTTGGCACAGGCATCGGCCTCATCGAAGATGCCGTCACCGTCCGAATCGACCCGACAACCGACTGCGTCGACCGATACGCCCATCGGCGTCGCGGCACACTGATCGTCGCGATCCGGCACCCCGTCGCCATCACTGTCACGTGGCGCCGCACCCGCACCGAAGGTGAACCCGGTCGATATCGCCCAGTTGTTGTGCGAGGTGACTGTATCCTCGACGATCACGGCACCCTCGTTGAACGGGGCCCACACGTGATCGACCGACAGGTCGCTACGGAACGCGATATTGTCGGTAATGAAGAGCCGCAGCCCGACGATACCCCCGGCTCCGTTGTCCGAGGCGTCCACGACACCGGTGTAACGGTTGTGCACCGCGCTCACGCCCACCAAGGGGCGCACCCGGTCGAGGATTTCGAAGTTGTAGAGGAGGCGGCCCCGAATCGGAAGCCACTTACCACTGGCCGTGGTCGGGTTCCTGTCCTCCGTCCACTGGTGCGCGACTGCACCTTCCAAAGAGAAGTTATCGGCGAAGAAAACGCCGAGGGATCCACCGATTCCTCGCGAGCCATCCAACCCGGTCATCAGGTCCGATCCCGCGAAGTTAGCGTGTACTCCGACCTCGACGCTGCCGGCATCCTGCGCGGCGATCGAAGTCGCGGAAGCCAAAAAGGCCGCCGCTACGAACAGCGTACGCAAGCCCATCACGTACCTCCGGTATGGTTAGTTGCCAACGCCCTATAGACCGGCGTGGCTAGTGAAAAGTCACAGCTGCAATACCGGGGCCAAAAACCATGGCCCAGCGGGGGGGTGTGGTCTTCGGTGTCATCGTACAGTACAGTTTCGCGGTGTTGGATGGAAGGATCGTTTTTTGCATCGGATCTCAGTCGTTGCGAGTAGGCGACTGTGTGACTCGCAGCCTTCCATCTCGGTCACTCTAAGTGATCCAAATCCCATCCCACGAAGCGGAGACCACTCATGGGAATTTTCAACTTCGTTCGCGAAGCCGGCGCCAAGATCGGACTAGGCGAATCACCTTCCGAGGCAGCTGCCGAAGCTGCCCGTGAAGAGCAGCTCGAGGAGCTCCGGGAGGGCAACAAGCTCTTGCGCTTCCTCATCGACATGGATCTCGGCATCGAGAATCCGAAGGTGAAGTACGACGACGGTGTCGCCACGGTGTCGGGCAAAGCCCCGAGCCAGGAAGCGAAGGAGCGCGCCATCCTCGCAATCGGTAACACGGCCGGCGTGGCCGCAGTCGACGACCAGATTGACGTCGAAGAGTCTGCACCCGAAGCCACCTTCTACACCGTGGTGTCTGGCGACACGCTGGGTAAGATCGCCAAAGAGCACCTCGGCGAGGCAGGGCGCTACACGGAGATCTTCGAGGCCAACAAGCCGATGCTCTCCGATCCGAACAAGATCTACCCGGGCCAGGTGCTCCGCATCCCGCAGAGCTGACCCACCGCTGCGCCCACCACGGGTGAAGCGATCCCACACATTACTCACGGC
Organism: Longimicrobiales bacterium; assembly: GCA_965223235.1. Taxonomy (GTDB): domain Bacteria; phylum Gemmatimonadota; class Gemmatimonadetes; order Longimicrobiales; family Gaopeijiaceae; genus UBA2589. The sequence goes on from CBDCVV010000005.1 coordinate 4,607, forward strand.
GTACCACTCGCCTAACCATTCAGGAGCATTCGTATGTCGCAGTCCGTTGCAAAGGTCATCGAAATCGTCGGTAGCTCGGACAAGAGCTGGGCTGACGCTGCTGACAACGCCGTCCAGGCCGCGTCCAAGAGCATCAACCACATCAGCGGTATCCAGGTCGACGGGATGACCGCGCAGGTGCGGGACGGCAAGATCACGACGTACAAGACGACGGTGAAAATCGCCTTCGGCGTCGACGGCTAACCCCGGAGCGTAAGGGATGAGCCAGAAGCCAGGATCACTTCACCTCGGACACAAGCTGGATCCGACGACGTCGGAACCCGACGGCGAAGATCTACTTCTCGACAGCGACCGTTTCACCACACACGGCGTGATCGTCGGGATGACCGGCTCCGGAAAAACGGGGCTGGGCATCGTCTTGGTAGAAGAGGTCCTGGCTTCTGGCATCCCTGTTCTGATCCTCGACCCGAAAGGGGACATGGGGAACCTCCTCCTGAACTTCCCGAGCTTCGAGCCCGGAGACTTCGAGCCCTGGGTCGATGAAGGAGAGGCAAGACGTAAGGACATCGAGGTCGCCGACTTGGCGGCCTCGGAAGCAAGTAAATGGGAGAAGGGGCTCGAACGGTCCGGGGTGAGCCCCGATCGCATGAAGCGAGTCCGCGATGATGTCGAGGTGAGAATTCTCACTCCGGGCTCGACGGCTGGAATCCCCCTGAATTTGGTGGGCGATCTCTCCCCTCCCGACACCTCGTGGGAAGAACACGGAGAGTCGATCCGCGACGAGATCGAAGGGTTGGTCTCCGGTCTCCTCGTGATGGTCGGGATCGATGGAGACCCTCTCACGAGCCGTGAACACATCCTGCTCTCGAATCTGATCGAGCACGCATGGAGCCACGGCGAGTCACTCGACCTCCAGACGCTCTTGATGCAGGTGCAAGACCCGCCTCTACGGCGTCTGGGAGTCTTCGAGCTGGACACCTTCTATCCGGCGAAGGACCGCATGAAGCTCGCCATGCGCCTCAATGGCCTCATGGCGTCACCCTCCTTCGCCGAGTGGATGATGGGGGAGCCCGTCGACATCGACCGACTCCTCTGGGCGCCGGACGGCACTCCGCGAGCCAGCATCATCCACCTGACGCATCTGTCCGAGTCGGAGCGGATGTTCGTCGTCACCTTGATCCTGACGAAGTTCGTGACGTGGATGCGGAAGCTCCCCGGCACCTCGGAACTCAAGGCGCTCATCTACGCCGACGAGGTGATGGGTTTTGCGCCTCCAACCGCCGAGCCCCCGACGAAGCGACCCATCCTTACGATGTACAAGCAGGCGCGAGCGCACGGCGTCGGCCTGGTCATGGCGACACAGAATCCCGTCGACCTCGACTACAAGCTCATGTCCAACGCCGGGACGTGGATGGTCGGCCGACTGCAAACGGAGCGTGACAAGGCCCGTATCATCGAGGGCCTACGTTCCGCCTCGGGAGAAGTCGACGTCTCGGCGTGGGACGCCCGGATTGGGGAGCTCGGAAAGAGGCAGTTCTTACTCAAGTCAGCAAAGAGCCCAGAGCCCGAGCTCTTCACGACTCGTTGGGCGATGTCGTACCTCCGTGGCCCGTTGACCCGGAAAGAGCTCCTGCAGCTCAAGCCGGAGGATGCTCTCGTCGCCGAGGCGTCCGAGAAAGAAGAGCTCGCTCGAGCGCCGGCCCTCGCGGAACACGAAACCACCGTCCAGCCGCGGGTCGCCGCCGGGATCGACTCCCGTTTCGTGCACCCGTCCGCTCCTTGGATTCGAGACGTGGGCATAGGGCACGCTGGAGGGGCACTCGTCCCCGGCCTAGCCGCCCGGGTTCGCCTCCTCTTCGACGAACGTACCGGAAGCATTCGGCATGAGGAGGAGTGGGAAGCGATCTTCTTCCCCCTCGGCGATCGACTCGACGTGGAAGCTGCGATCTCGGTGGACTACGACGCTCGCGACTTCGTGGATACTGCTCCCGACGGATCCGTCTTCGAGATCGGGGAAGCTCCTCTCGAGAACAAGACGTTCTTCAAGGACGCCGAGAAAGCGATCGAGGAACACCTCTTCCGGAGCAAGACACTCGAGCTCTTCAAGAACACGAAGCTGAAGGTCTACTCCCGCCCAGGCGAGTCGAAGGAAGACTTCGACAAGCGATGCCTAGCGGCCGCGGAAGACAAAGCAGACGCCGAAGCGGAGAAGATGCGCGACCGGTACGCCTCCAAGACGAAGACCGCTGAGCGTCGGCTCGCCGATGCCGAGCGGCGGGTCCGAGAGCTCGATGTCGATGTGGGACAACGCCGGCAGCAAGAACTCATCGCTGGCGCCGGCGAGGTGCTCTCGATGTTTCTCGGAGGGCGGCGCCGAGTGCGCAGCCTCAGCGGGATGGCATCGCGACGCTCCCAAACGCGTCGCACGTCGGAACGGCGCGAGAGTGCGCTCGATAAGCTCGAAGAGCTCAAGCTCGACATCGAAGACCTCGAACAAGAGCTCGCAGAAGAGCTCGAAGAGATCTGGGAGAAGTGGCGCGGAGTCGCCGAGAACGTGGAGGCGTTCCCCGTCGCACTCGAGAAGAGTGACGTCGCCCTAGACGAACTCGCCGTGTTCTGGGCGCCGGCCGGCTGACCCAGCCAAGCAACTCTCAACCAAGACGAGAGAGGCCCAGTGCCGCGCGGCACCGGGCCTCTCGATTGTCATGAGGGGACCGCTAGGCGGCCCCGCTCCCACCCGCTCAGGCCTTGGCCTTGAGCAGGTCGCGGATCTCCGTGAGGAGCGTTTCTTCTGCGGAAGGCTCGGGCGGCGCCTCAGGTGCCGCTTCTTCTTCCCGCTTCATCTTGTTGAAGCCCTTGACCAGCATGAACACTGCAAACGCCACGATCAGAAACGAGAGAATCTCGTTAATGAAGACACCGTAATTGATCGTGACCGCGCCGGCCTCCTGAGCCGCCGCGAGTGTCGAATACGGACCCGCACCGGCACCGTCTTGAACCGTCATGAACAGGTTCGAGAAATCCACCCCTCCCAACATCATCCCGACCGGCGGCATGATCACATCGGACACCAAGGATTTCACCACCGTCCCGAATGCGGCGCCGATGATGATTCCCACCGCCATGTCGAGCACATTGCCCTTGACGGCGAACTCCTTGAACTCCTTCAGCATGATGTTCCTCACGGGTTATGAGGTCGTCAGCAGCGTCGACTCGGGTGTGACGCTCAGCGCGGGAATCTTACACCCTGAAGAGGGCCTTCGCACCTTCTTGCGGCGGTCCGAGTCGACGCAATGCCGACGATGCCGAAGAGCTACTAGGCCCGCGTTGTGTCGTTCGTCCGCGCGCCTTTAGCGGCCCTGGCTACAGCCTGGATGCCGTTGTCGCGGCTGGAAGCCGTCGAGTAGTTCTGGCTCGTCCCGATCACCTGGTGGTTCCGTGCCTTGAGGTTGAACCGGAAATTGCCTGATGCGGTCTCCACCCGCTCGAAGCAGATGTCGTTGCCGCAATTCTTCTTGACCGACTCGATACCGTTCTGGGCGCTGGCCTTGGCCTTATAGCCCTCGCTGCTCAGGACGACTTCGCCGTTGCCGGCCTTCAGGCGAAAGCGAAACTGGCTCGCCTTGTCACGGTAGATCTCGAACGTTCCTGCCATGGAACAGAACCTCCCAGGTGGGTTTGTGTTGGGTCATACACCACCACAGACCGTCACCAGCACAAGAAGTCACATCGAGTGGCACAGCGGCGGCCGCTATTGCTTTACGACCTCGTCGAGGAAGACCCCGTTCGACACCGCCACCACTCGGTCGCCCTGCCGTAGAAGCGTCTGCGTGGGCGTAATCGACATCAACTCGCCTTCCTCACCCCGGACCTCGAGGGGCTTCCCGATCTCGAACGTCTTCCGGGCGTAAAAGCCCGCGAGGATGTTGCGGGTGATGTCACGGGTGCCCAATCCGAAGGCCAAGCCAAAGGCTAGTGCCATCCCGGCCAGCACGGCCGCGGTGACGACACGAATGATCTCGGTGTCGATCTGGAGTTGGCTGATCGCCATGATCCCCAAAACGAACATCAGGGTCCCGGAAACCAACGATCCAAGGGATCCCGCGAACTCGATCCCGGTATTCGTCGCCGCCTCGGTGACCGCCCTGCCCGCGAACTGTGCCGCGGTACTGCCTAGCACCAAGATCAGGATCGCCGCAACGATGTTGGGCAGGTACGCCATGAACGCGCCGATCGCCTCGGAGATCGCCGTGAGTCCCATGGCATCGGCCGCCGTCTTTGCGAACAACACCAGGAGTAGGTAGTAGATGGCGCGGGGGAGTACGTGGTTTAGAGATTCCCGCACCCCGAGACGCTGGAGCGCACTCTCGAGCCCGATCCGCTGGGCGAGAGCGTCGAAGTGCAGACGGGTCAAGACTCCCCGGAGCACACGCTCGATCACCTTGGATACGATCAGTGCCGCGAGGAACAAGACGACAGCGAGTAGCACCTTCGGCGTCCAGGCGATCAGGGACTCGATGACCCCTTGGTACGTCGCCACGAACTGATCACGAACTTGAGCGAACATCACCCTGACCCCCCTGAATCACGCCCGCCGGCGTCGAAGAACGAAAAGAGCATTCTGAAGAATTCGATCGCCACCGTACCCAAGCCCGCCCATCCTAGGGTAGCCACCTGAGAGCCGAGCGACCGTCGCTGGAGTGCATGGCGAAGGTGCTCCACGAAACCGTCGGGAGCTTCGACTTCATAGTCGCGTAACTCCTCGATGGGGTCTCCGAGGTCATCCACGCCGCTGTCGGCTCGATCGCTGGCCATTATACACGCTCCACCGGGACAGCTTCTCCCGACCCGAAGAGCTCCCGGAACTCGGCCCTCCCCCGCTTGATCCGCATCTTCACCGCGGAAAGCCCGATCCCGAGCTCCTCCGCGATCTCCTGATAGCTCATGCCGTCCATATCGCGGAGCACCAGGGGGATCCTCAGCGTCTCGTTCATCGCCAAGAGGGTCTGGCCGACTCGGGCCCGAGTGTCTTCCCGATCGATGGCTCTTTCGGCCTCCGGGGCCTGCGGAGCTGCGTTTTCCATGGCGACCGGGTCAGCATCTACGGTTTGGAGCCGCTTCTTGGTCACAAAGTTGATGCAATGGTTCGACTTGATGCGTCGAATCCACGTCTCGAAAGACGAGCGCTGCTCGAAGCGAGCTAGACCGAAGTACGCCTTCACGAAGACTTCCTGAGCCAGATCCTCTGCGTCCGCCGGAGAACCGGACAGGTAACGACAATTGGTGAGCACCTTTCGTTGGTATCTCCGCACCAACTCCTCGAAGGCGCGCGTGTCGCCTTCGGGTGCTCCCTTCGCGAGCGTCAGAAGGGCATTGTCGTCGAGTGAGGCGTCGAACATGAAGCTTGAGTCGTTGGCGGCTACTCGGCGGCCCTTGTCCAGAAGACCAACCGGCGGCGGGAAAGTCACATGACGCGCCCGAAATTGCGAGTCTGAACAGCGTAACGTGTGACTTTGAGTTTCGAGGGTGGTCGATGAGATTGCGGAAGGGGGATACCCGCCCTCCGAGCGACATATACAAGGAGATTTTTCTGAAATGAAGACGGTTCGATCGGTACGAGTGCTCGCAGCGATGCTGGGATTCGCCTTCATGGCACAGCCCGCGGCCGCCCAAGAGCCTTTCACATGGGAGAACGCAACCGAGCTTAGCTTCGTGTCCGCCGCTGGGAACGCTTCGTCGAGCACCCTCGGCCTCAAATCCACACTCGGCGGGAGCGACGGATCGAACGCGCTCAAATTCGAGATCGGCGGGATCCGTGGCGAAACCGGCTTTCGGACCATTACCGCCACCGGCACCGCGGACAACTTCACGGTGAATGAGACGACCACGGACGAACTCACGGCCGAGAACTACTTCGCGCGCAGTCGGTACGACCGCTCCTTCGGCACGGTGTACACCTTCGGAGGGCTGGGCTGGGACAGGAACACATTCGCCGGCATCCAGAACCGATACGCCTTCGTCGCCGGATCCGGTAAAGCGTGGACCGACACCGACGCTTCTCGATTCAAGACGGACCTCGGTCTCACGTACACCATCCAGAAAGACGTCGACCCCGTGCCCGGCGCAGACGATGCCTTCGGCGGACTTCGTCTCTCGGTCGACGCTATGAAGCAGCTCTCAGAGTCGACGCAATTCACATCGCTCTTGGTGATGGACGAAAACCTCGAGGATACGAGCGATTTCCGCGCCGATTGGCTGAACTCCCTTTCGGTAGGACTCTCGAGCCAACTCGCGCTCAAGACCTCCCTGCAGCTTCTCTTCGACAACCAGCCGTCGTTTCTCGGCGTGCCGCTCTTCGATGTCGGTGGGACGCCGCTCGGTACCGAGGTCCTGACCCCGGGCGACGAAGTAGACAGCATCTTCACGCTGGCGCTCGTCATCACGCTGTAACCCGGATGCCAGATCGCGCCTCCTCGGAGGCACGCCCGTCGGCGTGCTTCCGAGGGGGCGCCTTCTAGCTCGGACCGAGGTCGGTTCTCTCGGCCCAAAGTTCGGCGTCATCGTTCCGTCCCCACGCCGAATAGACATCACGCAGGCTCTCCGCCGTCGCCTGCGCGCGCCGGTGCTCACTCCCGAGGGCCTCCGCCTGAAGCTCGTACGCCTCCAGCAGCACCGATTCCGCCTCCCCGAACCTCTCGAGCTCGGTGAGCGCTCTCCCCCACGTCCTCAGCGCCGAACCATAGAGCACCGCATCGTGCATCTCCTGCGCACGCATTCCCTCGACGGCACCGGCCACCCCCTCCTCCGCCCGGGCAGCATCCCCTCCAAGTAGGATCGCCGCAGCTAGGTTGGATCGAGCATTGAGCGTGTTCCGGTGATCCGGTCCGAGTGAGGCCACGCGAATTGCGATCGCGTCGCGAAACGCCTCCTCCGCCCGGTCGGCTCGACCCGCACGCAGATGGAGGAGACCCATGCTGTGGAGGACTGTACCGGTGCGAGGGTGTTCTGAGCCGTTCAACTCCACACTCATCTCCAACGACTCTGACAAGTACGACTCGGCTCCCTCCATATCGCCCATCTCGAGGTACAGGAGCCCGAGGTTCGCGAGGCCGTTCTGGATGTCGGGGTGTGCCTGACCGAGCAACTCCCGACGCATGATGAGGGCCTCTTGCATCAGTGAGTCAGCCGTGGGATACCGCCCCATCCTCTGTTCGAGGCTCCCCACACTCTCGAGCACCGAAGCCACATACACGTGAGAAGAGCCAAAGGCGGCCCTCAGAACTCCCAACGTCTCGTCGAAGAGGAGGATGGCGCCGTCGATATCCCCGCTCGCACGCTTGACGAGGGCCAGATTGTTGAGCGTCGAAGCGAGCGCTACGTCATCGGGAGCCAGGAGCTGACGCTCGGACTCGGCGAGAGACTCCAGAATCGTGATCGCCTCTTCGATCTGATCCCGGTCCCTTAGCAGTAGTCCGAGATCGTTGCGGACCCTGTTCGTCAGCGACTCCCCTGCTCCTCCGTCCACGGCTAAACCGCTCGACTCCGCCAGACGGAGGGCGTCTCGCAGATACCCCTCCGCCTCGGCGTGCAATCCCTGACGTCGTCGCAACTGTCCCAACTCGTCGAGCAGAGTCACTCGCTCGTCGACCGACGCACCGGGAGCTTCATCGACCAAGGCAAGAGCCGCTTCGAAGTGCCCCGCAGCCTCGTCGTGGAGCCCGAGATGCATGTACGTGCCACCGATCGATCGACGGACACCGACCTCAACGAGTGGTTGCTCGCTCAACGACCCTGTCTCGACCTCTTCGCTTGCGGCATCGAGCAACTCACGCACCGTCGTCTCTGACCCCGCCCCGCGAACTGGGTCGGCGGCACGCAGCGCCTGATCGAGGAAGGCACTCACGGCCTCCGCCCGGGCGGCTGACGCCTGCGCCGCCTCTGCCGCGCGCTCCGCACGGACGAATCCGGTAACTGACGCGACCGTCCCGACGACCATCGCGACTCCAAGCGCAACACCCGCCGCAATCGGACCTCGGTTCCGCGTGGCGAACTTCCGCAGACGATAGCCAACGGTCGGTGGGCGAGCAGTCACCGGCTCCGCAACGCGGTAGCGTCGAAGGTCCGTAGCGAGTTCCGCAGCGGTCCCATAGCGACGCGTGCGATCCTTTTCCATCGCTCGCATCACAATCCAATCGAGGTCTCCACGAAGCTCTCGCCGAAGGGTGCGCACATCCGTCGTGCGATTCTTGGCGACCGTTTCCTGCGTGTCGGCGAGCGCGCCCAGGCGGGCACTCGGCGTAGGCACCTCCCGCTGCCGGAGTACATAGCCGAGAAGAAAATCCGGCTTTCTGAACGCCTCCTTGTCGAACGGGAGGGAGCCCGCCAGTAGTTCGTACAGCATCACACCCAACGAGTACACGTCCGTCCGGGTGTCGACGTCGAGTCCGCTTTGCTCAGCTTGCTCTGGGCTCATGTACGCCGGTGTGCCCAAGATCTGCCCAATCGTCGTGATGAGACCGTCTCCAAGGCCGGGAGTACCCACGGCTTTCGCGATTCCGAAGTCGATGATCTTGGGTACGGGCCGAGAGTCTTGGATCGTCACCAAGACGTTCGAGGGCTTCAGGTCTCGATGGATCACACCCTTTTGGTGCGCGTGCTGCACCGCGTCACACACCTCTTCGAAGAGCCGGATCCGATCTCGTGTCGGGAGTCGATGCGTGTCGCAGTACTCCGTGATCGGAACGCCCCGAACGAGCTCCATGACGAAGTAGGGCAGTCCGCGCTCGGTAGCGCCGGCGTCGAGCACGCGGGCGATCCCGCTGTGGTCCATTACGGCGAGGGACTGCCGTTCCGACTGGAAACGAGTGACGACCTCTCGGGTGTCCATACCCGGCTTGATGACCTTGAGTGCGACCTCTCGCCGGACGGGTTCGGTCTGTTCCGCTCGGTATACCGAACCCATGCCGCCCTCCCCGAGCAACTCATGAATGCGGTAAGGACCGATCTCCGAACCGGGTGGGAGCGCCGTCGGCAAATCGGGCGCATTTCCGGCGTTGGGATCCACTCGGTCGTCGGCCTGAGCCGCATCAGAAGGGCCCGAATCCTCCCGACCTCCTCCATCTGACGCATCCGTCGGAAAGAGTGCATCGATCGGTGATCGGTCCAGGATGCCATCGGTGTCGGCATTCGCCAGAAGATGCTCGACCTCCGCTCGGAGATCGCCGTCGTCCGCGCAGCGCGCGTCGAGCAGGGCCGGACGATCGGGGGCGGGGACACCCAGGGCATCCGTGAGGATCTCGTGTACCCGCGCCCAGTGGTCCTTGTCGCGTGGGGTGGTCATGGTCCGAACATGGTAGGGGTCTCCCCATACCACAGGAAAGCGGGGCGATTCGGCTCACGCCGAGGAGGCGCGGCGTTTGACATCTCTGGGACCGGCCGGGAATCATACCCCTTCTGTTCGGGTGAGTTATGGAGGGTTCGAGTGCGGGCAAGGTGCGGCCGTAGTACGGGTGTCTCACCGAGGGGACTCCTCCTGATGGCGATATTGGGTGCGAGTTGGACGGCTCCCCTCGCCGCCCAATCGATCCGCGGCGTCGTGTCCGAACGTGATACCTACCAGCCGATCGACTTGGCGACCGTTCTCCTCCTGACGGAACGCCTCGACACGCTCGGACAGACGATTACCAACGCTCAGGGCTACTTCACCTTCGACCTTCCGGACGAGGGGTCGTACTACGTGATCGCTTCGGCGATCGGGTATCGCCCGGTGCGCGGCGATCTCGTGGCTCTCTCGGGGGACGAGATCAAAGTCGTCGAAATATCGATGGCCGTGCGTCCCGTAGCTCTCGGGGGACTCGTAGTGGAAACGGAAGGGGGCGAGGCCGAGGTCCCGGGACTCGTCGGCACCGGCTTCTACGAGCGCTTCGAGAAGGGGCAGGGACAATTCCTGTTGCCCGGGCAGGTGGCGCGGAGCTCAGCGCACTTCACGGCCCACCTTTTCCGGGAGCTCACATGGGTAAGGGTGCGCCAATCGTCGATGGGGCCCGGCTTTGACGCTCCCAGCGTCGCCAACCTGACCGGCGGCTTCTGTGAACCGTGGATCTACATAGACGACCGACTCTGGCAGGTGATGCCGGGAGAAGGACTCGAAGACGCGGTGCCCCGCGATCGAGTCGAAGCGATCGAGGTGTACATGTACCCGTTCGGACCTCCCATGCGCTACTTCCGGGACCTCGGCCCTGCGGCGTGCGGCGTCATCTTGATTTGGACGAAGCGCTACTAAGCCCTCCACCGCACATGTGTCGGCTCCGATCTCTTCGGCGTCCCAAGAAGTGAGACCACGAAAGCAACGCGCTTTCACTACCGCTTCATAGACCGAGGAGGCCTCATGTTTCTTCGCGCATTTCTAGCGCTGGCTACAGCGCTCATTCTCGCGCCTGGCGCGGCGGAACAACGCTCCGTCGCCATCCAGGGCACCATTACCTCCTCGGCCACCGGCCAGGCCCTCCAGGGTGCGCAGATCACTGTCGCGGGCACCTCGTTCGGCACCCTCTCGGCTTCAGACGGGAAATACTTGCTCCTAGTCGACGATGGTTGGGTAGGCCGAGAGATTCGAATCGATGTGACGCTGATCGGCCACATGACGCAGCGCAAAACGATTCGCCTTTCCGAGGGTGATCACACCGTCGACTTCTCTCTCGACCCATCAGCGATCGCCTTGGATGAGGTCGTTGTAACCGGGACCGCCGGGCAGGCTCGCCAACGCAAGTTGGGCAATACGATTGCTGCCATGTCCGCGCAGCCGTCGATCGTAGCATCCGAGGCGTACCGCATGCGGGTCGACGATGGGAACCGCGAAGCATATGCCCACATCTCGGAGAACGAGTTCCAGGCCGTCTCTTCCAATCCCCTGTCGACCTTCTCCGTCGACGTGGATCGCGCGTCGTATGCGAATGTGAGGCGGTTCTTGACGCAGGGAACACGGCCTCCGGTCGACGCGGTCCGCATCGAAGAGTTGATCAACTACTTCCCGTACAACGATCCGGCACCGTACGCGGGCGCTGATGACCCACTGCTGATCACTACCGAGGTCGCTCCCGCACCGTGGGAGGAGCGGCACCACCTCGTACGTGTCGGCGTGAAGGCGGAAGAAATCGACTTCGACGAAGCCCCGGCGAATAACCTGGTCTTCCTTCTCGATGTCTCCGGGTCGATGAACCAACAGAACAAGCTTCCACTCCTCAAGACGGCCTTCACGATGCTCGCCAACGAGCTCCGGCCCCAAGACCGCGTCGCGATCGTCGTCTACGCGGGAGCTGCAGGGCTAGTACTGCCCTCCACCTCGGGGGCTGAGCGTGAGACGATACTCGCCGCCCTCGAAGAGCTTCAAGCAGGAGGCTCGACCGCGGGCGGAGCCGGGATCCGGCTCGCGTACTCGGTGGCTGCGGAGAACTTCATCGAGGGAGGGAACAACCGGGTGATCCTGGCGACCGACGGCGACTTCAACGTCGGAGCGTCGAGCGACTCGGAGATGGTCCGCCTCATCGAGGAGAAGCGCGAGGGTGGGACATTCCTCACGGTCCTCGGCTTCGGTACCGGAAATCTGCAAGATGCCAAGATGGAGCAGATCGCGGACCACGGGAACGGCAACTACGCATACATCGACGGCGTCTTGGAGGCTCGGAAGGTGCTCGTCTCGGAGATGGGTGGGACACTCCTCACCGTAGCCAAGGACGTGAAGATCCAGGTCGAGTTCAACCCGAGTCGGGTGGCGGCGTATCGCCTCATCGGGTACGAGAATCGCCTCCTCGCGGCTGAGGACTTCAACGATGACGAGAAGGACGCCGGCGAGATGGGCGCCGGCCACACCGTCACCGCCCTCTACGAAGTGATCCCGGTCGGGGTCGAGACCAATGCACAGGTGCGGGGCGTCGATCAGCTTCGCTATCAGCGAGACGGACGAGCGGTCGCGGACAACGAAGAGCTGCTCTTCGTGAAGCTCCGCTACAAAGAGCCCGATGGTGATGAGAGCCGACTTATCACCCGGCGCGTAGAAGATATCGAAGCGTCGACGTCCGATGACTTCCGCTTCGCGGCTGCCGTCGCGGCCTGGGGAATGCTCCTCCGTGACTCCGAACACTGCGGCGACTTCACCATCGACGATGTGGCGCGGCTCGCGCGGGGGGCGGTCGGAGCTGACGAGGGTGGATACAGAAGCAACTTCTTGGCGCTACTCGATCAGGCTCGCTCGATGGAAGTCTTGGCGATGTCACCAGGGGCGTCGCGCTAGAGGGAGCAAGCGGGGAGGGCGCGGCCGCGGTTCGCGGCCGCGCCCTCGCGCTATAGGCGCATGAGGTAGGTCACCTTCACGACCAAGCCCCGGTCCGCGAGGCGACTCCATACGTAGTCTTCACCGCCTCGATTCTCGGTGAAAACCACGAACAGATCGCTACCTGGGCGATGCACGAAGTTCAGCCTGATGTTCGTAGAGAAGTCGCTATCCAGGCTGTTGTACTGTACGAGTCCGCTCGTAGAAAGTCGGGTCGACCACGACCAGGTGGCCCGGATCGAAGTGATGTCCGCTGTAAATGAGCCCGAGGGTACGTCAACGAGATTGCGCGTGAACGCAGGCTCAGCAGAGAAGCGCGGCGAGAAGGCGGCGACCAAGTTGAACGAGGCGCTGATCAGCGACCCACCGTAGAAGTTCGAGATGATTCCGTTGCTCCCGAGGCTGACAGCCCGGGCGGTACTCGTGCCGGCAAACCACCCCACATGATCATTCCGAAAGCGACCGCTCGGGACGAATACGTCGTCCGAAAGGTCGAATCCTTCGTCGACGATCGTCTCCGAGATATTCGCGAAGATCCCGATGTTGTCCGAACTCTCCCAAGCGGGCGCCACAAAGAAGCCTGCGGCCCAATCCTGAAGGCGGCGGTCGTCGACGGTGGTTGCATACTGTCCACCCACGAAGAGTTGGACCTCGCGGAGTCCTAGAGCCGAAGGGCGCCACGTGGGGCCTCCATAGAGCTCGGTGCGGCTGTAGTCGGTCCGGGTCACGAAGCCGGCGGAAGCCTCGACGTCGGGGCCCACCGAATAGTGATTGAAGAACGACCCCCACCGGTCGCCGAAGTAGTTGTAGCCAACGCGGAACGCAGTATCATCGCCGCCCTCCCCTTCCGTAAACGAGCGTGTCCCGAAGAAGCTCCACACCCAGGCGTTCCCCAAGACGAACTGCCCGTCGAGGCCGGCTACGGTGTTCGCCGGACCGTCGCCCCGACGATCGGTCACCATCGCGCCGAGGAAGTTGCTCTCCCCGACATCCCGCTTGATGCGCGCCACGGAGAAGAGTTCTCGATCCACACCCTCGAAGTCCCCGTTCGCCGGCAGTCGATCGGTCGCCACACTCATGAGTCCTACGGATTGCGCTCCGACCCGACCCGTGAGGCGCGCGCCGCCCAGGATCGGCACCTCTCCATCGTCCGAAATCCCGATCTGGCGACTGAAGAACATCTGGTAGGCCGGCGGCTCCAACGGGTTACCGGGGACGCCTAAATCGAAGACACCCGAGTTCTCGAGGAAGAAGTCCCGTTTCTCGGGAAAGAAGAGGTTGAATCGGGTGAGGTTCACCTGGGCGTCGTCGACTTCGACCTGAGCGAAATCGGTGTTGGCGGTGAGATCCAAGGTGAGGCCCGGAACTACCTCGGACTTGATGTCGAGCCCGAAGGACGCGTCGGTCGACGTCGTGACGAGACCCGAGTCGTCGACTTCTTGTCGTCGAGCTCCCAAGACGTACGGCTTTACATCGGCGTTGAGGCCCTGCCTCGGGAGGTCCACCAATTCCACGAGGTGTCCGGCCCGACTGACGCGCTGGAGACCACCGCCTTCGCGCTCCCAACCCTGCCACAGCGCCGTCTCGTTCTTACGGCGAATCACCCGGAGCACATTGAGACCCCAGGCATCATCCGGCGACGCGTCGGGGTACCTCAGTGAGCGCCAAGGGATCGCGAATTCGGCGCTCCATCCTTCTGCCGTGCGTCGGCCGGCCACCTCCCATACCCCACGCCAGTCCAGGTTCAACCCCGCGCCCTCGTCCGTAATGAGCGCTTCGAACTCGGCTCCATTCGCGTTCGTCGCAAAGACGAATCCGTTTCGGTGGTCGTGAAACGGATCGAGTAGGATGGCCACGACATCGTCGCCTGCTGGCACGAGTCCACCCCCAAACGGATCGGCTCCCAAGACCTTGTCCCTTTGCATCACGCGGGCGACCACGCCCTTAGGCTCGGAGTCGAAGGCCGATACAGCGATGTAGAGCGCATCTTCGTCGTAGGCCATCCGGATCTCCGTGCGCTCGGATGCCGGCTGGCCCTCGTCAGGATTCTGCTGTCGAAAGCCCGTCGCGATCGCGGCTCTCGTCCAGAAGGGTTCGTCGATACGACCGTCGACTGCCACGCGCTCACCCTCGGAGAGGCGCATCGCAGATGTCGAAGCGTCTTGCGCTTGGAGCCCACGAGCCGATAGCACGACGCCTGCAACGCCGAGGGCCCACCACACGGACCTCACGTCCACCCGTCCTCTCCCCTTTCCTTTGGTTTCGGTCCGTGGGTCAGCTGATAAGCCGACCCAACGCCTCTCGCCCGCCTACGACGGGGAGGGTAATCGACGTTCCACTCAAATCGATGTCGAGCGCGGTCCCGGCGTCCGGCCAGAGTGTGAACTCGCGGTCACTCGAGAAAATCATGAGGCCAATACGCTGTCCCGCGGGGATCACCTGGTCATCCGGCTGAAGCGCGAAGGTGACTTCGCGGAACTCTCCAGGCTCGAGAGGCGAGCTCTCCGTCAGCGAGAGATGGTTCTGCGGGTCTGCCCAACCCCGAGTAATCACGTTATCCAGGAGTCGGGCGTCGTCTTCCCATGGGAGTGAGACGAGCCACACCGAGAGGTTCGCGGCTTCGGCGTCGGCAGCGACTCGCACCGTTACCGTCGGAACCCCCGAGATGTGGACCGGCTCCGTGAGTTCGGAGGTTGTGTAGAGGAGTCTGTGTCGGGACGCCTCGGCTGCGGCGAGGTCACCCCCGGAGAGAGCCACATCGTCCACGAGCCCTTCGACGGTACCGCGCTCTGCCGCGGACCATCCGAGCGCCCCGACCCGCCCACCACCAGCCGTCGGATACAACGTGACGCCCGCAGCCTCAGGGTGAGGGTAGTCTTCATACGCGGTGGGGTCATCCGCCCCGTCATCTTCCCGCACGATCCACGCGCGAGGATCGTCTTCCACCCCGTTTTCGACGTCGTACAGGTAGCGGGTGAACCATCGGTTCATCATTCGGTGCGGAGGCTCTCCTCCATGCCCGGCCTGGTGGTAGTAGATCTGAACTGGCACGCCCCGCTCTTTGAGGGCCTCCGTAATCCGGTAGCTGTGCTCCGGCATGACATTCCAGTCGTTGAAGCCGTGCGCCATCAACGTCGCGGCCCGCACGCCGTCGATCGCCTGGAGATAGTCCCGGCCAGACCAGAAGTCGTTGTAGTCGCCGGAAAGACGATCGCGCCCCTCGGCCATCTCTCCGTCTCGGATGTGCTCGTCGCACCAAGCCCGACGCTCGGGGTCGCCCGAGTTGATGAAGTCGTACAAGACGTCCACGTCTTCCCCGAGGTAGCCCCCGGGCGCTCGCACGAGACCGTTGGACCGGTAGTAGTGGTAGTAGGACGTGTTGGGAGCCACCGGGATAATCGCCTCCAAGCCCTCGACCCCAGTCGTCGCGGCCGCCAACGGAAGCGTCCCGTTGTATGACGTCCCCGTCATTCCAACCTTCCCGGTCGCCCAATACGCTTCGACCTCCTCGCCGCCCACCGCTTCCGTAAAGCCTCTGGCTCTACCATTGAGCCAGTCGATGACCGCTTTGGGAGCGAGAGACTCGTTGATTCCACCGACCGTGGGACACCCCTGCGAAAGCCCGGTCCCTGGGGACTGCGAGTGAATCACCGCGAAGCCGCGCGGGACCCAGGTCGCCACGTGGGAATTCGATATCGTGGGGCGGCGGCTCTGATGCTGAATCGATGGCATCTCATCGCGTTCGGGTGGCGTCTCGCCCACTTCATGGCTCACGTCCCAAAAGTACCGAGAGTCTACCGTCCCAACCCCGGAGTAGTACGGAGACGACTCGTAGATCACTGCGAGCCGCAATCCATCCTCCGTCTGCGACGGACGCGTCACGTCGACGTGCACTCGGTCGGGTGTCCCATCGCCGTCGGAATCGAACGGGGTTTCGACCCAGAGGTCGTGGCGGATCCACTGGCCGGGATCCGCGAACGCCTCGACCACTTGAGCCTCGCCGTTCTCGAAGACGGGTCTCGCGTCGTTCGGGGCCTGCGCCTGAGCCGGAAGCGAGCCCCCAAAGGTGATCGCGGAGAGCACGGCGTACATGGATTTCGGTTTTGTCATGCTACCACGTACCACCATGGGGTCATCCAAGTTCGAGTTCGAACTGCAGTCCAGTGAAGGTAAGCCGGTGATGGGGGGTCAGGCCGATCGTCTCGATCGCTTCGCGGTGCTCCCGCGTCCCGTACCCGGCGTTTCTCTCCCACCCGTATCCGGGGTATCGCTTCGCCAGCCGACGCATGAGCCGATCTCGGATCACCTTCGCCACAATCGACGCACACCCGACGGAATGCACCAAGGCATCGCCATCGACAACGGCTTCGTGCGGTCGCCCAAGATACTTCACGTAGTCACCGTCGATTACGATATGCCCCGGCGCGAGTGCGAGTTGATCGAGAGCACGACCCATCGCGACGGTCGTGGCCCTCAGGATGTTGCGCCGATCGATCTCCCTCACCGATGCGGCACCCACACCGACCGAAATGGCCGCGGTCACTATGTGCTCGTAGAGCTCTTCGCGCACTCCAGCCGAGAGCGCCTTCGAATCGTCCGCTCCCTCGACCATCGTGTCGACGGGAAGGACCACGGCGGCGGCAACGACGGGTCCGGCAAGTGGGCCACGGCCGGCCTCGTCCACTCCGGCCACGGATAATCCTCGACCCCAAAAGGGACGTTCGTACTCCAATGTGTCGGGGGCGTCAGGCACAGAGCGTGCTCGGACGACGCCGCCGCATCACACGTCAGCGCGGCGTGCGCTTCTCCGCGATACGCGCCGCCTTTCCGCGACGCCCACGGAGATAGTACAGCTTGGCGCGCCGGACCCGGCCGCGTCGAACGACTTCGACGCCGGTCACGGTAGGTGCGTGCAGCGGGAAGATACGTTCCACACCGATGCCGCTCGAGATCTTGCGGACGGTGAAGGTCTCGTCGATCCCCCCGTGCTTGCGAGCAATGCAAACGCCCTCGAAGACCTGGATCCGCTCCTTGGCCCCCTCGCGGACGAGGTACAGGACACGCACGGTGTCACCGGGTGCAAAGTCGGGGAGTGCGTCCTCCCGAAGCTCCGCTTTTTCGATTTCTTTGATCACGTCGGTCATGACGGACTCCGGTGACGCGGTCCAGTTGCAAAAGAGACTCAGAAGATAACCGTACTTCCGGCGTCGGTGAACCCTGTGGCCATACCAGAGAGGTTGGTGAAGGAGTGGCGCTCCGCGAGCTTTCCTCGAGTTGGACACACTCCGGGAGACCCGCATGAACCGCTCGGCACCACTGACGACTCTCGCTCTGCTCTGGAGCCTTTCGGCCTGTAGCAGCGACACCCCGGAAGCGACCGTCGAGGTCGCGGCAGAGGCCACGCGCACCGAGCGGCTGGAGTCTCTCTTGTCGGTCTTGGCCGCCGATTCGATGGAGGGCCGGAGGACGGGTACCCCCGGGGCCCATCGAACGCAGGACTTTCTCGCCGCGGAGCTCGCGAGCTATGGGGTAGAGCCGGGAGGGGACGACGGATACCTGCAAGCGATCCCCATGGTCGGTCAGGACATCGTCACCCCCGAAGGCGCCATGACTCGCATGATCATCGAGCTGGACGCCGAGCGATGGGACACGATTCCGGCAGACGCGATCCGCCGCACTGACGGCAACATCGTTGGAATCATTCGGGGCTCGGATCCGGAGGTCGCCGGCGAAGCCGTCATCGTCGGAGCTCACTTCGATCACGTGGGGATCTCTCGGCCCGTCGTCGACTCGGCAGGCGTGGCCGATTCGATCTACAACGGGGCCGACGATGACGGGTCAGGAACGGTCGCCGTCCTCGAGATCGCCCGTGAATTGGCAGCTGGCCCCGCCCCGCGCCGCACGGTCGTGATCCTCCTCAGCACGGGGGAAGAGATGGGCCTACTGGGCACTCGCTACTACATCGAGCACCCCGTAATCCCGATGGCTCAAACGGTAGCGGATCTACAGATCGAGATGATTGGCCGCCCCGACGAGGCGATCGGTGGGGCGGGCAAGGCGTGGCTCACCGGCTTCGAGCGCACCACGATGGGTGACCAACTCGCAGAGGCGGGCTCACCGATCGTCGCGGACCCTCGGCTGGATCAAAACTTCTTCTTCCGCAGCGACAATATCGCGTTCGCGATGATCGGCATCCCCGCGCACACCATGTCGTCGTTCGGATTGCACTCGGACTACCACACGCCCGACGATGAGGTCGAGATGATCGACTTCGCGCACATGACGCAGCTGGTGGACGCGGCCGTCGAAGCTGTTCGCTTCTTGGCGGACGGCCCCACGCCGGAGTGGAAGGAAGGGGGCATGGAGGGTCTGCCGCCGCTCGGCGGGTAGTCCAACGCGCGGCCGGCCCGAGTCCGCCGGCTCGCCAGCTCGCCTAACCGTCGATTCCGTCGATTCCGTCGGTCGTAGTGCGCTCTCGGTCCCTTTGCCGGACCGCTTCGGTGCGCGCCTCCGTCTCGGCACGCCGCCACGCCTCGATCCGAGCGTGATCTCCAGACCGTAGAACCTCTGGGACTTCGAAGCCACGGTACGAGGGCGGGCGGGTGTACGACGGCGCAGAGATCGCACCGTCCTCATAGAACGAATCGCTGGAGGCCGCTTCATGATCTCCGATGGCACCCGGAAGCAGGCGGACGATTGCGTCGATGACCGCCAACGCAGCCGGCTCTCCCCCCGAGAGCACGAAGTCCCCTAGCGACAGCTCCTCTGTCGCGAGGTGGTCCGCGACACGTTGATCCACGTCTTTGTAGTGCCCGCAAAGGAGCGTGACTTCCTTCGCGACGCTGAACCGCACGGCATCGGCGTGGGTAAAGCGTCGACCTCGAGCGGACATGAGCACGATCGGTCCCGATGGGTCTAGTTCGTCCACGGCCTCGAAGAACGGCTCCGGCTTCATGACCATCCCCGCCCCGCCTCCGTAAGGCAGATCGTCGACGGTCTTATGCCGATCATGCGTGAAGTCACGTAGGTCGACGGCCCGGTACTCGACCAGACCCTTGCTGGCCGCCCGAGCCGGGATCGATAGACCCAGCGGTCCAGAGAAGAAGCCGGGAAAGATCGATACGATGTTGATCCGCATCGGTACCTCAGCTCGAAGGGTCTCGGAGGTCGAGTAACCCTTCCGGCGGGTTGATCACGAGCCGTCCCTGGTCCACGTCTACGTCGGTCACGATGGCCGGTGTATAGGGCACCATGAGCGTCCCGTCCGGGCCATGAACCTCGAGCAGGTCGACGTGTCCCTCGTACACCTCGACGACCCGGCCCAGGAGGACGCCGGACTCGGTGGAGACTTCCATGCTCAGGAGTTGGTGATAGAACACCTCTCCTTCCGCCAGCGGCTCGAGCTCCGTGACGGGCCGGACTAGGTAGCGCCCTGCGAACAGCTCCGCTTGGGTGCGGTCTTCGAGCCCCCCAAAGCGGACCAGCAGTCCCTTGCCAGAGTGCCGTACAGCGGCGATTCGCAAAGGGGGCAGATCCAGATCCGGTGTACCCTGCTCTCCGTCGCTGAGGCGCAACACCGACTCCGGCGAGAACGCGGTGTCGGGGTAGTCGGTCAGTGGCGTTACCAGAACTTCGCCGTGAATTCCGTGCGGCTTCTTGATGTACCCGACCACCAGGTGCGTCGGGTCGGCGCGCTCGATCAAGTCGGCATCACTCGGCCGAGGCTACGACTCATCCTCCGCGCCTTCTGCCTCGGCGTCTCCCGCCTCTTCGGCATCCGACGCTTCACCGGTATCCGCGTCGGCCTCTGCCTCGGCTTCGGCCGCTTCGGCCTCGGCCGCTGCTTCAGCCTCAGCCTCTGCCGCAGCAGCTTCGGCTTCTGCTTTCTCGGCCGCAGCCTTCTCGGCCGCGGCTTTCTCTTCCGCCGCGCGACGCGCTGCCAACTCTTCGGCGCGCTTCGTCTTGCGCTCCTCGGCGCCCTCTTCACCCACGGCCACCGTCCCGTCTCCACCTCGACGGGCCTTCGCGATCAGCGACTTCACCGTACCGGACGGGCTCGCACCCTCTTGGAGCCAGTGTTCGACGCGCTCCATGTCGAGCACCAACCTCGCTGGGTCAGAGAGCGGCTTGTAGTAGCCGAGGGTCTCGACGAACCGTCCATCTCGGGGAGATGCGCTGTCGGCAACTACAACCCGGTAGTGGGGCTTCTTCTTCCGGCCCATACGCCGGAGTCGAATTCGTGCGGGCATCTTGGAAAGCGATCTTTGCTGGTCGTGGTGAGTGTCGGGCCGAGAATTAGCGCCCGAAGAGCGCCACCCATTCCGTCTGAGCGGAAAAAGGGCAGACGCAAAGAATAAACGCCTCGACTTTCGCTGTACAGCGAGAGCGGTCCCGACGCTCCTCCGTCAATTCCCGAATGGCATCCCCGGAATGGAAGGCATACGTCCGCCTCCCATCATTCCGCGCATCTGCTTCATCATCTTCTGCATCTCTTTGAACTGCTTCAAGAGACGATTGACCTCCGACACCGGACGGCCACTCCCCTTGGCGATGCGCGCTCGGCGCGACCCGTTGATGATCTTCGGATTTTCCCGTTCTTCCCGGGTCATGGAAAGAATGATCGCCTCGACGTGCTTGAAGCGCTTCGGATCCAGGTTGGCCGCCGGAATCTTCATCTTGCTCATCCCGGGCATGAGCTTCAGGAGCTGGTCGATCGGGCCCATTTTCTGGATCTGCCGCATCGAGACGAGAAAGTCTTCGAGTGTGAAGCGCCCCTGGCCCAACACCTTCGCCTGGAGCTTCTCCTGCTCCTCTTGATCGATCGCGACCTGGGCCCGCTCGACCAAGCCCACGACGTCGCCCATCTGCAAGATGCGGCCCGCCAGACGCTCTGGGTCTGCACTGTCCAAGTCATCGATCCCCTCGCCGACTCCGACGAACTTGATCGGCTTTCCCGTGACGCCACGGATCGACAAGGCGGCGCCCCCACGAGCATCGCCGTCCATCTTCGTCATGACGACCCCGGTGATCCCCAGAGCATCGTCGAAGCCTTGGGCGATCGTGACCGCTTCTTGTCCGGTCATCGCGTCCGCGACCAAGAGGATCTCCGTCGGAGAGACCGCGTCACGGATCCGAGAGAGCTCGTCCATGAGGCCCTCGTCGATCTGTAGCCGTCCGGCGGTGTCGACGATCAGGACCGAGTGTTTCTGAGCCACCGCGACCTCGCGAGCCTCCTTGGCCGCGGCCACCGGATCCCCCTGGAATTCTCCGGCGAAGACGTGGGCTCCGATCTGGGACCCCAACGTGCGCAGCTGCTCGATCGCCGCCGGACGCTGGAGATCGCACGCGGCCAACATGGGCGTCGCACCCTCGCGCCCTAACCGACGCGCCAACTTCGCGGCAGTGGTCGTCTTTCCTGCGCCCTGGAGTCCAACCATCAGAATCACGGTCGGCCCCGACGACGCTCTCTCGAGCGTTGGCCGGCCCTCCCCGAAGAGGTGGGCCAGTTCATCGTGCACGATCTTTACGATCTGCTGCCCGGGGGACACCGCCTTCAAAACCTGCTCGCCAAGCGCCCGTTCCTGCACGCGTGCGAGGAACTCCCGGGTGACTTTGAAGTTTACGTCCGCTTCCAGGAGAACACGCCGCACTTCGCGGAGGCCTTCCTTGATCATCGGCTCGGTCAGGACTCCCCGTTGCCGAAGCTTGCGCAGCGCGCCGTCGAGCTTGTTACCGAGTTCGTCGAACATCGTCCCCTACGTCTCCCGAGCACCTTGGATCGCACGCGACCCGTCCTTCACGAACGGAGTGGCCCCTAACGTAGCGAAGGGGATGGCTGGCCCGTAGCGGCCAGACCTTGCAAGCCGAAGCTTTCTGGCATCAACTTTGCGACACAAAGCGATGTCGGATGAACACGACCCCGGCGGGGTCACGGTAGAGTCGAGGACGATGAGCGCACTCACAGAGTTTCTGTACCCTGCACCGGCTAAGCGGACGGTTGGGGGGATCATCGGTTGGTGGGAGAAACGCCGACTGGCGTACAACGTCGCGGTCGGCACGGCTGGCCTGATCTCCCTCGGAATCGCCGGAGCTCTGGCAGCACTCCCACCCCTCGGGGCACTCATCATCCCCCCGTGGCAAGGGGTGGTTGTCTTCGGAGTGCTCGCGAACGTTTGCTACCTGCTTGGCCCGACTGCTGAAGTCTTGATCCAGAAGATCTGGGGCCGTGATCTACTCCCGACAGGACCGGCACTCTATCGAATGGGGCTGACGTTCTCCGTCGGATTGGCCATGATGCCAGCGCTCGTGATGGCTCTGCTCTGGGTCGCGCGCGTCGTCTTCACGGTCGTGGGCGGCCCGTTCTAATAGCCGACGACGCTGCGAGGGCGCGGTCGGTCAGGCGACGTCGATGATCTGATCCCGCTTGGTGCCGACCGAGATCCACCGGACCGGCGCATCGGTCAACTCTTCGATCCGATCGAGGTAGGCTCGAGCATTACTGGGCAGATCTTCGACGCGTCGAACGTTCTCGGTCGTCGATTCCCATCCGGGCATCACCTCGTACTCGGGCTCGATGGACGAGAGCGACCAGGTGTCGGCCGGGAAGAAGCGCCGGACATCGCCGTCAGGCATCCGGTATCCCGTGGCGATTCGCACCTCGGGGAGTGTATCGAGTACGTCGAGCTTCGTGACGGCGATCCCGGTGAGCCCGTTCACCTGAGAGGCATAACGGGTCAATACGGCGTCGAACCACCCGCAACGGCGAGGGCGCCCCGTCGTGGCTCCAAACTCGCCCCCCAACTCCCGGACGTGCTCGTCCATCTCAGGCGCCATCGCACTCGGAAGCGGTCCTTCGCCCACGCGCGTGGTATACGCCTTCACCACCCCAATGACGTCCGTGATCGAAGTGGGCCCGATCCCAGTGCCGGTCGCCGCGGCACCCGCCGTCGTGTTGGATGAGGTCACGAACGGGTAGGTACCGTGATCCAGATCGAGCGCCGTGCCTTGGGCGCCCTCCAACAAGACGTGCCGCCCCGCCTGCAACGTCTCCGTGATCTCGGGCCCAACGTCCGTCGCTAGGCGCAGTAGCCGTTCGGCACAGGTCAACGTCTCTTCCATCGCTGCCTCGAGGTCATCCGCCGACGCGCCGAGTTCGGTCAGCAAATCCTGCGCTCGCCGCTTCGCCGCGGTCAGGCGCTTCTCTAACCGTTCGGCGTTCAACAGGTCAGCGACGCGAACCCCTCGACGGCCTGCCTTGTCTTCGTACGCCGGACCGATGCCGCGCCCCGTCGTGCCGATCTTCGTCGTTGCAGCTTTCTCTCGGGCAGCATCGAGGAGGCGGTGGTACGGCATCACGAGCTGAGCCCGGTAGCTCACCCCAACCCGGCCCTCGATATCGATACCCCGCTCGACGAGCGCATCGTACTCGTGGAAGAACTGACGCACGTCGAGTACGACTCCGTTCCCGAGTAGGCAACGGCGTCGCGGGTGCAGGATCCCAGACGGTATCTGATGAAGAACGAATTCGGCGTCGCCGACATGGACCGTATGGCCTGCGTTGGCACCGCCCTGATAACGCGCGACCACATCGACGCCCTCCGCGAGCACGTCGACGATTTTACCCTTGCCCTCATCGCCCCACTGACAGCCGACGATGACGGTGCAGCTTCCCCGTCCAGACATAGTTCCCCACAAAGAAACGGGCCCTTCCCCCAGGGGGGACGGGCCCGTGACCGGTATGTCCTTTGGGAAAAGCTACCGGGCGATTTCGAGGGTGTCAACGCGGGTAAGCGGCCCCATGACTCGGTCAGACGGCAGCAGGCGTAAGGAGTTCGGCGGTCTCGAGGAGGGTCCTGATCTCGGACACTCGCTCTCGGTCTGCCGCAACCAAAGGTGACCTCGGACTTCCTGCGCGATACCCAAGCAGGTCGGTGGCCGCCTTCACGCCGGGGACTCCCATTCCGGCGACAATCGCTTGGTGCACCGGAGCGATCCTCGCCTGCACCATCGCACCGTCCGCACCGCGACCCTCGGCGAACGCCTTGGCGATTTCGGCGACCTCTGCCGAGGCGAGTAGCCCGACGGCAACGATTCCGCCCGTGGCACCCGCTTTCAGAGCGGGATCGAGGAGTGCCCCACTTCCCACCAGTACATCGAAGTCGTCGTCCGTCGCGCCGACGAGCTCTTCGACGATCTCCAGCTTGCCTCGAGAGTCCTTGATTCCCGCGATGTTGGGGTGGCGGGACAGATCTGCGATGAGCGAGGTGGGTAGGTCCAACGTGCTCATCCGCAGAGGGACCTGGTAGATCAGCACCGGCACCGGGGACGCCGCTGCGACCGACTCGAAGTGGGTACGGAGCACCGCTTCGGTCATCGCACCCTTGAAGTATGCGGGCGGGCTTACCAGAACGGCGTCGGCTCCCGCTTCCGCAGCGGCTCTCGTGCGTAGAATCGTCCCTCGCGTCGACTCGGCGCCCGTGCCGGCGATAATGATCGCGCTCGCCGGAAGCGTCTCCCGAGCCGCGGCGATTAGCCGATCGCGCTCCTCGTCCTCGAGGAAGACGGACTCGCCCGTCGACCCTCCGATGAGCACCCCCGATACGTCACTCTCGAACCACTGACGGAGATTCTCACGGAACCCGGCGACATCGATATCGCCGTCGCTGTCGAAGGGGGTCGTGACGGGCAGGAATGCACCCTGGAATCGGATCCTCTCGGTAGCCATCGATCAGCCCCCCATCATCTTGGTCATCTCGTCTGCGAGCCCTTGCGTCCCTGCCGGCATCCCGCCGTCGCCGAACATGTTCATCTTGAGGTCGAAGTCGGCAGGATTGTTCGCGGCAGACTTGGCGACTTCGAAGTCGACCTCCTTGGACGTCACCAGCTCGGTGAGGTGCTGATCGAAGGTCTGCGATCCGTAGTGGCTCCGCCCCTCTTCGATGAGGTCCGGGATCTCCTCCATCCGCTCCGGCTCGCGCACACAGTCCCGGATCGTCGAGGTCATGAGCATGACCTCCATCGCCGCGACACGCCCTCCCGTCCGTTTCTGAACCAACCGCTGCGATACGACGGCTTGGAGCGACTCCGACAGCCGTACTCGAATCATCTCCTGCTCGGTCGGTTCAAAGACGGCGATGATCCGTGAGATCGTCTGGACGGCGTTCTTGGTATGCAGCGTCGAGATGACGAGGTGTCCCGTTTCCGCGGCTTTCAACGCGGTCTCGATGGTGGTCTTGTCACGCATCTCACCGATCAGGATTACGTCGGGATCCTGTCGAAGGACGCTCCGCAGGCCGGTCGAGAACGAGTCCGTATCGGTCCCGATGTCTCGCTGCGTAATGGAGCATTGGTTGTCACGGTGGAGAAACTCGATCGGGTTCTCGAGCGTCACGATGTGAAGCCGGCGATGGCGGTTCATCCAGTTGATCATGGCGGCCATCGTCGAACTCTTACCCGATCCGGTGACCCCCGTCACCAAGATCATCCCTCGCTCGAACGCCGCGATCCGATTGATGATCGGGGGAAGGCCCAGATCCTCCACAGAGGGGATCTCGATGGGAATCGAGCGCATGACGATCATCGGCGAGCCGCGCTGCTTCATGATGTTTACACGAAAGCGCCCGACTCCCGGGATCCCCCACGAGCAGTCGTAGTCGAGGATCTTGTCGAAGTTGTCGCGATCTTCCTGGTGCGGAATGAGCTGGACCGCGATGCCCCGAACCTGGTCCACCGTGAGCTTTTGCTGGGTCAACGGCTGAAGCTCACCGTGGATCCGTGCACGCATGAAGTCGCCAGCCTTGATATGGATGTCGCTGGCGCCGCGTTCTACCGCAGCCTTGAAGAGTTCCTGCATCGAAAGCGTCTCCGGGGAGTGCGTAGGGGCTGCGCCGAAGATACCGGTCCAGTCACACGATTGAAAACAATCGCGTTACTCGATCGCGGTACGCCACTCCAATCCCATCCGGTCACGGACTTCGAGCATCGTCTCCTTCGCAATCGCCCGCGCCCGTTCCGCACCGTCCTCGAGCACTTCACGCACGACCTCGGGCTTCGCCTTGAGCTCGGCAGCTCGCTCGCGGAAGGGTGCGAAGTGGTCGGCAATGTGGCCCGACAGAATTCGCTTGCAGTCCACACACCCGATGGTTCCGCCCCGACACCGCCCCGCGATGTCCGCCCTCTCTTGCTCATCCGTGAAGAATCCGTGCAACGAAAAGACGTTGCACACTTCAGGACGACCCGGGTCGTCGCGCCGGATCCTCTGAGGATCGGTCACCGCCGTGCGAACCCGATCCCAGACCTCATCAGGCTCGGAAAGAACAGGGACCGTATTGCCGAGGGACTTGCTCATCTTCGCGTCGCCATCGAGCCCGACGATGCGGCCGACATCTTTCCCTATGAGTGGCTCCGTCTCCGGGAAAGTCTCTCCGTACGCGGCGTTGAATTTGCGGGCGATGTCACGCGTCAGTTCGAGGTGTTGTTTCTGGTCCTCGCCGACCGGGACCGCGTCCGCCTTGTAGAGGAGGATGTCTGCCGCCTGTAGGACCGGATAGTTGAAGATGCCGGCAGGGACGGACTCGAATCGCTTCGACTTGTCTTTGTACTGCGTCATGCGCTCGAGATCGCCCACGGGAGCGACCGCGTTGAACAGCCAGGCGAGCTCGGTATGCTCCTGAACGTCAGACTGGACGAAGATGATCGAGCGCTCGGGATCGAGACCGACGGCGAGGTACGAGATGGCAAGGTCGACGACGTGGCTTGGCATCTCCTTGGGGTCGGATCCCCCGGTGATCGCGTGGTGGTCTACGATGCACCAAACGCAGTCGTACTCGTCTTGCATACCGACCCAACGCCGCAGTGCGCCCAGGTAGTTGCCTAGATGCGCTTCACCCGACGGCTGCATTCCACTGAAAACTCGTTTCCTTCCGGCCATCTCGTCCTCCCCTTGTCGCCAAGGCCGCTAAGTTAGCGAGAGTCCACTGTACGCAAACAAGACGAGGATCGTTGGACGACCTCCTGAGCACTGCCCGCGCCGCTGCCGACGCGGCGGTCCGCGCCCATCGGCGGCACGCCGGGCGCACCGTCCTGGCTGCAGCTACCGTGAAGGCCAGAGCGGACTATGTGTCGCAGGCGGACCTCGACGCCCAAGCGGCGGCGTTGGAGGTGATCCGTAGCCGGTACCCGGACCACGCACACCTCGCCGAAGAGAGTGAAGACCCGGTAGAAGTGCAGCTCGAAGCATGGGACGGGCGGCCACTCTGGGTCGTCGACCCGCTCGACGGGACCACGAACTTCCTCCACACCCATCCGCACTACTGTGCCTCCGTCGCTGTCGCCGTCGACGGTCGACCGGTCGCCGGCGCCGTGACACACGGGACCACAGGAGAACGGTGGTGGGCGGCCTCGGGAAAGGGCGCGTACCTGAATGGTCGGCGCCTACACGTGTCGAGTGCGCGCGGACTGAATCAGGCGCTCGTTGGGACCGGCTTTCCCTTCAAGCTCATCGAGGCGCTGCCCGAATACACAGCCCAGCTCGATCGTGTCCTCCGTGCATCCTCCGGCGTTCGCCGGGCTGGGACGGCCGCCTTGGACCTTTGTTACCTGGCCCAGGGCTCGCTCGACGCCTTCTGGGAAGAGATCCTGATGCCCTGGGACTTCGCAGCGGGGTGGATCATCGTCGATGAGGCCGGCGGCCTCTTGGCTCGCCCAGATGGCTCGGAACTCAACCTCGAGCCCGGTCCGGTTCGAGGGGCAAACACGCCTGAGCTGCTGGAGCAGCTGCGCGACGTACTCGAAGACTAAGTCCGCGAGGCGGGAGCTCGGGATGAGCCCCCGCCTCGGTTCGACTTGGGACCGGTTATGAACCGATCTCGATGGTGCGACTCTTCGCCGCCTCGGCCTTGGGCATGGTGATGGAGACCACACCGTTGGCGTAAGCTGCGGAGATCTTCGCGCTATCCACACGGCGAGGGAGCTTGAACGTACGAGTAAACGAGCCGAAGCGGCGCTCCCGGACGTGCCAGGTAAGATCCTCGCCGTCCTCCTCTCGGATCTCCGACTTCTCGCCACGCAGAGTGAGGACCCCGTCTTCGACCTCGATCTGGATATCCTCCTCGGCCATCCCCGGTAGATCCGCCGTCAGAGTCAGCTCCGTGGGGGACTCGTGGACGCTCACCGCCGGAGACCATCCGCTCCCCGATGGAGGAGTGAAGAGGGAGTCGTCAAAAAGCCGCGAGAGACGATTCGAGGAGAACTCCGGCCAGCCGGAGAGAGTCGGGTTCCGATACGTATATCTGGTCAGGGCCATGGGATTCCTCCAGGTGGATGTACCTCTAGATCAGACACGCTCCGGAGGTGCAACCGACGTGCCACTCTCAAGGCCACGAATCCTGCCAAAACGAACGGGCGCAACCAGTTACCGGCGCGACTTCCTGCCGGAACGGCCAAGGCGCCCCTACTCTACTGCCGTTTCGGCGTACCCTGGTGCTTGCGAGCCAGCTCGGCTGCGGCGGCAGCCACATCGAGGACCGCTGTGGAGACCGCCCACCCTGTCGCAGAGATCGTCGACGAGAGTTCCGCTGAAAGCGGACCTCCCTCCCCTGCCAGTCCACCGCTCAGATGTACCGAGTCACCTGGGGTGGCGAGGGTGCTCACGATCTCGAGCAGTTGGGCGAGCGCCCGGTCGCGGATCTCGACCGCCACCGCATCGCCACCGTCGGCAGCCGACAAGACGTGCGGCGCCAGGGCGGCGACATCCCTCTTCGAAGCGAGATCGACCCAGGCGACCAATCGCCGGGGGTCGGACAGATTACACGATTCGAGTAGAGTCGAGGTCAGAGACGTGTCAGGACCTCGACCATCGTGCGCACGGAGCACCGCGACGAGGCCCTCGATCCCGATCTTGTACCCGCTGCCCTCGTCGCCGAGCGAGCCCCCCCACCCTCCTGCTCGCGTCATGGACCCGTCCACCCCTCGGGCCCAACCGACAGATCCTGTCCCGGCGATGAGAAGTACGCCCGGAGCCTCCCCGAACGCCGCGTAATGGGCCGCGCGGGCATCCGACCCGACTTCCACAGAGTTGGAGAGCCCACTCGCCAGGAGTCCGTGCCGAACCGCATCGCGGACGTCGGGATCCCCCACGCCGGCCAGCCCTGCCCACAAACTCGTTAGCGGGTCGCTTTGCCCTGCGGACTTCATCGCTCGCGTCACGGCGTTGACGACCGCTCGAACTGTCGTCTCGGGCCCCGAAGCGGTCGCCACCGAGCCTCGCCCTTCGGCCCTCGACAGGATCTTGCCCACCGAATCGGTGACCACGGCTCGCACTCGGGTCCCACCGCCGTCGACGCCGGCGAACGTCGTCACTCGGCCCCAGTGCTCTCGAAGCGCCCGACGAGCGAACCCACGACGAAGGTGATGATCGAACCCACGAGGACGTACCACGGCCACGCCATCGCATCGCGGAGCAGGGTGACTCCACCGATCCCCGCGGCGACACCCACCATCGCGGAGAGCTGCCCGGGCCGCTTCGTGAAGATGCCGAGTGCAAACGCACCCAGGAGTCCGCCATACACCAAGGAGGCGATCCCCAGTGCGACCTCTACCGCCGATGTCCCCTCTGACAAGGGAATGAAGAGGATCGCCCCCGCGATGAGGAGTCCGGCCCAAACGAGGGTGAAGACTCTCCCCGCTCGCAGGATCCGCTCGTCATCGTCGCGAGCTCCTACCATGGGCGCCCAATAGTCGTAGGCCGTAGCAGAAGCGAGTGAGTTCACAGAAGACGAGAGTGACGACATCGCGGCCGCGAACACACCGGCAATCAGAAGACCGGTCACGCCGGGTGGCAGCTGTTGGACGATAAACGTGGCAAAGATCTCGTCCGACGAGTTGAAGGCGCGCCCCTCGTAGAAGCCCCACAGACCCAACCCGACGAGCAAGAAGAGGCAGAACTGGAAGATGACGACGACACCGCTACCGACGATCGCCTTCTGGGCCGACCGCAAATCCGTACACGTGAGGAGCCGCTGCACGATCAGCTGGTCTGTACCGTGCGACGCCATCGTGAAGACAGCTCCTCCGAAGAGGCCCGCGAAGATCGTATACGGCACCGATGGATCGAACGAGAAGTCGACGAAGCGGGTCTTCCCCGCGACCACCGCCGCACCCCACACCTCTCCCCACCCCCCGGGCATAATCATCTGGATGGCCACGATCGCGACGACCGCCCCGAAGAGGTAGAGCCCCATCTGCAAGGCGTCGACCCACACCACCGCCTTAATCCCTCCGAAGTAGGTGTAGACGACCGTGAGTGCCCCGATCACCGCGATCGAGACCGGGTATGGCCATCCCGTGATCAGCGCGAGCGGAATCGCGGTCGCGAAGAGACGAACGGAGTCCGCGAAAAGCCTCGTCACCATGAAGATCGCCGACGTAAACCGACGCGCGCCGAGCCCGAAGCGATTTTCCAGAAGCTCGTACGCGGTCGTCAACGCCCCCGCGTAGTACGCAGGCAAGAGGAGCGTCGACACCAGAATGCGCCCCGCTAGGTATCCGAAGGTGAGTTGCAGAAAGACGAGGCTGCCCACATACGAGACGCCCGGCACACTCAAGAACGTCAGCGTGCTCGTCTCGGTGGCGACCACCGAGAGCATGACCGCGACCCAAGGGAGAGAGCGGCTGCCCAAGAAGTAGTCCGTCCCCTTCGTCTGCCCTCGACCCAACCACGCACCCCACACGGTGACGCCCCCGAGGTAGGCGACCAAGACGACCAGATCGAGCGTGGTGAAGCCGGTCATCGTTCGTCCCTCGGGGTGACGACCCGGTCCGTGATCGCTCGGACCGCCGCATCAGCCACGGCTCGGCGGATGGGAACGTGCTTCTGGTTCTCCCGAGTGGGGTGCACGCGGTTGGTCAGAAGAATCACCCAGAGATCGAGCTCGGGATCCATCCAGATGGACGTCCCCGTGTACCCCGTGTGCCCGAACGACTCGGACGAGATGTAGTCCCCACCCGACGAACGGCTCGACGGGGTGTCCCACCCTAGAGCCCGGCTCGACGTCTCGTCGTACCGGGTCGTGAAGTGGTCGAGCACGTTGCTCTCGACAATCCGCGTATCATCGGTGCGTCGGACCGGACACGGCTCGCCGGGAACCCCGTCGGGAGCACACCCGGGTGCGACCCCGTCGTTCAGCATCATCCGAGCGAACACCGAGAGGTCGACCGCAGTGCTGAACAAGCCGGCGTGACCTGCGACGCCACCCATGGCGTCGGCGTTCTCATCGTGCACTGTTCCCCACACCATCTCGTTGCGGTAGATCGTGTCGATCTCGGTGGCCGCGATTCGAGGGCGAAGCGACGCCGGCGGATTGTACCGCGTCTCGAGCATTCCCAACGGAGCCCAGAGCCGATCTGAGAGGAACGCATCGAGGGGCTGCCCAACGATCTCTTCGATGACCCACGCGAGTGTCATGATCCCGATATCCGAATACGCGGTCCGGGAACCCGGCTCGGTCTCGAGAGCCTCGTTTGCAGCCGCCTCTTTGTACGCCTCCATCCCGGAGAGGTCGTGGTACCAGGTACGGAAGGGAATCAACCCCGTACGGTGGATAAGCAGCTGTCGGACCGTCACCTCGTTCTTGCGAGCATCCCCTGCGGACCACCACGGGAGATAGCGCACGACCGGTGCATCGAGATCCAAACTCCCGTCGCCGACGAGCATCATCGTCGCGGTCGTCGTACCCACGACTTTCGACACGGACGCCAAGTCGAAGATCGACGTCGGCGTCACGGGGCGGCCCGTCCCGTATTGGAGCTCGCCGAAGCCGTCGAGCGTGACCAAGCGACCGCGCCGTCCGACCGCGACTGCCGCCCCCGAGAATGCCGAGTCCGCGATTCCCGCCAGCAAGATGGAGTCGATCACGGCGAGTCTCTCTTCGGACATCCCGACGGATGCCGGATCCGCGACACTCTGATCCCTGCCCCGTGGGCCACCCCCTCGTGCCGCCGCGATACCGGCCGCGACGACCGGGTCCTCTATTTCCAGCGTCGCGACCCGATCCACGACTTGGGCGCGATCGAGGCCCTCGCCCAACGCATGGTAGGGTGGCAGGGCGATTGGGAGGCGCCCTGAGATCGGGGCTTCTCCGAAGAGGGCTGCGAGCGCTGCTCGCTGCGGCCGCTCACGGTCACCCCACGCCAGCAGGTAGCTCCCGACCGTGGGCGCGGCCGACAAGAGATACGGGTTCCCGAAAGAGATAAGCGCCGTCGGTTTCGCAGCCGCCGAACGTTCGATCAACGCACGGAGCGCCGCCGGGAGCGCGTCTTCACCGGAACCCGCGCCAGCGGACACGTACGCGGTAACGATGACCCGGTCCACAGACTCGATCGCCGCCGCCGCCGCGGCCCAACCCGCCGAGTCTGTTCGCTCATCTATTCGAATCTCCCGTAGCTCGAAGACCCGGTCCACCAAACCGGCACCGAAGGCTCGGTTCGCCCACAACCGTGACGAGGGCGCGTACCGGATGTGAAGTGTAGGCGCGGTCGACAAAGGATCGAACGGAATGAGCCGTTCACGATCGCGCACGAGTGTGATGGAGCGTGCGGCTGCGGTGTCTGCGAAGGCGGTATGCGCTCCGGAGCCCACCACGTCATCGACACCTTCGAGCGACGTGTACCGATCGTAGTGCAGACCGAGACGAGCCTTGATCGCGAGGAGTCGACGGACCGACTCCTCGACCCGCGCACGCTCGATCCGTCCGTCCTCTACGGCCGAGACGATCGCCGCGATCACCTCTGGAACCGCTTTCGGCGACAACACGACGTCCGAGCCCGCCTCTAGGGCCCGTATCGACGCTTCCTCGATCCCGAACATGTCCGTAACGCCGCGCATGGTCATCGCATCGGTAATCACGAGACCACCAAAGCCCAGGTCGTCGCGGAGTATGTCCGTCATCACCTCGGGGGCGAGGGTGGCTGGAGGAGCTGCCGGACCGAGAATCCCGGGCAGTTGCACGTGGGCGGTCATGATGGCGTCCACGCCTTCGTCGATCGCCGCCGCGAACGGGGCGAGCTCGATCGCATCCAATCGCGCGCGGTCTCCACCTACCACCGGAATACCGATGTGCGAGTCGGTCGAGGTATCGCCGTGCCCCGGGAAGTGCTTCCCAGTCGTGAGCACTCCACCGTCCCGGGCCCCTCGAATGAAGGCTCGTCCCATCCGAGAAACGAGATCGGGATCGCCACCGAACGAGCGCGTCGCGACAACGGGGTTGTCCGGATTCGAGTTGACGTCGAGCACCGGTGCGAAGAGGAAGTGCACCCCGGTCGCTCGCGCCTCACGCGCCGTGATTCGCCCGTACTCGTACGCGAACCTCTCCTCTCCGATCGCGCCGAACGCCATGGTAGGCGGGAAGTCGGTGCCGCCGCCCTGTGCGAGCATCGACGGGAGGGCGAAGGTCCCGTTGAGGCGCATCCCAGGGCCCCCATTCTCGAAGTCGGCGGTGACCAGCAAGGGGACTCGAGCGCGTTCCTGCAGGGCGTTGAGCTTCGCGACGTAAGCATGCGGTGTCCCGATCGACGGCGAGACTCCGCCGATGGCATCGTCCTCGACCCAACTCCGCAGCGGCTCGAACTCTGGAGAAGACGGCGGGGCGTAGCCCCCAGGAATCCACTCGATGATGAGTTGGCCTACGAGCTCTTCGATGGAAAGAGACGCAAGCGTCTCGTCGACCCACGCTTCACCGGCCGCGTCCAACGCCGGCGCGACGGCCGTCGTCCGAGGGGCGGACGGGTCCACTGTGGCCGCGGCTGGTGGTTCTGGAGCCGCTGGTACTTCCCGCGCCGCCGACGTGCACGTGGCGACCCACAGCGGAAGGAGAAGAGGAAGGAGCGCGCGGAAGGCCCGGCTACCGCCCCCCCACCCGTTGGGTCCTCGCGGGCACGATGAGTCCATCGCCGATATCGAAGAGGGGCGGGATCCGTGTAGGCACCCTACCCGTGATCTGCGTTTGACCGAGAAGGGCTTTCGCCGCGGCACGTTGACTCGCTTCGGATCCATTCCAGGCCAGTAGATACGATTGCACATCGGGGAAGTCCATCACGACGTACGGATTGCCGAAGGAGATTACCGTGTGCGGCACTCCGATGCGATCCAATTCGCCAATGAAGTCGACGAGGTCTTCCGGAAGCGTGAAACGTCCTGAGACGTTCACCGACGTCAAATAGGTGCTCACGACGACGTAGGCCTGATTCCGAGCGCGGTTCGCGAGCGCCTGGTAGACACTCTCTTGGGTGTCGCTCGACAGCTCTACGGAGGTGAGCCTCGGATACGTCTGACGGAGGGCCCGATTGAAATGCCGCCCCGCGAGTACATCCGAAGATCGCCGATACGAGACGGACATGACCCGAGCGGAGCGAGTACCGGCGAGCGGAAGGAGATCTCCCTCGTTTCGCAGGAGCGTGATCGAATGCTCGGCGATCCGGTCCGCAACCTCCACGTGCTCAGGGACGCCTACATGTTCGGCCACCTGATCCATCGCCACGAAACGATCGCGATGGATGCCGACCTGTTCCTTCATACGGAGGATCCGCAGCACGGACTCGTCGAGCCGGCCCTCCGAGAGTCGACCAGAGCGGACCGCGGCCACGATGCCCTCTACCGCACTTCGGACGGAGAGCGGCATAAGGATGACGTCGGCTCCAGCGATGAGCGCACGCACTGCGGCTTCACCGGAGTTGTGCTGTCGCGAGATGGCGCGCATGTCCATGGCGTCGGTGAAGACGATGCCGTCGAAGCCCATCTGACCTCGCAGGACGTTGGTCAGCACCTCCGACGACAGCGTCGAGGGCTCCAAGACACCACCGTTCAACGAAGGAACGGAGATATGGGCGGTCATGATCGCTTCCATTCCGGCGTCGATCGCCGCCTGGAAGGGACGAAGCTCGACCGAATCCATGCGAGCTCGGTTGTGCCGGATCACCGGCAAGGCCACGTGTGAATCGGTCTCGGTATCCCCGTGTCCCGGAAAGTGCTTCCCCGTGGCGATGGCACCATTCTCGGTGACCCCTCGGATGAACTCGATCCCCATCTCCGCGACCTGATCGGGATCCTCACCAAAGGACCGCACGTTGATAATCGGGTTCGACGGGTTGTTGTTCACGTCGAGAACCGGAGCGAACGGCACGTGAACACCCATGGCCCGAGCTTCGATCGCCGTGACGCGCCCCATCTCGTAGGCGAGTTCTTCCCTGCCTGTGGCTCCGACCGCCATCAGAGACGGAAAGTCGGTGGCGCCGCCCAGATCGATCGTCCCAGGCATATAAATGGCGCCGCGCATTCGGAAGCCGGCGCCGGTTTCGAGGTCGGCCGCGACTAGGAGTGGGATCTTCGCATGGCTCTGGAGGTCGTTGAGCTTGGCCGCGACCTCGAACGGTGTCCCGACCGACATGATCACTCCGCCGACTCCATGGTCTTCGACGAAGCCGGTGACCCGGTCGTGGCTTTCGGAGCCCTTCGGTGCGAAGTCGCCCAAGACCCATGGCATGATGACCTGCCCGGCCTTCTCCTCCAGCGTCAGTTCACCGAGCGTGAGCTCCGCCCATCCGCTGGCGGCGACGACCGGCTCCAGATCGAGTTCGTCGCGAGACGGTGGCATTCGCTCCGTCGCGGCCAAGCTGTCTAGCGTCGACTCGAGCCGCGGGAAGTCGGTGACAATGTCGGGATAGACGGGTCCGGGCGGTGCCCCACCCCCACACGACGCCAACGCTCCCACGAGTAGGGTGGGGGCGCCCAAACGAACCAAGTTGCGAGGTCGAATCGGGAGCATCACAAGAACGAGGGGGGGGTGCGAGTCGAACGTCGTTGACGGATTCCAATGTGGCGCAAAAGCTTGCCTCATGTCACGAACAAAGTTTCAGACCGTATCGCGGCGCCCCGCGGCGCAGCCTCGCCCGTCCTTCGTCCTACCCCGACGAAGCGTCGGGTTCGCACTGCTCGCGGCCCTCGCCGGCACAGCGTGCGATGCGGGTCCAGAATCCGACACGGCGGCCGCCACGGTTTCCGACCCGACCGAGTCCCTCTCTTCGACCCGGGTCGGCATCGAGGTCCTTCTGCGCGACTCGCTACATCTCGTGCAAGGCCAGCGGGTCGGACTGGTGACGAACCACACGGGGATCTACTGGGCCTCCGAAGACGCGGCGGGCGAGAAGACGACGGCGAGTGTCATCGACGCCCTGGTCGACGCGCCCGGGGTGGAGGTCGTCGCGCTCTTCGGACCTGAACACGGCCTTCGAGGGGAGGAAGAGGCCGGAGCCCGCGTGGACGACAGCGTCGACGAACGGACGGGAATTCCGATCCATTCGCTCTACGGCGCCACCCTTCGGCCTACGCCCGAGATGTTGGAGGGGATCGACGTCCTCGTCTTCGACATGCAAGACATCGGGGCGCGGTACTACACATACGTCTCGACGATGGCATACGCGATGGAAGCCGCGGGCGAAGCCGGGATCCGCTTCGTCGTACTCGATCGACCCAACCCGATTCGAGGCGACGTCGTTCAGGGATCGATGTTGGAGCCGGACTTCTCGACCTTCGTGGGCTTGTACCCCGTCCCGATGAGGCACGGCATGACGGCCGGTGAGCTGGCCCGCATGTACGTCGGTGAGTTCGGAATCGATGTGGAATTGAGCGTGGTTCCCATGGATGGTTGGAATCGCTCGATGATATTCGATGAGACCGGTCTCCCTTGGGTCGCGCCCTCGCCGAATATGCCCGACGTGGCGAGCGCCCTGGCGTACCCGGGCACGTGCCTCTTCGAAGGAACCCCTCTATCCGTGGGGCGCGGCACGGATCGTGCTTTCCAATGGGTGGGGGCGCCGTGGCTCGACGGGGGTGCGCTCGCGGACCGACTCAACGAGTACGGGATCCCGGGCGTTCGCTTCGAGGCCGTGCGCTTCACCCCGGAAGGGCCAGGAGACGGGAAGTTCGATGGCGTGGAGGTGGAAGGCGTGAGGTTGGTAGCGGAGAACACGGCGTATGACGCGCCTCGAGCCGCAGTCGCGATGCTCGTCGAGACACTGGCAGCGTCAGGAGATCAATGGGATTTCCGGGTGGCGCACTTCGACCGGCTGGCCGGTACGGACGCCCTGCGCTTCGGACTCGAGGCAGGCGCAGGAGTCGATGAGCTGACGGCGTTATGGGATACCGGTGTGACCGCGTTCGAGGAAAGACGCGCCCCGTACCTCCTCTACCGATGAAGCGCGGGACGACGCGGCACCGGGGAGCCCTGATCATCGTAGCTGTCGCCGCTGCATGCAGTGGACCTCGCCCTGCCACCGGCCCGGCACCGACGGCCGAAAGGGAGGGGGGAGCGAGCGTCCTGTCGGGCGTCGAAAGTCCCGGTGCAACACCGATGGCAGAGCTTCACGCCCGCTACACCGTCTCCGGACTCGAGGATCGTCGCTTCGACCACGCGACATATTGGGCTGCCGTGACCCCTCACCTCGGCGGCCCGGTGTCGAGCCGGATCGCCGGAGAGAGTGCCGAAGGGCGGCGCATCCACCACCTCACGTATGGCTCCGGGCCCGTGCAAGTCCTCCTCTGGTCCCAAATGCACGGCAACGAGAGCACCGCCTCGATGTCGTTGGCGGATATAATCCGCTTCTTCGATGAAGCTTCCGACACACCCCTCGCGCGTAGGATCGCCGAGGGCGCGACCGTGCACATGATTCCGATGCTGAACCCGGACGGTGCTGAACGTTTCCAGCGCCGGAACGCACAGGGCATCGACGTGAACAGGGATGCGCGACGCCTGCAAACGCCAGAGGGCCAGGTCTTGAAGGCGGTCCGAGACCAGGTGGAGCCGGACTTCGGCTTCAACCTCCACGACCAGAGTGCGGCCGTTCGCGTAGGCACCTCAGATCGCGGTGTGGCGATCGCGCTGCTAGCTCCGGCGTTCAATGAAGCCCGTGACGTAGACGAGAAGCGGCATCGCGCGATGCAGGTCGCCTCTCTTCTCATTGAAGCGATGGCTCCCCTCGTGGGAGATCACATCGCGAAGTACGACGACACCTACAACCCCCGCGCCTTTGGGGACCTCATGGGTGCTTGGGGCGCCAGCACGGTCCTGATCGAGTCGGGGGCCTGGGAGGGAGATCCTCAGAAGCAGCATCTCCGCCGCACGAATTTCGTCGGAATCGTCCAGGCACTCGATGCGATCGCTACCGGTCGCTTCGCCGAATACGACGCTGCCGTCTACGAGAACCTCGAATACAACGGGCGCCGAGTCGCCGATCTCCTGATCCGAGGCGGCACGATCGCCGTTCCCGGGCTGCCCCCACTCGCGGCGGACCTCGTCGTCAACTACGACCTACCCCTTCTCCAACGGGAAGGGGTCATTGCAGATATCGGCGACATGGGCACGACCCAGGCACAAGACACGCTCGACGTCTCCGGGCTCTACCTCATTCCGCCGCCGAGCGCTCTCGACGAAATGGGGGGACTCGACGTCGGCGCACCCGCGCACTTCACGGTCGCAGAAGACCCCGAGGGTCGATCTGTCCGTTACCTCTTCGAGGGGCGTCGACCCGGTCGCTAACGCGCGAGCCTGAATACCGTCCCGATCTCGGGTCGGAAGAATTCACCGTCGAAGACGTGGGAGAGGCGGTCCTCGAAGTGCCCCAAGTCGCTCATCATGACGGAGCGGGTGGGAGCGTCCACCGGCAAAAAGAAGTTCTCCCAGTGGCCCAGTAGGACCCAAAGAGGCTTGAGGTTCTCCACCAGCGCCTCTGGGTGCCAATCGACCTGGTCGAAGGTGGCTGGCACCACGATCGCCGCATCCACCGGGCGCTCCGCGATGAGTGCGTCGGGCGCAAACCCGTACGGCGGCGCGACGACCGCGTCCTGGTAGTAGACACGAAACGAGACCTCACCCGCCGGCCCCAGAAAGTCGACCAAGAAGGCTACGGTCTGGCCGTCGACCCAATCCTCCGCCCGCGGCGGAGGAGCGTCTCGTGGGACGTCGGCGCTTCCGTGGTAGAGGGTATATCCGTCGAAGTGTGGTGCGTGAAAGGACTCGAGCGGCATGATCCGCACGCCGGGTCCGTACGACATCCACTTCCCGGGCTCCGCCACATTCCCGGCATTGGGCTCGATGAGGTCGACCCGGTCTCCGATCCCCGACCACGTCCCCAGCAGGTTCGCGACCGTTTCACTCCCGACGACTCGCGCCCGCGGGGCGTGCTTCGCGACGATCCGCGGCACGTCCATGAGATGATCGTAGTGGCCATGGCCAACCAAGATCGCGCGTGTATCGGCTGCCTGGTAACGCGACATGTGCTCGTCGATGAGCGCGGTGTCGGCGGCGATCGGCGTCAGTCCAGTCTCGACAAAGCCCGGATTGGAGAAGAGGGGGGCTGCCATGACTACGTCCGAACCGTGTCGGATCAGCCACCCCCCCGTTCCGGTGTAGGTAAGCTCGAGCGTGTCGGTACCGGCGCCGGCGTCGACGACGCCGGAGACCCCTGGGCCCAACGTGTGCAGACAAGCTGCCGAGACGAGCACCGTCAGTGCGAGGAGGGCTCGCATCTGCTCAATGCGTGTCGAAGAGGCGCTGGATGTCGTCGGGAGCTCGGTCTCGCTGGAGCGCCAACATGGCGAGTACGCGCGCTTTGTGCGGCGGAAGATCTCCGGACGACACCACCCCCACATCGGGGTTCGAGGCACCCGACATGATCCGGCCCTCCGGTACCCGCGAGGCGATCACGATGAGGACGCCTCGGTCGGCGACCTCGGCGATCGCCTCCCGCATGCCCGGGCTCGCTCTTCCTCCCCCGAAGGCTTGGATCACCACACCACGCGCTCCCGCCGCGACGGCGGTCCGAAGCCCGTCCCCGTCGTTGCCCGCGTAGTCGGCGACAATGGGTACAGAGGGAAGCTCCGTCTGCCCGATCGCGTCCTGGAGGTCCGAGATGATGGTGTGCCGAGTCGCAATTGTGCGGCGAAAGAGGATGCGGTCAGAATCGACGATTCCCAGCGTTCCGAACTCGGTCGACTCGAAGGTGTCGACACGATTGTTGTCGGCCTTGCGTACGTCCCTCGCGGAGTGAATCTCGTCGTTGAGCACCACCAACACCCCCTTCCCCTGCGCCTGCTGAGATGCGGCGACACGTACACCGGAGAGCAGGTTGGCGGGGCCATCGGGCGAGACCGCCGAAGCGTTGCGCATCGAGCCCACCATGACCACGGGTCGGGCGTGCGCCACCGTGAGGTGAAGAAAGTAGGCGGTCTCTTCCATCGTATCCGTGCCGTGCGTCACCACGATCCCGGCAAGAGACCGGTCATCGTCGAAGCGCGCGTTGATCATGCCAGAGAGTCGCGTCCAGTGATCCGGTGTCATGGCGGACGACCCGATGCGGCTGAACTCCTCGACTCGGATGTCAGCCACGTCGGCGAGTTGTGGCACGGCCTCGACGAGCTGCGCCCCCGTGAGCTGACCACCTACGCTCTGACCCGCGATCGTCCCACCCGTCGCGATGACCAACACCCGGGGGGTCGGCTGGGCGGACGCACCTTCAAAGGCGAAAACCCCGAGAATGGCCGCCACGAACGCCCCGATCGTCGGCCGGAGTACACGCCCGCGGGAGGTCACGAAGCGGTGGCTCCCACCCTATCCTTGGACTGAGCGACCCGGGCGAGAAACCGCTCGGAGAGGACGCACGTAACCGGACCTGCCCGGCCGGAGCCGACTGGCCGACCGTCGACCTCTCTGATCGGACGCACCTCGCCCGTAGTCCCGGTGAAGAAGAGTTCATCGGCATGCTGCAGCTCCTCTACCTGAATCGGACGCTCTTCGACCGTGTATCCCGCCGCCGAAGCCTCTTCGAGGACGACTCCGCGGGTGATTCCTGGAAGGATATGCCCGGTAGTCGGGTGGGTGACGACCGTGTCTCCAAAGACACCCCAGAAGTTCTGGTGAGCCCCCTCGATCGCTACGCCGTCTCGCACGAGGATCGCGTCGTCAGCTCCCATGTCGCGAGCCGCTTGGAACGCGACGGCGTTGGGGAGAAGGCAAATCGTCTTGATGTCGACTCGGCTCCACCGACGATCCGGCACGGTCGCCGCGCAGAAGCCCCGGTGCCAAGTCTCGTCGTCAGGCCTCGACCACGCTTTGGCGAAGGCATACACCGTCGGTGTGACGTCCCCCTCGGGGAAGTAGTGCGTCCGTGGAGCAACCCCACGTGTGATCTGCATGTACACCATCGAACGCTCGGCCGTCTCCAAGTCGTTCCGGGCCAGAAGGCCGTGGTGCATCTCTTCGAGAGCCGGGATGTCTACCTGGATTCGCATCCACGTCAGCCCCTTCCGGAGACGCTCGAGGTGCCGATCGAGCCCGAAGGGAACGCCTTCGTAGAAGGGGGTGACTTCGTACACCCCGTCTCCCAGGAGAAAGCCACGATCGTCGGGCGAGATCTTCGCCTCGTCTTTGGGGAGGTAGGCTCCGTTGAGGTAGACGGTACTCATGAGCGGATCCGAGTCGGGGCGGCGCACGGCCGCCAAAGGGGCGTGGGGTCTGAAGAGGTAAGATGCGCCGGGCAACGAAAAAGGGGGAGGGCGTAACGCCCTCCCCCTTCCCGGTCTCGGTCGAGCAGACGGTCAGCCGTCGGCAGACCGCTCTTCGAGTTTGTCGAACTCCGAGAGGAGCTCGGCTTCCGGAATCGCCTCCGGATCCGACCCACCCTCTTCGCCAGCGTCGGCCGGGACCGCTTCCGCCTCCGCACTGGCAGGAGCGTCGGGAGCCTCCAGCTGCTTGGGGGCCTCGGCCTGAGGAGCCGCGATCAACCCCATCTCTGCCTTGAGGGCAAGGAGCTGATCCTCGACATCCGCCCCTCCCGGGCCCGCT
Source organism: Longimicrobiales bacterium (assembly GCA_965223235.1). Taxonomy (GTDB): domain Bacteria; phylum Gemmatimonadota; class Gemmatimonadetes; order Longimicrobiales; family Gaopeijiaceae; genus UBA2589. The sequence goes on from CBDCVV010000005.1 coordinate 46,823, forward strand.
TCCAAGCGTAGGAACTCGGACTCGAGGGTGTCACCGCCCAATTCGGCGTTGACCTCGGCGTGCGCCACGCTCTGACGCTCCTCCTCCTCGATCTTGTCGGCCATTCGGTTGAACGCCTCGAACGCCGAAGTGTCCGAGAGCCCCGACATCGTTTCGTGGATGCGTCGCTGTGCCTGAGCGCGCTTCTGCTTGGCGATCAGGAGATTCCGCTTCCGCTTCGCCTCTTCGATCTTGTCGTTGAGCTGACGCAAGGAGCCCTTGAGCTTCTCCGTCTCGGCGGCTTGAGCCTCCCAAGTCTGCTGGAGGACCATCGCCCGCTCGGCATGCTCTTTTTGCCGTAGCAGCGCCTGCTTGGCCAAGTCGTCACGCCCCTCCTTCACGGCGAGCATCGCGCGGTGTTGCCAGTCGCGTTGCTGCTTGACCTCCGACTCGAGCTGTGACTTCAGCTTCCGCTCGTCCGCGATGGCGGCCGCGACTTCCCGCTTCGCTTTCGCGAGCTGGTCCCGCATGTCCAGAATGATCTGGTTCAGCATCTTCTCCGGGTTTTCCGCCCGAGAGATCAGATCATTGATGTTGGACTTAATGACCGTGGAAAGCTTGGTGAAGATGCCCATGCTTTAGCCCTCCCTCCCCGCACCGGCGAGGGTGCGGATCTGGTCCATGTGGGTGGCCGCGGCGAGGGTGATCGACTCCATCGAGGCTTGCAACTCGTGAAAGTCGAGTGTCTCGAGCTCCAGCGTGTCGGAAAGAATCAGGTCCCCGTCTTCGATCCCGTACGCCCCGTGAACCACCTCGTTCGCGTTCAGCTCGAGTAGCGTCCGGTACAGGGCCATCGAGTCCGGCCCCTCGTCAGGCATGTCCATCACCTTCATGCGAATGAGGAGGAGAGCGTCGGCCAGGTGCACGACGACCGGGGCACTTCCATCCTCTCCCCGTGTCAGGAACATGCCCTCGTCGACCTCCTCGTACTCGAGATCCATGCGAATCAGGAAGCTCTCGAGATCTTCTCGGCTCACCATGGTCGTCTCCATATGTGTGAGGCTGCCCCAATGGCAGCGAAAATGTCAGGCGGTTTCAACCCTACGCACGCCCAACGGACGCAGTTTCCCGCGAACGTTGAACATAAACGGAGCGCCTATGCGAGCAACGGCGCCAAGTGCCGCCCCGTATGAGATGCAGACTCGGCCGCAATGGTTTCCGGGGGGCCCTCGACCAGCACACGCCCTCCTGCACCGCCCCCCTCGGGACCGAGATCGATCACCCAGTCGGCTGTTTTGACGACGTGGAGGTTGTGCTCGATCACGACCACCGTGTTGCCTCGATCGACCAAGCGGTGAAGAACGTCGAGCAACACGCGCACGTCCTCGAAGTGCAGTCCGGTCGTCGGTTCGTCGAGGATGTACAAGGTGTTCCCGGTCGCGCGCTTGGAGAGCTCCGTGGCCAGCTTGACTCGCTGGGCCTCCCCACCCGACAACGTGGTCGCCGATTGGCCCAGGTGGATGTAGCCGAGCCCCACGTCGTGCAACGTCTGGAGCTTGGCTTTGATCCGAGGCACCGCGTCGAAGAAGTCGAGGGCGTCGGCGACGTTCAGCTCGAGCACATCTGCGATGTTCTTCCCCTTGTAGTACACGTCGAGCGTCTCGCGGTTGTAGCGCCGCCCGCGACACACATCACAAGGCACGTAGACGTCTGGAAGAAAGTGCATCTCGATCTTCACCAGACCGTCGCCCTGACACGACTCGCATCTCCCACCCTTCACGTTGAAGGAGAAGCGTCCCGGGCCATACCCCCGCATCTGTGACTCGGGCAAGTTGGCGAAGAGGTCTCGGATCGGGGTGAACAGGCCCGTGTACGTCGCCGGGTTCGACCGCGGCGTACGACCAATGGGCGACTGGTCCACATCGATAACCTTGTCGATCAGCTCGATCCCATCGATGCCTTCGTGCGGCGCGGCCACGACCTTGCTTCGGTAGAAGTGCCTCGCCAGAGCGTGATACAGCGTCGTGTTCACGAGCGTCGACTTCCCCGAGCCGCTGACCCCCGTCACGCACATGAAAGTGCCGAGCGGGAAGGAGACGTCGAGGGACTTCAAATTGTGGCCGCTCGCGCCTCGCACGACGAGCTTTCGATCCGCATCGACCTCCCGTCGCTTCTCTGGCACCTCGATCGACCGATCGCCGCGAAGGTACGCTCCAGTCAGAGAGCCCTCGGCGGCGATGATGTCGTCGACCACCCCGCTCGCGACCACTTCACCTCCGTGTCGCCCGGCCCCAGGCCCGAGATCCACGATGTAATCCGCCGCGAGGATCGTGTCCTCGTCGTGTTCCACGACGACCACGGTGTTCCCCAGATCGCGGAGCCGTTCGAGCGTACCGAGCAGCCGCTCGTTGTCGCGCTGATGTAGGCCGATGGAGGGCTCGTCGAGGATGTACAGTACTCCCACGAGCCGAGAACCGATTTGGGTCGCGAGTCGAATGCGCTGGGCCTCACCACCCGAAAGCGTCCCCGCTGATCGCCCCAACGTCAGGTACTCCAGACCGACATCTCTCAGGAAGTTCAGACGCTCGCCCACTTCCTTGAGAATCGGACCTGCGATCTCTCCTGGAAGAGGCGGATACGGATCGGCGCGCTCGTCGGCGGAGCCCTCAGCGACCACGCCGCGCGCCCCTGCCCCGCCATCGACAGGCACCTGACCGAAGAAGGCCGCAGCCTGACCGATCGACATTTCGACGATCTCGCCCAAAGACCGTCCCCCCACGGTGACCGCTCGAGACGCATCGCGGAGACGACTCCCGTCGCACGCCGTACACGGCAGGGTGGACATGTATTCGTCGAGTTGGTTCCGCACCGCTTCGGATTGGGTCTCGCGGTAACGACGCTCCACGTTCGCGAGCACGCCTTCCCACTTGTCCTCGTAGTGGCCGTCGAACTTCCCCGAACCCGACTTGTAGGGGAAGCGAATCTTCATGTCCCCCGAACCGTGGATAAGCGCATGCCGTGCATCCTCAGGCAAATCTCGCCACGGGGTCTGGGGCTCGAATTCGTAGGCGGCTGCCAGCCCGGCAATCACCGATCGGCGAATGTGCCCTGACGGGTCGCCCCACGGCAGGATCGCCCCCTCGAGGATCGTGAGGCTATGGTCCGCCAAGAGCAGGTGGGGATTCACCTCCTTTCGAGTCCCCAAGCCTCCGCACTCCTCACACGCACCAAAGGGCGAGTTGAAGGAGAATTGCCGCGGCTCTAGCTCCGGAAGACTGGTTCCGCAGCTGTCACACGCGTAGTGCTCGCTGAAGACGTGGTAGTCGGGGTTCGCCTTGGCTCGACCCTTCCCGTGCTGGAGGACCTCGATGATCCCGTCCCCGGTCCGGAGAGCCGTCTCCACGGAATCCGCGATTCGTTCACGATCACGGGCGCGCACGACGAGCCGGTCGACGATCACCGAGATGTCGTGGTTCTCGTACCGGTTCAGCTCGGGAGGCTCGGTGAGATCATGCGTCTCGCCGTCCACTCGTACACGGACGAAACCTTCCTTCCGAGCCTTCTCGAAGAGTACGCGGAACTCACCCTTCCGTCCGCGCACCAGCGGAGCGAGCACCTCGATACGCGTCCCCTCGGGAAGAAGCAGGAGCCGTTCTACGATCTGCGAGGCGGACTGGCGAAGCACGGGCTCCCCACACGTCGGACAGTGAGGTGTACCCACCCGAGCCCATAGGAGTCGCAGATAGTCGTACACCTCCGTGACGGTTCCCACCGTGGATCTCGGATTCCGGCTAACCGTCTTCTGCTCGATGGAGATCGCCGGGGAAAGGCCCTCGATCGCATCGACATCGGGCTTCTCCATCAGGCCGAGGAACTGACGCGCGTAGGCGGAGAGTGACTCGACATAGCGACGTTGGCCTTCCGCATAAATCGTGTCGAAGGCGAGCGACGACTTCCCCGAACCCGAGAGCCCGGTGATCACGACGAGCCGCTCGCGAGGCAGCTCTACGTGGAGGTCCTTGAGGTTGTGCTCGCGAGCTCCACGCACGACTAGGCTACCCGTTGAGGTACCGCCCGGGGACGGGGTGCCGTTGGATGAGCTCGATTTAGGCATAGCCTGGAAGTCTAATCACATCAGCAAGGCGCGTTCAACGCACCGCCCTGGTACGGCAGAGGGCCGAGCGCGAAACGCTCGGCCCTCCGCACCTCCAGACCACGAAAACCGTCAGAGTTCCACGCGATCCAACGCGGCGATCCGGTCCTCGGTAGGGGGATGCGTACGGAACAAACCGCTGAACGCCGTTCCCTTCCCGCTCGCGAACGGATTCACGATCGCCATATGCGCCGCCGCGGGGTTCACCTGCATCGGAACCTGCTTCGCAGCCGCCTCTAGCCGACCCAACGCACTCTTGAGTCCGTCAGCGCCCCCAGCGATGCGGGCGGCCGTGGCATCAGCCTGGAACTCATTCTGCCGGCTGATCGCCATCTGGACGACGAGCGCGATCATTGGTGCGAGAAAGGCCATGAGGAGCAGGACGATCGGATTCCCGTCGTCGTCGCGCCCCGTACCGAGAATGAACCCCCACTTCGCAATCGATGCGAACATGGCGATAGCACCGGCCATGCCGGCGGCGATCGTCCCAACGAGCATGTGCCGGTGCTTGATGTGCGCGAGCTCGTGGGCAATGACCCCTTCGAGTTCACGCTCGTCGACGAGGTTCATGAGCCCCACCGTGACACATACGACCGCGTGTTCGGGATTCCGCCCCGTGGCAAAGGCGTTCGGCTGTGGCTGTGGCGAGATCGCGACGGTCGGCATCGGAAGATCAGCCCGCTGCCGTAGTCGGTCGACCATGGCAAACAGCTCGGGGGCGTTCTCGGGACCGATCACCTGGGCCTTGTACATCTTCAAGACGGCTTTGTGACTGAACCAGTACGTCCCGAAGTTCATCGCCATCGCGAACACGAAGGCGATCACCGCCCCGCTCGATCCCCCGGCCGCCTGGCCGAAAAGCACCAAGATCAAGGTCATCGCAGTCATCAGCCCCGCGACTCTCGCTATCTGCATCCTTCACTCCTCGGGGGTCTACGCCCCGTTGTCGTTGCTTCCGTTCGGGTCCGGTTCTGCGTCCCGTCCGGGGGTGTACCCCCACTCCCGGAAAAAGAAGAAGCCGAGTACCCGATCATCGTCGAAGAGCCCAGCCGAGCCGCCGAGCTGCTGAGAGCCACTTCGGAGGAATCGATCCTCGAAGAAGCCCTCGATATTGTAGTCGTCCGTCAACGCCCATTCTACACGTACGCCCGCCACACGGTTCTGGTCTTGCCCTCCGGCATCTCTCAGCCTGAAGACCATGACGACGAAAGCGTCGTTCCCGATGTAGCTTCCGACCTCGACGTGCGTGTCGAATAGATAGTCTCCCCCCAGCGTCTGCCCGGCACCTTGCTGCAAGGAGACGTAGTCGAGGAGGGATGTCTCCCTCGCCAGCACGCCCCCGAGTCGATTTACGAAGGCTCCCCCGAGAACGGTGAAGCCGCCTTGGACCGCAGAGTTGAGGGCATTGCTGTCCTGGACCCGGCCGAGCTCCGCGCCGCTCCGACCTCCCAGCTGACCACTCGGCTGGCCGAAGATCAGGTACGACACCAGGTCCTCCTCAGCGAGCCCGGTCTCCTCGGTCGTGAGGGTCACCACGGGTCTGACCAACGTCCCCGTGACCTCGGCGTTCACATCGAATGGAGGATCCCCCTGTCGTCGAATTCGCGAGGAGGCTTGGATATCCAGATCGGGATTGAGTCCGGGGCGCCCAATGAAGTTGACCGTCCCTCCTTCGAGCTCGAAGGAACGCCCCAGAACGATGTGCGATCCCCGCACCGCCTGAAGTTCCCCGAGCAGGACGAAGTCGGCCGACTGCCGGTCGTAGAGCACGACCAGATCGCCACTGAGTTCGACGTTGCTCTCGATCGAGCGCAACCAACTCCCCCTCGGCACCGACATGTCGACGTTCACACGTAGATTGTCGAAGAACGGATTCTCGAAGCCTGCCAGGATCGGCTGCGTGGTTAGCGCCGCGGTATCGACGGCTAGGACCGCGTCGTAGAAGAGCGCTTCCGTGAGATCGACGACCCCCGCGGCCCTTTGCAACTCGTCGACATAGATCGTCCCCTCGTCGACGGTCAACGCGCCCTGAGCCACGGCTCGCCGATATACACCTTGGAGCTGAAAGCTCCCGGTCACGACTCCTTCGATGTCCGGCCGAGCCACACCCAAGAAGCGGTCGAAGGTGAATTCGAGATCGAGGCGCGGGTTCGAGAAGGGGCGGAGATCGACGATCCCTGTCACGTCCGATCGTCCGCTCCCGGTCGACGAGAGATTCACATCGACCGTTCGATCCGCGTTGAGCTGGAGGTCTCCGTTGACCTCCGTGTGACGGACACCGATCGCTTCGATCGACCACGCGCCATCGCTCAGCCGCAGTTCCCCCTCGGGACGGGGTGCCGTCGGCGTACCGCGCACGCGGACATCGCCAGAAACCGTCCCCAAGACCCCGTCCAAACTCGTCAGTGCACTGAGTGCGATCGCGGCATCGAGGGAGTCGGCGCTGACGCTCACATCCATCGGAGCTTCGACGATTCGGTCTTCCACCCCGAGAAGACCCAAGTCGATCGGAAACGCTCCGCTCGAGGAGAGCACTGGGCGATCTCCGTCCCACCCGTCGATCTCGAAGACCGCGCTCCGGGCTTCGTAGTCGAGCGACCCCTCGAACCGCGTCAACTGCATGGGGCCATATCGCCCCCCGAGGACTTGAAACTCGGCATCGATCGAAGGGTCTTCAGCGGGTCCTCGCACATCCAAGGTGAGATCGATGTGTCCTCCGACATCGACCTCGCTTTGGAGCACGTTCACCACGTTCTCGGCATGAAGGCCCTCGATGTCGATCGAGAAATCGCTTTCTCCACCGCGAGTGACCGAGCCCTCTACCGCCACCAGCATCGGGTCATCACCGACCCTGGAGATCTCGATGGGGTCCACAGAGACACGATCCCCATCCCACGCGACCACGCCCGTACGGGAGAGTTGCCACTCGTCTTGATCGACGAGAATCGTGGCCTCGCGGACGTCCACCTCACCACCGATCGAGTCCAAACGGAACCGCCCTTCCGCCGTATATAGCTCTCCTTCCCGCCGCAGAATCTGTACCCGACCCTCGCCCCCTCTGCGGAACATGTCGGCTTCGAATCCGCCCTGGTCGAACGACCGCCCATCCCAGAGAATTCCATTGGCGGTCGCTCCGATTTCCCAGGCGCCCGTGGTGGCAGGAAGATCGGTGGCAGAGAACGCGACCCGAATCGAATCGACTTCGTTTTGCTTCCACGCTCCGTCGACGACGCTGACCAGCAGACCGAGATCCAGGTCTTCCAGCGTACCGCTCAGCGTCGCTTCCCCGCGGACGCGGCCGTCCAAGCGAACGTCGCGAGCCGCCGGCAACGTGTCCGGGTCGATCCCGTCGAGGCGCAACAAGTCGCGATCCAGCGCGGTGAGTCCGTCGCGAACGAGCAGAGAGTCGGCGACGCCCATGAGCCACGGACGCAGCCCGACCAAAGACTCTCCCTCGAAGCGGAGCCGAGAGGCGCCCCAGCTTCCGGGAACCAACCCGAGTCGTCCTTGCGCAGTCACGTCGACCCCCGCAAAGCGCCCGGCCAACGAATCCGTGATCAAGACACCGCGCGACACACGCAGGGCCGTTGCGACGGAATCGACGCTGACGGACCCGAGACGCGACCGCGCGGCGACGGCGTCTGCTTCCGCGGTCATCGTCTCAGGAGCAAAGCCCTCTCCTCGTAGGCGCAACGAGCCACTCCATCGCGTGCCCTCCGGGATCGTGGAGACGAAGTCCGCCAACACCAACGAGTCCGCAGTCGCCTCGAGCTCGTACCCTTCCGCCGGACGTAACACGTTGACCGTCGCGTCGAACGCGACGTCTCCGGATCGAGAGGCGAGGTCACCCGACACTCGGAGATCATCGAGAGGTCCGTCGACGCTCACCGGGCCCGCTAGCTCGCCACCGAGCCCGAGGTCGGGAGCAAAGCCGTGGAGCGCACCCACCGCTAGCGGGAGCAGGTCGACACGGAGCGAAGTGATCCAGGATTCGTCCTCGGCTCCTCTCCAAACCGTCCCCTGAGCTTCGGCACGAGACGCGAGCCCGCTTCGCGACGTATGTGCGGCAGCGGCCTCGACATCCATGCCGTCATCGAGACGGCCATCGAACTCGAGAGAAGCAGAGCCCGACCCCGCCCAAGGAACGTCTGACCAGAGGGCAGCGAGCAGGTCGTAGTTGAGCGGTGAGAGCGTGGCGGCGAAGTCCGTGGCGCCCGGCTGCTCACCCCAATGTACCGTGCCGCCGAAGTCTACCGTTGTGGGGCCACCCCCGTACCCAAGCGGTACCACCGTGACCCTCCCCTCGGCCGAGACATCACGCAGGGGGCCCGAGAACGTCGCCTCCCCGCTCAACCAGCCTTCGAACGGTAGCTCTTGTCCGATCCACGGCTCGAGTCGCTCGACCGCGAGCGGGTCTGCCGTCACGTGCACGCCCTCGGTCACCAAGGTGTTCGTGAAACGCACCGGCCCCTCGAACACGAGATGACTCGCCTCGAGCGATACTTCCATGTCGTCGAGGTCGACGCGTACTCCGTCACCCGCGGTGACGGTCGCCCCGCCTCGGAAACGACCTTCCGGTATTCGTGGATCCAACCATTGGAGGTCGGCCAGATCCCCCCACCCGTCGGTCTCCAGATCCGAGCGGTATCTCCACGCGGAACCAGCGGACTCCGGCCCGAGAACGACGTCTCCACGAAGGAGCGATTCGGAGAGTCGGTACGCCCCGTCTGCGACCCGGATGCCCTCAGGCCCGTACTCGATTTGACCGAAGACCTCCCGGAGCACAAGAGGTTCATCAACAATGCCGATCGCCGACGAAAAGGAGGCGAGTCGCGCCGAGAACTGGGTCTCCGCATCGATGTCCAACACCGCGTTCTCGAGGTCGAGGTCCACGTCGTTCAGCACCAACTCTCGGAGACGTTCGCCATTAGGACCGTCGACTAGGCGACGCGGACTGGGACCCAAGGCCGGTGTAAGGATCCGAACGCGTCCCTCGCGCACCCCCACCTGTCCCAGAGAAAAGGGCTCTGAGTCACCGGACCGCTCCACATTCCCCTGCTGAGCCAACAGGCGCGTCACATTCATCGGCTGATCGGCCGAGTACCGGGAGATCTCTAGATCCAACCCCCAGATGACGGCGTGCCTGACGGGCGATCCGCCCACGAGTGCCGAAGCGAGGGAGTAGCTGAGCTGAATCGAGTCCGCGCGAAGAAAGGGCCTCCCGTCGTCGGTCTCGAGAGTCACGCTGTCCACGGTCGCCCCGGTGAGAAGCGTCCCTGACCGGATGCCCCGCACAGTGAGGTTTCCGGCGAGCTCTTGTTCGAGTCTGTCGAGCGCCCGCTCGAGCGCGAAGGCTTGGCCTCTCCCCGTTTGCGAAATCAGCAGGACGCTGCCCACGAAGACCGCGATGACGCCCAGCACGGAACGCCAGAAGCGCTTCGTCCAGCGACGGACGCGAGCCATTGCGCGAAGGCGGCGTCTATGCAGCTCCTGCCTCGCCTCCTCCAACGGATCCGACGTCTCTTCTACCGACGGGTCGTCGCCGCTCCCGCGCCCAGCTTCCCGAGTCATCAGAACGCCTGTCCGATCGAGACGTGGAGCTGGAGCCCAGCGTCATTCACTCCGAAGAGAAAGGGCGTGTCCAAGAAGACGAGCTGACCCGTGCTCACCCACGGAACCCGTGTCGCCCCGACAATCAGCTGATCATCGAGGACATCGATCGTGCTATCGAAGGGCCGGATCTGCTCGGTCACGACCGAGAGCTCCTGGGCCCCGCGAAAGCGGTACGCCAAATCCACGCGGATTGGGCCAACGGGGCTCCCGAACCGGAGACCGACCCCCGGCGTGAACTCCAACTGCTCCAACTCGATCGACTCATCCGCACCCCAAGCTTGCCCTACATCTGTGAACACCACGCCCTCGGCGAGTGATCCCAATGGAAAGCGAAGCTCGGCATTCGCCTCTAGGAGACGGGTGCCCCCCGTCGCCTGCGGATCCAAAGCGGTTCCATCCGCAGGTGTGCAGGTGAGGGCCTGGACTTCAGCTTCGGTACACGCACCGCCCTGCGGTTGCGAAGAAAGGAGCAGTCCGGGCGACGCGAAGAGAACTCGGGGCCCGAGTCGACTCTGCGAGAAGCCGCGCACCGAGCTAGCTCCGCCCGTGTAGAAGCGCTTCTGAGGATGGACGATCTCTTCGCCTCGGGCGGTCGAGGGGCCCTGGAGTAGCCCGTCAAAACCACCGGCCCCCACCCAACCCCCGCGTACGCGAGTCGCAAAGACCGAGCCTCCAACCGGATCGTATCGAGATCCCTCGATGAGCACACGGTCGTAGCGGAAATCAGACAGCGTCCATGGTGCGGCATGCTCCACGTCGAGAAGGACACGATACCCACGCCTTGGATTCAGGAGGTCGTCGGACCGATCCCTCGTAAGGTTGATTCCCACGGGGGAGAGCCAGTTCGCACCTTCGAGCGCCGCCACGTCCGTTGGGCTGCAAACCAAGAATCCTGTGCAGAAGAGGACGTCGTCGGCATCGAGCTGCGACAGCTCAGGCCGGTAGTAGCCAGTGAGCAGCGTCTGGGGCGACACCGAGCGCGAAAGCCCACCTTGAATACCCACCGCCCTGCGCACGAAGACGTCAGGCAGTGACTGGCGTTCGGCGAATAGAGAGGCCGAGAGGGAGTTCCGAGTGGAGAAGATCCAGGGCTGGAAGAAGTCGACTGCCGCCAGCCCGGTCGGCTCACCGAACTCGTCTACGCCCGATTCGAGGCAGAGCGGATCCCGAAAGGTGTCGGCTAGCAGATTTCCGACGCGCGCTCGCAGCTGGAGGAGACGACCTCCGCCCAGAAAGTTCCGCGCAGCCCATCGGGCTTCGAACGCAAGGCACTCGGCGTTGCTCCAACCCCCTCCCGCTCGGACGCGGTACGCGTCTCCCTCCTGGAGTGTGATGTTCACATCGACGACGGGATCGACCGCGAACGCGGTCGTATCCGGAGTCACGTTGGCGTTCCGGATAATGTCGAGTCCGTAGAGGCGTGCCCGGGCCTCCTCGATCTCGGAGCGTCTGTACACTTCTCCCGAGGTCAGCTGGGCCGTTCGCAGCACCGTCGACAAACCCAGATTCTCGTTGCCTTCTACGATGACGTCACCGTACCGGGTCTCGGGCCCCGGGAGTATCTCGAACGTCACGATCGCGTTGTACGGGTCTTCCGCCGGACTGATGGCGTGGAGCAGGACTTCGGCATACGCGTAGCCCGTGTCATTCAGCCGGCGGATGATCGTGTCCCGTGTCGCATCGACGGTCAGTGTGCTGAGGCGGTCCCCCTGATGGAGGGGGAGATCTTCCAGCACCTCAGACCCCGTGAAGTCTTCGTCCCCCGTGAAGGCAATGCTGTCTGCGACGATGGGCCGCCCTTCGTGGACCCGGAACACCACTTCCGCGTGGGTCGATGTCCGGGTTACTTGGGGAGTGTCGACCTGTACGTCTCTGAAGCCACGCTGACCGTACCAGAGCACGAGTCGGGCACTATCGCGGGGGAGGTCGCGGAGCCGGAGCTGGGCCCTACTCAAAGCGAAGTCGAGCCCCAGTGCGCAAAAAGGGGTGAACAGCCAGGTCCGGCACTCGGTCTTCCGAGTTACAATCGCCCGGGCAAGTGAGTCATCGGGGAATGTCTCGTTGCCTTCGAACGCGACCGAGCGGAGCTCTGGCGAAGGGATCTGTCCAGCGAGTGGCTGGGCCGTCAGGAAGACCGCGCACCCCAGGGCCTTCACGAAGAGCCGCCGCCTACTCACGTCTCACTCGGGCGAGTCGAGCTTTGGGGCGGGAATGCGCCCGCCGTGGGCTCTCCCTCGAGTCGCTCACGGGCGAGCAGCGTGCGAGCCAGATAGAAGACGCCGGCCCCTGCGCACACGCCGACGGCGAAGGCCACAGCACCGGCCGCCGCAGACTCACCGGCGGAAAGCGGGCGCCGCCTGAAACGAGTCATTCGACCTCGTCTCCTGCCGTGCGCTGTGCGTTCTTCGTCGGCACGCCGCGAGATGGACGACCGAGTCGGAAGCTCTCCTTCGGGCGCGCTCGGAAGTCCACCTCTCCGAAGGAGCGTATGTAGGGTGCGACGACCACCTCGTCCCGGCCGAATTGGTGCACACAGACCGAGTTCGCCTCCCCCTCAGCCCCACGTCCGCGCCGAGACGTCGCCGTCCCCGTCGAGAGGAGCGGAATCGGCCGAACCGAACCGGCAGCGCCCTCGACGTCCTGGGCACTCTTGAAGTGAAGCTGGTGCACGTGCCCGCCCAGGACCGCGTCGACCCCCATCGCGGAAAACGCCTCTACGATCTCGGCCCCACCCGGAACCACCCGCCCGCCCTCCCCCTCGGGAGCCGCCACGAAGTGGTGGTGGGTGACGATCAAGCGAATGTCGGACACCGGGGCGGCCTCAAAGGCGCGGCGGGCGAAGTCGAGCTGAGCCGGGTCGATGCGCCCACTCACAATCGCCCGGTACGGAGCAGCCGAGGCGAGAGCCACGACGGTGATACCTGGAAGCGACAACGTCGAGTCGAGCTCTCTCGCTCCTGTGAATTCCCGCCACTTCTTGAACGGGGACAAGCATCGCTCGAAGAGCCGATAGACGGGCACGTCGTGGTTGCCCGGCGTCAGAACGACCGGCAGGGAGCCGAAGCGATCGAGCAGCGCGCGCGCGGCGCGAAACTCCGAGCGCTTCGCCCGTTGAGTGAGGTCGCCGGAGACGACGACCAGGTCGGGTGATACATCCTCGAGCAAGCGGACTAGGGCGTCGGCCGCCTCCGGAAGGAAGGGCGAGCCGATCTGAAAGTCCGATGCGTGGAATACCGTAACGGTTCCGCCCGACACTACGCCGTCTCCGCTTCCCCGCTCCGACGCATCTTCAGGAGCCCGATCACTCCAAAGGTCACGATCGCGAGCGAGATCATTTGGGCCAACGTAAGGATTCCGAAGAACCGGTCGTCCTTGGCCCGGAGAAACTCGACAGCGAAACGTTCCAGACCGGCCAACACCAGCCAAAGAAGGAAGAGCCATCCCTTGGCGTGATGATGATCTCGAATCCGCCATAGGACGAAGAAGATCAGCGTGCTGAGTCCCACTTCGTAGAGCTGCGTTGGGTGAACCGGCACGATCTGTCCGTACTCTTCGATGAGCGCTGGATCGACCGTAATCCCGAACATGCGCTCGATGTTCGCTACCGAGGTGGCCGGAGTGCCCTCGGGGAAGCGAATCCCGAGTGGGCTATCGGTCGGCAGACCCCAGTCGTCGCCGACCAAGAAGCACCCGATCCGTCCGACCGCGTAGGCGAGAGCGAGCGCCGGCGCCATCAGGTCGGCCGTAGCCGGCACCGAGAGCTTCTGCTTCTTGATCTCTCGGATCACGAGTGCCGTGGCGAGCAGAAATCCGCCGTACCAGACCAAACCACCCCGTGACCCGATCATCCCTACCGGATCGGCCACGAGCTGGTCCCAATTCAAGAGTAGGTAGTACCCCTTGGCACCCACGATTCCACCGACGACGGCCATGAAGACGAAGTCCCACGCCTTCTCGGGGTCTTCTCCGGTTCTCCGGAGCTCGGCACGCAGCACGTACCCCGCCGTGAGGAAGGCGAACAACATGAACACGCCGAACGACGTGATCGGCGCCCCACCCAAGAACGGGACGAAGTCGGGGACATCGAAGAAGATCGGATACATAGCCCTCTAAGCTCGTGGTGCCCCGCCCGGATCGAAAGCTTTTCTCACCAAGCCGGGGAATTCGAGTGAGGCGGAGGCCGATCCATCGAGGGATCCGACACGCCCGTGCCGGAAGTGGAACGAGGCAGCGGAAGCGACCATCGCGCCGTTGTCCAAAGAGAGTCGAGGAGAGGCGTAGTGTACCGACCCCTCGAGGCGCGCCCGCATCTCCGCCCTGAGACGGGCGTTCGCGCTCACCCCTCCGCCTAGGACGACTCTCGAGCATCCGGTCGCTTCGACCGCTCTCAGCGTCTTCGAGACGAGAACGTCGACCGCCGCCTCTTGGAAGGACGCGGCCAGGTGAGGCCGCTCGGCGAGCACTGCCTCATTCCCGCCCTCTCTCTCGAGGCGAAGAACGACGTCGCGCACAGCGGTCTTTAGACCACTGAACGAGAAGTCGAAGTAGCCGTCACTCCCGGGCCCGCCCTTGCGAAGCATCGGTCGGGGGAAAGCAAACCTCGAGGGGTCTCCATTCTCTGCCTCGGCTTGAACCGCAGGGCCTCCGGGGTATGGGAGCCCCAACAGCTTCGCGACCTTATCGAACGCTTCCCCCGCCGCGTCGTCTCGGGTCTGACCGAAGAGCTCATACTCTCCCCACGCTTTGGCGTGCAGGAGTAGGGTATGGCCACCCGACACGAGCAGAGCGACGAACGGGGGTTCGGCATCGGGATCTTCCAACGACGGGCCGAAGAGATGGGCCTCCATGTGGTGGACGGGGACCCAAGGGCGGCCACACCCGAAGGCTGCTGCTTTCGACCAGCAGACACCCACGAGGAGGGCCCCGATCAAGCCGGGTCCGGCCGTGACCCCGAAGACATCCACGTCCGACAGCTCCACGCCAGCCGACTCGAGTGTCGCGTCCACCACGCGATCGACCTTCTGCAGGTGGGCCCTCGCCGCGAGCTCCGGGACGACGCCTCCGTACACTTCATGGATGTCTTGGGAGAGGATGACGTGCCCCAAGATCTCACCGGCCCCATCGAGCACAGCGGCCGAGGTTTCGTCGCACGATGTTTCGAGCCCCAGCACGAGGGGTCGGGGTCGGCCCTCGATCACGAGCCTCCTCCGACCTGGTCGAGGGATCGGCGTACCGTGATCCGAGAGGGTTCCGGCGTTGCGGTGACGAGTGAGGGTACGCCGTCGACCTGCACGGATACCGTCCGCTCCTCACCAGGCTCCATCCCACTCAGGAGTTCGGGCGGAAGCCATACCCGCAGGCGGGCGGCATCGAGCGCCGTTACGAGCGTGCGCGGACCGCTCAACCGTATGTGCATCGACTCAGGGTCTGCGATCACTTCGTCCTCGCCCGGACCCGCGACCGCCTCGACCAGAATCCCTTCCAAGACACGCTCGACAAACGGCTCCACCCGGACATCGAGCGTCGCGGATCGAGGGACCACGGAGGCGCCGAGGAGCGTGGCGGTATCGACTGGAATCGAAAACGACCCAGACGCCGTGACGTCGGCCAGATCGAAGGGAAGTAGCCGTACCGAGTCGAGACCCGCCAGTCTGCTCTCAGGGCCCCTTACGCGCACGAGCTGCGGACTCACCTCGAACTCCGCGGCCTGAGCCAGATGGCTCGGCACCTCACCGAGCACCCGCGCGGCCACAGGCACGAGGCGCACCCGTGCCTCTTCGAAAGACACCCGGACGTTCGCGGGGGAAACAGACTCGACGGTAAGGCCACTCCTTTGGCCGAGCTGGACCCACTCCCGACGCAACGCGATCAGGGTATCCCGAGACGTGACGCTCTCTACGGGAATTCGCAGTGTCGTGCCCTCTCGGGCGAACCGAATGATCTCCCGAGCGGGACCGCCGAGCCGGACCTCGACCGTGGATGGGTCGGGCGGGCCTGCTGCGGTCCACGTCGTGTCCGCGATTTGAAGCAGGACGGGGACGGACGCGAAGGTTTCCTGGTTCGCCGGCTCCGTTTGCACGAGTGCCCAGAGGAAAATCGACAGCGCCAATGCGGACAGCTTCAGGCGCCAATTCCGCGTCAGCGCCTGGGTGCGCGTGGCCATCGCCTACTGGGCCGAGAGGAGCCGACGGATGAGCTCCACATTCTCAGGAGCATCCCACTCGGTGGGTCCGGCCACCTTCTTGTAGATGACACCGTCTTTGCCGATGAGGAAGCTCTCCGGCACCCCGGTCGTCCGATACACCTGTTGGATGTCTCCGTCGGGATCGTGGAGAATTGGGAAGGAGAGTCCGAGGGATTCGGTGAACGCCTCAAGGTCGCCCCCCACACGCCCGCCTTGGTCCATCTGACCCTCGAGGGCATCGACACTCACCGCAAGAATCTCGAAATCCTCACCGTCCAACGCGTCGTAGAGCCGCTGCATGGAGGGCATCTCCACCACACACGGTCCGCACCAGGTCGCCCACACGTTCACGAGAAGGACGTATTCGCCCAGGTAGTCCCCGAGAGAGACAGATTCCCCACTCATATCGACCACCGCGAAGTCGGGCGCTTCACTCCCGTTGATGATCGGCTTGTAATTCTCGCGCGACACCCAGGCGAAGCCCACTACCCCGGCCACGAAGACCATGGCCCACAAATACGGGGATCGAGCGAAAGAGCGCTTCATGGTGAGGTACCGAGAGCAGGCGCGGGGTACCGATCACTACGGGAGACGTGGATCATTGTTCCCTCCCAGAGCCGCGGCGACCTACACGAAGCGTCACCGGTGTACCCTGCTCCAGCTCCGTTTCTGGATCGGGGATCTGCTCCACCACGATGCCTTGATCGCGCCCGAACATGAAGACCTCTTCAACCCGCCCGATCGAGAGCCCGAGCGACTCCACCACTCGCTCCGCTTCGGACTGCGTCAGCCCTACCAAGGTCGGCATCGGCACCACCGGTGGGCCCATGCTGACCGTAAGTCTCACCTCGGCCGGGATCACCATCTCCGATCCGATCTCTGGGGCTACCGAGATCACGGTACCACGCGCTTCATCGGACTCCGTCATCTCGGTAGAGGTCGTGAACCCGGTCGTTTCCAGCACGACGCGAGCTCGACTCTGCTCCAGACCCAGCACCTCCGGGACACGTCGGGTCTCCGGCCCAGTGCTGACCGTGAGACGAACCTCCGCGAGCGGCTGAGCCAGCTGCCCGGGAAGGGGCGACTGACCCAGTACGATCCCCTGAGCGGCCGTCGGGTGCTGGAGTGAATCGATCGAACCCATCTCGAGACCCGCACCTTCGAGTCGTTCCTCCGCACTCGCAAAGCCCAGGCCACGCAGGTCGGGTACGTCGAAGAGTTCTCCGGCGGGGGGTGCCGGGGGAAAGAAAACCCGTGTCGCGACGACATACCCGATGAGCCAGCCGGCCATAAGAAGGGCGCCGACCACCAGTAGTAGGTCTCGACCGGTCGCTCCCCTCAGCCACCGAACCCCATCCATTACGCTGTTGCGCTGCGCGGCGTTGTCCGCCGCACCTTTGTCGGCCGACTCCGTCCGAGGAGTCTCTCCCGCTGCACTCGACCGTCGCTTCCGACTCCGGCCCAGCGAGTCTCCGAGTTTCATCCCGCCCTCCTCATACGCGCTGCAAAGGCTCCGTCAGAGCCGTGACACCACGGTCGGACGACGAGGTGAGCGGCGCTGTCCAGGCAATCTACGGGGATGTCGGCCCCAGGCTCCAATCGAAAGCGCGTGTCGCGTCGGAGGAAGTCGGAGACGACGTCCTCGTTCTCTTCACGCTCGAGTGAGCACGTAGAGTACACGAGCACGCCACCCTCGCCCACGACAGCGGCCGCGCTTTCGAGCAGCTCGGCTTGTACCTTCGCCATCTCGGGGACCGATTCGGGTGTGAGCCGCCACCTCGCGTCGGGGTTCCGTGAGAGCGTGCCCGTGCCTGTGCACGGCGCATCCAGAAGCACGGTATCCACAGATCGGAGAGGCGGGCGTCGGGCATCGGCCACGGCGAGGGCGACCCGACGGCCCACTCGGCGGGCATTCTCTCTGACCATGTGGATTCGCGACTCCGAACGGTCGAAGGCGACGGCCGTCTCTGGGGGAGTAGGCAGCCCGAGGAGCTTGCCTCCCGGAGCCGCACAAAGATCTGCAACGATCGTGCCCGAAGGAACATCCGCGAACATGCTGACGAGGTTGGCTGCCGGGTCCTGCACGATGGCCGCCCCGATCACATCGAGGGCCTCTCGGGCGGAGGCACCCTCGGGTAGTAACAAGCAGCGACTCCCTCCCTCCACCAAGACGGCCGCGATCCCGGATCGAGCGAGCCGATCTCGAGCCTCGTCGACGGACGTATTGACCGGCACCACGTAGAGGCGAGGCCGCCGATTGTTGTGTTCTACCAAAGCCTCCACCTCACTCGCGTTCCACTGCGCCAACCACCGGCGTACCAACCAAGACGGGTGCGATCCGTACGTCGAAAGCCACGCCTCCTTGTCAGCGTCACGGTCCGGAAATCGATCGGATCCACACCCTAAAGAGATGACCTTTCTCAGGACTGCGTTGCAAAACCCTGTGATCGACCGGCCACCTTCGGCACGCGCGTGCTCCACAGTCTGCGATACGGCCGCGTACTCCGGGACGGCACTCATGTAGAAGGCTTGATACGCTCCCATGCGCAGCAGTTCGACCGCATCCGAACTCGCATTCTCGAAGCCCCGGCGCACGTGGGGTGCGATCAAGTGATCGAGTCGACCTCGCAGGCGGGTGACACCGTACGATAGCTCGTGGGCGAACGCTCGCTCTCTCGGATCGAGCCCGGCGACGTGTGCCGCCAACGCGCGATCAAGCCGACGACCACGCTCTGCCTCGGTACGAATTCGAAAGGCCGCGACGCGGCCCGCGCTCACGCCGCTCAGTCGAGCATTCCCTCGAGGGGAGAGGACGGGACCGCGATTTCCCGGGCCGGCATGCGACCGGCCAAGTAGGCGAGCCGACCCGCTATGATCGCGTGCCGCATCGCGTGAGCCATTCGCACCGGATCGTCCGCAGCCGCGAGAGCCGTGTTCATGAGGACACCGTCGACGCCCTGCTCCATCGTCACACACGCGTCGGAGGCCGTGCCCACCCCTGCATCGACGATGACCGGCACCTCGAGCCGATCCTTGATCTCCCGGATGAAGTACGGGTTCACGACGCCGAGTCCGCTCCCGATCGGGCTGGCCAACGGCATGACCGCGACACATCCCGCGTCTTCGAGACGAAGGGCCGTGATCAAGTCGTCGTTGGTGTACGCCATCACTTTGAAGCCCTCGCCCGCCAACACCTTGGCGGCCTCGAGCGTCGCGTGCACGTCCGGAAGGAGCGTCTTCTCATCGCCGATCACCTCGAGCTTCACGAAGTCGTTGAAGCCCGCTGCTCGAGCCAGCCTCGCGTACCGGATCGCGTCCTCCGCCGTGTAGCATCCAGCCGTATTGGCCAGTAGGAAGAACTCCTCCGGGTCGAGGTGGTGTAGGATGCTCTCCTCCTGACTTCGATCCAGGTCCACTCGCCGGACTGCGACCGTCACCATCTCGGCGCCGGAAGCGCGGATGGCTTCGACCATTACGTCGTTGGTCTCGTACTTTCCGGTTCCGACGATGAGCCGGGTCCCGAACTCTTCATCACCGATCCGTAGCTTGCTGTCCAGCACGTCGTCTCCCGAGCCAGGTCTCATCGTTTCTCCGCTCAGCCCCCACCCACGAAGTGGACGAGCTCGAGCACGTCTCCCTCGCGGAGCTGATGGCCGCGGTAGCTGTCCCGCTTCAGAATGTCTCGGTTCATCTCGACGACTACGGCGCCCGGGTGCACGTCGAAGCGCCCCAAAAGCTCTTCCACGGAAAGACCGGTCGGAATCTCCCGCTCTCTACCGTTCACCGTGATTCGAATGGTGGCCTCAGTCACCTTGCTGCCTCCTGAACCGTGCGTTCGAGTGCTGCAATGTAGCCCCCCACGGCTCGAGCAGGATCCTCCGCCCCCCAAATTCCGGACAAGACCGCAACTCCCGCCGCACCGACGGACCGGAGGGGAGCCACCGAGCCTTCGTCGATCCCCCCGATGGCGACAACCGGTGTTTTTCCTGCGACGCGCACCAGCTTCTCGAGCCCGCCAACACCCAGGAGATGGTTCCGCGGATGCGATCTCGTCGAGAAGATCGAGCCCACGACGAGATAGTCGACCCTGCCCCGCTCCACATCGACCTCTTCCGCATTATGACACGACACGCCCACCCACATGCCTGGCGGCGCGAGGTCCCGCACCGAGACACCGGGTAGGGAGCGCTGCCCCAGGTGCACCCCGTCCGCTCGAACCGCGAGCGCGACGTCGAGGCGGTCGTTCACCGCGACCTTCGCTCCGTGCTCACGAGCAGAGGCGACCAACCTCGTCGCAAGGTCGAACAAGAGTCTTCCCGAGGCTCGTGGCCCACGGAGGTGGAGCATGACGGACGGACCTCCAGCTTCCAAAACTCCGGCGGCCACATCGACAAAGTCGGAGCGGAGAAGAACGCTGTCGTCCGTGACGACATGCAGTAGGGGTACCCCCACCTTCTCAGCCTAGAGTTTGGCCGGCCCGGATGCCGCGCCCATTGATCCAGTCCTCGGATCGCATCCGTCGCTTCCCGGGAGGTTGAACCTCTTCAAATGCCACCGATCCGCTCCCCGTGGCCACAACGATCCCGAACGCAGCCGGCGAAGGGAGCACTCGTCCGGGTAGCGGTGGGTCACCTCCGTCCTCGGCACCCGACGGATCGGATAGCGAAGCGTTAGCCCCGTCGATCGGGCGCGGTCGAAAGAGCTTGACCGCGTGACCGTCGAGTTCGGTCCACGCGCCCGGAGCTGGATCCATCGCACGTACATGAAGCGCAACGGCTTCCGCTGGCCGCGTCCAGTCGATACGAGCGATCGCCCGATCGACCTTCGGTGCGAAGGTGGCCGAGTCGTGCTCTTGCTCCACCTCGTTGGCGACTCCGCTCCCAAGGAGTGCGAGAGCTTCGATGAGCGCCTCAGCCCCCAACTCCGACAGTCTCATGGACAGCTCACCACACGTCTGATCCGGAAGGATCGGTTCCTTGATCTGGTGGATGATAGCGCCTGAATCCATGCCTTCGGCCATGCGCATGATCGTGACTCCCGTGTGAGCGTGCCCTCGGGCGATGGCCCAGTGGATCGGCGCAGCGCCACGCAGCTTCGGAAGGAGGGACGCATGCACATTGATCGAACCGTGCGGGGGCACATCCAACACCTCGGGCTTCAGAATGTGGCCGTACGCAATGACCACCGAGATCTCGGGCTCCAGCGCCCGAATCTCGTCCATGAACGCCTCTCCGCGGGGCAGTTCCGGCGTCAGACATGGGAAACCGAGCTCGAGCGCGACCTCCTTCACGGCAGACGCGCGCATCTTCCTCCCGCGACCCGCCCGCCGATCCGGCTGAGTCACCACACCTACGATGTCGAAGCCCTCGTCGTCGAGCGCGCGAAGGGAGGGGACAGCGAACACGGGCGTGCCCCAGAAGAGCACCCTCACCCTTCTTCGGCCTCCTGCTTCCTCCACTTCTTCATCAACATCCGGCGCTTCAGCGGGCTCACCCTGTCGAGGAAGAGGATGCCCTCGAGGTGATCGATCTCATGCTGGAGGGCACGCCCGAAGAGGTCGGAGCCCTGCACGACGATCTCGTTTCCGTCGGGATCGCGTGCCTCCACGGTTACAGCCGCAGGTCGCTCGACAACCTCTTCGAGTCCGGGGATCGAGAGGCATCCTTCGGCCTGTTTCTCCAACTCCTCGCTCATCCATGTCACGACGGGATTCACGAGCGCAATGCGGTGGCTCTCTTCGTCATCCTCACGCCGCGGGTCGACGACCAGGACTCGTACCGAGACTCCGACCTGAGGCGCAGCCAAGCCGACGCCGTCGGCGTGGTACATCGTCTCGAACATGTCTCGGACCAGAGACCGGAGCTCGTCATCGAAGACGGTGATCTCCTCGGCCTTCTGTCGAAGGACCGGGTCGCCCAACATTACGATGTTGCGGATAGCCACCGAGGGGTCAGCCTGTCTTCTCAGCACCCTTGGCGTCTACGACCTCCGCAATCCTTCCGCGGTCGACCGTGAGACGGGTGTTGTCACCGGTCTTGATCGTCAATCGGTGTTCATCGACGTGGACAACCTTCCCGATGATACCGCCATTGGTGACGATCTCGTCGCCCTTCTTGAGCTCGGCCAGCATCTGGTCGTGCCGCTGCCGCTCCTTGGCTTGTGGCCGAAGCAACAAGAAGTAAAAGATGGCGAAGATGGCCATCATCTGGACCAGAAAGATCGTGGTCGAATTCCCTCCTTCGCGCGGGACGGCGAAGAGGATCTCGGAAAAAATCACGCAGTGCTCCGATGTTTTCGGTATCGCTGAAGCCAGTCGCTCGACCAAGCAGTGAAGCTACCCTCGCCGATACGGCGGCGAGCCTCCTCGGTCAGTCGCACTAGAAAGCGCAGGTTGTGAATGGAAAGGAGGCGGATGGGGAGCCACTCCGATGCGACGATCAGATGCCTTAAATACGCGCGGTCGTATTTGGAGCAAGTGTAACAGTCACATCCCGGGTCAATCGGGCGCGTGTCCTTTCGAAAACGCGCCGCCTTCAAGTTCACTTGGCCCTCTTCCCTCGTCCAGGCGGTCCCGTGCCTCGCATTTCGGGTGGGGGCAACACAGTCGAAGAGGTCACACCCCCGAGCGACCGCCTCCAACAGATCGTCGGGATACCCCACACCCATCAGGTAGCGCGGACGATCGTGCGGCAGGAGCCCGTCGAGCAGCTCGAGCGTCCTCCACATGTCGGGCTTCTTCTCGCCCACGCTCAGTCCCCCGATCCCGAAGCCGTCCCAATCGGCCATATCCATGGTTTGGAGCGCGTGCTCACGACGGAGGTCGTCGAAAACGTTTCCCTGGAGCACCGGGAAAAGGGACTGGGCGGGCACATCTCCGCGTTCGACGGCCTCCGTGAATCGCCGGAGGCAGCGCTCCAGCCAGAGCGTCGTGCGGTGGTTGGCAAGCGCCGCAGTGGCACGGTCGCAACCACCTGGGGGACACTCGTCGAAAGCCATGACGACGTCCGCGCCCAAGGCCCGCTGCACATCCATGACGAGTTCAGGAGTGAAGGTATGCCGACTCCCGTCGATATGACTTTGAAAGTCCACGCCATCGTCGTGAATCTTCCGGATGTCGCCGAGCGAGAACACCTGGTATCCGCCGGAGTCCGTGAGGATCGGCCCGGGCCACCGCATGAAGTCGTGGAGTCCGCCGAGCTCGTTCACCAACTCGTGCCCCGGACGGAGAAAGAGGTGGTATGTGTTCGCGAGCACGACCTCGGCACCCAACGCTTCGACCTCTTCCATTACGAGGCTCTTTACGGTGCCGAGCGTCCCTACCGGCATGAAGGCCGGCGTTGCAACCGACCCATGCGGGGTAGTGAGCACGCCAGCCCTTGCCGAGCCATCTGAGGCAGATCGCGTGAAGTCGAACATGGGCGGAAGGTAACCGGGTGAGGCGAAGAGTTTGCCGCTATTCGTGGTTCGCGGATCGGATCACCTCGGGCGGAATCACCATGGCGTCTCCGTAGGAGTAGAACCGATATCCGTGCTCGATCGCCGTCTCGTACGCGCTTCGCATCCGCTCGTATCCGGTGAAGGCGGCCACCAGCATGAGGAGCGTCGACCTCGGAAGGTGAAAGTTCGTAATGACTCCGTCGACGACCTTCGGGCGGTAAGGTGGTCTTAGGAATAGCTGCGTCGCGCCAGACCTCGGGTGCACCCTTCCGTCGTCGCTGGCGCAGCTCTCCAACGTGCGGACCGTCGTAGTACCCACGGCCCACACGCGACCACCTTTCACCCTCGTCTCGTTGACCGACTCGGCCGTCGCACCCGAGAGCGCGAAGTCTTCGGCGTGCATCATGTGATCGTCGGGATCGTCCCCGTCGATCGGCCTGAACGTGCCGACGCCGACGTGAAGCGTGAGAGGAGCAACCAAGACCCCCCTGTCCGCGATTGCACCGAGAAGGTCGTGGGTGAAGTGGAGGCCCGCAGTAGGGGCTGCGACGGACCCCGCTTCGTCCGCGTACACCGTCTGGTACCGACTCCGGTCCAGAGCTTCATCGAGTCGACCGAGGTAGGGCGGGAGCGGCACGCGACCGACTCGATTCAAGACCTCTTCGACATCGTCGCCACAGTGGAGCCGCACTCTACGGGTACCGTCCGGATGATCGGGGATGACTTCGACCTCCAGATCATCGGCCACGACGATTCGCACCCCGACCTTCAGCTTCTTCGATGGTCGTACGAGAGCTCGCCACTCCTTGGGATTGCCGTCGGGTCGCAGCAGGAGAACCTCGGCGGCTCCACCGGTGGGCTTCTTCCCCATAAGGCGAGCGGGGAGGACTCGGCTATCGTTGATCACCAGGACGTCGCCTGGTTCAAAGAGCTGGACGACATCAGAGAAGTGGGTGTGCTCGTGCTCGTTACCGGTCCGAAGGACCATCAAACGGCTGGCGTCCCTACGTTCCGCAGGATACGCGGCGATCCGCTCCGCTGGCAGCTCGTAGTCGTAATCCGACACCCGACTCCCGTCCGGGCGCCGCGTGCTCAGATCACCCCTCCTCCGCTGGGCGTCGCCCCTCCGAGCGCTTCGACTCCATCAGGGCTCACGGCCCATCTCTGCTCCACCTCGAGTGAAGGACAGCACACCTCGTCCTCCTGACGGTGCGTGGTAAGGTGAAGCTCCAGGACTCCAGAGTCGTACGTCGCGGCTCGCACGCGGATCTGACGCCCGATGGGGGAAGAGTCGACCCATCGCCACTCATGGCCCCTCCCTCCGACCGCCTCGTCGAGTGAGAAGAGCGAGACGTCGAAGTCCGCCCCGTGCCCATGGTCGACGAAGGTGACCACGACTGCATCGCGGTCCCCATCCGCATCTACATCCGTACGGAGAACCCAATCCGTGATCCCGGCGTGCACAGTCGTGCCATCCGCGGAGAGCGCCGACCCAACGCCATCGTCGAGCCTGACCTCGAGGGAGTCGTAGCCCGCTACGACAAGAGTGGCCGCGGCCAGCAGAGGCGGTTCGGGCGCCTCTCGGGCGCACCCAGCGGCCAGCACCAAGAAGGCGAAGGCTCCTACCACTTCGACCCCAGCGCCCTTGCCTCTCACGACTCCTCCTCGAAGAGCGAGGACTGCGCGCCACCTGGCTTCGACCGATCCGGGATCGTGTACCCGAAGCGACGGAAGGCGCGCGGCGTCGCGATGCGTCCCTGGGGCGTGCGCTGCAGGAAGCCCTCCATGATCAGAAACGGCTCGTATACCTCCTCGAGCGTCGTAGCGTCTTCTCCCATCGCCACCGCGAGCGAGTTCAACCCTACAGGACCACCCTCGAACTTCTCGATCAGTGTCTTGAGCACCTGGGCGTCCATCTCGTCCAGGCCGTACTCATCGACGTCGAGTAGTGTCAGCGCATCGCGAGCGACGGCCTCATCGATCGACCCTTCCGCTCGGACTTGGGCAAAGTCGCGCACCCGCCGCAGCAGTCGATTCGCGACCCGAGGAGTGCCGCGCGCGCGCTTCGCAATCTCCTGCGCACCGGCGTCGTCCGCGTGAACACCCAGGATATCCGCACTCCGGCGCACGATCGTGACCAATTCCTCGGGCGGATAGTAGTTCATCCGTTGAACGATTCCGAAACGAGCCCGCATTGGTGCCGTGAGGGAGCCGAAACGGGTCGTCGCCCCCACCAGAGTGAACGGTTCGATCTTCATCGTCATCGTATCCGCTCGGGGGCCGTCCGAGAGGCGGATATCGACCTGCCAATCCTCCATCGCCGGATAGAGGAACTCTTCTATGATGGGGCGCAGCCGATGGATCTCATCAATGAAGAGAATGTCCCCTTCACGTTGACCGGTCAGGATGCTCACGAGATCCGCCGGCTTCTCCAAGACGGGCCCAGATGTGGTCTTGATGTTCACACCCATCTCGCGAGCAAGGAGCGTGGCCAGCGTGGTTTTCCCCAACCCCGGAGGGCCGTGGAAGAGCACATGGTCCAACGGCTCGGACCGCCCGCGAGCGGCTTCGATCGCGATCGACAAGGCTTCGCGGACCTTGGCCTGCCCGATGAACTCTCCGAGTCGAGTAGGGCGGAGTCCCGGATGGCCGCCTTGATCTTCCTCGAGCACCTCCGGCGTAGTCACCTGAGTTCGGTCCGTCATATGCGCACTACCCGGCGAGCGCCTGACGGATCAGCTCTTCGGTCGTCGACGGCACACCGCTTTCGAGCACGGCCCGAACCGCGAGATCGGCTTCACCAAACGAGTAGCCCAAAGCGACCAACGCCTTGACCGCCTCCTGCGCGGCGCCAGTACCGGACTCCGGTCGTGACGGCGTCAGAATCGCCAAGTCCGTCACCTTGTCGGCCAAATCGAGGGCGATCTTCTCGGCCTTCTTGCGACCAATTCCACTTACCTGCTGCAAGGCAGTCGTGTCCTTTTCGACGAGTGCTCGCGCGAGCCGTTCCGCCGAGTACGTCGACATCATGGCCAACGCCAGCTTGGCGCCGACTCCGGAAGCCGTCAGGAGACGTTGGAAGAGAGCCCGTTCGATCGCTTCGACAAAGCCGTACAGCGCCGCCGATGTCTCGGTTACGACGTGGACGGTACGTAGCTCGAGTGCGTTGCCCGGTGTCGGCAGCCGCTCCAAGACGGTGAGCGGCACCTCCACCTCGTACACAACCCCACCCTTCGTTTCGATCTCGACCCGATCCTCACCACGCGAAAGGAGCAGCCCCTGCAGCCTCGAAATCATACCGGCAACGACCCCATCATCCCGTGGCACAGCGCCGCGGCGACCCCATCTGCTGCGTCCGAGGGTCGAGGTTCCTCCTTAAGTCGGAGCTGTTGCTTCACCATGAATGCGATCTGACTCTTGCTGGCGTTTCCATGCCCCGTCACCGCCTTCTTGATCTGCCGCGGGGCGTATTCGGCAATCATAAGGTTGTTGTGCGCCGCGGCCAGCAGAATAGCTCCACGGGCATGCCCCAACTTGAGAGCACTTTGCGCGTTCTTGCCCTGAAACACTTCTTCCACCGACATCGCGATCGGGTCGAACCGTTCGATCAATGATGCCACAGCGTCGTAGATCTCTCGGATTCGCGTCGCGAGGGGTTGCTTCGGTGTCGTGCGCACGACACCGCACTCGACCAGTGAGAAACGAGCGCGGCCTTCGAGCCGGATGACTCCGTATCCGGTGATCGCGGTCCCGGGGTCGATGCCCAGGATCATGACACCGTCTCGGTCCGTCACATCGATTCCGCCAAGACGGCTTCGTCGATATCGCCGTTGGAGTGCACCTTCTGGACATCGTCCAAGTCGTCGAGCATGTCCATGAGCTTCACGAGCTTCTCCGCGTCCTTGCCGGTCACCGCAACCTCGTTCTTGGCGATCCGAGTAAGCTCGGCCGAGGTGACCTCGATCCCCGCTCCCTTGAGTCCCTCCTGAACCGCTGCGAAGTCGGAGGGGTCCGTGGTGACGACGAACTCCTCTCCATCACCCGCGACGTCCTCGGCACCCGACTCGATCGCGGCCTCGAACACCTCGTCCTCCGTGTGCTTTGAGGCATCGACCACGAACTGCCCCTTGCGGTCGAATTGCCACGCCACCGAACCGTCGGTCCCCAAGCTCCCGTCGTGCTTGCTCAGCGCGTGGCGGACGTCGGCTACACTCCGGTTGGTGTTGTCTGTCAGGCACTCGATGAAAAGGGCGACCCCGCCGGGTCCATAGCCCTCGTACGTCACCTCTTCGTAGTTGACGCCTTCGAGTTCACCGGTGCCCTTCTTGATCGCTCGCTCGATGTTCTCCTGCGGCATCGAGTTGCTCTTCGCCGTGTCTACAGCCAATCGCAACCGGGCGTTGAACTCCACACTGCCTCCGCCTTCCCTGGCAGCGACGGTGATTTCCCGAATCAGCTTCGTGAAAAGGGCTCCCCGCTTCTGGTCGTTGACGCCCTTCTTGCGCTTGATCTTCGACCACTTGTTATGGCCAGCCAACGATTCCTCCCACCTGGGGCGGCTGGAAATCCGACTCCCCGGGAAAGTATCCGGAGGTACCGCCATCGACCAACCCGGCGGCGCCGAAAAATTCCATTGCGCGCACGAGGGTGACGACACGACCTTCACCCCGCAGTTAGTTCAATATTGAGCCAACTGACAATAACGGTTCCACAAGCGGGGCTCCCCCCACCCCAGAGGGCGCATCCGCACACCTATGTGAGGTGATGATGACGCGGCCCCCCCCCCGTGGATTCACGCTGGTCGAGCTCCTCGTTGTAATTGTCGTGCTCGGCGTCCTGGCTACGATCGCGATCCCGAAGTTCTCCGCGATGCGCACGAAGTCGTACATCGCGGCGGTGACGTCCGACTTGAAGAATATCGCGAGTCAACAAGAGATCTATCTCGACAATCAGCACGCGTACGCGACCGCTGTTTCTCAGCTCGATCTCACCCTGACCGCAAACGTCACGGTCTCGATCAACGAAGCCACGGGTGTCGGCTGGGCTGCCACGGGCACCCACACCGGGCTAGCTGGCGAGCAGTGCGGCATCTACTTCGGTGCAGCTTCCGCGGCGAACGCGTCGCCAGCCGTGCAACCCGGAACCGTCACCTGCGACCCGTAAGCGGCAGGTCAGGGGATTCGGATTCCGAGTAGCTGCGCTTAGAAGCGCCTACCGAAGCCCCCGAAGCCTCCGAAGCCACCCGCGTTGTTGAAGCGGTTGTTGACCACGTTGTTGTAGATCGACCCGAATTGGACCGAGAAGCCGATCGACAACCCGTAATTGAAGTCCGTGGCGCGCTGCTGTAGTCGAAGGAGGGCCTCTTCGTCGGTGGCACCTTGGGCCGACAAGTAGATCTGGTCCTGGACCCAGCCGACGTTTCCGCGCGCGTTCACACTGAAGCCACGCATGATCCGGAAGTCGATGTCGCCGCGCAGGGACAGGTTGTACAGGTCGGTGTCGTGCAGGAAGTGGGAGCCCGAGATCGTCACCCCCGCGTCTCCCCAAGTCTGTCGCTGCGAGAGTTCGATCTCCAACGCCTGCTCCCAGCGCGTCTCCGACATCTCTTGGAAGACCGTTTCGGCGATGTAGTCCCGATACGCCGGTCCGATCTTGTAGAAGAAGGTGAATGACCGACGGGTCGCTTCTTCGTAAGGGAAGACGCTGAACTCTACGGCCGGTGTGAACTCGGCTCGAAAGTTCTGGTTGACCCGGGTCATCCGAGCGACCTGGCCTTGGAACCCGACCGACCAACGCTCGGCGACCGAGTACACGACGAGCGGGTTGAATCCCCAGTCGGTTCGAGAGTCCGAGAATGTCCCGTCATCCAGATCGAACTCTTGCCGACTGTAATTGATGTTCGCGTTGTAGCGCATTTTCCAGGTGTCGGTCACGCGCGCCACATTCACGTTCCCGCTCAGCCGTTCAGTCTTCCGCGTCTCTTCTCCGTCCAGATTCGCATTCCCGTTGATCCGAAAGACCCAGAGATTCCATGGGTCGTCGACCTCGTCCGAAGTCACCATGCGGCCCTGTCCGCCTGGTGCCGATCCGGTCCCCGTGAGCCTCACCAGGTCTCGATAGCCGGAGGCACTCGAGAAGCGCGCGAGCCCCACGGCGAGGGCATGCGCGATGCCGTCTAGCCGCTCCCGATCCGTGTCGGTCGGGAGGGATTGATACCGCATCTGGTCTACATAGTCTGACGCGTCTTCCCGGCCGATGAAATCGAACTGGTACTCCCGTCCTCCCGCTCCCGTGGTCGTGGACGCCATGATGAGGTGAAGGTCGGAGACCGCCTGGTCATTGACCCAGTTCACCCAGTCGATCTCGGTCCGGTAGTACGTCGAGTTGCAGTCTCGCCCGTCGCAGTCGAAAAAGACGTTGGGGCGTGACTCTTGGGCGACGGCGTCCGCCGAGAAGAGAAACGGAGTGATTGATGCGAAAAGGAACGCAGCACGCGTAATGAGTCGCATTCGGGTTGGTGACGGAAAGAGAGGGGCCACGCACATGACACCAAGGTGGACCGTTTGGTTGACCGAGGCCGTCAGTTCGATGGCTCGGCGCGAAGTTGCGGAGCGCGTCTCACTGGATGGGCGCGCTCAAATGCATGCGCGAAGCCGATGAGATCGGCCTCACTCCACATGTCCCCCACAAACGCGATTACAAAGGGGGTTCCGTCTTCGAAGTAGCTGAACGGGACTGTTACCGTGGGTACGCCGAGGTCGTTGATGATGTTGCTCGGGATCTCCGCCCAGTTGTTGGGAGCAAAGTCGGGGCGCTCCGGATCTTCGAT
The DNA here is from genome assembly GCA_965223235.1 of Longimicrobiales bacterium. Classification (GTDB taxonomy): domain Bacteria; phylum Gemmatimonadota; class Gemmatimonadetes; order Longimicrobiales; family Gaopeijiaceae; genus UBA2589. The sequence goes on from CBDCVV010000005.1 coordinate 77,018, forward strand.
CACCGGCCGGTTCGGCACACCGGACTGCGGGAAGAAGAGTCCATCCAACTCGTGCTCCTCGAGGACCGAGCGAAAGATCTGCCGGACGCGATACCGCCACGCCTGATAGGCATCGCCCTCCTCTGTAGCGCTCGGACGCGCAGGGCTCGCAGGCGTCCCACCCCGTCCTCGCCCTCTCTGGTACTCCTGCCCGCTCAACATCTCCCACTCGGCGATCGAGTTGAAGGGTGCGTTCGGACCCAAGCCTCGAAGGTAGACGAACATGTCGTGCGCGCCTTGAGTCGGAACTCCAGTGCGCTCTCCGTACGCCTCCTTGAAGGAGGTGCCTTCGAATGGATCCTCGACCACCTCGGCTCCCAGTGCCTCCAAGGCGGCGACCGCCTCGGCATAGTGCCTCTCGGTCATCGAGTCGAGCGGTAGGAAGGAGTCCCTCCAGCCGGTCCCCACGAGCCCGAACCGCTTTCCCTCTAGCGAAGCCTCGGAGAGGACCCCGACGTACCCTCCTTCCGGAATGCGACCCTCTGCGGCGTACGTGGCCAGATCTTCAGGTGTGGGACCCGAAAGGACGTCCAGGGTGAGCGCAGCATCTCGAACCGATCGAGCCATCGGTCCGACCACATCGACGTAGTAGCCGCTCAACGGCACCACACCCTCCAACGGAACGAGACCGTACGTCGGCTTGATCCCGACGAGGCCCTGAGCAGAAGACGGATTTTGGATCGAGCCGCCGGTCTCCGAACCCAAACCGAGCACCGCGAAGCTCGCGTTGACGGCCGTGGCAGTCCCTCCACTGGAGCCACCAGGGACCTTCCCCACGTGGTAGGGGTTCAGCGTCAGCCCTGCCACAGAACTATTGGTGCGTGTTCCATGACCTGCGAAGTCCGGCAGGTTCGTCTTGCCGAGGATGATCGCGCCGGCCTCCAACAACCTCGTCACCACGGCGGCATCATCATCGGGAACCATATCCACGCCCCCAGTCGCCGAGCTGAATCCTTCCCACCCAGCGGTGGTGACCAACCCCCCGATGTCGATGTTGTCCTTTACGACCACCGGCACCCCGTGTAGAGGGCCGACCGGTCCGGAGCCCGCGTACGCCACGTCGAGCTCCGCCGCCCTCGCCAACGCGTCCGGGTTCATCGAGATAAAGGCGTTGTATCGAGTCTCGAACTCCGCGATACGGGCGAGGTAGGCCTCGGTCAGTTCGACGGCGGAGTACGAACCCGCAGCATAAGCAGCATGAATGTCGTCGACGGTGAGCTCGACCACGTCGATCGACTGAGCCGAAAGCGCCGAAGCGGCGACCAGGATACCCCCGATCGCCGCCCCTACGTCAGCGCGCACCCGCATACGTCTCGAGTCTTGCGCTCGACGCGCCAGGACTAGAGCCCTCCCGGTCCACGACCTCCAGCACTCCCTGAAGAGGCATCATCTCCGTCCTCGGAGACAGGGCGCGTGCGAATGGTCGGATACTCGATCCCGAGCTGGTCGAGGTAGGTATCGAAGCGATCGGCGTCGTAGTAGAAGGGCCGCATCTGCTCACGCCACCGCGCCATGATGTCCTCGTTCAACCAAATGGCAGGCTCATCGGTCTCGGCGATGAAGGGGATGTACTCGGTCTCGGCCGTCTGAACGTCGTTGAAGTAGTCCCACGCCGCGTCGACCGTCTCGCCGTCGAGGAAGAGGTCGAGCAGGGTGAGTGCCTGAACCTTCGCGCCAGCGACACCACCCTTGTGTGCAATGGGCGTCGCCATCGCAATGCCGTTCGCCCAGTTATGGCCTGGGCCGCCCCGCATGTTCGATGGGAAGCGCATCGTAACCGTCGGCATGTTCCACGAGATGTCGCCGATGTCGTCGGACCCTCCACCGAGGGACCGGGATAGGTCCACAGGGCCGCCCAACTCGCCTACTTCGGTCGTGAGGCCCGTGACCTCGACGCCCATCTCCTCCTGGAATGCCTCGGCAAAGCGAACATCGTCCTCGCTCCAATCCGGCATGCCCACCGCCTGCATGTTCGCGTGCGTCACCTCGGCAACCGGCTTGCTGAAGTGCCGACCCCATGCCGAACCGACGGTCATGATCGTGTCGAGCGTCGTGCCGGTCATCAGCGCGGCGCCCTGTGCCATGAGCGCGGCGGCGTCGTACTGCTCCTTCGTCAACTCGTAGTCCCGCTCACGGAAGTAGAACCAGATCGTCGCGGTCTGCGGCACCACGTTCGGCTGATCGCCACCTTCCACGATGATGTAGTGCGACCTCGCCGCCGGGCGCAGATGCTCACGCTTGTACTCCCACGCCTGAGCCATGAGCATCACCGCATCCAGCGCCGAACGCCCTCTCCACGGGGACCCCGCCGAGTGAGCGGTTTCACCGGTGAAGCGGTACATGACGGACCAAAGCGCGTTTCCGCCGGACTGGCCCCAACTCACCCCGAAGCCGCTGCTTACGTGGGTGAACAGATTGACGTCTACACCCTCGAACGTCCCCTCGCGGACGAAGTACGCTTTGGAGGCGACTTGCTCCTCGGCGACACCGGGCCACAAGAGCAAGGTGCCGTCGATGTTCTCGCGCTCCATCAACTCCTTCACAGCAAGCGCGGCCACAATGTTCACCGCCTGACCCGAGTTGTGGCCCTCGCCATGACCGGGGGCCATGGCCAGGATGGGGTCACGATACGCTACCCCTGGCTTCTGGTTCGACTGAGGGATTCCGTCGACGTCGGAGCCGAGCGCGATGACCGGCTCCCCCGTCCCGTTCGACCACCGAGCCGTCCACGCCGAAGGCATGCCCGCGACGCCGAGCTCGATCTCGAATCCCTCGTCCGCGAGCATCTCCGTCAGGTAGCGCTGCGTCTCGAACTCCTGCATCCCCAACTCCCCGAAGGAGAAGAGATGGTCGATGATCTCCTGGACCCGCTTGGAGTCGTCCTCGACCAGCTCGAGCGCCTCCTCCTTGAGGTCCTCGAGTCGCGGATCGGCTTGGGCCAGTACGGCAGCGGGAAGAAGCGCCACCGCAAAGATCGCGGCGACGGGACGGAATAGGGCGAAACGCATGGGTGTGTCTCCGGAATCCATGTGCGCAATAGACGGTTCGGTGCGGCCGAGAGAATAAGGCGGTTCTTCCCCCCAGGCGACCCCAAGAAGCCCACTTCGTATCCATACTCAAAGTGGGTGCCCGGGCCCTGTCGACCCCTCAGGGGGGCGGCCCGAAGAGACGGCTCGCCTAGTAGTCTGGGCGAGGTTCCCTCAGCGATCTCAGTAAATCGGGAAGCGGCCGTGATTCCACGTCGTGGAAGAGCGCATCGAAGGCGGCTCGCTTCTCCGCAATCTTGCGGGTGTCGGCGGTGACACTGATCCGTTCGAGGGCGCGAGCTTCGGAGAGTGGTAGACGTCTGAATGTGAGCTCGTACAGGGCAGCATCTTCGGAGAAGGAAGGCCCGGAAACTACGAAATTCCCAATCCCCCCGATCTCGACTTCTGGCACCAAGAGCGCCCGGGTCTCGAGGTGCTTGAAACGGGCCTGTTCCTCGAGGTGCAGGAGCTCGCCATCTGAGAGGATCGTCTCTTGAGCGATCAGAATGAGGCGTCGAATGCGCACGCCACGGTCTTTTGCGGCCCGGTCCTGGGTCGTTAAGAAGTCCCTGCGTGAGGAAAGGGTGTACGTCGACCAGAAGTCTAGGTTCGAGATCGTGTCGTACGTGTGGCCGTCTCCCAAGGCGAGTGTCGCCCGACGAAAGACCGACAAGACGTACGCCGCATCCCTATAGACCCACTTGACGTAATCCAACCCAGCGGAAGCGGCCCGTGCCTGCTCGGAGAGCTCCGACACGTCGCGCGCGAGGGCGCGCAGTACGTGCTCCCGGTCGCGTTGTGATGCCGTCGCGGCCGCAGCCGTAACGAGATCAGCCAAGGGTGCCGCATGCTCGGCGGGGGTAGGGAGAAAGCCATCGATAAGCGCCTGACACGCGGCTAGCACCGTGCGTCGGTACACGGGTGAGACGGCCTGAATGGAGTCTACTAGGCGCTCCAATCGAGGGCTGTCCATTGCGCTCGCCCCGTCCGGTCGCTCCACGGCCTTTTCCGACCGTACGATCAGGTGGCTCGGCACGAGCGCAAGGAGCGGATCCACTCGATCCGGGTGTACGCCGAGGCCCGTGGCCGCCGCCACGATCGCGAAGGCGTTCTCCACCGTCGGAGTGGCCCGGTCATTCAACCAATGTGATATGGCCGTTCTTGACACGCCGATGCGCTGCGCCCACTCCGTCTGAGTCGGAGCCGAGTCACGAATAAGCTGCAGCGCGCCTGAGATCAGTGCGTCACGATCAGCGGCGGCACCATTGTCTCGGCCGCCGGTGGGGGTTGGGAGTGACGCGGTCATCAATGCCTTCCTAGGAGTCCCCACGGGGGAAGTCGTCCAGGAAATCGTCTAGCCAGCGATCATCGCGCCGCGCCTTGTGGAAGGCCGCGAGATTCTCTCGCGCGACCTTGGTGAGAGTCACGTACGTCTTGCCTTCTCGCGGCTTTAGCAGACGCACGTGCCACAGCTTCCTGAAGGTGATCCAGGACTCTGCGTGGGTCAGGTCGGGCCCGCGCTCAACCTCCGCCTTAGAAAACAGCTCGACGCAGAAGAGGTTGAGCCATTCTCCCGTACAGTACTTGAATGGCTTCGCCCCGAAGTCGGCAAGTCGGACGGCCGGCTCGCCGCCACGCATTCTCCGCTCCTCTTTCAGCCAGAGCTCCACCAGCAAGAGGACCAGGCAGTCCAAACGATCGAGCGCCCGTGCGTCGACCCTGCGGTCGCGTTCCAGTCTCGCCAACAATTCCCCGAGCGGAGCGTCATTAGTCGGCATGCGTCCTCCATCTCTGCGGAGAGGCACAGCGGAAGGAAGGTTCGCGATCGACCCCGCACTCCAACGGTCTAGCCAGCCGGCCCCACGAGCGCACCCGAGAGTGACCAGATCGCGGCCTCGACCTCACCACGGGCAGCACTGACCGCTTCCTGGTGCGATAGATCCCTGCCCAGCTCTCGCGCCCGCCGCTCGATTCCGAACTCCGCGACCCGCTGAAGCTGCGCATCATCCGCTAGCGTAACGCCCTCTAGTCGCGCGCGGATCGCCAAAACCACGCCTCGGACATCGTACCTACGGCCACCACGGTTCAGGTCATTCATCCCAACCATCCTCCTAGCAAGCCCCCCCATAGTTCTCACCTCAGCTCACGTCTCCTAACGTAGTATAAATGCGCTCTGTGAACAAGGAAACACATCCCATTTCGGCAAGCGCCGTATAGACTCACCATTACTCACGGATACTCATCACGCCGGCAAGAGGTGTCGACCCCGGATCGACTACGCCAGGGGCGGCCGCCGCTGATGCCACTCCGTCTGCTTCTGGAAGGCGTGAGCGACGCTGAGAATGGCGTCGTCGGCGAAGAGGCCGCCTAGGAGCGTCGTGGTCAGAGGCATCGTCGTCGGCGCGTCGTCATCGGGGTTCCTCACCCCGAATCCGTACTGCACGATCGCGGCCGGGTGGCCCGTCTGATTGGTTAGCCCCACGTGCCCTCCCCCGGATACGAACATGTCGTACCCCTCCATGACCTCGGCCATCTCTTTCATGAGGATGAGACGACGGCGTTGACTCTGCACGTAGTCGAGGGCGCGGATGTCCCTGCCTCCACGGAAACGGCCCCGACGACGCCGCTCGCGCGGGTCCTCGATGTCATCCGGAACGGGCTCCGGCTCTACTCCGTCGGGTGCGACGTGGAAGTCGAAGGCCGCGGAGGACTCCACACCGAGTGAGTTCGAGCGACCTTCGGGCATCGACGGCATCTCGGTCAACCGAGCTCCGAGCGACTCGAGAGCGTCGAGGAAATCACGCGGGGCCTCCTCGTCAAAGCCGATCCGGTACGATGAAAGATCCGCATCGGGGTCGAAACGGAATGGGGCCGTGAGAGAGGCTGGATCGTTACGACTGGCCCCGTGGATCTCGTTGAAGACCAAGGCACAGTCGAGAATCGACCGACACATCGGCCCCGCTTTGTCCATCGACCAACTGAGCACCATCCCGCCGTACCGGCTTACCCGCCCGAAGGTCGGACGGAGCGCACTGAGTCCATTCCGGCGAGCTGGGGAAACAATCGATCCTTGCGTCTCTGTTCCGATCGCGAACGCAACGGTCGCCGCCGCCGTGGCCGATCCTGGGCCAGCCGATGACCCGCTCGATCCCTCCTCGACGTTCCAGGGATTGCGGGTACGGCCGCGATACCACCGATCACCCGACGCGAATTCACCAGTCGCCAACTTGGCAATGAGGACCGCACCCCGTTCCCGCAGTCGGACGACGATATCGGCGTCTTCATCGATGACCTGATCGGAGAACGCGTCCGACCCCCACGTGGTCTTGGTCCCAGCGACGGTGAACAAGTCCTTCACCCCGTACGGGATCCCGTGCAACGGGCCGCGGTCGTTTCCATTGCGGAGATCGGCGTCGGCCTGCTCCGCCTCCTCTCTTGCACGCCCCTCGAGTATCGACACCGCACACAGTAAGACGGGGTCGTACCGCTTCATCCGCTCCAGATAGATCTCGGTCAACTCGACCGACGAGATGTGGCGGCCGTGGATGAGAGCAGAGAGTCGGTCCACAGGAAGGAAGGCTATGTCGGTCGGGTCGCCCGGCACCGGCCCACTCCAAGGCTCAATCGGGATGTCGTGGCGGGCAAACGGATCGATCCCTGACTCGTACCAGCTCCGATACAGGTCTCCCGTTCCTCCTGGCCACGCCTGGTATACCTGTGCGGGGTGCTCGCCGTTGCCAAGAGGCACAGGCGGTCGTTCCTGGGATTGGTGGAGGGCGTCGCGCAGCTCGTCTCTGAAGGCGGCGTCCGGCTCGGCAGCGATGAGCTGTCGTGGAAGGACCGCCCCGGCCGTCGCGGCCGCTACTACCGCCTTGAGGAAGTCGCGCCGCTCCACCTCTGAGAGTTGGCCAAGAGCGCTACGAAGATCACGGACCGCATCCATCGTACTCCTCCGCCCCGTGCGCCGGGGAACCGGGACACTTCAACACGAGTCGGGAGAGTGCCCGGCATCGCGGGAGCCGGCAAGTCTGCTGTAGCTACATCAGCAGTGTGGCCTCCGCCACGAGACCGGGTCCAAACGCGAGCGCAACACACGGCCTCGGCGCATCCTCCGCCCTCAAACGATCCAGAATGAACAAGACGGTGGGCGATGACATGTTGCCGTGATCTCGAAGCACTTCCTCCGAGGCCCACGTCGCTTCCTTAGGCAAAGCCAGCGCTGAGCGAGCCGCTCCGAGAATGCGAGGACCACCCGGGTGGATCGCCCACGATCCCACGTCTTCCAGCCGAAGGCCGTGATCCTCCAACCACACCTCCAACCAGGCACGCAAGTTATCCTCGATCAGCTCAGGAACCCGCGGTGAGAGCGTGATGCGAAAGCCATGGTCGCCGACTCGCCACGCCATCGCGTCCTGAGACGCCTCCATCAAGAAGCTTCCGGTGGCCTCGACGCGCCACGCCTCACTGGAGGCCGAATCCCTTCCGACTACCGCGGCCGCCCCGTCCGCGAACAAGGCGTTCGCGACGAGAAGGTTCGGATCCCACCCGTACGCGAAGTGGAGGCTACAGAGCTCAACGGCACATAGGAGCGGAACCGCTGAACCATCTCGATCCAGAAGAGCTCGAACGACCCGGAGGCCGTTCAGCGCCCCGTGACATCCCATGAAGCCGACGTGTGTTCGCTCGGTCGAACGATCGAGACCGAGAGTCTCGATGAGCGCTGCGTCCACGCCAGGCGAAACGAATCCGGTGCAAGACACCGTGACGAGGTGCGTGACATCGCTCGCGGACAGATCGGCGTCATCCAGGGCCGCCGTCGACGCCTGCAAAGCGAGGAGCGGGGCGTGCTCCTCGTAGGCGTCCATCCGACTCCCCGTCCCGGGTCCGGGATCGTCTTCATGCGCGGCCCGAGAGAAGAAGCACTGTCGTTCTTCGAGCGGCCCCTCGGACGAACGAAAGAGCACCGAGTGACGAGTGTCGATCCTCGAGCGACGATAGAGCGCACGTAACGTCCTGCTCTTCCGATCATCCAAGCCCGCGAAGTTCGCGTGCAGCTGAGCGGCGTCCGCCTGACGGATCTTGTGGTCCGGAAGTGCGGTGCCAATCCCTTCGATCACGAACGTCATCGAGTCACCGAGGCTAATGGAACGACACCCCGAGGGCGCCGTGAACCGGCCGCAACGAAGGGCCGTCCTAACAGAGGTGCCACGCCGAGAAGTCGAACGGACTCCTCCACGAGCCGTGGACGCCGGAGGGCGGGTGCGATCATACGGCAAAACCTCTGAGCACGACGGGAGTGCCGCTGGCGATTTCGGGACCACCCCCGCACGAGCATCGGGTCCCATGCCGTAATGCCCCGCTCCACGAAGGGCACGACCGCTAAGCCGGCGCTCAGCGCCCACCCCATCCCTTCCCCGGTGAAGGGCTCCACGTACCCGACCGCATCCCCCACCCTGAAGAGTCTTTCGGACCCACACGCTCGATCGACTCGAGTGAGTGCGGGTGTACCCGCCCACCCACGTAGCGGCTGGCTCGGCAGCGAGGGCAGGCCCGCGCCCCCGAGGATCTCGTTCACGAGCGTCTCAGGACGCCCGTCTCCAACTTCTCCTCGATCGACGGCAGCCCCGACGGTGACCCGGCCGTGCTCGTCGCGGACGAGGCCCACGTACCCGCGGCGACCCACCACCATGACGAGCTCACCGAACGGGAGGTCGATCGCTCCTGCACCGAAAACCGCTCCCAGTCCGATCCGCGAGCCGGGCACGACAGTGCGTGCTCGATCCCTCTCCGTTCGATCGAGACCGCTCACCAGCCCAGTCGCATCGACGACCACACGTGCACTCACGACCCCTGATGTCCCCTTCGAGTCGAGTCGCAATCGGATCGCCCCCGGCTCCCGGCCGACAACTGTGGCTCGGGTGCCGGTGCGCACGTCGACGCCCGCGGTCTCGGCTACCCGCGCGAGCGCTTCGTCGAAGGTCTCACGCGAGATCGAGACATTACCCCCGAGACCAAGTCGTGCCTGGGACGCCCCACACCGCAGAGCCAACGTCCGGATCGGCACGGCTCCGTGCTGTGCAGGTAACCGGCCTAGGCCCACCGCCTCTAGTGCCGCGAGTGCACCCGGGCTCAGGCAACCACCGCACACCTTCCACCGGGGCAACTCGGCGCGCTCCACGAGCACGACCCGGTACCGTCGTCGAGCGAGTTCGCGAGCGGCGATCAGACCGGCCGGCCCCCCTCCCGCCACGACGACATCGACCAGACTCACGAGCGGCTCCACTCGACCACGAAGCGCTGTGGCCACCCCTCGCGCACCATGGCTCCCGAAAGCCCCGCCTCTTCGCAGAGCACCTTGGCTTCGTCCACGGTGAAAGCCCCCTGCACGGACCGGAGGCCGTCCGTGTGGACGACGGGGCTACGCGAGAGGATGCGCACGCCGCTGGCGGCAAAAAGGTATCCGAGGCGCGAGCGGCGAAGGTCTTGAACGAGCACGGCTTCCTGCGCCGCATCCGCCATCGACGCTAAAAGCTCGATCGCGTCCGGACGCCTCAAGTGGTGGAGGAAGAGGGACGAGACTACGAGATCGGCTTCGTGAGGTATTCCATCGGCGACGACGTCGGCGCAGACGAAGTCGATGGTACCATCGCTCTCGCGTTGGGCATACTCGAGCGCAACGGGACTCCGATCGCAACCGACAAACTCGACCGCCACACCACCACGAGCGGCGCGTCGTTCAACGGCCCTTAGTACATCCCCTCCACCACACGCCACATCCAGAAGCCGCACCGTGCGCCTGCACCGGAGGGCGACCTGTCGCAACGCCATCCAGACCCGCCTCGCGGAAAGAGACACCGCATTGATTCGGGCGAGACCCTCCAACGCGACTCTGTGACGCACCGGATCGAGCTCGGGATCGTCCATCAGCTCGGCCACCAGCAGGCGGTCCGTGAGGTCGGGAAGACCCACGCCCACGGCGGTCACCTCCGCACCGCGGGAGGCCCGGCGATCACCTCAAGTCCGCCCCTCCCGACGGCCCTCCCGATGGCCCTCCTGATGCGGGCGCCCCGTCCTCGTCGCTCACAGGACGCGCTTTCACCGTCGGGTACTCGATCCCGAGCTGATCGAGATACGTGTCGAAGCGGTCGGGATCGTAGTAGTAGGGGCGCATTTGCTCACGCCACTGCTCCATGAGATCCGCATTCAGCCAGATGGCGGGCTGATCATCCTCGGTGATGAACGGTGTGTAGGTGTGCTCTTCCGATTGCACGGTGTTGAAGTACTCCCACGCGGCATCGACCGTCTCGCCGTCGAGGAAGAGATCGAGCAACGTCATCGCCTGGGCCTTCGCGCCCGCGAGTGACCCCTTGTGAGCGATCGGGGTGGCCATCGCGATCCCGTTCGCCCAGTTGTGGCCGGGCCCGCCCGGCATGTTCGCCGGGAAGCCCATCGTTACCGTCGGCATATTCCAGGAGACGTCACCGATGTCATCTGACCCGCTCCCCAGCGATCGACTGATGTCGACCGGCTCGCGGAGCGCCCCGATGGTATCACTCAGGCCCCGCTCGTCCTGACCCATCTCGCGCTGAAGCCCGTTCGCTAGCTCGATGTCGGCCTCACTCCAGTCGGGCATCCCGACGGCCTCGATGTTGGCGTACATCGTTTCGGCCACAGGCCGATTCATATGGATTCCCCACGCTGACCCCACCGTCATAATCGTGTCGACTTGGGTGCCGGTCATCAAAGCTGCGCCCTGCGCCATGAGCTTCGCCGCATTGTACGAATCCATAGTCCGCTCGTACGACGACTCTCGGAAGAAGAACCAGATCGTCGAGCGCTGGGGCACCACGTTGGGCTGATCTCCACCGTCCACGATGATGTAGTGGGAGCGCTCGGCTGGTCGGAGGTGTTCACGTTTGTACTCCCACGCCTGTGCCATGAGCATCAGTGCATCCAGCGCCGAGCGTCCGCGCCAAGGGGAGCCCGCAGAGTGCGCAGTCTCTCCGGTCCAGCTGAACTGCGCGGACACTAGCCAGTTCGCACCGGACTCACCCCACCCTGTACCAAACGATGAAGAGACGTGGGTGAAGAGGTTCACGTCGACGTCGTCGAAGATCCCGTCCCGCACGAAGTACGCCTTCGAGCCGAGCTGTTCTTCCGCAATCCCGGGCCAAATCAAGAGCGTCCCGTCGATGTCTTCGCGCTCCATCAGCTCCTTGACGTTCAGGGCCGCCACGATGTTCACGGCTTGGCCGGAGTTATGGCCTTCGCCGTGTCCCGGTGCCATCGACAGGATCGGCTCCCGGTACGCGACTCCCGGCTTCTGGTTCGACTGCGGGATCCCGTCGACGTCAGAGCCGAGCGCGATGACCGGATGACCACTCCCGTTCGCCCAACGCGCGGTCCAGGCGCTCGGCATTCCGGCCACGCCCAACTCGATCTCGAAGCCTGCCTCCTCCAAAATCCCCGTCAGGTAGCGTTGGGTCTCGAACTCCTGGAACCCGAGTTCCCCGAAGCTGAAGAGCATGTCGACGATCTCTTGAACCTGCTTGGCGTCGGCCTCGACCATTTCGAGGACTTCGTCCTTGAGGTCGGCGAGACGACGGTCTGCCTGGGCCGAAACCGCCGCAGGCAACATGAGCAACGCGAAGGCGGAGAGGAGAGTGCGGGAGCCGAAACGCATGGGATCTTCCAGAAGGAGAATCGGGGGAAGCTCGCAGATTGCCCGATGGAGCGGGGTCGGGCAAGCGGTGGAGTAGCGGTGCTCAACGGATCGGCGCGGAGCGAGAAGCCGACCTCAGACCGTCGCGCCCTTCCACCTACCCCGGCGGAACACCCCCGCGCTCACCACCGCGAGGGTGGCGTACGACACTGCCATCGCTATAAAGACTCCGGTAGGCCCCATGCCCAATGTGAAGGCGAGGAACCACGCAAAGGGGATCTCGAACAGCCAGAAGCAGAAGAGATTGATGATCGTCGGCGTCCAGACAGCACCGGCCCCGTTGAAGGCCGCCGTGATCACCATGCCGTACGCGTAGAAGGGGAACCCTGCAGCTACGATGCGGAGACATGCCACCGCGTACGAGCTCGCCTCACCGGTACCGCCGAACAACGCGACGATGTTCGGTGCGAAGACCAGGAAGAATGCGCCGATCGCCCCGAGGAAGACCAGATCCATCTTCGCTGCGACCCACACCGCACGCTCCGCCCGATCGGGGTCGTTCGCACCAAGTCCCTGCCCGACCATCGTCGCAGCAGCGTTCGAGAGCCCCCACGCCGGAAGAATCGCGAAAAGAATCACCCGAATCCCGATCGCGTATCCCGCCAGCGCTTCAGCCCCGAACTCTGCCGTAATGCGGACCAGACCAATCCAGCTCGCCATTCCGATGAAAGTCTGGAAGGTACCGGTCGCCGAGAGCCGCACGAGACGCCACATGGTGGCGAGGTGCACGCGCAGATGTCGGCCCCGCACCTGGAGTCGGCCGCCGAGTCGGGTCAGGGTGTAGAGCTGAACGAGCACCGCCGTGCCCCGGCCGATCGAAGTCGCGACCGCCGCTCCGGTAAGCCCCAACTCTGGAAAGGGTCCGAGCCCGAAGATCAGGAGGGGGTCCAGAACGATGTTCAAGCCATTCGCGAGCCACAGAACGCGCATTGCGATCGCTGCATCACCCGCTCCCCGGAACGCGGCGTTCTGCAAGAAGAGCAACATGATGACGACGTTCGTCCCCAGCAGAACGCGGGTGTACCCCGTCGACATCGCCACGGTCGCTTCGCTCGCGCCCATCATTTGCAGGAGCTCCGGAGCCCATGTGACCCCTACGACGCCTATGAAAGCGGCGAGCACGGCCCCGAAGAAAATGGCCTGAACAGTCGCGTCGGCGGCTGCGTCAGGGTCATCCTCCCCGATTCGACGCGCGACCATTGCGGTCACACCGATGCTCAAGCCCATCGCCACCGTGAAGACGATCGTGATGAGCGACTCCGTCAACGCGACCCCGGCGATCGCTTCGTCCCCGAGTCGCGACACGAAGAAGATGTCGACCACGGCGAACACCGATTCCATCGCCATCTCGAGGACCATAGGCACCGCGAGCAAGATGATGGCTCGATTGAGGGGTCCCTTGGTCGGGTCTCCGCCGGTGCCACGCACCGCGTGCATGAAGACGCTCCACCACGACTCCTTCGATCCGGCCGCTTCCTCGTCCTCCTCCGCTTCCTCCGCCTCGGCGGCTTCTTCAGCCTCGGCGGCTTCCCCAGCCTCCTCGACCGACGGGTCGGAACTCATCCCCCCAGTCTCTTGGCCCGCTCCGACCAACTCTCTCCGTCGGTAATCCACGGCGCTGCCGGCTCACCCTTCAGATAGTGGCCGAACCACTCGAGAATCCGTCGGTGGTAGTCGACCTGCTGACTCTCGTCGGAGAGACCATGGTCTGCACCTGGATAGACGAGGAGTACGACTTCCTTCCCGGCCCGGCGGGCGTAGTTGTAGAACTCGAGTCCCTGATAGAAATCCACGACGCCATCGTCGTCGCCGTGCATGAGGAGCATGGGAGTCTCGAGGTCCGTGATGAAGTGCGCTGGAGAGCTCTCGAGGTGGCCCTCCAGGTCTTCCCAGTACGGCGCGGCCATACGCGCCTGGCCCGTCTCCCAGTGCCCGGTCTCGGGCAGTCCGCCATTCCAGTGCACGGCGCCCATGAAGCTCATGAAATTCGTGATCGCCGCACCCGCCACCGACGCCGCGAACCTATCGGTCCGCGTCGGAAGGTACGACGCCTGATACCCGCCCCACGAATGTCCAATGATCCCCATCCGCTCCGAGTCGACGTGACCCGTCTCGATCGCGGCGTCGAGCGCGTGCTCGACGGCGTCGAGAGCGGAGGGCCCGGGACGTCCAGGCTCGTAGACGATGTCCGGCATCAAGACGAAGTACCCGTTCTGTGACCACGCCTGATAGTTGTAGTACTGCCGTTCGGTCGGCGGGTTGTAGAGGTGAAGGTTGTCCGAGAGTCGCTCATATTGGTAAAGGATGAGCGGATACTCTTCGCCTTCGCGGAAATCCGCAGGGTAGATGAGGATAGCTTGGAGGTCGTGCCCCGCATCCGTGGTGTACGCGATGAGTTCAGCGCGTCCCCACGCAAAGTCGTCCTGAAAGGGGTTGGTTCGGGACAGCTGTTCGAGACCGGAAAGCCGCCGATCGCCGACGAAGATGTCGGGTGCGTCGTCCCAGCGTTCAGTGCGGATCGCCAAAGCGTCGCCATCACGCGCGGCGGTGAGCCCGCTCACTCGCGCATCTTCCATGAAGCGCTCTTGCGGCCGTTCACCCCACGCGCCACTCGCATAGCCCGACGCCTTCGAACGGAGTCCTCGAACGCTGAACCAAAGCTCTTCGTCCGGCGAGTAGAGTGCGGTCGAGAACGGGGGTTGGTCCGGGTCCAAGTTGACCGCCCGAAAGCGCTGATCGGCCTCTGCCCCTCGAGTGATCCGCTCTGCGCGCCCGTCTTCCAGGGAAGCGAGCCAGACGTCGTGCTTGTCGTTCAGTAAGACAGCCGAGCCGTCCTCGGCCCACCCTCCGACGCCCCACGAGATTCGGGGTCCAGGGTAGTCGTAGTCTTCGAGCGCACGGGTGAAGGATCGGCCATCAGCCAGTTGCGTCCGCCGAAGATCGTCGAGCGATACCGCGCTCCATCCCTCATCGTACACCAGCACCTGATCCAACTTCGCATGCGAGACTAAGGCGAAGTCCTGATTCGTAACGATCGGCGCTCGGGCACCGGTGCGGGGATCGACGCGGTACCAGTCCGCCGTGCCGGCCCCGAACCTCCGCTCGAACCGGTACGGCGTCGCGTCGGCGACTAAGCCCCACCGACCGTTGGCCACGAGCGTGACCGGCTCATCGAGATCGTCTCCGAGCACGACGACCCGGTCCGAGTCCATGTGCCACGCGGTGAGGTGTCCCCGACGGTCGTTCCGACTCGCCCAATACTCTTGCGACCGAAGGATCTGATCATCGTCCCAATGCCAGACCTGCACATCCGCCGGGTCGATCGAATCCCCTTCTTCGCCATCGTCCGCTTCCGCTTCCTGGTCGTCCCCTTCGTCGCCCGAGCCGTCATTGTCGTCCTCGTCGTCGGCTTCCCACGGCCGCACCCCGAAGAACACCGATCGTCCGTCGGCGCTGAATCGAAGGTCCGCGGTCGAGACTACCCGGAGTTCATCGCCCAGCTCGGAGCGTTCCCTCACCTCGAGCACACTCGGCGCCCGGTCCAGCTCGCCCCAGACCAAGATGTCGTGCGTGGCCCCCTCCCGAGCGTCCGCTTCCGCGGCACGCAGCACGGCAAGCGCACCGCTTTCGTCGTGCCACGTGAGCGACTCGAAGTCGGCGTCTGCAGATGTGAGCGTGCGAAGCGTACCTGTCTCCGGGTGGAATAGAACGACCCCGTTCCCGCTCCCCCACGCGGTGCGCAGCGTCGCGGCCAACGCTTCACCCTCCGGCTCCCAAGCGTACGCGGCCACATTCCCGATGACGGTGTGCGTGCCGCTCGCCGGGTCCATCACAATAAGGTCCGAGCCCACCGAGTCGACGCTCGAAGCGCCATGCGCCGCCAACCATTCTCCGTCGTCGCGAAAGGAGAACGAGGCGATGTCAAAGAGCACCGTATCGGATCTGGTGCTGAGATTCACTAAACCCAATCGGTCCTGGATGGGGCCTTCTGAAGCTTCGGCTTCGTCTTGAGAGACCCCTTGGTGAAAGGCGAGAAACCGACCGTTGCGTCCGAAGGCCGGTCGACTCGCATGTTCGAGGACCAGTACGTCCTCGGGGCGGTTCGTATCGGCGAGCCTCAGCTCTCGACTGCCGTCCATACGAGTGATCGCGTGAACCAGCCAACCGCCCGTCGGGTCGAGCGAAAACGCTCCGAGGCGCTCGAACTGACCATAGTCGTCCGGAGACAACGTCGGAGCCTGCCCATGGAGCGGGCTCGCCGCCACGCCGCTCGCAGCCCCTACGACACACACGAAGAAGAATCGCCAAGCCGCCCTCGGTATCGTCACGCCACGTACCACACTGCCCCCCGGGAGTTGAGTCGTTCGGACCAGCGCCGATGTTCGAGCGCCGTGAGGCCGGAATGATACGGCCAGAATCGCGGTCGCGCCCCGGCCAGATGTTGTGCGCGCCCGTCCCGCGGTTGGCATCCACGACGGACGTGCGCATCTTGCCCCGCCTCCATCGGGAAGAACCCATGCCGTATACCGCGACAGGTCGAGTCCAAGCCCTCACGCCGAGAGACAGACGCCACCCCCTCTCGGCTCCTCGGCAGGCTCGCAATCGTGCCACTCGTGCTCCTCGGCTTCGGGTGTTCAGCACCCGACGGCGCGCCCCCGACCGATGGCGACTGGCCTCACTACGCTCGGGACCTCGCGGGAAGTAAGTACTCCCCGCTCGACCAGATCACCGCAGAAAACGTGGCCGATCTCGAAGTCGTGTGGAGCTGGGAGTCCGCCGACTACCGTCTGACGGGCGAGCATGCGGGGGCCTCCGTGAACCCCAACTATCAGGCCACCCCGATCAAGATTGGTGATCGTCTGTACACGTCGACGAATATGGGCCAAGCCGTCGCGCTCGCCCCATCCACCGGTACCGAGATCTGGCGATTCGATCCGTACGCGAGTGGACTGCGCGACACCCCCGCCGGGCGCGCCTCACGAGGCGTAGCGTACTGGGCGGGAGACGGAGCAGAGAGAATCTTCGTCGGCTCGGGCGAGTATTTGGTCGCGCTCGACGCAGAGACCGGCCTTCCCGACCCCGCCTTCGGTACCTCGGGGGCGGTCCACCTAGCGGACGATCCCGACCCGAGGGTACTCACCTACTCCTGGACGTCGGCACCACTCGTCGTCCGAGACGTCGTGATCGTGGGGACGACGGCGATGGTCCCGAATCGAAACTGGACTACGGCGCCCCCAGGGTATGTGCGTGCATACGACGTGCGCACCGGTGAGCTTCGCTGGCGCTTCAGTCCGATCCCGGGGCCGGGGGATCCCGCCATCGAGACGTGGGCCGACTCGTCTTGGGTGTACAGCGGGAACGGGAACGTCTGGACCCTCATGAGCGCCGACGAGGATCTCGGTCACGTATACCTCCCCCTGAAGACGACGACAAACGACTGGTACGGCGGTGCGCGCCCCGGCGACAATCTGTATGGAGAGTCGGTCGTCGCCGTCGACGTCGAGACGGGGGAGCGCGTCTGGCACTATCAGATGGTGCGCCACGGATTGTGGGACTATGACCCTCCGGCGGCACCCAACGTGATCGATGTGGTCGTGAACGGCCGATCGGTGAAGGCGGTCGCCCAGGTGACGAAGCAGGCGTGGGTCTTCGCCTTCGACCGGGAGACCGGAGCCCCCCTCTGGCCGATCGAAGATCGCCCTGTGCCCCCTTCCCCCGTGCCCGGCGAGATCGCCGCCGCGACCCAACCCTTCCCCACCCGTCCGGCGCCCTTCGACCACCAAGGCATCACCGTCGAGGACCTCATCGACTTCACACCCGAGCTACGCGCAGAAGCCGAGGAGATCCTCGAGGACTTCGTGTATGGGGAGATCTTCACACCGCCCACCGTAAAGGGGGTGGATGGGAAGCTGGGTACGATCTTGATGCCCGGATGGGTCGGAGGAGCGAACTGGGGCGGCGCTGCCGTCGATCCAGAAACCGGGGTGCTCTTCGTTCCATCCGTGACGTCGCCCAACGTGACGGCTCTCGTCCCCCCTCCCCTCCCGGACAGCTCCGACCATCGGTACATCCGCGGGCTTCCCAGAGAGGTTCCGATGCCCGGCGGCCTCCCGTTGCTGAAGCCGCCGTACGGACGGATCACGGCCATCGATATGAACTCGGGCGATCATCTCTGGATGAGCGCCAACGGGCCCGGACCTCGAGATCACCCAGCGATTGCACACCTCGATCTCCCCTGGCTCGGGCAGCGAGGCCGACCGGCGCCGCTCCTCACCAAGACGCTCCTCTTTATCGGGGAGGGGACCGAGGACGCCTTGTCGATCCTTCCGATTGCCGGGGGGAAGGCATTCCGGGCGTGGGACAAAGCCACCGGTGAGGTCGTGTGGGAGACAAACCTCCCCGCAGGCACGTCAGGGGCACCCATGACGTACCTATCCGACGGCAGGCAGTACATCGTCGTGGCGGTCGGGGACCGAAACACGACGGGACGACTCGTCGCGCTCGCGCTTCCGGCGGGGAGCGAGTAACGTCCGTCGATAATGATCCCGGGCGTGGCTCCGGGCTGTGACTACTGAACCGAGCGGAGGAGAGACATGAACGGTCGAGTGAAGAGGGTATCCACCGTATTGGCCCTTTCGGCCCTGGCAGTCGGCTCCGCGCCGATGGTTGCGCAGGCGCAGGACGCCTCACCCGTCGCACAGTATCGGCAGTCACTCATGAACGCGTTCCGGACCCACATGGGTGGAATTCGTGCAGCCCTTGGCGACGCCGCGCCTGTCGGACACGCAGAGCACCACGCCGTCGCCTTCGAGCGCATGGCTCAGGCCTTGGCCAACGCCTTCCCTCAGGGCTCTCACGGACCCGGATCGCGCGCGCTTCCCGCCATCTGGGACAACCGCGATGACTTCATGGACAAAGTCTCCGCCATCCAGAACACATCGGCGCGCCTCGTGACGGCGGCGCGCTCCGGTGACCCGGAAGAGATCACTTCCGCGCTGCAGGCCGTGCAGGGCACGTGCGGTTCGTGCCACCAGCCCTACAGAGGGCCGGCGAACTAACCGGCCCAGATCTCTCCGAGCACTCTCTGGAAGTTGCCCCCGAGGATGCCTCGGATGTGGGCGTCGGTGTAGCCCCTCCGGATCAATCCATCGGTGACGTCGAACATCCGCTTCGGATGCGCGATCGCATCGATGTCGATTTTGTCGCGGAATCCGTACGAGCCCTTGTAGCCCGACTTGAGGCGCTCGTACTCGTCGGCGGGCATGTCGTCGTACCCGTGTAGATCGATGTCCGAGCCGATCCCGAGGTGCTCGACGCCGATCAAGTCCCTCACGTGGTCGAAGTGGTCGAGGAAGTGCTCGATCGTGGTCGGCTCGTCGCCCTTCACGAACATCCGGACGCCGGTGATGCCCATCACCCCGCCCGTGGTGGCCATCTTCCGAATCGCCTCGTCGGTCTTGCAGCGAGGGTGTCCCGGATTCAGAGCACGGGCATTGGAGTGCGTGTAGAGAACGGGAGCTCGCGAGAGCTCACACGCATCGAGCGTCGTTTGGTCACCCGAGTGCGACACGTCGACGGCCATCCCGACTCGGTTCATCTCTTCGATGATTTCAGCACCGAAGTCGCTGATCCCTCCATCGATGCGTTCCGTTGACCCGTTCCCGATCATGTTGCGCGAATTGTAGGTCAGCTGACTCACCCGCTGTCCCAGATCGTGGAAGACCTGGACATCCTGCACTCGTCTGAAGTGCGATGAGTTCTGCAGCCCGATCAAGATCCCGGCCCGGCCCGATCCACGAACCGTCGCGAGATCTTCGGCCGAATCGATCCGCACGAACACATCGGGACGATTCGCGATGATGCCGTTGAAGGCGGAGACGAAGCCTAAGACGTTCTCGTATGCCGCGTCGGACGTCGCACCACCTACTCCTCGAGCAATGTGAAAGACGTCGATCTCGGAGTCGCGGAAGTCTTGAATGTCGGCTTCGGTCATCCCTGAGAAGTCGGCGCCCCATCGGCTGCGCGTCTCCCCATTGAGCGTTGTGAGACCAAGCATGTCGATGACGAGCGACTCGCGAACGAGATCGAGGCAGCGACGCGTGTACTCTTGCGTCGTCGAGGCGAAGAGCGAATAGCGGCCGAGGTTGATGAATGGGGCCCCCACGCTGCCGACAGCGGCGACTCCAATCGCCTTCACAACGCTCCGGCGTGAATGCAGCGGATCGGTCACCTTCGTCATCCTTGGTACTCCGCGAGAATGGCCAGCACTCGGTCGATGTCCGCCTCCGTATGATCCGCGTTCACCTGGGCCCGGATCTCCTCGTCCCCCTTCGGGACGACCGGGTACGCCAATCCGGTCACGAGGACTCCGTGGTCGTAGAGATGCCGGACCAGGTCGTGCGTCTTCTCTGTATCCCGGATCATGAGGGGCACGACCGGATGCTCACCCGGAATCGTCTCGATCCCTATGCGACCCAACCCGTCTTCAAATCGGCGAGTCAGTGCGCGCAAGCGATCCAGGAGGTCGCGCCCCTCTTCACTGGCGACGATCCGCAGCGACGCGAGGGCCGCAGCGGCTTCACCGACCGTGATCGGATTGCTGTAGATGTACATCTGGGACGACTCACGCAGGAATCCGATCGTCGCGTCGTTGGCGACGACGTACCCCCCGTTTACACCGAAGGCTTTGCCGAGCGTCCCGACCAGAATGTCGACGGGCGGACAGTCGGTATACTCTTCGGTGCCCCGACCCGTGCGTCCGAACGACCCGACCCCATGGGAGTCGTCGACGATGCAGACGACGTTCTCCTCGTAGTCGGCGTCGTGCTTCTCACAGATCGCCATGACCTCGTCGAGCGGCGCGTGGTCCCCGCGCATCGAAAAGATGCCGTCCGTCACGACGAGTGCACGCTTCGCCTTCCCCTTCCACTCGGCCAACGACTGGTCGAGCTGGGCCATGTCGTTGTGCGCGTAGATCGCCTTGCCCGCAGGCCGACTCAGCCGCATCGCGTTGATGATGCAGTTGTGGTTCAGTTCATCCGAGACGAGGACGGTGTCCCGGGTCACTAGAGGAGTGATCGTGGAGACGATGGCCGCGTACGCGGACGAGAAGATCATGCCCGCGTCACGTCCGTGGAACGCGGCGAGCGCGGCCTCCAACTCCAGATGGACCTCGTAGCTCCCGGAGATGAAGCGCACGGCTCCGGGGCCGGCGCCGAATTCGGCGGTCGCCTCCTCCTCGGCCGCAATCACTGCGGGATGGAGCCCCAACCCCAGGTACGAGTTGGAGTTCATCCGCAGGAACTCCTTCTCCCCTTCCCCCCGAAGGAGGAAGCGCGGGCCTCGATCGCCCTCGGCGCGACGCACGCCGGTCACCACGGATTCGGCACCCTTCGCGGTGCCCGCCTCCTCCAATCCGGAGACATGAGCATTGAGTACGGCAGAGAGACGATCGGACGGCATGGGAACTCCGGGTCAGTCGGCGGTCAGGTGAGAGAACATGTCCGCCGTCATCGCGACGGCGTCGTACTTGGGCTGCCAGCCCCACTCGTCCCGGGCAGCCGAGTCGTCCAAGCGATCGGGCCACGACTCCGCGATCGACTGACGCACCGGGTCGATATCGTACGAGATCTCGAAATCGGGCAGGTGGGTTCGAATGATCTCGGTGAGCCCGGTGGGCGTAAGCTGCATCGCCGTGACGTTGAAGGCGTTCCGGTGCACGAGACGAGCGGGATCCGCCTCCATCACAGCGATCATCGCCTCGATGGCATCGGGCATGTACATCATGTCGAGCTGGGTGTCCGGACCGAGGAAGCACGTGTAGCGCCCCTTTTCGACCGCTTGGTAGTAGATGTCTACCGCCCAGTCGGTGGTACCACCTCCAGGAGGCGCCCCATGGCTGATGAGCCCTGGGAAACGCACGCCTCTCGTATCGACGCCGAACCGATCGTAGTAGTAGTCGCACAAGAGCTCACCAGCGACCTTCGTCACACCGTAGATCGTCGAGGGCCGCATGATCGTATCCTGAGGCGTCGGATCCTTCGGCGACTGGTGGCCGAAGACCCCTATCGAGCTAGGGGTGAATACGGCACATGACTGCTCTCGCGCGACCTCGAGCACGGCCTCCAGACTGACCATGTTCACATGCCACGCCAGCCGCGGATCGCGTTCGCCGACCGCGGAGAGGATGGCCGCGAGGTGATACACCGTGTCAGCGTCGTGCCGCATCACTGCTTGTCCGACCGCCTTCGCGTCCGTCGCGTCGAGCACGTGAAACGGCCCGGCGTCGACGATGTCGGGGGCGAGCGTACGCACGTCGGTAGCCATGACCGACGATGCTCCGTACAGCTCGCGGAGGCGAGGGACCAACCACGACCCAATCTGGCCACCCGCGCCGGTCACGAGAATTCGCTTCAAAGACCCGTCCTTTCGCTTTCCGATGGAGCCGATATCGGCCCCGAATCTACCTGAGGGCGCGGGAATCTAGGAGGCACGGCCAAATGCTGCGAACGCTTTTTCCACCTTCGCGCGTTACTTTTGGACCGGTACCACCGTCTTCAGGTCGGAACCGCCCTTCATCGGGCGCCGAAACACGGAGACGTGCCGACGGATGACGCACGCCGAGCGCACGGACGCACAAGTCGTACGGGATGTCCTGGACGGGGACAGGGACGCGTATCGCCTCTTGGTACGGCGGTACGGGGACACCTTGCACGGCCATGCCGTACGGATGACCGGGTCGTCTGACGACGCGGCCGACCTGGTACAGCGGGCCCTCGTGAAGGGGTATCGAAAGCTGCGTAGCTGTCGAGATCCCGAGCGGGTGGGCGCGTGGCTCTTTCGGATTCTCGCGAACATGTGCAAGGACCACGTGCGAAGCCGCCGGTCCGATGTGTCTCTCACCGTCGTCGCCGGCGCCTTGAGGGGTGGTCCGGATCCGGCGTCCGAGGCCGAGGGCGCCGAGGTACGTCGTCACATCTGGGGCGCGCTCGACGCGCTGACCCCGGAACAGAAAGAGGCCTTCGTGCTGAAACACGTCGAAGGGCGTTCGTACGAGGAGATCGCGGCGGTCATGGATCTGTCCGTCGCTTCCCTGAAGATGAGAGTGTACCGGGCGCGCGAGGCGCTGCGCGGCCTCCTGGAGGAATACGCATGAACGAAGACATCCACCGACACCTCGACGGCGACTTCGAGGCCGACCGACTGAAGCCAGGGGATCGTGCCCACGCCGACGAGTGGGACCAGATGCTGGCCGCGTTCCGAACGTCCGCACCTGTGCACGGGGCCGCTCCCGCGTGGCTCGAGCAAAAGGTGATGGCGGAGATCGACGCCCTTCCTGAAGCCGGCCCGCTCCGGCGAGCGCTGCAATGGTTGATCAGGCCGGCGCCGATACGCGTCCCGCCTCTGGCGGCAGCTCTGGTGACCGCCGCCATCGCTGCACTCGTCGTATGGCCGGGCTTACGAGGAGAGTCCGGACAGGTTGGTCCGGTGCCCCTCGATCCGAACGGCCCAGTGTCAGCAGCGAGCACCGACCCCAATGGTGTCGTCTACGTTCAGTTCATGCTCGAGGCCCCTGGGGCGACGAGCGTGGCCGTGGCGGGAGACTTCAGCGAATGGGTTGCGGACTACTCCCTGGAGGACACGGACGGAGACGGCGTTTGGACGGGTCGCGTGCCCGTCCGCCCCGGTGTGCACAAGTACATGTTCCTGATCGATGGATCCGAGTGGGCGACCGACCCTCGGGCGGACCGCTATCAGGACGACGGCTTCGGCAATCAGAATGCAGTGCTCGCAGTGGCCGGCGTGTAACCAATGACGCTCACGCCCCTCACCCGTCCATCCCGCAACCTCGCGCGCGCGTTCACGTGTGCGGTCGCGTGGGGAGCGGGTGCCTGGGCCGTGAGCGGCGAGCCGCTGGCTGCGCAATCCGATCTGACCGTCGAAATCGGCGGAAGCCAGATCGGGCCTCCGGTTGGCATCGAGGGAGAACACGCGCGCTTTCTCATGGGTGGACTACGCGGCTCGCACTACCGCACCTCCGGGTCTGGCGGTTTCGCCTCCCTCCTCTTTGGGCACACACTCGACGACGCGGTGGGCGGAAGCTTCCTCTCTGGGGTGTTGGAGGGATCGCTTACGAACCGGCGCGGACCCAACTGGTCGCTCGGGCTGGCAGCGCGAGTCATGGGATACGGGACACAGAAACCGTATCCGTACCGGGCCTTCGCCGCCGAGTGGGGACCCTCGATCCGAGTGCGCACCACCAACTTCGGCTGGAGTGCCCGCGCCCTCGGCGGAGCGGGCCTTTCGCAGCTCAAGCTACTCCGTGAGCTAGACGGAGCATCTCGTCTTTTCGAGACCGACCTTTGGAGGTATGGCGGCTCGACCGCGGTCCAAATCGGGCCTGTGACGTCGAACGTCGGTCTGGCGGGAGGGTGGCACCGTACCCCCGCAGGGGACTACGCGAACGCGGGGCTTCGCTTCGCCCTGGCCGGTCGGTGGGGATTCGCAGAAGTGCGAGTGGATCGGTGGGATACACCCACGGCCACCGAGACCACAGGCGGGCTCGCGGTGGTCGTTCCGTTCGGAGGGTGGAGTCTGCGGAGCTTCTTCGGACGCACGGACCCCGACCCGCTCACCCTGGCACAACCGGGGAGCGGAGGAGGAGGCTTCTTGGTCGGCAGAAGCATGTTCCCAGTGTCCGCCGGCGACCCCGCAGACGACTTCTCGACGGCGCCGTACCAGATCGTCGAGTACGGCGAGGCGCGTAGCCGTGTACTCCTTCGCGTTACCCCACCGGCGGGAACAACGTCCATGGTAGTAGTGGGAGACTTCAATCTGTGGGAAGCAGCCGAAATGCAGCAGCAGAGTGACGGCTCCTGGACAATCGAGATCGACGTCCCGGCAGGGACACATCACTTCGGCTATTTGGCCGACGAAGAATGGTTCATTCCGGACGACGCTCCCGACGTCGTTCCGGACGAATGGGGGCGCCTCAACGCGACCCTCGTGATAGAAGGAGGTTCGAAATGAAGAAGACAGCACTATGGCACCGCGTCTCTGCGCTCGTCTTCGCTCTGAGCTTCGGTGTCACGGCCGGTGCAGCGGCGCAGGATGCCGCACAGGCCCGAGCACAAAGCGCACTCCCCCCGGAGGTGTACCGCGGCCTCTCGACACTCGCGACCGAGCTTGCCTCGGACGGGATCCCGTCGGGACCGCTGTACGCGAAGGCGCTCGAAGGCATGGCGAAAGGCGTTCCGATGGACATGCTCTTGCCGGCCGTCCGGAGCTACGGTGGACGACTCGGCCAAGCGCGCGGAGCGTTAGGCCCCGGCGCCACGACTCCGCTCCTGGTCGCTGCCGTGGACGCCATGCAACGCGGCGTCCCGGCCGATGCCTTGAGTCGCTTGCCGAACGATCGCCCGCGCTCACCGGTGGCGATCCTCGTGCTCGCCGATCTCATCGAAGACGGCGTACCGCACGACCGAGCGATCCAGGTCCTGCGCCAATCGATGGATCAGAGGCTGCAAGACGATCGGATGTTGCGAATTCCCGCCCGTGTCCGGCGGCTCATCCGAGACGGTGTGCCTCCTCACGAGGCGATCGAGCGCGTCCGCAGAGCGCTCCGCAGAGACCGAGGCGGGCACTTCGGTCCGGCGATCCCGCTTGGTGACCAGTCGATCGCCGACCGACAGCTCTTATACGACCGACTACGCATTAGCGGGTAAGCACCCCCTCCGGGAGTCCGCCACTCGGCGGACGGGGGCCGCTTGCCCTGGCAATGGGTCGAGACGAGCTTCGCTGACCTCCTCGAAGCTCACGACTCGGACCTATTGGCAATGTCACTCTCGGTTCTCTATCGGTCAGCCTTCACCGCCGCCCTCTTCGGCGCCGTCGTCTCTACACCCGCAGCCGCGCAGAGCGATGTCCTGCACCGCTCCGTCGACGAGCTGGCAGCGGCGATCAATGACCAGGTCGTCGAGTGGCGTCGAGACATCCACGCCAATCCTGAGCTGGGAATGCAGGAGTTCCGGACCGCAGCCCTCGTGGCGGAGCATCTTCGCTCGCTCGACATCGAGGTCGAGACAGAAGTCGGTGGGACCGGAGTAGTCGGAGTGCTTCGCGGCGGCAGGCCCGGCCCCGTCGTTGCCCTTCGGGCCGATATGGACGGACTCCCGGTCACCGAGCTCGCCGACGTGCCCTTCGCATCTCAAGTCAGAGCGACGTGGCAGGGTCGCGAAGTCGGGGTCATGCACGCGTGTGGGCACGACAACCACGTAGCGATCCTGATGGGCGTGGCTTCCGTGCTTTCCGAAATGCGCGACGACCTCCCCGGCACCGTGAAGTTCCTCTTCCAGCCCGCTGAGGAAGGGCCGGGCGGTGCGGAGCCGATGATCGCCGACGGCGCAATGACAGACCCGCGCCCCGACGCAGTCTTCGGCCTCCACGTCTTTCCCATGCCGGTCGGCACCATCGCCTACAGAGAAGGCGGGATGCTCGCGAGCTCGGACGGTCTACGAATCGTGGTACGGGGCACACAGACGCACGGCGCTATGCCGTGGGGTGGCGTGGATCCGATCGTGACCTCGGCCCAAATCATCAACGGTCTCCAGACCGTCGTGAGTCGACAAGTCGATCTTACCGACTCCCCGGCGATCGTGACCATTGGTCAGATCGAGGGTGGGAATCGAGGCAATATCATCCCCGACACGGTTCTCATGATCGGGACGATCCGCACGCTGAACCCCGATACGCGGACGTTGGTTCATGAGCGTGTCCGGCGACTCGCCGAGAGCGTCGCCGAAGCGAACGGTGCCGAGGCGGAGGTCACGATCGGTCTCGGCTACCCGGTGACCGTCAACGACCCAGCCCTCACCCGCAGGATGGTGCCGAGCCTCGAACGTGTCGCCGGCCAGGGCGTCGTTTCGATGCCTCCGGCAACGGGCGCCGAAGACTTCTCGTACTTCGCACAGGAGGCACCCGGCCTCTTCATCGGACTCGGGGTAGGAGCGGACGACCCGTCACTCGTCCACCCCAACCACTCGCCCTATTTCTACGCCGACGAGCGTGCTCTGCCCATTGGTGTGCGGGCACTAGCGAGTTTGGCGGTGGACTTCCTCAGCGGGAATCCGATCTCGTAGGGGTTACCTAGATCGGATCAGCGGGTGCCACACCTCCACTAGGGAGCCGACGCCGGCTCCGACCCCTCCACCCAGCGTGGCAAAGAGCAGGGCGGAGCCTCCCGCGCCCGTAACCGCGTTTCCACTGCACCCTTGGCCATCTTCACAAGCGAGTGCGCCGAGCGCGCCGAACACGGCACCAAAAATGCCTCCCACGACCGCACCGCGGAAAAGTCCTTCCCGCCATGCGCGGCGTCTGACTTCGAGTGCGGAGATGTCCCTGAGGGCGAACAGGTGGCGCCGTCCATCTTCCCCTCTGAGGCTGAGCCATCCTGGCGACCTTCCCGCGTACGCTCCGGTGATCCACTCCGCACCATCGGTCGCGATCCGAAGGCGTGAACCCGCGGTGTACGGACTCAAGGCAGCGGCGAACACCGAGTCGAGAGCCAGGTCTTGAGCCTGTCCCGCTCCTGGGAAGAACAAGCTGACCGACGCCACCACGAACCACTTCACCCGTCAGTCACCCGCCTCGACGTAGATCTCTCCGCCTCGCTCGCGGAACTCGTCCGCCATCTGACGCATCCCTTCCCCGACGGCCTCGTCCGTTGCGACGCCTTGTTCACGGGCGAACGCTCGGATGTCCTCGGTAATCTTCATCGAGCAGAACTTCGGGC
Organism: Longimicrobiales bacterium; assembly: GCA_965223235.1. Lineage (GTDB taxonomy): Bacteria > Gemmatimonadota > Gemmatimonadetes > Longimicrobiales > Gaopeijiaceae > UBA2589. The sequence continues at coordinate 104,595 of CBDCVV010000005.1, forward strand.
CACACATCGAACAGAAGTGCGCGACCTTCGCGCCTTCGGCGGGGAGCGTCTCGTCGTGGTACTCCTCGGCAGTGATCGGGTCGAGGGCGAGGTTGAACTGATCCCGCCAACGGAACTCGAAACGAGCCTTCGATAGCGCGTCGTCCCACGCCTGCGCTCTTGGATGCCCCTTCGCGAGATCGGCAGCATGGGCGGCGATCTTGTAGCTGATGACGCCACGCTTCACGTCGTCGCGATTCGGGAGACCCAGGTGCTCCTTCGGCGTGACATAGCAGAGCAAGGCAGTGCCGTACCATCCGATCTGAGCAGCGCCGATCGCCGAGGTAATGTGGTCGTACGCGGGCGCAATGTCCGTGGTGAGCGGGCCGAGCGTGTAGAACGGCGCCTCATCACACCACTCGAGCTGCTTCTCCATGTTCTCGCGGATGAGGTGCATCGGGACGTGCCCGGGGCCCTCGTTCATCACTTGCACGCCGTGCTCCCACGCGATCTTGGTGAGCTCTCCCTGGACCTTGAGCTCAGCGAACTGAGCCTCGTCGTTGGCATCGCGAATCGAACCTGGCCGGAGGCCGTCTCCGAGCGAGAACGACACGTCGTACGCCGCCATGATCTCGCACAGCTCGGGGAAGTGCGTGTAGGTGAAGTTTTCCTTGTGGTGCGCCATGCACCACTTGGCGATGATCGACCCGCCGCGAGAGACGATCCCCGTCATGCGATTCGCCGTCATCGGGATGAAGCGCAGGAGCACGCCTGCGTGCACGGTGAAGTAGTCGACGCCTTGCTCACACTGCTCGATGATCGTGTCGCGGTAGATCTCCCACGTGAGCTCCTCCGGGACTCCGTCGACCTTCTCGAGTGCTTGGTAGATCGGCACCGTTCCGATCGGCACCGGCGAGTTCCGCAGAATCCACTCACGGGTTTCGTGGATGTGCTCCCCAGTGGAGAGATCCATGACGGTGTCCGCGCCCCAGAGGGTCGCCCAGCGAAGCTTCTCGACTTCCTCTTCGATCGAGGAAGAGACGGCGGAGTTCCCGATGTTCGCGTTGATCTTCACCTTGAAGTTCCGACCCACGATCATCGGCTCGAGCTCGGGGTGATTGATGTTCGCCGGGATGATCGCCCGGCCGCGCGCGACTTCGTCGCGTACGAACGTGGGCTCCATCCCTTCCCGGATTGCCACGAACTCCATCTCCGGAGTGATCTCCCCGCGCCGGGCGTACGCCAGCTGTGTGACCGCGCCGGTGCCCTTCACCGTCGCGCGAGTGAGTCCGGCAGGCATCTCGAGAACACCAGAGGGCACCCTCGATCGGGTAACGTCCACGACATCGCCACGGCTTCGGATCCACTCGTCCCGAAGCGGCGGCAACCCAGCGCGCACATCGAGATCACGGGGACCGCTCGTGTCGTAGACGCGAAACGGCTCCTCGCCCCCGGTGAGCTGGATCTCCCGCATTGGAACGCGGATGCCTCGCGAGCCTTCCACGAAGACCTTCTTCGAGTTCGGGAATGCCCCCGGGTAATCGGTTCCCATATCAACGGTGCGCGGAGCCACACGGGGTCGGCTCGACCCATTCGTGGAAGGAGCAGTCGCGCCATCGGCACCGGACACGTTCTTGGTATCGTCGCTCATCAGTCTCACCTACGGGCGAGGAGCGCCGCGCGGGGCACCGCCTGGACCAGCCCCACGCACGCCGCGCTCCCTACGCCGGTTTTAGCCGGATCAGGTTCCAAGGGTCGATCTCAACCGACTCCACTGAGGAGGCCGGTGCCCCTGGCGGCATCGTGAACGTATCTCGACCGAGATCGACGCGGGAGGGGCAGGCGCTCGAACACACGAGATGGCGGCGCATGCCCGGACGATTTCGCTCGCGCCCCTGTTGCGACGCGTGGTACGTTTCACCCGACTTCACCGCCGTCCAACCGCGTCGTGTCCACCGACTTCGAGCGCCTTCAAGCCGCCCTTCCCCGGCGTTACGCGATCACGCGTGAGCTAGATCGAACCGGGAGTACCCGGGTCTATCTCGCTCGTGAAGAGGTCCCCGCGCGCGATGTCGTCATCAAGATCCTCGACCCGGACCTGTCGGCGCGGCTGGGGCAAGATCGCTTCGTGCGAGAGGTCGAGCTCACCTCACGCCTTCAGCACCCGCACATCGTTCCGATCTATGCGGCAGGCGAGGCCGAGGGTTCGCTCTACTACGTCATGCCGTACGTCGAAGGGGGAAGCCTTCGAGATCGTCTGGACGGAGAGGGTCCCCTTCCTGTCGAAACGGCGTTGGAGATCGCGAAGGAGGTAGCGGACGCACTCGGCCACGCACACGATCGCGACGTCATCCACCAAGATCTCAAGCCGTCGAAGATCCTCTTCCAGGGAGGTCACGCGGTCGTCTCGGACTTCGGTGTCGGGCAGGCCATCCGGGCGGTCGACGGCGCGCACATCGGACCGGACGGACTACCACTAGGGAACGCCGAATACCTGAGCCCGGAACGGCTCAGAGACGCCGGGCCGGTCGATGGGCGTTCGGATAGCTACGCACTCGGGTGCATCATTTATGAGATGCTCTCGGGCGCACCGCCCTTCACCGGTCCCTCCGTCCGTGAAACGGTCGAGGCGCACCTGAACGAGTCCCCTCCTCCCTTGCGCGGCGCGGTCGAGTCGGTGCCTCGCGGCGTGGAGCAGACGCTCGCGCAGTCACTTGCGAAGAGCCCAGAGGATCGGCATCCCCATGTGGAACACTTCGCGGACGCACTCCTCGTAGCAAACCGATCGGACTACCTCCGCACCGAAACCGCCCGAGTACCAAAAGGGCGACCGTTGCGACCTCGGGGAGCCCTCGCGATCGCCGTGGGCGCCCTGACTCTCGTTGCGATCGGTACCGCGCTGCAGCTGCGATCATCCGAAGCGAATGCTGAAGCCGAGTACCGAGCCTCGGTCGCGGTCATGCCGTTCGAGAACCGCACGGACATCAGCGACTTCGACAATCTCGGTCTCTCCCTGGCGGAGGAGGTCATCGAGCGACTGACGCGGATCCCGGGTGTTCGGGTCATCGACACGTACACCGCCGCCTCATTGCTTCAGGACAGCCTAGGCACCCCCGCCCTCCTCGACACTCTGCACGTCGAGCACCTCATCCGAGGAACGATCGAGCTCAGGGACCAGAACCTCGTGGTTCGGGTCCGCGAATCCGACCTCGACGGCTTCCTCGCGTCACGAACGCAGCACGTGATCGATCCAGACGAGCTCGAGGCCGGGCAGGCCGCCCTCGCCAACTCCGTCACCCGGGCCTTCTTGAGCGGTGTGGGTCTGGAAGATCGGTTCGATGCGACGACGAGCGTGATCGGCCCCGGCCGCGACGCGTACTTGGCGGGGAACGAGGCCCTCGGCCGCCGCACACCGGACGGAATGCGAGAGGCGGTGTCCCTCTTCCGAGAGGCCATCCTCCTCGAGCCGCACTCCGCTGTCGCTCTCTCCGCACTCTCTTCTGCGTACGCGCTCACGCTGTACTACAAGTACGATGTCGGCGTCCCCGCGTACGAGCTCGCCGCTCGTTCACTGTCGGCCGCCGATTCTGCCATCGCGCTCGACCCTGCCGGGGCGAACGGGTATGCCGCACGCGGGTACGCGCGAGCACTCCTCGGGACGGACATCGATGGAGCCGAGGCAGACTTCCAACGAGCCGAACAGCTGGCTCCCAACGCGCCGAACGGACCGAGCTGGTCCGCGAGGATCTTGGCCCGCCGAGGGCGGGTCGACGAGGCATTGGCCGAGGCGCGCAGGGCCGCCGACCTCGACCCACTCCAGGCGGGTCGTCGCACCGCGCTGGCGTCCCTAGGATTCCAGGTCGGGGACTACGAAGTCGCGATCGCGGAAGCCCGCGAGGCGTATCGACTCGAGCCGAGTCTTGCGCTCGCGAGAGCGTTCGAGGGTCGAGCTCTGGCGCTGACCGGCAGGGGAGACGCGTGCGGGGGACTGGACTTCGGCGTCTACGCGCTCGTGCGTGCGCTCTGCTTACGCGCGGAGGGACGGCTCGATGAAGCGGACGCCATGGCGACCGACGCCGAAACGATGCTCGGGAATGGAAGCTTCCCTCAGGGAACGTACCTACCGGAGGTCGTGGCCCAGGACCTGGCCAGCTACCACGCGTGGAAGGGCGACTCCTCCGCAGCCGAACGCTGGTTGAGGTTCGCCTTCGAGCGATCACCCGCGGGCGTCGACGAACGCATCCTCGGCTCAGAACTCTTCGATCCGCTCCGGAGCGACGAGGCATTCATGGCGATCGTGGCCGAGATTCAGGCCGACGCGGTGCGTCGCGTGTCCATGGTCCGCAACGAGCTGACGTCGCCCCTCTAGGACGACCGGGGACCTATCCGAGGGTCACGGTTGTATCTGAGTCGACACACGATCGAACCCCAGCTCCATGTCGCACTCCACACGCTTCGCCCGGCTCGCGGCCGGCCCGCTTCTCGCGGCAGCACTCTTCGCGCCTGCTCCCGTACAGGGGCAGAGCTTCGGGCAACTCATGTCCGTCCTTCGGGACGGAGGAGGATGGGTCCAAGTCCCGATCGCGGCGGGCCAAGGCAGCTTCTCGACCTCGACGCTACCCGTGGCTGCGATGAGCATCGAGGGATGCGTGAACGTCTGGTACGGTCACTCCGGGAGCTGGACGATCGAAGCGATCGACAACGTGCTCGGAACCAAGCTGAACATGGATGCCGAGCCGGGCGTCGGAGTCCCGTTCGACCACGACTTCGGAATGACGACCCAGGTCGACTTCGACTTCACCTGGAGCGAAGCACGCGACACGACGCTGTATCTGTGGGTCGGACTCGATGTGGACGGCGAAGGTGGCGAGTCGACGTGCGAGCCACCCCCGAGCGAGGGATAGCTCCCTTGGCACGGGCGCTCTAGGACACCGGCCGAGCGCCCGGTCCCCGCAGGACTTGTCCGGTGAGCGTGTGCATCAGCTCGCCGTCTTCGATCGCGAACGTCCCATTCACGATGACGTAGCGCATTCCGGTCGCTAGGCGACGCGGCTCGAGGAAGGTCGCTTCGTCACGGATGGTGTTAGGGTCGAAGACCGCGATGTCTGCATACGCGCCTTCGGCGATCCGTCCTCGATCCACGATCCCGAACGCCTCCGCGGGCTGCCCGGACGAAGCTCGGATCATACGCGCCATCGAGATCACACCCTCCTCGAGCACATAGCGGCGGATCTTCCGCGGATACGTCCCGTACTTCCGCGGATGTCCGTCTGAGCCGTCCGATCCGGTCATGACGAAGTCGGCCGCCATGAACGTGGCGATGTCGTCTTCGTTCATGTTGAAGGAGCCGATCCCGGCCCCGCCGGCTCGAATGACCCGGATCGCCGCTTCGATCGGGTCGACATCCCACTCCGTCGCGACGTCGAGGAGTGTCTTGCCGCGGAGCTCGGGGTCACTGCCACCCGTGATGAGCATCGCGTCCGGACCGTTTCGCCGGCGCATGTTCTCTCTCATCTCCGCCACGAGACGCCCCCGGGTGCCGGCGTCATCAAAGCGGGCCATGAGAGAATCGCGCCCACCGGCCTGCGCCCAGCGCGGCAAGAGCGACGCGTTGAGCGAGGACCCGCTCGCTTCGTATGGATACTGGTCGGCGGTAATGCGCACGCCTCGCGCGCGTGCGGCGCGGAGTCCGCGCGAGCACCTCCTCGCTCTGACCCCACACGTCGACCCCGAGGGCTTTGATATGGGAGATGTTCGCGGCAACGCCCGCGGCGTCCGCGATCTCGATCACCTCGTCCACGGCCCCGAGCAGCCCCAACGAATACGAACTCTCGTCTCGCATGTGGGAGTCGTACACACCCCCGTGCGCGCCGGCGACGCGTGCGAGCTCGACCACCTCTTCCGTCGTGGAGAAGCTCTGCGGCGCGTAAAAGAGACCCGTCGCGAGCCCGACGGCGCCGTCTCGCATCGCTTGGTCTACAAGTCCTTTCATGCGCTCCAGTTCAGGCCGCGATGGGGCTGTGTCACGCATGCCCATCACCTCTCCACGTACCGAACCGAAGCCAACGAGGAGGGCCGCGTTCGTCCCAATCCCGAGCGCTTCCATCTCGGAACGACTTCCCGCGATGTCGAACGTCCCATGGCCGTCGTTCCCGACGACGACGGTCGTCACACCCTGGGTCAGGTAGTTCACGTTCTCGCGCCGCAGGCGCTCGTCGGATAGCAGGTCGGCCTGGGCGTGCGCATGGGGGTCGATAAAGCCGGGCGCGACCACGAGCCCATGGGCGTCGATCTCGCGCTCGCCCACGACCCCAGCAGCGGCGGCGTCCCCCACGAAGACGATGCGATCGGCGGAGACGCCTACGTCGCGCACGACCCCCTCGGAGCCCGACCCGTCGTAGACCGTTCCCCCACGAATCAGCACATCTACCTCGGCAGGAGCGTCGGAGATGAGCCCGCGCGGCACCATCGCATGCACGCCGACATTTCCATCCACGAGCTCGGTAATGCGGAGGTCGACGGCCATCGAGACCACCGAGTACGCCTCGCCCTGAGTGAGTGAGGTGCGTTCCTGCAGGAACTCGACCGTTTCTCGGATCGCGATCTCCGTCGCCGCTTCGAGATCCGGGTCGAAGCCCATCAGGATGTGATGATCGTGGGTGCGCGCACGCGGCCAATCGATAGACGGTTGCTCGTCCGACGGCTTGTGAAGCACGAATTGGAGGCGACCCTCAAGCGACGTCTCCAACCCGGTCTGGTTGACCTCGCCGTCCCCCTGCGCCGCGTGTCCGTCCCCGACCTCGAACAGCGCACCTTCAACCCATACCGGAATGAATAGCGACGTCCCTGCGACAAGGTCCTTGAGATCCATATTCCCCGCGTGACGCCCCGGGGGGTTCGAACTCACCCGCCCCGAGTCAGGGGGCGGCGCCACACCCATCGACCCGAAGAAGGGCCGCAGCGCGATCTCGATGCCCGGTGCGATCTCGGCTCGATGGTTCTGCGTATCGATGTGGATCAGTCGCGAGCGACGGTCCTCGTCGCACAGGTCCCGCACGAAGCCCGAGCAGCCGTTATACCCGTATGGAATCGAGTAGTCGATCGAGAGAATCCGCACCTCGAGCACGTCGCCGGGCTCCGCCCCCTCGATATGGATCGGGCCGGTGAGGATATGTCCGCCCGGTCCCCGGTCCTCTACCCGATCGACGATCGCCGCGAGGTTCGGCTGCACCTCGTCGGCCGGGAGGCCCATCCTCTCCAGCCGCGACGGATTGGATGTGAGCATCGTCGTGACCTCGACGATGTCGCCAGAGGCGATGCGGAGGACGCCGGGCTTGGTGGGGTCGTAATGACCGTAGGCTACTGTCTCGGGGCCGGCGACGAGGCGGTGGGTGGCTTGGGCGGCGAGCGCGCTGGGCGCTAGGAGCCACATGGCCGCGACCAGCGTTGGCACGGAGCGCACGGGATCGATTGAGGGGAGGAACGTTCGGACCTTCATCTCACACTCCCCGCTCGAGTTTACCCTCCAGTCACCATCCGCATCAGCGCCGCAATCGGATCGTACGATCGGCTCACAACCCGCTCCTTGAGCGGGATGATCGCATTGTCGGTGATCGTGATGTGTTCCGGGCAGACCTTGGTGCAGCACTTCGTGATGTTGCAATACCCGATCCCCATCTCGTCTCGCAAGTGCGGCACGCGATCCGCGGTGTCGATCGGGTTCATTTCGGCCTGAGCGGCGAAGACGAAGTGTCGAGGGCCGGCGAACTGGTCGTGCATCTGATGATCGCGGAGCACGTGGCAGACATTCTGACACAAGAAGCACTCGATGCACTTCCGGAACTCCTGAGGGCGCTCGACGTCGTACTGCGACATCTTCCAAGAGCCGTCGTCGAAGTCGGGCTTCTTGGGCGTCACCTGCTGGATGGCGGCCTTCACCTCGTAGTTCCACGACACGTCGGTCACGAGGTCCTTCATGACCGGGAAGGTCCGCATGGGCTCGACGGTGATCGGTTCGTCCGCCGGGAGATCCTCCACTCGAGTCATGCACATGAGCTTCGGGTTTCCGTTGATCTCCGCGGAACAGGAGCCACACTTCCCGGCTTTGCAGTTCCAACGACACGCGAGGTCGTTGGCCTGCTCCGCCTGGATCTTGTGAATGGCATCGAGCACGACGTACCCCGGCTCGAGCTCGACCTCAAACGTCTCGAAGTCGCCGCCTTCACTACTGCCGCGCCAGACCTTGAACGTCGCAGTGCTCATCAGCCCTGCTCCTCGATGATGTCCGTAAGTTCCTGACGCATGGCCGGGATATCGCGCCGCTCGATTTCCATCGAGCCGTCGGCGGCCTTGCGCACGATGTGGTTGAAGCCGCCCCACTCCTTCTTCTTCTCCAGATGATCGAGCCTGGAGTGAGCGCCTCGGCTCTCCTTCCGCTCTCGCGCAGCAAGCGCGATCGCTTCGGAGACGGTCACGAGGTGGGTCATATCGAGCGCCGTGTGCCAACCGGGGTTGAACCAGCGGTTTCCACCACTGCCGACCTTCGCGAGGTCGGCGGAGATCTCACGGATCGTCCCGATCGCCTCGGTGAGCCCGTCTTCCGTGCGTGCGATCCCGACCTTCTCTTGCATCAACGACTGCAGCTTGTACTGCAGCTGGAAAGGGCCCTCCGCGGTGTGCTCGCGTTCGAGCGGGGCGAGGGCCTCCGTTGCGGCTGCCTCGATCTCCGACTCCGCGATCGAGTAGTTCGGATTCTCCTGCGCGAACTTGGCCGCGTACTCCCCTGCACGCTTCCCGAAGACGACGAGATCGGAGAGGGAGTTTCCGCCGAGGCGGTTCGCTCCGTGCAAGCCACCCGCGACCTCTCCGGCCGCGAAGAGACCAGGGACGGTCGTCGTCATCTGCGTGTCGGGATCGACGGCGATTCCACCCATCGCGTAGTGCGTGGTCGGCCCGACCTCCATCGGCTCCTTCGTGATGTCGATCCCCGCCAGCTCTTTGAACTGGTGGTACATGCTCGGGAGCTTCTTCTTGATGTGCCCTTCCGAGTCTTTGATGTGCTCCTTGATCCACGCGATGTCGAGGAAGGCGCCACCGTGCGGTGACCCTCTGCCCTCCTGGACCTCCTTCACGATCTTCCGCGCCACGTGGTCACGGGTGAGAAGCTCTGGAGGACGGCGCGCATTACGATCCCCGGTGACGTACCGCCAGCCCTCTTCCGGAGTGTCCGCCGTCTGGTCGACGTAGAGCGGCGGGATGTCGTCGAACATGAAGCGTTTGCCCTCACTATTCTTCAAAATCCCGCCCTCACCACGCACGCCCTCGGTTACGAGGATTCCGCGCACCGACGGCGGCCACACCATTCCCGTCGGGTGGAACTGGATGAACTCCATGTCGACGAGCTCGGCGCCGGCGTGGTAGCCGAGCGAGTGACCGTCTCCGGTTCCCTCCCACGAGTTCGATGTCACGAGGAAGGCCCGTCCCAGGCCGCCTGTGGCGAGCACGACGGCCTTCGCCTTGAAGACGCGGAAGCGACCCTGCTCACGATCGTAACAGAAGGCACCGACCACGCGCTCCCCATCCTTCAGGAGCTTCGTGACCGTCACCTCCATGTGTACGTCGATCCCCGCATGGATCCCGTGGTCTTGAAGGGTGCGGATCATCTCGAGACCGGTGCGGTCCCCGACGTGCGCGAGTCGCGGGTAGGCGTGTCCCCCGAAGTTGCGCTGAAGGATCTTCCCTTCCGGCGTCCGGTCGAAGAGCGCGCCCCACGACTCGAGCTCACGAGCCCGGTCCGGCGACTCCTTGGCATGCAGCTCGGCCATGCGCCAGCTGTTGAGGTACTGACCACCTCGCATGGTATCGGCAAAGTGCACCGGCCAACCATCGCGCTCGTCGACGTTCGCCATGGCCGCAGCCATCCCGCCCTCGGCCATGACCGTGTGGGCCTTGCCTAAGAGCGACTTGCAGATCAGGCCGACACGGACGCCCTGAGCGGCAGCTTCAATCGCGGCGCGCAGCCCTGCTCCACCCGCCCCGATGACGATGACGTCGTGCTCGAACTCTTGATAGCCGGCCATTAGAAGAACCTCACGTTCGTCCAGACACCCATCGCGCAGAGTCGAACGTAGATGTCGGAGAAGGCGACCCAGAGGAGCGAAGTCCAAGCCCACGCCATGTGGCGGCCATTCAGGCAGCTGACGCAGTCGTAGGCGATCTTTCGCACCGGCCGACGAGAAAGGATGTCGATGCCGCCACCCACGAGGTGTCGCAGCGAGTGGCATCCCAACGTGTAGCCCGACAGGAAGATCACATTGAGCGTCAGAACGATCGTCCCGACGCTGACGCCGAACTCCCTACCTCCGTCCGCCGTGTGGAACCACATCGCGTTCCACGCATCGATCGCGAGAAAGACGAGGAGGAGGAGCGCGAAGGGCAGCGCGTACCTATGGATGTTCTGGATGATGAGCGGGAACTTCCGCTCACCGATGTACCCTTTGCCCGGTGTGCCCACCGAACACGATGGCGGTCCCGGCCAATACGCCTTGTAGTACGCACCTCGGTAGTAGTAGCAGGTGAGGCGGAAGGAGACCGGAGCCCAAAGGATCAGGAAGGCCGGGGAGTACGGAAGAAAACCGGGCCACCACCCAGGCGCTCCGTCGCGCACCATCAGTGCGTGCTCCGATGTTCCCCAGATTTCTGGAGAGTAGAACGGCGACAGGAGGTTGTCGAAGTGGTAGTTCACGCCCTGGAACGCCGCCCAGGTCGAGTAGATCACGAATCCGGTAAAGACGGTGAAGACGACGAGCGGTTGGACCCACCACGCGTCTTTGCGCATGGTTTCGCCGAATGACCGCTTGACCGGAAGAGCCGTGACTTTGGACGGCATGGGGTCACCTTTCGGATGGAAGCACCGGGGGAAGCTTCTCGGTTATGTCGGTAGCCGGCGGCGGGACCGGCGACTCCGTAATATCCCGGAATCTTCCGTCACGGCAACGGGTTGCGTATCCCGCCCACACTCCTCCCGCACGATGGGATTTTCAACCATGAGCAATGTCTTCGTCCCAGAGCGCCACGACGAGTTGATCCGTCGGATCGAGTCGCTGCAGCCTGACTCCGCACGGCAGTGGGGGCGGATGACCCCGGGCCAAGCGGTTTGCCACCTCAGCGACGCTTTCCGGATGATCTTCCGTGACCAGCCCGTGCGGGAGCGTCGTGTCGATCTCCGGCGCCGTGTGATGCGGTTCGTCGCCTTCACCCTCCCCTTCCCTTGGCCCAAGGGCGTTCAGACAACAGCGGAGATGGACGCCGAGCAAGACGGGACACCGCCTGCCGACTTCGAGGCGGACGTCGCAGAGCTGAAAGAGTTGCTTGCCCGCTTTGTCGCGTCGGACGGGCGGGAGTTACCGCCGCACTTCTTCTGGGGACCGCTGAGTCGGGGTGAGTGGGGTCGGTACACCTACCGGCACCTCGATCACCACCTCCGTCAGTTCGGCGTGTAGCGTCGGCTTACGAGGGGCTCGACTCTCGGGCTCAGAAGTGGCCGGACTCATTCGGCGCTCAGCGTCTCGAGAGGATCGACTCGCCCTGCCCTGCGGGCTGGTAGCCAACTCGCGAGCCCCGCGGAGATCATAAGGACAAGCGCAGCTGCACCGAGCGCGATGGGGTCGGTCGCTTCTACCTCGAAGAGTCGCTCTTCGAGACGGCGACCAATCCAGATGGCGGCACCGATCCCCACCACCGCGCCAGCGCCGGCGAGCAGGAGCCCACGACCGACGACATCACGCTCCAGGCGGGTGCGAGCCGCACCTAGCGCGATGCGGATCCCTAGCTCTCTCCTCCGCTGCCGAACGCTGTACAAGAGCGTCCCGTACAGTCCTGCCGCGGCGAGGAGGAGCGCGGTGATTCCGAAGGCGGCGTAGAGCGCCGAATCGAAGCGACGGCTCGTCATCGAGTCGCGCATCCAATCCTCCATCGAGCGTACGGTGGGGACGGGCATGTCGGGGATCGCCCTCCACACCGCCTGCCTCAGCGTCCGAGGAAGGTCTTCTGGTGCCGGCCCACGGAGACGCACTGCCATATGCGCCATAGGGATCGCAAAGGGGACGACCTGCACCGGCAGGTACGCCATAGGCCCGTCATCCTGATCGAGCCCGTAGTGCTTGATGTCCGGCGCGACTCCGACGACCCGGAGGCTCCTCTCCGCGCTCGTCGCGATCTCCCGTTCGAGCGCGCGCTCCGCGGAGCCGAAGAGGTCGATGGCGAACTGCTCCGTAATCACGGTCGGCCACGGTAGGTCCACGACGCCGGCCTCACGCCACACGGAGCCCGCCACAAGTGGTGCGCTTAGCGTCTCGAAGTATCCGACGGAGACCGGGTGCATCATGAGTCGGGTCGATTCGAGCTCCTCCCCATCGACTTCGATGTTGCCGGTACTCCAACAGCATCGGCCAGGGCCTGTGAACTCGAAGGGTTGTGTGATGCCGTACGCTGCGGAGCGTACCCCCGGAACCGACTCGAGAGAGGCGAGCACTTCGTTCATCGACGCGACGTACCCTTCCGGTGAGTCGATGTGGGTCGGGGTGAGCGGTACCGTCCATACATCGGTGGCGTCGAAGCGCGCATCGCGTGCCTGCACCTGCATGAAGCTCTTGAGCAAGAGGCCCGCCTGAGCCACCAGCACCAAGGAGATCGCGACCTCGGCGATTACCAGTCCACCACGTAGGCGCTGGGTCCCTCGGCCCGCAGTGCTCGAACGGGAGGTGCCGCGAAGGTCACCTGTGAGATCGGTCCCGATCGTGCGAAGTGCGGGAAAGACGCCGAAGAGAACGGCGGTGGTGGCCGAAACCGCGACGGCGAAGGCAGCGATACGTAGGTCGAGTGAGATGTCACCTACGGCGGGAAGGGCCTCGGGGTTCAGTTCGAGGAGTGTCCCGAGGCCGAGCCACGCCAGGAGAAGGCCGAGCGCTCCGCCCAGCGCCCCGATCACCAAGCTCTCCGCCATGAGTTGTTGCACCAAACCAGAGGGGCCCGCCCCGAGCGCGCGCCGTACCGCCATCTCCTGAACCCGCCCCAGACCCCGAGCCAGGAAGAGGTGCGCGACGTTCAGACAAGCGACGAGGAGGAGAAGCCCGACCGCACCCAAGAGGAGGTTCAGCCCGCTGCGCACATCCGAGACCGTTGACTCTTGCAACTCGACAACCGGGAAGGGATCCCAGTTCCCGTCGCGGTCCGTCATCTGCTCCGGATACGCCGTCGCCAGCCGCTCGGAGAGCTCGTCGAAGCGGAGTTGGAGTGCGTCTACCGTGACGCCGGGACTCATGCGACCCGCCACCTCCAGAATCCGGTAGCTCGGATCCGTCACCATCTCCTGAGACCAATCGATCGGTCGATAGAGCGCGACATCCGTCCCCACGATATTTCGAGGGGGCACGAAGTCGTCGTCGAGAATGCCCGCGACGGTGTAGGCGCTTCCATCGACCCGGATCGTACGCCCGACCAGCTCCGCGTCCTCACCGAACATCGTTCGCCACGCCCATCCGGAAACGACGACCGTAGATAGCGACTCGAAGTCGTCATCAACGAGGAGTCGACCCCGAATCGGACTCGCTCCGAAGAAGGGGAAGAAGTCCTCAGAGACTGAAGCCCACTCGAGCTTAATCGGGTCACCGACGCCCGTGAGGTTCGCGCTCTCGACATACCCGGCTGCCCACGCCTCGACCCCTTCCGCCTCCTCGAAGGCCCGGTACGAGATCCCTGAGTGCGAACCGAGCTCGACCGTAATCATCCGATCGGCCGCCGGGTACGGAAGCGGCCGAAGGAGGACATGATCGACCAAGGTAAAGATTGTCGTCACCGCGCCGACGCCGAGCCCGATCAAGAGGATCGTCGTCACCGCGAAGGCCGGAGCCTTCTTCAGTGTGCGCGCCGCGATCCGTACGTGCCTCGCCCATCCGCCCATCTCCCAACCTCCCGTCTGTCCGGTTCCGATTCCCAACGCGTCCATCCACTCGACCACCACCACCACCGGGAGGCGCGAGAACGCGACCACCCCGATCCTCCACCGCTCTCGGCCCCGGGCTCCCGCCCAGAGGTCCGCGAAGGCCTGGCGCATCTCTGCCCCGTCCTCCCGGTAGAGCCCGGGCGGGAGTAGACGCAGGAGCGCGCCGTAAAGGCGAACCATTACCCGCCCGCGATCGCGGGACGTGCCTGATCGAGGAGCCGCTCCAGCCGTGCCAGCTCCGCGGTGAGGAGCGCCCGTCCGTCCTGCGCGATCTCGTACGTGCGCCGTCGGTCGTCGCCCGACTCCACCGCCTCCGCGCGTTGAATCCACCCCTTCCCGCTCATCCTGCGAAGGACGCGGTAGAGGTTGGCAGGATCGAGGAGGACGCCCGACTGCGAGCGGGCCTCGACGGCCTTGATCAGGCCGTATCCGTGGAGGGGGCCCTCGGCGAGGACCGCCAGAATCAGGAGGTCGCGGGGCGCGAGCGGGAGGTGTTCGTTGGGGTCCATCGGCAACTATCTGTAGAGTGACCGTTATTGGTCAGTATACAGATAGTTGGGGGTAGGGGCAAGCCTAGCCGTACGGCGACACCGCAGTGAAGCAGTCGGGAAATGCCCTCGGGCGATAGAAACTCCAACAACCTCGTTTTGAGTGGCCACAAACCAGCTTCGTCGAGGGCGGAAGCAATGGTCTCGTTCAGCACGGCGGTCTCATGCAAGATTCGTCGTGGTCTAGACGGACCGTCCGCCTGCACCACCAGGAAACGGCACCGCCGCTCGAAGTCCGGGATCGAATTCTCTGAGACAGAACGACCCAAATTCAGACCACCAGCGACACCGATGGGGCGTGGCCGCAATCCGCCCTCTACCCTCGCGTGATACCCCTGACGCGGCTCCTATGGCGGGTCCCTGTCAGACGGTGGTCCAACTTGTGCAAGACCGTCAATCATGTCATCCGAGAATGTGACCATAGTAAGTCCCAGCCCGTCAGCCACCCCCACGTCACATCCCGCCTCAGTCATCCAAGCCTCAATCGCGCTACGCAGGGGCTCTTGATCCGGATCCAGAGGCGGGATAATCGTGACTGGCGCAGGTCGTGGCACGGTCGGGCGTTGCCCGAAGAACCAGACTTCGTCGAAGCCAGTCAGGAGATCCTCTCGCCGAAGGGCGTCGCGCAAGCTGTCGGTAGTCATGAGTAGATCCCTCCCGAGAAGCTCGATGCTCGGATCCCTTTCGCGGAGCCGGGCGGCCGTCGACGTCTCAGCAACGACCAGCACGCTGTCGAGGGCCGACACCAGGGCATACCGGTAGTGCGCCAGTGGGCCTGAACCCAACTTGAGGAAATCCACCACACTCCCCTGGACCGACCTAGCGCTCATCTTAGGGGCCATCTCGGCTACCCCCTACCCACGCCTGGTGGAGTCTCATTCGGCCCAATAGGCCTCGGTGGCTGCCTGGGAGGCGTCTTCGACCAATCCCAATCATGCGCGTGTGGATCTCCCGCCCCGGTGTGGTCATGGCCAAAGTCATAGTCTGTCTTCGCGCGCCCATCGTCTCCGTAGTCTCGAATTTGCCCTCGGCCCTGACCGTCATCGCGGGCGTCCGAACTATTCGGTTCACCCCGGGCCGGAAGGTCGTTGCTCCCACGCAGTGCAGCCCACGCACCTGCTCCAATGGCCAGCCCACCTCCTATGACCCAACCCACTCTGTTTCCAACGGCGGCACCCGGGACAGCGCCACCGCCTAGACCAAACAGACCCCCAACTGTGGCTCCGACTATGGTGCCGACCCGACTCCCGGCGCCCGCCGCAGCCAGAGCACAACTGGGCATAGGGTGACACAACCCGAACGGATCACTGAAGTTAATCGGATCACCATTGGCATACCCGTAGGTATTCAGCCCACCAGCGATGCCGATGGGGTCGGTCTGCGTGTACTAGCCCTCTAGACGCAGAAGTCCTACTTCCCGATCGCTAAGTCGCTGCTGCTTTTACTCTTAGCCGCTCACTTTTTCCGTTTTCGTCGTACTTCGGCGAGATACCCCCTGACGCGTGTTTTCAGGCGGTGGCCTAGGCTCCAACCTACCAACGCCCCAACAAGGATCCACAACTCGGCCCCGTCCATTTCGGATGACATCCGCATCACGCGCGGACACGGAATCGGCCTTCAAGTCGGTTCACCCGAGTTTAGGTTGCGCCTCTCGAAATCGTCATGCTAACGGAGCTTGGGCTAGCCGTCCGACACGCGCACCCAACGCGGGGCGATACCGCCTGCACTCGGGGACGCAAGCAGGACCGGGCCCCAGTAACTCTACCCAGTAGGCGTAGGCTTATCCAACTGTGACAAGTCGACCGTCCCGTTCGACGTGGAAACGAAGAGTAGAAGTGGCTGACCCAACGACGACATAGCACCCACCGATCTCCAACGGTGAAGCGACCTCGAACTCATCAAATCCCGGCGGCACTTCGCCGTACGTAATCCGTGCTACTGGTGGGGCCTCAGTAGTTCGATTGATGAACCACACTGCTGAACCCTCGGTCAGCACGCGGTCGCCGTCCCAAGCATCACACTCGTCAACCCTGAGCAGAGTTATATGCACGGCTTCCGGGCCTCTCGCCCTATCAAGTCCGAGTAAGAACTCTACGTCGTCCACGGTAGCGTCAGGAGCTAGCCAAAGCTCACTCTCCTGCGGGCACCCTAGTAACAACAGGACGAGCAGGACGGATCCGACGTTTTTCATCATCGCGAATAGGGTGAGAGGCTACAAGCGGTGGCGAGGCCCAAATAGCAGTCCTGAACTATCCGGCCCTGCTGCTCCATGGAGTAGTGACCCCATGTGGCCGATCCGGCATACCCTGGGGCCATGCGGCGCGGCGTCTGCCAGAGGTAAGGATTCCCAGTGAACAAAGCGTAATGGCGATCGGACAAAGCCGCAGCATAGTATCCAATCGCTCCCCTCTCCTGGTATTGTCCGACGTGTGCCAGTTCGTGAGCCACCAACGCTACATCCTCTCGATTGGTGGGGTCCGGGTCGGATCGTAGGTAGACCGTGTTGCCGAGGGTCACCCCGCGTGTGGCCGCACCGGCCGCCTTCATCACAGCAGCATGCATGGGGCCATCCGTGACCACGTCGACAACATCGCAGTCCACCTTGTCACAGAGGTCTCCTAGTGCCTCGCGCATGCCCGCATCCAGTGTGTCGGCCATCAATCCGAACGGATCACTAAAGTTGACCGGATCCCCGTTGGCATACCCGTAGGTATTGAGCCCCCCGGCGATCCCGATGGGGTCAGTCTGCGTGAACTGACCCGAACTCGGATCGTAGTACCGGTTCCTCATGTAGACCAGTCCGCTTTGGTCTCGCGAACCGGAGATCAGTGACCCGTACCAGTGATTCGGCTCGTTCCGGTTCCCGGGCTTGAGGAACGTGGTGATGTTGCCACCGGCCCAGTCCAGCTCCTCGCAGTTGTTGACGGTGCCATCCGGCTGACACCCGAACTGGGTTCCGTCCGGCTCGGTGCCGGAGTCGAATTGGCCCCTCCAGTCAGTATGCAGCACGACGACATCGGAGCCCTTCATGAGGTCGAGAGGCTGATCGAGGGCGCCGCCGTGGGTGTAGCCAACGGTGCCGTACTGTTCATGGAACGCGGGCGCGCTGTTGCTGCCGGGCTCTGCAACCCGGTCTTCGTATAGCAGCTGGTTGCCGTCCCACACGAAGCGTTCTTGCGCATCGTAACAGTGGACGAACGCCTGCGTGGGCCAGCACAAGGCGTCGGTATGGGCGTCTCCTGAGCCCCGAGTCCGGAGCAACACCCTCCGACCCAAGGCATCGTACCAGTACTCCTCGTACGTGCCCTCGCGCTTGCCGGTTGCCTGAATCGCCCCCTCCACATTCACGGAGTCGCGGTATACCTGACGCACCCGGAGCTTCTCGTCTGCTCCGTAGTAGTTCCTGGCCCCGACGTAGCTGACCCAGAGGTCCTCAGCGGTGAATTGCTCCTCGAACTCCTGGCGTTCGACGCTCGTCCTCACGTTGCCCGACGAGTCGAACCAGCGCTCGTCCACTTTGGGGTTGTCCCCCTGCCATCCTTGTGGCGGCTCCTCGTGAATGATGTCCTGCACCGCGCCGTTGACGTACGTGTACGAGTACTCGCCCGAGGAGAAATCCCAGGCACCGGCGTTGTACATGTCGCGCGTTACGGTCCGGCCGAGGGCGTCCACGGTGAACTGTTCGTGGAAGTTGACGCCGGTTGCGTTGTTGTTGACGTCAGATTCCACCACAGCGCCCAATCCCGAATACCGGGTTAGCACGCTGCCTCCCATGGCGCCGCCGATGGACACGTCTGTGATCCGACCGCGCTGGTCGTAGGTGAACGTCTCCGAGTGCAGCGTAGATCCGAGCACCGACTCGGAGCGGGTGAGTCGCCGGCCGTCGTCGTCGTACGTATGCGACTCCGAACCCGACGGGAAGGAGTAGGTCTGCAGACTTCCCCGCTCATCGTAAGTGAAGGTGTACTCGTGACCGAGCACGCTGGTCACGGTGTCCACCATCCCGATGGAGTTGTACGCGTAGGACTGCGTCGGCTGACTCGGGCCGCCCTGGACGAGATTGCTGGGGTGATCGAGCGTCTTACGCCTGCCGTTCAGGTCGTACGTGTACGACAGCTGGTAGACGTAGCTGCTGAAATCGGGCTCATCGATCTCCCTCAAGCGGGACTCGTCGGTCTCGATCTGCCCCCGGTCGGTGTACGTCCGCGTGATCCTGGCGAACTGGTTATTTGCCGTCAGCTGATTGCCCATGACGTCGTAGGTGAACGTCGCGACATCCCCACGGACAATCAGTCCATCGCTCCCGTCGTTCGGGAAGAGCGGGAAGATCCAAGGGAGATCGACGACGCCGTAGTTCCATGGGCAGTCCGCAGCGCAGTTGCTCCCGGCGTACGTGTTGTCCGGGGTGAGCCTTCGCGTGAGCCTGCCCGCGGCGTCGTACGCCATCCGCAGCGTGCCGTTTGACGTCGTCGAGGTCACGACATTTCCGGCCGGATCGTAGGTGTACGAGGTGGTGCGGCTCGGCTCGCTCGAGGTGAGCGTTCGGCCGGCGTTGTCGTACGTCATCGACGTCGTCTCGACACCGAGCGTGAGAGGATCGGGTGAAGCCTCTCGGTGCACGAACATCACGTTCCCACCCTCATCGTACACGTTGCGTACGATCAGCGTCTCGGGCAGGGCCTGCCCGAGCGCTGGTCCGAACGTGTACGTGCTGTCGACCCTACCGATCGCGTCGTAGTAGGTGCTCAGCGTGTTCGTAACCGCTCCATCGATCGGCGTAACGGTCACCGAGTCGCGCCCGAGTCCGTCGCGATGCACGACGGTTTCGAAGCCCAACGGAGTCGTGGTCCTGTGGAGGTTCCCAAGGCTGGTGTCGTACTCGAGTTGGGTGGTGTGTCCGAGCGGATCGGTCACGGACTCGAGGTGGTCGAAGTTGTTGTAGGCGAACGTCGTGCGACTGACGGTGCCTCGAGCGTCTTGCTGCCAGAGCACATTCCCGTTCCCGGAGTCGTAGTCCGTCTCCGTAACCTCGCCTTCCGGCAGCGTAACCTTCGTCGGTGTGTCCCACAGTGGGTCCCATTCGTAGGTCGTCGTCGCGGTAGTACCGTCCGCGATGACGCTGCTCGTGAGGACATTCCCACGATTGTCGTACGTCGCGTCGCTGATCAGCCCGTTCGGCGCGGTGGTCTTCGTGACCGCCAACGGGAACCGTGAATCGGTGCGCTCGAGCGTGGTGATCGCTCCGAAGGGATCGCTGATCCGATCCGGTGCCCCGTACCGGTTGACCCAGATGCGTGTCGTGTCACCGACGTCGGAACGTGGTCCGTCAATCAGTGCAAAGGCGAACGCCGTATCCACGGCTACTCCGTAGCCACGTGACTCCGCGCTCACATAGGTGGTGGTCACGTCCACGAACTGTGGCTCCATGTCCGTCGTCGCGGAGATCACGCTCCCGGAAGCGTCGTACGAGAACGAATGCACTGTCAGACGCTTGTCGGTGATCGACTCGATGCGGTCCGAGGCACCGTACCCGAAGTCGATCGGATAGAGGTCCGCATCTGTCAGCGCCACGATGCGTCCGCCGCTCCGGGTCACCTGCACCGTGCGGCGATTCGTCGCGTCGTTGGGGACGGCCACGACGCTGTCCAGTTGCGACCCTCCGTTCGAGTAGTGGAAGCGCCACCCGACGATCGAACCCGATCGGGTCGGGACGGTGATCTCGTCGAGCCGTGTCCCGTTGTACGAGAAGTTCGTGGTCTCCCCGAGACGGTTCGTCGTCGCGATGTGACGGCCGTCCTTGTCGTACTCGATAGTGACGCCGCCCGAGACCTCGCGCTCGTAGTCCTTCCCTACTTTCCGAATGGTGTCCGGGCGTACGAGGCTCTGCGCCGCCCACTTGCGGTTGGCGACCTGCTCATAGATGCGAACCGACCCATCCCCGCCGTGCCAGACAATGGTGTCGCCGACGAAGCGGATGGATTCCACTCCCGCGATCCACCACCCCGACACACCGAGGAGCTCGTTGTCCGTGGACATCCGCGGAAGAACGGCCACCTGCCCGCTCTGAGTCGTGACGTTCGGGTAGCGGGTGCCGCCAATGTGGAACGCCACCTCGAGGCTGTAGTCAAGCAAGTCAGCCGTCACCCCGGACGCATCGTAGTCGACGGCGATCCGCGCGGCTCGGCCGGGGCCCCACTCGCCTCCATCGAACCAGGTTGTGGTCGTGGTACCGTCGATGTCGAGAATCGCTTCGACCTGGTCCGGGGTCACACCTCCGGTCGGAAGGAGCACGTTCGCCGGGATGACGAGCTGTGGCTCCGCGTGTCTGCTGTTGTACGTGAGGATCGGCGCGCGGACCTTCCCGAGAGTCGTGATCGGTGGCAACGCGTATCCGTACCGAAGATCCCCACACTCGACCGCTGCCGGTCCAGCGGCAGCCGTAACGCAGGCGCCTCTGGCGACGGTGGGTGCCGCGCTCGCGTCGGTGAGCGAGACGGTGGGCGCCATGGGAGTCCCGATGGTGGCCGTGATCTGGACGTTGTCGCTCACCCCACTCTGCCCGACCTCTGTAGCCGTGGCCGTGATCACGCCGGTAGCGCCCGGCCCACCGTTTCCTACGGTGTACGGCACATTGACGACCGCAGACTGACCCGGGTCCACGGACACTTGTGCGAACGTCGGGCAGCCGCTGAGCTGTCCGGTGCACGAAATGGAGACATCGAATGTCGACGTCGTCGACCCGATGTTTCGCACAGTGAGGTCTTGAGACCCGGTCGATCCGGCGAGGACCCCTACCGTCTTTTCGTCGGGATCGAGGACCACCCCGTGATCTTCAACGGCCACCGCGATCGAGCCGGTCCGATCCAGCCCAGGGTGCTCGACAGCCGACACGTGGAGGTTCAACTGACTGCCCGTACCTAACGCGCCCGATTGGAACGGCACGCTGACGAGCACCGTGTCACCGGTCGGCACGACCGTCGAGAGCGGTGTCTCGGTACAGAAGACTTCGCCGCTTTGGGAGCAATCGAACCGGTACTCGGCCTGATACGTGCCGATGTTCACGACCTCGAACACGCCCACCCCCGAACCGTTGGAAGCAACGGTGAGGGATCCGCCCCCTACGGAGGCGTCGAAGTTCTCGATCTGGATGCTCTGGGAGCCTTGCTCGTTCGCGAGGTTCGTCGTCCAGAGGTCCAGTGTGATCGTGCCGGTGCCCACAGCGCCGGTAGTGTATTGAACCGCTACGTCGACCGATGCCCCATTGTCGAGATTCTGAGTCGTCGGCCCCACGATCCCGGCACAAGCCGCGTTCCCGCCGGGGATACAATCGACGTTGATCTCCGCGGACGGCCCGTTGTTCGTCACGGTGAAGACGACCTCGAAGGTCCCTTCATTCTGCTGCCGTAGCGCCGAGGGCGCGTCCGGAACGATGTCGAAGGTGCCCGCAGGCGGACCGGGATCGTCAACAGAGAAGTTGACCGTGTCCGAATCCGTACGCCCTCCAGCCGAGGCTTCCAGCGTGATCCAACTGTTCGCATTGATCCCGCTCGGGACGTACGTCATCGACACTTCCGTCGAATCTCCCTGCGCGACGGTAATCGGCGCGGGACACGACGTCATCGTGAGATTCGAGGACACGGGGCAGGTGAAAGAGTACTGGATCGACTGCGACCCGATGTTCTTCACCCAGAACTGATGCGTCTGCTCGGGCCAGTTGGTCGTCATGCCCACCGGCGCAGCGTACGAAGAGGTCACCTCGGCGCCGTACTGGATGACCGTGACCGGTACTACGATCTCACGAATGCCGCCCAGGTCGTCGGACACTCGGAGTGTGAACGAGCCGCTCGAAGTCGCCGTGGACCCGGCGTTGAAGGTGACTTCCACCGTCCGCGGATCGAGCGTAGGCGTTCCCGCGACATCTTCGATGGGATTCGTCGAGGTGATTGTGCACGACGTCACGCCGACCCCGTCCGCGTCAATGCAGCTGGGGAAGTAGTCGCGTACCCCCGGGTCGTTGTTGATGACCTCGAAGTAGTGCGTCCCGGAGCCGCCGGTGCCCACGCTCGCGGAAGAACCGCTCGTGGAGGTGAGGGTGAACGCAGGCTCTGACACGACGGCGGTCCCCGAAGCGTTGTCCGAGGAGCCGCCCCCACCCACCGCGTTTGCGGTGAGGGTCACCGGGTAGCTTCCGGTGTTCGTCGGTATGTCGTAATCCACGTCAACCGTAGTCGTGGCGCCCCCAGCCAGCCCGTTGACGGGGTCCGGCGCTACGCAATTCGGCATCCCGGAGCAGCTCGCCGTGAAGGAGATGTCGTCGGGCTGGGTTCCTTGGTTCGTGACCTGGAACGAGTAGCTACCGCCGGACTCGCCCACCCAATGCTGTTGGGAGGAACCAACTGCGGAAACGCTTACACCGAATCCGTTGATGACGAAGTTGACCTGGTCGTTCGCCGATGCTCCGCCGGGCCCATCCGCTTGGAGGCGGATCCACGCGTTGGCGTCCGAACCTCCCACGGAAAAGTTGGCGGTCACCGTGGCACTCGCGCCCGCCCCGATCGTCTGCGATGTCGGGTTCGGGCAAGTAACTGTGCCAGACTCGGTGCACGTGAAGTCGAAGCTCTCGGACTGACTCCCCGTGTTCGTCACGGTAAATGCGATGGAGTGCCCTGAAGTGTTCTCGTCGACCGCCGGCCCCGTCGGCCCGATTTGCGAGGTCGTCGTGACTCCGTACCGCACGACGTTTACAGAGGCGGTACCCGACGTGCTGGCACCCCCGCTGTTCGCGGTCAGCGTCATACCCGAGTTGGAGTTGGCGCTACCCGTACCGTACGTCACCCATTGCGCCACCGGGATCGCGCCCGGGGGCAGCGTCATCTGAGCATCGTCCGTCACACACGAGGTCACTCCTCCGTTCGGGACACAGCCGAGCGTCACCACCGTCTCGGTCGGCCCGGTGTTCGTGAGGAGGAACTGGGCTCGGAGATTCGGCGTATTCGTCGGCTGGGTAGTCGCGGGCGGGGGATCCACACTGAAGTCGACGCCGATCACGCTTACGGACCCGTTCCCACTGTGGTTAGTGCCGCCACCCCCCTGCCCGAAAGCCGTGAGCTGAATCGTCTTGACGCCGGTCGACGAGGTCGTCGAATAGTTGACCGTCACGGTCGTCTGAGCGCCGGCCGCCAGCGTCACTTGACCGGGAGTCGTGCACCCGGTGAGTCCGCTGCACGAGGGGCTGAACGTGTACGTGTTCTGCGTATTCCCCGTGTTGGTGATGCGGAAGTTGTAGCTGTGGGTCCCGGTGTTGACGTAATGCTCCGGTGTGCCGCTCAGCGGCGTGACCGTTGCCCCATATGCGTTGACCGGGAAGTTCACCTGCGCGTTGTCGGTGGCTCCGCCCGACCCGCTGGCCGTCAGCCGAATCCAGCTGGACGCACCCGTGCCTTGCACGCTGTAGTTCGCGGTTACCGTCGTGCTGGCGCCCGCCCCGAGCGTGACGTTGGACGGATTCCCACACGTCACATTAGAGGACTCGGAGCACACGAAGGAGAAGGTGTTCGTGCCAGAACCCGTGTTGGTGACGGTGAAGGTCTCGGAATGACCGCCCGTATTGGCCAAGTGTTCGGGTGCGGTCGAGCCACCATCCGCTACTACGGAGACGCTATAAAGGACGACGGTGATCGAAGCGTCGTCGGTGTAGACCAGACCCGTCGGGGGGTTCCTCGCCTGCAGCGTGATCGTCCCCGTCCCAGGCGTCCCTGTCGTGGTGTAGTTCACGGAGACGTCCGGGATGCCGAATTGACCGGCTCCGATGTTGTGCGACACTGGGCTCACGGTCCCACAGTTTACGGGTCCGGTCGCCAGACACGTGTAGTCGAAGGTCTCGGTCGTCGAGCCCGTGTTCTGCACCTGGAAGACCGCAGTCCCAGAGGAGCTCGTGGCCTTGGTCGTCCCGCTGGGGCCGGTCACTACGGCGGTGGGTACGATGACGGAGAAGTTCACGGAGCCATTGTCCGTAACATGCTGCGTCGTTTCGCGCGCCTGGACATAGACGCTTCCCGTGCCCGGAGAAGAACCCGCCGAGTAGGTCGCGGTGACCGTCGTGGACTGTCCCGCGTTCAGCGTGGTCGACGATTTGGACAGGTTCGTGCACGTGGCGTTGGAGGCAGAACAGGTCAACGCGTATGTCCACGTGTCCAGTGTGGGGTTCGTGACCGTAAAGACGCGGGTGTGACCCGTAGAGTTCGCGTAGAAGTTGCCGGCGTTCGCGTTATCCGGAGTGACGTCCACGTCCGGATCGTCGCCTGGTATGCAGTCTGGTTCACACTCGATCGAGGCAGCCTCTGTCGACACAGGAATCAGCCACGATCCAGCATCGTTTCCGCCAGCGTCGGCAGCCGAAAGGGTGATCGAGCGATCCCGCCTCGCACCCTGACCGGGCCGAGCCTCGGCGACTCGGTACACCACCCACACGTCATGGGAGAATCCCGGGGCGAGGGTGATCTGATCTGCGCTGACCGTGACGCAGAGCGCGCCGTCGGCGTCACAGGAGAGGTCGACCGTCCGTCGCTCCGAGCTCGTGTTCTGAATCGTAAACGCCGCGACCCAGGGGCCTGTGTCTGCGTTCTTCGCGGGTGTCGCGTCCCCATCGGGGGTCACGAGGATGCCACCGGACTGTGCAGCCGCCGCAGTCGGGCTATGAGCGAAGAGGGTCAGCGATGTGAGCAGGACCAACGGTAAACGAATCAGCACGCGTGCGCTCCCATGAAGCAATGTTCCGCGTGCGTGAAGAGCAGAGACCGTGCCCGACCGGCGCCAACTCATAAGTCACCTTTCAACAGTGTCTTACGGGATCTTGGGGCTAGACGCCCATAGCGTCCGTTCACCTTCGTACCGCCCGTGAGGCGGATCTGCTTGGAACTTAGGCGGGCCGCCGCAGGGACAGCCCGACGCGCTTCAGCCGACGAAAGACCGTCGTTCTTCCGACCCCGAGGTGCCTCGCGATCTCCTCCGCATCCCAATCACACTCTTCGCACACTTCCTCGAGCGCCGCGCGCGCCGCTTCGAGGGCGGGCGCCGGTCGCCGTGAGAGGCCGGAAAGGAATCGCGCCGGACCGTGATCCACAGCCTCGACGATCGCACTCGCCGAAACTCGGCCTTCGGTCGCAAACGTCGCCGCTCGTTCTACTGCGGCGCGGAGCTCTCTAACGTTGCCCGGCCACGAGCGCTCCTCGAGCACGCGAAGCGCGTCCCGCTCAAGAGTTGCCCCGACACGCGTCGCGAAATGGTTCGCGAGAGGTCCAATGTCGTCAGGGCGATCCTCGAGCCCGGGCACGACGATCACGACTCCAGCGATGCGTTGGAGCAGGTCATGCCTGAGTTCACCATCGGTCACACGGTCCCACACACCACATTGGGCGGCGCTAATGGGGCGAAAGTCTACGGATCTTGGCCGGACATCTCCGACCCTTCGGACCTGCCCCGACTCGAGCACACGCAACAGCTTTGCCTGTGCTCCGGCGGGTAAGCTCCCCAGTTCATCCAAGAAGAGCGATCCGCCACCGGCCTCCTCGACGAGGCCCCGTTGTGAGTCGTGGGCACCGGTGAACGCTCCCTTTCTCCGTCCGAAAAGGGTGCCTTCGAAGAGCTCCACCGGGACTGCGCCGCAGTTTAGGTCCACGAATGCGCCAGTTCGCCCACTGCGACGGTGGACATGCCTGGCGATGAGCTCCTTCCCAGCTCCGCTCGGTCCGACGATCAACACGGGCAAAGAAGAACGCGCGTATCGCTCTGCCAACTCCACACTGGCCTGCAACCCTTTGGACACGCCGACGATCTCGAAGGGATCATGGGAACGGCCGTCGGCGATCATCGGCTCCCTCCTTGCACCCGCACCGAGTCCGGCTGAGAAGAGATCTGAGCTGGCTCGATCGCGATCGAATCAGGTACGAAGTGTGTCTGCTCGACGTCCGTCGGTATCAGCGGCTGCGTAATCCGGTCGACATCGTCGTCATTCCGCACGATGGAGGGCGTAATGAAGAGGAGTAGTTCTGTCTCCGTCGAACGCACCGACGTGTGCCCAAAAAGGCCGCCAATGAGCGGCACACTCGACAATACCGGTACGCCCGATCGCACCTCGCTTTCTTGAACGTCCGTGAGCCCTCCGATGACCAAGGTCTGACCATCGCGGACGAGGACGTTCGTCATCGCCTCGCGGCTTGAGATCACGGGTGCTTCGAACTGCGTCTCGCCCGTCGCCGCACTGATTTCCTGCTGTATCAAGAGTGACACGTATCCGTCAGCATTGATGGTGGGGAGCACGGATAGTCGCGTACCCACGTCCTTGTATTGAATCACCTGATCACGTTGGGGCGCGTCCGTGGGGAGCGAACGGCTCACCTGCACGAACGGCTGCTGCGCACCCACCATCAGCTGGGCCTCCGTGTTGTTCGACGCTACGAGCACCGGTCGGGAAAGGATGCTGATGTCGCCCCGCCGGGACGCTGCAGACAGCGCAGCGTCTAGGTCGAACCGGCCCAGCGACATGACCCGGAGCACGAGGTCTCCGAGGCCTGCTCCCGACCACTCGCCGTCCACAGTCCCTCCCTCGACGGGTTGTGGCGGCACGAGCGCCGAAACTCCGAGCGAGAAGTTTCGATCCTTCCTCGCCTCCACGATAAGAACCTCAATCAAGACCTGGAGAGGCCGGACATCGAGCTGAGCCACGGCTTGCTCCACGACCTCGAAGTCTACCTGCGTGGCTCGCACCAAGAGAGCATTTGTCAGTTCGTCTGGGACAATCGTCACCGGCCCGGCGAGCATCGCGTCGGCACCCGCGAACCCTCCCCCGCCGGTCTCCATCGTCGCCTCCCTCGTCCGCTGCAGTTCGTCCGACAACGTATTCGTCGACAGGCGAGCACCCGAGGAGCCACCGCCGCCGTACAGCTGGTTGACCGTAGCTGCAACATCCACCGCTCGAGCGTGACTCAACCGAATCACGTTGAGGACCACACGAGCCGGGCCCTCCACGTCTCGATCGGACACAATCGTCGGGTCTGTGACCCGAAAGAACGCGTCCTGCTCTTCAAAGACGAGGTCGTACGACTCGACGAGCCCACGGATCAACTCTGGGAGCTCGTCTCGAGGCACAGGAATTGGCGTTTCGAAGAACGATACCTCCGTCGGAGGTAGTGGTCCGGTCAGGATCGGTTTGTCCAGGTACCGGCCTAGCCCTCGGAGCGCCGACCGCAGATCGGTATCGGCCAACACGACGTTGACACTGTCCCCCGGAGTCAGCTCGGCCTCCATTTCTTGCGCCGACAACCGGCCCGGCAAGAGGACTAGGAGCGAAGCTGCAACCAGCGTGAGAGCAGGCGCCACGTGGTGACTATGGATTCGAGCCATCGGAGATCATGAGGGTAAGCGTGGAATCACCAACGAGGAGGAGCACGGAGCGACTCAGGATTTCACCCACCACGGCGGTGCCTACCGAGTCTCCTTTCTGAACGAGCGTGGCCAGACCGTCTTCACGCAGTCCGGTCAGGAGCGCGATTCTAGGCTCGCCTTCGAGTACGCCGACGAGATGGTGTTGAAGAACGGGTGCGTCGATCGAAGAGGCGGAGTCTCCGACTACCGTGACCGCATCCAGCGCGAACAACCGGCGTTGCGCTGCCAAACCCGCCAGCGAGTCGATGTTGACGCTGGGTACCAGCCGGAACGACGGCTGGCTGGGCACCGGTCGCGGGGCCGGGACCCGGACCTCCCGATCGGCGGGAGCAACAGTCGCGAAAGCCAAGGCCGCCGCCGTGAGTAGCCCCGAAGCGAAGCGTACTAGTCGTAGAGTCACGAGACTCCTCCACCTCGAAGGAAGTAAGCCTCTAGAACGACCCGAGCCCAAAGCGGATCGTCCAAGTCGTCCCGCATGTCCACTTCGAGCGAGCGTACCACGATCCGATCGACTCGCTCGAGAGTCGCGAGCACGCTGCGCAAGCTTCCTTCGGTTCCAGCGAACTCGAGGGCGATCGCAGCCACTCCCACCGCGTCCTGACCGCCGGAAACGATTTGCTCGATACGTACGAAGCGAGCCTCGGCGGCGGCGAGGACTTCTTGCGCCCGGTCGGCCAGCCACTGAGCGCCGTCTCCTTCTTGCTCTGCATCGACCACGAGAGTTTGGAGCGAGTCGAACCGGATCTGGCGATGCTCGAGGACAGTTTCGAGGCTATCGCTACCTGCCCACTTCATGAGCTGGCGCTCGACGAGGGCTTGGAGCGCCGCGACCTCCTCCCGTTGGCGATCGAGTTCCACGAGTTGGGCAGGAACCCACCGGAGGCCCACGAAGGCTGCGAGCACTACTCCGACACCAACTCCGATTGCACGTCGGTCGCGTCCCGTCATCCGCGCACCTCCCGGAAAGAGAAGGAGAACCTACCAGACGCCGCATCCACCTCGGCGCTGGCGCGGTCCGCCTCGGTGACGGTGAACGCTGGGTGTCGGTCGAGAGCCTGTAGTACACCAAGGGGATCAGCCGCCAATCCGTCCGCTCGGTGCTCTCCTTCACGAACGAGCGTCAGTCGCTCCAACTCGGCATCCGCAGGCAAGGCGTGCGCGAGCTGCACCCAAACCTCGAGAGGACGCCAGCGAGCCGACATGAGCGGTGAGAGTCCTTCCTCTATGGCCGCGACCCTGGAAAGCGGCGTGCCCGCCCGGTCCATCTCCGCCAGCGGCGCGGCCAGCTGTTCGGCCTGAGTCGTCAACGCACGACGGTCCGCGTCGAGGTCTTGGACGTAGACTCCGGCCGCGAAGACCCACGCGGCCGCCGCAAGCCCAGCTCCAGCGGCTGTGCGCGTCCGTTCGCGTCGTCTCTGTCGGGTCGCGAGCGAGGGCGGTGCGAGTGGCACCAACAGCCCGTCCACCTCCATCACGATCGAAGTGACCTCGACACCGGCCTCGTCCGCACCCGCGGCCACCGCCTCCAAGATCTGCTCCGGAACCGCCACTGCAATGCCAGTCCCCTCCTCCCTCGTGAGCCAGCGAGCTCCGCACGTCAGGGTGCGGTCAGCTCGTCGGAAGAGCCGGCGCATCTGGAGTGCAACTAGGGACGGGAGCTTCTCTTCGCGAACGGGAGGAAGGTCCTCCAACCGACGTACCTGCCCAAGGGAGGCGTGGGCGACCACACACATGGGCCCTCGAGCCGCAGCGGACTCGAGAAGCTTTCTAGTCCGATCCCGCAACTCGTCGGCGACCCACTCGCGGCCATCGGCTTCCTCTTGCACGTCGCCCAGTACAAGGCTGCGCCGCGATACCTCCAACCGCCGGCTCACCACGCCCCCTTCCGTCGCTTAGTCCGCAACCCGCCCGTCGTCCGATGGGTGATCAGATCGGCGTGCGCCATCGTACCCCGCGGCCCCCCGCCGACAACTCGAACTCGATACTCCGGGCTGTCGATCCGAACGGAGCGCGCGATCGATGTCTCCCCCTCCTCGCGCGGCCAATCGAGCTCTTCGACGAAGTCACCCAACTCGGCGGTGCTCGCGAAGGGGCGTAGCGCCCGACGCTGCAAGACCGCTTCCGCAACAGGACGAGCCCACGGTAGAGCACGAACCACACGCGGCGGAGCAGCGTTGACGTCGACGAACCCGCTCCCCTCCGTCGACACGAAGGGCTCGAGCGCCTCGACCGTGCCGTCGTCGAAGCCAAAGATCGAAGTCAACTCTCCAGGGTCGAGAAGAGGAGCATTCCTCGGTGCGATCAGGCCTCGCTCGCGGTAGAACGCCGACTCCGACCCGCCGCCCCACGCGAGATCGTCTTCGTCACGCCAGTCCAGCAACGCCGCAGTCAGCTGGGGACTCCCGAGGAGCTTGCGCAGGACGGCCTCGTCCACGCGGTTCAGGTTGATTCGGTGATCCAACCGGTCGATCGACAACGTGCAGAAAGCTCCTCCCGCCAAGTTGACCGTATCCGCCGCATCGAACCCGCCGCGACCGGGGCCCTCGGCTTCAAACGCCGCGATGCATGCCTCCCTTGCCCAAAAAGCCCGAGCCCAGTCCCACCGGTTCTCGCCCGCGGCGGCGGCGGTGCGGGCTCCGCCAGCGCCGAGCATCGCGACCAGAGACATCGCGGCCGTGAGCCAGAGCACTCCGAGGAGTGCGAATCCCTGCCGATCAACGCGCATGGCGCCCCCCCGTCGAAAATAGGAGCGTGTCCACCTGCCCCTGTGCGCGAGCATCGGTGAGTCGGATCCTCAGTCCCGCTGGTGGACGGACATCAGAGGACCACTCCTCGACCCAGGGCTCGTCGGCTCCGTACTGCTGCAAGTAGTCGAAGTGGACCTCGGCGACCGAGTCTCGGAGCACGATGAGGTTGTCCGAGTCGAGGCGAACGCCCAGTCTGCCTCCATCCAGCCGGATCGACACACGCACGGGGTACGACCATCCGTGTTCCTCGGCGACCCACGTCGGGAACGACAAAGCGTCCGAGCTCCCGTCGAAGCGCCCCGAATCCACTCCGACGTCGGCGGCCCGGAGGCGCTCCGCAAGCCATCGATATCCGTTGTACTCTCGTCGCGACGCCTCATCCGCGACGGCGAGCCGGACCACCATATCGTGCGTGGAGGAGAGCACTGCATGGGCCGTCCCTACCGCGACGACACCGACGACGAGTGCCACGGAAACCTCGACCAGCGTAAAACCGGCCCTTCTCATCGTGACGCCTCGAGCGGGCGATGAACCAGCGTTTCCAGATCCGGGTCGCGGTCGGTCGCACCACGAGTGACGCTGATCCGATACAGCTCTTGCGTCGGCCGTTGTACGGTCACGGTGAAGTCGCCCACGGTCCGATCGCCCAGGCGCAGGTCGAGGTCGCGGCGGTCCAAAAGCGCATGGGCCACCATCAGCCGCTCCACAACCGCGAGCTCTCGCTCGACCTCACGCCACTCCGAGAAGCGGTATGTGACGTCCGAAAGGAGCCGCATGCTCGACACTCCGACGAGCGACAGGACGACGATCGCGACGACCACGTCGATCAGGACGGCTCCCCTCAGGGACTGCACGCTGCCATTACCCCCACCTGGCGCGCTCACTTGGCACGGCCGGTCAATGGATCGACGTTGTGTCCCACGGCCCGTCCGTCGGGCAGATACACGATGTGACGGCCGATGCCCAGAGAGTCGAGAACGGTGACCGCGACCGGACGTCGCTCCTGAACCGCGACGATCGCCGCGTGACCCTCGCCCGCGCTTACCCTGTCGCGGGTCCCCGCAATCCAGCCCGGCGCGACCGCTACCACGGCAAGTCCGATCATCAGGACAGCCAACGCCACAACCAGCTCGATGAGCGTGAAGCCGAACGATCTCATAGACCCGGCTGCATCGAATAGATGGCCCGTAGCAGCGACATGGCGACCAGAGCGATCACGCCCCCGAACACCACAATCATCAGAGGTTCCAGGACCGTGATCAGGGCGCGGAGTCGCCGCACGCCGTTCTCCGACGCCAGAGCTGCGGCCTTCCCGAACATCTCCGCGAGCTCCCCGCCGCGCTCTCCGACTGCAATCAGCTGCGCAGCGACGGGCGCGACGACGTTCTCGGCCTGGAAGCTCTCCGCGACTCCCTGTCCGCCCTCGACCCGCACTGCGGCTCGGCTCAGTCGGTCGGCGGCTTGCTCGGAGCCAGACGCCCGCGCGGCCACGGCCATCGCTCTTGGGAGCGGAACCCCGGTGCTGAGTAGGGAAGAGATCGACCGACAGATCCTTCCTGTGCTCAAGAAGGACCGGATGGGTCCGATGACAGGAAGGCGCTCCAAGAGCGCTCCTGCCCGGACCCGGCCGACCCTGTTCCACCACATCGATCCGATGCTGACCGCAATCGCTCCCCCGACGACGAGGATGTGCCAGCCTGAAGCCATCGCTTCGGACACCGACATGAGGAAGGCGGCACTAGTGGGAACCTCCTGATCTACGCCGACGAACAAGTCGGCGAAGCGTGGGATGACGACGAAGAGCACCACGCCAAGGGAGACAGCACCCACCACGCCAAGCACCGCAGGATAGGTGAGAGCGGCGCGAAGCTCCGCACGCGTACGAGTCTCGAAGTCGAGCTGGTCCGCGATCTCGACGAGGGTCGGCCCCAAGCGCCCTCCCTCCTCTCCAGCCTGCAGCATATCCAGGAAGAGCGGAGGAAGGCCGACGTTGGTTCCTCGGAGCGCCTGCGCCATCGTCCGTCCCTCTCGAACACCTACCCTTACCTCACGCAACAATGCGCGGACGCGCCCCTGAGAGACATCGATCCCCCCGACCAGCATTCGATCAGCCGACACCCCCGCCGTGGCTAGAGTAGCCATACATCTGCAGGCAGGGGCCAACTCGGCTGAGGTGAGGGATCGGGTCCGACTCCGGACCCTTGCAGGACGGACCGAGATGGGCGTAAGTCCCCGGGCGATGAGCGCATCCACGGCTTCTGCCTCGTCATGCGCTTCCTCCCACCCGCGCACGGTGCCTCCATCAGATCCCGCGGCGAGGTAGCGAAATCGGCGGGGGGTCGCGTCGGACATCACCAAGACACGACGTCGGAGTCCTCGCCTTCCCCGCCCGGCTCGCCATCCCTACCCAGCGAGGCCAGATCGTAGAAGTCGGGAAGATGCTCGCCGGGATAGACGTAGGTGTAAGCGCGACCCCAAGGATCTACCGGCACATCCTTCCGTAGATACGGGCCTCGCCACCGCTCTGAATCGGCGGGAGGGGTTACCAAGACCGCCAGACCTTCGTCCGTCGTGGGGTAACGGTCGTGGTCGAGTCGGTACGCGTCGAGCGCCATCCCGAAGATCTCGATCTGAGCGAGCGCGGCCGATTGCTTGGCGTCCCCTACGTTTCGGAAAACCATCGGTGAGACCATCGACGCCAAGATGGTCACGACGGCGATAACGACGATGACTTCGATTAGGGTAAATCCGACCCGACTATGCGTGTACGACACGCAGCACCTCCTCTACCGTGGTGACCCCAGACCGGACCTTTCGCCATCCGTCGTGTAGCATCCCGTCAACCGTGGCGGCCGCCACGACACCGCCATCCCAATCCGCCTCGCCACGAGAGATGGCGGCCCGCAGCGCGTCGTCCACACACAGGATCTCGAAGAGTCCGGTCCTGCCTCGGAAGCCTGTGTGGCTGCATGCCGCGCACCCCGACCCTCTCACGAGATCCTCGGCCGGACCGCGAACAACCCTGAGCGCCGACAGTACGTCGTCGTCAGGTCGATACGACTCACGGCAGTCCGAGCAAATCACGCGGACGAGACGCTGGGCAACTACACCCTCCAGCGCGGCGGCAACCATGTAGGGTTCCACGCCCAAGTCGACCAAGCGGGTGATCGCCTTCAACGCATCGTTCGTGTGAAGCGTGGAGAAGACGAGATGACCGGTCATCGCAGCTTGAATCCCTATGGCCGCCGTCTCTGGATCACGCATCTCCCCGATCATCACCACATCCGGATCCTGTCGGAGGAGGCTCCGGAGGGCGCTGGCGAAAGTCACGCCGGCCTTCCGGTTCACGGGGACTTGCGTCACGGTTCCGAGCTGGTACTCCACGGGATCTTCTACCGTGATGATCTTCTCCGTACTCGCATCACGGAGGCCCAGTCCTGCGTATAGGGTCGTCGTCTTGCCACTACCCGTCGGGCCCGTGACAAGAACGATTCCGTGGGGCTTCCGGGCTAAGGCGGAGAAGGCCGCGTAAGCTTCTCGCCCCATCCCTAGGTCGTTCAAATTTGGTCGTTCCGAGCCTCGTGTCAGAAGGCGAATGACGACGGACTCGCCGTAAAGCGTCGGAACTGTGGATACCCGCGCATCGAACTCCCCTTCCTCCAGGCGCACCACGATGCGCCCGTCTTGAGGGACGCGTCGCTCGGCAATGTCGAGCTCGGCGAGCAGCTTGATCCGAGACACGATGGCGCGTCCGATCTGGGGCGGCGGATCCGGGGCTCGAACCAAGGCCCCGTCGATTCGGAAGCGCGCCGACAATCCTGTCTCGTGACTTTCCAGATGGATATCACTGGCCCGGGCCGCGTGGGCTTCCTTGATGAGGAGGTTCACGAAACGGATCACGGGCGGTTGGTTCGCGAGATCTCGAGCATCGGCCTCGAGTCGTAGCCCCTCGTCCTCCGCCTCTTCCGCTGACCCGAGCTCCTCCAGGATCGATGCAACCGATTGAGCCTCGGCAAACGCTTTGCGGATAGCCGTCTCGATCGCGGCCTGATCGACGTCCAAGACCTCCAACGGCATCTCATACAGCATCTGGAGGTCGTCCAATATGTCGGCTGCAAGCTTCGCGGCGGCAGCCACCCGTACCGTGCCGCCGACGCGGGTGAGCGGCAGGAACGAGTTGTAGAGCAGGTAGTCCGCAGTGAAGTCACTCGGCACATCGAGGTCCGAAGTGAGATCATTGGAGAGGGTGTGACTCGGATCCATGGCCTGCGCGAGAGTGTGGCGCTACGACCTCCTCTTAGGGCAGGTTCAGTGCCACTCGTGCGGTTTTCGCGCCCGACGACCTAAAGCGTTGCCCGGCAACGTCCTCCGCGACGTGTCCCCTGTAAGGCTCCAACCGAAATCTGCACCATCCACAGTGCACTGCCCTCTACCCACGCAGCACGCCGGAGTGGACTAAGGTTCGGCTCTCAAGTATCGGCTGAGAGTGTTTCGGTGAACGCCTAGAGCTTCCGCCGCCTTGGACTTGTTTCCATCCGCCGCTTCAAGTGCAAAGCGAGCGAGTTCTGTAGTAAGGCGCCGCGGAGTCGACTCCGCGCGGCGTTCGACGATGCGACACGGAAGGTGCCTGAGCAGAACTTCACGTCGGTCCTCGGCGAGTGCGTGCAGCGCAGCTCGTTCAGCAACTCCCTTGAGTTCACGGAGGTTCCCGGGCCACGAGTAATCGCTCAGGGCCCGCGCCGCTCCATGAGAGAGCTGTGGGCAAGTCCCGAGAAAGTGTTCCCGTGCAAAGCTGGTCGCGTACCTCTCGAAGAGGATCGGGATCTCGGCAACTCGGTCACGGAGACTGGGTAGCCTGATCACGAACTCCCCCATCCGACTCCTGAGGTCCGGGAGGAGCGCGCCTCGGTCACAGAGGTTCTGGGGCTCCTCGGTCATCGCATAGACCTCGCGGCAGGTGATCGGCACATCCCTGCTCGCACCGAGAGGGCGTACGCACCGATCCTCGACAGCCCGAAGGATCGCGGCCTGAGCAACAGACGGCATGAACGCCACGTCATCTAGGAGCAGGGTACCGCCTCTAGCAAGCTCGAAAGCACCCTTCCGGTCTCCTCGGGCACCCGTGAACGCGCCTCCGACGTGACCTAACAACGCATCGGCGTAAAGTGCTTCCGTCAGCTCACCCGCCGACACAGACACGCAGTCGCCCGACCTGCCCGACCAGGCGTGGATCTCTCGAGCCAGGGTCGTCTTACCCGAGCCGACCGGACCCACTAGGACAACGGGGCGACTGAGTCGCGAGTAGGACTTCGCCATCCGGCGTGCGAGTGCCAACCCCGGGTCGGGGGGCCCCGTCTCCGGCCCGGGCGCGGAGACGTGATCGGGTAGCGGGTGCGGATTTGCCACCAGGCGTCAGCAGGTTGTCAGCTCCGGGGGGGGGGCATGCAGATAGCCCTTCAGGAGCCGAGGCGCAAGTATTCCACGACCGCCGCGTCGGCGGTTGCTCAGCCTGGTGACTGAAGAAGTCGTATGGGTCGCCGCTACCCCCGCCCGCGTTGCACCCTTCGCCATCCGCCTACACGATTAGGGCGTGAACGACACCACCACCCCCCTCCCCTGCCCCCACGCCCTCGCGCCCGCCGTCCTACCTGACGACGTCACCGTGCTCGAGGCGGCTCCCATCGACCACGTCAGCCACCTTTTCCCAGAGGAAGCCGTCGCGATCGAGCGCGCCGTGGAGAAGCGGCGCAACGAGTTCTCGACGGGTAGGTACTTGGCTCACCAAGCCCTTGAGCGGCTCGGACATGTACCTACCCCGATCCCGTACGGCGACGATCGTGCTCCTGGGTGGCCCGATGGGATCGTGGGTGCGATCACGCACACGAAGGGGCACTGCGCCGTCGCCCTCGCCCCCGCGTCCCGCTACGCCGCGATCGGGTTGGATATCGAACGGATCGACGGGATGACCCCCGCGATCGGGCGCCGCATCGCCACCGACCGTGAGATCGAAGGAATCACGGACCAAGGCCTCGACTTCCTGGTCGCGTGCACGATCCTCTTCAGCGCGAAGGAAGCGTACTACAAGCTCCAGTACCCGCTCACGCGGGCGTTCCTGGGCTTCGATCGGGCTGAAGTCTCGGTCGAAGTGGACGATGGCACGTTTCGCGTGCGCCCGATGGGCGAGCCACTCAACGACTTCCCGGCACCAGAGAACGGCTCGACGTACTCGGGTCGTTTCCGCGGCTGCTGCGGATTGATGGCCACCGGGATGGTGCTCGCTGCCCGGTAGCCGCCCACCCCGCAGGTCGACGGCAATTTTGTGCTGGTGAATCACCCCATCGGGGTGTTTTCGTTGAAGTATACGCGTCTCCCCCCCCAACGCTGCCATATACACGTGACCGAAAACACCGCCTCCCGGCCGGCGGCCCCTATCGCCGTGGTCGGAATGGGGTGCCACTTCCCCAGCAAGTGCACGACCCCGAAGAAGTACTGGGAGTTTCTGCGCGATGGCAGGTGCGCAATCACGCGAATTCCAGAGTCGCGTTGGGACGTCGAGAAACTGTACGATCCGGATCCTCGCGCCCCGGGAAAGATGTATTCGCGCCACGGGGCGTTTCTGGATCAAGCTCCGGACCAGTTCGACGCATCCTTCTTCGGCATCTCTCCACATGAAGCTTGGCCGATCGACCCAAGCCAGCGGCTCCTGCTGGAAGTCGCTTGGGAGAGCCTGGAGCACGCGGGCATTCCACCCCACTCCCTCGAAGGGAGCAAGACCGGTGTCTTCGCGGGCGTCGCAGATTCGGAGTACTTGGTAGAACAGTCGCGTTCTGGAACCCTTCTGGACTTCTCCGCTTATCACGCGCTCACGGCGCCGGCGTTCGGTGCGGGGCGCATCTCCTACCTACTCGGCTTGGAGGGCCCGGCGGTATCAATCGACACCGCGTGCTCATCTTCACTGGTCGCGACCCTGTTGGCGATCGAGAGCCTCCGCAACGGCGACAGCGATCTCGCCTTGGCTGGGGGTACGCATCTGATGCTGACCCCTGTTGCGTCGGCAGTCCTCTGCCGGATGACGGCACTATCGGTCTCGGGAAGATCCCGAGTCTTCGATGCGCAGGCGGACGGATTCGTTCGGGGTGAAGGCGCTGGAATGATCGTGCTCAAGCGGTTGGACGATGCCCTGGCCAATGGCGACCGAGTCCTCGCCACGATCCTCGGGGGTGCCTGGAATCACGACGGTCGCAGCTCGTCGCTCGCTACCCCTAGACAGGCGTCCCAAGAGCGCGCGATCCGGGACGCGCTTCGGAACACGGGGTTGAAGGCCGCGGACATCGACTACATCGAGGCGCACGGGACAGGCACCCCGGTCGGCGACCCGATCGAAGCCACCGCAATCGGCAACGCGCTCGCCCAGGACAGAGGTGATCGCGCGCCTCTCTGGGTGGGATCGGGAAAGACCAATATCGGCCACCTAGAGGCAGCGTCGGGCATCGCCGCGTTGATCAAAGTGGTGATGTCCCTCCAGAACGAAGAGATCCCGCCTCACATCAACTTCGACGAGCCTAGCCCGGATATCGAGTGGGATCGCTACCACATGTCGATCCCCTCCAAGCTCACTCCGTGGACCAGTGGTGGCAGGCCACGGGTCGCCAGCATCAACTCGTTTGGGCTAAGCGGTACCAACGCGCACATCATCCTGTCCGAGGGACGGTCCTCGCCGAACCGACCCGCTCCCTCCGGTCGGTATTACCTCCTTCCGGTTTCAGCTCGCACGCCCGACGCACTCCGCGCAATATCCCATCGGTACGGTCGGGCTTTGGAAGAGCGTCCTGAGCTGGAACTACGCGACGCCTGCTACACCGCTGCCGTGGGCCGCAACCATGACCGGAAGCGCCTCGCCGTGGTCGGCGAGACGCGTGAAGAAGTGGTCTCCGGACTCCGAAACCACTCCGACAAGGCTGGGAAAGCATCTCCGATCGAGAGTGACAGTGTCGCCTTTCTCTTCACGGGTCAGGGTGCACAGTACCCCGGAATGGCGAGAGGGCTCTTCGACTCCAACACGCTCTTCCGCGCGGCTCTCACGGAGTGCGACGAAATCCTCGCGGATCATCTAGAGCACCGGTTGCTCGATTTGCTGTACGACGAGAGCCTGGCTTCCCTGATCAGTCGCACCGAGTACACACAGCCGGCGATGGTCGCGATCGAGCTTGCTCTCGTAGAGGTCTGGCGGTCCTGGGGTATCCACCCAACGCACGTGTTGGGGCACAGCCTCGGAGAGTACTCCGCGGCCGTGGCGGCCAAGGTCATGACGCGAGAGACAGCTCTGCGGTTGGTCGCGCTCCGTGGAGCGATGATGCGCGACCTGACCAAGCCCGGGGCGATGCGCGTAGCCTTCGCCGATGAGGGCGCCGTCCGCGCGGCCGTGGACAAGGTCGAAGGCGTCTCGATCGCGGCGGTGAACGGCCCGACGAACACCGTCCTCTCGGCCTCATTCGAGGTAATGGATGAAACAGAGGCCCGATTGGATGAAGCGGGAATCGGCTCGCAGGCTCTAGAGGTGTCCCACGCATTCCATTCCGCACTCATGGACCCCATGCTCGAGCCGTTCCGCGATGCGGTCGCCGCCGTCCGACTCGAGTCACCGGCGTTGGCGATGGTCTCGAACCTCACCGGCCGCGTGGGAGAGGCTTCGCGCCTGACCTCGCCGACGTACTGGAGCCAACACGTTCGCGAGGCTGTGCGCTTCGCCGACTCGATCTCCACCCTGGAGGACGCGGGAGTCCGCACCTTCGTCGAGATCGGTCCGCATCCGACCCTCCTCGGTATGGCCGGCCTCAATCTCTCCCGAGCCGGTGGGCTGCTCGTCCCCTCGTTGCGGCGTGGGCAACCGGATGAGCGTCAGCTTCTGGAGGCGGCAGCGGCCATGTACGAAGCCGGTCACGACCTCGACTGGCACTCCGTCCCCACGGACAAGGATGGTCGCGTAGCGACCTTGCCGAACTATCCGTTCCAACGTCGACGTCATTGGTACCCCACGGACGGCACGGGATTCGAGGTCGGCCGTGGTGTTGTGGCGGTGCGGCCGACCGATGACGTCCAACACCCGCTCTTGGGGACTCGGCTGAGGTCTCCAGACCTGCACGGCGTCTCCTTTCAATCTCTGTTGCTCCCGTCGCAGCCTCGTTTCCTCGGTAGTTATCGGGTGCGGTCGAACTACTTCGTTCCCGAGGCAGCTCTGGTCGAGATGGCACACGCCGGCGCCCGACACGGTCTTCGTTGGCAGGACTTCATCATCGAAGACCTCCGCTTCGACGCGCCGCTGGCGATCCCGAAGAAGGACGGACGAATCTGCCAGGTCATTTTATCGGATGGAGCAGAAGGCCTCGCCAAGGCGCGCGTGGTGAGCATCGCCCGCTCCGGGTCCGGGAACCCACGATGGATCACCCATCTCTCCGCTACCGTGCGACGTTCCGGGCACCAGCGCCGCGACCATGAGCTATCCGACCTCGATTGGTCTGCCCTCCGAGAGCGCTGTTCCCTGGACGTGTCGGCCGACACGCTGTACGACGTGTTCAAGGCAGAAGGCCTACGACTAGGCGACTTCTTCAAGCCGATTCAGAGGCTCTCCGTGGGCGAAAGCGAAGCTCTGACCGAAGTCCGCCTAGTGGACGCCCTCAGCCACGAATCAAACCAGTACACGGTGCATCCGGCTCTGCTCCAATCCGTGTTCCAGACGGCGCGGGCAGTCGATACCCTGGATGAGGACACGCCTGGAGGGGAAGTCTCGCTCGTTTCCGTGGGAAGCAGCTGGATCGGGCCCATGGCAGGCTCCGGGAGTCAGGTGTACGCTCGCTCAACTCCGCACGGTGACCAGCTTCGTGTTGACGTTGTTCTCGCTGACGCTGAGGACCGCACGGTCGCACGTTTCCAGGACGTCGTTCTGGAGCGCCGACGCATTGCGGATCGAGTCATCGCAGAGGACGAATGGAGCCACGGGGTCTATTGGCACCGCCGAGCAACAACACCGTCCGACTTCGACGCGCACGGACACTGGCTGATCGTCAACGGAAACGACTCCCTGGCTGCCGACCTCGCCAGCGCGCTCGCCGAGCTCGGCGGGACGCCCCATCTCGTCCCTTCGAATGATCAATCCGCATCCGAGATCGTGGAGGGACTCCGGGACGCGGGAGTCGACCGACTCCGTGGGGTGGTGCACGCCGCTGGGGTGTATGACACCGCAACGCCGAGCGGCGGTGACCAGCGGCTGGAGATCGCTCTCGACCTCGTCGAGGGTACAGTCGACTTCCTCAAGGCCCTCGCCAACCGCGACGTGCTCGACGGACCGTTTTGGATGTTGACTCGAGGAGCTACCGATGTGAGCTCGACGAACGAGCCTCGATGCCTGGAGTCCGCATGCCTGTGGGGACTTCTCTCCGTGGCTCGGTCCGAATTCATGAATCTCGATGTCCGTGTCCTGGACCTCGAGCCCGCTTCAAGCCAGCCCGCACTCCAATCCGTACTCGACGAGCTCGCTCACGGCGATGACGAGACTCGGGTGGCCTATCGCGGTGGCGACCGGCACCTCGCCCGCCTCGAGCCATTCCGCGGCACCGGACCGACCCGTGATCAAGTTGTCCGCCCGGACGGAGCATACCTGGTAACGGGTGGCTTGGGCTGGATCGGTCGCGCGGTTGCGCACTGGCTCTTTCGTCAGGGCGCCGGCCTCGTGGTCCTCAACGCACGTCGAGCACCCGACCGTGACACATCGGCATGGATTCAGTCTCTCCGCAACGACGGCCACCGGGTCGAGGTGATCTTGGGGGATGTCGCCGAGTCGGCCCAAGTGGATCGACTGTTCGAAGATATCGACCGACTCGATATGCCTCTCGCCGGCGTCTTCCATGCGGCCGGAGCGATCAACCGGAAGGTCCTGTCTACGTTGTCCCGAGAGGACGCTAGGACACCGATGGCGGCTAAGATCGCCGGCAGTTGGCACCTTCACCGGCACACGTGTGAGCGGTCGCTCGACCTATTCGTCCTGTTTGGT
Source organism: Longimicrobiales bacterium (assembly GCA_965223235.1). GTDB lineage: Bacteria > Gemmatimonadota > Gemmatimonadetes > Longimicrobiales > Gaopeijiaceae > UBA2589. The sequence continues at coordinate 146,361 of CBDCVV010000005.1, forward strand.
TCCGCGGGGGCACTGTTAGGACGCTCGACCCAGGGTGCGTATGCAGCAGCCAATGCCTATCTACCCGCGCTAGCCGCCTTACGGCGGGATCTCGAGTTGCCCGCGACGTGTGTCGAATGGGGCCTGTGGGGTGGAGGCGGGATGCTCGGCGTGGTGCAGGAGAGGGAACTGGAGGTTATGGCCGACGCGGGCATGGCGTTGCTATCGCCGGAACCGGCGATGTCGGTGCTCGAGGAGCACTTACGGGAGTCAACGGACCGGGTCACAATCGCGGCCTTCGACTGGGCGAACATGAGCGCAGCTGCAGCAGGTCTCACCGTAGAGCCGTTTCTATCCGAGCTGGTCGAGACCCTGGAGAGAGAGATCGATGTCGACGCCGGATCCGTCCGAGCCTTGTTGGAGGAACTCGCGGCCACCGATCCCGAAGAGCGAGAAGAGCGTCTGGCCGAGCTCATTTGCAGCCAGATCGCGGAGGTGATGGGAGTCGCGACAGCAGACGTACCCCGGGATCAGGATGCTCGATTGAGTGGCTTAGACTCGCTAATGGCACTTGATCTGCGCCACCGTCTCGAGGCCAGCGTGGGGCTCACCATGCCACCGCCCGGCCCTTTTGGGTCGCTTAGCCCCAACGCTCTCGCGAAGACGCTCGCCGAGGGCATTCCGGAGGCTCTCGAGCAGCCCGCGGAGGAGTCCGAAGAGGCGGAATGGACTGAAGGTGAAATATGAGCGACGGGTCGCCTCCGCCGGACTTCACCGCAGCTCTGCTGGCCCGCGTACGGGGTCGTGGAATCGAGCTTTGGGTGGAAGGGACGCGTTTGCGATTCCGGACGCCGAGAGGATCCCTCCCAGCTGACCTGAAGTCGGAGCTCGCAGCACATCGAGCACAGATCGCCGACGCCCTTCGAAACGAAGCGAAGAGCGCGAAGCGACATGAAGCAATGGCACCGAATCAGGTGGGTATCTGGCACGCTCAGCGACTGCACCCTCGAACAACGGCATACAACCTGGGTTTGGCAACGAGGCTTCCGAGTGGCCTCCTCGAAGGGCACCTCGAGGAGGCCCTGCAAACGGTAGTGGACCGCCACGACACTCTTCGCACCGACTACCCCGAGATCGAGGGGATGCCAGTGCGTCGCATCGTCGGTTACCGCTCGTTCCAAATGGCACATGCCCATGTGTCCGAGGATAGCGACCTGCGCACTGCCCTAAGGGAAACGGCTCTCGAGCCCTTCGACCTTGAAGGCGGGAGCCTCTTCCGGGTTACGCTCGTCCACGACGGCGACCAGGCGATCCTACTTATCGTGGCCCACCATCTCGTCCTCGATGGTTTGTCGCTTCAGATGCTCAGTCGGGAGATCGCCGACGTATACGCCGCCTTGTCGACAGGGAATACGCCCACTCCCAGTCGATCCCAGCGTGACGCGTACGACGGCTGGGCCCGTGACAAGGTGTCCTGGACCACTGAGATGGACGAAGAGGCATCCACCTTTTGGGTCGATCAGCTCTCGCCTCGCCCGCCGCACCTGGCGCTCCCACTCGATGAGCCTGCTAGACCCACGGCACCGCCGCGTGGAGCGACCGTCACGAGGCATTGCAGCCCGGAGTGCACTGCGAAAGTCATCGAGTTTACCCGACGACAAGGGCATTCCGCGTTCGTTGGTCTCTTGTCGGCCTATCACATTTTCTTGCACCGCCTTACAGGGGCGGACGACCTGATCGTGGGAACTCCCGTCCACGGTCGCTCCCTTGCACAGCACGTCCCCGTGCTGGGCCATTTGGTGAACGTGATCCCGGTCCGCATGCGCAACTTCCGCGACGCAACCTACACGGACGTGATGACCCGGATTAGCGAGCGACTTCGGTCCGTGGCCCCTTATGAGGACTACCCGCTGCCCAGGATCACTTGGGCTCTGGGGGAGGCGACAGGGGATCGAGAACACCCGGTGCGCACCTTCTTCGCACTCCAAGATCTCCAATCGTTCTCACAATTGCGCGACTCCACGAAGCTCCATGCCCTCGAGGAAGTGCCGTTCGATCACCTCGAAGGACAGTTCCCGGTGGCCTTGGATGTGTATCACGAGGACGGGCGGTTCCGCTGCGCGTGGCGGTATGATGCCAACGTGCTCCACTCAAAGACCGTCAGCACTTGGGCCGATGTGTTCATGGGCCTCTTGGAAGACCTGCCGGGGTCACCAGACCAGGCGATCTCTCGCGTGCCCTTGCGCGCACGGGAAGCTCGAAGCGAGTTGACCGGACCGGCCCGCGAGAGCCCGACATCCGTGGTGCACCGCATCTCACAACAGTCACTCGACACGCCGGAGCGCCTTGCTGTCGAGGCCCCTGACGGCACCTACTCCTACCGCGAAGTCATGGACGTCGCCGCACGGGTGGCGGCATCTCTAGCGGAGCGAGGGGTTGAGGAAGGCGATCGTATCGCCATCCTCCTGACTCGGGGTCGCGACATGATCCCCTCGCTCCTTGGTGTGCTCGGCGCCGGCTGCTCGTTCGTGCCGCTCGATCCCGCGCTACCTCCAGAGCGCCTGCGGTCGATGGTACTGGATTCAGAAGCCAGAGCACTCGTCTCCGATCGAGAGCTCTCGGCCCGCCTAGCGCTGTCCGTGCCTCTCGTCGAAGTCGACGACCTGTCCCATCTGCGCGCAACGCTCGTCGACCCTGATCCCGCGAGCGAGGCGTACGCGATCTATACCTCCGGTTCCACCGGAACTCCCAAGGCTGTCCGCGTACCCCACCGCGCCCTGTCGAACCTTCTCGGCTCGATGCGTGAGACACCGGGCATGGGGCCCGAAGACGTCCTTCTCGCGGTTACGACACTCTCGTTCGACATCGCGACACTCGAGCTTTTTCTGCCCCTCATGGTCGGCGCTCGAGTCGTGATCGCCTCCGATTCGGAGGCTCGTGATGCTGTGCAGCTCGCTCGCCGAATCGAGACCTCGGGTGTGTCGGTCCTCCAGACGACGCCGTCACGATGGCGTCTCTTACTCATGGACGGATGGCAAGGGGACCTCAAGCTGAAGGCCCTGTCCGGAGGTGAGGCGCTGCCACGGGCGCTAGGGGAGGAGCTGCTTCCCAAGGTGGGCGAGCTATGGAACATGTACGGCCCCACCGAGACGACGGTGTGGTCGACGGTAGCCAGGGTCGAATCGGGTCAGCCGATACGACTCGGACAGCCAATCGCCAACACGACGACGGCCGTCGTCGACACAGAGGGGAACACTCTCCCGCTGGGCTTCGCGGGTGAGCTCAAGATCTCCGGCGACGGGGTGGCCCTCGGGTACCATGGCAGACCCGAGCTGACCGCGTCTCGTTTCCGGACAGAGGTCGATTCGGAAAGCGAAACATCGTACTTCACGGGCGACCTCGCCCGACAACGACATGACGGGTCTCTCGAGTTCCTCGGCCGCATCGATGATCAGGTCAAAGTTCGTGGGTTTCGAATCGAACCGGGCGAGGTCGAGTCTGCACTTCAAGGTGTGGACGAGATCGGTCAGGCTCTCGTCGCGGTTCGCCCAAACGAGGAGGACGGGTCAGTTCTGGTCGCAGGGGTCGTGTTAGTCGATGGGAGCACCGACTTCCGCCCGGACCTGGCTGCGCGAGAGCTGCGGGAACGCCTGCCAGAGTACATGGTGCCGTCCGAGTGGCATGTACTCCCCGAGCTCCCATCGACCACGAGCGGCAAGGCCGATCGACGAGCCCTTCTTGACCGACAGGCCCTCGAAGGCGCCACGGTCACCGCAAGCTCGACGCCCGCATCGGCCAACGCTCGGAACGCTGAAGAGGAGATTCTTGTCGACATCTGGCGCCAGGTGCTCGGTCGTTTCCACATCGGAGTGCACGACGACTTCTTCCGACTCGGGGGCCACAGCCTGACGGCAACCATGGTCGTGGCCCGCGTGCGAAAGACCTTTGGCGTAGAACTACCCCTCAGTCGTCTGCTACAACAACCGACCGTTGCCGCTACCGCCGATTGGATTCGGACGGCTTCGCGAACGCCGACGACTCCCCCGCTCCGTGCCTACGGTGAGACGGACGGAGTCCTGTCGTATTCGCAAGAACGGATGTGGTTCCTCCAGCAAATCTCGCCCGAAGACACTTCGTACAATCTCGCGACCGGGATCTGGATGGCCGGTCGCCTCGACCGTGAAAGATTGCTGCAGGCGGTGGAAGAGGTCGAGCGCCGACACGACATCCTTCGGAGCCGTTTTCCGGCGACGGACGGACGGGCCACCCAAGTGGTGGGATCCCCGGGCAACTTCGGGACCTTGTTCGAGGAGCTCCCACGCGGATCCTCGCCCTCAGAAGCGATCCGGATTGCGACCGACGAATTGTACCGACCGTACGACCTCGCTACGGACCCTCCTCTGCGTGTCGTGTGCGTCGGAGTTGGCGAGAGCGAAGAGTTGCTGGCCGTGGGTATGCATCACGTCGCTGGGGATCAGACGTCGTTCGAGATTCTACTGGCAGAGGTGGTGCAGCTCTACTCGAGCAATGCCGTGACAGCTGGCCTCCCCCCGCTAAAGCTCACCTATCGAGACTTTGCGCGATGGCAACGCGACAACGCGGGCCACGGCTCCGGCACAGAGTCGCTGGAGTACTGGCGGTCGCAGCTGGATGGGTTGATCCCGCTCGACGTCCCGGGAGATCGCCAACGTCCTTCGGTCCGCGGCCACGCGGGAGCACGAGCGTCTATACCGATCCCACCCGGAATGTTGACGGGTATCTCGGAGCTGGCCGTCCGGGGCGGCGCGACCGAATTCATGGTGCTGCTCGTGGCCTTCAAGGTCCTCCTCTACTCGCGGACGCGCCGCACCGACCTCGCCGTGGGAGTCCCCACGGCCCACCGAGACCACGAAGACCTAGAAGGGCTCGTCGGCACCTTCGTAAACACTCTCGTTCACCGGAACGATCTCTCTGGCAACCCTTCGTTTCTTGAAGCCCTGGACCGAGTGAAGAGCACTGCGATCGAGGCGCTGGCTCACCAAAGCATCCCTTTCGAGTACCTCGTGCGCGAACTCAAGCCAAGTCGCGATCCGAGCCGGACGCCGCTTGTTCAAGTCCTCTTCAACGTCGCCCGGCTCGATACCGCGCGGCATCGACTTCCTGGGATCGACACACGGCCCGCCACCCTACCAGTCCCCTCGGCTCAGTTTGATCTAACGCTGTTCCCCGAGATCCACGCCCGACGCCAGGCGGTCGATCTCGTGTACTCGACCGAGCTCTTCGACAAAGCCACCGCAAGTGCGATGCTCGAGCAGTACGAAGAGATTCTTGAGCGGGCGATCGCTGATCCCAACCTGCGGCTTTCGGACCTCGCACAGCCGAGTCGAGCTGAGCGTTGGGCCGTCTTGGACGAGTGGAACCGCACGGAGTCCGAGGCACCGCTGACGTCGGTGCTTTCGGCCGTGCGAGAGCGGGCGAAACGAGTCCCGCAAGACCTCGCGGTCGTTGGAGTCACCGGTAGCTGGAGCTGGTCTGGCCTGGCAGAAGCCATGGATGCGGTGGCCTACGAGCTACGGGCTCGGGGAGTGGGCCCTGGTGACCGGGTCGGAGTCGCCCTTCCTCGAGACCGAGACCTAGTGAGCACCTTGCTTGGTATCTGGAGCGTCGGCGCGGCATACGTACCGCTCGATCCCAGCTACCCCTCTACGCGACTCGAGTGGATGGCCTCTGATGCGAAGCTGTCCGCCGTGTTCGCTCGAGAAGCGTTCCCGTGGATCGGCGAACTCCCCCGCATCGACTCGATCGGGACCGTGGGCTCCGAAGACCGAGGCGACGACCACGCCCCCGGTTCCGACGAGGTCGCATATCTGATCTACACCTCGGGTTCCACAGGCCAACCGAAGGGTGTCGAGGTTCGCCAAGGGGCCGTCGCAAACTTCTTGGCTGCGATGGCGAAGAGACCTGGGCTGACGGCCCAGGACCGGCTGCTCGCGATCACCACGATCTCCTTCGACATCTCGGTCCTCGAGCTCTTCTTGCCACTGGTGGTGGGATCGAAGCTGATCATCGCCACCGAGGACGAAGCGGCGGACGGCTTCCAGCTCGCCCGTCTGATCGATCACCACGACGTAACAGTGTTGCAGGCAACTCCTTCCACATGGCGGCTCCTGCTCTCGGCGGGCTGGGCCGGGAAGGACGACCTCACCTGCTTCTGCGGTGGCGAAGCCCTGACCCGTGAGCTCGCAGACCAACTGCTCGGCCGATCCGGGGCCTTGTGGAACATGTACGGGCCCACCGAGACCACGGTCTGGTCCACGGTTGCCGAAATCACCTCGAGCTCGTCGATCGACATTGGTACGCCCATCGACAACACGTGCATCTATGTAGTCGACTCCGCGCTAGAAATCGTTCCGGTCGGGGTCCCGGGCGAGCTCTTGATCGGGGGCGACGGGGTGGCGTGCGGGTACCTCCACCAACCGCAGCTCACCGCGGAACGATTTATCGAGAGTCCGTTCCGGCCTGGAGATCGACTCTACCGAACAGGCGATCTCGCCCGATATCGGAGGGATGGTTCTCTTGAGCATCTCGGACGTCTCGACACTCAGGTCAAAGTACGGGGACATCGAGTCGAGCTCGAAGAAGTCGAGGCGCGGCTCAGGGAGCATGCCCGGGTGAGAGATGCCGTTGTCACCGCCCAGGGCGACCGTCTCGTCGCTTTCTTCGTCCCAGAGCCGGGGCACGCCCCGACAACCAGTGAACTCCGGCGGTGGCTAGCCGAATCCCTGCCCCGCTTCATGATCCCGTCCATGTTCTCGTCCATCGGATCCGTACCACGGACGCCGAACGGCAAGACCGATCGCTCGCAGCTTCCGGCTGCACGATCCCGAACCCCCGTGGTGGAGACCGGAGGCGTTCTGGAGGGAGAGTTCGAACAGGTGATCGCTCATGTCTGGAAGTCCCTCCTAGACGTCGACCGGGTCGGGCCCCATGACAACTTCTTCGAACTAGGCGGTCACTCGCTGTTGGCCATGGAAGTTGTCGCGATCTTGGAGCGCCAGGCAGGCATACGACTCGATCCGCGCGAGCTCTTCTTCAAGTCACTGCGCCAGCTGACACCGGCCGAAGGCATCGTGGGCCCATGAACGTCTTCTTCTTCGGTAGCTCCGAGCATCGACTGCTCGGGTGCCACCACGAACCGCCCGGTGCCGCCCGAGGGCAGATCCTGATCTGTCAGCCCTGGGGTCCCGAGTACGAATTTGCCCATCGGACCTGTCGCGTCCTGGCCGTTCGATTAGCTCGGCAGGGGTGGCACGTCCTCCGTTTCGACTACCGGGGCACTGGGGACTCGTGGGGGGAGACCCAAACTGCCGATCTCAGCAACTGGACGCACGACGTCGATGAGGCGGTGACTGAGCTACGAGCGATCACGGGCCTTGAGACCGTCGGCGCGATCGGGCTTCGCATCGGCGCAACGCTGCTCACGACGTGCCTGGGCAATCTAGGGCAGATGGGTCGCTTAGTACTTTGGGACCCGATCACCAACGGGAGTGCGTGGGTTCGAGCGCTCGACGCCGTGAGACCTCCTGGTCGCCGAGGTGCTCTGCGGGATCACCTCGCTGAGGTAGGTGGCCAGGTAGTAACGAAGAGCTTCAGGGATTCGCTGGTCAGCATCCGACCCGCAAGCTGGTCCGTGCCGAAAGATTCGACTCTGGTGCTCCACACAGCCTTGGCGGAGGAGTCCGCCCCACTCACGATCCGAGATAATCCGACATTCGTCACGCTGGACGAGCCATCACCTTGGTTGGAAGATGTCGCTCTAGGATCCGGACGGATTCCTACGGGGGCGATCGCCCAGATTTGCGAGTGGTTCAAACCTTGATCGAGTCGGTCGTTGCCTTTGGGCCTGGCGCGTGCCTCGTCGGCGTGCTCACGGAACCGGTCCGACCGAACCCGCGCGGCCTAGCCATGGTCTTGGTGAATGCAGGTATCGTGCATCGACCGGGCCCGAACCGACTCCATGTTCGGCTTGCTCGAGCGGCGGCTGAACAGGGGATAGCCGCATTCAGGATCGACCTGCCATCCATTGGAGACAGCGCCGGACTCGAGACGCGCGAGTCCCAGACGGAGCAGTCGATGCGAGGGATCAAATACGCGTTCGATGCGTTGGAGGCGCGGGGCGTGGCCCATCGATTCATCGTCTACGGTTCGTGCGCCGGTGCTGACCACGCTCTGTCGTACATGGACCGTGACGCGAGAGTTGTGGGAATCGTGGGCATTGACCCGCCCGCGCTAGAACGCACTCGCCGGTACTACCTCATCCGACTGGTTCGAGCGCTGCGGCGACCTCGCGTGTGGCTTCGTCTCTTGACCGGTCGCTACGGGGTGCTTGCCAGGGTTAGTGCCCTCGCAGTCTCACGCGCACGAAACGAAGTCCTCCAGGGGCAAGACACCCTCCAGAACGCCGACCTCTCGACCCGCTTTGAGGCAGCGGCTGGGCGAGGCATCCACTTCTTGCTCGTCATCACCTCGTTTGGCGCCACCCGCTACAACTACCACACTCAGCTCTTCGACCTCTTTCCCGGCTTGGGCCTCGAAGACTTGGCCACGGTTCGCATGCTCACCTCGGCGGAACATACGTTCTCGACCGAGGTCGCACGGCGGCTGCTCCTCGCTGAGGTCATACCCTGGCTATCCGGCTTGGAGTCAAAAACTTGATGAAACCCTACACTCATCGCTTCAGATCACCCTCTTTTCGCGCCTTAGTCGCCAATCTTCTTGGAGACACACGGCGCCTGGTGCGGCGCGAGACGCACTTCGATTCAGATCGGGTCATGGAGTGGGCCCGCGTGGAATCAGACCTCGACGACTTCGGTTCGGATTTCCAGCCTCATCTCCTCAATACCCTTCTCGAGTCCGGTCGCGCCGCAGACCTCACCTATTTAGGTCGGCGGAACCTGTTTCTCACCGTCGCCTCGGCGCTAGGCATTCGACTCCGATACATCGAAGTCAAGAAACGCTCACCCGAAATCTTCACCGCTCCGGTCGAGCCGCCCATCATTATCCTCGGCCCGCCGCGCTCGGGGACGACGGTGCTCCAACGCCTCCTCGCCCTACACCCGGACATGGACGCCCTCCCCCTGTGGGAGTTGGTCCGCCCCATCCCTCCGCGACTCGTCGGGAGCTCAGCTACGGATCGACGCAGGGAGCAGGCCCTTTTCGGGTACGAGTATTCTCGTCGGTATCGCCGCTCGCTCGATCACATTCACCTGGCTCGCCCTGACGCGCCGAGCGAGTGCATTCTCCTCCTCACGGCCACGCTCCGCAGCTATCGCTTCCTGGGCCTCGGTCCACTCTACTCCTACGCCGAGGAGCTGAAGAGGGGGGACGCAGAGGTTGCATACCGGGAGTACCGGGATCTCTTGGCCATTCTGCAGCACGTCCGGCCCGGACGCCCCATGGTGCTCAAGGCTCCCTCACATACTGGCTACCTAGGAGAGATCCTCCGCGCAGTGCCGAACGCTCGGATCGTCACGACGCACCGCAATCCCACGGAGTGGGTCCCGAGTATCCTAAGTCTTCACCGTGCGCAGTACTCCAACAGCTGTAGAACGTACGACACTCGAAGACACTCTCTGGCCCACCTCGATCTGTACTGCGCCGACGCTGAGCGGTACCTCGAAGCCCGGAAAGCCCATGAGGGCGCAATCCACGACGTGCACTATACCGACTTCATGGCAGACCCCGTGGACACTGTCCTTGGAATCTATCGACGGTTTGGCGTCCGTGTCCCCGACGGTCATGATGAAACACTCAGCAAGTACCTACGCGAGAATCCTAAGGGAAAACACGGTCGACACCGCTACGGTCTAGCGGACTTCGGAGTATCTGAAACCGAGGTCTTGAACGCGGTCGGTCGCGTCTCAGAGACTCTCTCCGGCCGGGTAAGCTGAAACACCTTCCGCCATGGCGCGGAACCCATCATGACCCTTGATCAGCTCATCGTAGGACCCGCTCGCTACGACCTCTCCGGCCTCCAGCATGTAGATCACATCACACGCCCGCACCGTCGTGAGTCGGTGAGCGATCACTAGAAGCGTGGGGCCGCCACCAAGTCCGTACATGGTGTCGAGAACAGCGGCTTCCGTGAGGCCGTCCAAAGCGCTGGTCGCTTCGTCGAAAACCAGTACTTCGGGGCGCCGATACAACGCCCGGGCGATTCCGAGCCGCTGGCGCTGCCCACCGCTCATCCGGATGCCGCGCTCCCCAACAACGGTATCGTAACCATCGGGCAGGCCCTCGATGAAGTCGTGAATCTGCGCCGCGCGCGCGGCCGCCTCCACGCTCTCGGGGATGCGCTCGTCGGTTGGTATCCCGAAGGCAATGTTTGCTGCCACCGTGTCATCACTCACGAACACGTCTTGAGGCACATAGCCGCATCGGCCTCTCCAACGTTCCGCGGAGAGCGGCGATATGGCTACGCCACCACCGACCACGACCCCCTGTGTCGGCTGAAGGAGACCGAGCACAAGATCGACAATAGTCGTCTTCCCCCCACCGGTCCGACCCACAAAACCCACCGTTTGACCCGCCGGGATCCGCAGGTCTAAGTGACGCACAGCGTCCACGTCCGCTCCGGGGTACCGGAAAGAAACGTCCCGAATTTCAATGTCCGGAGGACTTGCCGACATACTGGGTCCTTGCTCCCTCACCAGCGCTTCAGGGTGCAGGGCACTCACACCGAGCGAAAAATCGGAGTGGAGGGCCTCGAGCGCCGGCGCGTTGAACCGAAGAGCCACTACACCTCGGAAGATCGCGTTCAACGACGGCATCAGCCGATACGCTCCAAAGACGAAAAGGCTGAGGGTCGGGAGGGCCGCCGTGACCGAAGTCTCGCCCCGAGAACTAATGAGAACCATGGCAACGATGGCGGAAGCGGCGACCGTCTCGAGCAGATAGCGGGGCACCGCTGAAACGATCTGGTGCTGGGACGACACCCCAGCGAAGCGCGCGGACGGTGTCGAGAACCGCCGAACGAACTCATCCTCCCGGCCGAGTGCCTTTACCTCCTTTATACCCTGGAGAGCTTCACTAGCGACCCGATATCGAGCCCCATTGTGTTCGAAACGCTCCCGACCCCGCTCTCGCTGCCCACGACGGAGACCCGCGTAGACAGCCGCATACCCTCCGGCAAACGACACCGCCAGGAAGAGCGCGAGGACGGGATCGGCCCACGCGAGGAGTCCGATGATCATGCACACTCCTACGGAGCGCGCCGCGACGGCCATACCTGGGATGAGCACTCCCGAAACCACCGTCGACACCTCGGCGAGTAGCGTCCGGGAGAGGGTGGCTGTGTTCCGGCCGAGGAAGAATTCGTATGGCCGTCGTACGTAGCGCTCCAGGAGATCGACCGACATCCGGTGGTTCAAGCCCCAACCCCACCTCGAGATCATCCACACCATTGCCGCGTTGAAGGCGTTGTTCGCGATGATCGCGGCCAAGAGAAGGAGGCCCGTCGCGACGACGGCGGCGCGAGGCGACTCGAGTCCCGACAACTCGTAGAGTTGTCCGAGCGGCCCGGGAGCGTATACCACACTCGGGTCGGCAACCACTCGCATGAACGGGAGAACCGAGCCGACCCCCAAAAACTCGAGGGTTCCGGCAACGAGCATAGCACATCCCAGGAGGAGAACCTGGGCACGCTCCCGACTCGTCAGGAGCTCCTGCACGAGCTTTAGGTGGTGGAGCACTGAGATCCTTTGGGGCGCAGCGGGCGTACCATTTCAAGTGTACGCAGCTTTCGCCCCCCCCTCCAAGAGTGTTGAGTCGCCGAGCCCCAACCACTCAGGGTTACCGAAGGGCGCCCGGGCACGATTAGTGCGCCGCCGCCTCCCTTTCCGACCGCACCTTCTGCGCCACGTGATCCGGCGCCTCTTCATACCCTGCCATCGTGCGCGAGTGGTGGGCCCTGCCCTGGGTGATGGAGCGGAGTGTCGCCGCGTACTTGTATAGCTCGGACTCGGGGACTAGGGCTCGCACGGTCGTCCGCCCGTTGCTCGGATCCATTCCTTGCACTTTTCCGCGCCGCGACGTGAGGTCTCCCATGATGTCGCCGACATACTCGTCCGGCGTGGTGACGGCGACTTCGACAACAGGCTCCAGCAAGATCGGTCGGCACTTCTCGGCGACATCCCTGAAGGCCGAAGAGCCAGCAAGCTTGAAGGCGATGTCAGAGGAGTCCACAGCGTGATACGACCCGTCGTAGCACTCGGCTGCGAAGTCGACGAGTGGGAAACCAGCGACCACACCCTTTCCGGCAGCCTCCCGGATGCCCTTGTCGACGGAGGGCACGTACTTCCCCGGAATGACGCCGCCTTTGATCGAGTTCACGAATTCGTAACCGGCTCCCCTGGGCTGGGGCTTCATCCGGATCCAGCAGTCACCGAACTGCCCACGACCACCCGACTGCTTTTTGTGGCGACCACGGCCCTCGGCGGTCTTCGTGATCGTCTCGCGATAGGCGATACGCGGCTGCTCGGTCTCGACCTTCACCCCGTACTTCCGCAGCATCCGCTCGAACTGCACATCGAGGTGAAGCTCGCCGACGCCACGAGCAATCGTCTGGTGGAGTTCAGGGTTGAAGGATGCAGAGAAGGTCGGGTCTTCCTCGTGGAGCTTGGGGAGGACCTCGCCGAGCTTGTCTTCGTCACCCCGGGTCGCACCCCTGATCGCGATCGAAATATCTGCGTTCGGGAAGTCGATGGGGGCGAGGGCGACCTGCTTCCCCGAGTCGCATAGCGTGTCGTTGGTATGCGTGTGTTTGAGCTTAGCGACCACGCCGATGTCTCCAGCGTGAAGGGTGCCGACCTCGAAGCGATCCTTCCCCATCGAGATGCTCAGATGATTCAGCTTCTCGGACTGTCCGTCGGAGGCGTTCGAGAGCGTCGCTCCGTTGGAAACCTGCCCCGAGAAGATCCGGAAGTAGGACAGCTCGCCCACGTGCGGCTCGGCCGCCGTCTTGAATACGAGGGCCGTAACCGGGCCGTTGTCATCAGCCGCGTACTCGACTCCGTCAACGACCTCGACTTTCGCTTCGGCCGGGTTGGGGCATAGCTCGACGATCTTCTTGAGAAGGGCCTGCACCCCGTACGTCTTGTCGGCGGAGCCACAGAAAACTGGGTATACCTCTTGGCGCGCCATACCGAGCGCCATCGCCTCGATCGCCTCTTCGCGAGAGATGGCTCCGCCCTCGAGATACTTCTCGAGGAGGTTCTCGTCGGTCGTGGCCAGCGTCTCTTGGAGCTCGGTCTCCCACTGGGCTTCCTGCTCCTTCAGCTCGTCCGGGATATCGGTTTCGTCGTACTCGCCTTTGGTGGTGCCCGGCTTGTAGACGTGTGCCTTCTCGGAGAAGAGGTTGATGATCCCGCGGAAGTCGTCGCCTGCCCCGATCGGGATCTCCACGGGTAGTGCGCTCTCGGTGAGTCGACTCTTGATTTGGCCGAACACGCCGTCGAAGTCGGCGTGATCCTTATCCATCATCGACACGAAGAAGATCCGGGGGATCCCACGGGCCTCGCAGTACTCCCACACCCTCTCGGTTCCGACTTCGACGCCTGAGGTGGCGCTCACGACGATGATCGCTGCGTCAGCAACCCGAACCGCGGAGAGGGCATCTCCTGTGAAGTCGAGATACCCGGGAGTGTCGAGCAGATTGATCTTTGTGTTCATGTGCTCGGCGTACGCCGGGGTCAGCTGAATCGAGATCTCGTGGGCATGCTCCTCTGGAGTGTGCATCGTCAGCGCGGTCCCGTCGTCGACCTTGCCGAGCCGCTTGGACGTCCCCGACGCGAAACAGAGGGCCTCGATCAGCGTGGTCTTTCCTGCGCCCCCGTGTCCGAGGACGGCGACGTTGCGGATGCGGTCCGTGGGGTACTCTTTGGCCGACGCCATAGCCAGGCTCCTCCGAGTGCAGATGAATCGAGGCCCGCGACCGATCCCCGAAGGGTCGGTCGCGGGCCTCTGTATGGTCCCGTCGGGCGCAAGGCGCCCAGCCCCTAGGGGATGTCGATTCTAGGCGGCTCGGAATCGCTCTGCAAGCAAGGACCTACTCGCTGCGCTGAAGCCGGGGAAGGCAGGTCTTACTTGGGTCGGAAGGCGTTCCCTACAATCGCCGAGTCGAATTGGCCGGCGTCGCCGGTCATCGCGAATCGGTACAGAGCTGCGGTGTAGATCCCGCCGAGCGCCTGCCCGAGGAGCATCAGAAAGAGCACCCCAACGAAGCCGATTCCCATGACGGCCCATACGGCGCCCACCGAGAACATCGAGACAAGCCAAGCCACACCGGCGGTCACGGCGAACCAACCGATAAACACGAGGCTCATCGCCCAGCTAAGGCCGATGTTCCCCGCGACGTTCTCGCCCCAGGTGCGCTTGAAGATGTGCCCACTCTCTTTGATGGCGTCGATCGGCCCGATGTTCTTGGTGACGAGCACCGGAACGGTGAGGTACGTCGCGAGCGTCCAAGCGACCCCACCCAGACTCGACGCAATCTTGGCGATCGGTCCGCCCCGCTCCGAGATCATCTTCAAGATCATGCCTACGGTCGCGGCCACGACCGCATAGCCGATAATCGACCCCATTCGTTTGGAGGCGATGCTGAGCCCGTCGCTCACCGTGGGGTCACCACCGTCGAGCCGAATGAGGGCGGCACCGACGAGCGCCGAGTTGAAGAAGAATGTCACCGTGTACATGACGACGTAGAAGCCGAAGGCTAGCGCCATCGCGCCATAACTGGCTCCACCGGCCTCAAAGACTTCCCACGCACCCGTCATGACCATGGGTGCCACGAAGCTCGCGATAACCAGTATGCTCGCGATCCCCGACATGAGCGGAAAGACGAGCAGTTCCTTGTCGAGCTTGAGCACATTCAAGCTCGCCTTCATCAGCGCGACGCTGTTTCCCATGCTACCCGCCATCGATCACCTCCATGCAGTGCGGAAATCGCCCCGGAGTGCCTCAGCCTGACAGGGGTCGAGCAAGATGGCCACGCCTCCGTCAGTCCACAGTTCTACGTACGAAGGTGCGTCTTCCTTCTGCTCGTCGAAAGCAAAACGTGTCGAGGGCAGCCTCAGTTGGCCCGGTGTTTCTTCGACACCTTGTCCAGAAGCGCCAACTCATCGGGAGTCAGCGACGACATACCCTCTGCGGAAATCTTGTCCAGAACGGCGTCGACTTGATCGTACAACCCAGCTTCGTCCCGGCCGCTCCCACGACTGCCAGCCGACTCAGTCGCCTCCGCCGCCCCTTCGTCACCGGGTACGATCGCCATGCGTCGCTTGGTGCGGGCCTTCTTCTTGAGCCCCTCGAAAGCCTTGCCGGCCCGCCAGTCGGCTTTGAGGTACAGGTATCCGGCCACGAGCCCACCCAGGTGCGCGAAGTGGGCGATCCCTCCGCCCCCCTGCGTCGAATTCGTCGCGCCGAGGAGTGCCACGACGCCCATGAACGCCACGAGGTACTTGGCCAACACGGGGAAGATTCCGAAGACGTAGATCGGGGCGTTCGGCCAATTCATCGCAAAGGCCAACAGCACCCCATACACCGCGCCCGAGGCTCCGATGATGGAAGCCGGCATGAAGACGAGGCTGAGCGCGGCAGCACCGAGTCCACAGACTAGGTAGAAGCGGAGGAATTCACGCCCACCCCAACGACCTTCGAGCGGGGGCCCGAAGAAGAAGAGGAAGAGCATGTTCCCAGCGAGGTGCCAGAGATCCCCGTGCAGGAACATGTACGTAAACGGTCCCCACGGCCTCAGAATCATCCGTTGCGGCTGGAAGGCGAACCAGTCCATCACGAACGCCTGTGGCAGCATCACCTGGATCGCGTACACGACGGCGTTGGCAATCAGCAAGCGCTTGACCATCGGGGTCGGCTTGAGGCCGATCCCGAAGGAATTGAAGGCTGATCCGCTCTGGTAGCTCATGAGCGCGTCGCGTGCGGGCGGTACGGTTCGGGCGGGTTCACGTCGAACCCCTTCGCCGGAGGCGAGGTTCCTGTGACCCGAGATCTATGATGTAGAATGGCCCCTTTTTCGCTGCATGGCGAGTCGAGCCACTCGATCACAAAGCTCGGGGAAGGAGATTCCGGCGGCGAGCGCGGCTTTGGGCACTAGGCTGTTCGCCGTCATCCCAGGCAGGGCGTTCGCCTCCAGGCACCACGGCGCCCCCTCCTCGTCCACGATGAAGTCGACCCTCGACAGGTCCCGGAGCCGTAGCGCCTTGTGGACGCGCAGCGCGAGCTGCTGGAGCTCGGCGGCGAGATCGTCCGGTATGTCGGCTGGGAAGATCTCGGTCGCCTTCCCCGCTTGGTACTTGCACTCGTAGTCGAAGATCTCGTGCTCAGGCACGATCTCGCCGACCGGGAGGGGCCGGTCGCCGAGTACAGCCACCGTGAACTCCCGCCCGCGGTGGTATCGTTCGAAGAGCACGACGTCGTCCCACTCCATGCTCTCCTCGACCCCGGCATCGAGGGCCGCGCGATCGCGGGCCAGCATCAACCGAAGAGACGACCCTCCGTTGGCTGCTTTGACGATGACGGGGAGGCCGAGAACGTTCGCGACATCCTCCGCTCGCTGAGGCCCGACTAGCCACTCCGGGGTCGGAATGCCCGCGTCTCGTAGCAATCGCTTCGTCACCTCTTTGTCCATCGCCAACGAGCAGCCCAGGCGATCACTCCCCGAGTAGGCGACACCGGCCACGTCGAGAAGACTTTGAATCGTTCCGTCTTCTCCGGAACCTCCGTGGAGAGCCAGGAAGAAGAGATCGATATCCGAGAAGTCGGGGTTCCGAGTCAAAGCCACGGTGTGGCTCTCGTCGAGGTTGGCTAGATCGCCTCCGGCAGGGGGCAGAACCCCCACCCCTTCCTCCAGCATACGACGCTCATCCGACACCTCGAGAGCTCCGCGTGTCGTGTCGACCGCGACGACATCGTGCCCGGCCTCGCGCAACGCCCGCGCGACCTCGACTCCTGAGGCGAGCGAGACATCCCGTTCGTCCGAGGTACCGCCGAGCAGGACGGCGATTCTCACGCAGTCAGCGCCTGGACGACGTCGTAACGCGTCAGGATCCCGATCAACGCCCCATCTTCCCGCACGAGGCATGCAGCGCTGTCCCGGCTCAGGAGCGGCCGGACGCGGGAAGCGTCGACATGGCCCTCGATGACCGGGAAAGGAGCGCTCATGATCGACTCGACCGGCCGATCGAGGATGGTGGGGTCATCGATGATTTGAGCCATGAGCTTTGACTCCGTGATGGATCCGACGCACTCCTCACCGCGCACCACGGGCAGCTGGCCGATGTCGTGAGCGGTAATCGCGGACAGAGCGATCCGGACCGGCGTCGTCGGCTCGACCGACACGATCCCATCGACTCGACTGTCTTTGTCTCGAATCGCCTCGGAGACCGTCGATGCCCGCGGTCGCTCGAGGAAGCTGTTCTCCCTCATCCAGTCGTCATCGTACAACTTGCTCAGGTATCGCTCACCCCAGTCACAGATGAGCGTCACGACGAAGGCGTCGGGATCGTCGATCTCCTTCGCGACCTCGACCGCCGTGTGGACCAACAGACCCGCGGACCCACCGGCGAAGAGTCCTTCTTCACGCGACACACGCCTCGCCATCCGGAAGGCGACGCCGTCTCCGTGACTCCGGTACTCATCCACGGTGTCGAGATCGAGGCTCCCTGGAATCTTGTCGTTCCCGATCCCTTCCACCTTGTACGGGTGGCCTTCGACCTTCTCGCCCGTATTGAAGTACGGGGCGATCATCGACCCGGAAGGATCGACGCCGATGATCTGCACCTCCGGGTTCTTCTCTTTAAGGTAGCGCCCGACCCCGGTGATCGTCCCTCCGGTCCCGGCCGAAGCCACAAAGTGGGTCACCTTCCCCTCACTCTGCTCCCAAATCTCGTGCCCGGTCGTCTCATAATGAGCGTTCGGGTTCGCCTCGTTGTAGAACTGGTTGGCGAGCACGGCACCCGGGGTCTCCGCCACGATGCTCCGCGCCTTCTGCAAGTAGTGGTCGGGATGATCCGGAGGTACTGCGGTCGGCGTGATCACGACTTCGGCGCCGAACGCGCGAAGGAGCTTCACCTTTTCACTGCTCATTTTATCGGGCATCGTGCAGATGCACCGATAACCCTTGAGCGACGACGCCATCGCGAGGGCCAGCCCCGTGTTCCCACCGGTGGCTTCGACGACAGTGCCGCCAGGCTGGAGCGACCCGTCCGCCTCGGCCGCCTCGATCATCGCCAACCCAATTCGATCCTTGATCGAGCCCCCGGGCCCCATGAACTCGCACTTCGCGTACACGGGGGTCCGGGATCCGTCGGTCACCGCGCGGAGCCGTACCATCGGCGTCCATCCGATGAGCTCTAACACGCTCTCATAGGGACGGGTATGACGAGGCGGCATCAGCGCTCCTCCGAAGCCGAGGACAAGTTGAGGGAGTCCACCGGCGGACGTTTGGAAAATTGAATCGGAACTTCGGCCCAGACTTCGACGCGCTTTCCATCTTCCAGACGGGCTGGAGCGAAACGAAGCTCACGGGCTCCTTCTACGGCGGCCGAGTCAAAGGAAGGGTGACCGGACGACTCGAGGACCTCGATACTGTCCACACCGCCAGCATCACCGACCAGAATCCGCAGCAGGGTCTCACCCTCCACATTCTGATCCCATAGATCCAGCGGGTAGTCGATGGTGACCTCTCCGAGAGGGCGCGGCTGTTCAACGGGTGTTTCGGGCTGACATGCGGTCAACGTCGCCACCAGGGTCAGTCCACACATGGACTGCATGCGTCGGGCGTGAGTCCAGCGTCCGTCTCGCTTCAACCGTCCTCCCCTCGTCGAGTCACGCTGCCAAGCTCGTATAAGATCTTCAGAGCCTCTCTCGGACTCAAATCGTCCGGGTCCAGAGCCTTCAGTCTTCGCACCATCGGATGCTCTACATGGAACATCGAGAGCTGGTCCGGAGGTGGCTCGGACGCAGGTCGGTTCGATCCGTGTCTCCCGAGCCCTTCGCCGCCACTCGAGTGCGTACCCTCCAACTCCGCGAGAAGCTCCTTCGCTCGAGAGACGATCCCGTCAGGGAGCCCGGCGAGTCGAGCGACCTGAATCCCGTACGATCGATCGGCGCCGCCCTCGGCCAGGGTACGCAAGAAGACGATCCGCTCACCGACCTCCCGCACCGACACATTCATGTTCTTCACCCCACCGAGAAGATCTCCGAGTTGGGTGAGCTCGTGGTAGTGCGTCGCGAAAACCGTCTTCGCTCCGATGTGCTCATGGACGTGCTCGGTCACAGCCCACGCGATCGAGACGCCGTCGTACGTCGACGTCCCTCGCCCGATTTCGTCGAGCAGCACTAGGCTGCGCTCCGTGGCCCCATGGATGATGGCGGCGGTCTCGCTCATCTCGACCATGAACGTCGACTGCCCACGAGCCAAATTGTCCGAAGCTCCGACACGAGTAAAAATACGATCGGCGATCGGAAGTCGTGCCGAAGTCGCAGGGACGTAGGAGCCAATCTGGGCCAAGAGTTGGATCAGCCCGATCTGTCGAAGCACGGTGCTCTTTCCGGCCATATTCGGACCGGTCAGCACAACCATGAATCCGTCTTCGTCCAGAACGAGATCGTTCGGGATGAACTCCTCGCGCGGCATCATCGTCTCCACGACCGGATGTCGACCGGCCGCAACCTCGAGCGCGAAGCCCGAGTGCACCTCCGGCCGCACGTACCCGCGCCCAACCGCCACCTCGGCCAGTGTCCCGAGAACGTCCAAAGCAGCGACGCGGCCCGCCCCGTCCTGGAGTCGTGCAACCGAGGCACCGACTTGCTCGCGGATATCGGAGAAGAGCTCGACCTCGAGGCGCCCGATCCGATCCTCGGCGCCGAAGACCTTCTCCTCCCACTCTTTCAGCTCCGGGGTGAAGTAGCGCTCCCCGTTGGAAAGCGTCTGCTTCCGGACGTAGTCGTCTGGAACCTTGTCGAGGTTGGCCTTGGTGACTTCCAGATAGTATCCGAACACCTTGTTGAAGCCGACCTTGAGCGAACCAATCCCGGTCCGCTCGCGTTCACGGACTTGCAGGCTGGCGATGAAGTCGCGTGCTCCATCGCGGGTGCGCCGCAAGTCATCGAGTTCGTCGGACCACCCATCCCGGATCACTCCACCTTCGTGAAGTGCCGCGGGTGGCTCGTCGGCGAGGGCCCGCTCGAGGAGCTCGACCATGTCTGGCATGGGGTCGAGCTCAGAGCCTAGCCGGCGGACCAACTCAGCCGCCGCCCCTTCTGTGGCCTCGCGAATCGCCGGCAGTCGCGCGAGGGAGGAGCGCATCGCGGAGAGGTCCCGGGGCCCGACCCGCTGCGTCCCGATCTTACCGGCGAGTCTCTCGAGATCTCGGATGCCGCTCAGCGATTCGCGCATCTTCGCGCGGAGGGTCGGATTCTCGACGTGGTCGCGAACGGCCTCCTGTCGCTCCCAGATCCCTTCGGCGTGCACGAGCGGTTCGAGAATCCACCGACGAAGCAGTCGGGCGCCCATCGCGGTCCCGGTCTCGTCCAGCACATCGAGCAGGGTGCCGCCCTCTTCCCCGGCCCTCAAGGGCTCGATGAGTTCGAGGTTCCGCCGAGTCATCTCGTCGAGAAGCATCGTGTGACCGGGTCGCACGACCTTCAGGGGTTGGAGGTGCGTGACTCCCCCGGGTCGGATCTCGGCTAGATACTGGATGAGGGCGCCTCCCGCACGAACCAACGCACCGTCGCCGGGTTGGATCCCGAACCCTTCCAGCGAGTGCACGTCGAACGCGCGGGCTAACGATTCGCGAGCGACGTCCTCCTCGAACATCCAGTCGTCGCGGAGCGTCCGTGGCACCGAGGCGGACGCGGCGGCCGTCACCCCCTCGTCCTCGGCCAGCGTCCTGGGGAGAAGAAGCTCCGACGGCTCCATTCGTCCGAGCTCCGCACGGAGCTCTCCCTTCGGCACCCCCCGCAACGCGATCTCTCCCGTCGAGACGTCGAGCGCGGCGACACCGCAATCGCCGCTATCGTCCCGCACGACGGCCACGAGGAAGTTGTTGCGCCGCTCGACGAGAAGTCCGTCGGCCAATACGGTCCCCGGGGTCACCGTCTCGGTCACCTCGCGCCGCACGATCCCCTTCGCCTGTGCGGGGTCCTCGACCTGATCGCAGATCGCCACCCGTTTGCCCAGCTTCACGAGACGAGACAGGTAATCGTCGAGCGCCTTCGCAGGGACTCCAGCCAACGGGACCCGCGCAGCCGCGCCGTTGTTTCGTGACGTCAGGGTCAGCCCCAACAGGCGAGCACCCTCTTCCGCATCGCCGTGAAAAAGCTCGTAAAAGTCACCGACTCTGAAGAAGAGTAGCGAGTCGCGGTGGCGCGATTTCGCGTCGCGCCACTGCTGCATCAGAGGGGTGTCGGCGGAAGCCATCCGTAAACGTGGACCCCTCGGTGGACGGACTCAACCCTATCCGTGGAACGAGCGTCCGACCTGCTGCGTAGGTGTTCACGGGAGCTCGAGCGTCGGGCCCCTTCCCGCCTTCGGTGAAACGCCTCTTCTCCTACCTCGAGTCGCCCCATGACCTCTGCCCGCACCTGCGCGCTCAGTCTAGTGACCCTCTCCGTGCTCACCACGTTCGGCACGGCTCCGACCGCACTCTCAGCCCAAACCGCCGACCCCGCCGACGTCTCCTCGATCGATGCGATCGTTACCGCCGTGTACGACGTCATTTCGGGCGATGCCGGGGAGAAGAGAGATTGGGATCGGTGGCACTCACTCTTCTTGGAGGGGGCCACCCTCTCTCCGACCGGTCCTGGGCCCGACGGCGCCTGGGGGCGCGCGATCCTCACCCCTCAGAGCTGGGTCGAGCAGGCCGGCAACAGCATCGAAGCCAACGGATTCGTCGAGGCCGAGGTAGGTCGGAAGACGGAGCAGTTCGGGAACATCGCGCACGTCTTCAGCACCTACGTTTCGTTCCGCAGCCGCGCCGACACGGAACCCTTCCAGAGAGGCATCAACTCGTTCCAGCTGATGTTCGACGGGACGCGGTGGTGGGTGGTGTCCGTCTTTTGGCAGGCCGAGAGCGCCGACCACCCGATCCCCGAGAAGTACCTCGGAGAGATCGGTTAGCGGCGGGGCATCCCGTTTGTAAGCGAGTTCCAAAGATCGATCGTCGGGTTGCGTGAGAATGTGACTCCCTCACGCTGACTCGCTGCGCGCTCCTTCACGTCCCGGGGCTCGTCGGCGATGAACGCGGAGAACATGTCGTCCATGATGGTGAGAGACTGCCTCACACTCTCGGGGCGCCAGTGGTACCACCCGTGTGGCTCGCCGCCATAGACGACCCAGTCGTACCAATTGCCGTGAATCTCGGCCTGCATCCCGTACATCTCGATCTGCTGGAAGCGGGCCGCCCCATCCCCTTGAGCGTAGAGGAAGAGCAAGGGGACATCGACGGTGTCCGCGTGGTAGGCAATCGATCGTTCGTAGTAGTTTCGCGGGTTCGTCATGGGAGAACCGCCAATGAGGTACCGGTTCCACCCCTCCATCGAGCCGTACGTCGAAAGCGTCACGAGATCGGTCGATCCGTACCAGACGACCCCGGCCCGGAAGCGTGATGGGTCCTTCGTCACCGCCGTCGACGTGAAGAAGCCACCGGTCGACCCCCCGAAGGCGCCCACGCGGTCGGGATCGACCCAGCCCTGCTCGGCCAGAAGGTCCATTCCGATGAAGGCATCCTCGAGGTCGTGGTCCCCCCCGTGGGTATGTACGGCTTGCCGGTACGCTTTCCCGCGCCCGGTGCTCCCCCGGAAGTTCGGAGCGAAGACGACGTAGCCGCGGCTCACGAAGTATTGGATGTACGGATGCCACTGCTTCGGATGCTGCCCGTTCGAGTTGGCACGGAAGAAGAAGAGTCCTGGACGAGGCTCCCCCGCGACGGCTCCCTCCGGTTTGTAGACGAGTCCCGCGACCTCGAGCCCGTCGTACCCCTCGTACTCGATGAAGTCGGGCCACACGAAGTCATCCGCAGAGGGTAGTTCGGAGCTCTGGTGGTTCGTTAGCTGCCGAGTCTCGAGATCCGAGAGATCGACGCTCCAAAGGTCTCCTGTGCGCGAAGGGTCGGAGTGCGTGTACACGATCTGGGTGCCCGACGGATGCCATCGGTGGCCACCCCGCGTCTGACCCGCGGCCCGCGAGCCGCCGTTCACACCTCCAGCACTCGTGAGTTGCTCTGCCTCTCCTCCACCGGCCGGAATTCGGAAGATGTGGTAGTCGTAGTCGAGGTTCTTGGTGAAGGAGATCCAGCGACCGTCCGGAGACCATCGCGGTTCGGAGTGCTCGACGTTCTCGACGAGGAGCATCGTGGCCGTCCCCGTCGCGATGTCGATCACGCCCAAGTTGTTGAAGCCGTTCCGATCGGAGATGAAAGCAAGCCGCTCTCCGTCGGGCGACCATGCCGGCTCGACGTCCATGGCGTCGAAGGTGCCCGGTGTCAGGAGGCGGGGCTCACCCCCACGAGCTCCACGGAGCCAGATGTCGGAATTGCTCTGGTCGTCGTCGTTCGGCTTCGTGTTGCCGACGTACGCGAAGGTCGTTCCGTCCGGCGACAACGTCCCGGAGCCGCCGGGCCCGACCCTCCGAAGGTCACCGCCCGCTACGTCGTACGCCGCGATCGCCCCGTCGAACCACTCGCCCGTGTTGAAGTAGAGGGTACGCGAGTCGGGGGACCACGACACGTTCGCGTCTTGCAGCGGGTGATCCGTCACCCGGATCGGCTCTCCCCCACCGGCCTCGACCAGAAAGATGTCGCGGACGTCGGTGCCACCTTCGTCCGCCTCGAAAGCGATCCACGATCCGTCCGGGCTGTACCTTGGCCGCATCTCCCGGCCCGGCATCTCGGTAAGACGGGTGGGAGCTCCACCGCGCGTCGGAACCGTCCAGAGGTCGTAGCTCCCGAGGGTCGCCGCCTTGAAGACGATGACTTCGCCATCCGGGGAAAGGTCGAACTCTTCGACCCAGACCGTCTCTGCGAGCCCGGCGATCGACAGGCCTTCGGAGAGCTGAGGGGGTGCCGAGGTCTCGGCGGTGCAGGCGGCGACCGCACACATCGCAGCAACGTGCGCCGCGTAGCGCAGCCTACGGCGTGTGTGAGCGAGCGCGGTTACTGACAGGACACGCAATTGTGGTTGTTCTTTGAGCCGAGCCGCTCCAGCATGGCCACGACCTCGGGAAAGACCGTCACGCGTTGAACCGGGCCGTTCGCCATATCGGCCGTGGTCTGCCCTCGACGTGTCACGAGGGTCACGTCGGCCCCCTGCTCCACGAGGTAGGTGATCAGCTCCACATCTCCACGGGCGGCTGCGTTGTGGAGCGGAGCCAGCCCGTTGTAGTCGCGGGCGTTTACATCGGCTCCGAGCTCCTCGACGAGGTACCGAACCGAGGGTAGCCAGCCACCTGGCTTGTGCCGGTGAGCATTACCAGCCAACCCCAACCCGTACCCCACTCCGGAAGCTGCGTGGATCGGGAAGACGCCCGCGCCTCCCACCTCCACCTCAGGGAGGCCCGAGGGATCCGTTTCGGCTTCTTCTTCCGGGTTGTTCCCGGTCGCGACCCTACCCGGCGGGCGCCGAGTCGGGATCGAGGGGTCAGCTCCATACGCGACCAAGAGGCGCATCGCCTCGACATCGGTCCCGTACGCAGCACGCCAAAACGGAGTCGCTCCCCACGTGTCGACGCCGAGCACATTGTGGTTGAACGACGTGTACCAAAGGTGCCTTTCGAGACGCGCGTCCGGATCGGCGCCGGCTTGAAGAAGCGCCTCGGCGAACTCCAAGTACGTTGTCTCTTCCTGCTTGATCGCCGTCGGCTGCGGGTAGAACGACTTCGGTACCCACTGGAGGTGGATCGCGATGTACAACGGGGTCGCGCCTCGCGCACTCGCCAGATTCGGGTCAGCGCCCTGGTCGAGCAACCACATCGCCAAATCGAAGTGGCCGTTGATCGACGCCATGAGAAGCGGGGTCGTACCATCCCCACCCGTCGGGTGATCGAGCCGCGCACCGTGTTCGAGCAAGGAAGCAGCCACCTTAGCGTGGCCCTCTCGCGTCGCGTAGTGCAGCGCCGTGTTCCCACCTTGGACCGCGACGAGCTGGTCGTACGAGAAGGGGCGTCTCGCCGCGTGCTCGTTCTCAGGGTCGCCCTCGCCCTCCTCTACCCCGTCATCGTCCTCTGCCTCGTCATCCTCCGACGTTTCGTCGTCTTCCGAGTCTTCGTCGTCTCGCACGGTGCCATCCACGAGCTCCTGGAGGCGAACGTCTTCACCGTGCAGGACGGCCAACCGCTCACTCCGCCGACGGGCCTCTTCGCGGTCCTCCCGAGCTCTCGCCTCGTAGTCGACCGTCTCGGTCTCCAGCGAAAGGTCTGCGCCCGCGTCGAGCAGCGTCCGGAGCGCCTCATCTCGTCCAAAGGCTGCGGCAAACATGAGCGGGGTCTGCCCTTTCACGAACTCTCGTGCATCGACATCCGCTCCTGCGTCCACGAGCACACGCACGGCCTCGCTACGACCCACGGCTGCGGCGAAGTGGAGCGCACTCTCACCCGTCGTGGCTCGCGCGTCCGCTACAGCCCCAGAGGTGACGAGGACTTCCAGGACCTCGACCGAACCCGATCTGGCCGCCACGAGCAGTGGCGTAAAGCCTCCGATCCGGGTCGTCGACTCGAGGTGCGCGCCAGCCGCGACCAAGAGTTGAGCCATATCCGCGGCGTCCTGTTCGGCCGCCCAATGAAGAGCCGTCATCCCGTCGCCTTGAGCGGCGTTGACGTCCTCACCACCGCGGACCAGCGTGCGCACCGCTTCGACGTCACCCCGCATCGCCGCGTCCGCGACGGGTGACTCTGGAGCCGTGGCCCCAACCACCAACCCGAGCGCGACGAGCGCGAGCAAGCGCACGGATCGGCGACCCTCTCGCGTCACCCTCATGTCGACGACGAGAGTGGGAGCGCTCCGGTGCTGTCACCGAAGCTATCTACGTCGTCGAGTCCGAAGTTGTGGAGAACCGACAACATCGCGTTCGCCAGCGGCGTGCCGTCCGGAGCCTTCAGGTGCACCCCGCCCTCGAGGCGACCGTCACCTCCGCCTAGGACGATGAACGGCACCCTCCGGTGGTTGTGAAGGTTTCCGTCTCCCATCGGCGACCCGTACAGAATCGTCGTTTGATCGAGGAGCGTCGTGTCGCCATCCGTCTGCTCCGCGAGCTTGTCGAGGAGGTAGGGCAAGAGGCCCACGTGGTACTTGTTGATCTTGAAGAAGTCGAGAACGCCCTCTTCCCCCGTCGCGTGTGACTGGGCGTGATACCCTGTGGTCACCTCGGTTTCGGGGAAGACGCGACCCGACACATCCCGGCTCATCTTGAGCGAGAAGACGCGGGTAATATCCGACTGGAAGGCGAGCACCTGGAGATCGAACATCAGGTGCATGTGCTCCGTGTACGAGTCGGGCACCCCCGCAGGAGCGCCCGGGAGCTCACGAACGGCACCGCTCGAATTCCTCGCCTCGATTCCCTGGATACGCCGCTCGATCTCGCGGACGTTCTGTAGGTAGCGGTCGACCCGAACGCGATCTTCCGAGGGGAGCGTCGCCTTGAGCCTCGACACCTCACCGGTCACCCAGTCGAGAATGCTCGAGTGAGCCCTGCGCCGACGCGCTCGTTCCTCCACGCTCCCACCGGCTCCGAAGAGTTGATCGAAAGCAGCCCGCGGGTCGCGGATCATCGGGAGCGGCTCTGTGGGAGACGCCCAACTGATGGTGTCGGTATAGACGCACGCATATCCGTACCCGCAACCGCCCGCCTGATCGACGTTCTCGATGCACAGCTGCATCGAAGGGATCGCAGTGTCTCGGCCGATGCGTTGCGCGATCAGCTGATCCATCGAAGTACCGACGAAGACGGCGGAACCTTCGGTCTGGCGCGGATGGGCATGGGTCAGGAAGGTGGCACTCGACCTGAAGTGATCGGCCCCGATCTCTTTGGGCGAGAAGGCCTCGGCCATCCGAACATCGGTGTTGCTCACGATCGTCAGGCGATCGCGGTAGCGTTCCAACGGCTGTAACGCGCTCGGCGTGAGGTCGAAGTCCTTTCCGACCTTCTCCGGGGACCAGAGGTACTGAGTCGCGCCCCACGCATTGCTCCCCGCTGCACCGTGCGAATTCTCGATCGCAATGAGTCGCTGTGGTGAAGTCGCGGCCCGTGCCTGTGCGCTCAGTCTGCCGGCCGGGCTCATGCTGTCGAGTAGAGGGAGCGCGACCGCTGCACCCGCACCGCGTAGGAACGCTCGTCTGGGAATGTGTCGACCCGTGATGAAGTTCATCACTCGTTCTCCTCGACGGGGCTCATGGGAGAGCCGTCTTCAGTAGTCATCGTAAGGTGTCTCATTCGGAACGCATCGCTCTGCACCACCCCGTGCACGAAGGAGGCGACCGTATACCCGTCCGTCTCGGCGTCTTCTACAATCGACCGTACCAAGGGCATATCGAAGTACTCTACCCGACGCCCGAGCGCATAAGCGAGCAGGTTCACAGTGAAGTTCCGCAGCACCGGGATCGGCCTCGCCGCGAGCGCAGCGCTCAAGTCGGCAGGTCCGGTGAGCGGTGTTCCGTCGTACAGCTCCCCGCGCACATCGACCCCGGTCCCGTTCTCCCGGATTCGCCAACGACCCGTCACATCGAAGTTGTCCAAGGCGAGACCAATCGGGTCGATCAGCCGGTGACACGAATTGCAGGTAGGGTTCTGCCGGTGCATCTCCATCCGCTCTCGAGTCGTCAGCATGCGGCCGTCGCCAGCCGCTTCGACCTCATCGAGAGCAGGCACATTAGGAGGAGGTGGCGGGGGTGGGGCACCGAGTAGCACCTCGGAAACCCACTTGCCGCGATTCACCGGCGAGGTGCGGTCGGCGAACGACGTCTGCGCCAACATGCTCCCGTGCCCGAAGATTCCTCGCCGCCGACTGTCAGGGTACTGGACACGGCGGAAGTCGTCCCCTGTCACACCCTCGATCCCGTAGTGCAGCGCGAGTCGCTCGTTCAGATACGTGTAGTCCGCGGTCACGACATCGAGCACCGGCCGATCACTACGAAGCAGGCCATCGAAGAAGAGTTCGGTCTCTCGACGCATGTCGAGGCCGAGTTGGAGCGAATAGTCGGGGTAGAGCACGACGTCAGGGTCGAGCTTCTCGAGGTCTTGGAGGCGAAGCCACTGAGACGCGAAGCGCGTCGCCAGCGCTTCACTACGTGGGTCCGCGAGCATGCGCTCCGTCTGACGCTTCAGCTCGGAGCGGTCGTTGAGGTCACCGGACGCGGCAAGCGCGATCAATACGGAGTCCGGCGGCCCGCCCCAAAGGAAGAACGACAATCGAGACGCCACGTCCGCATCTTCGAGGAGGAAAGCTTCGCCCGGCCGAGCATTCGCGGGCGCTTCCTCGAACCGGAAGACGAAGTGGGGGCTCGCGAGGATCGCTTCGAGCGCCACACGCACGCCCATCTCGAATCCGCCTTCGGCTCTGCCTTCGTCGTAGAACGTCATGAGTCCGGCGACGTCGACGGTCTCGAGCGGGCGGCGGTAAGCCTCAGTTGCGAGCCGTTGCACGATCTCTTCGGCACACGGGCTAGCTTCCTCTGCCGTGAGCGGCCGGCATGAGAAGACGCGACGACGCGCAGGCGTCTCGGAGACTCCCGTCACCGTCTCTGGCCCCTTGATCGTCAGGTCTCGCATGTGAGGGGGCGTGCGTAGACCGTAACCAATCCCGATCTGGGTGTCTGCGATGCTGTGTCCGTGCGCGCTGAAGAGATCATCCACGGGGCCGCGCTGAGTCGGTACGAAGACGGCCGAGACGCGATGGGGGCCCGCACGAACTGGGATCGGTCCGGTTTCTAGGAGGAGCCCCTTCCCACCAGGATCTTCTT
Source organism: Longimicrobiales bacterium (assembly GCA_965223235.1). Taxonomy (GTDB): domain Bacteria; phylum Gemmatimonadota; class Gemmatimonadetes; order Longimicrobiales; family Gaopeijiaceae; genus UBA2589. Next base: position 175,343 of record CBDCVV010000005.1, read on the forward strand.
CGGCCCCGAAGCGGTCGAGAGGCAGAAGCGCCACTCGCTCGCCATCAATAGAGACTTCGACCTGCTCCCCCCGCTCATTGCGGCCGTAGAGGAAGCCTTCCGGGGAGTAGTGGAAGGTCATCCGGAAGTCGTACGTCCCGTCGGCCGGGAAGTTGTGTTCGACCGAGATCCCGCCGCGCGAGCCGTAGGGGGCGCCCTCCGCGCGCTCCCACTGCGAGGCGAGGCGAGGGATGCGGTACGACTTCTCCACCGTCGCCGCTCGCGGATCCCCAATCGCGAGGGCCGCGACCTCGCTTGCCGCGTTGAGATACGCCGACATGAGTGTCGGTGAGAGGAGCTGAACGTCGGCGATGTTGTCGAAGTTCGCGCTCTTCGTGTCTTCAGGCAGGAAGCTGGCTGCGTCGATCTGAAGGCCGAGGAGCGCATCGACCGAAGCCTCGTACTCTGCCCGGTTGAGCCTCTGAAAGACGCGGCTGCCGGCCGTGGGACGATCCTCCGCACTCGTGATCGATCACCGATTCAAGCCGTTCGACGAGAATCTGTAGGGTATCCCCGCCGGGGCGCCGCGCCCCCGCCGGCGGCATCATCCCCGCCCGAAGCTTCTTGATGACTCGTTCACCGACCTCGGCACTTTCCCCCGCCCTCTCGAGGTCGAACGACTCGAGGGTCAGATTTCCCGCCAACCGGCGCTCGTTGTGGCAACGGACACAGTACCGCTCGACAACGTCATCGACCTCAGGGGGAGGCGCCACGAGATCACCCGCCACAGGGGCGGCCTCGTAACGAGACGTCCCAGACGCGATGACGAACGATCCGGCGATCGCGATCGTCGCGATCCACCTCATGGCACACTCCGCGGGACAGGCCTCGGCGGGTCGAGATCCCGCCCTACGGGTAGAGTACCTGGGGCTTTCTGCATCGGGCAAGCAGAAGGTTGCCCGCATGAATCAGTCGCGGATCGGTGTCTCCATCCGGTCGTCGCGGACCAGTGCCGCGTTGATTCCCATCTCGGTCAGCTCTTCGAGCACGGCGACAGCGTCGTCACGGGCGACGAAGCGCCCGACACGAACGTGCGTGAAAACCGAGCCCTCCACGCGGACGATCCGCGCTTCGACGCCCCGAGTGACGACCTCTTCAAACACCGCGATCGCCCGGTCGGCCTCACCGAAGGCACCGAGCTGCACAGAGTAGTTCGCGGACTCGTTCTCGACATCGGCCCCCGGAGGCGTACGGTCTGTGTCCGTCGCCCGCGGAGTCGTGTCCGTTCTCCGCGTCGGTGGGTTCTCGGTCCTGCCTTCGGGGAGGCGTTCGCTCGGCCTCGACTCCCCCGGAGTTTGGCCCGCCCGGCTTCTCTCCGTGGGGGTCGGGGTGGCAACGTCGCCGGCCGGCGGGAGGGGTCCCGCGGCGGCGAACCACTCGTCTGCGGTCTCTCGGGCCCTCGAACGCGAGTAGTCACGACGGAGGAGCGCGACATATTCCTCAGCCTGCGCCCGGTTACCCGTCGAGTACGCCCCCTGTGCGAGACGAAGCACCGCATCGGGCGTGAACTGGCCTCTCGGATACGTCACCAAGAGACGCCGAAAGTCTAGCTCTGCCTGGACGGGATCGACCGTGAGGCGTCCGCGTAGCCAAAGTGCGCGCTGCCGATCGGCGCGCGGAGCATCGGCTCGATCGTCCTCCCACCACTCCATGAGTGCGACTCTGGCTTCCTCGGTACGACCCACTCTGGTGAGCCGATCAATCTCTTGGAGTGAGCTCTGCGCTACGCTCGCGGATGGCACGAGAAGCGCAAAGGCCGAGAGACTCAGAATTCTCGCTCTTCTCATCTCATCCTCTTCAGGCCGCTTGGGCCCGAACGTCGAGTGCCAGGAGCCACGTCTCGATAAAGTGCTCGTCCTTACTCTTCAGCCCGCTCGCCTTCAGCATCCGGTCGACGTGCAGGAGACCGGCCAACGCGTCGTCGACCTCCGACACCGTCCACCTGCGAGCTTGCCCCGCTACCCGCTTGGCCACCCACTTCTGGTGATAGGGCAACGCAGACTCCAATGCGCTCTGTCCGCTGCCCGCCGCGATCCCGAGCCTGAGGAGATGCGTCGTGAGACCGATCACGAGACTCACTCCGGAGTCACCTTGACCGATAAGGACCGGTAGCGCCGCCCGCGCTTCTTCGAAGCGACGGTCCCCGACGAGATCGAACCAGCGCCACCGATCTTGGGACGGAAGCTTCGTCCCTGCGGCATCCACGTCTTCTCTCGTGATGACCCCTCGATCACCGACGAAGTCGGCGAGCTTGTCGATCTCCTGCGAGAGCACGCCCAGGTTGGGACCCACGGCGGCTCCGAGCGCCTGTGCTGCCTCCGGCTCGAAGTCGAGGTCATGCTCCTCGCGGGCGCGATTCATGAGCCAGCCCGGGACATCGGCATCGCTAATCGCGCGGAACTCTACGGATCGAGCATGCTTCGCTAGCTCTCGGTAGAACTTCGCCTTCGATCCGGATGGCACCGTGGCGCTGAGAATGAGAGCAAGGCCGGGAGGCGGGTTCTGCGCGGTCCGTACGAGGACCTCGCGTGCGTGCTTCGATGACGCGAGCCCCTCGACCCCACGCACCACCACGACCCGGAACTCGGCCATCATCGGAGGAGTGGCGATGAGCGAAGCGAGCGTCTCTGCGTCGACCTCGGCGCCCCGCACCGGGTCGTAGTTGAAGTCCTTGGTTCCCTCGTCCAGATGGGCCGCGACCAACTCGCGTACACACACATCCTTACGGAAGTGGTCTTCACCATGGAGGTAGAAGACGCCACCGCGCTCGCTACCGAGGGCAGGGACCGAAGAGAGCGACGTCACCTAGATCTGCGCGTGAGGCCTAGTGATCCGTCTGACTGGCTCGTCTGGCTCGCATTCGCCGATCGTGGCGCTGCGACAAGGGCGTGTACTCATACAGCACCGCTCCCTCCCACAAGCCGTCGTCCAGCTCCCCCGACTTGTCACTGAAGGTACCAGGGGGCGAGGAAGCCGGTTGGAAGGGCCCCTCGGTGAGATTCCGATCGAGTACCACGGGTGACACGTCCGAGCGGGCGCCACCAGAGAAGACCATCGGGGACCAAGCCACCGCGGTCAGGAGGAGGGCGATCCCCAATACCGTCATCGCCGGAGTCCCCGACGCTCCGTGGCCCGCGAGCACACGTTCATCATCGACGTGGAAGAGCCGATGGCGAAGCCGCGGACCGAAGTCTTCGTGCAGCTCCGGCTCCGGCAGCGCACGCAGTACTTCGGCGCCGTGTACGATCACGTTGCGATACCGGCCGCACGTCGCGCACCCCTCGAGGTGTGCGTCGATCGCTGCCGCCTCTTGCTCGTCCGTCCTGCCGTCCAGGTAGTCCGTGAAGTGGCGAACCACATCAGAACAATTCATCCAACGACCTCCGAAACGGTCTCGTGCCCTTCGGCGCAAATCCGTGCCCGTAAAAACCCGCGCTCGTGTGATACTGCCCGACCACGACAGGGTTCCACTCGACGAAGAAGCCCCTGCCGGATTCCTCCGGCAGGGGCTCGTCTCGCGTACGCACACCATTCTTTCGCGTCTGGCATCACCCCTAGTCAATCATCGGGGCAATAATGTGCGCGAAGTTGTTCCGCGCCCGATTCAGGCGGCTCTTCACGGTGCCGAGGTTGCACCCCGTGATGTCTGCGATCTCTTCGTACGTCTTCCCTTCCATCTCACGAAGGACGAATACGATCCTGTGGTGCTCGGGCAGCTGGTTCACCGCCTCCTCGACCTTGGCCCGCAGATGTCGCTTCCGGAAGAGATCATCGGGCTTGTACTGGGTGTCCTCCCACTCCAGCGGCCGATGGTCGGCATCCCAATGCTTCTTCAGCGTCTGGAAGAGAACGAGAGGGTTCCGAGAGCGGTTGCGTAGCTCGTTCTTCGCAAGATTGCTCGCGATCGTGTAAATCCACGTCGAGAACTTCTTCGTCTGGTCGAAGCGGTGGAGGTGTCTGTACACCCTGACGAAGGTCTCTTGGACCAGGTCCTGACCTCGCTCCCGATCGCCGATGGTCCGGTAGACGAAGTTCAGAAGCCGCTGGTCGTACCTTTCGACCAACTCACCGAAGGCGCGCGGGTCCCCGTCGAGGGAGGCCTGCACGACCTCTGAATCGCTCATTTCGCCCAGCTTGCGTCGATGGTTCCGAGCCTCGCTCGGTACCAGCTGCAACTCCGTCTTTTCCTTCGCTTGTGCCCTAGCCACGGTTCCTCCTCGTTGGCGACCCGCCGTTTCGGCAGATGCACTGCACACTCGACTCTCCTAGGTGCAGAGCTCGTGCCAAGTGGCACACCCCGCCGTTTCTCGGGGAATCGAGCCCTACCGTCCTATCTATGGGACGCTTCACCCGCCCCGATTAGGACATGCTGGCAGGAATGGGCCGTCCTATATGGTCTGATACGTAGGTAGGACGTTCGGGTTGCAACGAAGGTCACGCGGTCGGGGAGACGACCTCCACAGGACCCAGCTCCGCTTCTTCGAGGGGCCCGGCGAGCTCCTCCGCGTTTCCGACGACGACAATCTGCGCTTCTTCCGGCCGGATGTACTTGCGCGCCGCGCCGGCGGCTTCGTCACGGGTGACCGACCTCACGACGTCTCGATAGCGATCGAAGTGATCATCCGGCAGGCCGAAGACCACGAGCTGGCTGATCCGTGTCGCAACCTGTCCCGCGGTCTCGAGCTGGAGACCGAACACGCCCGCCGAGTAGTCTCTCGCGGCCGCGACCTCTTCTTCTGTCGGCCCCTCTCCGGCCATGGTCTCGACCTCGTGCATGATCTCTTTCGCCGCTGAAGCGGTCACGTCGGTTCCCACGGCGGTCGACACCTGGAAGGGCCCAGGGTGCGTGCGGAAGGTGAAGCGCGACCGAACCCCATAGGTAAAGCCGTTCCGCTCCCGGAGGTTGAGGTTGAGACGGCTGGTGAACATGCCACCCAACACCATGTTCGCGATCGAAAGCGGGTAGTACTCGGGGATCGAGCGTGCAGCCCCGACGTGGCCGACTCGCAGCTCGCTCTGAACGGAGCCTTCCCGATGCACGAGCCACACGCGTCGGTCGCGGTAGGCAGCGCTGATGTCGACCTCGGTCTTGAGCGAGGGAGCACCGGTCCAACTTCCCATTCGCTCGGTCACCAGGCCCGCGACCTCGTCCGGATCCACATCGCCAACGACGATCAGCCCGCCGTGCTCCGGCCGATAGTTCGCGTGCGCGAAGCCGCGAAGCGTGTCCCGAGAGATCGAGCGCACCGATTCCTCGGTGCCGTCCACAGAACGTGCATACGGCACTCCGGGGGCGAAGTATCTCGTCCGCGCGTAGTCCGTTGCCAAGCTCGTCGGACTCATTCTCCTCTGACGAATCTGAGCGAGTTGCTGGTCTCGAGCGCGAGTCACCTCTACTTCGGGGAAGTCCGGCTCCAACACCATCTCGGCGAGAATCCCCAAGGCATCGGGGAGACGATCGGCGAGGCACGACAGCCCGAGACTCGTTCCTTCCCATCCGGCGCTCGCCGAGACCCGAGCCCCGATTCGCTCCAGAGCTCGCGCAAGCTCGGATCCGGTCCTCCGCTTGGACCCCCCTTCCAAGGTGTCCGCGGTGAGTACGGCGGTTCCAGCCGCCTCTGGAGACAACGAAGTCTCGCCGGCTCGCATGAAGAGATGGACACTCACGATCGGGAGCCGGGACATCCGCCCGACTCGAAGATCCAGGCCGTTCGGTAACGAACGACGCACGACCTCGGGGAAGTCGAACGCCCTGGGCTTTCCACCCATCGGCGGGGTGCTGCGGTCGAGGACGCTCACCGGGAGGCCTCCGGTTGGTAGGTGACAATCGCGCGGTTGTCCGGCCCCATCTGCTCATCGACGAACGTACGGATCTGATCGAGCGTGACGGCTCTCAATCGGTCGAGTTCTCCGTTGAGTCGCCCGGGGTCGTCGAAGTAGAGGTCGAACATCGAGAGGAGGTCGGCTCGCTCCGCGACTCGCTCCAGAGTGCGAACCAGATCCGTCTCCGTGAGCGCGATGGCACGGTCGATCTCCTGTTGCTCTGCATTCGTGAGTGCCTCGATCTCCTCGATCATCGCCTTCTCGATCTCTTCAGGGTCGCCGTCGGGGTAACCCGTGGCCCACACGAGAAGCATCGACGCGCCCGTGAGGAGTGGGTACACGTACGTCATGACGCTCTTCGCCACACGGCGCTCCCGCACGAGCCGTTCGTACAGTCGAGAAGCACGGCCCATACCCAGCAGGCCTCGGGCGACCTCGGCGACGGCGAAGTCGGTGCTCGAGTAGGGGGGCGTCCGAAATGCCATGATGACCCGCGGCAATGGAACATCGGAGACGATGTGGTCGCGTACGGTCTCCCCGATCTTGAGAGGGAGAGCCGGAGTCCCCGGTAGAGGGGGCACATCGGCGCCCTTCGGAATCTCCCCGAAGTAACGGTCGATCAGACCCAGCGCCGCCTCGGGATCGAAGTCACCGGCCAACGTCAGGACCGCGTTGTTCGGCGTGTAGAACGTCTCGAAGAAGTCGGCCACGTCGTCGAGGGTCGCGGCGTCGATGTCCTCCATCGATCCGATCACCGTATGGCGATACGGGTGGTCGCTCGGATACACCAGCCGCTGGACTCGCTCACTCCAGTCTCCGTAGGGCTGATTGTCGTACCGCTGCCGCTTCTCGTTCTTCACCACATCCCGTTGGTTGTCGAGCTTCTCCTGGGTCATCGCGGGGAGCATCCAACCCATCCGGTCGGACTCGAGCCATAGCGTGAGCTCGAGCTGCTCGGCCGGCACGGTCTCGAAGTAGTTCGTGCGGTCGAACCACGTCGTGGCGTTCAGGGAGCCACCGACTCGTTCGATGAGTTCGAAGTGACGATTCTTCGGCACGTGCGCCGACCCCTGAAACATCATGTGCTCGAAGAGGTGCGCGAATCCGGTCCGACCCTGGATCTCGTTCCTCGAGCCGACACCGTACCAGAGGTTGGTCGCGACGATCGGCACAGTGGGGTCGGGCGCGAGCACGACCTTGAGGCCGTTATCGAGACGGTAGCGTTCGAAGGCGATAGAAAGCTGGCTCACAGCCGCTCCGATGCATGAGGCAAAGAGTTGGGCACGAAGTTCATCCTTACGGTCGTTGGGCGAGGCGAGTTCTGAGTGCATCCGGAGCGATCTCTTCGGCGAGCAACGCGCCCGACGCCTCATGCCCCCCGTCGAGTCGATCTTCGACGGCGGTCACGAGAGCCAAATCGACATCGTCGGCCCGCATGCGCGCGCGCTCCAGCATTTCGTAAGCGATCCCATCACGCCCCGTCGCGGCGGCCGCCAACGCAGCACAGAGTTGTGCTTCGACATCATCGTCGCGAAGGCGCGCGCCTGCGACGAGCTCCCCGACAGCCTCATCCATCCGGTCATCTTCGAGTAGAACCAACCCGAACACGACACGCGACCACCCGTCTTCTGGGTCGAGTCGGACAGCATCCGCCAAGGAGTCCGTGGCCCCATCCCAACTCGACGCCATCGCGAGGGCCGCTCCCAGCTCATAGGCAGCCTGCGGGTCCTCGGGATCGATCTCCCGAGCCGCTCCGAGCTCCACGAGCGCCTGCTCCATCAGGCCCTCGCGAGCGAGGTAGGCGCCGTACAAGAGGCGACCGAGCAGTACCTCAGGCGCCGTGAGCGCAGCCGCGCGGAGGGCCTGCTCTGCATCGGGGTCGTCGAAGGCAGCGATCCCGTTGCCCGCGGTGGCGAGCACATACGGGTCATCAGGCTCGAGGGCGAGCACCCTCTTGAAACGATCGTAAGCCACGCCCTCCATCCCCAACTCCCGCTCTGCAACACCCAGCCAGCAGTGCACGGTGGGGTCTTCGGCGAAGTCCTCGAGATGATCTCGCAGGAGTTCCGCGACCCCTGCCCAGTCCTCTTCGTCGGCCAGCGACAGTGCGCGCTCCAGCAGCGTGTCACGGTCCATGGCTTAGTCGCTCCCGCCCGATGGGGTTACTTCGCGCGCAGCGAGCCGCGGCCCGAGATCCCGCCCCGTCATCGCATCAGGCCGAGATAAACCCATATATCCGAGCACCGTCGGGGCGACGTCGGCGAGCCGCGCATCCGTCACGCCGTCGCTGACCCGCTCTCGACTCCCTCCCTCGATGTGCGCTTCGCGTGGATCGTACACCATGAAGTCGACGGGCTCGGTCGTGTGCGCCGTGTGGGGGGTCCCGTCGTCGGCGATCATCTTCTCGCAGTTTCCGTGGTCCGCCGTGACCAAGACGACCCACTCGGGGCGCTCATCCACGGCGTCCAGGATCTCTCCCAGGCACCGATCCACGGCCTCGACGGCTTGCACCGCCGCCGGGATCACCCCGGTGTGACCGACCATGTCCGGGTTCGCGAAGTTCACCAGGATGAAGTCGAACCCTTCGTCGAGACCACGTATCACGGCATCCCGCACCGCCGGCGCGCTCATCTCGGGCTGGAGGTCGTACGTCGCGACCTTCGGGGATGGCAGGAGGGTCCGCTCTTCGCCCTCCCACGGTGATTCTTCGCCACCGTTGAAGAAGTAGGTGACGTGCGCGTACTTCTCCGTCTCGGCGACCTTCAGCTGGCGCTTCCCACACGCGGCCAAGTGCTCGGAGAGCCCCGACCGGACGTGCTCGGGTGCGAACGCCACCTGGACGGTGAGATCGTCGTCGTACTCCGTCATGGTCACCACCCGGGACGGCAACGCTCCCCCTCGCTCAAAACCATCGAAGTCTTCGTCCGTGAGCGCGGTCGCCAGCTGTCGCATGCGGTCGGCCCGGAAGTTCATCATGAGGAGCACGTCGTCCTTCTTCACGCCGTGTTCCGCAACACCTCGGAATCCCGTCGGCTCCAAGAACTCGTCGGTGGTCCCCGCCTCGTAGCTCTCGGTGAGAAAGTCGAGATCGCCCTCGCGCTCGACCCAGTGGTCCGCCGCCCCTCGAACGATGAGGTCGAAGCCGCGACGTGTACGCTCCCAGCGGCGGTCTCGATCCATCGTCCAATACCGCCCACACACCGTCGCAATCCGCCAACGCTCACTCCTCGAGCACGCGTCGTCCAATGCACGCAGATAGTCGGGAGCACCGGTAGGAGATGTGTCGCGTCCGTCGGTGATGCAGTGCAGGTGCACACCAACATCCTCGGGCAAGATGTCGAGGAGCGCCTGGAAGTGTCGGATGTGGCTATGCACGCCCCCATCGGAGACGAGTCCGACGATGTGGAGTATCGAATCACGGCTCCGAAGGTGATCCAAGATCTCCGACAAGCCGAGCTGTTGGCCGAATGTCCCGGTGGCGATAGCGCGGTCGACCCGAGCGATGTCTTGGTACACCACCCGCCCCGCGCCGAGGTTGAGATGCCCGACCTCTGAATTTCCCATCTGTCCCGCGGGCAGCCCGACGTCTTCACCCGAACACGCCAACCGGGTACGCGGCACCTCATCGTAGAGGCGGCGATACGTCGGAGCGTCTGCCACTTCGATCGCGTTGCCCGGGTCCGCCTCGGCGGGGAATTCGGAATGACCCCAGCCATCGAGAATGGCGAGAAGGACGGGTCTCATGGACATAGGCTCCGGTGAGGGAATGGCTCCGCAATCTCGCGCACTTTCGACCGGACTTCCATCGGGCCGGCCAGCGGCTCTCGAAAGCCATTTACTTCATTGCCCGAGGCACCTAGCATCGGTCGAACTCAGACTCGACGGAGGTGCATCGTGCAGTATCAGCCTTTCCACATGGAACGGTGGCAATCCACCTACGAGCACCGCGTGGACATCAACCTCTCGGAGAGTGGTGTTCATCCGCTGACCGTCGCCGAGCTCCTCGAACTGGCCAACGAGGAAGTCGATCTCGGACAGACGCTGTTGGGGTACGGACAGTCCAACGGTTCCGATGAACTTCGCGACCTCGTCGCCGGGCAGTACCCCGGCGCCACCGAGGCATCCGTCCTTGCAACGATCGGCGGCGCAGAAGCGAACTTCACCTGTTTCTGGCAACTCTTCCAAGACGACGCGAAGGCCGCCGTGGTCCTTCCCACATACGGCCAGGTCCCCGGGCTCCTGGACTCCTTCGGCAGCCGGATCTTGCCCGTCCATCTTCGAGAAGCGGCCGGTTGGCAGCCGGACCTGGATCAGTTGGAGGATGCCCTCCGCGACGGCGCATCGTTCCTCTTGGTCACCAACCCCAACAACCCGACCGGAGCAGCCCTCTCCCCGGAGTCGATGGAGGCGATCGGCACGCTGACTGCGCAGTACGGAGCTTGGATCTTGGCCGACGAGGTCTACGCAGGCGCCGAGACGGGGAGTGACCGGACACCGTCGTTCTGGGGGGCGCACGACCGGGTCTTGGTCACGAATTCCCTCTCGAAGGCGTACGGACTCCCCGGACTTCGGCTCGGATGGGTGGTGGGTCCGGCTTCCCTGGTCGGGGAGCTGTGGGGCCGCACCGACTACACCACGATCGCGCCCGCCTCACTCTCCGACCAACTCGCCTGTGTCGCCCTTCGACCCGAGACTCGGTCACGCATCGGGGAGCGGACTCGGAGCATCGTCAGGAAGAACCTCGGGGTGCTCGAGGAGTGGATGGCGGCTCAAGACGGCCGCTTCCGATACCGGGCACCGGATGCGGGAGCGATCTGCTACACCCACTACGACGCCCCCATCGGATCGACCGACTTCGCCGAGAAGCTGAGGACCGAGCACTCTGTCCTTGTCGTGCCGGGAGACCACTTCGGGATGGATCACTACCTGCGTCTCGGCTTCGGGAACCCTGAAGCCGAGTTGCTGGAAGGCCTCCGGAGAGTCCGAGTAGCGTTCGATGAGCTGGCCGTGCCGGCATGATCGACGTAAGGCCCTCGCCGTCCCTTGTTGCGGCAGCCATCGCGACACTCGCCGCCCTCGGCTCCGCTCCGCTAGACGCTCAAACGAACCAGACTTTCGATCTGCTCATCCGGGACGGACGGGTGCTGGACGGCTCCGGCAATCCGTGGTTCCGAGCCGATATCGGGATATCGGACGGGCGTATTTCGGCCGTCGGGCCGTTGCCCGGCGCGAGTGCGAGCGAGGTCATCGAGGCGGAGGGTCTTTACGTCTCGCCGGGCTTCATCGACATCCATTCGCACGCCGACGACGGAAGTGCGCGGATCGGTGGAGCCACGATTCGCACGGATGACATCCGGCGCAAAGCGGCGCCCAACGTCGTGTCTCAGGGTGTGACCACGGTCGTCGTGAATCATGATGGCCGTTCGCCGTGGCCGATCCGCGACCAACGGGCCCTTCTGGAAGCTCAGGGAGTCGGACCCAACGTCATGCTCATGGTGGGTCACGGAACCGTTCGCCGTGAAGTGATGGGCGACGACTTCCGGCGGCCGGCCACTCAGGACGAGGTACGCGCGATGCGAGAGCTCGTGCGACAGGCGTTGGAGGAGGGCGCGGTCGGGATGTCTGCCGGACTCGAGTACGTCCCTGGGCGTTGGAGCACGACGGATGAGGTAGCCAATCTCGCTGAAGAGCTCGTCCCGTACGACGGAGTGTACATCTCCCATGAGCGCTCCGAAGGGGCCGACCCGATGTGGTTCTGGCCGAGCCAGGATGAGCCCGGACCGCCGACCCTCCAAGACGCCATCCTCGAGACGATCGAAATCGGTCGTTCGAGTGGCGCGCGCGTGGTCGCCTCCCATATCAAGGCTAAGGGGGCTCACTACTGGGGCTCCAGCGGAAGCGCGATCCAGCTCATCCAACGAGCTCGCGACGAGGGCGTGCGGGTGTACGCCGATCAGTATCCGTACGCCACGAGCGGCTCCGACGGAAACACGGTCCTGATCCCTCGGTGGGCAACGAGTAGCCCGTCCGACGAGGAGGTACCGCCGGCCGAAGCGCTGAGAAGTCGCCTCGGAGACCCGGAGACTGCCGCGCAGATTCGACGAGACATCGAGCACGAGATTCGACGGCGGGGAGGAGCTGACCGGGTCGTGCTCTTCGAGTACCCCCGCGAGGAGTGGATCGGGAAGTCGCTCCAAGAGATTGCGGACGAGCGGGGCGTACACCCCGTCCAGATGGCGATCGACCTGCAACTCGAAGGAGACCCCGACCGTCGTGGCGGTGGGAGACTCCGCGGCTTCTCGATGTCGGAGATCGATGTCGAGGCGTACGCCGCACAGCCGTGGGTTGCGACGGCCTCGGACGGCGGCATCGCTCTACCGAGTGACGGCTCTGTGCATCCGCGCTTCTACGGCACCTTCCCTCGCAAAATCAAGCACTACGCGATCACCGCCGGTGCACTCAGCTTCGAATCGGCCGTTCGATCTCAGACTTCCCTCCCCGCCCGGATCATGGGCCTCGACGACCGCGGCGAGATTCGAGTAGGGCACTGGGCCGACGTGGTCATCTTCGACCTCGATGAGCTCTCGGACCGGGCAACCTTCTTCGAGCCTCACCAGCATGCGGACGGTATCGAGCACGTCTTGATCAACGGCGTCTTCGCGGTCCGCGACGGGCAGATCGAGCACACGCTCCCAGGACGGGTCCTGCCCTCCACCCGGTGATCCTCGAGCGCCGCGAGTGGCGGGCTACTCCGCCCGTAAGGCACTCGACGGTGGCACCTTCGTCGCCCGTCGAGCAGGTATGAGAGTAGCGAGCGCGAAGACACCGAGCATGAGTCCCGTAGCTCCGATGAGCGTTGCCGGGTCTTGCCGGGTCACTCCGAAGAGGAGTGAACCGAGCGCCTTGGACGCAACCCACCATAAGCCGAGGCCGACCACCACGCCGAGCGCGGCTGGCCAGACACCTTGGCGCGCGACCAAGCCCATGACGCTCTCCGCATCGGCCCCGAGGGCGATTCTCACCCCGATCTCTCGCGTGCGCCGGCTGACGGTGTACGCGACCACTCCGTACAACCCGACCGCCGCCAATGCGAGCGCTAGTACGCTGAAACCCGTCAGGAGTGTTGCGTAGAAGCGCGTGTCCGTACTGGCCCGAGAGACCGCCTCTTCCACCGTCGTCACATCCCAGATCGCGAGCGACGGGTCGAGACGCCGGATCACGGCTCGGGCCTCGGGGATGGCACTGGCAACGCCGGCCTCTAGCTGAAGGAAGACGTACCCGCTTCCGGCCCCGAACTGACGGTTGGGGACGTACACCGCAGGCGCTACCTCTTCGGTGGGCGATCGGGTAATCACGTCTTCCACGACACCGACGATCGTCATGGGAGGGCTCGTCTCGAAGCCCCAAGACACATCTGCATCGACTTGGACCCCGATCGGATCCCGGTCAGAAAAGTGAGCCCGCACCAAAGCCTCGTTCACCACGGCCACGTGTGGAGCACCATAGACGTCGCGATCGGAGATCCATCGGCCTCGCACGAGGCGCGTACCCATGGCGTCGATCAGACCCGGATTCGACGGTCTAAGCGCGATGCTCGGGCGATCGGGAGGCGGGGGCGGCTCCCGGTCGGAGAAGGTCATCGACGTGCTCAAGCTTCCCGAGGCCATCGGCACACCGAAGCCCCATCCAGCCTTCGAGACGCCGGGGATAGAGCTGAGTTCGACCTCGAGCCGCGACAAGAAATCTCCCGTCGCGATCGAATCGTACCTCGTCTCCGGCACCGAGACGCGGAACCGTTCGATTCGATCCGTTTCGAAGCCGAGTTCGACCGCGTTCATTTCCGCCAGCGTGCGCACCAAGACCCCGGCACCGAGGAGCAACGTGAGCGAGAGCGCCACTTCCGCGGTCAGTAGGAGCGACCGCGAGGCCCGCGTCCCGCGGTCGTCCGTCGCTCCCCGGGCTGACCCACGCCCCGAAGCGTGGCGACTCGCCTGGAGAGCGGGCCATCCTCCGAAGAGGCCCACAACTAGCGCCGTGACGGCCAATGAGAACAGGACCGCCGAAGTATCGAGAGAAACCGTTTCGAAGCGGGGTAATTCGTCTGGGGCCAACCGCTGCAGCGCGGCCACACCCACGGTCGCCCCGGCAAGGCCGATCGAGGCGGCCATCCCGGCAACTAAGCCGCTCTCGACCAGGAGCTGGCGACGGATCCGCCAGCGGCTAGCTCCCAGCGTAGCGCGAAGTCGTACCTCATCCCGTCTGGCGGTAGCACGGATGAGGAAGAGGTTGGCCACGTTCGCACAGGCGATCAGGAGGACCAAGCCGACGGCCCCCATCAAGACCCAGAGCGCCCGCGACACGCCCGCAACTTCGTAATCGAGTAACGGTTGGAGGACGAAGCGGTCGTCGCGGTGAGAGTCTGGGAACGACTCTGCCAACGTCGATGACGTCGCGTCCATGCGCTCTTGTACCGCCTCCAATGTGACGTCGGCATCGAGGCGGCCCACGGCATTTAGAATTCGGCACCCGTGCCCGCAGTCGTCCGCCTCGTGACGGCGAGGGATCCAGAACTCTGACCCGCCCGGGTAGTCAAAGCCTTCAGGACCGACGCCCACCACTTCCCATGGCCCACCGCTCAACATGACGGTGCGGCCGAGCGGCTCCGGATCGGCTCCCAGATAGTTGGTCCAGAAGGAGTGGGACACGACGATCACCTGGGGACCTCCGGCGATGTCATCCGCGGCCGTCAGGTCCCTTCCCATCTTCGGCGCCAACCCCATCAAGGTGATGATGCCGTCCGTGACTCGGCTTCCATACACCACCTGAGGGTCCCCGAGGCCGGTAACCGTCGGCCGGGCTCCATGGTACCCGGCAATCTGGATACCAGGGATGTCCGCCTGCAGCGCTCGTACGTCGGGATGATCCGTCCCGCGACTTCGGTCTCCTGTCTCCACATGCTCGGCCCAGAGCACGACCAGTCGGTCGCTGTCCGGATAAGGAAGAGGTGACAGAAGGACCGCGTGTACAACGCTGAAGATCGATACCGTAGCCCCGATCCCGAGGGCCAGCGTCAATACGGCTGTAGCCGTGAAGCCGGGCCGTCGGGACAGCGTCCGCACTCCGTATCGGAGATCCTGAATCCATCCATCCATCACCGCACCTCCCCTCATCGAGTCGAGCAAGCCCTGCACTGCTGTCGCGCGCTCCACCAGACCGTGCCAGAGCACGTCCCGCCAAGCGTCGAGTCGAATCAACCAGCGGCCCAGCAACCCCTCGGCCTCCGCAAGCCTGTCGCGGTAGAGTTGCTCCATCTCAGAGCCGAACCGGTCTCTAAATGAGCGGGGCAACGCGTGCAGAAGGAGTCGGTACATCAGCCTTCGCTTTCGAGCAGATCCCCTGCCGAATCGAGGAGAGCCCGCAGCCGAAGAGCCTCCGCGCGCGCGACTTCTTCTCCCAACGGCGTGATCGCAAAGTACCGCCGCCGTTGATCGTCCAACGCCGGGTCCGGCCGCTCTCCACCCTCTGCGATCAGTCCTCGATTCAAGAGCGTCCGGATGCGCCGGTAGAGGTTTGCCGGTAGGACCTTCCCCGGTCTTCCCGGATCAGCCTCCAACTCCTTGACCAAGGCGTACCCGTGTCGTTGTCCTCCCCGAAGGACCACGAGAATCCGAAACGCCTCGGGGTTCAGAGGCAGAAAAGAACGCGCCCGATCCGTCATCCATCACTCCACACTAGTGTCATCCTGACACTATGCTGACGTGATGGTGCGCTAGTGTCAAGATGACACTAGTGAGTGTGTACCCGAGTCAGATCAGGAGAAGAGGTCCCGCACCTTCTCCGCCGGGCGCGCGAGCACCGCACGCTTTCCGCGAACGACGAGCGGGCGTTGTAACAGTCCAGGGTGCGCGACAAGGGCGTCCAGGACGGCTTCGTCGTCCACCGCCGGGTCGGCGAGTCCGAGCTCCGCGTACGCCGGATCTCGACGCCGTAGCACCTCACGCGGGGTAAGCTCGGCCATCTCCAAGACCTCCATGAGCGTCGCCCGGTCGAGCGGGTCGATGAAGTAGTTCATGCGATCGAACGAGACGCCTTCGTCCTCGAGAAGCTTCACGAGCTTCCGACACGTCGTTCATGTCGGTTTCTCGTACACGGTGATCAGGTCGGTAGTCATGAGGTGAATCTACTCGGCGACGTCGGAAGGCCGAAGGAGCGCTCTCACAGCCACGACGTGCCCCACGACAGCGCCGGCGACGCACACCGTGGCAATCCACACGTGCGGGAACATCGACGGGAGTAGGATCGTTTCAGGGAACCGCTGCAGCGGCCCGGGCAGCGAGGTCAGCACCACGCGCACGACGTTCGCCAAGAGTGCGATCCCGACCAGCGTCGGAATCCACGCGGCGGAGCGCCACCGGGCGACCACGGGAACGAAGAGGAGTGCAACCACCCCGGCCACGATGTCAGGGTTCTGACCCGTCCAAGTCATTTGCGGGGGCACCACCCCCAACTCGGCCCAACGGTGTAGGACGAGCTCGAGTGGGAACCGAAAGCCTTGGAATCCGACGATGAGGTGGAGTGGAACGGAATCCGCGATACTTTGCCCCACACCGAACCAGCCGAGCCAGAGCGCGCCTGCCATGATGGGTACGAAGAGAAGCTGAGGCGGAATGGGGCCAACCGGACCCATGAGCCCCAGCAATGTCGGAAGGGCGGACAGCACCAACCATGCGGCCGCGAATCGGCGAGGCATTCGCTCCACCGGACTCCCGCTCGACCGAGCCTCGTGCGGCCGCCGCTCCACCGCCCATACTGCAACCACGACCACGAAGGCCACGATGGCCAGAAACACCAGCATTGATGGATCCATCGGTCCCTCGGGGCATGTTGCCGAAGCGTGAACGTCGCACTAGACTAGAAAAACACTAATAAAAAATAAAGTGAAAAGCTATCGTCAGCTGTGTGGCATCGCGTTGGCGCTCGACCTCATCGGGCAGCGTTGGACGATCTTGATTCTGCGAGAGCTCCTTCTCGGACCTCGCCGATACTCCGAGCTTCTCGACGCACTCCAGGGTGTGACCACGAATCTTCTCGCTGATCGAATGAAGCAGCTCGAGGCAGCGGGTCTCGTCACCCGCACCAAACGGGCGTCTGACGAGAGGCAATCATGGGCGCTTACCGAAGCCGGTCGAGCGAGTCGTCCGGTACTCCTCGAGATGGGTCGCTTCGGCGAGCGGTGGATGTCGCAAGCCCGACACTACCAGAAGAATCCTCGGTGGTTCATGCTGTCACTCCAACGTCGATATCGAGGTGGGCTTCGCCCCGCGACTGTCGGCCTCGAGATCGACGGAGTGCCCTTCACGCTAGCCCTAACGGAGTCGGAACTCTCAACCTCCGACGGCGCTCCGGATGCGCCAGATGCACGCCTGACCGGTGACTTGCCGGCCGTCGTCTCTTACCTGTCGGGAAGGCCCGGCGGACCCGGGTCGATTCACCTCGACGGCGATGTCGAGTTCCTGACCGAGCTGAAGGACCACCTCGTCTGGGGGTAGGCGCGCGTCGCGTTCTAAACGGGATCGGTCAGTTGGATGCCGTCTTCGCGACTCGAATTGACTCGTCGGCTGACCTCGTGTCGCCTCAGCCCTCCTTCTCCCGGGGCCGCATCCAGCACCGACCGCACATCCGCTTCCTTCGCGTCGACGGCACTCCACCTCGGACGCACGTGGGCAGGCACGATCACGGGCATCCGATGGTGGACCGGGGCGACATCGACGCTGGCCTCCCTGGTCACAATCGCGAAGGTGTGGCGCACTTCTCCTTCGTGACTCCAGCGGTCCCAGATCCCCGCGAAGGTTATGGCTCCACGGTCCGGCGGGTAGAACCAAAACGGTGTCTTCGTCTCACCGTCGCGCTTCCATTCGTAAAAGCCATCCGCTACGACGAGGCACCTTCTTCGGCGAGCCGAGTCTCGAAACGACGGCTTCTCCAGTAGAGTTTCGGCTCGGGCATTCACGAAGCCACGGACCGAGGCACCGCTACCTCTTGGGACCAGGCCCCAAGTGAGCAGACCCATCCGGCGTCCGGAATGATCCTCGGCGATCACCGGTACCGCCTGCCCCGGACTGATGTTGAAGCGGGGTGCATAGTCGAACGAGAGTGGACCGACCTCGAATTCCTCGACGAGACGGTCGTTGGGTAGCCCCAGGGTGTATCGGCCGCACACGACGTCGTACGGAGTACTTAGCGCGGCCCGATGGGCGTCGGCACCGGAGGCTCCCTACGGTACCGACCCTCATCAAAGTCGCGGCGCCGCATCACCAGCGTGGCACCCTGGTCCTCGATCTGACGGTACCCGAGCAAGTGGAACAGCTGGCGCGCGAAATAACGCGCGATTCGTCGATCCACGACCACCTCATTAGGCCGGTCGGGTCGCCGCCGCACCCCCGGTAGCCAATGCGCTACCGCAGACAGCCGTGCGCTCCGCATCGCGCTCGACACGGCCATCCAAAAGGCGGAAAACTCTCGTACGAGGAAGAACCCATCCTCGCCCTGCTCTTGGTACAGAGGCATCAGAAGGCGCCCACCTTCGTCTAGCGACACGGGCCCACCGCGGTCGGCCGCCACCACCTCACCAGGCTGTACTCTCTGGAAGTTGCTGTACCCTGGCTTCATGACGAAGCCGTCTTCCTCAGTGACGTCCCGCTTGTAGCGCATCTCCAGTGCTCGTGGGAGACCTCGGGTGTCCTGTGTCAGACGGCTTCGAGCATCTCGCAACTCCGGCACGTCGTCTTCGGAGAGAATCCCAGCAGCAACGAGGGCGATCCAAAGTGCGGCTTCCGCACGATCGACAGACTCCGCCTCGTCGTGCTGCCCGGTCTCGACGGTGAGGGCGACGACCCCGTGCTCACTCAGCAGGTTGAGCAGCGTGCCGTCGACGAGCTCTTCCAACCCGAAGATCATGGGCACGGGGAAGAGACGGGCGAACGACCGATGGGGCAGTGCATCGGTAAAGGCCGAGAAGACCCCCCCCGGTCCCGACGTGGTATGGAGGTCGAGCGCGAATACCGGCCCACGAGCTTCCCCGAGCACACTCTCGATCTGGGCCAACAGTTCGACCTGCTCACGGTCTTCCGCCGCACTGGGTACTCCCGATTCACCAGACCGCAGTTCGGCGATCCGTTCGAGCGTCCAGGCTCGGTTCAGGTCACGATCGACGAATCGCCGACCCTCAGCGAGCGCAGCTACGTTCCCTGCGAAGGCCACGAACCGTCCGAGCATCCGGTCTTCTCGTTGCGCGAGCGGGTCCAGCACCCGGCGTACCGCGTGCACCCCCGCGGGCTCGTTGCCATGGATCCCGGCGATGCAGAGGAGAGTCGGCCCTCCGCTCGTCTTCCCGACGTTTCCGAGAACGCGGTCCGCGATGCCTACCCCGAGGTGGTCCGTGGGGGCGTTCGTACTCAACTCACACCTCGGCCCAGACGGTCACCAAGCAGGTCATAGGCCAACGGCATGAAGTCCCTCTCACTCACGATGCCTACGAGCTTTCCGTGAGACACTACCGGGAGGCAAGAGACGCGATGCTCCCGCATGAGCTCGATCGCCTCGAGGGTCGGCATCTCCGGAGACACCGAGCGGGGATCACGCTCCATGATCTCCTTTACGGCTGGTGGATCTTCGGCCGACCGAGTGAATCCCTCGGCCATGAGGCGCAGCACCGAGCGGTACGAGACCAAGCCGACCAGGGAGTGATCGTCATCCTCGACCAAGACGTGGCGAATTTGGTTCTTCTCCATCAAGAACGCGACCATGTCTACGAGCTCTTCTTGGTGCACGGTGAAGAGCGATGTCGTCATGAGCTGCTCGACTCGCTCGTAGTTCAACCGCCACCCGCCAGCCTCCCCGATCTCGGCGTCTTCCCAGAGATGGCCGGGTCGACCCGACTTCTCACGCGCGATCATCGCCGCGGTCACCGCCGTCAGTCGCTCGGAGCGGGTGCCTTGCTCTTTCATTCCGTCCAGGGAACGAACCATCCATCGTGCGCCCGTGGTGCCACGTTCTACGCGCTCTCTTATGACACCCAGATACTGGTCGATGTCCGACGAATCGACGCCGGCCCCTGCTAACCCAGATCGAGCGACCGGAAGCGCTTCCTCGAGAATCAACTCCGACGCGCTCCACGTTCGCCCATCGAGCCACCGGAACCCAGCCCTCAACCCGTTCCTCGCGGCCGCGAGGAAGTTCGATTTGGCCTCGCCGAAGTCGATGCTCTCTCGCACGTCTCCGTACGTCTCGACACCACCGAGCACGAGGCCGATCCAAAACGCCGCGTTCGCCACCTCATCCGTGATGCTCGGGCCACTCGGAATGACCCGACATTCGATGCGGAGGTGTGGAATCCCACCGCCCACTCCGTAGCAGGGGCGATTCCACCGGTAGACCGTTCCGTTGTGAAGCGTCAGCGCCTGCAGGCTCGGTGCCCGGCCGGCGTCCAGCTCCACGAACGGATCCTCGTCGACTTCCCGTGTGAGCAGGACTCGAAAGCGCGCTACATCCTCCTGGAAGAGTTCGGAGACGCTGTGGTTCACCCACTGCTCCCCGAATCGGACACGAGGAGACATCTCTCTCATATGCACGGAGCCGCTGCGCGTATCGATCGATTGTTGGAAGAGGGCGATGCGCGTCTCGTGCCAGAGATGTTTTCCAAAGAGGACCGGGGAGTTCACAGCGGCGGACATCACCGGGGCCGTCACGACCTGAGCCATGTTGTAGAACCGAGCAAACTCGGCCGGTTCTACCTGCAGGTGGACCTGGAAGGAGGTATTACACGACTCGAGCATGACCGACTCGTGGGCTGTGTACAACTCGTCCCGACCTTGAATCCGCAGCTTGTACGGCTCACCCCCCCGCGCGGTCGTGAAAGCCTCGTTGAGCGCGTAGTAGCGAGAGCGCGGGGTAATGTTCTCGAGCGTTACGTCCGACTTGGAAAGCGTTGGAAGGATCCCCGTCAGGACGATCTCGGTACCCGACGCCTTGGCTACTTCACGCGCGGCACCCACCAACTCGTGGACCCGCCCTTCGAGTGATGAGAAGCATTCACCTTCGAGGACCCTCGGCTCCACGTTGGCTTCGAGGTTGTAGAGTGCGAGTTCCGTGGTGAAGGGCCCGTCGATCCCTTCGAGGATCTCGATAGCTGTGGACGCGGGTCTCCACGCTTCGTTGACCAAGAACATCTCCTGCTCGGCACCGATACGTCGGATACCGGTCTCGAAGAGGTCGTTGTCCAACATGTGATCGAGCGCCCGGAGGTCGCGCAGCAGCGCATTGGTGAAGCCTCTCGTATCGGCCGGCGTGCGCGCTTGTCCAGAGATGTCCTGCCCCACCCTTCCCTCCTACTCCACGAAGATGGCGATGTCCTCGATGGGCTTCTTCTCGATCTTGGGTACCTCAGCCCCTTCCTCCGGATACCCCGCTACCAAGATGAGGAAGGGACGCTCGTTGTCCGGACGACCGAGGAGCTTGTTCAGAAACTTCATCGGTGACGGCGTGTGCGTAAGCGTAACCAAGCCGGCGTGGTGGAGTGCGGTGATGAGCATTCCGGTCGCGATCCCGACCGACTCGGTTACGTAGTAGTTCTTCAGCTTCGCACCGTCGGACTGGACCTCATAGCTCTCGGCGAAGATCACGATCAGCCATGGGGCACGCACCAAGAACGGCTTGTGCTCGTCAGTCCCGAGGTGCTCGAGGGCCGCGATCCACTCTGGTGGAGCCTTCCCACTGTAAAAGGCGCGCTCCTCGGCTTCGGCCCCTTCACGGATCTTCGCTTTGATCTCGGGATCACCGACGATCACGAAGCGCCACGGCTGCCGATTCGCCCCGTTGGGAGCTGTCCCAGCGGCGAGGAGACAATCTTCGAGTACCTCGCGGGGCACCGGTCGATCGGAGAAATCCCGGACCGTACGCCTGCGGCGCATCGTCTCGAGGAAGTCACGCGCACGAGTGCGCATCTCGTCGGGTGTCAGCTCCCGCCACGTGGTGAGCGGGATGAAATCGGCTCTTGGCATCCGCGAGGATACCTACGATTAGCGACTGAGTCGAGCGAAGAGCGAGACGTACGTCGCGCCGGGCGATGTTTCCGCGAGGACGTGCTCCGCTGGAAGGTCCAGCGACTCGGCAATCATCCGCACATTTACAAGCCCGACGATGAGCGGGTCGGACAAGTCGAGTCCGTCCCAATCCGAAACATCCATCGACCGGAACCGGTCGTAGGCAGCCCGAAGGGCACCCGCCGAAGCATCATCTCGCACCGGAACGTGGAGGGCTGCCGCGCTCACGCGGTACCGCCGGGTCAGCTCCGTCCAACTCTGACCCGTGCTGCGGAGCACGACGAGTGCCTCGGGCGACACCCCTGCCCGCCGAGCCACGAAAAGCACAACCGGAATCTCATCCGGGGGTAGCTCCCAATCACTCAGAATGGTGACCTCGGTGGCAGGCAGACTGAAAAAGTCCGCTACCGCGAGGAAATAGTCCGTTTCCGCTGCATCCTGTGCCCACAGGGCCGGTCCTGTCGCTCCGGCCATCATGAGCAGGAACACCGTACGCTTTATCGAGCCGATACTGGCCTCCGCGAGAAGGGTCCTGGTCAAGTATGTCACTCCCCGGCACCCCACACCATACGTGCCAACATGGCAGGAATCGTGCCGAGAAAGCTGGCACGCGTCTTGTTAGTTATAGAGGCACGCCTCAGGGGGGGAGTGACCGTGAACCGATGGGAGGCAACGATGGGACACGATGAAAAGAGAAACGAGCTCAAGCTCGTACAAGAAGTTCGAGAGTCGGAAGAAGACCGGAGCGAGGATCATATCGTCTTCGACTTCTCTGGCGCGCAGAAGGCAAACGTAGGCGATCTCTCGTGGATCCTTACAGCACGCCTGCAGTCCGCGCCTACCGATCATGTCTGGGTGCGGAAGCTACCGGACCGCACCGCTCGCATTCTTCACTACTTGAAGTTGGATCATCTCTTCCGGCGATACCCGGAGAGCGAAGGCGAGCCTAACTAGGAGGAAGAACTCATGCCAATGGGTTGAGGCCCCGGTCCGCAGCGCGGATCGGGGCCATTTTTCTTGTCCTCTCATAGTCATGAAGTGTCCCATCGAGAGGACATGTCAATCCGCCGACCCTAACACCTTTTCGGCCAATTCGCGGGCAGCGACTGCTGGAGACTGACCTGTTTCTTCCGCCATCTCGAAGATTGTGTCCAACGTGGCTCCGATCCCGCGCACGCGGCGCTCGGCCTCGTCCACACTGGCTCCCTGGTAGATCGACGTGAACGCCATCGCCCCACCGCCATTGATGACGTAGTCGGGTGCGTAGAGGACCCCCCGCTGGTGTAGCCGGTCGGCATCCTCCTCCACCGCAAGCTGGTTGTTCGCGGCGCCGGCCACGATCTGACAACGAAGCTCGGGGATCGAATCCGCGTGGAGTGTCGCCCCTACCGCGCACGGGGCGTAGACGTCGCAGGCAGCCCCGGGCACCTCGGCCGTCTCGGTGACTCGCCCTCCGACGCGAGTCGCTACCTCGTGCGCTCGCTCGGCGTCGAGGTCACTGATCAAAAGGGTCCCGCCCGCTTCCGCGACCAACGCAGCCAGCGAAGCGCCGACACTCCCGACTCCTTCGACGAGAACCGAACGCCCGGTCAAGTGGTCCTCTCCGAAGCGAGCACGGAGAGCTGAACGGATGCCCTCGAAGACACCCAGTGCGGTGAAGGGCGACGGATCCATCGGACCGGAGGTCCGACCCGCGACTCCGATCACAAACGGAGAGATCTCTGCAATCGTCTGCATATCCGCAGTCGTGGTTCCGAGATCAGCCCCAGTCCCGAAGCGGCCACCGAGGGAGTTCAAGAGCTCCCCGAAACGATGGAGAAGCCCCTTTCGCTCCTCTCCAACGAGAGGCCGAGGGATGGCGAGGACCGCCTTTCCGCCACCAAAGGGGAAGTCCATGGCAGCCCACTTGTACGTCATCCCGCGAGCTAATCGCATGGCGTCGCGTAGGCCATCCTCAGGCCGGCCGTACTCCTTCATCCGACAACCGCCCGTGGCCGGACCGAGTCGATCGTCGTCCATCACGATGAAGATCCACGTACCCGTCGGGGCATCGAATCGAGTAACGACCGCGGTCCCTTCGAATTCCGCCAAGACGTCGAGAAAAGGAGACCCTGTCATCGGGCGTCAGCGGTCCTCGGACACGATTCTGGCATAGCTCTCTGGATTCCACTTCGGCCGATCGTCGGCGTTTCCGATATCCATGCCGAGGTAGTACACGAGCTTCGCGATCCGAGCGGCCTTCTCGGCGTCGATCCGGTCGACCTCGTCGTCTCGCTGGTGGTACTCCGAATGGGTGCCGTTGAAGAAAAAGAGCACCGGCACGCCTTTGCGGGCGAAGTTGTAGTGGTCTGACCGGAAGTAAAAGCGCTCATCCGGCCACAAGTCGTCGATCGCGGTCATGCCGAGTTCGGGATGTTCCCCGTTGATCCGATTCAGCGAGGCCCCGAGGTCGGAGTGTTCTTTCCCGATCGCGACGATGGTGTCCGTCCAATTCCGGCCGACCATATCCAGATTGAGGTCAGCCACCGTGTGTGCCAGAGGCCGGGTCGGGTGTTCGGAGTACCACTCACTCCCCCACAACCCCTTCTCTTCTCCGCTCACAAAGAGAAAGATCATCGACCGACGGGGTGCAACCTCACCTCCCGCTACGGCCTCGGCGATTTCCATGACCGCCGCGGTACCCGACGCGTCATCGTCTGCACCGTTGAAAATCGAATCGCCGGACTCGTCGGGGATCCCCATCCCGACATGGTCCATATGAGCGGAGAAGACGACGAACTCGTCCCTCAGCTGCGGGTCACTCCCCTCGACGATGCCGATGACGTTGGGCGCCGTCCCTTCCGTGACCTGGGTGCGCACCACGGCCGTCGCATGTAAGTCGCCCAACGGATGTACGCGGACGCGGTCGTTCGCCCGAGTCGAGAACTGAGCGAGCGACGAGCCGCGGGCGTTCAACACCTCCTCTAGCGCACTACGACGAAGTTGTAGAACCGGTGAAAAGACGTCCGCTCCCGTCTCTCCCCACCCCTTCGTCACATTCGCAGAAAGGGTTCGGCGACGAGTCTCGCTCCAAGCAGCATCGTCCATGTCGCTCGGAATCAAAACCGATGCGACTCCCGCCGCGCGTAGGCGATTCACCGCCTGGAACAGTTCTGCATTCATGGGCGTGTTCTGGGGCACAGCCAAGACGACGTGTCGGCCGACGACGTCCCGTACCGCTCCTCGGCTGATCTGGCCCGAGCCTGAAACCACGACGACATCTCCACCTGCCTCGCCGTGGGTTGCCGATCCGAAGAGTGGTAGCGCATCCGTTCCTAGAGCGAAGCGCTGTCCACCCATCGTCAATGCCGATCGATCCTCATCCACCACCGTTGAAACGATCGGGTACCGTTGGATGAAGTCCCCATCCTCCGCACCTCCTTCCAGCCCGATGCGACGGAGCTCTGAAACGATCCAGTCCGCGGCTCGATCCAGTCCACGACTCGGTGTGTCGCGACCCTCCATGGAGTCGTGAGCCAAGACCCCCACCCGCCACCGGATATCATCCTCCGTAATCGACGAAGCCCCACCGCTCTCGGGCTGAAGCTGCCCGGCCAGTGGGGACGCCATTCCGAACGTCACAACCCATGTCGACACAACCCATGTCGACGCGTACATGCGCTTCATCGTGCACCCCTATCGTGAATCGACCCCGCAGCCGTACTCGACTGCGGGGTCTGAAAGATCGGTTAAGGCCGCGCCTCCGTCAGCCCTCTCAGCTGTTCGGAAGTCCCCCTTCAGGGATCAGCCGACTCAGGTAGAGGTCGAGCACCTCACTCTCGAGCGGCGCGCGCAACACGATCCACCCGGACTCGGATAGCCCTTCGACCTGGTTCTGTCCCTCCCGAGCCGAAGGCAGGGCAGCAGGTTCAATTCCCTCACTGAGGTGATAGACATCCACCAAGACCCCGTCGGCGGTCTGTTGTCGGAAGTACACGCCGTACGCTGTCGTCCCCTGGCCCAGATTCGTTACCGATAGCACTTCGAGCTCCGGAACGGACATGGGTGGCTCTTCCTCACCATCCGTCCGACTCTCGGCCGGCGGCGGCACGGCACCGGCACGGCTTTCCATCGCCGAGGAGAAGGTCGTCGTCGCCGGAAAAGATCGCTCGGCCTCCTCCACTGCTTCGGTTCCGGGAACCGCTCCGGAATCGATCGTCATGGAGAGGGCCGCGACCTCCTCGGCCACCTCAGCGCCGGCGACGTCGGGAAGTGCCTCCATCGCGGCGTCGAGGTCATCCGCGACCTTCTCCGCTTGGTCTAGCGCAGCGCCCCCTCCCACTGGGTCGAGTAGCTCCCGATCACGGAGACTCGACCCCGTGGGGGCTGGCTCCTCGCTGCCCCCGAGCACTTCATTGCGGTCGGTTCGCGCCGCCATGACGTCACTCTCTGCTGACCGCGGCACCACCACCGAGGACTCGTCCTCCGGCATTTCAGGCGTTGCGATTCGAGCCGCAGTGGCGGTCTCCACCGAGCCAGTCGCGGCGGTCTCTGTCACTACCCGCGGTCTGACTACGTCCGCAGCCCCTTCGACCTCTGCGCGATCGGCGGCTCTCTCCACGATCGGAGCCCCGAGCTGCCGCTCGAGCACTGCGTCTTGAGCGACCTGGCCGTCTCTCAGGACCCAGCCGGTTCCGAGTGCGAGCACGACGGAGGCAGCCCAACCCATGCGATACATGCGCACGGACATCTTGGAAGGAGTCCGGCGGGTTTGCTTTACGTACGTTCGAAGCTCTTCCAGCGTCGGCAGCTCGACTTCTGGGGCCGCGAGGTTGAGCATTGCGTGTGCGTCCGCCCGCTCGCTGCGGGCGATCTCCAGGCGCTCAGTACACTCCGAGCAGGCATCGAGATGCCCGCGAATCCTCTCGGCCTCGGTGCGCGGGAACTCGTCCAGCGCCCCATCCAAGTAGGCGTGCAGCGCGCCCTCATCGACGTGCGACATTCGCCTTCTCCCTTTCGTTGTACGCTGCCGCGAGCCTCTTTCGAGCGCGCGAAAGCGTGGTCCCAACTGCACCGACCGCCAGGTCCAACGCCTTGGCAATCTCTGTATAGCTCTGCCCTGCATCCCAGAGGAGTAGGGCTTCACGATCTTTTTCTGAAAGCGCGTCGAGCGCTTCGCGGACTGCTGCCCACCGCTCTTTCTCGGCCAACTTCTCTTCGGCCCCGGTGGCGCTCGACTCGCGAACATCGGCTTCGGTCTTGAGAAGCACGAGATGCTTCTTACGGCGGATCACCGTCCGAGCCTCGTCGCGGGCGAGGTTCGCCGCGACCTGGAAGAGCCACGCCCTCGGCTTCTTCGGCTCGTGCTGAAGGGCGCGAACAAACGCCTCTTGAGCCAGGTCCCGAGCCCGTTCGGCATCCCACACCTTGCGATGCAGGAAGCGAACGAGTTCCGGGAACGTCGTCCGGTACAGGTCATTCCAATCGATTGTGCTCACAGCGCGCTCCGACGTTCAGCCCGAGGGGCCCACGGCGCCGCGAAGCCGACGCGGTTGGCGTCGGGTCGAAACCGCAGCCTCGACCCGACGCGAACCACGCCTCCACCCCACCACCCCACACGTTCCCTAGCTACGCGCCACACAGTTATTTGCTTCATGCCCGGCTCCCGTGCCAAGCCTTTCATTCGTTCCGACCTGTATGACGGCGCCCCCGCTCCCCCTTGCACACGATCCCTTCTCTGGACTGATTCCTCGGACGTTGTCGAACCGAACTCGGAGCTCCGATGAACATCGTTGTGCTGGGCGGCGGCCGCGTTGGGAACGCGATCGTACGTGATCTCGTAGCGGTGGATGACTTCCACGTGCTCGTCGTGGATCTCGACCCTGTAGCCGTAGACCGACTCACCAACTTCGGAGCTGACGGAGTCGTCGCGGACCTCTCCGACCCCGACACAGTCTCCAAGGCCGTCCGCGATGCCGACCTCGTCGTGGGCGCCGTTCCTGGCTTCATGGGATACCAGACCGTCGAGCGAGTCATCCACGAGAAGAAGCCGATCGTCGACATCTCGATGTTCCCTGAGGACGCCCACGGTCTCGAGGCGGTGGCTGCCGAATCCGGCGTCCCCTGCCTCATCGACTGCGGTGTCGCACCGGGACTGAGCAACCTCGTCCTCGGCCGCGTCGAAGAACACTTCGACGAGACCCACTCATACCGATGTCTCGTCGGCGGACTTCCCAAAGAGAGAACGTGGCCTTGGGAGTACAAAGCGCCATTCTCCCCGGCCGACATCATCGAAGAGTACGTCCGCCCCGCCCGCATGCGGATCAACGGGAAGGAGGTGACGCGCCCTGCCTTGTCCGACGTCGAGCTCGTTCACTTTCCGGCCCATGGTTCCCTCGAAGCCTTCAACACGAACGGCCTCCGTTCGCTGCTGAAGACGTCGACCACTCCGAACATGATCGAGAAGACGCTCCGCTACCCCGGTCATGCGGTCCGGATGCGCATTCTCCGAGAAGCCGGCTTCTTCTCCGCAGAGCCGATTCAAGCCGCGTCGGGCGTCGTTGTCCCGCGGGACGTGACAGAGGCCCTCCTCTTCGACGAGTGGACATTCCGAGAGGATGAAGAGGACATCACCCTCCTCCGGATCGTCATCGAGGGCGTCAAGGACGGACAACGCTTGAGGCACACGTACGACCTCGTCGACCACTACAACCCTGCCACGGACACAATGTCGATGTCCCGCACCACCGGGTACACCTGTACCGCCATGGTGAACTTGATCGCTTCGAGGCAGTGGTCGAAACCGGGTCTCGCTCCGCCGGAAACCGTGGGTCGAGACCCGGAGTGTTTCGATGCCGTGCTCGCCCACCTGAAGCGGCGCGACGTTTTCGTCGAGCGCGTCGTCGAAGAGATCGAGTAGCCGGGTCCAGCAGCGGCCCGACTACACCGGCCGGACCGCCTCTGCGGCCTGGCCGCGCTAGCTGCCCGAAGGCCTTCGCAACACCGGGTACCCCCCTGCCTCGATTTCCTCGTCGAGAATCGCCCAGTTCGCGAAGCCGTCATCGGAGCGAGGCTCCAAGAGGGTGAAGACGAGCCGTGCCAGCGGTTGCTCCATCGGTACCTCGAGCGACCCCTCGGGTAGCGTCTCACTCGTTGCGGCCCAAGCGCCGAAGAGCGTCCGCTCGTTGCGCCCTTGGAAGGGGCGAGCGGCGACGGTGCTCGAATCCATCGCGAAGGCCTGGAGTCCGGCTACACGCGCGGGAGCTGGCCGCATGGTCACACCGTGCGCCCGCAGCCGCTCGGCGGCATCGGAGGCGCCCGGCAGGAGATAGTAGGCGCTCGGAACCACTTCCGTGCTCGTCGCCTCGAAGGTGCCGTACTCGAACATCGATTCGCTGCGGGAGGCTTCGACTCTACGAAGGATGATCTCGCCGGTCTGCGGATGCCGTTCCTCGGTCACCTCACCGAGCAGAATCTCAACCTCTTCCGACGATCGCTCGAAGTCGGCTCGCGTGGCGAGGCGGGTACCGATGATCGGTTCGTCATCGGCTTCTTCGACGACCCGCCGTAGGTCGCCGGCGCGTTCACTCGCGAAAGTGAGAATCTCTTCCACGAACCAGAGCGTGCTGCGGACCCGATCCTCGAACGTGTCGTAGGCGTACGCCTCGCTCAGGATCGCGATCCGATTCCTGAGTCCGATGTAGTTGTTGTTGAAGCGGGGACGATGATCGAAGGTGTACCAACCCGGACGGCGAGGGCTGTGGTTCCCGTAGTAGTAGTACTCCCAACCGTGCTCCTCTCGGATACGGTCCGTAACCGTCGGCAAGAACTCTTCCCGGAGTAGCTCATCGATCCCACTTGGTGTATTGGGGTGGAGGGGCGGAGAGTACGTCAGGCGATACGCGTGGCGTGTCCCGTTCGTGGTATGAAGATCGACTCCGACGTGCGGATCGTAGTCATTCATCATTCCAACCAACGATCGAGCCTCGGGAGAGTCGAGCTTCATGTGGTCCCGATTCAGATCCAAGCCCTGCGCATTCGGACGCTGGCCCATCCCTCCCAGAGGTCCGTGCTGTCGGGGTCGGTTACGCAGATCTACTCGTTCGTTCCCATCGGCGTTGTAGATCGGAGCGACCAACAGAACGAGATCGTCAGTCCACGACGGGTAAAGCCCACGCGCGTAGTCCCGCACGAGCATCAGGAGCGCTTCCTTCCCGCACACTTCACCCGCGTGGATGTTGCCTTGGAGGTAGACCCGAGTCTTGCCGGTCGCGAGGACTTCCTCCGGTGACGCGCCGTCCGCACCGAGCACCAGTAAGGGAAGAGCGCGCCCCTCGTTGGTGTACCCGAAGCTGGTCAGGTGAACCTGATCCGACATCTCGGCCAACGCCTCGACCATCTCGACCACGTCGTCGTAGCGACTCGTCTCGACGAAGTCGGTCGCCTCGGCTCTCGTCTGAAGACCAGCCAAGCTCTGCGCCGCAGCCGGCCCCTGAATGACGAACACCCCAAGGGCTTGGACGAAGAGTATCGAAAAGACGCAGCGCCGGTTGGGCATGACGAGTCCATGGATCGGGTCGCGAGGGGCCGCAAAGTAGTCCCCTCTCGGAGATCCGTATAGCTTCGTGCGGCTTCTCTTCTAGGGTCGGTGATCCGACCCGTCGCGCGGGCCCGGCCTTGACCTCGCTCCCGATCTTCTACGACTGCCTCAACTGCCCGTCGTATTGCTGCACGTATCCGCGCATCCCGGTGACGAAGCGGGATATCGCACGGCTCGCTAAACATCTGGGAATCAGCGAAGCGAAGGCTCGGTCCGAGTACACGAAACCCGGATGGACAGCCCGAGAACGGGTCCTACGGCACCAGCCCGACGAGACGTACGGAAGCGCATGCCGGCTCCTCGATCTCGAGACGCGGCTATGCACCGTACACAAAGGACGTCCGTCCGTCTGCCGAGGTCACCCGGACGGACCGAACTGCGGGTACTACGTCTTCCTCATGGCCGAACGGCGTGACCAAGACGATCCGGAGCTCGCCGCCCGCGCCTACAACCTTCCAGGGGAGTTCCCGAAGCTAGCCGAGGAGTGGGAAGACGAGGAGTAGCTACCCTCCCCGTTTTACGCCATGTCGAAGCCGGCTTCCTCCAAGGCGTGTTTTTGAGCCTGATCTTCACTGACGACTTGGCCGTCGAAGAGGTGAACGGAGCGGTCGGCGACGTGCGCGTAGCGAGGATCGTGTGTGACCATGCAGATCGTCGCCCCCTCATCGTGAAGCTCTTTCATGAGGTCCATCACCGCGTTGCCGTTCTTCGAGTCCAGGTTACCCGTCGGCTCATCGGCCAGCAGGATCAGCGGCTTGCCCACGATCGCTCGCGCAACCGCCACACGCTGCTGTTGACCACCACTCAGCTGGCTCGGGTAGTGACCCATCCGGTGCGCCATACCGACGCGCTCCAGCGCCGCTTGCACTCGCTCCTTGCGCTCGCTCCCCGGCATCCCACGGTACGTCAACGGTAGCTCGACGTTCTCGTACACCGTCAGATCACCAATCAGGTTGAACGCCTGGAAGATGAAGCCGATCGCCTGGTTGCGGATCTTCGCCCGCTGACTCGCCGTCAGATTCTCCACCGGCGTGTTGTCCAGCAGGTACTTCCCGCCGGTCGGGCTGTCCAACAGTCCCAAAATCGAGAGCAACGTCGTCTTGCCGCACCCCGACGGGCCCGCGATCGACACGAACTCACCAGGATGAATCGACAAGTTGATGTTCGACAACGCGTGCGTCTCCACTTCCTCCGTGTAGAACACCTTGCTCAGCCCTTCCAGATGAATCAGAGCATGCTCTGACATACCCATGCACCCCCGCCGCCGAACGGCTCTTCCGATGAGAACAACCCGCTGTGTGGATATAGACGAGCACAACGCTCCAGAAGTTGCAGAGGCTCGACGAAGCGCTCCGTACCAAAGCCCTGCTTCTACCGGCGATCCTTGGTCCGGACGACGAATCGGAGGCCCGACCAATCTTCGTCGATTGCACAGATCTTGTTGTCCACCAACCCGGTAGAGAGCCCGAAGTCACGCACATCACGCTCACGAACCGGGCCCGCGAGCGGCGAGCTCCGCTTCGGCCACGCCACCCAAAGCCCTCCGGCGGTCTCGAGCTTCTCGCGGGCTCGCAGGAACCGGTCGCGGAGTTGCCCGTGGGTGCGCACGAAGACGATCACGACGTCGAACGGCCCCTTGCCCCTCAGGCCGCTCCGCAGGCGCACTCCTGACGGCAAGAGCCCCAACGTCTCTTCGAAGTCATCCGGGGCGCCAACCGCAGATACGAGGTGTCCTTCTTTGATCCCGAGCTTCTTGGGAAGGGGTGTTCCTGAGTATCCAGCTGGCATCTCTATCCTCCCGTGAGTGTCGTCGTCGTGTCCGCGGCGGCCTCGTCTGCGTCCCTCCCAACCATCCCGAGCGCCTCCCGCCCAGACGCAGCCATCTGTCCATCGGCCGCCTCCGCGAGGAGTGCGAGCCCTTCGACAGCGCGGAGTCGTTGATCGGGACGCAACCGCTGAAGAAGTGCCGCCACCCGAGCAGCCTCGTACGGACGCCATTGGTTCGACACTTCGACGCCCTCCTCGGTGAGGAGCACATTCATGACGCGCCGGTCCTCCGGGTCGCGGCTGCGCCGAATCAACCCCCCCTCCTCGAGCCGTTTGAGGTTTAGCGACATCGTCGACGGGGTCACGCCGAGAAAGTCGGCCAACTCGGTGACCATGACCGGATCTTCGCCGTCCAGCTGTAGGAGGGTTCGCACCTGCCGATCGGTGAGGCGTCTCCCACGCGCTTCGTCTTGAAAGCCACGCGAACGACACGCTTCGTGAATACGGGGCAACGATCCCATGACTCTACCAATGTCCGACATGCGCTCACGATACATCATTTTGATTCGTCAAAACAATATTTTTATCATGATACTCCCGGAAGACGATACAGGAATTAGCGGAAGTGCGAGCTTGTGGCGCCCTCGGGCTCCCGGACGCGAAGTCTTGGGTGCAAGGGGGGATTCCCGATACTTTTGGCCCGGAGTGTAAGAGGAACCTCACCGGTCACGGCCACATGTTCGACTGGATTTCAAACCCCGAAGCTTGGATCGCCCTCGCGACGTTGACCATCCTCGAGATCGTGCTCGGGATCGACAACATCGTCTTCGTGGCGATCCTGTCTGACCGAGTGAAGGAAGAATCGAGGAAGCGCGCCCGCCAGGTCGGGCTCACGATCGCGATTGTAACTCGGATCCTCTTGCTCTTCTCGATCACCTTCATCATGGGGCTGACCGAGCCGTGGTTCGTCGTGGGCGATCATCCGGTGTCGGGGCGGGATCTCATCCTGATGGTCGGAGGCATGTTCCTCCTCTTCAAATCGACCCGAGAGATTCACGAGAAGCTCGAGGGGGACGAGAGCGGGCGTAAGGGCGGCGAGGGACACGCGAGCTTTGCCTCTGTGATCTTTCAGATCGCCCTACTCGACATCGTCTTTTCGTTGGACTCCGTCATCACCGCCGTGGGGCTGGCGGACGACCTGACCGTCATGGTGATCGCGGTGCTGATCGCCGGCTTCTTCATGATCGTCTCGGCGGAGCGTGTCTCGGCCTTCGTTAGCGCTCACCCCACCGTGAAGGTGCTTGCTCTTTCCTTCCTCCTCCTGATCGGGATGTCCCTCGTAGCCGAGGGAATGCACCAGGAGATCCCCAAGGGATACATCTACTTCGCCATGGGCTTCTCGATCTTCGTTGAGATGATCAACCTGAGAGCCACGAGCAGTCGCGAACCGGTCCATCTCCGCGGGCCAACCATGGAGGATGCCGGGACGTCCGACTGAGTGGACGTCCCCTGCCTCCGCTTGCCGCGTCCTAGTTCACTATTGCACGCAAAGAAGGCTCGGCTACCGATCACGGTAACCGAGCCTCCTGCACCCGGGGCACGACCCCGCGGCTTATTCGGCGAAAGCTCCCAAGACTGAGCTTCCGGGCAGGAGCGCGCTCTCACCAGGGCGCATGTCCTCCGCCATCCGACGGAACAGGGAAGCGATTCTCTCGTTTCCCCTTCCCTCCGCACGGATCGCCGTCCGCAACAGATATCGGATCCTTTCTTCCACGCTCATCATCTTCATCATCCCGGCACTCGGGCCGAACCCACACCCCTCACCACCCACGTGACTACCTACGCAGCAACCTGCCAAGCTGTTTCAGTACATGAATAGACGTGTGTCAGAGCGATTCCGTTGCATCGCGATTAATTGCGCCACCCCGTCCAGCCAGGTCCTCGCACCGCCCGGCCCGGCATGGCGCCCGTGTGCTCGCCATCCGAGAGCACCTGCGTCCCGTTGACCCACACGTGTGCGACGCCTGTCGAGAGTTGGTGGGGGTCATCGTACGTCGCGTGATCCGCCACGGTCGCAGGGTCGAAGACGACGACGTCGGCGAAGTACCCCTCTCGTAAGAAACCCCTGTCCCGAATCTGCAGCCTCGTGGTCACAGCCGAGGTCATCTTCCGAATCGCGTCTTCGAGCGGTAGCGCCCCGTCGTCTCGCACATACTTCCCCAACACCCGGGTGAACGTCCCGTAGGCACGAGGGTGGGCGAGGCCGCTGACGCGCTCGGGATCCATTCCCCCCGCGTCCGTGCCGAACTTCATCCACGGCTGTGCAATCTGCATCGCCACGTTCTCCTCACTCATCAAGAAGTACATGGTCGAGACCCGCTGACGTTCCGTCAGAACCAGGTCCATCGCCGTATCGATCCAATCCTTCCCCATGTCCTGAGCGATGTCGGACAACCACCAACCCCGATACTTACGATGCTCAGCGAGGTTGAGCCCGAGGATCATCGTCCCCTCTGGTGTGGCTAACGAACAGAACGCCTCCCACGGCTCGGTTTGGACCTCCATCTCAGCACGGATCCGGTCGCGCATCGCAGGGTCTGCAAGGTTCTCGTACAGCCTTCCATCCGCCGAGGCCCACGGCGGGAAGCACGCATTCAACCCGGTGCCCCCTGCTGTGTATGGATACATGTTGGCCTGAATATCCACCCCAGCCGCCCGGGCGGAGTCGATCTTCGCCACCGCCTCCGCGGCCTTGTGCCAGTTGCGTTGCCCCGCGGCCTTGAGGTGGTAGATCTCGACGGGGACGCCAGCTTGAGTCCCGATCTCGATAGCCTCGTCGATCCCCTCCAGAAGATTGTCGGCCTCCGACCGCATGTGTGTGATGTACACGCCGCCATACGGGGCCGCGGCCGCATTGATCGAGATCAATTCTTCGGTCGAGGCGAAGTTGCCCGGAGGGTATACCAGAGCCGAGGCGACCCCGAAGGCACCATCACGCATCGACTGTCGGACTGCCTGCTGCATCGCGCGGCGCTCCATGCTTCCCGCGCCACCCATCGTCATCCCCATCCCCAGTACACGGATCGTCGATGCCCCGACAAACGACCCGACGTTCACGCTGGAGCCGTGCTCTTCCATCGCTGCAATCCATTCACCGAAGGTCTCGAACTGCGTGACCCCCGCTTCCCCTCCCGCATTGTCCAACATCGTCGGGCTGGATGGTGCGTTCGTCGTCGACTCACCCATGATCTCGGTCGTCACACCCATCGTCACCTTGGAGACCACTCGGCCATCACCGTTCCCTAGGAACGCGGACCTGGAGTGACTCTGGATATCGATGAAGCCGGGTGCGACCACCATGCCACGGGCATCGACACGTTGGCCGGCGGACGCGTCGGAAAGGCCCCCTACGCGGGTGATCGCGGCAATCCGGTCGCCGCGGAGACCGACATCTCCCGGATACCAGGCGTTTCCAGAGCCGTCCACGATGCGCCCCCCTTCGATGACGACGTCGAAGGGCGAGTCGTCCTCGAGTACAGTTGGCGAGGGCCCGGATAGCGCCGGGGCCTGTTGGGTTGGGGCGCACGCCGCGATCGCGGCAAGACACACAATCAGAGCTTCACGTCGCATTTGAGCTTCTCACCGGCGGAGATTCGGGCACTGGCGACGAATACGGACGCCGGTCCCTCGCGTCAAACGGGAGGGACGCTCGATTCCTCCAGCGAGCGGACATGCGCCCGAATCCGGTCGAGATATCCGATTAGCGTGTCGAGCTCCGAGTCGTCGAGCACGTCGAGGAGTGTTCGGTCGACCGCCGACACCGGAGCGTCGAGCTCAGCGAGCAGATCGAGCCCGGCGGATGAAATCGTGCACCAGACCCTCCTGCGGTCCGAGGTGCACCGCCGCCGAGTGACCCACCCCTTCCGCTCCATTCGGTCGATGAGTCGTGTGACGCCCGGTGTACGCTCCACCATCCGCTCACCGATCACGAGGGTGGGCAAGCCATCTTCACCCGCGCCCCGTAAGATCCGGAGGACGTTGTACTGCTGATTCGTGATCCCGTACGCATCGAGCACTCCCGCCACCTGCCGGCGGAGGTCATCCGCGGTGCGGAAAGTCGCAAGATACGCTTCCTGACTTCGACTCGAGAACGGCTTCTTTTGGCGCAGTTCCTCGAGCATGCTGGGCGCCGTCGCGGGGCGTGCCACGGACATGAGATCGCTCTACTTACTGAAAGACTGGGGGTTCGTTCAAGTTAGAAGCTATCTCGCCGCGCGCCACTGCGGATGTCCGCTTATACTTCGCGCCACCCCTCAAGATCTCGCGGAAGGCAATTTTCCATGCGCACTCGTCCATACGCATTTCTCGCACTCGGAAACCGGTGGGTGAACATGGCGATGGTGACCGATATCGAAGACCACGGAGATGAGCTCCGAATCTTTGTGGCTGCCGACATGGCCCGCCTCACACCAGGCTCAGAGAAGCCCGAGGCGATCGATGTCGCGCGCCGCTTCTCCCTGAAGGACAAGGACGAGATCGAAAAGTTGAAGAGGTGGCTCATGCTCCACGACGAGGACTAGCCGGGCCGAGAACTACACGCTACGGGAGCGTACCTCAGGCTCGGTCAAGCCGTAGAGCGGTGGAGTCTCTACCCCCTGACGGGCGAGTACCTCATACAGTTGGCCGCGATGGTGGATCTCGTGCTCGACCATGAGGCGCAGCCACTTCCAGACGCGCATCTCGATTCCGCCAACGGTCTCGCAGCGAGCCTCCAAGTCGCTCGGCTCTAGTTTTGCCAAGATCTGGATCGTCTCCCCGTGAAGCCGATCCATATACGAGAGGACCTGCTCCTTGCCGGTTGCCAGCTCCGGCCCGTGTCCCGGGTAGCGGGATGGCCTGCGACACGCGTTCTCGGCCCACATCCAACGCTCTGCTCCGGCAATGTGACGGACGAGATCTCCAGCAGAGAATCGACCCGGTTGGTCCGTCCACTCGACCTGACCCGAAGGGATGTGATCGGCCAGCGCGCGCGTCCGACGTCGAACACTCCGGTAGTAGGCCAGGAACGGATCGATGGATTGGAACTCCATTCGATGTCTTAGCTAGCCGAAAAGCAGGGCGAGCCCGACGGCTCCGATGATCCCCATTCCTGTCGCCACCTTTACCGCCATCGCGGCGGTCCGGGCCAGCAGGACCCCCCAAGCGACGCGGGCAGACTTCTCGACGGAGGACGTCTCGTACAGGGTGGCCAACCCGGCCCCCAGGAATGAGCCGATGAACGCCGTGATCACCGATCCGACAATCGGGACAGGGAGGCCCACGAAGAGGCCGACCGTGCCGCCGAGAATCGCGCCCCAAAAGGCCTTGGATGAGAGTCCGTACGCTTCACCAAACCGCTTGATGAGAAAGAACTCCGCTACTTCGGCCACAATCGCCACGACACCGACCACGACCCCAAAGCCAAGGGACAGCGGTCCAAAGAGTGCCGCACCCAAGGTCATGAGCACGATGAACCAAAGGCCGGGTAGCCCCAGCGGGATCAAAGCCAGGCAGGCGAGCATCGCGACAAGAAGTCCGATGGACAGCAGAACGCTCACGTCTCCTCCTCTCCGGGTCCACTCACCCTACGATAACCGCCCCGGATAAGTTCGGCGCGCCCTGCGGCGAGCATGTACCAATCACTCAAGCGAGAAAGCCCCCGCCGACGAAGGTCGGCGAGGGCTTTCTGTCTTACTTGGTGGCAGGTCGGTGGGCGATCACCCACTCGAGAGCGAGAACTCCCGGTCGATCTGGTACCCGCAGACAGTCCCTTCCACGGAGCCACCGATGCTTTGGCCGGCTTGAGCCGTCCCACTGAACTCATACGAGATGCCGCACGATCCGGAGTTCCCGTCATGCACCCAATCCAGCGTCCCGGCGACCGTTCCATCCCACGTCACGGACTCACCCTCGGTCGAGACCAAGAAGTTGAAGCCGAGGTTCGGGTTGCCGGTCAGGGTGAACTGACGGCCCCCGTCGCCCTGCACGACACATCCGTCGTGCACCTGGGTCATGACGTAGGTGAGCTCCGCGGCTTGGGTCGTGTCATTGACGTACACGTCCAGCGAACCGGAGAGCGCGACCTCACCACCCATCGGGCACGGGGCGGTGTCGTCGAAGGTGGTCATGAACTCCACCATCTGCGGGCCACTCAGCTGCGGTCCGGTAGGGATCGTTCCTGAGTTTGCGAACGTCGCACTCAAAATAGCGGACGCGAGTTCCTGCGCCTCATCCTGGCTGAGGTCACTGGGTACAAGCGAATCTTCGCCACACGCGGCGACGATGAGAGCAGCCGAGAGCGCGATGACGCGGGCAGGCTTGAAGGTCATTTAGGGTCCCCCTGGGAAGCGTACGGCGGGGCACGAACCCCGTCGTCTTGCGAATCATCGCGCCTAGATCGCAAGGCTCGTGCCAGCCACGTTCGCCCGCGCGAATCCCCGCGATTCCGCTTGATTCGGCCACTCGGACGTTGTTTCAACTTCGTAGAGTTCCGCGGCCTGCCTCATCCTTTGCATTTCGCGGCTACTTGGTGCCCCAGACTACTACCGCGGTGACGACCCACCGGTAAGCCTTGTCGGATCCCTGTCGTATGCGTATATAGATCGTCGATATATAGACCATCAATAGGTGACTGATGACGGACCGAGATTTCGATGTCCAAGGCTTCGCACGAGACATTCACGTGCTGCTAGTGCTCGCCACACTGCGGGCCGAGGCCAAGCATGGTTACCAGATCGCGCTCGATGTGGAACGCGACAGCGGCGGCCTATTCAAGTTCCGGCACGGCACCCTGTATCCCATCCTGCATAAGCTCGAGCGGGGTGGATTCATCGATGGCTCTTGGTCCACCGAAGGAGGCGGACGACGGAAAAAGGTCTACGCACTGACCGATGCCGGTGAAAGCCATCTCCTCGGCCGACGCGACCACTTCGGTGACGTGGTGGCCAGACTGTGGCGAGTCGTCGGTAAGCCCGGCGAGGCTCCCGCATGACCACCGGATCGCTTGGGGCGCACCTCCGGTCGGTCTCCGAGTCGCTCTCGTCACCGATCAGCGCGCGCACGAGGATTCTCGATGAGCTCCGCTTCGATCTCGACGAACTCACGCGCCGACTGGAAGACGAGGGCCACTCGCCGAGCGATGCGCGCGCTCGAGCGACTGAGGCGTTGCTGCCCGACGGCGCGACACTCGAGATGCTCGACCGCATCCATGCGTCGTCGTACGACCGGCTGGCGGACCAACTAGGCGATAGACGCCTCAAGAGGCTCGAGCAGGGACTGCTCGCAACCGCACTCGGTGTCGCAGCCGGGGGAGGAGCGACGGCGTTGTCGCGCGTTGGGGTTCTCAACGATCCGTCACCCTACCTCTGGGTTGTCCTCGGCCTCGCCGTCGCCCTCCTCGGGGCGTGTGGACGAGGCGCCGTCGAAGTGTGGGCGAAAGGCGACACCGCGAGCACCAGTCGTCGGACCCGGGCAATCTTGATCCTGAGCGCCCTCACTCTGTTGAGTGGTCTCATTGGAGTCACGCACGACGTCGTCCGCGTCTTCGCGCACCTGGAGGCATGGCCTGACGACGCGGCGTCGCTCCTCCCGGCCGTGCTGGTCCGAGAGTCCATTCTGCTTGGCACGGCGATCGTCGTCGCCATGGCCGGATGCACCTTCTCCGTCATCGCCCGCCAATGGGCCACGCTCATCGAAGATCGGCTCGCCAGGGCGCTCGCCGATGATACCCCGAAAACCCCGAACGCCTCGAACACCAACCACTGAACCACAACTACGACCAAGGAGACCACACCATGGGAACGATCTGGATCCAGATGGGCTTCATCCGCTACCCCATCGCCTTTGCAGCCCTCGCCATTGCCATTCTCTCACTCTACTCGGGGGCTCGGCTATTCGGCTGGAAGGCGGAGCCGGACCTCGTGACCAAAACGTGGATTGACGCCGTTTTCTTCTGGGGTGTGTTCGCCGCCATCTCCGGTGTTTTGGGCACCTTGCTGGGGATCATCATGGCCGCGCAGTCGATCGAGGCAGCCGGCCAGGTGGCGCCGACTCTCATCTGGGGCGGAATCAAAGTCGCAATCCTCTCGTCTGCCGCTGGAATGCTTCTGCTGGCCGTCTCGGCCCTATCCTGGTTCGGCCTCCAGTTCCGGTGGAGGATGCTCCAGGCAGCGGAAGCAGACGCCTAGGCCTCGGGGACGGCGGAGGCGTCGTAAGGAGTTAAGCAAGGGGCTATGTGCCCCGCCACCTAAAGGAAAAAGATCTACGGACCGCGCTCCTAAGAGGTAGATTACCTTTGGAGCTCAGGCGTCGACGCGAGGGCTCACCACCGCAACCGGGAAGTGCATGGACGAGTCCGACGTGCAACGAGTCAAGGTGTGCTTCGTCGTCTTGACCTTGGATGGGATGGGCGGCTCCGAGAAGGTGGTATTCGATGTTGCCTCCGGCCTAGATCGGACGGTATTCGAGCCCCTCGTGGTCAGTCCCGTGGGCGGGCACATCGCCGACCTCTACCGAGCGGAAGGCATCCGAACCTTCGTGTTCCCGAGGCGGACTCGATTCGATCCACGCTTCCACGTCGGTCTGCGCTCGCTCCTTCGGCGTGAGAAGGTCGATGTGATCAATCCGCACCACCTCTCGATGTTGTCGATCACGAGTGGACCAGCATCTGCAACCAACACGCCCATCGCGTTCTCCGAGCACTCTCGCTGGGAGATGGAGCAACTCTCTGACCGCGACGTCCGACACCTTAGGTCTCTATCAAACCGCTGCGGAGCGGTCGTATCCGTGTCTCGGGCTCTTAACGAGTACTTCGTTGACGAGATCGACGTTCACCCGAGTCGAGCTCATTGGATTCCGAACGGCGTGGACGTCACTCATTTCGATGATGCGGAACCTCTTGATTTGCGTGTAGAGCTCGGGCTACCGGGCAACGCCTCAATCATCGGGATCATCGCGCATATGCGCCCAGAGAAGAACTATCCCGTACTCCTCGCTGCATTCGAACAAGCTGCAGCTGCCCGGCCCGACGCGCACCTGGTTGTCGCCGGCAATGACCTAATGGACGGCCAGATCCTGAGGCTGGTGGAGAGTAGTCCAGCACGATCGCGCGTTCACCTGCTCGGCGCTCGGGCAGACGTGCCTTCGTTGCTCCGGGAGTTGGATGTCTTCTGCTTGCCGTCGAAGTACGAGGGTATGCCGATGACAATTCTTGAAGCGATGGCAGCTGGCGTTCCCGTCGTCGGCTCAGACGTTCTCGGAATCCAAGAACTCATCGTACCTGACCGCACCGGCTTTCTATGTCCGGAGGGCGACCCGACGGCACTAGCCCGCGCGCTCCTTCGCGCCCTGGACGACCAATCGCTCCGGGACGAGGTCGTTTCCAACGCTCGCGCCGAGGTGTACTCACGGTACCGCCTTACTTCGACCGTCGAAGCTTATGCCAACGTGTTCTCCCAACTCGCTGGACGCTGATGGATCAGTCGGTTTGGTCCAGCTCGACGCTGGGTATAGCCGATCCGTGTGCCCTCACGAAAGGACCGCATGACCTTGATCGCTAAGCTACGAGCGCAAGTGCGTCGGATCCTCGATCAACGAGACGCTAGACTCGCAGACAGCCGAAGAGAGTTGGTGAGGGGGGCCATCGAGGAGATTCGGCCGAACCGCGTTCTCTTCATCTGCTTGGGCAATATCTGTAGAAGTCCCTACGCGGAGCGCTTCGCTAAGAGGCATGTCGCGGTCGAGGTCGATTCCTCCGGATTCATCGGGCCTGGACGTCCCCCACCAGAGCATGCGCAGGCGGTTGCACGGGCGAGGGGCATCGATCACTCCGACCATTGTTCCAAGACGGTAACACAGCAACAGATGGCCGATGCCGATCTGGTCTTCATCTTCGATCGGTATCATGTCAAGCGCCTCAAGTCCTCAGGTCTATGGGACGCCCGGAAGGTTTATTGGCTCGGAGATCTGGATCCTTCTTGGCCCGGAAGTCGAGCGATTCACGATCCGTGGGGCAAGGAGTTGGAGGATTTTGAAGCGGCGTTTCAACGTATCGAACGATGCGTGCTCGCCTTCGCGGAGCTCGCTAGCGAGACCTGAAGACTTCGCGGAACCAGATCGCGGTCTCCCGGAGGAAGGGGTGAGGGTCCGAGACCCGCAGCACTTCGTTCCTCCGCCGGGGCCACCACGGCGCCAAAACTGACCCAGCCGTCCTCATCGCCGAAGGCAGCTCTGGATGAGCCTTTCTCAGCCGGGCCGGGGCCCGGACCATCCAAAGCAAGTGGTCAATGTCCCCCCAAAGCCAGCGAGTTTGGACCCCGCTCGCATAGTCGCCGACAACCCCCTGCTCCCCTCCTCGAGCCTCCTCGACCAGCAGGCGAGGGAAGTCCACGCCGGCATCTATGGCCAGCTGCAACGATCCCCAAAAGCGCCCGTTGATCTCCATGAGGTAGGGGACCCCTGTCTCCGAGTCCTCCTTGAACTCCACCATGGCTACGCCGGACCACCCGAAATGCTGAAGAAGGGCTCGAGAGTGTGCTCTGATGTCTTCACGAATCGGCACACTCACACGTAGCACACTGACTCCCCCGGTGGGGGGCTTCTCACGAAGCCGTCGATGTGCGAACTCCGCGACCACGGCACCATCGCGAGCCAGAAAGAAGCCTCCGAGGCCCGGACCTTGGACCCGCTCCTGCACCAAAACAGGGAATGCGTCCTCATCCAGGTCATCCAGGATCCGATTCAGATCCCCTCCATCGCTCGCGAGCGAAACACCGAATTGGCGAACGCCGTTCGGAGTTACCACCGCAGACCTGTGAGGCTTCACCACGACTGGGTATCCCGTAGTGGACGCCCAGTCATGGAGATCGATCCGATCCTCGCTCCGTGCCTCGACTCTACACTGACGTGGGATCGGCACCCCTAACGACGGACCGATCTCTGCGAGGTGAGCCTTGTCAGTCGCCGAAAACCAAACGCTTTCAGGCGGAAACGGCATGATGGCCTTCAGTGTCTCTCCAAGCGAGAGACAGACCGCGGCGGCCGTATCCGTCATCGGAAGAAGGACATCGATGTTTCGAGTCTGCGCGATCTCCTCCAACCGCGAAAGGAAAGGCAGCGGGGAAGCGGTTGCGGAGGGTACGGCATGGTCCCGTGCGCACGACCGTGAGGCACCGGTGATCGAACGCCCGCTCTCAGAAGTCACGTCGACCCTGTGCCCGGCAGCGGCCAAGGATCGGACGACCGCCAAGGCCGAGCGCTGCTCTCCGTCGGTCACCAAGACGTTGGGCATAGACGGTTCCTCGGAGCTGTGATCTCTCGGTGACGGCCAACGCAGACGAACCGGCTAGGTTATCCAATTCGCCCCGACGGTGCCACTCTCGGTAGATACTCTTGCCCCCTCATGCCGTGCATTGAGCGCCCGGATGGCGCTGCGAGCCTCAGATAAGCCTTCGATTTCGGAGTCCAGCCTACTTTATTTTGAAGCTTCTCCACCTCCACAAGGTGAGCCACCGTGAGCCACGTCCCGCGCATCGGGCGGATCCTCGACCTCGTGGGGGTCGCCATCTTCCTGGTTGGAGCCGGCTTGGGCGTCCGTGCCTGGCTCGGTTTCAGAGAAGTTCAGAACTTCGTCCCTGCTCCGGACGACCCGCCCATGGCGGCCGTTCAGATCGCCGACAGTTTCTGGCGGCTGCAGAAAGTCGGTGTCGGCCTCATGTTGCTGGGGGTCGCGGTCTTCGCAGTCGCGTGGTGGGTCGCGGGGAGGGGACGTTCCGGGGGTGGGCCCAGGGACGGGGGTGGAGTGGAGGAGGTCTAAAAGGTTCTATGGATGAATTCGGCTTCGAAGTCGGTGACCCGACCGCCGCATACGGTTCGAGCGCAGATCACGAAGCGGCCCCGCCCATGGTGGAGTTCCGAGGGCACGACGGTCGGTCGCTGGCCGTCCCGTACACTCGACTCTTGAGCATCGAGTATCGCCACGAACGAGGTGTGTCCCTCGAATTTCCTGAGCACCGCATCGCCGTGTACGGCAGGAATCTGCGACCCCTCTATGACGCCCTACTGCAGCACCGGGTGACCTTCGTCCAAGAGGGAGATCTGGACGTCGTGCTCGAGTCCGACCCCTTCGTGAACCGCATCGTCATCGCGCCGAGAGAGGTCGAGGTCGAGTACGACCACCGGGTGGTTTAAGCGGGTCGAGAGGGGCCCTCGCTGTTGCTCGGGCGCGTCGCGGGTCACCGGACTGGCCAAGTCGTGGGGTGTGGCCCGCTCGGCTCGAACCGCGAGTGAACTCGGTGCCCAACGAGATCGCGACTTCGAATACTCCATACTTGTGAAGAAGACCGAGAGGCCTGGGATAGCCTTCTCGGTCTTCTAGTGCGCCCGGCAGGATGGCCCTCGCTGTCGCTCGGGCGCGTCGCGGGTCACCGAACTGGCCAAGTCGTGGGGTGTGGCCCGCTCGGCTCGAACCGCGAGTGAACTCGGTGCCCAACGAGGTCGCGACTTCGAATACTCCATACTTGTGAAGAAGACCGAGAGGCCTGGGAGA
This sequence comes from Longimicrobiales bacterium, assembly GCA_965223235.1. Taxonomy (GTDB): domain Bacteria; phylum Gemmatimonadota; class Gemmatimonadetes; order Longimicrobiales; family Gaopeijiaceae; genus UBA2589. The sequence continues at coordinate 220,233 of CBDCVV010000005.1, forward strand.
GCCTTCTCGGTCTTCTAGTGCGCCCGGCAGGATGGCCCTCGCTGTCGCTCGGGCGCGTCGCGGGTCACCGAACTGGCCAAGTCGTGGGGTGTGGCCCGCTCGGCTCGAACCGCGAGTGAACTCGGTGCCCAACGAGGTCGCGACTTCGAATACTCCATACTTGTGAAGAAGACCGAGAGGCCTGGGAGAGCCTTCTCGGTCTTCTAGTGCGCCCGGCAGGATGGCCCTCGCTGTTGCTCGGGCGCGTCGCGGGTCACCGGACTGGCCAAGTCGTGGGGTGTGGCCCGCTCGGCTCGAACCGCGAGTGAACTCGGTGCCCAACGAGGTCGCGACTTCGAATACTCATACTTGTGAAGAAGACCGAGAGGCCTGGGATAGCCTTCTCGGTCTTCCAGTGCGCCCGGCAGGATTCGAACCTGCGACCTCGTGCTCCGGAGGCACGCGCTCTATCCAACTGAGCTACGGGCGCTGCGGTCGACAATGTCGCTGATTTGTCTCTTCGATCCAAGCGATCCCAGTCGAGTGTCGACAGGCGCCCCATGTTCGAGCTAGCCTACGCCGCGACTGAGAGCTACCCCCCCAGCGGGTACGACACCCCTGCCTGGAGCGCTATCGGGATCACCGCAGCCTCCGTGTCCGCCACGAACGCGATTCTCGCCTTGACCGGAAACTGCACCTTCCCGGAGCCGAGGATCGTACCCGCAGCGGCGGCGACGACGGGGTCTGTAAAGCCGTCGAAGAGGTACGCGCCCACCCCGAACTCGCCGAACCACGACTGTTCCATGAGCCAGAAGCGGACGACGCCCATCGCCCGGAAGGCGCGGGCGTTGGCCGGGAGCACCTGAGTACCGACGGTGACGTCGTAGGCGAGCAGATGCTGTAGGCCCAACTCCACACCCGCTTGGAGTCCCGTGGTGCGCCGACCGAAGATGACCGTCGCGGCGCCTGCATAGTTGAGCGGCGCTCCACCGGAGGCAGCGTCTCCGAACCACTCTGCCTCGTCGGTGATTGTGTAGCCGAGCCCGCCCGTCAGTTCGAGCGTCTGGGCTTGGAGTGTGGTCGTCGAAAAGACGACGAGGCCGATGGTGAGAATCGTGCGGCGCATGACAGACTCCAGGATTGCTTCGTTCTAGCTAGCAGTACGATCGGCGGACCGACGAGGTGACGGGGTGAATCTCGACGGCTCTCCCCCGGAAGCAACCCGCGGGCGGGTGCCCGCCGCGTGATCGCGGCGGGACACCCAGGGTGAGCAGGCGGAATAAGCCGAGTTCTGTCCCCACTAGGGGGAGGATCATTCATCTGGGGCCGCTGTTACCAGCGACCTCGTGCGGCCTACCCGGGACTCGAGTGGAGCGGGCAGCTCCATCGCCCCCTATTCGGCCTTGCTCCGAGTGGGGTTTACCGTGCGACCTCTGTCACCAGAGGCCCGGTGCGCTCTTACCGCACCCTTTCACCCTTACCTGTGCCGCCGAAGCGGCCATCGGCGGTCTACTCTCTGTGGCACTTTCCGTCGCCTCACGGCGCCCGGGCGTTACCCGGCACTCTGCCCTTTGGAGCTCGGACTTTCCTCCAGGAGCCTAAGGCCCCCAGCGATCCTCACTCGCCTGCTCCCCCACAAGATGGGAGAAGACAGCACGTGTGGACCACCCCACCATCACCCCCGGTGGTAGGAGCAGGTGTCCGATACCATATTGCCAGCGACCCAAGGCACTCGCTGACGCCGGCCAAACCCATGCGCCCCCTCCGTGTATTCACGCTCCTTCTGGCGCTACTCGCGCCGGGATGTGCCACCGCCGGGAAGCCGGCCGCCGCCACTACCTCGTCCATCAATGCCGATGCGACCGTCGTGTATCTCGTGCGGCATGCGGAGCGCGCAGAGGATGGCACGAGAGATCCGCCGATTAGTGAAGCAGGTCGGGCGAGAGCGAACCTCCTTGCGCAGCTACTACGCGACGCTCAGATCACTCGCGTCCACAGCACGGACCTCAAGCGGACGCGTTCGACAGCCGAGCCCACAGCGGCCGCAGTCGGCGTGGAGATCGAGGTGTACGACCCTCGTGATCTCGCGGGCTTTGCAGCCGAACTATCGGCCTCACCGGGTCGCCACCTGGTACTCGGCCATAGCAACACCACGCCGGCCATGGTCGAAGCCTTGGGGGGAGAGCCCGGTCCGCCGATCGACGAGATGGAGTATGATCGGCTCTATATCGTCACCCTATCCGCGAACGGTCCGTCGACGGTGCTCCTCCGCTTCGGAGCGGGATGACGCACGACGCGGTCGTCGTGGGCGCGGGCCCCAATGGTCTAGCAGCCGCGATCCAGCTAGCACGGAATGGTGTCTCGACGCTCCTTCTCGAAGCGAACGAGACGGTGGGGGGCGCGGTACGGACCGAGGAAGTCACGCTTCCGGGCTTCCAACACGATGTCGGCTCATCGATCTACCCGCTCGCAGCCGCCTCACCGTTCTTCTCCGGACTCCCGTTGAATGAGCTGGGACTCGAGTGGGTACGGTCTCCCTTCCCGCTCGCTCACCCGCTCGACTCCGGTGGAGCCGCGGTATTGCGTCACGACCTCGATGAAACGCTGGCAACACTCGGGCCCGACGGACCTCGATATCGCCACCTCGTCGCACCCTTCGTCCGGAAATGGCCTGGTTTCATCGATCATGCCCTGGATCGTCCAGGACGGATTCCATCCCTGCCGATCACGATGGCCCGGTTCGGTGCGGTCGCGCTGGCTCCGACGAGCCGGTTGATCTCGCGCTTCGTCACCGAGGAGGGGCGTGCCCTCTTCGCAGGGAATGCCGCGCACGCTGGAGTTCCCCTCGAACGCAGGCTCGCGGGCGCCGTCGGGGTCACGCTCATGGCCGCTGCTCATACGGTGGGCTGGCCATTCCCAAGAGGAGGCGCTCAGGCCCTCAGTGGGGCGTTGGCTACGCACTTCACCGACCTGGGTGGAACGATCGAAACAGGACGCCGCGTCGAGTCCCTGCGTGATCTCCCCCACGCGAAGTGCGTAGTTCTCGCGCTCACACACCGGCAGGTGGCAGAAGTGGGTGGCACACTCCTCTCGAGTCGGGATCGGCAACGACTGGGAGCGTGGCGTTACGGGCCGGGAGCGTTCAAGGTGGATTGGGCCCTAGATGAGCCGATCCCCTGGACCAATCCAGACGTGGCCAGAGCAGCTACCGTGCACCTCGGCGGCGACGCGGGTGAGATCATCGATGCAGAACGAGCCGCTTGGTCCGGCGGCGTGTCCGAAAAGCCGTTCGTACTCCTCGCACAGCACTCTCTCTTCGACGACTCACGCGCCCCGGCCGGTAAGCATACGGCCTGGGCATACACGCACGTCCCGAACGGTTGGAGTGGAGGTCGCGAAAGCCGGGAGCGAGTCCTCCGCGACATCGAGCGCCAGGTCGAGCGTTTCGCCCCCGGTTTTCGCGATGTGATCCTCGCGACGTCCGTAAAGACACCCGCACAAATGGAGGCGTGGGACGCCAACCTCGTCGGAGGCGATGTGAACGGTGGTGCTCTGACAGTTGCCCAACTGCTCTCACCTCGGGCCTTGGGTCCCTCCGCATGGCGGGCGAAGAACAAGGGGGTCTACGTCGGCTCCGCCTCGCGCCCACCGGGTGGCGGAGTCCATGGCATGAGCGGCTATCACGCAGCCTGCTCCGCCCTGCACGACATCTTCGGGGTACGCTAGCCCACTTCTCGACAATCTCTCAAGAACCTCCGCTCCGCCCGTTCGTCGGTCTCGATGTCGTCGAAGAAGTCCTCCAGAAACCGGATCGCCCGTTCACGTCGAGACTCGCTGAGCAAAGGTGTCTGGCTCCAGAGCGTCATGATCTCGGACGCTGCCGCGCGGAACGCCCCGAGGATCTCACCGGTGAGGAAGGGGTTCGCGCAGTACCCTCTGTACCGGCGCTCGCGTACCGACGACACTCCTAAATCAGGGTTCACCGTAGCGTAGGGCGGGTCCACGAGGCCCGACATGTCGAAGTCGTACGGCACGGCAACCGCACCGCTTCCCAGGTCGAGGATCTCGACGTTGTGACCGTCGGTCGCCGACCAATCCGTCCCACCGATCATGTACTCGAAGAGCGCGGTGCGGAGAAGAGAGACGGGATCGAACGCGGTGGCCGGTAGCGCCCGCCCCTCGTCTAAATCGAAGACGTCGATGCCCAACCGGGCCGCGAGTGCGTCGTCCTCCTCGATCGCGAAGCCGGCAAGTTGCTCCGTCTCGCGTCGCTCGGAGGTATCGATCAATGCCACCTCGATCCACCGCACAGAGAAGCTCTGACCGGTCAGAATCTTGTAGCTCCGGTAGATCAGGTACTCGATCGCGACGAGCTCTTCGTACGACTCCCGACCCGGCCGGCAGGGTAGAACCAACTTCACCCTTCGAATCCCTTCGAACACGGTCGCGCGGGCCGACTCCCGATCAGGATTGATACGGAGCGGTGGAAAGGAGCAGTTCGCCGGATCGAGTCGAAAGTTTCCGCGGGTACGGATCTCGCCATGGACGTCCCGTCCGACGCCGAGGTAGTTGATCGAGTACACCGCCGGTCGATCCGGGGACTCCTTGCGATCCCCAATCAGCGCATCGACGTCGGCGAGGATACTGAATCGAAGCGGCGTTTCGTCGGAGAAGAGCCGGGAATCGGGTCCCGTTTCCCCAACTTGCTGCCCCGACGACTGGAGTGGAGCGATAGCACCCACGAGGATCACGACGAGCCATGACGTCGAAGACGTCCGGGTCACCAGTCCTTCCCTCACGCGTGCACCGAATCGAAGCCGGCGGTTGTGACGCGGGACCCGTCGGTCAGGATCCACAACGCCTCAGCACCGTTCATGAGATCGGACGCTGCCATTGCCCGCTCCGGACCCATCACCATCGCAGCGGTCGAGAGCCCGTCGGCCCACATCGCGCTTTCATGGACCACGCTGACCGAGGCGACACCACGAGCCGACCGCCCTGTGGTTGGATCGAGGATGTGATGGTGATCGCGGTCCCTCGTGAAGGTGCGCATATAGTCTCCGGATGTTGCGATGCTGCCACTGCCCAGCCGAACGACGGATGCGGGCGACATCGGGGCATCCGGATCTTGAATCGCTACCTGCCAAGGCATCCCAAGATTACTCATGTGCGTACTGATATCCCCGCCCGCATCGACATACACGCGATCGGCTCCTGCGTCCGTAAGTACATCGCGCGTCGCATCTACGATCCGGCCCTTCGCGATCCCGTCGAGGGTGATCGCCATCCCCGGCTCGAGACGCAGGTGATCGTCCCGCACGGTGAGCCGTTGGTACCCGACTCGCACCAAGGCCGCGTCCACAACCCTCGCGGATGGCGGAGCCCCGCTCTGTTCGAAGGACCTCCGGAGAAGATCCAAGAGAGGGAGAACGGTCACGTCGAAAGCTCCCTGCGAGTATCTACTCACGGCCTGGGCATCCCGAAGCAATGCCACGAGCTCCCGAGGCGGCGCTTCGACGTACCCCGTCCGATTCAGTCGAGATACAGGCGTGTCATACCGATACCGACTGAAGACACACTCCAGTCGATCGATCTCAGCGAAACCTCGCGCCACGATCTCATGCGCCGCTCTCTGGTCTGGGTGCACGACGGTGAGGGTGACCACAGTGCCCAGTCGATTGCGAGACTCGGATACCCGCCGCAGTCGGCCCGATCGGATCAGCTCCCAAATCAGTGGCCCACCGACGGCGGCCGAAGCACCAAACACGGCTGCGACGCGCAGCAGCTCACGACGGGAGACAGACTCAGCCACGCGAAACCTCCAACTGCACCAGACGCGGCCGAATCTCGTCCATGTCGTGTTGGCACACGCCCGCCTTCTCGGCAAGAAGCACCTCACACATGTTGCACCGCACGCACTCCTTGAAGTCGATCTCCGCGCTGCGGATCGCGCCGACCGGGCACGCGTGCTCGCATACCTTGCAGTGCGTACAGTGCTCGACCCTTGGGATGCGTCTCAAGGCGATCACCGATCCCAGAGCCAGAGCCGCTCCGAGTGGGCAGGCGTAGCGACAGTAGAACCTCGGTACGACCAATGAAGCCCCGATGAAGCCGAGGGCGATTGCCCAAAGTCCGATCGAGGGACTCAAGAAGAAGACGGTCCCAAAGGGCTCGAAGTACTGGTAGAGACTGAGCTGGCTGCCGAGAAGCGGAGGTATCACCACGATGGCCAGGATCAGGTACTTGACCCACACCGCCTTGTCGTGGACGGCATCGGGCACGGGGCGCTGCCAACGCTTCGGCACCACCCGATCCAGTAGATCTTGCAATGCTCCGAAGGGACATAGGAAGCCACAAAACACTCTCCCCCAGATCAGCGTCGTGAAGAGGGTGAAGAGCACGATCATCAGAAGGGGGAGATCGCGGAGGTAGACTCCGACTCCCGCCCAGATCCCGCCCGTGATGTGTGAGACGGAGAGGAATCCGCCGTCCCAAAACCCTAAGACGACAACGGTCGCCACAGTGGAGGCGAGTCCGACCACGGGTGACTTCGTGACGAACGCTGCCAGCCCGAGCAACAAGATCCCTGCCATCATCCAGACCCGCGACCAGACAGTACCCGCAAGAATCCGTTCCAGGACGGACTCGTCTTCAGTAAGAACGAAGTCGAGGGTCGGCTCCTGCGCCTCGGCGCTCACGACGGCTAACGAATCGCTCTCGGCACGCGGTGCGCCACCCTCGCGATCCGTCTCCGAGAGCCGATCTTCGGCAGCGGTGCCAGGGGCGGAAACGGGTGCAGTAGCCGGCGGGTCGGCAGCTTCGGAAGCCGGGATGTCGGCCGCTTCGGAAGCCGCGACGTCGGCTCCGCTGTCGGCGACCTCTTCTACGGTCTCCTCGTTCGACTCCGGAGCTACTGGGACCTCGTCGGTCACCGTAGGCCGCGGACGGGCAGCAGCGACTTCGGCCGCAAGCACCCTCGCTTCCTGACTCGTGTAGTCGACCTCGTGCACACCGAGGTCACCGAGGTCGTATCGGAAGACGAAGGGTTGGGAGAAATCCACCTCTGGACCGACGAGCATGAGGCCGACCATCGTGGCCTCACTATGTACGACCCCGCCCGACGGTAGCCCGAGGCTGACCACATTCTCACGTGGGATCGCGGTCTCGACATCACCCTGGACCAGAGACCAGCCGTCTTGCCGAAAGAGGCGTAGGCGCGATCCGTCGATGGCGTAGAGCATCAGATTGTCGGCCCCGCCACGGCGTTCGGCGGAACGAAGCGCGCGCTCGTACAACAACTCGCCGAGGAGGTACTCACCCATCCGATCACCATCGATGTGGACGAGCGCGATCCCAGCGGATCCTTCGCCCGGCTCCGTCACTTCGAAGCGCTCGACGAGGCCGCGCTGTCGAAGCTCGAACCAACTCAGCCCCACCGGGTCGACGACCTCGGCCGAACTGAAGTCCGCCTCGACGACGCCGTACTCGGCCGCGACGCGTCGAGCCGCATCTCGCACTCCGCGTGAGAGTGCCCGGATCGAGATCGAGACACGGGAGATCCCGTCGACATCATTCCAGAGTTGGAAAGGGTCCCCGATGTGCTTCCCGGCAAATTGCTCTTGGAAACCCGGTGTTCGCAGGAAGTCGCCCATGCTCCGCATGTACGATTCCATGTAGTCGGTGACGCGCATGCCCGTGAGGGTGCCGTCGGGTCGCATCCCGACCAGAGCCTCGATCGGTCCGCTGTATCCGAACTGCTCGGGGGGTAGGTCCGAAGTGAGGAAGACGAATCCGACGAGTGCTTCATCGGCACCTTCCCCTCGGAAGGCCCGAATCACGGGCGGCGCTCCCTCCACCGGCCCGAAGCGCTCCGCCTCGGGCATGACCTCTCGGTAAAGTGTCTCCGAGACGCGAGCCACTCGCTGCGCACTACCGTGGCCGGGTTGCCCTAAGAGGCAGAGCGCGGCAAGAACCAAGCCGAGCCCGAGCGCGTGGAAGGTGCCGGGGAGCCGCATGTCGCGAGCATACCGGCGCAACCCTACTTCGGCAAACGGTCCCACGTACAACCGTCGATGAGCCTCCTCAGTCGACTTCCCGGTCATCTCGATAAGAGTGGTTCTTTTCAGATAGATGGAGGTTGGGATGGGTCGCCACGGAGACTTCGGACTTGGAGCCCTACGACAGGGAGCCATGCTGGCGATGGCCGGCTTTCTGCTCATGCTTTCACTGGCGGCGATCGGGGAGGGGACGAGACATCTCTCGCAGGAGCGAGGAGAAGCGCCCCGCACACAGCTGGTAGGCGTTGGGGGGTAAAACGGCGGATCCGGGGAGCGCTACAAGGGCTCCCCGGACCTCGTCTTCGTCCGCCTACTGGCTCGCTCGGCCTTACCGTTCAGCACGAGCCCTGAGAGCTCGAGCTTCCGCAATGAGCGGGTGATCCGGCCGCTGGGTCCGCTCCACGATGAGTGACTCGACCTCGGTGAGGAGGGTAATCGCTTCGGCCGCGCGCCCCTCGGCCACCAAGAGCTTGGCATAGTCGTACTTCGCGCCCGTGATATAGCGGTGTGACGGTCGAGATAGCACCGACTCTGCGATCTCGAGTGCGCGTAGGAGGTGTACTTCGGCCACGTCGTACTCGCCACGTTGAAGGGCAAGCAGTCCCCTGCTCCTCTCACTCGAGATCGTATACACGCTGCGGGACGCACCAAGTCGCTCATTCATCGATTCCGACTGGACAAGGTAGTCGAGGGCTTCCCGCTCGCGGCCCCCTAGCGTTAGGGAGCGAGCCACGCTGACCAGAGACGCCACAATCCCTGCATGGTCTTGGTTCCGATGGCGAAGCACCTTCTCCTGGAGTGCCAACTTCAAGAAGTCCGCAGATTCGTCGTACCGACCCAGGTATTCGAGCGCCCGACCGAACCCTTCCTGAAGACCCGCCGTCACCTCGTGTCCCTCACCGAGCGAGCGTACGGCGTCCTGGATCGCTCGTCGATACTCCGCCTCCGCTTCCTCCCAGTATCCGAGTGCGAGTTGATTGAGAAGAAACTCCTTTCGAACCTCGAGCACCGACGCGTGGGCCGGCCCGTACAACGTCGCTCCCATACTCACGGCACTTCGCAACAGCGGATCGGCTTCCTGATACTGCTCGCGTAACCTACGCACCATCCCGACGCGGCTCAGGGCACTCACGGCGTTGGGGGTCGGACGCGACTCCGCATCGACGGCGGACAGCACCTCCCGAAAGACCGAGTCAGCCTGTTCGAGCATTCCGTCGTCGTGAAGAGCGGACGCCTGTCCGAACATCAGATCCGCGATGGCGACATCGCTCGAGTCGATCGATCGCTGAGCACTGAGCGCCTCGTCGAAGAGCCGGGCGGCCCGCTCGTAGTCGCCGGCGTTACGGGTAGCCCAACCAAGCGTGGACTTGGCCTGGATCAGCAGTTCATCCGGATCGACCAAGAGAGGCTCGCGGATATCGATCGCTCGACTCAGAACCTCGATCGACTGATTCCGATCGCTGAGATCGGACTTGAGCACCCCGAGATCGATCAGACTCTCTGACGCTTCGAGGCTCATCGGGCCGAACTCTTCCGTGCGGAGCTCCAGAGCCGTTGTCACCAAGGGTTCAGCTCGGCTGTACAAGCCGAGATTGCGATAGATCTGCGCGACCTCCGAGAGAAGGTCGGCTTGCACCACCGGCTGATCCCCGAACTCCTCCAGGATCCGTTCGGTGCCTCGATCCAACATGTCCCGTGCCGTAACCGTGTCGCCCAACGCCTGGCTCGGGTCGCTGAGTCTGAAGAGCTCGCTCATGAGATCCGCCACCCGCTGCGCCTTCTCGGCTTCGACGACGGCTGCGTCGGCGGCCTTCGTCGCTCGATCGGCTTGCCACATCGTCGCACCGAGCCCTCCGGCCACGGCGAGACTCACGATGGATGAGGCTACCACGGCCGTCCTGTTCCTTCGAACGAACTTCCGAGCGCGGTACGCGGGGGTCGGAGCCACGGAGGTGACCAGCTCATGGCCGAGGTGTCGTCGGATGTCCGCCGCGAGCTGTTCCGCCGTGGAATAACGATCCTCCGGGTCCTTTGCCAGCGCCTTCATCACGATTGCGTCGAGATCCCCTTTCAACCGCTTTCGCATCGAGTCCGGTGTCATCCCGCGAGCGGCGGAGAGCTCCGTCGCCGCAATCGTCCGGCGCTCCCCGTCGACCGTGCGCTGCCCCGGTTGGGTGACGACCTCACTAGGCCTCGGGGGAACCAACTCGCCCACGGTTCTGACAATCTCGTCGCGGAAGCGGCTACCGAAGTGGTACGGACGGTGCCCCGTGAGGAGCTCGTATAGGAGGACGCCTAGGGAGTAGACATCCGAGGCCGTCCCAGGAGGCTCCCGGCGCACCTGCTCAGGGCTCGCGTAGGCCGGAGTGAACCAAAGCCCCGTGGTCCCGCTCCCCGCCGACTCGGGATCAATCAGGCGCGCGACTCCGAAGTCGAGCAGCTTCACGTGCCCTTCGGGCGATACAAAAATGTTGTTCGGCTTCAAATCGCAGTGAATTACGAGCCGCTCGTGGGCGAACTGGACCGGGGCGCACACATCTAGAAAGAGCCGCAGGCGCTCCACGAGCGAGAGCTCTGTGGCATCCGCGTAGGTCAACACGTCCGTCCCTTCCACGTACTCCATCGCGTAGAACGGATATCCTTCCGAGGTCACCCCTCCGTCGATCAGTCGCGCGATGCCGCGGTGCTCCAGCCTCGCGAGAATCCGTCGCTCCTCGTTGGAGCGCCGCTGGATCAAGGGGTCTGAAAAGCGTTGAGAGACGAGCTTGAGCGCCACGCGCTGCGTGAAGCCGTCCCCGTCCCGTTCAGCGAGATAGACCGACGCCATTCCTCCTTGCCCCAGCGATTCGAGCACTCGGTACTGACCGACCCGTGTCCCGATCAGGTCGGGGGGCGTCGAATCCGGCTCCGGCCACGCGATGCGAGGCGACCGCGTGTCGTCCGACAACGTCATCCCGGCGCGATCCGCCAAGCCGCCGAAGTACGAGTCCGAATCCTCGGACGCGACCAAGAGCGACTCGACTTCGGCTCTAAGCGACTCGTCGTCGCCGCACTCCGCGTCCAAGAACGAGGCTCGTCCCTCAGGAGGTAGCTCGAGCGCCTCGCCAAGAAGGTCGAAGACCCGAGACATGTTCTGACCCGGACCGGATTCAGCCGGTGTCATCGTCCTGCATCTCACGGTAGAGCCAGGCTCTCGCTGCAGACCAGTCTCGCTTCACTGTGGCCGGCGAAATATCGAGCGCCTCGGCGGTCTCCGGGATGTTGAGTCCGGCGAAGAAGAGACACTCGACCACTTGGGCCTGACGCTCACTCATCTCTTCCAGCTTCTTGAGCGCGTCGTTCAACGCGATCAACTCATCCATCGCATCCTGTGTGACCGCGTCGTCGTCGTAGAGCGTGACCTCCGAGGCTCCGCCCCCCCTTTTCTTCGCAGACTGTCGCTCCGCGTAGTTGATAAGCACCTGTCGCATCGCGCGGGCTGTTGTGGCGAAGAAGTGACCCCGGTTTTCGAACCGACTCCGTCCACCCGCGACCTTCAGGTAGGCTTCGTGGATGAGTCCGGTGGTGTTCATCGTGTGAGCGCCCTGCCACCCACGCCTACGAGCACGTGCGATCTCTTTGAGCCTCGGGTAAACGACCTGGAACACCTCGTCCATGGCTTCGTCGCTACCGTCGCTCGCCGCCTCTAACAGTCGGGTGATGTCGTTCGCGTCCACGGATCCTCGTTTCTGGGGTTTGATCCCCAAGCTGGGGATTATCGGTACCCCTGTCGAGCACCAGCCTAAGCCCCACACTTTTCCGACAAAACCATGCACGATCGCACCATAGACCGAGGGAAGCTTCGTCTAGCGATCGAAGACGCCTTCACCGACCTCGCCCTCTACCCGGATCGGGCCTTCCACTTCATCTCGGGCCCTAAGCTGGCTCGTCGTTTAGGGTACCATGCTCGCCTCCTCTCGGGTGTGCCTCCGGCTGCTATGGCGTCGTTCGCGGGGGTCGGGAACCCGTGGCGCGGCGGGCGACTCCCGACCGGTGCACGTGTGCTCGACATCGGCTGCGGGGTCGGAGTCGATGTGCTGATCGCGTCCCGGTTGGTTGGCAAGCATGGCGTGGTCCTGGGGGTCGATATGACGTCTGCGATGATCGAACGCGCGGAGCAGTACGCCGTACAGTCTCGAGCGCAGAATGTCCGCTTCGCGTGGGGTCATGCCGAATCCCTGCCGGTCCCCGACGAAGATGTGAGCGTGGTCGTAAGCAATGGCGTCTTCGCCCTGACACCGAACAAGCTCGACGCCTTTCGAGAACTATTCCGTGTGCTGCGGCCGGGCGGCGAAGCGAGAATCTCCGATGTGGTCACACAATGGAGGCTCCCCGAACACGTGGCCCGAATCACCCCTCTCTGGACGGACTGCCTCGCCGGGGCGACGTGGATCTCCGACTATCCCCCGCTACTCCGGGCGGCGGGCTTCGTCGACGTGGCTGTCACCGAAGTCTTCGACGTCTTCTCCGGCACCCCGATCGAGGACCGATCGAGAATGTTCGGTGCCCGCGGAGCTAACATTCGAGCCTTCAAGCCCGCGCGTGGGTCGCAGAACCCAACTGCGGTCAGATGACCCCGATGTCCGAGGAGATCAGCGCGTCGGTAACCTCGTTTGAGAACCACCGACCTCGCTGGTCGTCGAGCAGGGTAAGTGCTTTCTCACGGGGCAAGCCGCTGCGGTACGCACGGCTCTCCAGGATCGCGATCCACGCTTCCGCGATGCCCACGATCTGACCGCCCAACGAAATCTCCTCCCCTACCTTCCCGCTGGGATACCCGGACCCGTCCACCCGTTCGTGGTGCTCGTGAACGAACCGAATCGAGTCCCCCAGATGCTTCATCGGGCGGAGAATCTCGACACCCCTGTCGCAGTGCGCCCGGATCACGCTGAACTCTTCCTCCGAAAGTGCTGAGTCCTTCTCCACGAGCGCGTCGGGCACGGCCATCATCCCGACATCGTGAAGCAGTCCGGCGACCCGTACCTCCTCCACCCCATCCGCGTCGAAGCCCATCGCCTCTGCTGTGGCTGCCGCTTGCATCGCGACCGCTCTGCTATGGCCGTGGAAGTGAGGCGATCTCATATCCAAGGCATTCGCCAGCGCTGCAAGAGACGACACCGTGACTTCGCGAATCGCCTCCGCCCGCCGGTCGAGTTCGATTCGCATCCACTCCACCATCGCGTGGTGATGGCGCTCGGCTGCGGTTTGATGAAAAGCGCGCTGCACTGCCCGCGCGAGGGCCACGGGCTGGGGCGGTTTCCGAATGTAATCGGACACCCCCATTCGAAGGGCGCCCTGCGCCGTGCTCTCGTCCCCACTTCCCGTGAGCATGATGACCTTGATATCGGGGTCGATCTCTTGAGCCCGCTGCGTGAGGTCGAGCCCCGACATCTCGGGCATCTCGAAGTCCGTTACCACGACATGTGGAGTCCCTTCACGGATCTGGGACAGCAGTGCAGAAGGTTGGTCGAAGACTCGCACCGAGTAGCCAGCTGCCTCGAGAATCGACTTGCTCAGTGCGGCCGCACTGGGATCGTCGTCCGCCAAGAGAACGGCTCCCTCTGACTCGGTCGGAAGCTCGAATCGGTAGTCGGACTCCTCGACGACGTCGTCGAGGGGTGACGTGAACTGCTCGATTTCGCGCACAGCTGCCCCGGGCACCGTCGAGGGATGACTCGCCCGCGCCGGCGCCCCCTCTTAAGGTGTGGCCTGGGGGGCCGACTCACAGTGGTCATTTCAGGGTTTTGGTGTCAAGCATTCAAGGACAAGCACAATGACGACGCAGACCGATCGAATTCTCGGACGAGCGATCCACGCGGCTCTGGCGCTAGCCGCAGTAGTAGCCCTCCCGGCTGCGGCCGCGGCTCAGAACGCCTCTCTGAAGGACATGAACACCTTCCCGCGCCCTATCCCCATCGTCGACAACGTCTGGATCGAGGAGTTGACAATGCTGGAGGTCAGGGACCTCCTGGCCGACGGGGTGACCACGGCGCTGATCCTCGCCGGCGGGATCGAAGAAAATGGCCCATACCTGACGACCGGAAAGCACAACCATGTGCTGCGCGTGATGGGTGACGCGATCGCCCGTCGTTATGGGAACACCTTGGTCGCGCCGATCGTGACCATCGAACCCGGGAACCCCGAGCGAGCCTCCACGCCAGGTGGCATTCGACTCTCTCCATCCACCTTCCGGTCTGTGCTTCGCGACTACGCCGTAAGTCTCCGCGCCCAGGGCTTCACGCAGATCTTCCTGATGGGAGACAGCGGAGGTAACCTCGGAGGCATGCAGGAAGTCGCGGACGAGCTCCAAGCCGAATGGGGGAATTCCGACGTCCTGATCGCCCACATCCCGGAGTACTACAACTACGGCGATGTCCTGACGTTCCAACGTGATGTCCTGGGCATAGACGAGGACCCACGACTGGAAGGACTCCACGACGACTACTACATCACGACGATGATCATGCATGACGATCCGCGACATGTGCGCTTCGACGAGCGGGTTGCCACGGGCACTGCCTCAATCAACGGAATCGACATCACTCCCCTCTCCGAGGCATTGGACCACGGCCGACGCCTGATCGAATTCCGCACCACTGCGACCGTGGAGGCGATGAGGTCCGCAGCGGCCGGGAGACGGTAGCTCACGACCTCTTGAGCCGGTCTGGTCGACTCCCCGGTACTCCGAACGAAGGTCTATGAGGCCGTGACGGCACACGTCGGACGGCCCCGACGGAGTTATCCATGCTCACGAAGAAGACTCACTACGACGTCGTAGTGGCCGGCGCGCGCGTCGCCGGCGCAGCGACGGCGATGCTCCTAGCACGATCAGGCCTCGACGTACTCGTCGTCGATCCGGCCGCCCGGGGAAGAGACACGCTTTCCACGCATGCCATCATGCGTGCAGGTGTGCTGCAACTCGCCCGATGGGGGCTTCTCGATGCGGTACGATCTGCGGGCACCCCCACCATCAAGACAACATCCTTCCACTACGGCCGCGACCGGATCACGATCGCGATCAAGCCGAAGGACGGAGTGGACGGGCTCTACGCGCCCCGCCGCACCATCCTAGACCGGATCCTCGGGGATGCCGCAGAGCAGGACGGAGTTGAAATGGTCCGAGGGGTACGCGTTGCGGACGTACTCTTCAACGCGGACGGCCGAGCGGTCGGCACAGTGCTCACAGACGCTCAAGGCCGCACGACGACGGTCCGGGCGGCGCTCGTGATCGGAGCCGACGGAGCTCGCTCGCTCGTGGCCCGAAGTGTGGGAGCGGAGACGCTCACGGAGCTTGGATCCGCAACTGCGTCGATCTACGGGTACTTCCCGACGGATCACGATTCGGGGTACCAATGGCACTACGAGCCTGGCCTCTCGTGCGGCCGCATACCTACGAACGGCGGCGTGAGCTGCGTATTCGCCAGCCTCAAACCGACCGACTTCATGGCACGCCGAGGCCAGGGGCTCGAGTCGCTCTTCCTCGAGGTCGTCGAAGCCGTGATGCCCACCCAGTTGGATCGTCTCCGGTCCACGACTCCCGGACCGAAGCTTCGCGCCTTCGCGGGAATGCCGAGCGTGCTGAGGCAATCGGCGGGTCCCGGGTGGGCCCTCGTGGGCGACGCCGGCTACTTCAAGGATCCGTTGACGGCCCACGGGATCACAGACGCATTGCGAGACGCCGAGATTCTGGCTCGGGCAATCATCTCCTGCGACCGGACTCCGGCCGCTCTCGACGAGGCTACGGTCGCCTACCAAGCGTGTCGTGACGCACTCTCCCTTCCACTGATGGAGGTCACGGCGCAGGTCGCGGCCCTCGACTGGTCTCTAGAACAGATCAAAGCGTTGCATTCTGAACTCAGCGTCACGATGCGCGCCGAGGTCGAGCACATCCGTGATTGGGAGCTGGTGCCGACGATTGCAACTTGAACCCCCATCCTCGCGTCCAACGTAGGTGCAACTGCCCGCGACGTGCTGATCCCACGTCCACCTTCGTAGTGACGAGGAGACCATGCAGGCTCTCAAGTACGCCTTCCGGACACTCGCCAAGACTCCGTTCGTAACCGTCGTCGCGATCCTCTCGCTGGCACTCGGTATCGGGGCGAACACGGCGATCTTCTCGCTCTTCGACCAAATGCTGCTCCGGGCGCTCCCGGTCCAGGAGCCGGAGCGTTTGGTAAATATCTCGGCCCCTGGCCCCAATCCTGGCTCACAGTCGTGCAATCAGTCTGGTTCGTGTCAGGAGCTTTGGAGCTACGAGATGTTCCGCGACCTGGAGCGCGAGCAGAGCAGCTTCACGGGCATCGCGGCTCACCGACTCTTCGGTGCCAACCTAGCGACGGTCAACCAGACGACGAGCGGGGAGGGTGTTCTCGTTTCGGGCTCGTACTTCTCCGTGCTAGGAGTCCAACCCTTCCTGGGCCGCCTCTTCGGGATGGCGGACGACGAACGGTTGGGTGAGCACACAATCGCCGTGCTGAGCTACGACTACTGGGAGAACGACCTAGGCGCGGATCGGTCCATCCTGAATCAGACGATCACGGTCAATGGCCACCCACTGACGATCGTTGGTGTCGCTCCCCGAGGATTCAAGGGCACCACGCTCGGCGGGGATCCGGACGTGTATGTGCCGCTGACCATGCGAACTCAGATGAACCCCTGGTTCGATGGATGGGATGACCGCCGGAGCTACTGGATCTACGCCTTCGCGCGGCTTCGCGATGACATCACGATGGAAGCGGCTACGGAAGCGATCAACGGTGTTTATTCGCCCATCATCCAAGAGGTCGAGGTTCCGCTCCAGACCGGAATGACCGAGCAACGGATGGAGCAGTTCCGAACGAAACAAGTCGTCCTGGAGCCAGGCGCGCAGGGGCAGAGTTCGATCCATGACGAGGCTCGAACGCCTCTGAATCTGCTCTTGGGGATCACCGCAGTCGTGCTTTTGATCGCCTGCGCGAACATCGCGAACCTCCTCCTGGCCCGTGGCGCGAACCGAGCCCAGGAGATGGCGATCCGGGGTTCCCTCGGCGCGAGCCGCCGGCAGATGCTCACGCAGCTCCTGACGGAATCGGTCCTCCTCGCCACCATCGGTGGG
This sequence comes from Longimicrobiales bacterium, assembly GCA_965223235.1. Classification (GTDB taxonomy): domain Bacteria; phylum Gemmatimonadota; class Gemmatimonadetes; order Longimicrobiales; family Gaopeijiaceae; genus UBA2589. The sequence goes on from CBDCVV010000005.1 coordinate 237,402, forward strand.
CTCGCTGGCTTGGTCGTCGCTCGATGGACGCTCCAAGCCATTGCAAGGGCGCTCCCGCCCGAAGCGGTGGCAACGATTGATCTGGAACTCAGCCCGACGATGATCGGCTTCACGGCGCTCCTTTCGCTCGGGACCGGCCTCCTTTTCGGAATGTACCCGGCGCTGCACAGCACTCGACCCGACCTGGGATCGATGCTGAAGGTGTCGCTCGGTCAGCCCTCCGGCGCCCGTGCCGCGCAACGCTTCCGCTCACTTCTCGTGACAGCCCAGATCGCTTTGTCGATGACGCTGCTGGTGTCCGCAGGACTCTTCATCAAGAGTCTCTCGAACGTGAGTCGAGTCGACCTCGGGCTCGATCCGGAGAACGTCGTGATGTTCTCCGTCTCCCCGGAGCTGAACGGCTACGAGTCGGAGCGGACCGCCGAATTCTTCTTGCAGCTGGAAGATGAACTCGCTGCCATCCCGGGCGTTAGCTCCGTCACATCGGATCTGGTCGGCGTACTCGGCGGAAGCAGTTGGGGGAACAGCGTCTCCGTCGAGGGCTTTGTCTGGGAGCCCGGTGTCGACGCGAACTCTCGCTACAACGCGGTGGGTCCGGGCTTCTTCAGTACGCTCGGCATGCCCCTGCTCGCAGGACGGGAGTTCACCGAGGCCGACGCCTCCGGGTCCCCCGAAGTCGCGATCGTGAACGAGGCCTTTACACGGAAGTTCAACTTGAACGGAGCTCAGGCCGTCGGTCGGTACATGTCGAACAACGGGAACAACGCCGACGAGCTCGACATTCAGATCATCGGAGTGGTCCAGGACGCCAAGTATTCGAGTGTGAAGGACGACGTGCCGCCAGTCTTCTTCGTTGCGGCCCGCCAAGATCGCGAGATCGGGTTTATGAACTTCTACATCAAATCGGCGCTCTCACCGGAAGCAATCTTGGGGCAGATCACCCCGCTCGTCTCACGGCTGGACCCCAACCTTCCGGTCGACAATCTGCGCACGATGGATGACCAAATTGATGAAAGCGTCTTCCTCGACCGCTTCATCAGCACCATGAGTGCAGCGTTCGCGATCCTGGCGACGATCCTGGCTGCGATTGGCTTGTACGGCGTGCTCGCCTACACCGTCGCCCAACGAACAAGAGAGATCGGTCTACGGATGGCACTCGGGGCCGGGGCTGACTCGGTCCGAGGGATGGTATTGAAACAAGTCGGCCGCATGGTCGTTGTGGGTGGCATCCTGGGTACGATCGCGGCCATCGGCCTCGGGCGCGCCGCGGAGTCGCTCCTGTTCGGGATGCAAGGCTTCGACGCGACGGTGATCGGTCTGGTGGCAGTCGTGCTCGGCATCGTGGGCTTCGGAGCCGGATACATCCCGGCGGCCCGTGCCTCACGTGTCGACCCGATGAACGCGCTTCGGTACGAGTAGGGGTCACCGGCTGACGCGCCGTCGAGCCAACTCAGCTCGTCGGTGCGGGCCCCTCTCACATCGGCCGACTACACCACCAAGATCGTCGAGCCCACGGTCTCCCGTGCCTCGAGCGCGCGTTGCGCGTCTGAAACCGCGCGTAATGGAACGTGCGCCCCGATGTGTGGTGTGAGCACTCCGGACTGAAGCATCCCGAAGACGGCGCCGATCCCGTCAGCCGTTTCCTCCGCAGTCCGGTAGTAGTCACCGAGTCGTGGTCGGGTGAGAAATAGGGAGCCGTGCTTGGCGAGCGTCAGCGGGGACATCGGGTCGACGGGCCCCGAGGCGTTCCCGAACGTCACGAGCATCCCCCTCGGCGCCAGGGAGTGCAGAGAAGCCGAGAACGTACTCGCGCCCACCGAGTCGAAGGCCACGGCACACATCGCTCCGTCGGTCAGCTCATTTACGCGCGAGGCGATGTCTTCATCGCGATACAGGATCGTGTGAGAACAGCCGTGTGCCTTCGCCAGAGCGGCTTTCTCCTCGCTGCCCACCGTCCCGATGACGTTCGCCCCGAGTGAGGCGAGCCACTGGCACGCCAATAGGCCGACACCTCCGGCCGCGGCGGTGAGTAAGACGTTCTCTCCCTCCCGTACGGGATAGGTGCGCCGGACGAGGTACTCCACCGTGCACCCCTTCACCATGACCGCGGCTGCGAGCTCGTCCGGGATGTCATCGGGAATTGGATAGAGCCGGGATCGAGGGAGTACACGCTCTTCACAGTACGAGCCCAGTGGCCCGTTGCTCGTGTACGCCACCCGGGTCCCAACCGGAAGGTCACCGACCCCTGCCCCGACCTCCTTCACGAACCCCACCCCCTCGACTCCCGGGACGAACGGAGGTTCGATCGGATACAAGCCGGTTCGATGGTACACATCGATGAAGTTCAGTCCGATCGCTGTGTGCTGAACCAGCACCTCACCCGCCCCAGGTGTCCCTGGGTCGTGGTCTACCCATTCGAGAACCTCTGGGCCTCCATGCTCTCGGACGACAATAGCCTTGCTCACGAGTTCCTCCGTTGGACGATGGTCTCGAGAGAATCTATCGTCTGAGGCCATTCCGTCTTCACCCGAAAAAGCTCTTGGAGTCGTTCATGCGCGGTACCCTTCTCACCGTCGCCACGCTCACACTTCTCTCCTTCGCCCCGGCGCGGGCCCAAGTCGAGTGGGATCCAGTCCCCGACGGGTATCCCCGGACTGCCGCAGAGGAGAACGGATTCACCGCCCACACCCGACACGACGAAATGTGGGACTACCTCGAGCAGCTTCGAGCCGTCAGTACTGACATGCGGTTAGGGAGCTACGGCCAGACTCGTGAAGGGCGAGATCTAGCATACGCCGTCTTTAGCCGCCCGCTGGTGACACACCCTTGGGAGGCGCACGGGCTCGGGAGACCCGTCGTGGTCTTCGCAGCCAACGTTCATGGCGGTGAACGCACCTTCCGTGAGGGGCTTCTCGTACTCATGCGAGACCTTGCAACCCCGGGCACCGCTGCGTACGAGATGCTCGACGACGTCACGGTCGTAGTGGCGCCACAGATCAACCCCGACGGCTTCGAAGCCTCGTTCAGCGGACAGCGGGGGAACTCGTGGGGCATCGACCTCAACCGCGACTACGTGAAACTCGAGCACCCGTCGATCTCGAACTACGTCGAGAACATCATCACCGAGTGGCGACCCCATCTATTCATCGACGGCCATAACGGCGGGTCGCGTCCGTACAACTTGAACTACCAGTGCACGAGCCACTACGACTCTGCGATCGAACTCACGGCGATCTGTGACGACGAGATCTTCCCGGCGATTGACGAGAAGCTGGAGGGCGAAGACATGCTCTCCTGGTACTACGCTCGCGGTGATGAGGAAGAGTGGCGGACGGGTGGATCCCAGGTCCGAATCGGGCGCAATTACGGTGGTATGATCAACTCGGTCGGGATCCTTTTCGAGGCTCCGCGTCAGGAACTCGGTGTTGGAGCGCGCGCAGGGTACCTCGGGTATCTGGCGGTACTAGAGTGGGTTGCACAGAACGCTGGACACCTCATGGGGACGGTCGAACGCGCGCGCGCTGAGACGGTGATGATGGGTGCGGAGCCTCGGGGTCAGATCGCCGTCGAGATGGAGTACGCGGCGGAAGACTCCCCAGTCGACTACCTCATCATGGAAGGGAATGGTCTGCAGGACGCCGGGTCGCCTCCGGCGGACACCATTCAGGTTACGGGCGCGCGGTTGATGAAAAAGCCCGTGGCGACCCGCCTGCGTGACCGACCGTGGGCCTACCTACTCCCGCGAGACGCCGAAGACGCGGTCGCGCTCTTGCTCCGACACGGAATCACCGTCGAGCGCCTACTCGATCCGACCACCTTGGAGGTCGAGGGCTACACGGTGCAGGCTGTGACTCATGAGCGTCAGTACAACCACGCAGCTGTGACACGAATCGTCGTCGGTGATGTTGTGGAGCGCACGATCGACTTCCCGGCCGGCACCTACATCGTGCCGACGGCTCAGAATCTGGGACGACTGGTGGGCCATATGCTCGAGGTCGAGACAGAGGACAACGTCGTGTATTGGAACACAATGGATGCGTGGGTGCCGCGCCCCACGGAAGAGAATCCCGCACCTCTTTCGCCGATCTACAAACTCATGACTCCGCGTGCTCTGAACGCCGAGTTGGTGCGGTCGCCCTGACGCACAGCTAGGGGTGGGGCTCGCACTGAGTCCCACCCCTAGCTCCCGCGGATGAGAGGTTAGCTCCCCGGCAGATCGGTGCCATCCTCCTCGTCGTCGAGCTCCTTCCAGAGTCGGCGTTCGGCCTCGCGCTGTGCCTTGGTCGACTCCGTTACGAAGACCACCGTATCCGAACGGACGTAGGTGACCGACCCAGTCACAGTCTCGATACGCACCAGACGCGGAGGCCCTGAGCTACTCGCTGCTGCCAGCACTCGCGCGGCGTTCTCCTTGTTGACCAGGAAGCTCTCCCACGGAACCCGGACTCGGTAGAAGTCCGTCTGTGGTTGGTCCAGGGTCGGATCCCTGAGGAACCCTTTGATTCGATTCTTGTCCATCGGTCTTTCCGTCCGCCAACGCGGACGTCTGAAGTTGGTACGGGGAGCGCAACGCCGAGCCCCCCTTCAAGACCGAGGAGCGAGCTACAGCAGTACGCGACGGCGGCAGCGGTACGCTCTCGTATGAGCGTCCGCACAGAGTGCACACGGCAATCGCATGGGGATTCCCCTAGGTGTGAGGTAGCGGAGCACCAAGGACACAGGATGCGTTCAGAGTGTTGAAGCGCTGGGAAGAGCTGGAAGGCTACTGGGATCCGAGGTTCCACGTCGGGAGCGGGAACACCGCCGCGGGCCCGGCGCTCTCGCCAGTAATCGTCACCCCGTGGCGTTTTCCAGCGACCTGTTGGATGACTTCCCCGTGCTGCTGCGCAGCCGTACCGGCAGCGACCGCGACCACAGCCTGTTGAAACGGAGTCATGTCCGGCGTGTGACTGTCCGCAATCGCAATCAGCAACGCCTTCAGGAAGGTGAGGAACGACTTCGACTCGGCAACCCGCCCCAGGTCCTCACCGCCGACGCACCAGGCGTACGTGTCGAGAGTCGGGATCGAGCGAGCGCCGTTGACGAAGTCCGCGGCGAAGCACGTGTCCGGGTCGTACACATCGGTCTCGAAGTGCTCCGAACACTGGCGGATCGAGTCGGAAAGCAACGCCAGATCTTGATCGACCTGCGTTGCCGGCAGGTTCACGCGAGCCGCCAACGTCCGCAGGGCTTGGATCCCCGGAAGGTCCAGGCTCGGCAAGGAAGTCCGATGGTCGATGAGGAGTCCATGCGTCGGAGTAGCTTCCCACGCATGCAGAAAGGTCGGACGAGTCGGATCCGTCACGGCGAGTCCCCACTGGCGGGTGGGCCCCGGGGCGTCCTGGGGCACCACGAGACGTGTGCTTCCGATATAGGACGCGAGCCACGTCAATTCCGTGCAGTGAAGGCGCTTAAGGGCCGATGACTTTGCTGTCCAAGACTTCCAGGATTCCGATCGCGCCATCTCGGACGTCCGTCGCTCCTTTCCAGTAGTTGCGGAGCATGATCGCCCCGCTCCTCGAGCGGGGATCTATAGCGATCGCGGCTGTGAAACCGTCGACCACCCCTCCCGCATAGAGGAGTGTGACGTCCTCATCCTCTGACGAGAGCCAGAGGCCGAAGGAATGGGGTGGATCCAAGACCTCGGGAGACGGCACCCGTCCGCCTGAGCCATCATCGAACGCGACAGGTCTAGTACCGAAGAGCGGATACCCGTCCCCTCGCTCAGGGTGCAGTCCACCCGGCGTCTGCGGTGACGTGACATACCCCAGCGACGAAGTCGAGAGGAAGCCCGCATCGGATTGAGTCAACGCTGCGACGAGGCGCGCCAGGTCACGGACTGTCGAGTAGACCCCACTCGCGGGAGCAACATACCCGCCTCCACCGGACACCCCTCGCGCACTTCGCAGGATCGTTCCATTGGTACGATTCGGGTACGCACGGGCCACCCGCTCCGTGGGATCACGAGGTGGTCCGACGAAGGATGACACCATACCGAGAGGCTCGAAGACCTCCTCGCCGAGCAGCGTTTCGAAGTCCCTTCCTGCTGCCCGCTCCAAGGCGAGGCCGAGGACTCCGTAACCCGCGGGAAGGTCCTGATACCGACTCCCGGGGAGTGCGTCCAACTCGAGGTCCAGGAGCGAAGAGAGGACGACATCCCGCCAATCCCACCGATCGTCGGCGAGGGCCACGTTGAAGTCACGTGCAAGGCCAGATGTGTGGTTGGCCAACTGGTGCAGCGTGACATCTGCAACCCCGGGCACCAACTCCCGGACCTGTTCGAACTCAGGCACCAGAGTGACCACGGGCTGGTGCAAGTCGACGACACCTCGATCGGCGAGCCTGACCAGGAGGAGGGAGGTAAACACTTTGGTTACCGGCCCCACTCCGAACGCCGTCTCGGGGGTGACTCTCGCTTCTGAGTCACGATCGGCTACCCCGAACCCCTCCGCCCATACGAGCTCGCCTTGGGCGACAAAGCCGACAGCGAGTCCTCCGACTCGATCCGAATCCACGTGCTCAGCGAGCTGGGATCGGACCCCGTCCACCGCCTCGTCCCACGCCTGCTCGCTCTCCGCGGCCGCCGCGGTCCCGGTTGTGTCGGCGGCGTCTGCCAAGACGCACCCACCGACAGAACAGACGAACAGGACCCCGATCGCCAGGCGCCTCGTCACGGGTAACAGCGTATGATTGTGTAGAGTCATACCCAGGGTACGAAGGATGGGCGCGCGGCCTTCACGAAGCCGGAGTGCGAGCCTCGCGGAGAGCCTAACGCGCGATCGCCCGACAGTTCTGGAATGAGACACAGCGCACGCTCATGCGCCCCCGGTCTTCTGGGCGAACAGAAAGAACGGACAGGGCCTCGACGAGGTCACGGATCGACGCGGGCACGGCCGGCTCGAACTGCACCTGGATCACCCAGATGGGCACCTCTTCGGTCGGCGGCCGGAGAACGTACTCGTAGATCCAGTCGATCGACTCGAGTTCTCGACGGAGCGCATTCTCATCCGCCGGGCTCTGGGGTCCCACACCCATCGGCAACTCGAGAATCTCGAACGAGAGTTGGTGATTCTCTCGCCACCGATTGAGTGCCCGGTCGATGTCGGCGAAGTCCACCTCCAGCCGAATCAGGTGATGAGCATACTCCGCGAGCAGAGCGTTGTTGTGCTTCACCCCCGTGCTGAGCCCCGCCTCCATATGCTCCATGTAGCGATCTACATCGCCCTCTTGCAGGGCCTCCATCGCGAGGAGGTACTCCGTGTCCCCTTCATCCGGATTGAGCGACGCGATCACGTTCGCCATGCGAGTCCACTCTTCAGTCCCCTGGTCTACCTCAGTACCGGATCGGACAAGGAGATACTCGCGGGCACCAAAGACCATCGCGATCAGGTAAATGCCGATCAGCATTCGGAACTTGCGGTACCACGGTGAGTTGTCCGGCGCGAGAGCCATCAGTCGGACCTCCGTATCCGTCGGAGCATCGTCACAACCCCGACTGCGTCTGTTTGTCCGTGACCTTCCAGATGAAGGAATCGAGATAGTAGTGCATGAGCCCGTACGCGTAGATCATCATCTGCGAGAAGAGCGCGTACCCGCTCGAATAGTCCAGAGCCGGAATACCGAACTCCTCGATGGCCGGGTAGGGAGCAAAGTTGACGACCCCGAAACCGAACTCATCCAACGGCCTATTGATCAGCAGCTGGAAGACGACCGCGTAGACGACTCCTCCTGCGAGGAACCAGCGCAGGTGCCCGGGCCCCACGAGTCGGCTCCAAAATCCTTCCTTGAACGATCCCTTCTTCTGGCTGGTGCGCATGAACGAATACACCATCACGATGTACTGCACCCCGTGCATCAGCCTGTGCGCGACTGCGTAGAGGAGGATCGAGTTCGTGTTCCACGACACGAAGTACCAAAGGAAGTAGCTCGCCCCGATGAAGGCATACTTGACCGGGTTGATCGTCGCCCCGGCCTTCCTCGTCTGATAGACGTGGTACGTGTAGAAGAGTAGGTAGCCGACGAGGACGATCTGACTCACGAAGAGCAGGCCACTGACAAAGTCCACGGACAGTGGCACCCGCATTCGGTGGAGCTCGCGGATCCAGAGGAACCTGAACATCGGCGCATTCAGGAACATGTAGGCGTACAACACGCAGTGGAGACCGAGGTCCACCCGCCGCGTGTTCTTCATCCCCGCGCCGGCTTTGTAGTCGTAGATCCGCGCCAGCCCGTGTTGCTGCATGATCGAGTGCTGGTGATCCCAGGCGGTGACCAACAGCAGGAGGGTGATCGGTGCGAACTGCAGTCCGGCGACCGTGAAGCCGATGATCGCGATCGGCCCGATAATGAGCCGATCTTTGAACCGCTCCCACACGTCGGGCATCCCGTAGGAGCGAACCCACCCGGCGTAGTGGTGTGGGATCGTGATCCACAGATTGATCGACGCGACCGCCACGTACGGAAGCCATGCCTGGAACCCGAGAGCTAAGGCGACCGCGAAGAACGGCAGACCCAAGAACCAGACGAGGTCTTGCTTCGGGCTGAGGATGTAACCGGTCTTGAACATCGAGCGCTGATCTACGAGGCGGTAGTTGCTTTCAATCTAACTCCCAACTCGACCCGACCTCGATCGGCCTCCGATCACCCGACCGGGGAGTGTGGCGCTAGTTGATCCGCCGATAGGTAGCGTGGCCGACACCGGTGATCTTCCCATTCTGGTCGAGACGGATGTACTCGTTCAGAATCGTCTGACCGTCTTCGGAAAGCGTGTTGATGATGACTTGGGTCACCCGGCCGTTACGCATGTTCGAGATCCGGGTGGTACGCTCGTCGACCCACTCCACCGCGGTCTCTGAGCCGTCCTGCCCATGAACGGGCCTAAACTCGCCGTCAAAGAGTGTGTTGTAGCCCCACTCACTCTCTTGGCCTCTCGAATTCGTCGACGTCACCGTGATCGACATCCCACCGTCACCCCACGGTTCGTACGTCATGATGTTCACCGAGGGCGGTGGCGAATTTCCGTCCAACCACCACTGCCCGAAGCGCTCCGCGGGATCTTGGGCTGACACAGACGCTGCGCCAACGAAGCAAAGGAAGGCGGTGGCCACGGTCTTCTTCAACATTTCTTTACTCCGTATTCGACAGACAGACAGACAGATCAACGACCCGGGTCGCTGGTCTCGAGTTCCTCACCCTGCTTCAAGAAGATCTGGATCACACCGCCGTGCGCATCCTCACCGAACAACTCGAGCGCTGCGGCACCCTTCACTACTTCGATCCGCTCGATCTGATCCGGCGAAAGGTCCTCTACCGAACCGTTTTCTAGCCGTACACCGTCCACATAGACGATGGGCTGAGGCACTTCGACGTCGGAACGCATGCGAACAATCGCAGTCGTCATACCAAGGCGCGGCTCTGTCACGACATTCGGATTGGGCTCGGCGTTCGAGCCGGGCTCTGCGTTCGGGTCGACCTTGAAGCCGACACAAGCCGGGCGCCCGTCATCGGTAGCTTCCGAGCACCGCGTGATGTGGATTCCCGCCTCACTCGTGCGGATGCGCGCAACCCGCTCACCTTCCGTTACCGACTCGACGACACTGACGTCCGTCTCGATGGTGACGACTCGCTCGGTCGACGCCATGCGAAGGACCCCTGTGAGTCCGACCGCCATCACCAAGCCCGCTCCGATAGCCGCGATCGACGTCAGATCTGTTTTCGAGATGCGCATCCCACCCTCCTTCAGTCTTGAGCTAAGCCAACATACGGTGCATGCACCACATCGTCACGGGCACCTCACTGCCTCCTGGCCGGCACCCCATACGGGAAGTGCTGGGAGAGGTCGACGTTCTCATATGGAAGCGCCTCGAGAAAGGTCGTTCCGACGAATGGTCCTGGCGCCTCCACCACGACGATCGTGGGCGCGAAGCCGGTCTCATCGAAGCCCCTTCGGAAGTGCACACGTGACTTCACGACGAAGACTTCGAACGCCTCCGGCTGGAGTGGGCCGAAGCGAAGCGCCTCCGGTGAAGTGATCTGGGTGTAGATGGGAACCAGGATCACCGCGCTGCCTTCTCCGTACTCTACGACGGCCACGGTGTCGTACCCCTGCCACTCGCCCAGGTACGTCAACGTTCCCTGTACGCGTGCCGGGGTCCCGCCTGACGGGGTGAAGCCTCCGAACGACACATCGACTTCGGCCCCGACACCCACGCCCGCGTTCACGAGGGAGTCCAGAGCGGAAGGCGCCGTGATCGCAGCGTGAAGGACGCGCTCGATGCCCGCATCTTCGAAGGCCTTGAAGATGTGCGTGGCATCCCCTGGCCGATCACTATGGTCGCCCACGGCGACGGGTGTAGCACCAGCCGCCACGGCGGCTTCAACCTGAGACGCCGCGTCGTCCGGCCCTGGGAAGCGACCCAGCGCGAAGTCCTCCCGTACCCGCCAAATGAAGTCGTCCATGTCGTCCGCGATCGCTTCAGCCAACTCGGCGTTGTCGTTCGTCATGACATGTACGGTGGCACCCACGTCCGGTACATCCGACCAGGGGTAGCCGTAGAAGACGCTGACGAATACATCGGGTTCCCGCGACTCCCAGCGTCGAGCCCTTTCCATGATGTCCATAGAGGGCGATTGGCCCGTCCACTGCAGAACGGTCGGCGTGATCACGCCCGGTTTTCGGGTCGCTGAGACGGGGCGGTACGTCCCAGTCATGACTCGATGTACGGCGCGCGCTGCCCTCCCCCCCTGGATGGCCGCGTCATAGTGGGGATACCGCTTGGTGACGAACGCAAAGTCAGCCGCTTCGAGGAAGGCTCGGTCTTCGTTCCCATGCAGATCGAATGTTCCTGCGATCGGCACATCCGGGCCGACGACCTCGCGGAAGCGACGTGCGATCTCGGCCTCGGGGCGTGGCACATCTCTCACCGCCATCGCGCCGTGGAGGGCAAGGTAGACCCCATCCACCGGCATCGCGGCCCGCAGGTCCTCGAGCATCTCGCCGAGAAAGACCTCAAAGGCCTCTCGACTATTCCAGCTACGACTGGAGCCACCGAAGACCCCGGAGGGAGACCGTAGACCCACGAGCTCCATGTCTCCGTAGTCCTCGGCTTGGGCCACGAAGCCACGCACGTACCCTCCGGAGTTCAACACCTCGTCACCGACGAGTCTTCGACGCCAATCATCCTCGCCGATATCTCCACCTGGACAGAAGGTGCACGTCTCGTGTTGGAACGTCGCGACCGCTACTCGATAACGAGGCGCCTCCGTGCTGCTGCCTCCAGACGAACACGACCAAGCAGTGATCGCGGCCACGGAGAGGAGCACCGACTTCATCGGGGCGGTCACATCACCCTCCGAACACTCGCGACGAGGTCGGCGCAACTTCCGATCCGCTCCGAACTCGCCATGCCAAGAGATAAGAACCGCTCCAGTACTCCTCGATCCGCCGAAGAAGAGGATAGCCCCCGAGAAACCATGTCGAATAACTCCTGCTCAGACTCATACCGCACGAGTGATGCTGCCGCGGTCGCGCTCCATTCGCTATGCTCGGTCCCGGGCCCGAAGACGATGGTGCGGGGATTCAAGCACGGGGTAATGAGCGCGACCTGACCCATCATCTCCCACCGAAGCCCCCGGGGAGCGTTCTCGTCCAACGCAACGGAACGCGCGTGCCGGACAAAGTCCTGTGGCGTCCACTCGCCGACGACGGCTGTGATCCGTTCGACGACGCGTTCGGAAACGTCGAGCGTGGTAGCGAGCGCCTCGGCTTCATCACCTCGGCCGGCGATCTCCAGTACCCCCTGCAGCGCCCGCTGCCCAGAGCGCGCCAGCACGCTCCCGATGAGCGTCCCGATCAAAAATGGCTCATGATCGATCATCAGAAGTCCCACGGAGATCAGCTGGCGCGCGACCGCTTCGGCTTCGCCAAGGCGGCCGTCGTTCGCCAAGACGGCGGCGAGGGCTACCTGGGCGTAGGCTCCCTCCCGCAGCGTCGAGTAGCGCGGAATCGGCAGCTCGTGAAACGACCATTCGTGATTGAAGGGGGCCTCGTAGCGAGCCGCAACGATATCGATTCCCTCGGCTCCGGCGAGCCGTGCGAAAAGTTCGTGGGCGGGGTGGCTCGCAGCCGCTCTGAGATACGCCTCCGTCTCGGGCGCAAAGCCTCGAGCCAGGTCCTCCCAGATCGGGTCCGCGAGGTAGGCGGGGAATTGTCCAATCCCGGCCGGATTCTCCGACGGGAACCAGGAGTCGGGGTACACGACGCTCGGATCCCGAAAGCCCTCGCGTGCTCCATCTCGACCGACGTGGCTCAAAGTGTTCAGGAGCTGGCCAGCCTCCTGGGGCCCAACGGCCGGGTCGGTGGGGAGTCGGTAGTCCCGTAGGACCTCCGCCTCTGCGACACGGCGCGTAGTCGCTGTAAACCTCATTGACGTCAAAGAGGCGACGATCGGACCCATAGATGATGCAGGAACCACCGTGAGTCCGGGGAGAAGCGCCACCCCGGCCGCGGCTACGGCTACGACCGATATGACTCGCAGGCCGCGGACCCCCATGCGAGGCGGCTCCGGGACCACCTCTCTCTCCGTGGCCTCGGTGCGCCACGCCGCCACGTCCTGCCGCGCCAAGTCAGCCGTCCACGACTGTCCATGCCAGCTCCGACGCGCACGACCGGAGAGCGATCCATCCACCGCCCGAAAAATCATCCCGGCCAACCCAGCAAGAGTGGCGGGCGCGAGCGTTGCGAGTGCCAGCCCCGTCGGAGACAGCCCGCCTCTCGCGGATAGAACGAGGAGTGGGCCGAAGGCGAAGGCGACCCAACAAACGGCCATGAGGTGGCTAGCCTGGCCCAGGATACGCAATCGGACCAAGAGTGCGCGTTCGCGATCGCCGAGGGCGGAAAACGCGTGGGCGCCTTGAAGGAGAAAGCCCATGTCACGATCTCGGTCCGCGGCAGCCGTAACGACGGTGCGAAGATCATAGCCGTCTCGCACCGCGCGTCGTGCTCGCGCGAGGAGGCGGATGAACGTGACGAGCGCGTCGGCGAAGAGTGCAGTCCCGAACAGCGATGTGACCAGAACGACCCACCAAGCCTCACCAAGCGGTCCGAGATTCGTAGGGTCTTGGGGCAGGCACAGGACCGCGAGGAGGGGCGCGACCAAGATCAGCGCGGCGAGGCCCATCTTGTGGACCACGAGCCACAGATCCCCCTGGATCCGGGCTAGGCCAGGAGGCGGCCATGGGAGAAGATCGGAAAAGGCCGGGGCCGCGGTCGGATCGGCGACGCTCATTCCACACTCCCGAGACGATCGTCTGGGGCCGACGGAGTCGTCGACCTAGTCCCAACGTGCAAGGGTCACGCACCCACCGCTACTCGGAACGCCATCCGGACTCCCGGGTTGCAGCCGCGCATGAACCTACGACTCCACATCTGCACCCGCCTCATCGTCCTAACGGCTCTCGTTGGTTGTGCGGACGAAGTGCCCACCACCGAGATTCCGGCCGAGACTCCGATTGACCCGACGTTCGTTGGGATTCAATCCGAAGTCTTCGCCCTCCCCGGTGCTCAGGCACAGGCTTGGGGTGACTTCGATGGCGATCGAGACCTAGATCTCTACGTCGGCTTCCGCGGGCAGCCGAATCGACTGTATCGAAACGATGTCGGTGCCTTTGTCGATGTAGCTTTGGAGCAAGGCGTCGCCGATACGACGGAGACTCGTGCGGTGGCATGGGGCGACTACGACGGGGATGGCGACCTGGATCTCTACGTCGGCTACGCTCGCCCCGGCCAGCCGAATCGACTCTACCGCAACGACCGTGGCTCCTTCTCCGATGTCGCGAGAGAGGTCGGCGTGGCGCACTCCGGAGTCACCCGCCAACCGGCGTTTATCGATTATGACGGCGACTCCGATCTCGACCTCTTCGTGGCTTTCCGCGACGGCGCGAACCGATTGTACCGCAATGATGCCGGCCGCTTCACCGAGGTGACGGAGATCGCGGGAATCGGCGACCCACGTAGAACGGTAAGCGCGGCGTGGTTCGATATGGATGGAGACACCGACCTCGATGTCTTCATCGCGAATCAAAACGGTGATGAAGATGCCTTCTTCCGCAACGAGGGCGACGGCACCTTCGTCGACGTCGCTCCTGACCTCGGTATGCATCGCCCGGGACGCGCCGAGAGTGACGGGAGCGTCGGCACGGCGGTGACCGACTACGACAATGATGGAGACCTGGACCTCTTTGTCGCGTCGTACGGCCCGGACGCACTCTGGCAGAACCAGGGTGACGGGACGTTCATTGACGTGGCCCCCGGCACTCCGCTCGCCGAAGAAGGACATTCCGTCTCAGCCGCTTGGGGCGACTTCGACAACGACGGGTGGACCGACTTGTACGTCGGGACGTTCTTGGCCGATGAGCCGGAGGCACGAGATCATCTCTTCCGAAACGAGGGCGGCACCTTCTCTGATGTGACCCCAGACCTCTTGGTCGAGCGGGGTGCCAGTCATGGGATCGCATGGGCGGACTATGACTTCGACGGTGATCTCGACCTATCGCTCGCGAACAACCACGCGCTCGGCCAACACCCCCTCTACCGCAATGAGCTGAGCGCCGCGCGCGGCTCTCGCTCGCTGCAAGTCGCGATCGTGGACAACGATGGATTTTGGACGCGTGCCGGAGCCACGATCACGGTACGGCGGGCATCCGACGACTTCGTGACCACACGGCAGATGGACACGGGTGGCGGCTATTCCTCTCAAGGTGCTACCCCCGTCCACGTAGGCTTTCCACCGGGTGGGGGCCCTGTGTCGATCGAGGTTGCTTGGTTCGAAAAGGGTGAACGCAGGACAGCGACGGTCGACGGCGTAGTCCCACCCGACTTTCGTGGCGAGTGGGTGGTGCTCCGTTTAGGGGTCGAGTAGGAGGCTTCCTCTCCGCTTACCCGCCCGATCGCTCTGCCGTGAACGTCCCCGTAAGCATCCCATCCGCGATATCGAGCGTTCCGGACAGAGAGCCGTCCCCTTGAACGGTCCCGATGTAGGTCACGGGGATCGGCTGCCCCTGTAGCTCAGCGTCGAAGGTGACCGTGACCTCGGCGTCCACGACGCGCCCTTCCACCTGATTGTCTCCCAAGGCATCCGACGAATACGAGCCGCTCAAGGCGGATCCGTCTTGCTGGAGAATCAGAATTGGGTGGGTCACGCCCCCGTCTGTGGTGACCGAGAGACGCCACGTCCCGCTTACGTCTACCTGAGCCGATAGCGAAGGCGCCGCGAGCAACAGCGCGAGCACGGCGGCCGATACGACGGCGATTCGATGCATCATGTCCTACCTCCGAAGGGCGGGAAAGCTGGCACCCGCCAAAGGCCAGATGCAACCGCTCCAGAGGAAATGAGCCGTTTCCGGCCGGACAGCTGTACCACGCGGAGAAGGGTTCGCCCTCAATTCACTGCTCATTTCTCGGTGGAGGGGACTTCCCATGGGCGGTACCATTCCCGACCTCCGGCATCATCTCTCACCACACACCTTCCTCGACAAGTTTCCATGACCGACACTTCTGTAATGGCCCGCGCCGCCGAGATCGCGATCGAGATGTACGAAGGCTTCGCGCACGACCCGGTCGCCGCATCCGCGACGTACGGGGACCTCAAGGGCCGCCTGGGTGGGGCGATGCCGGCGACTCCCGGAAACCCGTCCCATGCGTTGCAACAGTTCATACACGACGTCGAGGGTGGACTCGTGGTCGCGGGTGGGCCGCGCTTCTTCGGATGGGTCATCGGTGGCTCTCACCCGGCCGCGATCGCCGCAGACTGGGTCGTTTCCACCTGGGAGCAGAACGGCGCCATCTATGCGTGCAGCCCGGCAGCGGCCGTGGCCGAGGAGATCGCGGGAGATTGGCTCAAGGACGTACTCGGTCTGCCCATGGAGAGCTCGTTCGCCATGGTCACAGGATGCCAGATGGCGCACTTCACAGCGTTGGCGGCCGCCCGAGAGCGCTTGTACGGAGATCGAGGCATCGACGTCGGACGGCAGGGTCTCTTTGGTGCCCCACCGATGCGACTCATCGTCGGCCCGCACCGGCACGAGTCGTTGATCCGTGCGATGCGCTTTCTCGGCATGGGCTCCGACTCGCTTTGTGAGGCCGAACTCGACGGAGACGGTCGTCTCGATCTGGCGAGTCTGCGACGGCTCTTGGAGGAGGGGGGCGACGCGCCGACCGTAGTCACGCTCATGGCGGGCGACCTCAACACGGCGGTGGCCGACCCCTTCCGGGAGGCGTGCGCGATCGCGCACGAACACGGAGCGTGGGTGCATGTCGACGGCGCGTTCGGACTTTGGATGAACGCTTCAGAGAAGCATCGCCATGTGCTCCACGGCGTCGAAGATGCGGACTCGTGGGCGACAGATGGTCATAAGTGGATGCAACTCCCCTTCGACAACGGATTCGCCTTTATCCGGGATCGCGATGCACACCGAAGGTCGATGACGATGACCGCGGGGTACTTTATCGCCGCCGACGGGGCAGGCCGAGATCAGATGGATTGGGGACCTGAGTGGTCGCGACGGCCCCGAGGAGTGGTCGCGTACCTGACCCTCAAGACGTTGGGCCGGGAAGGTATCGCTCGGTTCGTGGACGAGGGGTGCCGTCTTGCCGACCGACTCGTGACGGAGATCGGCGCCCTCGATGGCGCCGAGGTGCTTTCATCGGCGTCGATGAACCAAGGGTTGGTTCGGTTCCTTGGAGCAGATGGGGATCACGACCGGCGCACTGATGCGGTCACCGATGCGATCCGCGCGGAAGGAACGGCCTGGTTCGGCGCAACGGATTGGAACGGTCAGCGCGCTATGCGCATCTCTGTCTGCAACTTCCGCACGACCGACGACGATGTCGATCGCACGGTAGAGGCCGTCGCACGGGTGCTCGCGTCGACACCGTAGCACGTCGGGGCAACCGACGTAGAGCCAACGGCTCGTCAGTAGGGAAGCAGGTAGAGCGCCGCCGCGAGGAAGGGGGCCAACAGGATCATCATCGTGATCCCGTACCCGAACATGTCCCGCGCTTTGAGGCCTGTAATCGCGAGGAGGGGAATCGCCCAAAACGGGTTGAGCAAATTCGTATGCGCGTCGCCAACCGCGTACGCTGCGATCGTTTGTCCGGGAGGGATCTGTAAGGCACTTCCCGCCTGTAGCATCGGACCACCCACAATCGCCCACTCCCCCCCTGCCGAGGGCACGAAGAGGTTGAGGATCCCACCCGTGAACCAAGCTGTCACGGCGAATGTCTCTTCCGTGGCCACGGAGAGGAGAACCTCCGTCATCGTGTCGACGAGGCCGGTGCCCGTCATGATGCCGATGATGCCTGCATAGAACGGGAACTGGAGGATGACGCCCGCGCTCCCACGGACCGCGTCGTTGAACTCCTCCTGATAACGGGCCGGACTCACGTAGAGCACCAGCCCGATCATGATGAAGCCGAAATTGAAGACGTTGAGATTCAGCGCCCCTAGCCCTTCCGTATAAAAAGCACGGAAAAACAAGAACACCCCGGTCAGGGCGATCACTCCACCGAGAATCCGGCTGTTGTCGATCCGATCGGAGAGGGTACGACCACCCTCGCCGAGGTCGCTCGCACTTCCCGCCGGATCGGCCGTCGCTCCGTCGACATCATCTACGTACCGCTCGATTCCCCTGCAGCTCTGTGGCGGCGGTGAAAGCAGCCAGAGCATGAGCGACGCGTACGCCAAAGAGAGGGCTGTGAGAAGTAGCGGGTAAGGATGGAACACCCACTCTGTGGCGGGGACCACTCGGTCGATGATCCCTTGCTGCATGAAGATGTTGTCGTCGGTCGCCTGGAGCAGGCCTGCCGAGCTGGACAGGCCCCAGCCCCACGTTAGGCTCATCCCCAAATAGCCGGCGACAGCAAGCAGGGGATAGTGAACCGGAAAGCCGCGATCACGGGCGCTCTTCCCCATCTCCCGTGCCAGAATCGCTCCGAAGATGAGCCCGAGGCCCCACGAGATCCATCCGACGAGCATGGAGCCGATGCCCACGAGCACCGCCGCCTGCCGACCAGTGGAGGGGATCCGAACGAGCGCCTGAATTCCGCCACGCACACGCGGGTGGTACGCGACGACGAAGCCGGTCACCAAGATGATGACCATCTGCATCGCGAACTGAAGGAGGTTCCAGAAACCACCGTACCACGCGAGAGCTACCTCCATGGGTGACGAGCCCTCGGAGATAAACGCGGCAACGGCCGCGACATAGGTCAGGATGATCGCAAACAGAAACGGCGAAGGCATCCACCGCTCGACGCGGTCGGCGATCGCCTCGCCGAAGCGTTGAACCGGGGTCAGCGTCGGCTCACCTTGGGCAGGCACCTCCCGATCCGCGCTCAGCGGATCCCCCCACTCGATCGTCTGCCCGAGGACGCGCGCGCACCGGCTTCGTCCTCGGCCGTGGGAGCCCATGGATCGTCCACCCCGGCCAACGGACAGAAATCGCCTGTGTCGAGAAAGTGGGTATGCATGCACTCGGCCGTCGCCCCGAGCGTCTCGAGGAGCAGTACGGTCTCCGGGTAAGCCACCCGTGTGAAGAAGCCAGACCGGCCTCCGCGGGCGAGGTCAGCCGTCGACTGGCCCAGGCGAGTAATGACCGTCGGATCCCCACCCTTCGAGTACAGGTACTCGATGAGCTCGTTGTCACCCCTCGAAGCGGCGTAGTGCATCGGGGTATAGCCCCACGAATCGAGCGTGTTCACGTCGATCTCGAGCTCTTCGACGAGGTACCGAACAGCACTGAGAAAGCTGTTCGGAACACTCCGGATGCTGAACGCCCCCAGGCCAGTGAACCCGCCGCCGGCCGCTACATGGATCGGGTAGGCATTGAAGGCGTCCTCAGGGATCCACGGAAGTCCGGAGTCCTCCTGCTGGCGCCCGTCTTGCTGCCGTCGTTCCCGCATCCCGACGGCGGGCCAGGATGTAGGGATGCGCGGATCCGCACCATGCTCCATCAGCAAGCGCATCGCCGTGACATCCTGAGCGTATGCGGCCCTCCAAAATGCGGTCGCGCCCTTGAGGTCCGTACCGATCTTGGTGAGGCCGTACTCCCAGTACCAGAGGTGCGTATTCAGGCGCGCGTTCGGATTGGCTCCGGCATCCAGGAGCGCCCCGACGAGCTCCAGATACCCCGTCTCCTGACGCTCCTGCGCACGCGGCTGAGGGTAGTTCGACTTCGGAGACCAGTGCGTGTTGAGTGCCGCAAAGAGCGGCGTCGCCCCATCCGTTCGTGCCGCGAGATTTGGGTCCGCTCCCGACTCGACCAGCATCTTGGCGACGTCGAAGTGACCGTTCATCGTGGCAATCAGGAGGGGACTGGTCGCGTCTCCCCCACTTACTTGGTCGATGTCCGCCCCTCCGTCGAGAAGAGCGCGGACCGCAGCAACGTGCCCCTCGCGAGCCGCATGCAGCAGCGGAGTCATTCCGCCCGTCACGCGCACGAGCGTCTCCCGGTAGGGAGGCCGCGGCACATCGGGACCACCCGGGTAATCAGGCCGGTACGAAACGAGCTCTTCCGGATCGTAGTCCCGATAGGGGGCTCCAGATGCGAGATACGCTCGCTGCGCCTGAACCGCCTCTTGGACCTGCTCGGCGGACGGCATCCAGTCGCGGGACCCTCCCTCCTTCTCCCGCATCTGTTCGAGCGTCCGGCGCAGTTCACGCGACGCGTCGCGATCGGCGATCAGGTGCTGCCGCACATCGATCACTCGAGTCTGAAGCGCCGGGTCAGCACCGGCTTCGATCAGTTCGCCGATTGCGGCGGCCCGGCCGGCCGCGGCCGCAAAGACCAACGGCGTCTGATCTGCGGAGCGCTCACGAGCGTTCGGGTTCGCCCCTGCCCTTACCAAGAGACGGACGACCTCACTGCCCCGCACCGCCGCGGCAGCCAAATGCACCGCGGTAGCCCCGCTACTCTCCGTGACCGCGGTCGGATCGGCGCCCCCCTCCAAAAGAGCCGCGACGACATCGACGTGCCCTCGCCGTGCGGCCAGGTGGAGTGGCGTGTATCCCGCCACCCGGGTTCGCACTTCGACCTCTGCACCGGCGGAGATAAGAATGCGCACGACATCGGCGTGTCCGGACTCCGACGCCGCGTGCACAGCGGTCATCCCATCGCCGCGCGCGCCGTCCACATCGGCCCCCTCCTCGAGCGCGCTGCGGACCGCGCGGACATCGCCATCCGAAGCCGCTCGGATGAGCGACTCGGGCGAGATTGCACCGAGGGTGACAACGAGAAAGAGTAGTCCGAGTCGAGCCCTCATCGAGCTCCTCCAGCCGCGACCCCTCCACGCGGCCACGTCAGCGCGAGGCTTCCAGTGCTGTCGCCGAACGCCTCCATGTCGTGCCCCATCCCCTGCATCAAGGTCACGAACGCATTGGCCATCGGTGTACCCTTGGGTGCGCGGATGTGGAGTCCTCCCTCGAGTGCTCCGTTGGCTCGACCCATGAGGATCAGCGGACAGCGTCGGTGATTGTGGAGGTTGGGGTCACCCATGGGAGAACCCCATACGATCGCGGTCTTGTCGAGCAGCGACCCATCGCCGTCCATCGTGTTTTTCATGCGATCGAGCAGGTAGGTCATTCGACCGAGACGCCACGTATTGATCTTGTTGAAATCCATGATGTCGGCGGCGACGTTGCCGTGGTGTGACGCCCCGTGGATCGACTTGTTGCTCCCGCTGTCCGGGAAGGTCCGATTCGACTGGTCGAAGCCGGTCTTGAAGGTGATCACCCGCGTCATGTCACTCTGGAGCGCGAGCACCTGGAGGTCGAACATCAACTCCATGTGTTCCTGCCACGAATCCGGAATCCCGGAAGGGGCCTCCGGCATCTCGCGCTCTTCGCCGCTTGTGTTGCGAAGCTCCACGAGCTGAATTCGCCGCTCGATCTCGCGGACGTGCTCGAGGTACTCATCCATTGCGGCGCGGTCCGAGGCGCCCAACGAAGCCCGCAACCGACCGACCTCTTCGACCATCCAGTCCAGCATGCTCCGATCCGTCCGCCGGCGAGCGGCTCGGTCCGCGGCGGAATCACCCGCCCCAAACAGCCGCTCGAACACGGCTCGTGGCTCTCGGATCGCGGGGAGCGGACGGTCCGGCGCGGCCCACGCCAGCGACGTCGTGTACGCGCAGTGGTAGTTGTAGGCGCACCCGCCGCCACGGTCGATGACTTCGGTGCACAGCTCGAGCGAAGGCAGCGCTGTGTCTTGTCCGAATCGCTTCGCGTGAAGCTGATCGAGCGACGTCCCGAGAAAGATGTCCGAGCCTTGGGTCTGTTTCGGGTGTGCCTGGGTAAGGAACACCGCGGTCGACCGATCGTGATCGCCGCCGATCTCTTCGGCTCGGTACGGCTCCGCCATGCGGCAATCGGTCTGGCTCACGATCGTGAGATACTCGCGATACGCTTCCAGCGGCTTGAGCTGCGAATCAGGATGGAAGTCGAAGTCCCGACCCACCCCCGCGGGGGCGAAGAGGTTGCGGGCGTCCCCCCAGTCACTTCCGCCGGCGCACCCCATCGACTCTTCGATGCAGACGAGTCTGGTGAAATCGGAGTCCCGGGACCGGTCTGCCCACGGCCTACCCGCAGGCACCATCGCATCGAGAAATGGAAGGGCAATAGTGCCTCCCATTCCCCGCACGAAGGTGCGGCGAGACATGTGACGGCCTGTCAGAAAGTTCATGGTGATCCAGCTCCCTAATGTGCCTGGGTGCGCTCAACAGCGTCCCCTTCGGCCGTTTCCACGGCTTCGGAACGCATCATTCGGAATGCATCGCTACGGACGACTCCGAGAATGAAAGACGAAAGGCGATAATCATCGGAGGCAGCGGCCCGAGAGATCTCACGGACCGTCGGCTGATCGAAGTACTCGACCCGTCTCCCGACCGCGTACGCCAACAGATTCGAAGTAAAAGCCCGCACCAGGGGTTCGGGCCGCTTCATAAGGAGGTCGACGAGCTCCGCCGGGGACGACAGAGGCGTTCCGTCGTAGTAGGTGCCGTGCGTGTCGAGGGCGACGCCGTTCTCGCGAACCCTCCACTGCCCCGTGACGTCGAAGTTATCCAGAGCCAGCCCGATCGGGTCCATGAGTCGGTGGCACGCGTTGCACGTCGGGTTCGCCCGATGTCGCTCCATCCGTTCCTTCGTCGACAGGGGGCGATCCGCATCGGCGCTGGCCGTCTCCTCGAAGTTCGGGACGTTCGGGGGCGGGGGCGGCGGGGGCGCGCCCATCAAGACCTCCATCACCCACTTCCCACGCAGCACCGGTGAGGTACGAGCAGACATGGAGGTGAGCAGGAGGACGGAGCCATGGCCCAGAACTCCCACGCGTCGGTCGTCTGGATACGCGACCCTTCGGAAGTGAGAGCCCTCGACACCTCCGATTCCGTAGTGGGCAGCGGTTCGCTCGTTCATGAACGAATAGTCCGCCGTGTACAGCTCCAGCAGACTCAGGTCGTTCCTAACCAGATGATCGAAGAAGAGCTGCGTCTCCCGCACTAGATCGTTGCCGAGCTGCCCGGTGAAGTCCGGATACTGGTACAACTCCGGCTGGTTCTTCTTGGCTTCCTGGAGACGTAGCCACTGCGACGCGAAACGGGTGGCCAGCGACTCCGATCTCGGATCCGCGAGGAGCCGTCGAGTCTGCGCTTCCAGCTCCGCACCATCGGTGAGTCGCCCTTCTGCCCCGGCTCGAATCAGCTCGTCGTCGGGCCCACTCCCCCAAAGGAAGAACGCGAGGCGGACGGCGAGGTCGGGTCCACTAAGCGCCCAACGGTCCCCCGCCTCGACGCCGGCCGGGGGCTCTTCGAGTCTGAAAAGGAAGGAGGGACTGGCCAGGATCGCTTGAAGAGCGGTCCGGACGCCGATCTCGAAGTCGCCCTCCTCGTACCCCTGTTCGAAGAATGCCATCGGCCCCGCGAGGTCTCGATCGTCGACTCTCCGTCGGTATGCGCGGGTCGCGAGCTGCTCGACGATAGAACGGGCGCACCTCTCTGCGTCATCGGCGACTTGGGGCCTACAGGTGAAGATCCGGTTCCTGCTCGGCGTCTCCGATACTCCCGTGGGAGACTCCGGACCGGTGATCATGAGTTCAGCGAGGTGGGGAAGTGCTGTGATCCCATAGTTCGCCCACTGGGTCGCGTCCTCACCTCCAACGAACGACCAGTCGAACGGGCTCAGGCGGTCCTCATACGGCCCTTCCATCGTACGCACGAACGCCGCTGCAATCGTGCGTTGTCCGGCACGAATGAAGATCGGCTCCGTCCGGATCGGAGCATTACCTCCCTCACCGTGTTCGAGCGCGAGACGTGCCACACCTTCACCGTCGATCGAGATATCGAGGTCTTGGCCGCCCGTCCCCCGTCCGAAGAGCGTCTCCACCGTGAGCACGTACTCGCCGTCCGCAGGGAAGTCGTGGGTCACGACCATGCCGCCACGGGTGCCGATGGGAGCACCATCGAGTCGGTCCCACGCATGCTGCGAGGTCTCGATCGGGTTGGTGTACTTGACCGATGATGAAGGTGCGTTCGGATTCCCGACAGCCAAACGACTCACCTCAGTCGCCGCCCGCATATACGCCTCGAGGAGCGTCGTGGAGAGACCCTGCGCCGCCGAGAGATTGTCGAAGTTCCCGAGGTAGGTGTCCTCCGGCAGCCACCGACCGGCGTCCACAGCAAGGTCGAGCAAATCGAAGACGGCGCGCTCGTACTCCGCGCGGTTGAGCCGCTGGAAACGACGCGACCCCGGGTTCGGGTTCAAGGAAGCGGCGTCATCGACAAGCGTCTCGAGTGTCTCGGCCAGCACGGCGAGAGTATCCCCAGCCGGTCGGCGCGCTCCGGGGGGCGGCATCATGCCGGCCCGAAGCTTCACGATCATCTTCTCTGCGGTCTCCGCCGCGGTCGCCGCGCCCGCGACTTGGAAGCCGTCGAGGGAGAGGTTCCCGGTCATCCGACGCTCGTTGTGGCAGCGCACGCAATACGCCTGAACCACATCGGAGAGGGAGTCGAGGGCCGGCGTGTACGCAATCGAAGGCAAAGGTCTCGGGCCGAGGGGCTCAGCCGAGACGAGTTCGTCAACACCGGGCACGCCCGACGGCACGCGGGCAGAGTCGTCCGCGTGGACGAACAGAGCGCCAAGAACGGCTACGGCAGCGACGAACGGCTTCAACGATCCTCCAGCTTCGAGCCGATCGAAGATAGGGCGCAGGCAGCCCAAGAGCGAACGGTTCTGCCCCTATGCGGGCCTCCTCTCGCCTCCTAAGATGGCGAGCGATTCGAAGGCTCACCGTACCCAAGAACCTTCCCTCTCCTGACCCGACCCTCCTGATGTCAGACCTCGACCTCTTCTTCAATCCATCCTCTGTCGCCGTGGTCGGAGCCAGCTCCGACGAGTCGAAAGTCGGATACGCGCTCCTGCGCAATCTCTTGAACGGTCGGATGGGCGTAGACGCCCCGCGTGAAGACGGCTTCCAGGGTCCCGTCTACCCGGTGAACCGGAAGGGCGAGCCGATTCTGGGCCAAAAGACCTACCGCTCTCTCTCCGAGATCGGTGCACCGGTCGACCTGATCTTGGTTGCGATCCCGCCCCGCTTCATTCCGGGACTCATGGACGAGGCTGCGGAGTGCGGAGTGCGCCACGCGATTATCATCTCGGCCGGCTTCGCCGAGATGGGGAGTGAAGGAGTGGCACTCCAGAACGAATTGCTTGCGAAGGCCAAGAGTCATGGGATCCGTCTGATCGGCCCGAACTGCCTCGGAGTCATCCGCCCTACCGGGCAACTCAACGCCAGCTTCGCCGAGTCGTCGCCACCTCCCGGGGGCATCGGCCTTCTGAGTCAGTCGGGGGCGCTCATCACAGGGGTGATCAGCTACGCCGAGCGGGAGCGGTTCGGACTGAGCGGAGCGGTCTCGCTCGGCTCCAAAGCCGACGTCGAAGACGAGGACATCCTACGGTGGTACGGACAAGACGATGAGACGCGGGCGGTCGCTCTCTATGTAGAGGCGTTCACGGAACCACGGGCGTTCATGGACGCCGCGAGCGAGCTGTCGGCCAACAAGCCCGTCGTCGCCATCAAAGGCGGTGCTACGGCGGCCGGTTCGAAAGCAGCCGCGTCGCATACGGGCTCGCTCGCCGGGTCGATGGCCGCGTACCGCGCGGCGTTCTCGCAATCCGGAGTGCTACAAGCAAACTCGATCTCCGAGTTCATGGGATGGAGCCGAGCCCTTGCGACCCAGCCACCTGCGAACGGCGATCGTCTCGCGATCATCACCAACGCCGGGGGTCCAGGGGTGCTCAGCGCGGACGCGGCCGATCGGTACGGGATCAGCCTTGCCGAGCTCTCCGACGAGACGATTTCCCAACTCAACGAGGTCCTCCCCCGGGTGTGGTCACACAACAACCCCGTGGACGTGATCGGTGACGCGACTCCCGAGCGATACCGCGATGCGCTCAACATCCTGGGCAAGGCTCCAGAAGTAGATGGGATCGTGGTAATCATGACGGTTCAGGCCATGACGGACCCAATGGAGACCGCCAAGGCCATCGGGGCTGCACACGACGAACCGTCGTGGACCAAGCCGATCTGCTGCTCCTTCATCGGACTGTTGGGGACAGAAACAGGTGCGTACCTCGACGCCCGCGGCGTGCCGGAGTTCAACGTCCCGGAAGACGCGGTCGGCGCGATGTCTGCCCTCATGGCACGAGGTCGCTGGCTCCGTCGTCGCGAACCCGAACCGTATGCCATCCCGTCACACCCTGAAGCCGACTTAACCAGCGCGAGGGAGCAGGTCTTGGACGCGATCGAGGCCGGTCAGCGCAATCTCGATTTGCCGCGTGCCACAGGCGTCTTGAAAGCGGCAGGCCTTCGGTACAACGCGTCCGGAACAGCCGACGACGCAGAAGGAGCGGTCGCTGTCGCACAAGAGATCGGGTTCCCGGTGGTCATCAAGCTCGTCAGCCCAGACGTCGTTCATAAGTCCGACGCGGGTGGCGTCGTGGTGAACGTGCTCGACCCAGATGAGGTACGCGAGGCGTGCAGCTCCATCCGCGAACGCGTCGAAGCGTATCAGCCGGGGGCCCGGGTCACCGGCTTCACGATCGAAGAGCAAGTCTCGGGGACCGAGATCATCGTGGGGATGAGTCGAGATGCGGACTTCGGGCCACTGATGATGGTCGGCATGGGGGGTGTCTTCGTCGAGGTCTACCAGGATGTCGCCTTTCGACTAGCCCCTCTGGCACGATCCGATGCGCACGAGATGATCGGGGAGATCAAGGCTCAAGCCCTTCTTGACGGAGCTCGCGGTCGACCCAAACTCGACCGAGGAGAGTTAGCGGAAGTTCTGATGCGGGTGAGCGACCTGGTGGAGGCCGTCCCCGAGATCGAAGAGCTCGACCTCAACCCCCTCGTCATTACCGAGCATGGATTGGTCGCGATCGACGCCCGCGTCGTGGCGTCGAAGAGCTAGCCGGCTCGCGGGTGCCCGATTCTGATGAGAAGCTCGTGATGCCTCGGATCAGCCCGAAGGCCATCGATAGCCCAAAGGCGTGACCCACCCAAGAAGACGACTCCGCCCGCACCCTGGTCGACGGCTTCGTTCAGATACCGGAAGGCCGTATCGAGATCACCCATGCCTCGGTACACGAGGGCGAAGTCCATGAGGAACATGTGCTCGGGGTACTCGGCCTGACGTTGTCGTAACAACTCCAGCATCCTCTCCGCGTCTTCCAATCGCCCCAGCTTTCCGTACACGAAGCCCCGAACGGCCGCGCCGGCGCCCTCCCGTCCGGCAAGCTCTGGCAGGCGCTCGAACTCCGCGAGGGCCCCTTCCGCGTTCCCAGCCATGAACTTCGCCCAGCCGAGCGTTTCGACGGCGGCGCGGAACTGCGGGTCGTCCCTGATCAACTCTTCGAGAACTCGCTCTCCCTCGTCGAGCTCCCCGGCCTCGAGGAGGGCCTCCGCGAATGCGTGCCGGATCGGAGAAGAAAGGGGGTCGAGCTGTAGCGCGGTCTCAGCTTCCTGTAGTGACGCTTCCCGGTCGCCGAGAGTGCGTAGATAGATCGAGTACAGCTGGTGGACCTCGGCCGATCCTGGGGTCAGGGTGAGCGCCTTTTGGAACGACCGATACGCCGTATCCCAGTCCCGATCGATGAGGAGACTGATGATCGCGAGCGTCGAATGAGCCTCGCCATCCGACTCCTCCAGCTCGACCGCCGCGCGGGCGTACTTCCGCGCCTCGGCATACGCGATGGCCGAGCTCAGATGCCCGGTCGCGCCCAGGTACGTGTAGCACAGGGCGAGCCCCGAGTACGGTAGGGCGCAGTCGGGGTCCATCTCGATAGAACGCTCGTAGTGCTTGATCGCCTCCCGGGCGGACGGCGGTGTCCACCGCCAGAAATGGAAGCGGCCACGAAGGTACTCCGAGTACGCCTCCGTATCGTGCGAGTGTCCCGACACCAGGCCGTCCTTCCTGCGCTCATCAGACGTCGGAACCGGGACGAGGTGACCGGCGAGGTGCTCTACGATCTGCTGCGCGATCTCATCTTGAAGCGCGAAGATGTCCTCGAGCGAGCCGTCGTACGCTTCGGACATCAAATGATATCCGTCCTTGGCGCTTATGAGCTGTCCTGTGACGCGGACCCGCTGCCCTGCCTTTCGAACCGAGCCCTCCAGTATGTGCGTGACGCCCAGTTGATGCGCGATCTCCCGGACATCCTTGTTGTGATTCTTGAAGGCGAACGATGACGTGCGAGCCGTCACCTGAAGTCCGTTCACCCTAGTCAACGCGTTGATGATTTCCTCTGTGATCCCGTCACTGAAGAACTCGTTCTCGGGATCAGAGCTCATGTTGACGAAGGGCAGAACCGCAATAGACCGAGTCCGCGCTGGCCGATTGGCTTGGACAGCAGATTCGGCCGGAATCGACAAGCCGGAGTTCGCGATCGCATACACCCGGGTTGGATGCCTCACATTCTTCAGATTGAACGACCCGAGTGGATGGGTCATGATCTCCGATTGGTTCTTGACCTCGTCGAACACCTTCCCCGAGATCAGGACCGAGCCCGGCACCCCGAGTCGTTCGATTCGCGAAGCTACATTCACCCCATCTCCGAACACGCCGTTCTCGTCGTGAACGACATCCCCCGTGTGGATTCCGATACGAAGCGGAATCGTCGGGGACAACTGCGCGAGCCCCACCTGGATGGCGATCGCACTCTCGACCGCCGACACGGCGCTCTGGAATACGGAAAGAGTGCCGTCTCCATAGAACTGCAGCGTCCGCCCGTCCTTCGCCGCGATCTCCCTTTCCAGCACGACCCGGTGCCGGTCTCGGTCGTGCTTGGCCCGAGCCTCGTCCTCCTGCATGAGCGCGGTGTAGCCGACCATGTCGGTGAACATGATCGCCGTCAGCTGTCGGACCATCACACAGGTCGGAGCGAGGCCACGAAGTCTCGAAACGCCTCCTGCGAGCGACCGGTCCCGATCGGACCATCGAAGCGGACGTACTCGTTCTTCCCGTCGCCGTCGATGTAACGCGCCCTGGCATCGTCACTTAGCTGTAACTCGAGTGATCGCATCAGCTGCCGCTTCACCTCGTCATCGTACACCGGGATAGCCACCTCCACCCTGCGGGAGAGATTGCGCTTCATCCAGTCTGCGGACGCGAGATACATGCGTTCTTCGCCATCGTGGTGGAATACGTAGATCCGCGCATGCTCCAAGTATCGGTCGAGAATACTCCGTCCGTCGACGGATTCGCTGACCCCACGAAGACGAGGGATCAGGCAGCAAATCCCCCTCACGATCAATCGAATCGGCACTCCGGCCACCGAAGCTTCATACAGCCTGCCGATGATCTTGCCGTCTTGAAGGGCGTTCATCTTGAGCGCCATGCCGGATTCGCGCCCCTCCAACGCCCGGTCGCGCTCGTGCTCGATGAGGCGGTTGAACCCTTTTCGAAGGGTGAACGGGGCCACCAACAGATGTTCGACCCGCGGCTCGTCGACCTCCCCCGCCAAGAACAGGAAGACCTGTTCGACATCGACCGTAATGCGCTCGTCGGCCGTGAAGATCCCGTGGTCCGCGTAGATCCGTGACGTCTTCTCGTTGAAGTTTCCGGTTCCCACGTACGCGTACCGGACTCGCTTCCCCCCTTCGCGCCGAACCACCATCGCGATCTTCGCATGCACCTTGAGACCCCGCATCGAATACAGGGTACGCACCCCGGCGCTCTCGAGGCGGTCGGCCCACAAGAGGTTCGACTCCTCGTCGAAGCGGGCTTGGACCTCCATGAAGACGGTGACCTTCTTGCCGGATTCGGCCGCATGAATCAAGGCCCTCAGGATGGCTGAATCGCTGGCGACTCGGTACACCGTCAGCCACAGCTCCTCTACCTCGGGATCACCCGCAGCCTCCTCCAAGAATCGGACCACGGAGTCGAAAGTCTGATACGGCATGTGAACGACCTGGTCCTGAGCGCGCACGGCCTCGAGAATCGAGGGAGCTCGATCCAGCACCGGATGCGGTAGTGGGGGCCAATCCGGGAAAGAAAGATCAGAACGCCCGAAGCGCGGAAAGCCCATCAGGTCGTTGAGGTTGTGATACCTGGCCCCGACCACCATGTCCTCCTCAGAGAGCTGAAGCCAGTGCTGTAGCGTGTGAATGAGCTGGTAGGGCGCGCGCATGTCATACAGAAATCGGCTGGGGAGCCCGGTTTCCCGATTCCCCAGACTCTGGCGGATCGCCTCGACCAAACCACCATCGAACTCGTCGTCCACGTAGAGTTCCGCGTCCCGGGTGAGTTTCACGGCGAACGCCCGACCGACGTCGTGACCGGGGAAGAGTCGATCCAGGTTGAAGCGGAGCACGTCGTCGAGATACATGACCTCATGCTCGTCATCGACCTCGGGAAGAACGACGAATCGATCCAGATCCGGGGGAATCTGGACGAAGCCGTAGCCAGGTTCAGCTATACCTGAATCGACACCCCACACCTCCACCACCAGGTACACCTGCCGGTTCTCGAGGAAGGGCGTCTCTCCTTCCTCAGGCACAGTGACGTGCACGTGAGGGGCGACCGACTCGGCAAAGAAGTCGCGCAAAAACTCGTGATGCTCTGCGCCAACCGTTTTGTCGTCTACCCGTCGGATCCCCTCGTCCTCCAAACGAGAGAAGATCGTGCCGATGATACCCCCGTACTCCTCCTGCTGGCTGAGCACAATGCGATGGATGTCGTGAAGTAACCGACGCGCACCTTGTCGGAGTTGCTCATCCTGATTCTCGTCCCGAACCACCGCTCGGAGCGAAGCGACGCGCACTCGGAAGTACTCGTCCAGGTTCGAAGAGAAGATCCCACAAAAGAAGAGCCGCTCGAGTAAAGGCACCGACTCGTCCGCGGCTTCTTGTAAGACCCGGTGACCGAAGTGCAGCCAGCTCTTCTCTCGGTCGAGCAGCGGGTAGGAGGGAGAGACTTCGGACATAGATGCGTGGGTGGAGCGGAGCTTTCCCGGGGAGAGGAAGGTATCTACCTCCTCGCGACGGGCAAAAGCCGATCCCGACGTGACCTGTCGCACCAGCACAACCTATCTTTCGTCCATGAACCGTTCTTCGATCTTCGCGCTCTTCGTGTGCACGGCGGCCATCGCCACTGTCGCACACGCTCAGGAGCATCCGGACGAGAGTCGAGTTGTATCGACGGCGGCGGGCGAGCAATACCAGGCCGGGCTCCTCCATCGGTGGATCCTCGGTCGACACTACCGCGACCTCTGGACTGCACCCGTGAGAGTCGAGCTTCTCGACCTCGACGCTGTGGGAGGCGGCTTGACTCCTACCAGAACCGGGGGCGGGATGCAGACCCGCTCACTCCGATTCGCAGGGGCCGACGGCAGGGAATACGCGTTTCGCTCGGTCGATAAGGATCCGTCCCCAGTACTCGATTCCATCCTCCGAGGCACGGTCGTGGCGGACCTCGTGCAAGATGGCATTAGCGCCGCGCACCCCTACGGCGCGCTGGTCGCGGCGCCCCTCCTCGACGCCGTGGGAGTACTCCATGTGGATCCGCAACTCAGGGTAATGCCAGACGACCCTGCTCTCGGCGAATTCCGGGAAGAGTTTGCGGGGATGCTCGGCTTGGTAGAGGAACGACCGGACGAGAACGAGGGCGACCGGACCTCCTTCCAGGGTACGACCCGCGTGATCGCGAGCGAGACCCTGACAGAACGTCTCGACCGGGGTCCAAACGACCGCGTCGACGCCGAAGCCTACCTCCGAGCGCGAATCATGGACGTCTTCCTCGGAGACTGGGACCGGCATCGCGGACAGTGGCGGTGGGCCACGTTCGATGAAGAAGCCCCGCGCCGGTGGCTACCTGTGCCCCGCGATCGCGATCAGGCGTTCTCGAAGTTCGACGGTCTCGCCACGCGTATCGTCAGCCTCTACCTGCCCCAGTTCGTGCGGTTCGAGAAAGAGTATCCGTCCCTCAGGCGGCTACACTGGAACGCACGGGCAATCGATCGCTGGTTCCTAGCCGAGCTGGACCGAGACGACTGGGACCGCGTGGGCAGGTCGGTGCAGAGCGCGCTCACCGACGATGTGATCGAGCAGGCGGTCTTCCGCCTTCCCTTAGAGATCCTCGAGTTGAACGGCGAAGAGCTCGGAGAGACGCTTCGGGCGCGGCGCGACCGACTCGGTGAAGCGTGGACCGAGCTCTACGAGCTTATGTCCAAGAACGTCGACCTGCGCCTCACTGACGAAGATGAGCTGGTGCACGTCGAGCGATCCGCAGCGGAAGTCACGGTGCGAGTCACAGCTCCCGAGCGATCGTCCGACCCGTATCTCGAGCGACGTTTCCTCCCGGGTGAGACGTCTGAGATACGCATCCTGATGCGGGAGGGAGACGATCGGGTCGTCGTAACCGGATTCGATGAACCCGGGATCTTGATCCGCGTGGTCGGAGGCGAAGACGACGACACCTTCGAACTCGACGGCGTAGCACGTCGGCTTAGACTCTACGACGATCACGGCGAGACCGAGAGCCTCGGGTTCGCGGTACCAAACGTCGACACTCGATCGTGGGATCAGTGGGAGTGGAGTGAAGACGATCGGAACCAGCCGGTCGACTGGGGTGGACGGACCCTTCCCATTTTTTGGACCAGCTACTCCACCGACCTCGGCGTCTTTCTGGGCGCTGGCGTTCGGTTCGAGCGGTACGGCTTCCGAAAGGTCCCCTACGCATCCGCGTTCGATCTCCGCGCCGGCTGGGCACCTCAGCTAGGGAAAGGCCGACTCGAGCTCGATGGTGAGTTTCGCCGGCAGAATTCGGCAGTCTTCTGGCCAGTGCAAGCGCGCATATCCCGACTCGATGTGCTGCACGACTACGGGATTGGGAACGACTCACCCGGTGGCCCGGAAGCGTTCCACCGAGTCGACGTCACGACCGCTTCCGCCGAGGCCGGCATGGGGCTCTCCTTTTCATCGGGGATCGACCTTTCGGGCCGGGTCCGGATCGAGCGCACGAGCACGCAGGACAACTCCGGCCGCTTCTTCGACAGCCGACGACCCGTGTACGGCGATGGTGGGTTCACTTCGCTCGGGCTCTTAGCTGTGGCCAGCTGGGATCCATGGGCCGCCTCCAGCTTGCGGGCCTCCCGGATTCGCATCCTCGCCGAGGGTGCGCTCTACCCTGGACTCCTCGACGTCAATCGAAGGTTCGGCACGCTCGGAGCACGTGTGTCGGGACTCGTCGCCGACCATCCATGGCCTCGCGTCGCGCTCGCCTATCGAGGGGGCGTCGGGCAAGTCTATGGGGACTTTCCTTGGCACAAGGCCGCCTTCTTGGGCGGTGCCGAGTCACTCCGCGGATGGGACGAGCAGCGCTTTGCAGGTGACGCCGTAGCGTGGGCGGGTGCTGAGCTACGTCTCTCGGTGGTACGCCCTCGAGTCGTCGTACCGATCTCCGTCGGCGTCTTCGGCTTTGCAGACGCAGGTCGGGTGTCGATCGATGGTGATTCGTCCGGCGGGTGGCACGCAGGATCGGGGGGCGGGCTCTTCCTCCAACCGATCCAACAGCCCTACATCTTCCGTCTCGGAGTGGGGAAAGGCTCCGAGGCCACTCGCGTCTACGCGACGCTCGGCCTTCCGTATTAGATGCTACGAGAGATGCGTCTAGCACCCCTACTCGTGGGACTTCTCGTGCCGCTGTCCGCGTGCGCCCGGCAAGTCGCGTACGCACCGAACACCACCTTGGCGCCCCGCATCTCTTCGTCGCCCGATGCGATCGTTTATCTGGTCGGGGACGCGGGAAAGGCCGGCTCCGGCCGAGACTCTGTTCTCGCTGCAGTAAGGGCGGATGTGCTCCTTTCCGAGCGGACTCACCCGGCCGCCGCCGTGCACGTCGTGTTCCTGGGGGACAACATCTACGAGGAGGGAGCTCGCGCCTCTCATAGCGCGGTGGATCGCCCGCTTCTCGACGCCCAGGTTGCGGTTCTCGACTCGGTTCAGCGTGCCCGCGCCACCTTCGTGCCGGGTAATCACGACTGGGGAAAGGGAGCGCGAGACGACGCGGGGGCCGCAGCGGTACGCCTACAAGCCGATTGGCTCCGCGGATCGACACACGCAGACCGGGTATCGATCCACCCGCAGGGTGCGTGTCCCGGGCCTTCCCTCATAGACGTGGGGAGCAGCGCTCGCCTGATCTTTCTCGATACGGAATGGATGCTCCGCACTCCGGAATCCGTCTGCTCGGAAGGAGTGGGCGTAGGGCAGAGGCTGGAAGAGCTGCTCGGGTCGGACGCCGGGGGACGTCATATCATCCTCGCGGGCCATCACCCGATGGCGACGGGCGGTCCGCATGGAGGGAACGTCGGCCTCTTCGAGTCGGGACCGCTCGTCTACTACCTCGCCGTCAAGAGTGGCCTCTCCATCCAGGATTTGGCATCACCTAGATACGATGCAGCGATGGGCGCTATCCGCGAAGCCATCCGTCGGAGCGGAAGAAGACCACTCGCGTACGCGTCCGGGCATGAGCACTCTCTGCAGCTGATCGGA
Organism: Longimicrobiales bacterium; assembly: GCA_965223235.1. Taxonomy (GTDB): domain Bacteria; phylum Gemmatimonadota; class Gemmatimonadetes; order Longimicrobiales; family Gaopeijiaceae; genus UBA2589. The sequence continues at coordinate 271,533 of CBDCVV010000005.1, forward strand.
TTGGAGGGCTCGGAGAACCCGCATTGGCAGCTGGTCAGCGGGACCGGGGCCAAACTCACCCCCGTGAGTCGCGTGGAAGGCACTCGCTTTGCTGTGTCTGAGTACGGCTTCATTCGCCTCGCCCTATCCGGTCCGTCGGCGACCGCGACGGTCTTCTCCGGCCCGGAGGGGTCTCGCGTCCGGCCGGTCTTCCAATGTGCGCTTTGGAACCGGGAGACGACCTCCTGCTCCGAGGCTCCGCGAGTCACGGAAAGCACCCCGTGACCATGCTCCGGCGCATCCCACTCGTCGCGATACTCGTTGTCACGCTCGTGGGGGCGCTGCCGGATCGTGCCCGAGCGCAGCTCACCGACCCTTGCCAGCTGACTTGTGCGACCGTCCTCGGTGTTACGAGCTTCGCCTTCGCGACGGGGGCAGCCACCGCTGTGGGTCGAGTGAAGGGTGGGTACTCGACGGCCCGCCAAGGTGCCTTGGTATGGTCCGGCAGCTTCTTGGCCGCCGCACTCTCAGGGGTGGCGCTGGCGGGCAACGGTGAACGCCAAGAACGTGCCGTATACTCGGCCGCCCTCGGGGTAGGGACCGGGGCTCTACTCGGCTTGACCGTCGAGGCGCTCGGGGACGACTCCGCCGCGTCACGGTGGGCCGCAACCCTCATCGGGGCTTCGGTGGGCGCGGTCGTCGGTGGCGTCGTCGGAGCCGCGACGTGGGAGCCCTCCGACGTTGCGGCGGTTCAGCCCGCGATCGCTGCTTCCTTCTCGATCTCGACCCGCTGACGCTGGGCGGCCACCTCAATCTGGCGCAGCAGCCTCGGACCAAGCTGGGTGAGACGCCGCCGAATGATCGGGTTCAGTAACGACCAGGGCAGGCTTCTCGACCGGTAGTGCGACTCGAGGGTGAGTCGAGTCCCCTGCCCTTCCGCCTCGACGATGAAGTAGTTCACCAGGTCGTCCACGATCGGAGCTCCGGGTAGTAGCTCACCGTACACCCGCCGGCCATCCCCGAAGTCGTTCGTAACCGTCTCGAACTCCACCAACCGCCCTCCGATCACGCACCGATGCGGAGTTCCCACGCGGTTGACGCGATCCGGCTGGTACTCGATCTCGTCGACACCATCATTCCAAAGTGAACGGAGGTCGAAGTTGCTCACGAGTTCGAAGACCTCCGCGGGGACCGCGTCGACGCACGTGGAGTGCACCACCGGATTCGGGCTCTTCGGTAGTGGCGGCAACGGAGGGGGGTCGGCGACGGTCGACCGTAGCGGACCGAGCGGGATCCACTTGAAGGGTACCTCTCCGAGTTCCTCCACCAGTGTCGTGCCCGGGTGGATTGTCGACCAACCCGGAGGAGTCGGGTCCTCTCCATCCACGGACACGGCATCCGTGAGCAGGAGGTACTCCGCCTCATCGATGTCATTCTTGAGTAGGCGGTGCGCTACGATCACGTCTCCGCCGTAAAGCTTGGTGAAGCCACGGACCTCCATGAGTTCGATCGGGCCCGCGTGGGCCACGATCTTGAGAGTGAGTCCAGACGCCTCTACGCATGCCCCACAGTCGCAGATCCGTCGGGCCTCGAACTCTTTCAACTTTGCATGGAACGCCGTGAAGGTATGTCTCGCCTGCGCCACGAGAGACTCGACCGACGGGACCCGACCGTCCAAGTAGAAGAGCACCGCGTCGCCCTCGAGCTCCGAAACCGTGAGCCCGAGTCGGTCCGACTCGATGATCAAGTCGAGCAACTCAGCGATCACATGTCGTCCGTGCTCGACTTCCGTCGAGTTCACGAAGTTGGTAAACCCGCTGATGTCCGGGATGAACAGCAAGGACTGCGGCACGAAGTTCCTCCTTCCCCTCAACTCACATCCGTCGACAGTGCCCGTAGAAGGAGATAACCCACGGGGACACCGTCGGTGTTCCCTCCCAAGACCGACCAGGCTATTGAAACGTGACCTTCCCGATCCGGCCTTCGGGACCGACAGCCCATGCGACCTCTTCACCGAAGAATGCTACCGCCCACCAGCTGAGGCCATCGACGGTCGACCACCCTCTCCCTCCGTCCACCGACGCGGCAAACCCCTCCGGGCCCACCACCAACACCCTATCGGGTCGTTCCTGCGAGAGGGCCGCTCCATACACGGCCCCTTCGAAAGAAGGATCAGGAGCCATCTCCCACACGGCTCCACCGTTCTCGGTGAACGCAGCTCTTCCGCGGGGCGCGTCCGGAGCGAGGGCGGCCAGGTCCACCTCACCGATGGCGCCCCCCAAGGCCACACCGAAATCTCCCGCCAGCTGCACCGTCGTCAGACCCGCCCCGGCCCCCCCGAGCACCGGCACCTCCGACAAGCTCCAGGAGACGCCGTAGTCGTCGGTCCGGAGGATCCGTGTGCGGGCTCCGTTGCCCATCGCGATCCAAGCCCTGCCGTCTGGTCCCACATCGACGCAGCTGCCGCTCGCGGCAAAGCCTCCCTCTCCCTCGAGGGCTGGCGGAAGCGCACTCTCAGCAACCCGCGACCAACTTCGGCCACCGTCGTCGGTCATGAGAATGAACGGGACTCCGTCCACCGCGTCTCCGTACAAGAGTCCGCGCTCGGGCGACCAAAAATCCATGCAGTCGTAGAACGCGTCCTCTTCGGTAGCCGTAAGGAGGAGTCGCCATGCGTCGCCTCCGTTGTCCGTCCGGTAAACTCGCGATAGCGAGCCCGGCCCAGCGCTCATGAGGTAGGCTGTCGACGCATCGAATGCCGCGACGTCTCGGAACTGAAGGACCCGGTCGGCCTCGACTTTGCCAGTCCGCCAGTGTCGACCACCATCGACGGTCGTCGCATACGTCGATCCGTGTCCGCTCACCCACACCACGTCGGACGATACGGGGCTTACAGCCTGCAGGAGCTCCGTCGTACCGGACGACTGAGGCGTGAGCACGGCGTCGACCTGCGCAGAGATCGACGAGACGCCGAGGAGTAACGCCCCAAAGAAGGATAGGGAGACCCCCATCCACCGGCCCTGACCAAGCACGCTATCCAGGAGGCAAGAGAAAGTGTGCTCGGGCGAGGTCCGAATCGAGAATATCGGCCGAGTACCGCTCGAAGAGGGGGCCGTCCCGCCACTTGAGGAGATCTGGATTGGCAGCGGAAAACGCCTCCCACGTCGTGAGCTCGCGATCGCGCACGATCCGCTCGTGAATGAGGACGGTGAGCGCCCACGTCACCGTTTCGTGATATCGGTCCGGCGTTCCGGAGTGGGCCGCGAAGCGCATCAACCCGACACGGAGCCGACCAAGCGTCTCGTGCAGACCGTACGCCCTCAGATACAGGTAGGCGAGACGCACATGGTCGGCGTGCCCGAAGCACCCTGGGCCCAACGCGCACGCCTCGAAGTCCTCGACGAAAGTCCGGTCCGCCTGCGAATCCTGTGGTTGGCACATGGCACCACGGTACCACTTGCCCTTTTTGACTTCAATCGGCGCAGGGGATGGTGGACCTCGACGACCTTCCACCTGGCCTTCCCGTGACCCTTCAGAAGAGAAGCCAGACCGCTTTGGCGGTTACGGCGCTACTCACCGCTCAGGCGTGTACCTCGACCCCATCCGATCCGGGCCCCGACATGCCCCCCGTCTCGATCTCGACCACATCCTTGCCGGATGCGGTCCAAGGCATCCCTTACTCGGTCACCCTCCTGGCAAACAACGCAGGAAGTGCCCCGACGTGGAGCATCGAGAGTGGAGCCCTGCCGGCCGGACTCACGCTGTCGTCTGCCGGCGAGATCGCAGGAACACCAACCACAGTTGAGCTCGGGGCGTTCCGAGCGCGTATCTCCAGGAGCGACGGCGTAGCCGCGACACGTCCCCTCGCGATCGCGGTCCGAGACGACGGAGCGCCCGACATCCTCGTCACCGCGTCATCCGCCGTGGTGAGCGAGTCGGGGACGAGTGCCGACTTCGAGGTCCTCTTGAACGCGCAGCCGATCGCACCCGTCGTCGTCACAGTCGCTTCGACGGATATCGGTGAGGTGACAGTGACCCCATCGACGCTGACCTTTACGAACGGCACGTGGCGAGATCGGCAAACCGTAACTGTGTCGGGAGTCGACGACATGCTCTTCGACGGGGATCAGGAGGTGGAGATCGTCCTCGCGGTCGACGTACCCAACTCGGACGACCACTACCAAAGCGTGACTGATCGGTTCGTCGACGTCACCACGCTGGATGATGAGCATGCCGGCCGAGACTACATCCGATGGGCCACGGGGGTAGACGGCAGGTGGAGCGACGCGTCGAAGTGGGACCCCGCGCGAGTGCCTGGACCCAACGACAGCGTTGCCATCGACGAGGTGGGCTCATACACCGTCGAGCTCGACGGTGACGCACAGGTCGCCTGGCTCTCCGTAGGGGGTGCCGGGACACCGACCCTCGCCCAACGCAGTGACGTGGAACTTACCGTGGACAGCGCCGGCCTTTTGGAGCCGAACTCCACCTACGTCTTCGATGCTGGGCAACTCGTCGGTGGCGTCATTCGCAACCAGGGTACGATCATGACGGATGCGGGGGTCGACACTACAACAGCGCTCGCTCTTCTCGTGAACGATGGGGCTGTGCAGGTCACCTCGGGGACCTTCGAGATCACGAGAGACACGGTGCACGACGGTGACTTCGAGGTCTCAGCGGAGGCCCGCCTTCGCTTCGCTCAACCCCTGATCTCGACATTCCACGGGCTCCATCACAGGTGCCGGCGTACTCGAGTTCGATGGGGGGCCGAATCAAAGGGTGACCGTGAACGGCACCGCCGATCTCGGAGGCATTCGGTCAATGCAGGGACGCAATCGATTCGAGAGCGCGTTCGACGTGACGGACTCGATCCGGCTGGGTTGGGGCGCCATTTGGACCGCTGTACCGGCGACCAAACAGGTCTCGTTCTTCTTCGCGGACACGAGGTCCGCCGCCTGGCAGGGAAGAACAACCCTCGAGGTAACCGACTCCCTGCACATTACCGCCGGAGCGATTGCCGCCCAGGGCCCGCTACGGACCTTGGCTGGGGTGCCTGCCGTGATTGCGAGCGGATCACTCATGGGCGAGATGGAGTTTCATGGACCGAGCGTATGGCTCGCGGGCTCGGTCTCGCTGAATGCGATCGCCCAGTGGACGATCAAAGCCGGTGCTTCGCTGGAGATCCAGGGGAGCACTGAGCTCACGGACGGTCAGGGAGGTGTCTCCGGCATGACCATTGAGCCGGGGGCAACCGTAATCAAGACGGGAGGCCGAGGCAGCCGCTTCCAGCGGTCTCTCACGGTCGAAGGTCGCTTGTACTTCCAGGCAGGTGGGTTCGAGTTCGAAGACAACCTTACTCTGGCCCCAGGAGCCGAGTTGAAGGGGTTAGGAAACGTCGACCTCTTCGACGCCGACACGGTCACGATCCAAGGCACCGTAAGTCCGGGGCTCCCAACGGGTATCATGCGGATCCTCGGCAACTGGTTCCCGTCTCCAGGCTCTGTGCTCGAGATCGACTTAGCGGGCCCTACGGACAGCCTCGAGTACGACCGCCTGGTCGTGACGCACCACGTCGAGCTCGGTGGTGCATTGATGATCGACACGCTGGACGGCTTCGTCCCTGCTCCTGGAAGCTCCTTCGCTGTGCTGACCTACGGGTCGCGCGGCGGGGCCTTCGAGAGCGTTTCTGTACCCTCGGTCCCAGGTCTCGTATTCGATACTGTGTGGGCAGAAGCCGGCACGATCGACACACTCTTCGTGACCGTCAGCGCCCTACCTCTTCAAACGCCCACCGCGTACACCTCGCTCCAGAGCTGGCAACGGACGCCAGGGGTGCCTCAGAAAGAGGGAACGGAGGCGCGGGATGATGGAGTATTACCTTCGCAGAGGGCGGGACGAAGAAAGAACCGGTACGGGGTGCGGAATGGAACGGGGCAACGAAGACATACGTCGCAGATCTGAGCTGATCATCCACGCAGCCTCGGTCGCCGCCGGAGCAGCAGCGGCGGCGAGCCCGATCCCGGGCGGCGACGCAATGGCGATCATTCCAATCCAGATGGGAATGGTGACTGCGGTATGCCGAGAGCACGGCATCCCCGTATCTGAATCGATCATCCGGTCGACAGTCTACGCAGGTCTCGGGAAGATCGTAGGAAAAGCCGGCGCGGGCCTCTTGCTGAGGTGGACCCCCCTCACGGGCAACCTCATGAGGGCTTCGGTCGCCTTCACGGTGACCGAAGCCGTTGGGCAACTCCTCCTCGAGCGTATCGCGAAGGGCGACATGGGTCTCGTGGACGAGATCAATCTCACGAGTTAGGTGAGGCGAGCGCGGAGCTTCCGCGCTAACGTGGTGCCGTTCCTTCGCTCACCCGAGCGTTCGGCTTCGCGATTCTCAGGAGTTCACGGTGCTCGAGCTGGTACTCTCTCCCTCCTTTTGGGCGGCCCTTTTCGGGGTGACGCTGATCCAGCTGGCTCTAGGAGCCGACAACCTCATCATTATCACGATCATCGCGAACAAGCTCCCAGGGGCAGAGCGCGCCAAGGCGATCCGTGTCGGGCTCGCGCTCGCGATGATCTTCCCGGATCGTACTCCTCGCCATGGTGAGTTTCATCCTCACCTACGCCACCACGGTGTTTTGGAGCTTCGAAGGGTCCCCGATCCCGGGACTCACCTTCACCGGGGCCGTGAACGGCAAGGCGATCGTACTCGTCTTTGGAGGCCTCTTCCTGATATGGAAGGGGATCAAAGAGTTGCGTCTCAAGCTCAAGGGTGTCGAACACCAGCTGGGTGCCACGAGCCGTTTTCGCGATGTCGTCGCGGTCATCGTGGGGATGAACCTGCTCTTCTCCGTCGATTCGATCCTGACCGTGGTTGGAATGACGGACATCTTCGCGGTCATGGTAGGCTCCGTCGTCATCTCCGTCGCCCTCATGCTGGCTTTCGCTGGGACCATCTCGGAATTCCTGAGTGACAATCCCGAGTTCGAGATCCTCGGCCTCTTTGTACTCCTCCTCATCGGCTTCGTCCTCGTCCTCGAAGGCGGCCATACCGCGCATCTCACGGCGAACGGATCCGAATTCCCCTACATCCCCCAGTGGATCGTGATCTTCATGCTGCTCCTCATGTTCAGCGTAGATCTCTACCAAAATTGGTGGGCGCAGAAGCGGAACCGGAGCACAGCCCCCGTCCGACTGCACCATCGGATCGAGGAAGGAGAGACGCCGGGCGGGCCGGCCGGTCGATGATCCGGGGGGTGCGCTACCCTGATCCCCGGGGGGCCGCCGGAGCCGCCGGGGTACACATCACCAAGAAGTGGTAGAGGCGCTCACCGAGACGCAGGAACACCGCTTCGCTCACATAGAGTTCGGCATCCGTGTTCAGCGCCGAGTTCGAGTCGTAGAAAGAGAAGAGGCAATCCGCGCCACCCTTCCGGTACCGGATCGAGGCCTCGTTCGGAGCATCTCGCGGGTCGGGCGTCCGCTCCCATCCGTGCTCCGGAATCACCTCGAAGAATCCACGAGCGACCTCGGTCGAAGACGCAGTCGTGGCGCCGGCCGCGGTGACCCGACAACCGGCAGTCCGAGACTGAGTGCGCCAGTCGTCGATGGTATCGGGCTCGGCCAGAGCCGTCATCCCCATCACGTCTCGCACGAACCGCTCGGCCTCGAGGCAAAGCGCCGGCTGGGCAGCGGACGTCGATGGGACGCACGATGAGATAGCGCACGCCATAACGATCACGCCCGCGGATCTCCGAGGAGTCCACGGCCCTAGTGCACGGCCAACGAGAGAAGATCTGTACGTGTCCAAGTGGTGACTCCGTCGCGAGTCCCGTATCGTAACTCAACCCCACGCCTCGTACACCGGGAGAGCATCCATGATCACACGTCGTGAATGGCTTCGGATTGCCGCTGGAACCGGTGCAGCCCTCTACGGCTGTACTTCCGAAACGCCCGACTCTCAGGCGACCGTACAGGCGTTGGTTGCGAGCCCATCCTCCCCGGGGGTCGACCCGGTCCAGATGAGGCCGATCCCATCCACAGGTGAAGACATCCCGGTGGTAGGGCTGGGCGGCCGGTGGATCTCCACTCGGTCGACAGCGGAGGAGCTCGCGGCGCACCGAGAGGTACTCCACGAACTCGCGCGAGATGCCGAAGGACCGGGCCGAGTCTTCGACTCTGCGTACGGATACGGCGGTGGGGGGTCGGAAGAGTACGCCGGGCAGTGGGCTGCGGAAGATGGCTTCGGCGAAGGGATCTTTTGGGCGACCAAAGTCAACGCGGCAGGTCGTGGGGGTGGGGACGCCGACCCCACCGCGGTACGTGATCAGATCGAGCGGTCGTTCACGAGACTGCGCCGGGAGGTGATCGACCTCAACCAAGTCCACAACATGAGCGACCCTCCCACGCAACTCGGCATTCTACAGGAGTACAAAGACGAGGGCCGCATCCGGTACATCGGCATTACGACCACGAGTGAGAGCCAGTACGACCACCTCGCCCGAGTCATGCGTGAGTACCCCATCGACTTCATCGGTATCGACTACTCCCTCGATCACCGCGTCCCGGAGAACGAGATCTTCGAAATCGCGACGGGCGAAGGGATCGCCGTGATGGTGTACCTCCCCTTCGGAAGACGTCGGATGTGGGACCGGATCGGGGATCGACCCCTTCCCGACTGGGCCGCGGACTTCGACGCACACTCTTGGGCACAACTGATGCTGAAGTTCACGCTTGCCCACCCGGCCGTCACGATCGTCGCTCCGGGGACCGGAAACCCGGAGCACATGATCGACAATCTCGGTGCGGGCCGGGGCCGCATGCCGTCTCCGGACGATGTAGCGCGGATGATCGAGCTCGAACAAAGTTTGCCAACCATCTAAGTAGTTCCTCACGCTTCCTTCTCGGAGACCCCCATGTCCGCATCTCTTCGTCTCGCCGCCGCCGTTGCGCTGCTGGTCGGCTTCGGCCAACCCGTGACCGCACAGTCTGGGGCACTCGGGAACTCGATCGTCATCGATGACGCGAGCATCATCGTCGGGGAGCCGAACAACTCGTTCCGCCCCGGGATGGTGTACGTCTACGAACGGGACGGGTCGACGTGGGCCGCTCGGCAGGTCGTCACCGCCCCGGACAGCGAGAGGGCCGACGGCTTCGGAGCGCTCCTCGCCCTTTCCGACGAGCGACTCTTTGTCGCCGGACGATCCGGTGACCTCCACGAGTACGTCCGCTCCGCCTCCGGATGGGCGTATGAGGAAACGCTCCCTACCGGAGAGCTCGAAACGCTCGATCCGAGGTGCGACTTCAACGGCTACTGCGGAGTGGACTTCGGCCTCTCGTTGGCCGCTCACGGAGATTGGGTTTTCCTCGGTCAGGCCGGCGTGACTACGGATCTCACCCGACTGCGTCCCCGCGGCCGGAGTGCGACCGAGGAAGCGGAAGCCTCTCCACCCGGCCGAGTCCTCGCCTTCCACAGAGGAGCGGACGGAAGCTGGACACTCACCCAGAGTCTCGAGAGCCCTGCATCGGCTGATGGTGACGCCTTCGGGGCCGCGGTCGCATTCGCCGGCGGGCGAGCGTTGGTCGGTGCCCCACGCGCGACGAGCGCCGACGGCGCTCTCGAGGGCGCCGGGCGGGTCTTCGAGTACGAGCTCGTGGGCATGGAGTGGCGCCCGGCGGGGGAGCTGGAGACCACACCGGAAGCGGAGGCGTCGTACGGAGCGGTGATCACGAGTCGAGACGCCCGAGCCCTGGTGGGAGCCCCCTTCGCCGGGCTCGGACACGGGGCCGTGTACAACTTTGAGCACGACGGTTCGAGGTGGACGCTCGACGGGCGGCTCGAGGCGCCTGGCGCCGCCGAGGGGGACATTTTCGGAGCGGCGATCGGATTCGAGGGCAGTGACGTTTGGGTCGGCGCGCCGGTGACCCGAGGGCTCGAGACTGGGATGGCGTTTCACTTCTCGAACGGCGCGGTGAACCGCCACCGCTTCACCGAGGCCGAGACGAACACCGAAGATTCCTACGGTCACCGGATCGCTGTCGAAGGAGGTCTGGCGGCGGTTGCGGCGGCCGGTCTGGATCACCAGGCGGGAGGCGTCTTCGTGTATGAGCGAGACCCGCGCGGCGAGTGGCATCACACCGACCTCCTCGTGACCGCTCCAGACGCCATGGGGGCACTCACGGGCCAGGAACGCCGCTGTATGGACGGCTCGGTCGAGAACTTCGACTGCACCGATATCGAGCTCTTGGCCTACATCCCCATCTCACTCCTCACCGCTCCAGAGGACGCACGCGGGGTCCGCGCGAACGACAACTGGGGATGGACCGACCCCGAGACCGGCCACGAGTATGCCCTCGTGGGTAGGAACGACGGCACGTCGTTCATCGACATTTCCGACCCTTCGAATCCGCGTCTGATCGGGGATCTACCGAAGACGGCGAATACCCCTCGTTCACAGCTGTGGCGGGACATCAAGACGTTCGGGAACCACGCCTACATCGTCGCGGACGGAGCGGGTGCCCACGGAATGCAGATCTTCGACCTGACTCGTTTGCGTGATGTCGATACTCCACCCGTCATCTTCGAACCGGATGTGCTGTACCGGGGCGAGGGCCTCAACGTGGTGGAGAGCAGTCACAACGTGATCATCAACGAAGACACCGGTTTCGCGTACCTGACGAGTCGAGGATGCGCGGGGATGCACATGGTCGACATCAACGAGCCGACCAACCCCCGCTTCGTGGGGTGTTCCGATCCCGGCGGAACGCACGATGCCCAATGCGTGATCTACAACGGCCCTGATGAAGACTACGTGGGGCGCGAGATCTGCCTCAGAATGTCCGGGAACCGCTTCCAGATCTCGGATGTTACAGACAAAACGAATCCGGTGGAGCTCTCGACGGCGACGCATCCGAATCCCGCGTACATGCACCAGGGGTGGGTCACCGAAGACCACCGTTACTTCATCATGGACGACGAAAGCGACGTCATTGCGGGCAACGTCGAGACGACCCGTACGCTCATCTGGGACCTCGACGACCTCGAGGATCCGGTTCTGGCTCGGGAGTTCTTCGGATCTCTGCCCGCGAGCGCTCACAATCTCTACGTGAAGGGCGACTTCACCTACCAGGCCAACTACAACTATGGGCTGCACATTCTCGACACCTCCGACCCGCTCAATCCGGTCGAGGTCGGGATGTTCGATACGGCGCCGTATCGGACCGGTGCCGGCTTCGGCGGTGCGTGGAGCACATACCCCTTCTTCGAGAGCGGCACGATCCTGGTGACCAGCATGCAAGAAGGTCTCTTCATGCTGAAGAAGCGGGTCCGCCCGGTGTCGTGAGAACCCTGCGCACGCTGATGCACGTAGGATGGTTCGGGACCGGATTCGACTAGGAGGGATGCCATGAGGACTCTACTCGCCGTTGCTACGATCGCGCTCCTGAGCGGGTGCGCCGACTTCGTCGATGAAGATGGGAACACCAGCATCCGCCAGGTCGCTGAAGGCCTCCAATCCCTGGGAGATCGGCTCGGGGAGCTGGGAGAGGCTATCGAGCGGGACGCGGATATCGCTGCGGTTCCGTGGGAGGAGCTCGCGAGTGCCGTGCCCAGCGAGATCGGAGGGCATGAGCGGTTGGACGACGGGGGAGATCACGCGACCGACAATAACGGCGCGGGACTCTCGATCGCCCACGGCCGCTACCTCGTGAACGGAGACAGCATGTACGTCGGGATCGCCGACTTCGGAGCGCTTCGGAGTGGCGTCACACTCGCGTTACGATGGGTCGCCCCGATGATCGCGCAGGGGGAGATCGATGGCGATGTCGAAGAAGTCGAGCTAGAGGGCCGAAAGGTCATTCGAATCAGCGACGACGACGGCGATCTTCTGATTGCAACCATCGTCGAAGATCGATTTGGGGTGATCGCCGGTGGCGAGGGCCCGAGAAGTTCCGACTTCGTCCGGGACGCGCTGCGGGCGGTCGATTACGATCAGCTCCGTCAGTGGGCTAGCTACGGCACGAAGTAGACAAGCAGCCAAGGACGAGCCCCCTGCCGGAACTCGGCAGGGGGCTCTTCCTTAGGTGGCCGTCTGCCGGGCTCGCACGGCCGCGTGGAGGTACGCCCGCGGGATGCCCACGACGACGCTCGCGACGAGAAGCCACCCCAGATCCGGGTAGAACTCGATGAGTCCGGCCAGAGAGATCTTGGCAAAGACGTTCAACACGACGTACGCGATGACCAGGGTCCCCACCGCGTCCGCGACGAAACGCCCCATGCTCCCCAGGGTCGGAGCTAGCCTCCAGGGTGATCCCGCGCGCAGCCACGACCGCGACGTGAGTACACACCGGACGATGAGTTGAATCGCCATGAACAAGAACACGGTATCGATCCACTTTTCCCACCGAGGAGCCGGCGGCGGCGCGTCGCCCATCATCGTTCCGAGGAGACCGTCGATGAACGGGTCCGCGGCGTCGGAGAACGGACCCGAATTCCTCGCGAAGGAAAACGCCAAGGCAACGTCTAGTTCGGGGATGACTACGGCTGCGGCGTAAAAGCTGGGCGTCATTCCCTTATGGGAGAGCCCGCGGTGGCCCAGCCTTCGCGTGGATCCCCAGCCACCCGCTACGCCACCGCGGTCGAGCATCTCCGAAAAGGTCGTCTGCACGATGTCGTTCGTGAGATACGTAGTGTCGGCCCCCACAAGAGCGTCGAGAACGGCACCCACGTATTGCGAGAGATCATCGGCGGAGGTGACCGCGTACCCAGCGGGGATCATTGGGGGCAGATACTCTGGCTCAGATCTCGCGACCGGGAAGCCAAAGAAGTACGTATGTCCTTGAACCACCAACTCCTGTGCACCGACAGCAGCGGAAGTCGACGTCATGCCGAGCGGTTCAAACACCTCCCGCTCCATCACCTCCGCATACGGCGCCTCTCCCAACGCCTCGAGGAGTTGACCCAGAATCAAGAAGTTGAGGCTGGAGTACCGCACTTCGCCCCCCGGCGGGCCAGCCAAGGTCAGGTGTTGGACCTCGCCTGTGCGCTGCGCGACCGGATCAAAGGCGGACTTCGTCGCGATCCCGCTCCTATGCTCCAACAGGTTCCGTACTGTGATCCGCCGGGCATCGGCCTCCGGTAGCATCGAGAAGTCAGGCAGCACCTGATACACCGGCGTATCCAGGCCAACGACCCCCTGATCCACCAACCGAAGCATCGCGAGTCCCGTCATGGTCTTGGTTACGGAGCCGATGAAGAAGGGGTCCGAAGGGGTCACTTGCTGCCCATTCGATTGACCGAAGCCCCGGGCGTATCGAGTCCCGTCCGAGCGACGGATCGCCACAGCGGCCGCTGGAACCTGCCAGTGCTGGAGATAGTCGCCCACGAAGGCGTCGATCGCGCGGCTGTCTAGCTGTAGATCTGCCGCTCGGGGCGAATCGGCCGGCTCTTGGGCCAACGCCCACGCGCCGGTCACCATCAACCCCAATAGGGTTAGTGAGGCCTTCATACGCCCCTCCCCTTGAGCCGACCCTCGGCCTCGTCACACCAAGAGGAAATCGCATCGAACACGTGGACCCCAAATCGCGCGGTCAAGACCCAGTTCTCCACGGCCGCATCCCCTACCGAATCGGATTCCAACTTGTCGATAGCCTGATGGAGTCGATCGCGTCCGGCCGTGGCTTCCGCACGGTAGCGGGCGATCGTCGGGAGGATGACAGAAGGGTCGGAGTGCTCGAGGAAGAAGAGACGCAGGAGCAGCTCGTTCCGCGGCTTGGGAAAGCCAATCGGTCTCCGAAAGCCCTCCTCCAGAGAAGCCCACCCGTCCTGAGTTAGCTCGTACTCGAGTCGGTCGGGCCTCCCGTCGCTCGAGATCCTACGTCGGATGACGAGATCTCGCTCGGTCAGCCTCTTCAGGATCGGATAAATCTGGCCGTAGCTGATGGACCAGAAATGACTGAGCGGTCCTTCGACCTCCTGCTTGATGTCGTACCCTGATTTGGGTCCAGATGCTAGGAGTCCGAGAATCGCAAACTCGGTCTGACTGGCCACTTCGCCTCCACCGCACATGCCACACATTGATATATATCACTATGATATATTCAATCGATCCTTGGCTCAAGGGAGTCGCTGGGTCTTCGTGCTCAGCTAGCTGCTGACGCTCGCGTGAGCATCGTCGCACTCCGAGCACCCACTTCCGACCGGATGGAGGAAGAGAAGTGGGTCCGCGCGAAGCCGCGCGACCACTTCGCCCACGACATGCTCAGCGGGGATAAGCCGGCCCTCGCCGTGTCCGACCGGACCTCGCCGCTGGGTGCCGCTCTCGCTCAGCCAGGCATCGGCCAAGCAGAACCGCTGGCAACAGTGATCGTTCTCTCGATACTCGATCCACACGACCTCGTCCTTCTCGAGGACGGCGCACCGCTTCGGAACCCCATACGGAACCTCAGCCATGAGTTCGGCCAAGTGAATTGTGGTGTTCGCGTCATGGTTTACGCCAAGTAGGAGTACCTTGCCTCCCAACTCGTGGACCCGCCCAACTGGGCTCTCCGGAATGTGGGGCGGCAGAGGGAGTGGGTCGGCAAGAATGCGGCCAGCTTGCGGGCCTCGTGCCGCGAACGCCTGACTGTGCTGTGTCCTCTCGGCCCCTTCCAGCCGCCAAAACGTCTGTGCGACGACCCCGAGGTTGCGGGCAACCTCGGTGCTCTGCGGGTCGAAGATCGGCGGACCGCTACCCGACCACGACGGCATCACCACGGTGCCCGTCGAGCCGACGGCCCCCGACAACGCTTCGATCAGGCCGGTCGGACCGCCCTCGACCGGTCCAACCCTACTAAACGAAGTGTGAACCAAGAGCGTATCGCCGGGCTCGACGCCGAGCGCGGCCAGCTGGTCCGCCACGACAGCCACGGAGACTGGAACGCGCTCGCTCATTCGGATCGTCCGGACGAAGCCTGTGTGTCTGAGATCTCGAGAATAGCAGCGACTCCGGGATCCGGATCGGCGAAGTGCTCTTCCGCTCGGTCCAAGAGCCGGCGAGCCGCTTCGGGATTCCCAATCGCCAGCTCGGCCTGAGATGCCAGGTGATGCGCGAGCGGCTCCAACACCCGGTTGGCGCGAATCACCAGCCAGGCGGCCCCATCCGGGAGTATCGTCTCGTGCCAGAAGAGCAAGCCACGAGCTTCGAGGGGTCGGCCCACGTCGAGGTGCCATCGAGCAGCTATGAGTCGTAACACTCCCTGGTGAAACGGATGATCCCGTCGAGCCAGATACTCCCCTCTGTCGGAGCTCGCCTGCAGAAGCCCCGTCAGACCAGCCGCCGCGGACGCGGTATCACCCTCGAGACCCATGGCTAGGTAGCGCAGAGACGACGCCAACATCTCCGCAGCGGGCGCGCCTGTCTCGAGTACGCTGGCCGCTCGCCCGCGCAGTGCACCGGGATCTTTGCCGGCGAAAGCGTCGAGACCCAACAGCCACTCCACTTCCGCAGCGACCCTGTCGTCTCCGCCCCCGGGTAGGCCCTCGACCATCGTGGCGAGGCGTGAAGCGTCTACTCCGTCAAGGTGGCTCACGACGCGTCCCACTGCGACCAGTCTCAGCGCGTGGAGGGCCCCTAACTCGGAACTCTCTCGGGCGTAACGTTCAGCCGCATCGATCGCCTCGACCCAACGTCCGCGAGTAGCCAACGCTAATGAACGGCCGAACCACGCCGCACCATGCAGCGACCGTGACAACGGTAGCTCAAGGAGCGCGGTCGAAACCTGAAGTTGAGCCTTACTGAACCCTTCGGAAGAGAAATTGCTCACCAGCCGGGCTTGTCCAGAAGGCCCGTGTAGTCCGGACAGAAGCTCCACGGCTTGCAGGAGCTCACCTGTCTCGAGCACCCCGTTCGTGGCGACACTGAGCTGGGCACGAAGGTAGTCGAGGTCATTGAATCCGCGCTCCCGAAGGCTCACCTCGTCATACGACAGCTCGGTCAAGCGCTCCACTGCTTCGCGCATTCGAATCGTGTCACGCTGTTCCCGCGCCACCCAGAAGAGATGATCCCACGCTCGCACAAGGTCCGGTTGGAGCGACACCAACCGCTCGAGCGCCTCGCGAGATGCCTGGAGACCATGTCCGAAGTACCCGCCATTGTGAACCAAGACATCCTGGTAGTCGAACCAAGCAAGCCAATCCAACGGTCGATTCTCGGCCAACGAACGGGACATCTCGATTCTATCGGAGAGGGTAGAGGTGAGCCGCGCCTCAATCATGACCGAGTCGGTCCGAGGAAGATCGCCTATCCCGGCGATCGCTCGATCAATCACCGTTTGCGGTACGGGCTCCGAGTGCCAGCTGCGGGTCCACCACAATCTCCAGTAGGCGAGGGTCATCGAAGTATCCGCCTCGAGTGCCCGCTGGTAATGATCGGGAGCATCTCGGAATCGTCCCTCGGCTACCCGCACCTCTCCAGCGAGGAAAGACCTGAGAGCTGAGAAGGACCGGGTCGCCAACCCCGCCCGGCTGGGCGTTGGGGGCTCGGTGGAGCTCCAAACGTGGGAGAGGAGGCTCCACGACGAAGAGTCCGCCAACAGCCCGAGATCATGCTCTGGAAGCGCCAACTGGGTCGTGCCAAGCACACCGCCCACGGTGTCCCATACCGTCGCCGCGACCCGCAGCTCGTCCCCCAAGCGGGTGACTTCCCCATCGATCACAACGGTCGCACCTGCGTTCCGTGCCTCACCGGCGGCTCCACCCACTCCGTCGCTACCCTCGACGACACGAAACGACGAGCCCGGTCGAAGGACGTGCAGCCCCCCCACTCCATCCAAGTTCATCGAGATCGCCACGGCGAGTTCCGCGCCGATTCGGTCGAGCTCCAGGTCCCCGGTCGGACTCTCGAAAGGGAGCACGGCTACCACAGGGCCAAGAGCTCCTTCCACGGGCGGAACACCGCCATCCCATACCGTGAGACCCCATACCAACGAAGAAACCACTGCGATCGCCAGGCTCGCGCCCGCGACCCTCGAGCGAATCCACCGGTTCGCCCTTTCGAGCGCGGCGACGAAGTCAGCAACCGCCTCGAATCTGCGTTCAGGGTTCTCGTGGAGTCCTCGTTCCAACGAAGACCGAAAACGCTCCGGCACCTCGGCAAGTACCCGCGCCCCCTCGGGGTGTCGCCCG
Organism: Longimicrobiales bacterium; assembly: GCA_965223235.1. GTDB lineage: Bacteria > Gemmatimonadota > Gemmatimonadetes > Longimicrobiales > Gaopeijiaceae > UBA2589. The sequence continues at coordinate 288,670 of CBDCVV010000005.1, forward strand.
GAGAGCATCTCATGAACCACCACCGCCAGTGCCCAGATGTCCGCCCGTTCGTCTCCCAACTCTCCCGCGAGCCGCTCCGGGCTCATGTACCTTCGCGTGCCCACGGTTGCCGGAACGCCTTGCGTCTCGTCTTCCACGAGTCGAGCGATTCCGAAGTCCAAGACTCGAACCGAACCGTCCTCGAGCAGCATGATGTTGCTGGGCTTCACATCTCGGTGGATGACCCCGGCGTCGTGAGCCGCCTCCAATGCGTTTCCGACCGCAACCGCTATTCGGAGAGCCTCGGACGGGGGCAGGGCTCCATCTCGCAGCTTCTCTGCAAGTGTCTGGCCAGAGTAGTAGGCCAGCGCCATGAACGGCCGGCCGTCCTCCAGTCGCCCAACGTCGTACACCGTCGCAATCGACGGATGGTCGAGGCGCGAGGTGGCCCTCGCCTCTGTGAGGAGGCGTTCGTCGTCAGTCCGCTTTCCCCCCCGCGGCCGTAGCACTTTGAGCACCACATCTCGCTCGAGCTCGGGATCGTAGGCAAGGAAAGCCACCCCCATCCCCCCCTGAGCGAGCCTCCGCACCACTTCAAAGCGACCGGCCGCGGTCACCGCGGTTAGATCGGTGTCGTCCTCATCCAGCAGCCGCGCCGCTGTCCGGGTGTCTAAAGTATCCAGCGCGTTCAGCGGCTCCCCTGCCGCCTCGAGTAGCTCCTGCACCTCGTTCACGACACCGACATCTTCGACATCAGCGAAGAGGTGCCGGCGCCGCGACGGGTCCACCTCCAACGCCTGCTCAAAGAGCTCACGCACGAGATCCGAGTCGATCGACGGCCGTGAAGACACCTTCGCGTTACGCCTCCTGAGCCCCGAGCGCCCGACTCAGCCAGGCGCGTGCGAGAGCGGCATCGTACTTCACGGTCCGGGCGCTGACGTCGAGCGCCTCCGCCGTCTCGACTAGAGAGAGCCCACCGAAGTAACGGAGCTCGATTACCTTCGCCGGCCTCGGGTGCTCAGCGGCGAGCTTCTCCAACGCGTCGTCCAGATCGAGCAGTTCCACCGCGAACCCATCCACAGCTACCCGATCAGCGTCGAGCGTCACCGGATCATCTCCCCCACCCCTCTTGAGCGCTGTGCGCCGTCGAGCAGCGTCGACGAGAACTCGGCGCACCGCCTGCGCAGCGGCTGCAAAGAAGTAAGCCCGGCCCTTCCGAGTGACCGACGTTTGATCCACGAGACGCATGTACGCTTCGTGCACCAGAGCGGTGGTGTCCAGTGTGAGACTGCGCGATTCCCGCGCCAGGTGCCGACGAGCGATCACCCTTAACTCGTCGTACACCACCGGCATGAGGGAGTCGATCGTCACTTCTTCGCCGTCCAGCGAAAGGGGAAGATCCCCGCCCGGTCCTACGTCGTCGCCCATGTCGGCCACGATAGCTCGACCGTGCCCGACGCGGAACCTCACTCCGAGCGGAGAAGCCTCCCCGCCTCAGCTCGCGCCTTCGCACGACACCTTCGGGTTGAATGGCGCAGTCAAACCCGCCGGGTTGTGGCGCCAATTCCAGAGGTGGAGTTCGTAGTGGTCGAAGGGCAGGCCATGGGTGTCGGCCCCACGATGTTCGTCGAACTCCACACCGAACAGTTCCGGAGCTCCGGAGTTGGTCGCATCCCAAGCGTCGGCCAAGACCAGATACTCGACTCCAACGAGTTGGAGTCCGGCTCGGGTCGGCTCGTACAGAAGTACTTCTGGTTCATCGGCAACCACCGTTCCGTCGCCGAATCGGGCTCCGTTCAGGTGATGGAAACCCATCCCTCCAAGGACGGGGTGAGCGACACACGGAGTGCCTCCTGCGAAACCGTCCGCATCCGCTACATCCGCGTCGTGATACCTCGCCGTGGCCGCCCGGACTGCGGCAAGCTCGGGGCCCACGCCGGACGCACCGTGAACCGCGAGCTGTGCGTCATTCGCATCCACGATGTCCGGTGCGGTCACGTCCTCGGAGCACGCCACGACGCTCGCGAAGGCACCCAACATCAACACGCGAGCACATACATCAACCGGTCGAATCATCCTCACTCTCTCCTTGCAGAGGGTCGTTTCTCATCCCTGCGCAAGGAGCGACTTCCAGGGGCAAACTCACCCGTTGGGTGCCCGTGTCTCCTATCCCCCGATCCACTCCGTAATCTCGTCGAGCTTCGCCGTAAGCGACTCGATCGCATCGAGGTACTTCGCTTCCCACTCTGGCACCTCGCCAGGATCATCAGTTTCGATCTCGTAGCGGATTCCGGGAAGCATCCAAGACGCGTACCCACTGAACGGATCCGGCGATACGTAGAGGGATCGGCTCCACTTGCGGTCTTGCAGACCATCGTCATGTAGCCACGACTTCTCGAGCGCCCGCAGCATCCGATTGGCTCGATGGGTCACTTGAGCCGACGGGTTGGCGGCCAACGATCGGTCGCGCGCAGAGACGAAGTCTCGCGCCGCCCGCTCCAAATCTTCCGTCGCGGACACCAGGTCACGGAGGTCGACGTCGACGTTTCTCGCGTCTGCCACGGACAAGAGGGTTTGCACGTGTGTGCGAGTGTCGGAGGCGTATCGAACGACGTCGTACGGAACGAGATCTGAGTTGGCGAGCCGAAGAGCCACTAAACCATCCACCCGAGCCAACATCGGTCCGAAGACGAAATCGACATCGCCGAAGCGCTCGAACCAGGCAAAGTTGTCGTAGTTCGAGTGGTATACGCCACTAGGGCCTCCCGTCGACAGGCCTGCAGACGGAACCCCTGCGTGGGTGTAGAACGCGACATGGTCCGATCCGCCACCGAGGTTCCCCAATTCCGCATTCGCGTTTCGCGCTCGCCACCAATCCATGACTGACCCCTCGGTCCCCGGATACGCGACATCGTCGAGGACGTCGAGAATGGTGCCCTTGAGGGATGGCGAAGATGAGCCACCGAAGTTCGGGCCAGAAACCGCACCGTCGGCGTTGATGTACGCTATCGCGTCCACCGTCAACGGATCCAGAAACTCTTCGACCCACTCGGTCGACCCGATGATTCCTGCCTCCTCGGCATCCCAATGTGCGATCATGATCGACCGACGCGGCCGGCACCCTTCTTCCGCCAGAGTACCCAATGCGTCCGCCAAGGTGAGCAGCATGGCGGTCCCGCCGTTCGGATCGATCGCCCCGTAGCCCCACGGGTCGTAATGCGCACCGAGGATGATCCACTCGTCGGGCAGTTCACTACCTACCACCGTGCCGACGACGTTCACTGCGCGGGTAAGCGCCTTCGGTTGGTTCACACGCACGCGCACCGTCAACTCATCACCGCCGAGCACCCGGTATGGAACGTCGAGCCCACCGTGCCAATCGTCGGGCGCGAGCGCCCCAGCCATACGAGTGATGATCTCACGGCTGGCCAGATACCCGATCGGCAGAACCGGAATCGTATGGAGGTCGACTTCCGACGGATCGAGGCGCTCGACGTGCCCGCGCTCTCCGCTCACGGGTAGAGCCGGCTCGAACGGGGTGAGTGGATCGCCCGTCCACGGCAGCGTCAGAACGGAGCCACGTTGGATCGTCTCCCCATTCATCATCGGGCCGTCGGGGTACGGCGCCAGTGAGGACTCGACGGGGTCGTTGAACATGATGACGCCCGCCGCCCCGCGCTCCTCGGCGAACTTCACTTTGAAGCCACGGAAGTTGCCGCCGTATCGGGCAATCACGATGCGGCCGGTAAGGTCGATCCCCATGGAGTCGAGAGCTTCGTAGTCCTCGCGGCGTCCGAAGTTGGCGTAAACGACCTCGCCGGTGACATCTCCGCTCCCGGAAAACGCGTTCCACCCGTTCAGCAGGTCGGGGTGGTACGAGAACCGATCTTCGGGCAAAGCGGGCTCTCGGTTCGAAAGTCGCATCGAATCCGGCTCGATGATCCACGCCTCGACGTCGTCCGTGAGCTGAGGCAGGTACACGTCGTACGGGTACTCGACCACCTCGAGCCCCGCCGCCTTCATCGCACGCACCAGGTACCGGGCGACTTCCATCTGCGCTGCGGAGCCTGCGGGGTGCGGGGCCGACGTGATAATCCGGAGATGCTCTCGGAACGCGTCACTGGACGGAAGTTCCAGGAAACGGGCCTCGCACTGCGCTTGCATCAGAGCGCGGGCCGAGGTGAAGCCAACGTAGCTCTCCTCGGAGATCTGGGCGCTCGCAACGCTCGGGCCGATAGTGAGCGCGGTCGCCACGCCGAAGGCGATTCGGCGAACCCAGGAGTTGTGGGCTCGGGGCGCGGCTCGGCGGTGACGAAATGGGATGGTCATTACAGAACGTCCAATCGGGTGTGGTACAGGGAGCGCAGATCGCGGCAGGCTAAGCGACCGCGCCGCGCAGTGCCAGCCCAACCACCGAGAAGAGGTGGCGTTGTCGATGGATCTTCAACGTTGGACCCTCAACCGACTGACCTGCGTACGGCACGTCAGTAGATTGTACCGTACCGCCCCGAAGCGGACCACGAATGACACCCTCGAACACCCTGCAGATGAAAAGCCCACGACTCGCGCTACCCGTTGTATTTCTCGCCCTGACGCTTCCGGCCTCGATCGAGGCTCAAACGTTCCCCTCGGATGATCCCGTGATCCAAGCGATCTGGGCCCAGGGAATGACCGACCAATCCATGATCGAGGGTTATGCTCAGACACTCCTCGACTCGATCGGGCCTCGACTCTCGGGAAGTCCGGGTCAGATGGCCGCCAATGAATGGGTGGTCAGCACGTACGAAGCGCTGGGGATCCCCGCGAGGATGGAGCAGTACGGCACGTGGCGCGGCTGGGAACGCGGTATCACCCACATCGACCTACTCGAGCCTCGCGTGCGCACACTGAACGGGCAGATGCTGGCTTGGTCCGTGGGTACGAACGGGCCGGTCACGGGTGAGGTCGTGCGACTTCCTGTCGAGATGGGGCAAGCGGACTTTCAAGCCTGGCTCCCCTCGGTTCGAGGCAAGTTCGTGCTGCTCAACGAGGCTCAGCCGACGTGCCGGGCTCCGGAAAGTTGGGAGGCCCACGCGACCCCAGAGTCGTGGGAGCGTATGCAGGAGCGCCAGGCCGAGGTTACGCAGCGAAACCGGACATCGGCCCGCGCTGCGATGGAGATGCTGCGAGCCGCTGAAGCGGCCGGGGCTGCCGGCGTCATCCAGGGCAATTGGTCCAATGGGTGGGGCGCCAACAAAGTGTTCGCTTCTCCATCCGGCACGATCCCGGGAATTCAGCTCAGCTGCGAGGACTACGGACTCCTGTACCGACTTGCCGTGAATGACCAGGGACCGGAGATCCGTTTGAATGCAGAGTCTCGCTCCACAGGTGAGTCCCCGGTCTACAACGTGATTGGTGAGATCCGTGGCTCCGAGCTTCCCGACGAATATGTGCTCCTGACCGCCCACCTGGACTCGTGGGACGGAGCTTCCGGGGCCACGGACAACGGATCAGGGACCGTGATGATGATGGAGGCTCTTCGGATCCTGAAGGAAACGTATCCGAATCCGAAGCGGACCATCATCGCGGCGCACTGGGGTGGCGAAGAGCAGGGTCTCATCGGTTCCAACGCTTTTGCCGAAGATCACCCGGAAGTAGTCGACGGGTTACAAGCGGCGTTCAACCAAGACAACGGTACGTGGCGGATCGACTTCATTCGAATGCAGGGCTTCCTCGGGGCCGGATCGAGCTTCGGACGGTGGTTCAGCAAGATTCCGGACGAGATCACCCAACACATCGAGTTGGACATCCCTGGTGTCCCCGAGAGTGGCGGGAGTGATCACATGGCGTTCATCTGCCGCGGAACCGCCGGATTCCGGCTCCAGTCCAACTATCCCGACTACCGTCAGTACACCTGGCACACCGACATCGACACCTTCGACAAGCTTGTCATCGACGATCTGCAGAACAACGCCACGCTCGCGGCCATGCTCGCGTACCTAGCGTCCGAAGACGATGAGCGCGTCGGCACAGAACAGAGTGAGCTCGCCAACGGCCGAGAGTGGCCCCAATGTCGGCCCGCGCGCCGGAGCTTCGGGAACTAGCCGCGGTACCCTTTTTCCGACAGACGAAGCCCCTGGAGCGCCTTGCACTCCAGGGGCTTCGTCGCGGGCACCGCCCGCGCTCTGTGCGAAGGAGGCTACATGATCACGCGGCGAAGGTACTGCTGCACCTTCGTCATGTACTTCTCGAAGAACCACTTCTGGATGTCCATCATGTCCAGCTCGCGGCCCTGGATGTAAGCCTGCTCGATATCCGTGGTCATATCGAGGGGCGTGCCCGTCGTGATCAGAAACGTCGCCTGTTTACCGGGCTCGAGTGACCCCACGCGGTCTTCAATGCCCATGAACTCCGCAGCATTGATCGTCACCGCCTTGAGTGCCTCTTCCTCTGGCAAGCCAAAGGCTACCGCGACCCCGGCTTCCCACGGGAGCCGGTTCGTGTAGAGCGACCCCGCTCCTCCGGAAATCGCGAAGCGTACGCCCGCCTCGTGGAGGCGCGCAGGCATCGTGTACGCACCGTCGTACCCCTCGTACTCGCGACCCGGGGCCGCCATCGTCGAGGTGAGAATGACGGGGATGTCGTTCGCGACAAGCCGATCCGAAACATGGATCGCATCGCGTCCACCCCGGATCACGACTCGCACGCCCTCTTCTTGCGCCCATGTAATGGCATCGTTGATCTGCGCGGCTCCATCCGCAGCGATCACCACCGGGATGCTCCCGTCCAACGCTGCGGTCATGGCCGCGTACCGGGAATCGCTTAATACCTCTTCACCCGCGGCCACTGCGTCGCGGTACGCTCTCGCTTCCGCGAAGAAGTTCTTGAGCTGCTGAACCTGCTCTTCATAACTCGGTGGATCTTCTTGAGGACCGAATCCGAAGCCGCCGAAACCACGGAAGCGCCGAGGATTGGGGTTGGGCCAATTCACATTGAGGGCAGCGGCCGACTCCATCGACATCTCCTCCCAACTCCACCCTTCGAGGCTCATCGCCGACGACATACCAGAAATCAAACCACCACCTGGTGTGGTCATCGTGACGAGGACGCCCGCGGACCGGGAGGTTCCGATGTGTCGGCTCTCGGCGTTCACAGCCACGTCGGCGCGCACGTTGGGATTGAAGTCTCCCAGCTCGTTCACGTCATTCGAAACACCGACTGCCCCGATCTCGCTGATCCCCACCGTACTGTAGGCGTCGATCAGTCCAGGATAGATGTGCTTACCGGTGGCGTCGATCACCCGGGTCCCAGCCGGAATGTCGATGTTCGCCCCGACGGCGGTGATCACGCCGTTGTCGAACAAGATCGTACCGTTCTCGATCACGCCGTTCGTTACCGTGTGAATCGTGGCTCCACGCATCGCGACCGCTTCAGCCTGCGGCGGGACGGTCATACGCACCTGAGACACTGCCGGGGTCGCGGCAATCGCCGTTCCCGCAGCTACTACGACTGCATGCGACCACCTAACCCTTCTCGTCACCGACTTCATGATCCGCTCCCTCCCATCTGAGCGGTTCGGTCGTTACCGTCCGCCGCGAGAATTGCCTGGATGAGCTGTGTGCGCTCACGCTCCACCTCTTCCCTCAGAGCTGCGTCTTCTTCGAGCGAGAAGTAGCGACGACCATCGATCCACGTCTGCTCCGCTCTAGTGAACTGTGAGAGAGGATTCCCACTCCAGACGACGAAGTCGCCGTCTTTTCCGGCCTCGAGTGAACCAACGCGGTCATCGATCGCGATCGCCTGTGCAGATTGGTTCGTCACGGTGGAGAGTGCTTGCTCCTCGGTAAGCCCCGTTCGGAGCAGCTTACCAGCCTCCCAATTCATTCGGCTAGCGATCTCGCTGTTGTCGGAATGTAGAGAAGTCACCACGCCGGCCTCCATGAGGATGCGTGCGTTGTACACGGTCGCGTCGTACGCCTCCATCTTGAACGCTCCCCAGTCGCTCCAGACGACGGCGGCGACACCGGAGGCAGCGAGTTCCGGAGCGATCTTGTACGCCTCGACGCCGTGCTGCAGAGTCTGGACCCGGAAACCGAACTCTTCGGCGAGTCGGACCAAGGCCAAGAACTCATCGGCACGGTACCCGTGAGACGAGATGAGCAACTCCTGGCCCAGGATGTCGAGGATCGCTTCCATGCGAAGATCCCGACGTGGGGGAATTCCTTCTTGGTTTTCCTCCCATCGCTGCCACTCTCGCTCGTAGTCGCGAGCGGCCATGAAGTGGTCTCGAATGATCTCCTGCGTACCCATACGAGTATCCGGGTAGCGACCCTGGCGCCGCTTCGGATTCTCCCCCAAAGCGAACTTCACAGTGCGAGGCGAGTTCTCGAGGCGTAGCTCATCCGGGAGTGCGCCCCAACGCATCTTCACGATGACGTTCTCGCCGCCGATCGGGTTGGCGCTGCCGTGCTTGATGTGCGCGGTCGTCAGGCCACCCGCGATCTGCCGATACATCCAGATGTTGTTGTGTGTGATTACGTCCCCCATCCGGACCTCGGGCACGATCGCCGATCCACTCTCATTGACCGAGCTCACCCCAGAGTGGATGTGCGGGTCGATGAGCCCGGGAGTCACGTGCTTGCCCGTGCCGTCGATCTCGACGGCTCCACCAGGGGCATCGAGGTTCATACCCACCTCATCGACCACTCCATCACGGATGAGTAGATCGGCGCCCTCGAGTCGGCCTTGCGGCCCCTGCGTCCAAACGGTGGCGTTGCGCACGATCACCGCGTCCGGCTGCGGCGGGAGCGAGCTGCGCCCGTACTCCATCATCGGCCGAATGAAGGGTAGATCGATCTCGGGTACGTTCATCGCGACCGTTCCCCGAGCGTCTCCCTCATACGCTTCGGTACGGTTTCCACGGAAGGAGGGGTCGGCACCGTTGGGGAGCGCGGTCCAGCCGAAGAAGTCGTCGTCTCGGATAGAGCCTGCCAGCAGAGCCGTTCCCTCGTATCCGAGAGTTTCACCGTCGAAGCGAGCTTCGAGTCGGCCGGTCTCTGCGACGACGGTCGCCGAGGCAAGGTTGATTCTGCCTCCTTCGGGACCGGCAACCTCGATCGTACCTCGTAGCCGGTTCAGAGGCCCTTCGAGGGTAAGCACCGCCTCGAAACCCCATTCGTCGCTCGAGGCGATCCTCCACGTCCCACGAGGATCGATCTGGGGAGGACGCGTAACACCGTACACCCGTCCTTGAACCCATACGTCGCGAACCGTCGCCTCCTCGGTGAAGAGATCGCCTTCGCTAATCACGAGGTTGGCGACCTTCCCACTTTCGATCGTACCGTGCGTTCGACCAATCCCCAGCCATCCGGCCGGCGTCGTAGTCAGGGCAGCCAGGGCATCGTCGGTCGACAAGCCGCGACTCACCGCCACCCGTAGGTTCGGTAGGAACTCGTTGAGTGAAGAGAGGCCGTCCGTGGTGATCGCGAAGGGGATGTTCGCGTCCGCCAGCTGACCCGGACTCGTGGGTGCAAGGTACCAATCACGGAGGTCCGCAAGTGACGCATTCAGCGCGGACTCCGGGTCGTCGACATCAGGCGCGTCCGGGAAGTCGAGCGGAACGATGAGCGGATCGGTACGCCCTTGGAGTACGTCGATAATCCGGTACTCCTGGCCGCTCCCTCGGAACCAAGGGTCGACTCCGAACTCGGTAGCCACCGAATACGCGCGCAGATACTCCTCTTCACTACGGGTCTCGAAGAGAACCGGCTGGCGCCCGACCACTGCCCCTTCCAAAGCAGAGAGCGCTTCGCTCGTCTCAGGCGGCAAGAACGCCCTCCCGCTCGACTCGTACGCGTCCCACGCCCGAATGTACCAGTCGGCGTCCATGAAGGTCTGCTTCATGAGGGAGATCGTGCCCATCGAAGAGTTGGGGTAGGCACCACCCAATTCGAACGAGCGCTGGAAGCCCACGGCCTGCGCCACGTCCGGCCGCAAGATCCGGTCTCGCACACCGGCGTCCCCGAGGTTCACGACCGAAGCGGTGCCCCGGAAGATCCCCTGTCGCGGCACGACGAGCGCTGTGCCGAATCCCTGTGACCGGAGTGCGGATCGCCGATCCTCGTCGTCCTGAAGGTTTCGTGTCGTGCTGAACCACGCCCGGACCTGAGGATTCCAATGCGTGGGTCCGATGTCACCGCCCTCGGGGACATCGTCCATGCCTAGATCGGCATGTGCGTCGATGAACCCCGGGTAGACCGTCTGACCGGACAGGTCCCAAACACGCGCCCCAGGAGGCGCGCTCATGTTTCTACCCACGTCTTGAATCAAGCCGTTGCGAATCACGATCGTCGCGTTGTTCAGCACCTGCCCGGGTGCCGTAACGACGGTCGCGCCTACCAAGGCGTGGTAGCCCGTTCCGTTGTCCCTCATCCCCTCAACGGGTTGGGTCCGGGTCGCCTGCTGTGCATCGGCACTCTGAAAGACGAGTACCGCCAAGCCCAGCGCAGTGAGCATCCCTCTCACGAAAACACCCCCCAAAAAAAGAAAATGCTGTCGGGAACGCACGCGTCCCGACGCCGCCTTCGACCGGACGCAGCCGCAGGCGAATCATGATGACTACCGCCGCGCACTCATCCGGTCAAACGGCTGCAGAGACCGTCGGGATGGCCGGCACGCGAACGGGAAAGTAGTCTTTACATTTCGACCACCATACTTAACTCCATTTCCACGATCCAAGTGTCCAGAGATCTCACTTCACACGTGCGGGAGTTCCGCACTAGAGCCGGTTTCACACAGTCCTTCCTGGCAGATCGCGTCGGCGTGTCCAGACAGGCGCTGAGCGCGATCGAGGGTGGGCGCCACTGCCCCTCGGCGGCGCTTTCGTTGCGACTCGCACGCGCGCTCGGGTGCACGGTCGAAGATTTGTTCACGTTGAGAGGAGACACGATCCACGCGAGAGCCATCTCACCCCTTTCCCGCGGCCAACGCGTCATCATCTCCCGAATTGACGACTCGACCGTCGCCCATGCACTGGAGGAACACAGTCAGGCGGCGGACGGCATCGTCGTGCACGCCGGGAGCCCCGATACGACCGTCGAGATCACTCTCGTGGGTGACCGCCAACTCGCGGAGGAGCGCCTCATCGTGTCAGGGTGCGCGCCGCCACTCGGAGCGGCAGTCGAGCGTTTGACACAAATGGGCCCATCCGTGCGCGGCCGGTGGCTGCGCCGTGATAGTAGCTCTTCACTCGAACAGCTCCGTCACGGAGCGGTCCACATGGCTGGGATCCACTTGGAGAGCAAGGACAACCCGGGCTTTCATGCCAGAGCCGCAGCCGAGGCCATACCCGATGACGACATGGCCCTCGTGACCCTTGTGTCGTGGCGCCAGGGCCTCGTCGTGGCTCCCGGGAACCCACTGGCGCTCGATGCGAGTCCCTCGCTGGCCCAACCCGGATTGCGATTCGCCGAGCGGCCCGCAGGAGCCGGCGCCCAACGGCTCCTCACACGCACGTTAGCCTCGGTAGGCACGGACCGGCGGACCACCTCGCACGTCGTGGAAAGCCACGACGCTGTTGCCGATCTGATACGGTGGGGCGCTGCAGACGTGGGCGTAGCTACCGAGGCGGCGGCTCTAGCGAAGGGCCTCGATTTCGTCCCTCTCTCGGAGGAGCGCTTCGACCTCGTCGTGCGCGCTGATCGATTGAACGACCCACGGGTCGGTCGGTTCATCGATACGCTGGGGACGAAAGCGTTCAAGGATGACGTCGGCCGGGTCCCTGGGTACGACGCATCCGCGTCTGGGGAGACCGTCACGCTTCGAGCCGCTCGCGCGTGAGGGGGTTCAGAACCGTGGCGCTGGCAGGACTCCTCTCCGTGTCGGCTTGTGAGGGCACGGAGAGAACGACCACTCTCCGCGTATTCGCTGCTTCCTCTCTCGCGGAAAGCTTTGCAGACCTTGCTGCAGGCTTCGAAGAAGAGTATCCGGAAGTCGATGTCGCGTTGACGTTCGGCGGCAGCCAACTTCTCCGACTTCAGATCACTCAAGGGGCCCCGGCCCAACTCTTTGCCTCAGCGAATCGAAGTCATGTCGAGGCGCTCGTCGATGAGGGTTTCGCGAGTGAACCCGTGCTCTTCGCGACCACCCGGCTCGCTGTTGTCGTGCCCGCGGACAACCCCGCCGGAATCGAGTCGTACGCAGACCTTCCTCGCTCGGAGAGACTCGTCATCGCGGCCGATCAAGTCCCCCTCGGGGAGTACACCAAGCAGCTGCTGGACGAATCTGCGCGGTCACTTGGTGACCTATTCACACGTCGGGTCCACTCCGCCGTCGTATCGCGCGAGCTCAACGCACGCCTCGTACGTGCCAAAGTCGCCCTCGGCGAGGCCGACGCGGCGATCGTGTACGAGACAGACGCTCTGGCCGGCGGTGGAATACATACGGTCACGATTCCCGATGAGATCAACCCGCGGGCGAGCTACCATCTTGCGTCGATCCCTCCGGCCCCCGAGTCGGAGGTGAGCCGCTTCGTAGACTTCATTCGGTCGGCAGAGGGACACGCGATCCTCCGGAGGCACGGCTTCGGCGCCATTCCCACTGCATCATCGGCGCCGTGACCCAGCTGAGTCGCGGTGTTGCAACGGTTGCGGGGGGACTCCTGGTCGTGCTCCTCACCCTCCCCTTTTTGGGCCTCGTCTCGACGACCACATGGGCGGAGCTCCGAGTCGGATTCTCTGATCCACAATTCTCGGAAGCGCTGTGGCTGAGCTTCGGAACCACCGGCATTAGCCTCCTCTGTGTGGTACTGCTCGGTACACCACTCGCTTGGTGGCTGGCTCGATCGTCGTCGAAGTGGACTTCCACACTCTCTGTTCTCGTGGACCTCCCGATCGTGATCCCCCCGGCCGTGCTCGGCGTGGCTCTCTTGGTCACCTTCGGCCGCAACGGACTCCTGGGACCGACGCTCGATCGAGCGGGAATCACGGTCGCGTTCACCCCTGTAGCCGTTGTGCTGGCTCAAGTCATCGTCTCGGCTCCGTTCTATGTGCAAGCGGCGACGAACGCGTTTCGGGAGGTGCATCCGGAAACGATCCTGGTGGCGCGCTCGCTTGGAGCTTCGGCAGCAGGAGCCATCGTCCGAGTCGCTCTTCCAATCGCTTTGCCGGGTCTCGCCGGTGGCGCCGCACTCGCATGGGCACGATCCCTGGGTGAGTTCGGCGCGACGCTCATCTTCGCGGGCTCACTGAGCGGGCGCACACAGACGATGCCCCTCGCGATCTTCACGACCCTCGAGTCCGATATAGGCCTCGCAGTGGCCCTGTCCGTTGTCCTGGCAGGGGCAGGCATCCTCGTCCTCGCCGGAGTCCGCTTTCTTCCCCTCTTGGCGGGGAGGAGGTTGGCGTGAACCTCCCTCCCGTTCCCGTGGCGAGCTCTGCCGATGTCGCTCCTCATCGCTTAGAGGTCGACGCGCGCTTGACCCGAGGCGCGTGGGCAATGGACATCCGATTCTCAACCGCACACGACGTCGTCGCCCTCATCGGCGAGAACGGGAGTGGGAAGAGCACGCTGCTCCACATCTTGTTGGGCGCCGTCCAAGTCGACGCCTCTCGGATCGTGGTCGATGGGCGAACAGTCGAGGACACTGCGCACGGCATTCACGTCCCCATTGAAGACCGACGAATCGGATACGTCCCCCAGGGCTACGGACTCTTCCCTCACCTCAACGTGGTGGACAACGTGGCCTTCGGGCCTTCCGCCCGATCGGGCGAGTCGCGTACGAGGCGCCGCCAGCGAGCCATGGAAGTCCTGCAGACCCTCGGGTGCGAAGAGCTCGCAATGCGGTCGACGACTCGTCTCTCAGGAGGCGAGAAACAGCGTGTGGCCCTCGCTCGAGCACTCGTGTCCCAGCCCGATGTACTTCTCCTGGACGAGCCACTGGGCAGCCTGGACGCGGCTACTCGCCGCGAGGTCCGGCAAACCCTGGCAGACCATCTACAGAACTTTGCAGGGCCCACGATCATCGTGACACACGATGCCAAAGACGTGGCTGCTCTGGAGGCACACGTCGTCGTGTTGGCGAAGGGAAAGGTCGCCCAGCGCGGCTCACTCGATCGTCTGAGGTCTCAACCCGAGTCCGACTTCGTCCGGGAGTTCGTGACGTGAACGAAATCCGGCCCGGGCCTCAGAGAGGCCCGGGCCGGTCGTCCACGGATACGGACCGGTCTAGTTACTCGGTCTCCACGCAGGAGACTCGTCGTCGCTGGGATGCGAGGTCAGCTGGATCGTGTTCGCCCCCGAGGGCTCGATCGAGTAGATATTCCAGTTCCCTGCCCGATTCGAGTCGAAGAGAAGGATCGACCCCGCTTCGGCCCACGATGAGTCGAAGTCGTCTCCAGGTTCTGTCGTCACCCGACGTGGGTCGGAGCCGTTGGGATTCATCGTGTAGATGTCGAGGTTGAACCCAGCTCGATCACTGACGAAGGAGATCTTCTCCGACGTCCCCGTCAGCGACGGAAGCGTTCCCGGCGCCGAGTCGAAACCCGGGCTGTCCGTAAGGTTTAGGAGATTCTCTCCATCGGTGTCCATCGCCCAGATGTCGCCGTTCCCTGAACGGGTCGAGAAGAAGACGATCCGCGAGCCGTCGCTCAGCCACGCTGGCTCTGAATCTTCTCCAACGTCGAAAGTGAGTTGGACAAGCCCTGACCCGTCGGCGTTCATCACATAGATGTCGTTGTCTCCACCGCGATCCGACGAGAAAGCGATCTTTTCGCCGTCTGGGGACCACGCCGGAAATCGATCGATACCGTCGTCGTTGGTGAGCCGCACCACGTCCGTGCCGTCGACGTTCATGGAGTAAATCTCGGTATTTCCATCGCGCGTAGACGCAAAGGCCAGCTTGGCTCCATCTGGTGACCAAGCCGCATCGCCGTCGAGTGACGGGTTGTTGGTGACGTTGATCCCATCGGAGCCGTCGACGGTCATCACGTAGATCTCCCGATTCCCATCTCTTTGGGATTCGAACGCGATGAGGTCAGCGGTGAAGTCGAACTCGTCGTCCTCCCACTCCTTGAACTCGACATCCATCGGGTCGCGGCAACCGACGGCCGCGACAACCAAGAGTCCGGGGAGAAGGCGGTGCATCCATCTTCGTGAGAAGAACATGTCGAACCTCCTGCCCTTAGTTCCCGTCGTTGGTTTCTTCATCCTCGAAGATCGACACGGCTGGCTCGCCACTTGAGTCGACCCCGACGAGCGTCCTGATCTCGCCGTTGATGTCCGAGAAGAGCGCACGGCTCGAGCCGTCGGCTCCCATCCCGATCACAACTCGACTGACACCGCCGGCATCGGCGAACACCAGGTTGGTTGTGCCATCCGGCAGGTACCCCAAGACGGCGCGCGGCCGGCTCTCCGGATCGCTGATCGTCACGCCGGGTGACCCGTCGGCGAGAACTGTCAGGCGAATCCGTTCCCGTCCGTCCGGGTCCGAGAGCGAGAGTTGCGTGCGTCCCTCGTCATCGATCGCAAAGCTCCCTCGAGCTACACCCTCGGCGTCACGGAGAACGATCTCCTCGGCGCTAAGGGAGCCCATCGACCAATCTCGATCTTGCGGCATGACCACCGTAAAGACGACGGCCAACGAAGCGAGCGCACCCAAAAGCGCCGCGAGTGCAGCGGGGCCTGCCCACCCTCCACCACCCTTCGACTCGAGGGCCGTCAGCCGTCGATCGAGGCGAGCTTCGATCTCTCTGACGTGGTAATCGGACTCGGCTTCCGAGTCGTCCATCGAGGCCGCAGCCCCGTGTGGATCGTGTGAATCAGTCATCCCTCAATTCTCCATCCGTGAATTGCGAGGTCGTGTGCGGAAGCACCGGGGGGGCAATGCGGGAGTTACGGGGACGGCAAGAAGTAGCTGTGGCAGGCGTGGGCGAGCAGCTCCACATCGAGCGTGGCCGGTACCCCACGATACGACGCCAGGTCAGTCAGGTGGTCCAGCACATCACGAGGGTGACAGCGACGCGCGCCGACCTCAGGCCTGGTGTAGATCTCGTCATACAAGAACTGGACCGCATGATCCGAATACTCGATGCCCCGCTGCTTGCAGCAGTACTCGAAGATCCGCTCCAATTCGGGGCGTTCCGGGTTCGGGACTTTGATCTTGTACTGGATCCGCCTCAGGAAGGCCTCGTCCGCCAGCGATCTCGGCTCCAGGTTGGTCGAGAAGACGACAAAACAGTCGAAGGGCACGATCAGCTTCTTCCCACTCCGAAGCGTGAGATAGTCTTGTCGCTGTTCTAGGGGCACGACCCAACGATTCAACAAGTCCGCAACGGGAACGCGTTGCCTCCCCAGATCATCTACGACGAGCACGCCTCCAGCGGCCTTCAGCTGCGGTGGCGCCTGGTACATCCTGCCCGAAGGATCCCAGCGGAGATCGAGTTGACTCAACGTCAGCTCGCCTCCCGTCACCACCACCGGGCGCCGAGCCTCGGCAAAGCGGCGGTCATGCTCCTTCACATCCCGGAGAATCGACTGTTTCTCGTCGTCAGGAGACCGTTCTTCCGTCGCCCCCTCGCCGTGGTGCACCTCATCGTGCACCACCATGACCGTCCCTTCGAGAAGCACCGCGTAAGGCACGTAGTACGTTTCGCCGAAGACCTCCGCGATCTTGTCAGCAAGTAGTGTCTTACCGTTGCCCGGCTCGCCGAACAGAAACAGAGAGCGTCCAGAGTTGAGAGCAGGGCCGAGTTGCTCGAGCATCGGGTCCGTGACGACGAGGCCGTCGAACGCTTCACGGAGCTGCTCCTCCGAGATCGAAACCCCCTCTACCGACTGCATCGCGACCCAGTGGGCGAAGTCGTCGAAGGGGACCGGGGCCGCCCCGACGTATCGGCTAATCTCCAACTCTTCCGCGGCCCGACTACGCCCTGCGCCGGTGAGGCGGAACGTGTACTCGCCCCGCCTCGGCCCTTCTGTCGACCGGATCTCCACGAACTGGCGCTCCTGGAGATGACGGAGGACGTCATCCAGGAGGGCCATCGGGAGGGCAAGCATATCGACGAGATCGAAGCCCATCGCCGAGCCACGGACGTGAAGAGCCTTCAAGATGAGGCCAGCGACAAATTCCTCGGAGAGCCCGGCCTCCTCTAACGACTGCGGTGGAGGTGGTACGGCTCGCCGCTTCTGCGCTGGCTCAGGTGCCTGCTCTTCGCCTACCAAGGTGGCGCCCGCAGCGGATGTGTCGTTGTGCATGTGCTCAGCTCCAAGAGAGACGAACGCCGGGAACAGTTCCGGTCTCTGCTAGCCGACCGGCGCGAAGCTCGAGTGTGTGAACGGCTCCAGCCCCACCGACTCCGATGCGCCACGGTCGCAGGGAGGGAAGACTACGAACCACCGTGCCATCTGCATCGAGGAATGCCACGTCGATGTCTTGTCCCATCCCCACCGTGTGGACCGAATCACAGTCCAGGAGGAGTAACCCTTGCTCAGCTTCGAGCGGGGGATGTCCCAGTAGACCTCTAAAGCGTGTCCACCATGAGTCCGCCAAGCCGATCTCGGACCCAACGCACTCGCCCGATTCTTCTTGAACGACGAGAACCGACCTCATTGGACTTCGGACAGCGCTTGGATGACCTGGATCACGGCTGGGCCGAGAATCACGACGAACATCGCAGGGAATACGAAGAGTACGAGCGGAAATACGAGCTTGATGGTCGTCTTGGCCGCTGCTTCTTCAGCTCGCTGCCTCCGCTTCTGCCGCAGCGTATCGGCTTGGATGCGCAACGCCCGACCCACCGACGTCCCGAAGCGCTCCGTCTGCACCAAGGTCGACACGAGCGCATCGACGTCGTCCAGGCCCGTCCGCTCCGCAAAGTTGCGGAGTGCGTTGCTCCGAGGTGTTCCGGCACGAATCTCCAGATTGACCATGGTGAGCTCTTCGGCGAGCGGCTGGCTTACGTTGCGCACCTCGTCGGACACACGAACGAGGGCCTGGTTCAGCCCCATGCCGGCTTCAACGCATGCAACCAACAAATCGAGCGCGTCGGCGAGGGCTCGACGAATCTGGAAACGTCTCGCGCCGCGTTTCCTGAGTACGTAGAAGGACGGACCCAACCATGCACACCCCGCCAACCAGACAGTCAGCACAAGAGTTTGGCCCAACCGAGCATCGATGAGCGCGCCGAGGCCGAGCCCGACGATCACGAAGATCGCCGTGAGCACCACACGAGCTCCCAAGAAGATCCGCGCCGCATCAGGGTTCCAATACCCGGCTTGAATCAGCTTCTTGGCCCATCCGTCGACGTCGAGACCGCCACGCTCTACCCGTTCTCCCAGCAGCTTCACGACATCGTGTAGCTGCTCCTTCTTCGACTGTCGCCGGCGCCGCGCGACGTTCCCAAACGGGCTCGGGTTCGTGTTCTTGATCTCGTCGAGCTCGCGAGCCACGGCGCGCGCCGGGGTCGTGGCCAACTCGTAAAGCGCGACCAGAAGCATCATGACGCAAAGCCCGGCGAGAACGCTCACTAGATAGGCCATCATCTGCCTCCTAGTAGCGGACGTCTACGATGCGTCGGATCCAAAGGAATCCGATGAACTGCATCACGAGAGCACCACCGAGCATCGCCTGCCCGATTGGCTCTACGAAGAGCGTACGCATGTAGTCCGGATTGATGAGCGAGATCGCGAGACCGACCAGAATCGGGAGAGCGGCGAGCGTGTATCCACTCATGCGTCCCTGTGAGGTGTACACTCTCACTTGCCGCTTGAGCGTGAAGCGCGCGCGCATCGTCTCGGAGATCTGTTCGAGAATCTCCGACAGATTTCCACCGACCTCGCGCTGCACCAAGATCGCCGTAATGAGAATGCGCATGTCGACAATCTCGACCCGGTCGCCCAGGCTCATGAGCGCCTCTTCGAAGGGCAACCCGAACTTCTGCTCTTCGAACGTCACCCTGAACTCCGCAGCGAGCGGCTCCTGCGCCTCTTCTCCCGCCATGCGGAGACCCTCGGACAACGGGTGTCCAGCTCTCACGGCTCTCGACATGAGATCGATCGCATCGGGGAGTTGGCTCTCCAGCTGGATCAGCCGCCGCTTCCTCCTCCACTTCAGGTACATGACCGGGAGCCAGCCCCCGAGCGCGGCCCCGATCGGCGCCGCCCATGGGCGACCACTCGCGATCCAAGCCACCACGGCACCGATCAACGCGAAGAGCAGCACCCGGAACGCGAAGCCTTGCAAGCTCCACGAAAGGCCCGACTGGGTCAGTGCGTGATGTAGGTCCCACACCTGAGGCACCCGATTGCCGAGCGCACGAATGAACTCACTCTCGTTCTCGGCTGTCTTCCGCATGACCGAAGCTCGGCTCATCGGCCGGCCCTCGGACTCGCCTTGATTGATCGAAGCGAGGGCGTCCTTTCGGTCCCTCCATTCGCGGAAGGCCACAACCGCCTGGAACGCGACGACAACAGCGAGCATCGCACTCGCCGCCGCGATCAACGCGATAAGCCAGGGTTCAGGACGGGGCATTCAGCGCCTCCTTGCTAGGCTCCGCCGCGCGGGCTGGCCGCGGTCGAGAAGGCATCGGCCCCCAACTCGATGCCATTGGCGAGTAGACGATCCATGCACCGCGGACGAATACCGGTGGGGCGCGCCTCTCCGATCACGGTGCCGTCCTCTTCGACGCCTGTCTGCTCGAAGGAGAAGATGTCTTGCATCGTGATGATGTCTCCCTCCATCCCGACGACTTCAGAAATCTGCTTCACCCGACGGCTCCCGTCCGAGAGACGGCTAACCTGCACGACGATGTCGATCGCGCTCGCGATCTGAGTGCGTACCGCACGATCGGGAAGATTGAGGTCCGCCATCGCCACCATCGTCTCGAGACGCCCCAAGGCATCCCGGGGCGTGTTGGCGTGGAGGGTCGTCATCGATCCATCGTGTCCGGTGTTCATCGACTGGAGCATGTCGATCGCTTCTGCACTCCGGACCTCCCCGACGATGATCCGATCGGGCCTCATCCGAAGTGCGTTTACTACCAAGGCCCGAGCCGAGACTTCACCGCTGCCCTCAATATTGGCCGGACGCGTCTCGAGTCGCACAACGTGAGGCTGCCTGAGCCTCAGCTCCGCCGAGTCCTCCACCGTCACGATCCGCTCATTCGACGGGATGAAGCCCGAGAGGATGTTGAGGAGAGTCGTCTTTCCAGCTCCCGTTCCACCGGAGATCAAGACGTTGAGCCGCGACTTCACGATCCCGTGGAGTAGAGTCACCATCGGTTGAGAGAGCGATCCCGCCTTCACCAAGTCGTCCGCTGTGATTCCATCTTCTGAGAACTTACGGATCGAGAGATGGGGCCCATCGATCGAGAGCGGTGGGATGACAGCGTTGACACGAGATCCATCCGGGAGCCTCGCATCGACCATCGGCGACGCGTCGTCGATCCGACGCCCGACCGACGACACGATGCGATCGATCACCTGGAAGAGGTGCCGGTCGTCGTGGAAGCGGACCGGAGTCAGCTCGAGTCGACCACCGCGCTCGACGTACACAGTGCTGTGCGTATTGACCAAAATGTCGGCGATCGTCGGATCGTCGATTAGCGGCTGAAGGGGGCCCAAGCCGAAAATCTCGTCGAGCACCTGCGCGACGAGCGCGTCTCGCTCTTCGAGGTTGAGCGGTATCGATTCCTTGGCGAGGAGCTCCCGCACCAAACCGCGGATCGTGTCCATGACTTCGTCTCGATCCAGCCGATCGAGGTTGGACAGATTGAGTCGCTCGAGCAGTTGACGGTGAATTCGGCCCTTCACCGCGAGCATGTCGGTGCGCCCTGACGACGGCGCACTGTCGTCAGTGGTGGATCCGATGCCCCAGGTGTCGCGGACCTCCCCGCGGTCACTCCTACTCGTCCGATCATCCATTGGTGGAAGCCTCGTCCGGTGAGCCGTTCTTGTCCGTCCGTTGCGATCGGTCTCCGCTCGACATGAACGGGGACAACAGGCGATTCACGAAAGACTTCTTCTCTTCGGGAAGCCCCGAAGCGCCAGCCGCGATCGACTTGGCCAGCTCCTTGAGTTCCTCGGAGTACTTGGAGCTGCCCTGAAGTACGAGGGGGCGTCCGGTGCTGATCGCCTGAATGACCGTCTCGAAGTCGTTGGTCAACGTCTTGAAAACCTCGATCCCCAACGTCTCTTCGAGGTCTTCGAGTCGGACCAAGCTCTTCGGGTTGTATCGATTCACGACGAGGCGCAGCTTACTCGCGTCACCAGCCGTGACCCGCTCGAGAATAGGAAGACATCGCTTTAGGTTCCGAAGCGACGGCACATCCATGTTGGTGACCAAGAAGATAGGATCGGCGTTCTGCAGCGCCGCCAAAGCCTGCGGCGCGAGAGACTTCGACACGTCCACGAGGATGTAGTCGTAGTGGTTCCGCAAGAATCCGAGGATCCGCGCGATCTGATCTCCAGAGACTTCCTCTCCTATCTCCGGCTCAAAAGGCGCAGACAGCACCTGGACTCCAGACTCGTGACTCTCGATGTACGAGGTCAGGAGATCCTCATCCATCCGATGAAAGTTCCGGACCAGGTCGACGAAGTGGAAACGGGGCTGAATGCCGAGGAGCGACGAGATCTCTCCGAGCTCCAAGTCGAGATCGACGAGCAGCGTACGTTTACCCGTGAGTCGATGGAGCTCGATGCCCACGTTGGTCACCACCGTGGTCGATCCGGAGCCGCCCTTCGGGGAGAAGAAGGCCAAGAGCTCCCCATTCGTCGGACCGTCCGGGCTTCGACTCACGCCGAGTTTCTTCACCACTCGGCCGAGTGCGTCGTGTAGCACCTGCGGCTCCAACGGCCGCGGCAAGTATTCCACGAGGCCGGCCCGCATCGCTTCAAGCAGGCGTGCAGAGTCGAGGTCCGGCCCAATACCGATCAGCGCGGCCCGAGGACTCCCGTTGGCAATGGTAGCCGCAGACTGAATGCCCCGGCCTGGATCCTCACTGATATCCAGGAGGATCAGGTCAGGATCACCTGCACGCAGGCGCTCCATGTGCTCCGGCCCGAGGGCACTCGAGGGAGCGATAATCTCGAGGTCGACGGTGACCGGGAGTCCACCCTCCTGCATCGCTTGGAGGATGACGGCCCGGAGGTTGTCGTCCGCCGAAACTAGCGCGGCCCTCAGGTCGGAATTGGTCATGTCATAGTTATTTGATGAGTTGGAGGACCCGAACCAACGACCCCGTTGTGCTGCCGGACCGGCTCGAACCGACTCCGGGCACGTAGTAGAGGAAGCGACCCGTCACAGGGTCACGCCGGTCGGCCTGCTCCTCAATGAAGACACGCGCAAAGTTGTTGAACCGGATGTATTGCCGGCCAGGTTTATTGATCTCACCAGGATCAAAGAGCGCCACTGTCACGACCCGTGGACTGTCCATCCCATACTGGCTCACGACCTGGCCGGAGCTCTCGTCCCAGTAGGCGTCCGGGTCTTGGGCGATCAGCGACTCGACGCCCTGAAAGGTGGGGCCCACCATATTCCCGGGCTCGATGAGGTACTCGGTGTCTAGGTCGATCACGGAGTTGTTGCACGAGCAGATGTTCTGTCGGTAGGCAGCTGCCCCCCGACCACGACCACTGTCGCGCTCCACGTCCACGGAGCCGCCACCGCCGCCAGCGCCACCACCGCCGCCGTTGCCGCCTCCGCCGTTTCCGTTCCCGCCGCCGCGGCCGTTGCCGCTGGGTGCACCGAGGTCACCTCGCTTCTCGGTCCACTTCAACCAACCCACCGATCCGTCATTCCCGCCCGGAAGCTCGGTCGGAGGTCCGCCACCACCACCGATGTCCGGCTCACCACGGTTCCCGCCTCCTGGAGGTCCGGACCCACACGCTTCCTGATCGCTGTCCTCTGGGAGCACCCACGGGAAGAAGAAGGATGAGACGAAGGCGTCACGGGGGTTGGTCACCTTGAGGGTGATTTGGCGCCCATAGTCACCGTCGTACCGTCTTCCGTCGTCGTCCAAGCGACCATCCCGCCAATCGCTTCCGTATCCGGTCTCGTTAGCCCCACCGCCGAAGCCGGTGTATCCGTCGTAGCGGTCGCCACTACCCGGGTCGTAGTCCCAGCTCTCGCCTTCGTCCCACACCCGGTTTCCGTTGGTGTCGTCCGTTCGCTCTTCCCACAGGTCGGGAACCGCGAACGGCTTGACGCACGACGCCGCCCCCGCCGCTCCGGCCCACGCCGTCGCTTCCGCACCGATGTCCACCGTTTCGATGCCTACCAACTTTGCGAACCACGCCTCGAGTCCGTTTCGCCGGATCGCTGCACGAACTGTCGCAGAATCCAGATTGACCCAGACCGATACCTCTTCGGAGTCGATCGTCTGGTTGCGGATCTCGTTGGTGATCGCGTACTCGACGGCACGATCGGTAGCGACCCGCCGCGCCTGCTCTTGCTGATAGTCGAGAAAGGCGCTCGCCCCAGCGAGGGCCGCCGCGTCCGCCGCACGCTGTGCTTCGGACCGAGCGTTGAAAAGTGCTCCGAGGTCGATGCTCAGGGCGAACAACCCCAGCAGTGCGGCCATCGAGAGTGCGGCCAACACCGTGACCGAACCACGTTCATCGGCAGAGAATCCGCTCAGGAATCTCCGCCGCCTACCTTCATTCTTGTTGGACGAAACCATGCCATCGACCTCCGTCTGCGTCTCGGCTCAGCGGTTTCCACCGCCGCTCACCGAATCCGGGTGGAGCCAGGGCTCCCACTGCCATGTGGAAGGGTCGCCCGTGGGCACCGCGATCGGCTGGTCGGACGGCTCGACGAGTCGAGGACTCACGATGACCAGCAGTTCGGTGATTTGCTGACGTTCTTCCTTCGATCGGAAGAGAGCGCCTAGGATCGGAATGTCGCCGAGGAGGGGGAGCTTACGGATGCTCTCCTGAACGGACTGGTCCAAGAGGCCCGCGATCGCGAGGTGCTGACCCTCACGGAGCTCGACCTGAGTCTGAGCCTTTCGCGACAAGATCGCCGGGATCTGGAACCCCGACAGCGTTAAGCCGCCAGCAAAATCCAAGGAGGAAACTTCCGGCGCGATATCGAGCCGGATGTTTCCGATGTTCGTTACGGTCGGCGTGAAGTTCAGCCTCACTCCAAACTCTCTCCACTCGATCGTCACCGCGTTGCTCGACGAGCCACTCTGCAAGATCGGGAAGGGGAACTCACCACCCGCTAGGAAGGACGCCTGCTCGCCATCCAGTGCGAGAAGATTCGGCTCGGCCAGGCTGGTGAAGTCGCCTGTCTCGCGGAACGCCTTGATGAGTGTCTGGAGGTGCGCGTCACTCTCGATGAGTGACAGCTCGATCTGCCCGTCCGAGTCGGTGACGCCCCGATAGTCGCCTTCGCCCGTAATGAGGTCGGGGTTTAAGAGATCGACGACCTGGTTTCCGAAACCGTTGATCGCGGTCCTACTCACCTCCGCGAACCGGACCTCCAGAAGAATCTGACTCGGTGCGGGCGTTTGCATGTTGTCAATCAGTACGGCCCCACTACCCTCGGCCACCTCCAACGCCCTCCGAGAAACGAAGGCGGATGACACACGCCCCGAGAGGATCAGCGTATTACCTCGTGCGGCAACTTCGATGTCCTCGTCGGGGAAGAGGGTCTGCAGATGCCGCTCGACTGCATCAGAATCCGCGGTAACCTCGACACCGTACATGCGGCGGATGCCCGCGCCGTCCCACACGACAAAGGTGGTCGTCCCGAGGTTCCGCCCGTTGATCAAGATCTCGTTCGGCGTCACCACGACGGCTTCAGCGATCTCCGGATCGGCCATCGACACTCTCGCGAACTCGGACGGGCTGGTGAGCACGACCGACGTGCCTTGCGCCAAGCTCACCGAGCCTTCGGTCTGCGTGACAAACTGTTGCCCGGAAATCGGGGCGCCGATTACGAGCGCCAGGCATACCAAGGCTGATACCCGCCACGCCCGTGCACGGGGCAGCCAATGAGCCACCACGGTTTCACCGCTCGTCATGCACCGCCTCCTGAGCCGAACTTGAGTAGGGTCCTCAAACCGCCTTCGTAGATCTCGACTTCTCGTTCTTGTGACGCGGCTGCCGGAGCTGCCACGGCGTTAGTCCGGGGTGCCGGAGGAGCCCCAGTAGAAAGCAAGGACTCGATGCGACGGCCGGAGGTCGAGATCTGTTCTGCGTCCAGAGTGTTGCGGAGCGCGAGCTGGATGCGTCCCTCTGTTGCTGCGAGGGTCAGTGCTTCGGCCTCGACCGGCGTGACCAAGAGGGTGACGACCGTCACGTACGTCGGCTCGCCTTCATCCTGGGGCTGGTACTGTTGATCGGCGGCGACGGCCCGGACGTTCTGCAGGATGATGCGTGTCGTGGTTTGTCGACGATCGTTGCCCGGCATGACGGTGGCCAAGACGTCGACCCGCGTACCCGGGAGCACGAAACCGGCCACTCCGATCACCTCATCGACCTCCACCGACACCGCTCGCATTCCTTCCGGAATCGTGATCGGGAGTCCGCCGCCTGCTTCCTTGTCCGCGAGTTTCCACGCAAGAAGCGGCTCGTTCTTTCGCACTTCGACCACTACCCCGCGCCCTACCACATCGCCGGCTTGGTTGGCGAAGCCTTCGGGGACGGCAGAGCCAGGCCACTCCACGGACTCAAGGTCTTCCCGACGGAGAATCGTTCCGGCAGGCAGGTCTCTCGAAGCCACGACTACAGTCGTCGCGGGAGTCCGGTTGAGGTCGAGCGCGGTCGGCTCTGCGCTTACGTAGACTAGCGCTACGTAGGCGGCAAGAATGCCGGAGGCGGCCGCGCCAATCAACATCCACCAGTACCTAGAAATATTCATTCGGTAGGCCGGGGTTATTCGTTTCGCATCACGAACGAGGTGGTGAGCGCCAGGCTTCTCTCGTCGGTGACCCACTGGATGACCGGGCCGAAGAAGCCGAACTCATATTCGTAATCGATCGTGATCCGAGCGGGCGTCCCGGTTCCGGCTTTCCAGCCGTCCACCTCAACCTGGGCCATCGACGGGTCGAGCGATGCTCGAAGCAGCGCTTGGTCGATCGAATTCAACATTTGGTCGTACGTGAAGCCCTGGTTAGCGACGACCGAGCTTCGGAGCGCCTCGCGGGCTGCGTCCGTGAGAATCTGCTGAGTGCTCCATGCTCTGGAGAACTCGGCCAAGCCGGCAAGCATGACCAAGAGCACGGGCACCACGAGCGCAAACTCGACCAACCCCTGCCCTGACTCATTGCGGAGCCAGCTGCGTCGGCGACGGGTCATAACGTTCCTCCCCAACCAAGCCATGCAACGGCCGCGCCCGCGGCAACAGCGACTCCGTACGGCACGGTCACCGCGCCCGGCATCTCCAAAGTCCGTCGCGAACCGATACGACCGAAGGAGACGACATAAAAGAGGAGTTCCCGGAAGCGAAGCAGTGTGGCGATCAACGTGCCCTTCGACAGGGTTACCGCCAGTGCTAACAAGCCACCGAAGGCCCCAACCAAGGGAAGACTCTTCAAGAAGAGGTCGAGCCCGAAGAACGCTCCGACAGCAGCGAGTAGCTTGCCGTCGCCCGCGCCCATCGCGCCGATCGCGAACAAGGCCACTCCTAATGCCAGACCCACACCCGCGCCGGCGATACCGGTCCCGAGGTGGTCGAGCCCGAGGGTGGCCCGAATGACCAACGCACAAACAAAGCCCCCAGCGGTCAACCAGTTCGGGATCCGATTTTCGCGGACATCGAACCAGACGGCGAGCACGAGTACCGCTGCGAGGAGAACGGTCAGCGGACCCGAATCGGGCATGCTCATCATGAATGTGCCTGGGGGGCTCGTGGTCGAACGCCTACCCCGGGTGGCCGGACGACGGGTACGAACCCGCCGCCCGGCTCACCGGAGTCTTTCTGGCGTTCTAGGCCTTTACGGCGTGAACCCGGAAGACGGGGCGCCTTGGAGGACCTGCGCGATCCGTGCGAAAATCCCACCGATCGCATCGCGGAAGATCACGAGCACCGCGATCAGTCCGATCGATACGAGTGCAAGGATCAAAGCGTACTCAGTGAGGCCCTGGCCGGACTCTTCCCGCCAGAAGCTGGAGAACACAGACAGCATTGTTAGCTCCTCGGCCCCGATGGGCCGCGTTGAGGGACATAAATGCGGCACCGGAGTTTCACGACCCCCCCCTTGTTGCACTTTCATTGGGGCCTGCGCGCGCCGTGAAGAAGCGACCCTGCTGTCGAACTGTCACTCCCTCAGCCGACTATCTGCGCTCAGCCGTTGCCATTTTCCCACCCTGGGGAGCAACTAGTATGCCATCTCGCAGCTCGCTCCGAAAGCAAGAATTTCCGCGACAATGCTCGGGGGCCGACATCCTGCGCACACCCCTCATGGGGCATCACACGGAATCTTTTGCCGGGCATGTCCCGGAAAGGCCCTCCGCGGGACCCTGAGAAGAAGCCATCCGCTGGCTCGAGGCGACCGTGAGAACGACATGGTCGGCCCTGCGTCTGGTACACTCTTTGCGAAACGCATGGATTGATTCGTTCGAATTGCTACATTGGCAGCAGTCGGGTTGGCAAAGTCGCCACCGGACCTGTTTTCGCCGCACCGTCCCGTTGGGGGAGAGAAATGAAATTCGTCTGGCCTGTCGGCAGCATCCATGCGCGGTCTCTAGCCGTAGTCGCTACCGCTTTCGCCCTGCAAGCGTGCGGTGATGACCCGATCATCCCAGACCCGGACCCGGGTGCGATCGAAATCACAGTAGCGACGGCGGGCTTCTTAAAGGACGACCAATACCAGGTCCTCCTCGACGGAGCCGACCAGGGGGTCGTCGCAGCCGACGGAATGGTGACGATCTCGGATCTGGCCGCGGGCGCCTACTCGGTAGACCTCGGGGACGTGGCGGCGAACTGCACCAGCGATGGGCCGATGTCAGTCACGGTCCAAGAAGCCGCGACGGCCACGGTCACACTGAGTGTCGACTGCACCTTCGGCACGCCCGATAGCTACACCCTCCGCTTCGACCGTGATCGTCCGGATCTGGACACCGGAGACATCGAGGACTGCCTCTTCGGGATCTGCAACACCGAGGAAGATTGGGACATGTGGGTTTTCAACAGCACGGGGACCGACCCTCAGGCGGTGATCCGCCAGAACATCGATCCTGGCGAGGCGGCTGAGATCGCCCACCTACCCGGCGTGACTCTCGACACGATGACGGAGGCGGATGTCGAAGGTGCCACGTTCTCGGTGTCCTATGTGGACAACCCATTCGACGCAACGCGGGTCATCCTCATTAAGACGGACCTCGGAGCGGTGTATGCTCTCGGCAACCCTGTGGAGGACCTACTCTCCTTCACGCTCGACTTCGACGCCGTGCTGATCACCCCACCGTAGGCTCGAGCTTAGGCGCTGAGCTTCGCCGCGACGCGCTGCACGGTGTTGATGCTCCTCATGGTATGAGGCGTATCACCCAAGGCTCGGTCGAGGCCTCGGCCGAACAAGGGTGACTCGCTGAGCTTACCGTTGATCAGCCAGTGCATCTCTGCGGCTCGGAAGAGGAAGCGGTCCGATTCGGTTTCGAGATCATGGACGGCTTGCCTGAGCGAAATAGGAACCGGCTGCTCGAAGAAGGTGACGTAGTGGGACTCGAAGTCCGTGGGTCGGCCCAGCTCGGCGGGCACGATGAGGTCTACTACCGGCGCTAGCTCGCGAACCGTCCTGAGGAAGGTGGCGACCTCGTACCCAAGGGCGTCGTGCAGAGTCGTTTGGATCAACTCCACCAACTTCGGACGAGGAACGTCCGAGTTGAAGATGACGTTCCCGCTCGCAAGGAGGGTGGCGACCTCTTCGAGGCCGGCCTCTCGCAAGATAGAGCGCAAACGCTCCATCTTCACACGGTGGCCGCCCACGTTGATCCCTCGCAGAAAGGCGGCGTATCGCTCCACGGCTCACTCCGGCTTGAACGCTCGAAAATTCACCCCCCGAGTACCGAAGGCCTCCGCTTCGGGTGAAGGGCGCGCCGCGCCCACGAAGACATTCTTTCGCCAAGTGACCTCGAAGTCTTCGAATCCCGCAGCCACGACCGTGGCCTGGAGCTCTGCTTCCAGCAAAGCTCCCGCGATTCAGTTGGTCCAGAGGTCGATGTGTTGGCGCGCCTCGTCAGGGATCGGCTTTAGAACGGTAATATCGCCCACCTGAAGACGCCCGCCGGGGCGAAGTACTCGGAACATCTCACCGAGCGCGAGGCTCTTGTCGGGGGACAGATTGAGGACGCCGTTCGAGATAACGACGTCGGCCCATCCATCGGGGACCGGGAGTGCCTCGGCGTGTCCTTCCCGGAACTCGACGTGGCCAACACCCATCTCGGAGGCGCCCGCCCGGGCCTTCTCGATCATCGCGGGCGTCATGTCGACACCAATGACGACTCCATCAGCTCCGACCATCGTCCCGGCCAGAAGCGCATCGAATCCGGCGCCCGACCCTACGTCTACCACATGCTCCCCCTTGTGGATCGGTCCGAGGCTGAAGGGGTTGCCGGTGCCCGCAAACGACTCGACGACCGTATCGGGTACGAGGCCCACGAGGTCCATGGGATACTCGGTGGCTTGGGCTGCGGCTCGCCCTGTGTTGAAGTGGAATCCGCGATCGGGAGCACACGCCACCTCCGTATACTCCGTCTGTAGTTCATGTCGAAGGATCTTCACCGCCACGTTGTCGTCCGAGAAACTCCCTCGAATCGATTCCACGTCGATGGTGTCGTCCAGCTCCGGGCGGTACACCCACGTGTGAATCGTCCCGATATCGTACTCCTCGTGACCGGACTCGACCTCGGCGCCCTCGGGGAGAGGTAGGTCGGCGTACGCTGTGTCGGTCATAAGGAGGTAGCTACCCCCTCCGACCCCATTCTTGAGAAGCCGGTGCGCTCGAATGACGTCGACGCCGGAAAGAAGGGAGAAGTCCCCCACACGGTTCAGCAGCGCTGTGCCCGAGTGCGCCACCACCTTGAGCGTGAGGTGACGAAGATTGGCACACGCTCCACAACGACACACGCTGTACGCTCCTAATTCGGCGAGCCGTGCCTGGAACGCGTCGAAGAGCTTCAACACCACCTTGGCCAAGTGCTGACTACGGCGACTCCAGGCCTCCGCGTCATCGGTTTTGGGTGCGTACATGAAGAGCGCGTCGCCTTCGACCTCCACCACTTTGAGCGGGTGATCGATCTGGCGCATCAGCGTCTCCAACAGCCCGCCGATGATCATCTGGCTGTGCGCTGGGGCCTTCTCATGCGTCAGCATGAAGCGCGTGTATCCGCTGATATCAGCGAGCAAGAGGACTACTGGAGAGGCTTTGACGTCCACGTCTCACGTCCCTTCGTCCAGGTTCCGCTCGGCTCGAACTATCGACCGACTTCCCTTGGGTTACCGACTTCCCCGCTGAAGAGGCGCAGAACCGCGCTCTTCGATACGTCTTGCCCTCCGGTCACCCCCTAACTATTATCGCACTGATAGTATTATCACTTTGATAACGATCTGATGTCCTCCATCCACGACCGCCTCCCGATGCACCCGCTCGAGTTCGAGATCCTCATCGCGCTCAAGTCCGGAGTGACGCACGCGTACGCCATTGTCCAGCAGATCGAATCTCGGCAACCCGCGTGGACCAAGATCCAGCCGACGAACATGTACCGGCGAGTCTGGCGGCTGGAGGCCGACGGGCTGGTCGAGACCGCTCCGCAACCTGAGGGCGAGACGGATACCCGACGGAAGTACTTCGCGATTACAGAGCTGGGCGAGCTAGTAGCCGCCGCCGAGGCCCAGCGGTTGCGCGATCTGCTGCGTACCGCAATCCACGCCGGGATCGTGGCGGAAGAGGGGGCCTCATGAGCACTCGAAGCGGCTGGGAAAGCCGCGTCTTCCGCTGGTGGCTCACCCGCACCTCCCCGAAGCTCCATGCCACGGCGGTCGACGACATCGTTCGGCTCTTCGAGGATCGAGTGTCGGCGGAGGCTCGCGGCCCAATCAGTCGGCTCACACTCCTCGTGAGAGCTATGATCGACGCGCACCATTCGTCGCGTGGGTTGCGAGACCTGCCGGCGCGCTACCGCGCACCCATCTCTCGTCGCGCCCGCTTGAGCGAGGCACTCGCTGCAACGTGGCGCGACATCCGGTTCGGTGCGCGGTCCCTCCGGAAGCGTCCAGCCTTCACGCTCGTCGCGATTGGAACTCTCGGGCTCGGCATCGGCGGATCCACGGCGGTATTTACCGTCGTCGACGGGGTGTTGATCAAACAGTTTCCCTACGAAGACCCTGAAACGATCGTCAACGTCTGGAAGGCGTGGCCAAGTTGGCAGGGGCGTGAAGGACTCGACTATACGTGGGACCGGATCCAATTCCCTTGGGTCGACTTCGTGGGGCTGCGGGACAATGCGCGGGCCTTCACCGAAGTCGCCGCTCACGCTCAAGCCACCACAGTGATCACGGAGGGTGGACCTACTGAGGAACTCTCGGTCGGAGAAGCGAGCGGCAACCTTTTCTCTACCCTCGGGGCGCAATTCGTTGTTGGGCGGTCGTTCTCATCGGACGAGACGGCGCCGGAGGCCGACCCTCTTCCCGTCGCGATCCTCAGCCACCAACTCTGGGACCGTCGTTTCGGGCGTGACCCAGGTGTGATCGGTACATCCGTGCGACTCAACAACGCGACGTATGAGGTGGTCGGCGTCTTGTCCGAGGATTTCCGCTTGGGGAGCGAGTTGATCGGAACGCACGACCTTGGCGGCGTCGACCCGGGTCTCCGGGACATTTGGCTGCCCCTCGGGACGAACGGTACAGACCGCGGCAACTCGTTCGAGGTAATTGCCCGACTCGCACCCGGCTGGACCCCCGATCAGGCTCGGGACGAGGTCCAGACCCTCATGCTCGACCACGAGATACACGACGACCAGGTAGCCCTAGTCCAACCGCGTCAACTCGCCTCACGTGCCGGCTTCCATACGCCGCTGGGTGTACTGATGGCGGGCGCGGGCCTTCTCATGGTCATCGCCTGCGCAAACGTGAGCGGACTCCTCTTGGGTGAGACGACGAACCGAAGGCGGGAGATGGCGGTCCGAGCCGCGCTCGGGGCTCATAGGAAGCGAATCATTCGACAGCTCGTCACCGAGAGCATTCTCGTCGGCTTGGCCGGTTCCGTGCTCGGTGTCGGATTGGCTTGGCTCACGACCGACCTCCTGGTCGCAGCCGGCCCCACCCTCCCCAACGCAGAGCACATCCGAGTCGACCAACGGGTGCTTGGCTTCGCCACGGCGGCCGGCGTAGCAACGGGGCTCCTCTTTGGAATGCTCCCAGCCCTCGATCTGTCCCGTTCGAACACGGCTGCCCGGCTACGAGCGCGGGGAGTGGAGCGGCGCACGAGGCTCCTGCAGGCGCGGATCGTCGCGGGCCAGATTGGACTGACGATCGTGCTCTTGGTCGCGGCCGGCCTCAGTGCGCGCAGCTTGGACGCCTTGTTCTCGGTGGAGCCTGGCTTCGAAGCCGAGGGAGCGTACGCCTTCTCGATCGGGGCGCCCGTGGAAGGACTGGGTACAGACCAGTCTGTCTTCCAGTACGTCGAGGACCTTCTCACGGCTGTGCGAAACACTCCGGGCGTGGCGGCAGCAAGCGTCTCTAATCGCCTGCCTTTCGCCAGTGCGATCGGCACGCAAGGCTTCTCCTTCATCCGAGAAGGTGAGGAACCTCGCTCGAGCTCCCAGCTCCCGATGGTCGTCCATCCGTCCTACTTCGAAACGGTTGGAGTCGAGCTACTTCAGGGTCGCCTGCTCGACTCTCGGGATGCGGAGGGTGCACCGCGCTCGATGGTAGTCTCCCGCTCTTGGGCAGAAGAATACTTCGACGGTGAATCCCCCGTGGGGACGCCGGTACGGTATCGGGGTCAGGAGTACGACTGGACTATCGTCGGCGTCGTGGAGGATGTTCGGCATCAAGCCTTGGGCCTGCCGCCGGAGCCGACGTTCTACATGACGTCGCTCCAGCAGCCTAGACTCGACTACATGTTGATCGTCCGGAGCTCCGACTTGGGCGATTCTCAGCTAGTGGCGGTTCGCCAAGCGATCGCGAGCGTCAGCGAGGATGCACCGGTAGCGGAGGCCGGATCACTGAAAGGGCTGATGCGTGACTCGGAGGCCGATGACCGCTTTCGGGCTCTCATTCTCGGCGCCTTTGCCGTGTTGGCGTCGGCACTCGCGGTGGTGGGGGTATTCGGCGTGACGGGTCGTACCGTCGCGGCCCGCGGCCGTGAGCTCGGCGTGAGGGTCGCACTGGGGGCACGCCTGCACTCGCTCAAGCTCATGGTCCTTCGCGATGCACTGGCAAACAGCTTGCTAGGTATACTCGTCGGCCTCATCGCGGCCGCCGCCGTGGCTCAATGGCTCGTGCCGCTACTCTACGAAGTCAGCGCGTTCGACCCGCTCGTGTACCTGGCCGCAGCTACCGTCGCACTCCTCGCGTCCCTGGCCGCTGCATACCTACCGGCTGCGCGGATCTCGCGCATTGATCCGTCTGCGGTCATGGCCGAGGAGTGATTCCGCGTTTGCGTTGAGCTGGTCCCCTTCCGAGACTCCGGACCTTGTAGAGGGTCGTCGATCGTGAGCGGCCCTCCCACCGGACGGCCTACCATGACCAGACGAACACTGGGTTTAATGATGCTGCCCCTCCTATTCGGGGCGTGCTCCGCCAAGAGTCAGACAGTGGATCTCGGCCGAGGAGAGCTACCTCTCTTCGTCCCGGCCGGGTATGAGGAGACGGTTGCAACGCCGTTGGTAGTCATGCTCCATGGCTACGGCTCCACCGGACTCCGATACCGTCAGTACATCGAACTGGATCAGCTGGTCGACGAGTACGGTTTCCTCCTCGTGTACCCTGAAGGAACCGAAGAGGAAGCAGAGCGCCCACGCCGATTTTGGAACGCGTCGGCTGCCTGCTGCAACTTCCGCGGCAGCGATGTCGACGATGTCCAATACCTCGTCGACATCATCAACGACATCCGCGCTCGCTACCATGTGGACCTCGACCGGATCTACCTGTTCGGACACTCGAACGGGGGCTTCATGGCCTATCGGTTCGCGTACGAGCATCCCGAGCTGGCAGCAGCTATCGTCAGCCTGGCTGGCGCCGCATCGACAGAACCTCTGCCCCCACCCGCTGGGAGGGTTCACGTCTTGCAGATTCACGGTACCGCCGACGAGACGATCCTCTTCGAGGGTGGTGACATAGGAGACATCGCGTACCCGGGCGCGCTCGAGACGGCGCGCAGATGGGCCGACTACAGCGGCTGCGAGCTCCAAGGCACCCCAGGCCTACCGTTAGACCTCGACACCGGGACCCCAGGAGTGGAAACGGTCGTCACCCGATTCGCCTCGTCGTGCCAGTCGGGAGGTTCGAGCGAGCTCTGGGCTATCGAGGGCGGATCGCACGGGCCAACGTTTACCCCGGCTTTCGAGCACCACGTGATCGACTGGCTCTTGGCCCACCCGAAGCGCTAGCTCCTTCAACGCGAGCCGCCCCGCCCGAGCCAAAGCTCGGACGGGGCGTGGGGGGACGCCTATCTCGCGCCGGAGCTATTCCGGCGAGCCCTGGGGGTACGTCGTCAGGTGCCGGCCAGGTTCACAACGAAGTTCACGCCGACGACCGCTGCATCCTCTGCAACTTCGACCGCGGCGCTGGTCGGGTCCGTGACGAACCCTATGCCCACATTGACCGTTACTGTGTAGTTCCCGGCCGGGACACCCTCGATGACATACACACCGCCGGCTCCGGTCGTAGCCGTGAGCGCCTCCGCTCCAGCTGCTTCCGGCGTCGCAGTGACGGTGAGGCCAGCCAGCGCGAAGCCACCTAGCGAAGAGCTCACCGTCCCGGCGATCGATCCGGTCAAGTCCTCGACAATCTCGAAGTCCACCTCGACGACGTCCTCACCACCATCGAGCTCGACAACGACCTCCGAAGGATCGCTCAGCTGATCCTCGGCGACCTCGATCGAGACTGTATAGATCCCTGCGAGGAGCCCCTCGAAGAGGTAGGTGCCATCTGCAGCAGTCTCCATCGTGATCGCTTCCGCGCCTTCTACGTCGGACAGTGCGGAGACCACGACGCCTTCTGCCGAGACTCCTTCTAAGGCGGTCGAGACCGTTCCGGCAATGCTACCGGTGAGGTCGATGACCTCGAAGTCCACGCCAACCGCGTTCTCGGCCTCGCCGATCACGACGTTTTGAACCTCGGGGTCCGTGCCAAGCCCTTCCGGTGCCTCTACCGATACGTCGTACGATCCAGGCACGAGGAAGAAGATCGTGTACGAGCCGTCGTCGGCGGTCAGCGCCGTTCCGGCCATCGTCTGGTACCCCTCGGTCGCGCCACCGTCAGCCGGCTCTGCCGTGACGGTCAGACCGGAGAGGTCCAGGTCGTCGATCAGAGTCGAAACCGTCCCAGAGATGCTGGCCGCCACATCGCGTCCGGTCACACGAATCGTCGGCTTGAAGAGAACGCCTTTGATGCCTGCAGGTGTCTCTGGATTCCCCTGGATCACGAAGCTCCGATTCACATCGAAGTCGAGCACGAGAACCGACTCGCCTCCGCCGATGAGGAGGGGACCCTCTCCTTCAGCATCCGACAGATTCAGCTTGATCCCGGTCTGAGCACCGCTGGGAACCTTGAGGTCCATCTCAGTGGAACCGTCGCGGAACTCATATCCTTCGGCCAGCTCGACCTTAGCCGCTTCAACGATCAATCGAAGTTGGGAATACTCGCCGGCTTCAATCTCTGCATTGGCGATCGAGGTCGTCGCCGCTCCCTGCAGTTCGAGGAGATTGACGTAGTCCTCCGTACCGTCCTCCGAGAGAACGATGTGGTCTCCGTCACCGGCTGGGACGAGGATGACTTCGCCTATGTCGACCATAGCAGAGGCGATGTAGTCGCTGGGCGCGTCGGTGAGTAACACACTCAGCATCGCCGGTCCGAGCTCTTCCAGCTCGAGATCGGCATCGGCGAACCCGGTCGGGTCTTCGCCGCAGGCGGCCGGCGCAAGCGCGAGCAGCAGCGCTGCGAGCAGCCGTGAATGAACGGTCTTGGTTCGTTCCATGAGTCCCCCCCTGGGGATACGGGTGCAGGAAACTTTCCGGATGTACCCCCTACACACTCGCGACCCGTGGGTTTGGTCACATGGCGACCAACACAAGAAGCTGGGTCCGTAGTGGAGCGATCCATAGCTTCGATAGCGGCAGCTTGCGCGGGGTGCGGCCAACGCTATCTCGCTACGATGTGACCCGTTTCAGTTAGCGGGAGTGTTGATTGTGGAGGAACGCAGTGGAACTCTGGACCGTGAGTCGGGCCTAGCGGCATGACTCAGGCACCCGACGCGGCCTTGGTCGCACGTGTGCTCTCCGGAGACACCTCGGCGTTCGGCACACTCGTCGATCGGTACCAGGATCAGATGCTCGCATACGCTCTTCACATGGGATTCGCCGAGGCAGAAGCCCTCGACGTCGTCCAGGAAGCGCTGATTCGCGCCTACCGACACCTAAAGCGGTGCAAGGACCCCGACCGCTTCGCAGGGTGGCTCTTCAAAATCGTGAGCAACGTGTGCAAGACCCACGCAACGCGCTCAGCCAAGCGGCGAACCGAGCCGCTGGAGTCGATGAGCGCGTCATTGCCTTTGAATGCACCGGGTCCGGACGAGGCCGCCGAAGCCGAGTCAACCCGGAGATTCGTTCGCCGAGCCTTGGACTCGGTCCCTCATGAGATGAAGGAGGCTCTGGTCTTGATGTATCTGCACGGCAGGTCCGTGACCGAGATCTCCGAGATAACCGGCGCGTCTCCATCCGCGGTAAAGATGAGGCTTAAGCGCGGTCGGGAGGCGCTCCGCGACGAGCTCGCACCGATGTTCCAGGAGGTCGAGTCATGAACGAACGGAAGCTGACTCCGGACGCCGAAGAGCGCCGCCTCGCGGAGCTCATCGGCTCGCTCCGCACCGACGCGAGAGCGCCCGCAGCGCTGAGGTCGCGCGTCATGCGGGCTGTGGCCGAGCCGGCAGCTCCTGCATGGTTGCGTGCCCTCCGCTGGTGGCTCGAGCCGCGGTCCATCCAAATCCGGCCTGCGTACGCGGGGGCCGCCGCACTCCTCGCCGTCGTGGCGGGAGGCACGGTCCTCTCCCTATCGAGCCCGTCTACCTCTGGGCCAGTCGCCGCGGTTCAGCAACAGAACCAGCAGATCGTTACGAGGTTCGTCCTCGTGGCCCCCGGAGCCGGCTCTGTCCAACTGACGGGCGACTTCGCGGCGTGGAGCGAACAGGGCATCGAGCTCCGCGATGATCGCGGCACCGGGTTATGGACCGCGGACGTCCCGCTCGATCCGGGCGTATATCAGTACGTCTTCATTGTGGACGGGACAGAGTGGCGCCCGGACCCGACCGCGGTATCCCAGGTCGACGACGGCTTCGGAAGACTCAACAGTGTCGTCATCGTCAGCCCGGAGGGTTCGGCCTGATGTCGACGCGCGTTCTCCTGCTTGGGTTCGCCCTCGCGCTTCCGGCCCAACTTGCGGCCCAGAGTGCTGAACTGCGTGCTCGAGTCGACGCCCAAACGCTCGCACTCGTATCACCGCTCTTGGAGAATGCCGTCCGTGACTCTCTTCCCGTCCGAGCTCTCGAGTCGAAGATCCTCGAAGGTGTGACCAAGGGTGTACCGGCGGAGCGAATAGGCGGGGTGGTGGCGCAGCTGGCTAACGAATTCCGGTCGGCCCGGTCAGCCCTCCGCGAGGGCTTACCCTCGGCGGCCATTCACCCGGGTGAGATCGTGGCCGTGGCGACCGCCGCCCGACTCGGTGTCGGGGCAGAAGTCTCTCGTGAACTCTGGACGTCACGCCGTGGCGCCGTATCGTTGGAGGTTCCGATCACTGTCCTCGGCGAACTCGTTCGTCGAGGGGTCCCCGTGACTCAGGCCGCAGACGTGATGGCGCACATCGTAAGTAGCTCGGTGCCTCTCCCCGTTGCCGCTCAGATCCCCGGAAAAATCGACGGTGCCGTCGGTGCGGGGACTTCGCCTGGAGCAGCGCTTGGGGAGGCGCTTCGAGCTCTCCACATTCCCGACCCGCCCGGTCAGGCCGTGGGTCGTGGGCAAGGAAGAGGCAGAGGACCCGGCGGGTGACCCCGGGAGGCGCTAACTGCGTCGCCTCGATCGATCCAACACTCTCGGGCTCTGGCCATATCCGTAAGGCGCTGAGGATCGTCACCGTCTGCCTGGCCGGGCTCGGATTTCTACCGCGCTCGGCCGAGGCCCAGGACCCGTATTGGGCGGTCGACATCGGTGGCGCCCGCCTGGCGTACGACTCCCTCGCCGCGCTCAACGCCCCTTCTCTCTCGGGCCTTCTCGAGTGGCAACGACCCGCGTTCTTCAGCCGAGTCGGCGGTTCTTTGACAGGCTTCGAGGGCAACGGATGGTCGGGGCAAGGGAGAGTGGATGTCTCGACTTGGCGGGCACCTTCCGGCTCTGACGCCCCACTTCGACTGGAGTTCGCCGGGGCTGTAGCCGGATCCCATCATTCGAGTGGTTTCGATGCGTATCTCGCACAGGGAGATGCGCGTCTTCATATCGTCCGACCCACGTTCGGCCTTTGGCTCGGCGCGACGCTGGCCGTCGCCAAGAACTCGCTCGACACGGCCTCTGTACAAGCGCTGGTGCCGGCCGTCGGAGGTTGGGCCCAGAACAGCTGGATTCGGGGGAGCCTCTCCCTGTCGGAAACCCGGCTACTCGGCCGCAGCTTTCCGGAGGCGCGCCTATCGGTCACGGCCACTCACGGCTTCGTAGACGCCACAGCCTTCCTGGGGGCTCGCGCCCTCCCTGACGATGCCGCCGGCGGCGAAGCCGCTTGGCTTGGGGCATCGGCAGCAGCCTGGCTTCGACCGGGGGTCGCGGTCGTGATAAGCGGAGGGGAATCCGCGTCCGACCTGCTCCAGGGTCTTCCAGGAGCCGACTTCTTCTCAATCGGGATTCGGTTCACCCAGCGAAGAAGGCGCCCGATCCCGCCCACGGCTCGTGCCCCGATCGTCTACACCCCTTCGGCTGTACGCTCCGGTGGGCTCACCTTCGATCTTCCGAGGCAAACACGGGTCCAGATCGCCGGCGACTGGACGGATTGGCAGAAGGTAGAGCTGGAGCGCACGGCAGACGGTCGATGGTTGGTCCCCACGACGCTCGCCCCCGGCGTGTATCGCTTCAACCTCTGGGTCGACGATGAGCGCTGGATGGTGCCCGAGGGCTTCGCAGAGGTCGATGACGGATTCGGGGGACGTGTAGGACTCCTGATCATCTCCGAGGGGTCATGACTTCCTTGAATTCTTCGCGAGTTGTGACCGACTATGGCGTGTCGAAGTGTTCAAAGAAGAGCACCATGCCCGCTCACCCTGGAGACCGTAGATGAAAATCCCATTCGGTCCGCTGGTCGTCGCCGCGGTGTGCGCATCGGCACCGCTAAGCGCCCAAGAAGATCACGCGAGTCGACTTGCGACCGCACCAGGGGAGTTGGCTGCAACCGTCGTTGAGTTGGTACGGTCTGCCGAAGCGATCGGGGTACCTGCGAAACCCCTGACGGACCTCGCGCTGGAGGGTCTCGCCAAGGGACATGCTCCTGCGGACGTGGCCCGCGCCGTCGAGGCCCTCGCCCGCGACATGGGGCGCGCACGATCCGCGCTCGCGGAAGCGGGCGCTCCCGTTACGCCGGTCCAGGTCGAGTCCGCAACGATGGCAATCCGCATGGGCGTTGACGGTCGCGAGATCGCAGACATCGCCTCCGCTCAGGGGGGCGGTGAAGGCTTATCCGTGGCTCTGCTCGTGTTGGGCGAGCTGGTCGAGCGAGGAGTTGGCTCCGACCAGGCGCTCGCGATGGCGAGGGCCACCTTGTCCGGTCGAATGGAAGGCGGTGCCGCCGGGCCCAACCCCTCGGCCACGTTGGGTCCAGCGACGACGGGAGTAGGAAGCAGCATGAATCCGGCCACCCCGACGTCCGGCGTCACCGTACCCGCCACCCCGC
Source organism: Longimicrobiales bacterium (assembly GCA_965223235.1). Taxonomy (GTDB): domain Bacteria; phylum Gemmatimonadota; class Gemmatimonadetes; order Longimicrobiales; family Gaopeijiaceae; genus UBA2589. The sequence goes on from CBDCVV010000005.1 coordinate 328,709, forward strand.
CAGCCGGGACATACGTTCCCGGCCGCGGACGAGGAAGAAGCGGGCGCGGGGGTGGGTAGAGCTAGGCCGTCTCGTGCCCAGGCAGCGACTGAAGAGGTACGAACTTGCCCCGGGCGGTCAGTAGCGGCTCTCGTCTGACTACTCGGATGGAATCCGCGTCTGCCAGAATCCGGCGGTCTGCACTCGCGAAGAAGGCCTGGGTGACCTCGGCTTCGTCCTCGATTTCGAGGCGCGGATGTATGAAGAGCGCGAGTCGAGTAAGCCCGTCACGGTCCTCCTGTTCCACCAACTGGTAGTCCAGTGGCCCGCCGCCGAATCGCCGCGGTAGTTCCGTCTCGAGTAGCGATTCGACATCACTCCCAACCAACGTTGTGCCCTCTGTCGTAAGCTTGCTGAAGCTCCGAATGCTCCGTACGAAGGTGCGAAACCCGAGCTCGCCGAGCATGCAGCTGCACGCCCGCCGCTCCACGACACCGAAATCGTCGGCTTCAACGTTCAGCAACAGCTTGGGTCCCGTGGGTACGAGGCTGGTGAAGTGGAGCGATCCGACTGTGCCACCGGTACGGGGCAGTTCCCGCTCGGCCTGAATCAAGGCAACCGAATCCTCAAACACATGGATCTCGTCACCGACCGAGCTGTGCCGACAACTGTTGCCTATCGCTCCGTGCTCCGAAAACGCGTATCTGGCAATGTACGAGGCCCCGGATCGCTGGATCGACGTCGCCTTGCCGGTTGTGATCGGCTCCCCACCGACGATGAAGCGGACGTCGTCTAGAGGCCATCCTCGGGCATACGCGCTCTGTGAAATCCGCACCGCTTTGCTGGGAGTGCAGGAGAACACAGCCCCCCCTTCACGAGACGCACCTGCAAGCCACTGAGCAATGACCTCCTCGTCACCGATATCGACGATCCGCGGTCTGGGCGTTTGCGTTCCGAAAGCCGGCCCCAGCGCCACGACCGACCCAGAGAACATCCTGTGACGCCAACTACGGCGTGGGGGGTGTGGAGTAAACCAGACATCGTGAGGGGAACCCCAGCGAGCGTGCCGCAACAGGTTCGTGAGTCCGGTAGGATCTGGTAGCACCCCATGCCACATCCCTGTCGGCAGCCCCTGCAACCCATGATCGACGAGTGACAAGAGCGTCGCGGGAGCGAGCGAGCCGATATGATCGAGGTCGATGAACACGCGCACCGCCCGACCCGTGCTAGCGCCACTCTCACCCTCGAAGAATGCGGACAGCCCGGGATTGTCGAACGATTTCGGACCCAGAGGAATGGTCCGCCCATCTCGTTCAAGCGGGCGACGCCCTTTGAACTCTTCGTAACTCACGTAAACGCCAGCCGCTCGGAGTGCCTTCAGGGTTTCCTCGACACCGTCCGAGCGGGCCATCGACTCGAAGTCGGAGAAGGCACAGTCAGCCTGCCGCATGAGGGCCGCGTACGGACTGTCCGGTTGCTCGAACACGAAGCCCCGCACCAGTCGTACGAAGCGATCGGTCCGGTCCTCCATCCGCCGGCGTACCACGGCTCGAGCTGCTTCCGGATCGAGGCGTGCGCTTAGGAAGCGCCGATATTCGCGGACGAAGCGGAGGTAACCGACGGCGTGTCGAAATATTCGCATCCTACCCGGCCCCGACACTCCGTTCGGTTACGATCTTAGCCAGTACACCCGAAGAGATTAGGCCTCGGACACGCTCGATATCGGCCGCTAGCTCACGGTCCGCCGCAACGTACGCTGACACGTTGCGGACGGCGTCATACACGGCTCGGCACCCCGCCCCGAGACGCTCAGGGCCTCTCAGGTCCGCGGCCTGTGCCAGAAGTAGCAGGTGGATCGCAGCCACCTGTTCGGTCAGCTTCACGATCTCACGGGCCTGCCGCGCAGCTATGGTTGCCATCGACACTTTGTCTTGGTTGTGGCACGCGGTCGAACGACTGAACGTCGTCATCGGTGTCGCAGCGTTGAGGGCCTCAGCAGTGAGAGCAGAAATCACCAGCTGCATGCCTCGGAAGCCGTAGTGCGTGCCAGCCTCGGGGTGCTCATCCGGGAGCGGGTGCCTGCATCCGACACCGAGGCCCCGGTTGTACTGCGCATCGACAACCAAAGCGAACTGACGATCCAGCAGATCCGCAACGCTGGAGACTCCCACCTTCAACGTGTCTGCCGCCATCCCAACGTGGAAGCCCGAGAAATTCCCCCCGCTGTGCACCCGGCCCGCATCCGGATCGAAGAGCGGGTTGTCATGGCTTGAGTTGAGCTCACTGGTAAGGGTGCTTCGAATCCAAGTCATGGCGTCTTCCACCGCGCCGATGCACTGCGGAGCACATCGTACCGAGTAGTGGTCCTGGATCGGGGTGTCTAGCTGACGCCGCCCCTCGGACAAGGTGCCGAAGGCATCCACGACCTCTTCGTACTGTTGCACGAGCTCGCTTCCCTCCAGCAAGGTCCGAACCCGGGTGGCTGAGATCCGTTGACCGTCGTGCCCCTTCGCGATCTCGTGGATGAATGGGTCGAACGCTCCGGACACACCCTGGAGGACCTCGACGGTAAGCGCCGTGCAGGCGTCGGCCACGGCCAGCAGTCGGGCCGCCGCCTCCGACGCTAGACCGGCGATAGCGGTCATGACCGTAGTGCCGTTGACGAGAGCCAAGGCCTCTTTGGGCGCCGGGCGAATGGGCTCGATTCCGGCGGCCACCATAGCTTCAGACGCGGGACAGATCCTGCCCTCGAAGTAGACCTCGCGTTCCCCCATCAACACGGCCGCGATGTACGACGACGGCACTAGGTCTCCGCTCGCCCCGACGGACCCCAGCGCAGGAATGCACGGTGTGACGCCTCGGTTGAGAAGGGCCATGAGCCGATCGATGAGCGCAGGTCGGACGCCCGAGTACCCCCGGGCGAAGCAGTTGACTCGCGCGAGGACACTCGCGCGACACTCCTCTTCCGAGAGGTAGGGCCCCACTCCACAACCAAGGAAGCGCACGAGGTTGGACTGGAACCCCTCCGCGCGATCGCCCCCTATCTGCGTGTCGACCGCTAGTCCCGGTCCGGTGGTCACTCCGTACACAACCCTACCGGCATCGACGAGCGCCTCCGTCATGCTCCATGACTTCGCAATCCTTTCGCGGATTCGCAGCTCTGGGGTCAATACCACCTCAGCGCCGGCAGCCGCGACCCGTTCCAGATCTTCCAGGCTCAGTGACTGCCCGTCGACCACCACCGGTTGTGAGTCTGATCGTCTATCGCTCAAGAAGGGCCTCGTGATCTAGTCGGGGAAAACTCTTGGTCGCGCGTGGAACCGGAGCCTAACGTAGAGAACCCCCTTCTCGCACCAAAAGGCGAGCACATGAGTTCCGATCCCCCTCTAATCGGCAAGTACCAGGACGACGTGCACGCCGAGGTTCAGGACGAGATTCACGTCGGTGCCTACGGGTACAAGTACCGAATGATGAATGGCGTGGTAATGCCACCCTATATCACGCCGAGTCGCTACGAGCTTTCGCGAACCGTTGAGATGCGGAACAGCGATCTCTGCTTTACCGGCTTTCCAAAGTCGGGATCAACATGGCTGAGCTATATCCTCCTTCTCTTGGTCCACAGGGGAGAGACCCCGACGGAGAAGACCCTCCGGGGTTCACTCCACTGGGTGGCCAGCTCGTTCACCTATCCAAGGAGCCGAGACGAGCTCGCATCACATCCCGACCCGAGAATCTTCAAGAGTCACATGCCGTTCTCGATGGCGGTTGGGGGCGATCCACTGGCCGGACCCTGCAAGCATATCTACATCGCTCGCAACCCGAAGGACGTCTGTGTCTCCTACTTCAAGTTCGAGAGCGACAAGAGCTGGGCAGGCGGATACTCGGGACCCTTCGAGCATTGGTTGGAGATGTTCCAGAACGGTCAGGTTCAGCGAGGAGATTGGTTCGACCACGTCCTGTCGTGGTGGGAGCATCGCAACTCCGACTTCGTCCACTTCATGACGTACGAGGATCTCCGCTTCGAATTCGACGAGACCGTGTCCAGGATAGCAGAATTCCTCGGGTACCCCTTGGACGACAACCTACTCGACATCATCCGTTCGAAGACCGACTTCGACTCAATGAGCAAGGAAGACTTCAGCAGCATGCACGAAATCGAGGAACTGGGCGAGTTCTTCCGGAAGGGTCAGGTGGGGTCATGGAAGGCTGAATTCACGGAGACTCAAAGCCAGGCTTTCGATGCTCTCTGCGAGGCGCGGCTCGCCGGTAGTGGGCTCTCCTTCCGCTACGAGTAGTACCCGTTACGTCTTTCCGAAGTGCTCCATAATCGCGGCCGCGTATTTGATACCCTGCATGTACCGACCGATCTCAATATTCTCGTCGGGCGCATGAAGGTTGGCGCCCGGATTAGAAAAGCCGGTCAGAACGCATGGAATCCAGACGTGTCGTAGGATCGCCCCCTCGGCCGAGACCCCGTTCACGACGGGCAGTTCTCCGTACACCTCGGTGGCCGCAGCGATGATGGCCCGACTGATGTCTTCCTTGACCGAAATCTTGTAGGGCGGCTCCGCCCCATCGAAGGCCTGAACCTCGATGTGGCCAAAGCCGTGCTTCTCGAGATGCGCCTTTAACTTTCGGATCGCGTCTGCCGGCTGGATGTTCGGAATCAGTCGAAAATCCATACGCACACGCGCTTCGCACGGGATGATCGTCTTCCTTCCCTGGCCCGTGTAGCCCGCAATCATCCCTTGGATGTTCGCAGTTGGCTCATACGTGCGAGCCCTGATCGCGTCGACTCCGTCACGGCCCAGGGCGAACTCGGAGATGCCCCACTCTTCCTTGAGGGCGTCGAGGTCCACCCGTGCCGCCTTGTCCAACAATTGCTGCTCATCGTCCGGGCCCAGCTGCCAAATCCCCTCCTCCCAATCTTCGATGAGGATCTTCCGATCTCGGTCGAGGATCGTGTTCAGCGCCCAGATCAGCTCCCACACGGGCGACTCGACGAGGGGAAAGTTGAGCGAGTGAACGTCCGTCTTCGCTCCCCGCGCAATCAGCTCCACGAACAACACTGACTTCAATCCCAAAGACACGTCGGGTACGGCGGTGCCGGTCTCCATGGATCCGTCGAGGCAATGCATCCCGTCCGCGGCGAGGAGCTCCTCATTCTTCGCAGCCCACGCGGCCAGGTTGGGAGAGCCGATCTCTTCCTCACCCTCGATGAGAAACTTGAGTCCTACGGGGACCTCTCCACGCACCTCGAGGAACGCCTTCGCCGCCTTGTTGAAGGCCAGCACACCCGACTTGTTGTCGGTCGAGCCCCGCCCGTACATGACCCCGTCGACGATGTCGGCGGACCAAGGCCCCCCGTGCGTCCATTCATCGAGCGGCTCGGGCGGCTGTACGTCGTAATGCGAGTAGCACAGAATGGTTTTCGCATCCTCGGCTGCGGCCTCGAGGTGACCGAATACGACGGGTGGGCCTTCCTCTAACTCATGGAGTTCTGCCGGAAGCCCATCGTCGTGCATCATCGAGCGAACCAGGTCGGCGCACTCTCGGAGTCCGACCCCCTGCGCCGAGATCGAAGGCTGCTGCACGAGACGCTGCAGATCGCGGACGCACTCGTCCTGATGGGCGTCGATCCAGTCGTAAATGGGCTGCATGCTCAACGGTTGATCTCTCCAGCTGTATGTGGTCGTACTCAGATTTCACTCGGGCGCACCCAACGGCGCTCGGTCCCCGAGACCCGGACCGCGTCGAGCACCTTCTGGTTCGCGAGCCCGTCGAGGAAGGTGGCGCCTCGCTGGGGTGTCCGTCCCTCTCGGATTGCGGCTGTCAGCTCTTGCATCAGGGCCAGCACGGAGACGTTCCAGATTCCCGGGTTCAGCCCCTCCAACGAGGCGTTGGGGTCATCGACGGTAATGTCCTCGAAGTCGCCTCCAGCCTTCGCGAAGAGTAGTCGCTCATCGTTGTTGGAGAGCACGAGCGTTCCCTTCGACCCGAAGATGCGAGTCGTGTTGCCCATGTTGTGAGCTGCGACACCAGACATGAATACCTGTGCGACAGCCCCGCTCTCCATCTCGGCCGTGAAGTATGCGACGTCATCGGCGGTCGCTGTCCACGCTCGGTCGGTGTCCGGATCTCGCCGTCCTGGAACCATCACAGGAGCAGCTCCGGTGACCCAAGCCACCTCGCCGAGCCACCAGCGCAGCAAGTCCACCTGGTGGCTTCCGTTCGCCCCCAACCGGCCCCCACCCATCTCAGCGGAACTCCACCAGTCGCCCTCACGGCGGCTCGCTGGGTCACACCAGCTGCTCCCGATGTTGGAGATGTTGGCATGCCGGATCTCACCCAAGTCTCCGCTCATCACCAGCTCTGCGATCTTCGCTCGATTCGGATTGAAGCGGAGCTCGTGGTCGATCATGTGGATCCGCCCAGCGCCCTCGGCGGCGTCCAGCATTGCCGCCGCCTCAGCAGCATTCATGGCCGTCGGCTTCTCGCAAAGGACGTGCGCACCGGCCTCGATCGCAGCGAGCGTCTGGGGCGCGTGCAGCACCGTCGGGGTCGCGATGCATACGAGGTCGAAGGAGTGCCTCTCGAGCATCGCCTCCCAGTCGTCGTACGCATGCGGAACTCCGAACGCGTCCGCCGCGCCCTTCGCACTCTCCATACGGGCCGAGGCGAGCGCCACGACCTCCGCGTCCGGAATATGACGCAATGCGGGGAGAAACGCGGCTTTCGCGAAGCTCGCACCAATGATTCCGACCTTCATCGACTTCTCCAATCCGGCGACGTGTAGATGATTCTCCTCAACTCCGCTCGCGCAGCCTCGGATCGAGGAAGTCGCGCAGCCAATCCCCGAGAATGTTGAAGCTCAGCACAGTCAGCATGATGGCGACACCTGGGAAGACCGCGAGCCACCACTTGTTCGCGACCAGCGTGTCACGGCTTTCCGCCAGCATGCTCCCCCAGGTGGGCACCTCGGGCGGGACTCCCAAGCCGAGGAATGAAAGCGCAGCCTCCGATAGGATGACGCTCGCGACGTTGAACGACGCGATGACGGTGAGGGGCGCGAGGACGTTCGGGAGAATCGTTCGGAATATGATCGACGGCGTGCTGTCGCCCATGGCGCGGGCCGCTTCGACGAACTCCTTCTCCCGCAAAGACAGCGTGTCGGCGCGTACGATACGCGCGTAGGTAACCCACTGCCCCACCCCGAGCACGATCACGAGGTTCCAGACGCCCGATCCGAGGACGACGAGAAACATGATCGCGAGCAGAATGAAGGGGAACGCGAGCTGGATGTCCCCGAGCCTCATGATCACATCGTCGAGCCAGCCCCCGAAGTATCCGGCCACCAGACCTGCCACGACCCCGATCGTCCCCCCGACTGCGATGGCCGCGAAGCCCACGGTGAGCGACACGCGGGCTCCGTATACGAGGCGGGAGAAGACGTCGCGCCCCAGCGCGTCGGACCCCAGCCAGAACACACCCCCATCCGGCGCGGCGGTCATCGGCTCGGCCAACCTCGCGAGAAGGTTCTGGCGGTTAGGGTCGAAGGGGGCCAACAACCCCCCGAAAATCGCGGCAACAGCGGCGATCGAGAGGAAGACGACGGCTAGGACAGGCCATCGCGCGTCGACCATGACGTGCATTGCGCGTCGCAGCTCACGGCGAAAGCGACTCTCGGTTTGTGGCGCGGAGTGCGCCGTCGCAACGCTCATCCTCCGCCACCTGCGAGCTTCACGCGCGGATCGAGTCGTACGTAGACCAGATCCACGAGCAGATTGAGCAAGATGAAGATGCTCGCCAAGAGAATCACGCCAGCCTGCACGAGCGGGATGTCCCGTTGATTGATCGCCGCGAAGAGGAGTCGCCCAATCCCTGGGTAACTAAAGACCGTCTCTACCACGACGACTCCCCCGAGTAGGAAGCCGAACTCGAGCCCCACAATCGTCACGACGGGGAGCCACGCGTTCCTGAGTGCATGATGCACCAGCACTCGCAGCTCGGAGATGCCCTTGGCCCGGGCCGTTCGCACATAGTCCTGCTCGAGCACCTCCAAGAGGGAGGACCTTACCAGCCTCGTGTTTCGAGCGAGTGAATACGTCCCGACTGCGATGCCTGGCAGCACGAGGTGGTACAGCGTGCGCGGCAAATTCGAAAAGGCGGTGCCGAAGTCCCCCGAGAAGAGAGGAGAAAGAAAGGGGACGTTGCCGGAGATGGGGAAGAGCCGGATGTAAAGACCGAAGAAGAGAATCATCATGATCCCCATCCAGAAACTCGGGATCGACTGACCGAGCATCGACATCGTCGTGATCGATCCATCCCAAGCCGTCCCTCGATGGATCGCGGCAAGCACTCCTAGGGGGATCGCGAGGAGGAGGGCCAATGTCAGTGCAAACAAGGTGAGTTCGATCGTCGCCGGTAGCGCGTCGAGGACGATCTCCATCGCGGGCTGCCGGTAGGAGAGAGACTGACCGAAGTCGCCCCTGGCGAGGTCTCCGACGAAGCTGAGGTACTGCTCATGGAGTGGCCGATCGAAGCCGAGCGCTCGACGGGTCGCTTCGATCTCCTCGGCCGATGCCCGCTCGCTCACGAAGAGATAGGTGGGATCCCCTCCGGCTTGGAGCGCGAGAAAGCTGACGAGCGTCACACCTATGATGACGACTATGCTCTGGAGCAGTCGCCGCAGGATATACGCCCCCACGCCTACCTACCCCTCTATCCCGCGCGAAGCGCCGACACGACGAGCATTACGAGTCACCGAAGCGAAGCCTCGAAGATCTCGACATGCTCGTCCCGCCGAGCTGTCCAGGAGATTCGGTTCGAGACCCCGTAGAAGTCGGGCTGGAAGTACAGATGAAGCCAGGGACCGTCGTCGTAGAAGACCTGGAGCATCTCGTCGATTACCCCCCGCCGCTCGTCCGGATCGTCGGTGTTCACCAACTCGGGCCAGCGGTCGAACCACCGCGGATCATCCCAGTGCGTGTAGTTGGTCCCGGAGCCCACCTGCGCGAGATCCGTCATGTCGTAGATCGGACTCCATAGCCCGCCCCCCGTTCCCAGGAAGAAGAGCGGGCCCATTCTCCGCTCACGGAGGAGAGGGGTATACACGGACGCCCACTCCATCAGCTCGAGCTCGATATCCAGCCCGACGTCCTCGAGGTACTGCACGACTGCGAGTACGACATTCACGTCGTTCACGTACCGCCCCTGCCCCGCTTGCATACGGATCGAGAAACGAGTGCCATCCGCACCCCGCGGCCACCCCGCCTCGTCGAGGAGTCGCTCCGCCATCTCCGGGTCGAACGGGTACGGCGTTAGGGCGGGGTTCGCGTTCTGCGGATTCACCAGGCCGGTGGCCCGCTCGCACTCCACCCCAAGAAGCTGGGTGCAGATGGTCGGGACATCGACCGCGTACTGAAGCGCCCGGCGAACATCGGGGTTTTGAATCGCGTCCCCACCCGGCATGGCTGCATGCTCATCGGAGAGGTTGTAGCCGACATACATACGCCTCGTGCCCGAAACGATCTGGACCTCGGCTCGACCCGAACTGTTGATCGCGTCGACTTGCTCCGGCACGACGTTCGCGACGATGTCGACGTTCCCGGCAATCAATTCGGCGGTGCGTGTCGACGCTTCTGGAATGATGCGCCACACGATGCGGCTGAAGTTCGCGGACTCGCCCACCCGCTCAAGGACGACCTCCGAACCGCGGGTCCACGAAGCCAGTCGGTACTCTCCAGACCCGATGGGATTGGACGCCGCCTCATCCAAGCTCATCCGCTCATACGCGTCCTTGCAGTACACGTAGATCTCGGTAATGAGTCCGAAGGCGATCGGGTTCTTGCGCGCGATGTTGATCTGCACACGAAGGTCGTCGAGCGCCACCGCATTCTCGAAGCCAATCGAGGTAAAGACGAAGCCAGGTGCGTTGCCCGTGAATCTGTTCGCTGGATCCCCAATGCGATTGAAGCTGTACGCCACATCTTCCGCGGTGAGCGCCTCTCCATCGTGGCAGGTAAGGCCCTCGTTTAGCGTGTAGATGTAGCCCCTTCCGTCTTCGGTGATGTCGAGGGTGTGGGCCAACTCCGGGATATGCTCCCCGTCCGGTCCCAGAGTGAAGAGCGAACCGAAGATGTGCCTGGCGATGTTCGCGTTGTCTCGGCTCGAAATCATGCCCGGCTCGAAGGTCGTGATGTCCGCGCTCAAGCCAACCACGATGGTGTCTTCGGCTTGCTGTGCACACCCGGCCAGCAAAGCCGCGCCGAGCATGAATGCGAAAGCGGCCGGGAGTGGAGTGGAGTGACGGATCATATCAGGTCATCCTCGTTTTCATCGTTGAGAACCACGGTGCCCTCACCTGCCGAAGCTCGAACACACGCTTCCACCATGCGAAGAGATTGGATGTGGTCGGCCCCCGAGCACGGAAGCGGAGCACCGTCGCGAAAGTGGCTCACGAAGTCCTCCAGCAAGCCCCTCGCATCGTCGAGCCAAGGCTCGGTCTTGGGCAGGGATACCGGTGTGAGCGCTTCGTCCGCCCGCATCGCGTACGCGAGCTCGCCGAACATGTCTCGCTGCAGCGCGATCCCGCGAGCACACTCCGTGCGCCACTCGAACCCCATCTTTTGCCAGTTGCCCGCCCATGTGCCTTGGTACGTTACCTCGACACCGTTCTCGAACGAGACGAGCGCCCCGACGTTCGCGTCCCCTTCGTACATCGACCACGAGGGGTTGAACGTCCGCGCCGAGATCCTGACGGGATCGGAATCGTAGACGAACCGCATCAGGTCGAAGTGATGGATCGACTGCTCCCAGAGCATCGGTTGCGGCATCGTGAGTGGGTACTTGTTCAGTCTTGGAAGGTGTCCATCTCGCCAGCGCTCGTACGTGAAGCGGCCGAACTCGGGACGACCCAGGAGATCTTCTGCGAAGAGGGCCTTCATGGCCTTCGTTACAGCGAGGTACCGGAAGTTCAGTCCCACCGCAATCGGCACACCCGCCGAATCTGCTGTCGCAACGTGAGCTTCTGCACTCTCCACGGAATCGGCGAGCGGTTTCTCAGCCAGGATCGCGAGACCTCGAGCGCACGCCGCAGCGACTTGATCCTCTCGGCCTCCGGGCGGGGTACACAGGAGTGCGACGTCAGCTTCCACCGACCCTAGCACGTGTGCGAGCGATGCGCCGACGACGGCATCTGGCACATCGGCGTGAGCCGAAGCGAGCTTAGAGGAGTCGACCTCGACGAGTCCGACGAGCCGACAATCCGGATGCTCTCCGAGCACCCTTCGCCATATGTGCGAGCGAGCCCCGAGTCCGACCATCACGAAGCGAAGGGGCCTCACGCCACGGCCTCCAATCGGACTGAAGAAGCGATGCCCTGCCGCGGGTGGGCCCACGTAGAGTCCCGCACCTCGGGGACGTCACTGGGTCGCATCGGCGGTTTCACCGGTGGACCCTCGGGGCCTTCCTCCAGCACGGCACCAGGGAACTCGGCCGCGATCAACTCCGCGACCTCACGGTCATGCAACGGGTACGGAGCCCCTAGGTGAAGTGGACGGCGGGCGGAAGGTGAGTCCGCGACCCGCCTAACCGCAGGAGGCAGGTCGGGCACCTGAGTCCAGTCGCGGATCGGATTGTCGGCACGGACACGGAGAGGGCGCCCTTCCCGAGCATCCGAGATCCATTTTCCCACTAGAGATACACCGGGTCGGGTCGCCCGAGGCTTCTCCGAGGACCCGTACAGGTAGCCGAGGCGCACCACATGCGTGGCCAACTTCTCACTACTCTCGGCGAGCACCCGCTTCTCTCCATCTCGCTTGGCCCTCGCATACGGAGAATCGCCAGTCGGGATGTCGTCGTCTGACAGGAAGCGCCCACCGTCGTTCGCGCTGAACACGCCCGACGAGCTGAGAAAGACGAAGGCCCGCGCGCCGCCCTCCGCCGCCCACCCGAGCGATACCGCGAGGGGCCCCAAGTTCAGCTGCTGGTAATCGGAATCACTGATCCCTAGATCCGCCGGGCTCGTCGTCACCCAAGCACCGTGAATCACGAGATCCACGGGCGATTCATCCCGTAGCACTCCGCTCTCCAACTCTCCTCTCACCTGGCGGACCCTCGGATGGCCGGAAGGCGAGTCGAAGTGGGTATCCACCGCAACAACCTCCCAACCCATCGAGGCAAAGCCTTCGACGAGCCCACAACCGACGAAGCCGCCGCCACCCGTGATCATCACTCGTCGACTCAATCGGGGGCCTCTGCAATGCTCGCAGGATCGAAATCCGATAGCGCGCTCGCGTGCTCCGCGACGAGCCGGATCGCCGTCGCTTCATCACCCTGCTCCAGAGCGGTAACGATCGGCGGATGCGTCGCAGCGATGTCGGCGAGATCGACATCTTCGTCGAAGCGAAGCGACATGATCTGGTGAATCCGGAGGTAGATGCCTGCCCACATCTGACCGAGCAGGTGATGATCCGATAGCTGGATCATTCCACGATGGAACGCCTCGTCGGCAGCCACCAACGCCTCCCGGTCCCCCTCGTCTGCCGCCTCCTCCATTTCGCGACACGGCGCCCAAAGCCCCTCGACTGCCGTGCCGCGTTCGATGATTCTCCGGACGGCCAGCACCTCGAAGTGCTGGCGCATCTCACAGATCTCCACGACCTCCCGGACGGTAAGGGGCTTCACCCGCTTCCAACGATAGGCCACCGTCTCCACCAAGCCATCGTTCTGAAGGTCTTGAATCGCTTCTCGCACGGGCGCGCGGCTGACCTGCATCTGCTCGGCCAGTGCGGTCTCCGTGAGGAGCTCTCCAGGCCGGAGCTTGCCGGTGACGATCGCAGAGCGCAGTCGATCCGCGACCTGGACCCGGAGTGGCGTCTGCTCGATGGGCGAGAGGGCGACGTCCGTCATTCGGATGCCACATCTGTAAGCTGGGCGTCGACCACTTCGAAGGGCGTTACCGAACGGAAGTCGTCGTCATCGGAACCACCGCGCCACATGAAAACCGCGAAGCTCGCGGGACCGTCCAGTGCAGCAATCCCGGTATGCCACGTCCCGGGGGCGTAGACCACGCCGCGCGATCCGGGCACGGCGAACGCTAGAGCCCGGTCGGGGTCCGGTCGGCCGTCATCGGCCGACGGCATGACGGTAATCAGGTACCGGGTAACGAACCCCATCGGGATGAACAGCTGAGCCGCATGTGGATGGCGCTCGACCTGATCGACGGTCAGAGGCAGAGTCGATTGAGGCACTCGATTCACATGACACTGTTGCTCTCGGCCCTCGAGAGGTCGGAGCCACTCGCTGAACACTGCGCGATCTCCATACTCGAACGGAGGATCGATGAACGCTCCGAACGGTGCGAAGGCATCCGAATCGGGAGCGGTCGCGCGCAGCATCACGAAGCCTCGGCTGGCGCAACCCGTCGCCAGTGGTCCGCGAGGTCTCCACGGCGACACACCCAGATGTCATTGCGGGCTTGGAGATGGTCGAGGAAGAGGTGAAGCCCGATGATCCGCGAGGGTTGTCCGAGGATGCGAGCGTGCATGCCGACCGACATCATTCTCGGGTGCAGCTCGCTCTCTGCCCTCAGCACCTCGAAGGCGTCGATTAGGTGCTGGCCGAACGCCCGACCGGTGACGAGCGGCCCACCGACGAGCTTCGCGTCGTTCGTCGCGAGTGAGTACGGGACCACGAGGTGAGCCGACCCAGCGACGTCGACCCAATAGGGCAACTCGTCGTTGTACGCGTCGCTGTCGTACGTGAAGCCCCCATGCTCGACCACCAAACGACGGGTAGCGAGTGACGGCGCGTACCTGCAGTACCAGCCTTTGGGAGCCTTCCCAGTGGTGCCTTCGATCGACGAGTGCGCTTCCGCGATCTCGCTACGCTCCGCTTCTTCCGTCAGCAGGTAGTGCTCGACCCACCGCCGTCCGTGCGCGACGACATCCCAATCGCTCTCACGGATCACCCGAGCGATCGCGGGATTCCGTTCCAACGCAACCGCACATGCGAAGGCTGTGAGCGGGAGGCCCCGGTCTTCAAAAAGTCGTTGGATCCGCCAGAAGCCCACCCGACTCCCATACTCGAACATGCTTTCCGCGCCGAGATCGCGATCCCCAACCGGCACTCTCGGCGTCGACACCTCGGAGAGCGTCGCGTCGGAGCGATGATCACCGTCCGGGATCGAATACTCGGCACCCTCTTCGATGTTGAGCACGAAGTTCACAGCCAGGCGGGCTCCGCCCGGCCACTCGATATCCGGCGGACGGTCCGCGTATCCGATGAAGTCGCGTGGGCGGTCCACGAGGTCAGATCCCCTTGTAGTCCTCGTACTCTTTCAACTGCTCCGGTGTGTAGACCTGCATGAACTCGATCTCGATACCGCCGGCCTCGTCGTCGAGAAACGCAACCCACCCTTCGGGGTGAGGATGGGAGCCCTTGACCTGGCACGCCTGACAGATCCGCAGCGTTGCGCCTTGCTTCTCAGCATGCGCGAGTGCGTCATCGATGTTGTCCACCTCGTAGCAGATGTGGTGCAGCCCTTCAGCACCCCTCTCGTCGATCCACTTCGCGAAGCGCCCGTCCGGCTCCGTGGACTGGCACAGCTGGTACTCGATCCCCCCCAGATAGAAGAGAGCCACACGGTTCTTCGACTTGGGATAGAACTCGATCTCGGTATCGGCCGGCACATGGAGGAAGCGCGCATAGGAAGCGAGCGCTTCATCGGCGTCTTTGACCGCGAAGGCCATGTGCTTGATGCCACGAACGTTCGGGTTGTCGGATTTCACTGTGGTCCTCGTGATGGAGCTCTCAATGGGCGTTCGTAAGAGAATCAGCTACTCGGCAGCCTGTTCGGCGCGGATCGACTCGACGACCCGTCTCATGCGGGTCAACGCCTCTTCGATACGTGGCACCGGCTGCGTCAACGACATACGGGCAAAGTCGTCGGTGTAGTCTCCGTAGATCTTGCCGGGGAAGATCATGACCTGACCCTCCGCGAGCAGCCGTTCACAGAACTCGGTCGCCTCGACGCCGGTCTCGGCCACTCGAGCGTAGACGTAGAACGCGCCCTCTGGTTGGGCGTAAGGGATCCCGAGATCGTCGAGGCCCGAGCAGAGCACCTGTCTACGTTCGTCGAAGGTCTGTCGGATCTCTTCGACGCAATCCTGGGGACCGGTGAGCGCGGCCAACGCGGCGTGCTGGCCCACAGCGGACGTCGAAATGGCGAAGGCGTGGTGGATCTCGGCCAACGCCGGCATCAGATCCGAGGGGCCGGCAAAGTACCCCACACGCCACCCGGTCATCGCGTACGCCTTGGAGACGCCGGAGAGTGTGATGGTCCGCTCACGCATTCCCGGCAGCGATGCCACGGGTTGGGCCCGGTGCCCGTCGTAGGTAATCCGCGCATAGATCTCGTCGGACACGACGATCAGGTCGTGCTCGATCGCCACCTCGCAGATCCGCTCGACCTCGTCCGGGGGAATGACCGTACCCGTCGGGTTCCCCGGATTGATGAGGATCAAGACCTTGGATTTCGGAGTGACGTGTGCCCGCACCATCTCGGCGGTCAGTGTGAAGTTCGTCTCCATCGAGGTGCGGACCTCGACAAGCTTGGCTTCGGTCAGCTCCGCCGCCTGGAGGTACGGGTTGTACCCAGGACACGGGATGAGGAGTTCGTCCCCGGCATCGAGGAGGCCGAGCGCGATGATGAACATCGCTTGCTGCCCTCCCGGAGTGACGACGATCTCGGACGGGTCGTATTGGGCGCCCCCGTGGGCAGCAATGTTGTCCGCGATAGCCTGCCGTAGCTCCGGCATGCCCATGGGGTGAGTGTAATGAGTGGCCCCCGACCCTAGTGCCTCTTGGCCGGCTTTGATGATGTGTGCCGGTGTGTCGAGGTCGGGGTCTCCTCGTCCCAGCTTGATCACGTCGGGAAGCCCGGTCGCCAAGTCCATCATCTTCGTGACGATGTGCTTGTCTTTCAGTTGAACACGTTGCGCGAGGCGGCGGCGAGTCGTCATGGGCATCAGATCCCGTAGATCTCGGAGTACTTCGAAGAGAGGTGGTCGATGTAGTAACTCGGCTCGAGCCCCTCGCCCGTGGAGCGTTCGAGGAGCTGCTCCCGGGAGTAGCGCCGGCCGTGCCGGTGGACGTGCTCGGTCATCCATTCGCGCAGCGGGTGGTAGTCCGCACTGGCCATCCCCTCGCGGACTCGATCATCCTGCTTCGCCGTGTGGAAGAGCTGTCCGGCCATGACGTTTCCGATCGTGTAGTTGCAGAAGGTCCCGACTTGTCCGGACGACCAGTGCACATCTTGGAGCACTCCCAAACGATCGTTGGGGACGTCGAGGCCGAGATACTCCTGCACCTTCGCGTTCCACGCCTCCGGAAGCTCGGCGACGGAAACACTCCCGTCGATCATGGCCGCCTCGAGGTCGACCCGGAGCATGACGTGGAAGTCGTACGTAAGTTCGTCCGACTCCACCCGGACGAAGCCGGGTTCGACACGGTTCACGGCCCGCCAGAAGGTCTCCGCATCGACACCGTCGAGCTGGTCTGGGAAGGTGTCGTGTAACTCGCCGTAGTTCAGCTCCCAGAACTCACGGCTTCGGCCCACGTGGTTTTCGAAGAGGCGAGACTGACTCTCGTGCGCCCCGAAGCTGACTCCACCGACCGCGTAGAGGCCGACGAGGTCGGTGGCGAGCGGGGTTCGCGTATACGCGGGGTCGCAGAACTGCTCGTAGAGGCCATGCCCCGCCTCGTGCAACGTCCCGAAGAGGCTCTTTGGCATCCACTCGTCGTTGACCCGCGTCGTGATCCTCACGTCGTTTCGGGTAAACGAGATCTCGAACGGATGCACCGTCAGATCGAGGCGACCCCGGTCCGTATCGTACCCAACCTTGCGCGCCATCTTGAGCGCGAAGTCCAACTGTTTGTCCACAGCGTAGGGCTGCTGGAGGAAGTCGACGCGCGGCGCCTCCTTCTCTCCGATCGCGCGCACGAGCGGGAGCAACCCCTCACGCAGCTTTGCGAAAAGAGGCTGGAGCGACGCCATCGTCTCCCCGGGCTCGAAGCGGTACATCAGAGCATCGTACGGATGTACCTCGTACCCGATGCACTCGGCCATCTCGCGGTTTAACTCGATCGTGTCTTCGAGCACCGGTGCGAACGCCGCATAGTCGCTGTCCTGACGGGCCTTGGCCCAGATGTGCTGGCCCTTCGATCCGATCTCGGTTCGCCTTTGGACGAGCTCGGCCGGAATCCGGAGGTGGTAGTCGATCGCCTCGCGGACCTGAGCGCAGATCGTGCGCTCGACGCTGTCCTCCGCGAGGTTCGCGGTCTCAGACTCCGCGAGGTCGAGGAGTCGACGCGACTCGTCCGACACCAGATGGTTCCGTGCGAAGACCGTGAGGGTGGCCAACTGCTTGGCTCGCGTCTCGGCTCCCCCGCTCGGCATCATCGTCCGAGCATCCCAACTGAGCATTGATTTGGAGCAAAGGAGGTCGTTCACCTCCCCCATTCGGACTAGTAAATCGTTGTATCCCATGCGGTTGGCCTCTACGCGTCGCGGCCTGTATGTTGTCGACAATTGGCCGGGCAACGTGCCGTGCCCCCGGCGATGCTGTCAAGCGATCGGAGAACTATGAGCGGAAAGCTTCACTGGAACGTCGACGAGTTGGTCGAGATGGCCGTTACGGGGCGGGTGACCCAACCCGCTTTGCGACGGGGGGGATACACCCCATGGCCCGACGGAGTCGGGGTCATGCTTCCCGGCATGTCGGGCATCACGTACAGCGCTCGGGTCGGCGATCGAGCCTTCGGTTGGGCTGGCGACCACGTCGAACCGGGTGTCTCCATCGCGCACGAGGAAGAACGAGCCGACTTCGCGCTCCACTACCTGACGTGTATCGGGAATGAGGCTGAAGTCGTCTCGGGACTTGCAAAAGGAGCCAAAGGAGTCGTGACGGGAGAGCACGCTCGCATCCTGGTCGACTTCGCTCCTGAAGTCCTCGAGGAGATGACGATCGGAGACTCGGTTCAGATTCGGACGGTCGGTCGGGGCATTCGGCTCACGGACCACCCGGAGATCGAGTTCAAGAAGACGAGCCCGGCACTTGCGGACGCGCTACACCTCCGCCTGGTAGATGGTGTGATCCAATGTCCGGTCGCGATCGAACTTCCTCCGCGCATCATGGGGTCGGGCGCCGAACTGAACGCCGAGTTTGTCGACCAAGATCTGATGTCTGGGGACCGGGCGCTCATGGCCGACTTGGGAATCGATCAGATGCGACTCGGCGACGTAATCGGGATCCGAAACGTCGATCACCGCTACGGACGCTCGTACCGGAGAGGGTGGACCGCGATCTGCCTTTGTATCCACGGCGACTCGGTCATGACCGGTCACGGTCCCGGTATTCTCACACTCGTCACCGGGCCGACAGAGCAACTCGACTTTCACATCGACCCCGCAGCGAACATCGCACACACACTCGGAATCCGAGGAGCAGCATGACGGACCACGCTACGCTCCCCACCAACGAGGCCGACCTCGTCGCCGTCTCCGTGTCCGGACACATCGCACACCCAGGCTTCCCGGGACTCCCGGCGGAGCCGTACCGGCTCGCCGCCGACGGGACGCCCTTTCTCCTCCCCACCTATGGAGGGATCGTCTACAACGTCTCCGTCGGGGATCGCGCCTTCGGGTGGGCCGCCGATTGCATTCACCCTGGCGTCAGCATCCGGCAGAAAGACGACAACCAGAATCGGGGCCTCAACGTCTTCGCGTGCATCGGGAACCGGGCCAAGGTCATGACCGGGAGCGCCGCAGGCGCCACCGGCGTGGTGACTGGGAAGTCGGGTAGGTTCTCTGAGCAGGTCATCGTCCACTTCGCGAAAGCGGATCGAAGCCGAATGGCTGTGGGTGATCAGATCTTGGTCCGGGCCGAGGGAACCGGCCTGGTCCTGACTGGGCACCCCGACGTGACGATGAAAGGCATCTCGCCCCGACTCCTGGGTGCCTTGCCTTACGAAGAACGGGACGGCCAGATCGCCTTCGGTGTGCGGGCGCACGTCCCCGCCCACCTCGTAGGGGCCGGAGTGGGGCTGACCTCGGAGGGAGGCAGCATCCACCTCCAGTCGACCGACACCGAGCTCCTCTCGGAGCTGGGACTCCACGATCTCCGACTCGGTGATCTTATCGCGCTAGAGGACACGGACAGTCGATACAACCACGGCTATCTGCGCGGCGCCCGAGCCATGGGCGTTGTGGCGTCCACGAATGGTCCGCGCGCCGGGTACGGCCCCGGGATCGCCGTCCTCATGACCGCCCCAGCCGACCAACTCGGCAGCTTCCATCACGACGAGGCCAACATCGTGAACCTCTTGGGACTCGACACATGACGCACCTCCCCATGACCGCGGTGACCCGCGACAGCCTCGAGAAGTTCGTGTACGAGGTGCTCCGCGCGATGGGGCTCCCACACGATGAAGCCGAGATCTTCGGAGGAGCCCTCGTTTTCTCGGAGCTTCGCTTCCACCCGGGCCACGGCCAAGGAGTGAAGAAGCTACGGAAGTACCAGGACCGCTTCGCGCAGAAGTTCATCGACGCGTCGGCCGAGTGGGAGGTCGTCAAAGAGAGTCCTGCGCTCGCACTCGTCGATGCCCACAACGGCATCGGTACCGTCGCTGCGACCCGAGCGATGCGGCTGGCGATCGAGAAGTCCAAAGAGTGCGGAATCGGTCAGGTGATCGTACGCAACTCGACTCACTTCGGCTCGAGCGCCGTACATGCCTGCCTGGGCCCGGAGGCCGGGTGTATTGGGATTGCTTTGACGAACGCAGGGCCGGAGATGGCCCCCTGGGGCGGTCGTGAGGGGGTTGTGGGTACGAATCCGTGGGGGATCGCGGTACCCACGGGACTCGGCTTCCCAGCCGTGCTCGACATCGCGCTCACCACCGCCGGGAAAGGCATGATGAATTGGCATGCCGCCGAAGGCCGGCCCATGCCGCGCGATTGGGCGCTGACCCCCGACGGCGAAGAGACCGACGACCCGCACGCCGCAATGGCCGGCGCTCTCTTGGGGATTGGGCAGTACAAGGGGTACGGTCTCGCCTTCATGACGGACGTACTCACCGGAGTCATCAGCGGGGGTGGGTATGGGCTCATCCCGTACGCCGATCCCAAAAAGTGGGACGTTAGCCATACCCTGATCGCGCTCGACATCGAATGGTTCATGCCGTTGGCGGAGTTTCGTCGTCGGATGGACGATTTCGCGGAGATGGTGAAGTCGCGCGCGCTCCGCCCCGGCTTCGACGAGATTCTCATTCCTGGCGAACAAGAAGCTCGTCGGGTCGAGAGGAAATCCGCGGTCGGGGTACCTCTCGAGCCCGAGGCGCTCGCCGACCTACAAGCGCTCGCAGCCGAGCTGGGCGTCGACGCGCAGATCGACGTCGTCGGTCCGTGGGAAGACGCGACCCTTTGAGCGGAAGAGGACCGACCACCTCCGAGAGTGGCGCTTCGTCGCTGGCTCCTCTTCCTCCGTCCTTCTATGAAGGCGTACGAGATCGACTCAGGGAGCGAGCTCGAAGCCACTCCCTGGACGGGCTCCTCGTTCTTGCGCCGGGCAACGTCCGCTATGCCACGGGGTGGCACTTCTCGGTCAACGAACGCCCTACCGGACTGTGGTTACCTGTCGACGGCGACCCGATCCTCCTCGTCCCCTTCCTCGAACGCGAGGTCGCGGAGGATGTCCCAGGTGTCTCGGTCCGAACATATGCGGAGTACCCAGGAGTCACACCGCCGGAGCTCTGGATGCTCGAAGAGGCGAGTGCGACACGGATCGCAATCGATGCGCTCGACGCCACCCTGCTCGACCAAGCCCGGGCGACCGTATCGCAGCTAGACCTCGTGGACCACGTTCTCCCTGAGCGGAGCGTGAAACAAGAGAGTGAGCTCGCTCTGATCCGCGAGGCGGCGCACTTCGCGGACTGTGTGCTCGAGCGACTCCTCGAACGCGGAGGCGACATCATCGGCCAGGGAGGAACGGAAGCGGACCTCCTCAGCGACTGCACCGATCATGTGCGTTCTCTGCTGGCTTCCGCCCACGGCGAGGCGTTCCGGGGAACCAAGATGGGTATCACGGCGTCCCTGCATTCGGGTCCACGCGGGGCTCTACCGCACGGCTCCATCACGGCCCGAGCTCCACAGCCCGGCGAACCCGTGATCGCGGGAATCGGGTGCAGCATCGGCGGCTACCACGCCGAGAGTGGCGTGACAATCGTCGTCGGCGACATCTCGGAAGCTCAGGCGTGCATCATGCGCGCGATGACCGACTCCGCCGCCGCGACCTGTCGCTCTCTCCAGGAGGGGGTGACCTGTTCAGAGGTGAACGACGCCGCTCTGGACCCGATTCGACGGGCCGGTTTCGCCTCAGCCCTTCGGCATCGGATTGGTCACGGAATGGGGGTCGAGGGCCATGAGGCCCCATGGCTCGCACCGGGGGACGAGACCGCGGTGACGGGTGGAATGGTGTTCTCGTGCGAACCTGGTATCTACCGACCGGGCCTAGACGGCTGGCGTACGATCGATACCCTCATCGTCCACGACCGGCACGTCGAGTTGGCAAGCAACTTCTTGAGGCGCCACCCTCCCGAGTCCAGAGTCCTGCCGTGCTGAGCGGCGATCCAATACATCCGAACACACCTTCGTTGAGGAGCCCGTAGCATGCCCGAGCCCGCCGCATGGCGATACGACAAGATCACCAAGCCGATGTTCGACGTCCCGGAGTCACACCTCGTGCTCGAGGGCCGCGTTCTGACGATGGCCGGGGAGTTGATCGAAGACGGATTCGTCGAGGTCAAGGGCGGCGAGATCGTCGCAGTGGGGACTCGCTCCGCGCGTGAGTCGCGCGACGTTGCCGTGGAGGAAACGGGCGGCACGATCATGCCGGGTCTCGTGAATAGCCACGCCCACCTGAACTGGGATGGCATCCACGACTTGGCACGTCAGTCGATGGACGACCCGAAGCCGATTTCGGCGTTCAAGGCCGCGGGCAACATGCTCAAGAGCCTGAGCGCGGGTGTGACCATGGTCCGAGACCTGGGCTTCCACGACATGAATCTCTACTCGAAGCAAGCCGTCGAGCAGGGGATCTTCCCCGGACCCCGCCTCAAGGTGTGTGGTGCAGCGATCATTCAGACGGGGGGGCACACCTACTGGGTGTGCCGAGAAGCGAGTGGCGCCGACGAAATGCGTAGAGCCGTCCGAGAACAGGTTCGGGGGGGCGCCGACCTCATCAAGATCATGGCGTGCCACGACACGCTCGAGTTCACGGACGAGGAACTCGAAGCGGTGATCGACGAGTCGCATCGCAACGGTCTCCCGATCACAGCGCACGCGACATACGACGCGTGCATCGAACGCGTCGCCCGCTTCGGCGTCGACTGCGTCGAGCACGGAGGATCGATGTCGAGCACGACTATCGACCTCCTCCTGGAGAAGGAGATTCCCATCGTGACGACGTTCGCGCCTTTGGTCCAGCAGAGTCAGCCGGAGATCGCTCGCAGGTTCGGAATCCCCGAGTGGAAGATCGAAGAGCGGAAGAAGGCGATCGCCAACCCCGCGCGTTACGAGGGATTGGTGAACGCGGCAAAGGCCGGCGTCCCGATCGTTTTCGGAACGGACGCAGGGAGCCCGGCCGTCGAGCACGATGTGATCGCTCCCGAACTCGCGCACATGGTCAAAGTGGGCGTGTGCGCCGACAACATGGACGCCCTCGCTTCGATTACGATCCGTGCTGCACGCGTCTCGTCGATGCACGATACCGTCGGCACCATAGAAGTCGGCAAAGCTGCCGATGTCATCGTCGTCGACGGGAATCCCGATGAAGATCTCTTCGCACTCGAGCGGGTCCAAGCGACGTTCGTCGCAGGCCGGAGGCTGTACGGATGACGGTACTTCTCGATCGACTCGCGCCCCGAATCGTGGAAGAGGATGGGGCATTCCGCACGCGGATGCTCGGGATCGCGGCGGGGATGGACGACGTGATCGCCCTGGGACGAGGTGACCCCGACTTCCACACGCCGCAGCACATCGTCGATGCGGCCAAAGCCGCGCTCGATGCGAACCACCATCACTACACGGGCCCTACCGGGATCCTGCCACTTCGAGAAGCGATCGTGGAGGACCTCACCGAACGGTACGGTCTCGACTACGGCGCCAACGAAGTCGTAGTGACGGCAGGTGCCCAAGAAGCAATCATGCTCACGATGCTGGGACTCTGCACTCCCGGTGACGACGTGCTGATCACCAGCCCGCGTTTCACCTCGTACGACACGGCAGTACGCCTCTGCGGAGGGACGCCGATTCCCGTCCCGACCTTCGAGCGCGACGACTTCGCGCTCGACGTAGCGGAGATCGAGAAGAGGATCACACCGCAAACCCGGATGTTCGTGCTGGTCTCCCCGAACAATCCCACCGGGGCCGTGACCCCGCCGGATAAGATCCGCGCGATCGCGGATCTCGCGATCCGCCACGACCTCATCATTATCGCCGATGAGATCTACGGAAGAATGATCTACGCGCCGAATGAGCACCTCTCGATCGCAACGCTTCCGGGGATGCGCGAACGGACCGTCACGCTGAACGGCTTTTCCAAGACGTACGCGATGACGGGGTGGCGCGTCGGGTACCTGGCCGCCCCGGAGGACGTCGTCGCCAAGCTGACCGAGCCCCGCCACACCCTATCCATCAACGCATGTAGCATCAGCCAGCACGCGGCGCTCGCCGCACTCGAAGGCCCGCAAGAGCCGATCGACGACATGATCGCTGCCTATGCGCGTCGCAGAGAATGGCTCATGCCAGCCCTGGATGACATCGGCTTCACCTACGGTCACCCGGGCGGCGCCTTCTACATATACACGAATGTCTCGAGCTCCGGCTTGCCCAGTCCGGACTTCTGCCTTCGACTGTTGGAGGAGACAGGCGTGATGCTCTTCCCCGGGACCATGTTTGGCGATGAAAGCACCGACTACATCCGCATCAGCTATCTCCAGCCACTTCCGATGATCCAAGAAGCGGTCACTCGCATCGCCGACTTTACTTCCTCCGCCAGGTCTTCCTCATGAACGGCAAATCGGACGACCGCTTCGTCGGGATACAGGTCAGCCCGATCAGCTTCGTGGACGAGGGCGTCGACTCGGTCCTCGACACACTACAGAACCGGGTCGGGGTGAATGTCCTGATGCTCGGCACAGTCAGTTGGCTGGGGCTGAAGTCCGGACGATCGATCAGCCACGAGCTCGATGGCTGGCCCGACCACGGTGTTCCGGAGCCGTACCAGATGCGCGGCGGAGCCTACTTCGAGCCCGACCCGCGGTACTACACCGACACCTTCATGGCCGACTACCGGAGTCGCGATCCGGAGTTCGAGGGCCGAGACGTCTTGAAGATGGTGATCCCGGAGGCCCACGAGCGGGGGATGAAGGTGTACATCGAACTCATGGAGCCCTTCTTCAAGTATGCGGGTCACGGCTCCGCGGGGAACGTCGAGATTCCGAAGCTCGCCCAAGCAATGGAAGTCGACCTCTTCGGCCGAATCGGAGGATCCCCCTCGACATCGAATCCGGAGTACCGCCGGTGGATTCACTCGATGATCGAGGACCAGGTTCGCAATCACCCGCTCGACGGGGTCATGTGGTGCAACGAGCGCAACTCACCTCTCGATACCCTGATACAGGGCGGTGCGCCCGGAGACTTCTCCGAACCGGCCCGCCGAGAAGCGCTCGAACGCGGAATCAACGTAGAAGCGTGTCGCGATGCGATGCTGCGACTCTACGACTTCATGCAAGAAGCCGCGGCTGGGAAGCACTTCGTCGACGGGCCTCTCGTGACCTTCCTACGCGTGCTCCTCGACAACCCGATGGCGCTCGTGTGGGAGAAGTTCTGGCTCGAGCGGAATAAGGATCTGGATCGCGAGTTGTACGGCCTCGTGAAGTGGTGTAAACCCGATCTCCCCTTCGGTCTCAACGTGTGGAACCGGAACCACTTCAACCTCATCCGACGCGCTCAGTGGCCGTGGTTGGAGCAGACGCGCTACGCCGACTTCGTGAAGCCGATCACGTACCAACATCAGGCTGGGGAAGTCTGGACGAGAGAACTCGGCTTCCTCCGGACGACTATTCTCCGGGACTTCGAACCCGACGAGGCTACCCGAGCTCTCTTCCGCATCTTGGGGATTAACGAGGCGGCCTACGCCGACCTCGTTGCCACCGGAATGGATCCCGATACCTACGTACACGGGCAGTGTGTGGATGCGGTCCGCGGGGTCGACGGGAAAGCAGCGGTCTATATGGGGATCGGTGTGGACGCCCCTCGGACCCGACCCGAAACGGCCAAGTGCTCGAAGGACATCGTATACCGATCCGTGATGGCGACGTACCGCGCAGGCGGCGACGGCGTCGTTCTCTCACCGAACTATGCCTCGATGCATCTCTCACATCTCGACGGTGTCGCCGAAGCTCTCGACGAGCTCGGACTCCGGTGACGACTCAGTGAGCGAGGCGCCCCTCCTCCAGGTACGGGAGCTCCAAACGAGCTTTGTCTTCAGTCGACGTCCGCCGATCGTGGCCGTCGATGGCGTCGGTTTTTCTGTCGAGGCGGGCGAGACCCTCGCGATCGTCGGTGAGAGTGGATCAGGGAAGTCTGTGACGGCCCTCTCGATCATGCAGCTCCTCCCCCGTCGGATCGGACAGATCACGGGCGGATCCATTGAGCTCCGAGGGCGCGAGCTGACCAAGCTCTCGAAAGAGGAAATGCGAGGGGTACGCGGCCGGGAGATCGGGATGATCTTCCAGGAACCGATGACCAGCTTGAACCCAGTCCACACCGTGGGCACTCAGATCGCTGAAGTTCTCGTCGAGCACCAGGGTCTCACGAAGACTGAGGCTCGCTCCCGAGCGATCGAAATGCTCGAACGGGTTGGAATTCCGGAGCCTTCGAAACGAGTCGACGCTCACCCGCATGAGATGTCCGGGGGCATGCGCCAGCGTGCGATGATCGCGATGGCCCTAGCGTGCAGTCCGGGGCTCCTCATCGCGGACGAACCGACGACGGCCCTCGACGTCACAATCCAGGCGCAGATTCTCGACCTCATGGCCGAGCTCCAAGGAGAGCTCGGGATGGCCATCATCTTCATCACCCACGACCTCGGTGTCGTCGCCCAGATCGCGCGTCGCGTCGTCGTGATGTACGCCGGGCAGGTCGTGGAATCCGGGCCGGTCGAGGAGATCTTCGCCCGACCTCGCATGCCGTACACCGCCGGTCTGCTCGCTTCCATTCCTCGGCTGGGGAGCGCAAGCAAGGGCGGACATCTGAGAACGATCCCTGGGCAAGTCGCCTCGACCGCCGAAGTACCGCCGGGGTGTCGCTTCGCACCCCGATGCGCGCACGCAGTCCCGGCCTGCTCCACGAACCCGCCGCCGCTCGAAAGCGTAGCCGCAGGACACGAAGCTCGGTGCCACAGGTGGCGCGAGTTGGACCTCAGCAACACTGAGGCCCAATGAGCGAGGCACTCCTCAAGGTCGAAGAGCTGGTCAAACGCTTTCCGGTGCGAGGGGGAGCTTTGAATCGGGTCGTCGATCAGGTACAGGCGGTCAGCGGTGTCACGTTCGAGGTCCGTCGAGGAGAGGTACTCGGTCTCGTCGGCGAGAGCGGCTCGGGTAAGACCACGATCGGCCGTCTCGTCCTTCGCCTCGAAGAACCGACGTCCGGCCGCATCACGTTCGACGGCACGGATATCCTTTCGCTTTCGAAGAAGGAGATGCGTCGCTTCCGGAAGAGGATGCAAATCATCTTCCAGGACCCGTACGCGAGCCTGAACCCCCGAGAGAGCGTGCGCACGGTGATCGGACACGCGCTGGCCCTTCATGACATCGGATCGCCTGCCTCGAGAGAGGATCGCGCTATCGAACTCATGCGGCAGGTCGGCCTCTCCCCCGACCAGTTGGATCGCTTCCCCCACGAATTCTCGGGAGGCCAGCGCCAACGCATCGGGATCGCTAGGGCACTCGCGGTGAACCCCGACTTCCTCGTAGCCGACGAGCCCGTCTCAGCGCTCGACGTGTCGATCCAAGCGCAGGTCATCAACCTGCTGTCCGACCTGAAGGACGAACTCGACCTCACCATGCTCTTCATCGCGCATGACCTCGCAGTCGTAGAGCATATCTGCGACCGGGTGCTCGTGATGTACCTGGGGAAGATTATGGAGGTTGCCCCGGCAAGCTCGCTCTACTCGTCACCGAACCATCCCTACACGGACGCGCTTCTCTCCGCTGTCCCCGTGCCGGACCCCGGGAAGCAGCGGAAGCGGACGGTGCTGGTCGGCGACATCCCGAGTCCCCTGGACCCGCCATCTGGATGTGTTTTCAGGAGCCGGTGTCCTCGGGCTGAGGCGATTTGTGCGCAGCAAACGCCCGAGCTGAAGCAGGTCGGACCGGATCACTTCAGTGCGTGTCACCTGACGACGTAGGGGGCGCGTTGGACGGTCTGATCGAGCGGTTCCGTGATAGACATCTGATCCGTTGGGGCATCGGATACGCCGCCGGGGCTTGGGCCTTCTTACAGGTCCTCGACTTTCTGGCCGAGACGTTCGATCTGGGGACCGGGGTCGTTCGGGGGGCTACGATCGTTCTGACGATGGGGTTCTTCGTCGTCCTCGTCGTAGCTTGGTTTCACGGCGAACGCGGCCGGCAGAAGGTCACATGGGCGGAGGTGGCGATTCTGGCCGTCATCATGTTGCTCACTGTGGTGGGACTGAGGGTCCTTGTATCAGACCCACGCTCGAACGAAGCCCCCGCAGCGGCCGACACACCGAGCATCGCGGTCCTTCCGTTCGTCAACTTCTCACCGGATCCGGCCGACGCGTATCTGGCCGGTGGTCTCACGGAGGAGATCACCTCGCAGCTGAGTCGCGTAGATGGTATCCGTGTGCTGAACCGAGTCGCCGTGGAACGAGTCGCCGTGATGGGGCTCCCTCTCGACAGCGTCGCAAGGCAACTGGGGGCTCGATCGTTCCTCTCCGGGAGTGTCCGGAAGGACGGCGAAGCGGTGCGAATCTCGGCCGCGCTCGTCGATGCGGCGACCAACGCGAACACGTGGGAAGATTCCTTCGACCGGTCTCTGTCCGACGTCTTCGAGATGCAAACGGAGATCGCCCTGTCCATCGCCACTTCACTTCGCCGACAGCTCGGGGAGTCGGAGGTATCGGACCTGACGGAGGCTCCTACGACAAGCCCCGTTGCGTATGACTTGTATCTCCGGGCGGGCGCTCTGCGAGGCAACATTCCCGAGGAGGCGCGCTCCGCCATCGCTCTTCTGAAGGCCGCGCTCGCAGCGGACTCACTCTACGTCGATGCCTGGGCCGAGCTCGGATGGAAGTACACCTGGCTGGTCCGGCTCGGCGATGAGAACGCCGGAGACAGCGCGCTGGCGTTCACGCGTCGCGCAGTCGAACTGGAGCCGACGTCCACGCGAGCTCTCTCCCTGTTGGGTGGAGCGCTTCAGGCGGTGGGATTGATTCAGGAAGCGATGAGCACGTGGGAGGAGGGACTGCGCCTGGATCCGGGCAACGCCCTGTTCGCGCCCGACTATTCGTACTTCTTGTCCGTAGCCGGCCAAGAAGCACTCGGCTTGGATCTCTCACTCCAGGCCGTTGGCGACGATCCTGGTGATCCGAATCTCTGGTGGCACTCTGTGGCTCCGCTTCGACCACTCGATCGGCGCCGAGCGAGTGCCTGGCTCGAGCTGGGTAGGGCGACCGCGGGCACCTTTTCACGGCTCACCGTTAGCGAGATGTGGTTCTCGCTCGAGGAAGGTCGGCCGGATACGGCCGTGCTCTTGGCGGACTCCGTACTCGACGCGTATCCGGGTGAACCCGAGGTCACGAACGCCGCGGCCGTCGTCCTGCTACTCGTTGGAGAGCCCGAGCGCACAACGGAACTGCTCGCCACGTCCGCGCGACTGTTCCCCGATCAAGGCATCATCTGGTTACCTCTTACCGTCGGCGAGACATTCGCGATGGCGCTCCACCAAACGGGACGCACGACCGAGGCGTTGGCTCTATTCGAAGCCGCTGAACGGCGCGGTCGGGCTGCCCTAGAGCGAGGGGAGACGGATCCGCACCTGTTCGTCAGACTAGCCGGCCTACACGCCGTACAGGGCGACTCGGACGGAGCGCTAGTGGCACTTCAGCGTGCCGCAGAGCTGGGGTATCGTCGGCCGGGGTGGATGATGTTGAACCCGTTCTTCGAGTCGATTCGCGACGAGCCGACCTTCGGCGCGATCTTGGAGCGCATGGAGGGTGACCTGGAGTTACAACGAGCCCAGGCGGAGGAATCTGGTGCGTTCGCACTCATCGACGCCGTTCTCGCGGGTGCGGATCCGCGAGGACTCTATCGGCCGGAGGGGATAGGTCGGTAGGATCCTCAGCCCGTCGGATCCACCGCCCGGTACGCGTCGATCACCGCTCGCTCTCCGTCCACGCCCGGACGAGAGTTTCCGTGCTCCATCCCGAGGATGCCGCGGAAGCCCTTCTCGTGGATGTGCTGGAAGACGTTGGCATAATTGATCTCGCCCGTGGTCGGCTCCCGACGTCCGGGATTGTCGCCGATCTGGAAGTAGGCGATCTCGTCCCACGCGGCGTCGATGTTCGGAATGAGGTTCCCTTCCGTGATCTGCTGGTGGTACAGGTCGTCTAAGATCTTGCACGCGGGGCTATCGACAGCGCGGCAGATCTGATACGCCTGCGGCATACCCTTCAGGAAGAGCCCTGGGTGGTTTCGAGGGTTGAGGGGTTCCAACACCATCACGAGTCCGTGCGGCTCAAGAATGTCCGATGCGCGCCGCAGCGACTCCACGACGTTCGCGGTCTGGTAATCGAGGTGCAGACTCAAGTCGACGTGCCCAGGAACGACGGTCATCCACGTCGCGTTGACCCGCTTCGCGACCTCGACCGACTCTCGGATCTCGCGAAGAAACTCCTCTCGCTTCTCCTCGTCTCCGCTCGCGAGGTTCGGCTCATTCCAATGGATGGTGTGCGCCACGAAGACGCCCATCCGCATGTTGAGACGAGCCATCTCCGACGCGATCCGCTCCTGATCGGCTACGGAGCGCCCCTTCATCCCGTTGTCCTCGAGCGACCGGAAGCCTTGATCCGTCATGAAGCGTAGCTGATCGATCAGATCATCCCCCGCGCTTTGCGCGAACATCCCGAAGTGGGGTGCGAAGTCGGCCGTGAAGGCATCAGTTCGCGCGACGCTACTCCAGTCACCGAGTGCAGCGGCGGCGCCACCGGCGCCCGCGACGCCCAGGAAGTTCCTACGATCCATCGGGTACCTCTGTCGAATGCGTGCGCACGAGTCCGTCCGGTTCCGAGAGGAGGAGCGTACCCGGTGCGGCTCCTTCCGTCCATGTGTCGCGTCCTTCGACCCACGCCCAAACGTCTTCCAGATCGCGCATGAGCGCTCTCCCTTTATCGGGCGTCATCACCGAAAGAGACGACGCGAGCGCGTCCGCGGTCGTGGCATCGCGTGCGATCACCGTCACTGTGGGGGCGTCGACAACGCCCAAGCCGGAGGCCGGGTCGACAATGTGGGAGTAGCGTACGCCGGCGATGTCGAGATGTCGCTCCGCGTCCCCTGATGTCGCGATCGCGGCTTCTGCGAGCACGGCCGCCTCACCGTTGGGCATGGCAATCTTCCACCCGGCCTGGCCTGGGGGGGCATGACCCGCAGCGATGTCGCCACCGGCGTCCACGAACGCCACTCCGAAGCCGTACTCATCCATGACCCCGAGCGCCACGTCGGCGGCGTACCCCTTGGCGATTCCCCCGAGATCCAGCGCCATGTCACTTCGGAGGAAGCGCACACTGTTCTCGTCGCCGGCCACATCCAGTCCCCTCCACCCGACCGAGGACTGCGCCCGTGCGAGGCGCTCCGGCTGAGGCAACGCTCCTCGCCTAGCAGACCACCGCCACAAACGACTCACAGGGCCGACCGTGACGTCGAACGCGCCGTCCGTCCGTGACGACCATTCTCGGGCCCGCTCGAGGATCGAGCGTGTGTCCGGCGCCACCGGTTCCCACACACCGGCCGCAGCGCTCGAGAGCCGAGCGATCTCGGAGTCCGCACGGTAGTCGGAGAAGAGTGAGTCGAGGTATGCGACCTTCGCGAAGGCAGCCTCGGAGGCGACGCTAACCGCATCGCGATCCGCTCCATAGGCGACGATCCGAAACGTCGTCCCCATGTGTTCGGATTCGAATGTGAAGCGCGCGAGCTGGTCCGGCTGGACCCCGGCGCCGATCGACCACCCGAGGCCCACGGCTAGGATTGCACCAGTGCTGAGCACCACCTTCACGTACTGGGTCTCGCGAGACTAGAGTACGCGCGTCACACCCGGAGTCGGCACCGGGTATCGGCCACGCCCGTCCGGGAGCACCGGCGGTGGTGCATCCCACTCGAACCGTTCAGGCATCAGGTTCAGATCCGATGCGAGTGCCTCGTCCCACTCGACCACCCGCCCGGAGTACGTCGCCATCCGCCCGAGGATGGAGGTCATGGTCGCGATGGCACCGTTCTCTCCATCGGCGTACTTGAAGCGACCCGCTGCTACAGCGGCGAAGAGTTCGTCGTGCTCGACTTGGTACGGGTTCGGATCGCTCTCGTCGTCGTAGGTGAAGAGGTCGTGCCCGGATGCAGAAACGATCTTTCCGGGTTCGGGGGCACTTCCGTTCGAGCCGTGGAACGCCTCGGAGACGCGATTCATGCACTCCGGCATGTGTCGGCACTGGCTCAGCACTGTACCGCCCGACCCATAGGTGAACTCGACGAAGTGGTGATCGAAGATCTCGCCGTGTTCGATCCCGTCCCGCACCTCCCGCCCCCCCTGCCCCTGCGCCCTCGCGGGGTGATCGCCCATGACCCAGTTGGCCACATCGATGTTGTGGATGTGCTGCTCGACGATGTGATCACCACAAAGCCAGTTGAAGTAGTACCAATTGCGCATTTGATACTCCATCTCCGTCTGACCGGGCTCGCGCTCCCGCACCCAGACGCCGCCGCTGTTCCAATACACGCGCCCGAGCACGATGTCGCCGATCATCCCTGCGTGGAGGCGATCGACCCACTCGCGGTAGATCGTCTGGTAGTGTCTCTGTAGTCCGACAACGACGTTCTGCCCGTTGGCTTTCGCCTTCGCCGCACTGGCAAGCACGCTCCGCACTCCGGGTGCGTCCGTCGCAACCGGCTTCTCCATGAAGACATGCTTGCCGGCGTCCACTGCCGCTTCGAAGTGAATGGGGCGGAAGCCGGGTGGTGTCGCGAGGAGGACGACATCGACCTGCGGAATCACATGCTGGTACGCGTCGAAGCCCGAGTAGCGACGCTCTGCCGGAACGTCGATTCGCGGCGTGAGGTCGATGTCCTCGAGCGTAATGAGTGACTGGTAGCTGGACTCGACGTTGTCCGAAAAGGCATCGGCCATCGCCACCAACTGCACATCCTCGTCGGTACTGAGCGCTTGGACAGCGGCTCCCGTGCCGCGACCTCCACACCCGATCAAGCCAATCCGGATCGGGTCGCGACCCGACGGCTGAGCCCGCGCGAACCTGGGCTCACCCACGAAGGAGATCCCCCCCATCGCTGCGGTGGTCGTGCGAACAAAGTGTCGGCGGTCCATCGGGTCCCCCTGGATGTTCGATTTAGCTCGTCAGCGTTCGCCGAGCAGTGCGGTCCAATAGTCGTCGATCTGTTGCGGCGTATAGTCCCCTACCGGTCGCACGAGCCGGAACCCGACGTGCGGTGAATCGGTGTTCCACCACCGGCTCTTCGGGATCTGTGGGTCTCGGCGCTTCCAGACGGGTGTTTCCTCGAATCGATCGGCGCAGCGCAGCTGCGGCAAGTCGTCGTCGAATGCTCCTCCCCGGACGACACCTCGACCACGTGTCGAAGGACCTGTGCTCGGGTTCCTCGCGGAGTCGTCCTCCGGGATCGACGCGTAGAAGTCGGCATCGTACGGATCGATCGTCCATTCCGCGGCATTTCCCTGCATGTCGTAGACGCCCCAAGCGTTGGGAGCTTTCGTCGCGACCGGGTGCAAGCCATCCCCACTGTTGGTCGCGAACCAAGCACGAGCGTCGACCGTGGCTTCAGCGCCTCCGCCCGCGCCGAAAGGCTCCTCCCCTCCAGCACGGCACACCATCTCCCACTCGGCCTCCGTCGGTAGGCGATAGAGGTGGCCCGTCTTCTCTGAGAGCCACCGAGCGAAGCGGAGGGCCGCGAGACGCGTCATCCCGGTTGCGGGACGCCCCGGCCCACTCAAGCCATGACTCGGGTCTTCGTACGGGGGGCTCGGCCGTGTGACCGCGTCGACATCGAAGGCGACGTCGGGGTCGGACGCCATCGGAGTGTCGAGGCGACGATCGCGGAAGAGGGCGTAGAGATCATGGGTGACCTCCGTCGTCGCGATCCAGAACGGATCCAGCGATACCCTTCGCTGCGGGCCCTCGTCTTCGTCCCGGCCGACCTCGGTTGCCGGACTCCCGAGGGCGAAGTCACCGCCGGGCACCAACACGAGCTCGAAAGAGACGTCGGTGCCGGGCACGTTCTGGACCTCGCGGGCGTCCAGGACTCGGTTCTCGGGCACTTCCTGGGCAACGGCGCACGCCGAGAAGAGTGCGCCCAACATGACGCTCATTCCGCTGGAGAGTCGGGAAGCAGTTCGGGCCATCAGTCGCCGAAGTCGAAGTCCAGAAACTCGTCGCTCGTGTCCACGACCGTGGCCTTCCGCTCTAGCCATAACCCACGGTCCGGGTCCCCGACGCGCACGACGTGAGGGGTCATCTCGAAGACCGGGAGCCGACACTCCGACCCTTTGAGCCGCCTCGTAGACACGAGCGCACCCGATTCCGAGCGCACTTCGACCACAGGGTGCTCGATCCCATGGGTCCGCACCCGAGGGAGGAATCCCTGCGGCTCTCGTCCGTCGCCACTCTCTAATCGGATCGAAAGGGGCCATCCCTCGTACTGCCGCGCCCCGGGTCGCCGAGGATCGACGTGGCGGGGCCAACACTCGACGATGATGCGCTCGGCCTCCTTGTCGAAGGTGACGATGCCGTAACCCGTCACCCGATTCCGGAGGATCGCTGGTTCCAAGCCAGTCTCCCGTGGGTTCGCCGACGCGTGAACGGTGATCCGATTCCCGAACCCGTCGAGGAAGTCTCCGGTGTACTCCGGTCCCCCTCCTGGGAGCGGCGCGAGGCGGTCTCCGCGCGGCGGCCACCAGCGGCGCGGCCAGATGTTGTTGAGTGCGGGCCCGGTGAACGAGAAGCCGGCATCTCCGAAGTCGTCGATCCCGTGGCGCACCACGGTCGCGAGGTGTTGGTCCCCCGCAATGTGGAAGGCCGCACACGACCGCAGGATCCTTAGGACGTCGTCGCGACGCGCCGCAGGCCAACCGTTCGAGTCCATGTCGACCGCGACTTTGTCTCCGTCGACGTAGCTCCCTGGCTCCGGCATGGGAAGCGAGGGAAGCACCGCCCCACTCATCGCGTCCTCGGGGATCGTGTGCACGGCCGCGAAGTTCGTCTGCGAGAGGACCACCTTCATCTGCGCGGCCCCGGACCAGTCCTCGGCCCAAGCGCGCAAGAACTCCATCTGGCGATCGCCGAGGAGGTCGGCGTTCGGCGGGTTGCGATGCTCGCGCACGTCGAAGTCGGGGTTCTGGATCCACCCGTTGAATACTTCGGCCTCCGCCGGGAGGACGTGCCCTGGAGCCGACTTGAACTTTCGGTCCTCCAGGATGGCGAAACTCACTCCACCATACTCCCATCCGGTGTAGTAGACGCCGATGCCCTGAGCCGCCGGAGACCCGTCGTACGGATCGGGGAGATGACTCGTCTGGGCGGTCTGAACGGCATTCACCCACTCTGGGCGCATCTTGTACCCGCCCTGATCCTGCGCCACGGCCCCCCATCCTTCTTCGGAGGGGGCGTGCTTTCCGCCCTCACCCCAGATATTGCCGTGATAGACGTCGTGGTCGTCCGGGATACACGCCGCGGGAATGTGCCTGAAGATCTCCCGGTACGACCAACCGAACATGTACCACTTGTGCAGCATATCGAGCGCTGCTTCCTCGACAGTGTCCGTCTGGATGCCGAAGCCGCCGGAGCCCTCGTAGAACTGATCTCCCAGGAAGAGAGCCACATCAGGCTGATGCGCGGCGACGTGTTCGACCACCTCGGTGTCCGGGAAACCATGGTCCGCGTTGCAGCTGAAAACTGCGGCCTTCACCGGATCACGCGGCGCTGGCTCCGCCGCGATCGATCCCGTAAAGCTGTAGTTGGCCGAGCCACTCCGTAGAGGGATCGCAACGCGGACCCGAACCTCCGTTCGCTCCGTCGCGGACCAACCGTCCACGCGGAAACGGGCGGTTCGAGACAACCAGTCTACGGACGCGCTGTCCAAGGACCGCCACCCGCTTGGGCTGCGGGCCTCGAGGTAGCACCGTACTCCCGGTATCGCCTCGACGGGCGCCAACTGGGCAGTCAGCTTCAAGGTGCCTCGATGAAGAGTGTACTGCGTGAACATGATCGGGCCGTACGTCGCACTCGGATCGACGGCGACCCCACTGCCTGCGATACGCCAATCTGTGAAGCGCGCGCCAGCAACTCGGCGGTTGGACTGGAAGTGGCTCAGGAGTGCGCAGTTCCCCACCAACGTGTCCGCTGGCATCACCCGCTCGAACGTCCCTAGGACTCGGCCTCCGTTGGGCTCTCGAGCTCGGAGCGCAACGTCCGCGGACTCCCCCCTCGGGACCACGACGATCTCTAAGCGCACGCCTTCGCCCGGAAGTACGCTCACGTCGGAAGGGGCATCCCCGATGACCAATCGTCCGGAGCCAGTGAGCCCGACATCAAGTCCCGTCCCATGTACCGCGGCCGAACGCACATCAGGAAGGCGCCCCTTCACCCCCAGCCTGATGCCGACGATCGAATCGGCTCCCCCGACACCGGGGTGCACTCCTACCGACGTCCGGAAGTCAGGGCCGGTGACCGTATGCGTCAGGCAGTGAAGCGTCCGATTCGGCGCTTGTGTGCGACACACGACGCGACCCTCGACGATCTCCCAGTCTTGCAGTCGATTCCCCCAATATTCTGGGCCAGCCCAACGCACGTCCGGCCACTCGTGCCACCGACTGGAGAAGCCCGTGTCCTGCGCAGACGCAGCAGCCGCGTCGAGGAGTTGTTCCGACCCCGCTGCCACCAGCGCCATCACCTTCAAGCTGTGTCGTCGGTCCATCACCACCGCCCCTCGGACGCCGGCTCGAAGTCCGGGTTCGGTTCGGACGGCACGAAGGCGTCGGTCCTTTCCCACCAGCGGATCAGTGCCCCTCGCAAGCGGTTCGTAACCTCTGGCTCGAGATCGGAGATGTCGGTGGTTTCGGACAGGTCTGCATCGAGGTCGTACACTTCCCAACGCTCCTCTTCGAAGAAGTGCAGAAGCTTGTACTGCCCCTGGCGGATCGCGCTCGATGGGGTCGTCCGCCATGCCCCCGCGACAGACCGATCCGCCTCGAGGTACGCCGGAAAGTGCCAGACCAGCTCTCGGTCGGTCACCTCACTCTCCAGGTCGGGCGCACCGAAGAGGACAGGGGTGAGATTCGCTCCGTCGACCGGCTGGCTCGTGGGAAGAGGGATGCCCGCCAGCTCAGCGAAAGTCGGGTACACGTCGGTCCCGATCACCGGCGTCGCACTCGTCACACCGGCAGGGAACTTGTCCGGCCAGCGCCAGATCATCGGCACCCGAATCCCGCCCTCATAGAGCATCCCCTTCGACCCGCGGAGCGGAGCCATAGACGTGATGGGACCATATCCGCCATTGTCCGACGCGAACACGACCACAGTCCGCTCGTCCAGGCCAAGGCGATCGAGCGTAGCCAGAATTCGCCCGACTCCGTCGTCCAACGTCTCGATCATCGCCGCGTACTCAGGACTCTCGTGACCATCACTCGCAGGCTTCTCACGGTAGCGCGCGGCCACCTCGGGCTTCCCCTGAATGGGCGTGTGGACCCCGTAGTGTGACAAGAAGAGAAAGAACGGACCATCGGCCTCACGCTCGATGAAGCCGGTCGCTTCATGTACCAGGCGATCTGTCAGATTCTCCCCCTCTTCGCCATGCTCCAAGCCAGGGAGCACGCGATCGCCACGGACGTAGGGGTAGAAGTACCCGGTTGGAGACCCTCCCGCGTCACCCGCGATGGAAAACGAGAATCCGTGGTCCGTAGGTAGTGAACCGTCGCCGCCGAGGTGCCATTTGCCGACGTGGCCTGTCGCATACCCCACGGAGCCGAGCGTCTCGGCGAGGGTGACGACTTCAGGTGGCAGATCGGTCCGGTTCTCGACAGGTATCAAGGCGCGTCGCGAGTCCGGACCACGAGCCGCGGAAGCGACCGTGTAAATCCCGGTCCTCGGCGCGTACTGACCGGAGAGGAGGGCGGCACGACTTGGTGCGCAGTTGGGAGCGTTCGCGTAGGCGTTCGTGAAGCGGATGCCGTCGGCGGCCAGCTGGTCGAGGTGTGGCGTCTCGTAGTAGTCACTCCCCTGTACGCCTAGATCCCGCCAACCCAGGTCGTCTGCGTAGATCAAGACGAAGTTCGGTGGAGCGGGTGGGTCCGAGACACAGGCGCCCAGCAGAACCGCGAGGACTACGACCAACCGGGCTGGGAGTCTGGCAGTCACGGGTACGCTGGGTGGGGATCGAGGCGGGGCAGGAGACCGATGAATCGGAAGCTACCGACCTTGTGAGCCGCTCGCAGCAGCTCTCATCTAACCCAGAGGCTCCACTCCCCCTTTTGACTTTATTAGACGATTGGTCCATAATTGTGCGGGAGGCTTCCATGGGTCACGCACTGAAGACGGACATCCTCGAGATCCTTCTCGTACTCGCTGAGGGTCCGTTGCACGGGTACGGGATCGTCCAACGGGTCCGTGCTAACACGGGAGGTGAGGTGGAGCTCGCGCCCAGCCTCCTCTACCGCCGACTGAAGGGGCTCGAAGATTCTGGGCTCGTTGCGGACGACGGGCTCCATCCCGGGGGCCGTGGGAAAGCTCAGAGGCGCTACCGTCTCACGGCCGAAGGCCTCGACGTCCTCCGCTCGGAGTGTCAGCAACTCCTGAAGCTCACCACATCCTCCCGACTCCAGCGGGTCATCGTGGGTGCCCCGGAGGACGCCGGTGCCTGACCCGGGCTCACCGAGCGCCCCGTCGGCCTACGGGCGGGCCTACCGGAGAGTCTTGGGTCTCGCCTTTCCACGATCGTACCCCGAACGGTACCTGGACGAAGCAGCGGATCTTTTCGACCTCGAATTGGACCGCCGGAGCTCGACGTCTGAAGCGAGGGCGATGGCCGTGCGCCTGATTCTCCGAGCGATCGTGGACGGGGCATCCGAACGTCTCGCCGCAGCGGGTCGGTTGGTCTCGCGTTGGGTCGTCGGCTGGGCGCTCGACATTCGAGTCGCACTCCGCCGATTGCGGAGGAGCCCCGGATCATCGCTGGTCGCCGTCGCATCGATTACTGCCGGCGTCTCGCTGAACGCGGTGCTATTCAGCGCGGTTAACGCGTTCTTGCTGCGACCGCTCGCCGTGGAGGATCCCGAGGCGATCGTCCGTGTCTTCGACCCGGGAGCACGAGAGGCGCTCCGCGGAGAGCTGTCCATTGAGGAACTCCGGATCCTCGATCGTGAGGCCACGACGCTCGAAGGGGTCGCCGGCGCCCACCCGTTCAACGCGGCCGCAGAGGTCGATGGCTTCGCCACGGTTCTCCGCGGAGAGGCAGTAACGTCGAACTACTTCGAAGTGATCGGGGTGAGTGCAGAACAGGGGAGGCGCATCTCGTCGGACGCGAGCCTCTTGGGAGAGCCGGACGTCGTGCTCGTTTCCGAAGAACTCCTTTCCGCGATCCCGGGCCTCGCGGTCGGAGAGACGCTGAGACTGAATCGCACTCCGTTTACTGTGGTCGGG
The DNA here is from genome assembly GCA_965223235.1 of Longimicrobiales bacterium. Classification (GTDB taxonomy): domain Bacteria; phylum Gemmatimonadota; class Gemmatimonadetes; order Longimicrobiales; family Gaopeijiaceae; genus UBA2589. Next base: position 367,762 of record CBDCVV010000005.1, read on the forward strand.
GTGATTGACGAAGCGTACGGTGGGCTGAATTTCGCTACCGGCGTCGACCTCTGGCTCCCCGCCGCGTCGCTCGAAGCGGTGCGGCCAGAGATGGGGGTGGAGGTTGGATTCTCGGCCATCGGCCGAATGCGCGCCGGCGTCCACATAGACGAAGTCGACGCCGAAATCGCATTGCTGGGCGACCGACTCATCGACGCCTTCGACCGGTCCGACGGCGACTACTTCGCTCTTCCCGAACGGGCCGGCCTCATCAATCCGGCCCGGCCCGAGCTCGTACCATTGGCCGGTACCATCGCTCTTCTCGCCTCGGGACTCGTCCTCCTCGTCGCATGTCTCAACGTGGCCGGCCTAGCTCTGGTCCGGGCGGCTGCATCGACGAAGGACCTCGTCGTGCGTTCCGCGCTCGGCGCAGGGAGAGCTGAGTTGCTTCGGCAGGCCATAGCCGACGCCGCAGTCCTGGTCGCGCCGGCAGGCATAATCGCCCTCGCGCTCGCCTGGATCGGGGCAGAGCCCCTGATGCACTCGCTCCTCCCCTTTGCCCAGGAGCTCGATGTCGACTTCTCAGTCGACGGGCGTGTCGTGGCATTCCTGATGCTCAGCGTACTCGGCGCGGTGGTCGCGGTAGGGCTGCTGCCCGGCCTACACGTTTCCGGCCGCCGCGGGCTGATGGGAACAGCGGGCGTCGGTGTACGAGGACCCTCGTTGGGTGCACCCGCTCTCGTCCGCGGTGTGGTAATCGGTCAGATCGCCTTCTCAGCCATCGTGTTGGTGATCGGTGGGCTGTTCGTGCAGACGACCCGATGGTACGCCACCTTCGATCCTGGCTTCCTCACGCAGGACCGTGTCGCGATGACCCTCGATGGGGGTTACCTGGGCATCGATCCGGCACGTGCGGATGTGTGGTTCTCCGAGTTGGCCGAATCGGTCGCCTCCCTCCCCGGGATCGATGGCGCCTCGGTGTCACGGGGCATGACGGAGGCCGGGACGGTCGACCTGCTACACCCGCTCCAAGGCACTACCGTCCGCGCCGAGTTCAATTCGATCGACCGGGAGTACCTATCACTTCTCGGGATATCCATCGTGGAAGGGCGCGACTTCGAGGCGGCCGAAGCCGTTCCCCACGCCACGTTGGTCAACGAGACCCTCGCGTCGAGCTTCTGGCCCGACGAGCCTGCGGTCGGCAGGACACTCACGATCACCGACTCCACCCGGCTCACGGTGATCGGTGTGGTCGCCGACATTCAGACGGGGTCGTTCCTAGCCGGCGTCGAACCTCTGCTCTACCGGCGACGCGCGGACACGCCGTCCGCGCGTGCCATGCTTCTGCTTCACTCGGACCAGCCGTGGAATGAAGTTGTCAGCGACGTCCGTCGGGTCGCAGCTCAGGTCATCCCGGGTCTCCCGATCGCGGGCGGTATCCCACTCTCCGAGTCGGTCTTCGCCAACGGGATTCTGGCGCGGTCGGCAGCCACGATCGGTCTCGCGATGGGACTCCTGGCTCTAGGAGTCGCGGCAATCGGGGCGTACGGTCTCCTCAGCTTCCTCGTACAGCGGCGGACCGACGAGCTCAGTGTTCGAAGGGCCCTGGGTGCGACCTCTGCACACCTCTTCCGGTTGGTCGTCTTGGGTGGCGTGACGACCGCGTCGATCGGCGTGCTCCTCGGACTCCCGCCGGCGCTTCTGGTTGGCAGCCGGTTGGGGGGGCTCACCATCGGGGCGAGCACACTCGATGCCGAGATCACGGGAGGGCTCGTCTTGTTCATGCTCGTGGTGGTCGGCTTCGCCACCGTCTTACCCGGCGTGCGAGCCTCCAACGCGGATCCGTCACGGACCCTTCGCGGGTAGCGACGTCGCACAGGGGCGACGACCCGCATCGACGCCGACCGTTACTCGGCGCCCAAAACGGCAGCCGGGTCTTTGCGCGTCGCCCGGACCGCGGGTATCAGTGCTGCCACGGCTGCTACCGCCAACATCAGACCCGCGACCGAAACGAACGTGATCGGATCCGTGCGAGTCACCTCAAAGAGGAGGTGTTCGAGCGCCCGCGACCCGGTGAGCGCCACGAGGGCACCCACCCCGAGGCCGATCGACACCAGCTTCATCCCGTCCCCGATCACCGATCTAGCCACGCTCGGCGCGGACGCCCCAATGGCGAGGCGCACAGCGATCTCTCTACCGCGCTGGCCGACCGCAAAGGAGAGGATGCCATAGATACCAACACAGGCGAGCAGAGCCGCGAGACCGCTGAGCAGGCTCATTAGGAAGGCGGCGAAACGCGGCGTTGCCGTCTGCGCTCGATACCCCTCGACAACAGGGGCCACATCGAAGACCGGAAGGTCGGGATCCAACTCGGCGGCCAGAGCTCTCAACGCGGGAACGAAACTCTCGGGCTCCCCCTGGACCTTCACGGCAATCTCGATCGTCGACGTAGGTATCTGGCTGAACGCGAAGAAGATGTCAGGGCTGTTCCGCTCTGCCATCAACGAGGTCGTAAGATCGCGGTAACGCAGGTCACGGATGACCCCGACCACCTCGAAAGCGAAGTCGGGGTCCGCACCCGGCCGCATGTACATCGTCTGACCGACTGGGTTCTCGTCCGGGAAGACCCGCGCCGCCATCGCCTCCGTGATCACGGCGACCCCTGGGCCGTCCGCTACGTCGGTCTCGCTTATGAACCGTCCTGCAGATAGCTCGATACCCACGGTCTCGAGGTACTCCGGGCCGACCGAGTGACGATGGTACCGGATTCGGTCTTCCGGCGCTGATTGCGCGTAGACGTACGACCCTACGGAGCCTCCCCGAAACGGAAGGTCGGACGACACGGAAGCGTTCTCGACGCCGGGCAGTGTCTCCGCCAACCTATGAGCCTCATCTCCGAACTCGCGCCGGGCTTCCGCATCTGGGTACCGTACATCGGGAAGAGACACACGCATGGCCACGACGTCGCTGATCGAAGCCCCCGTGTCTACACCCACCTGAGCGCGGAAGCTGCGCGTCAGCAGACCGGCGCCGACCATGAGCACCAACGCCAACGCGACCTGGGCAATCACAAACAGATGCTGCGCCCTAAGCCGCTTGAGGGAGCCCGCGGCGGACAAGCCACCTTCTCGGAGAGTCGTCGCGAGTTGAACCCGGGCGCTCGCCATCGCCGGGACCAGGCCCATAAACAGTCCGACGACTGCGAGGGTAGCGGCGGAGAAGAGGAACGTCTTTGCACTTAGTGCGACGTCTACGTATCCGGGAAGCACACCCTGGGGAATCATCGGTGCCAGGGTCCTCAAGCCTACCCACGCGAGGAAGAGTCCCAACACCCCTCCCGCCGCTGCCAATACGACGCTCTCCGTGAGGAGCTGCCCCGCTACCCGATGTGTCTCGGCTCCGAGCGCGCGCCGCAGCACGATCTCCCGGGTGCGGCCGTGCGCCCTGACCAAGAGCAGGTTCGCGACGTTGGCCGCTCCGATGGCGAGAAGAAGCGCTCCCGCTCCCAACAGAACCCACAGGAGCTGACCCGTCGTGTCCAGGTAGGCCTCGCGGAAGCCCTGGATTTGGGCGAAGCGATCCTCGTGCTCTGCGGGATACAACCGCTGAAGCTCCGCTGCGATCGCGTCGAGCTCCTCTTGCGCCCCCTCCTCGGGTCCATGGAGCCGCCCGACTACACTCAGGAATCGAGCGGTACGCGCGTCGGTCAGCCCTTCGAAGCCGATCAAAGACACGCTCGACTCAGCGATCCAAACGTCTGTGTTGAGAGCGGTGCCTCCGAAGGACGGCGGCATCACGCCGATGACCGAATAGGGTTGATCATCCAAGACGACCGTGCTCCCCAACGCGCTCGTATCGTGCCCATACCGGCGTTCCCAAAGCCCATCCGATAGCACCGCAAGCCCGGGCGTCCCGCCTGGTCCGTGCTCCTCGGCCGTGAAGGTGCGGCCCAATGCCGCCTCCGCCCGCAAGACTGCGAAGTACTCCTCCGTGACCATCTCGACCGCGAGCGGCTCGGCCTCGCCATCGCCCGAGACCGCGAGCGTGAAGGTTCCGACCGCGGCCATCGGCTCTATCGTGCGCGCGCGGTCCTGCCAGTCGTAGAACTCCGGAAACGAGGCGCCACGGATCGCGACTTCGCCATCGGTCCTATGGGACCCGTTCACGAAGACCAGCTCGTCCGCGTCTTCGAACGGCATGGCTTGAAGCAGCGCCGCGTCCACCACGGAGAAGATCGCCGTGTTGCCACCCAGTGCTAGTCCGAGTGTGAGCACAGCCACGAACGCAAAGCCCGGGTTGCGACGAAGCGTCCGCAACGCAAATCGGACATCCTGTTTGAGTCCACCCATCGTCATCACCGTCCCCCTCTTCGCCCGGCGGCGTCGCGCCTGACGTCTCAATTCGTCTTCAATGCGTGCAGCGTCACCGAAGTGCTCTTCCGCGACTCGACGCGCCTCGATTGGATCCATCCCGCTCTCGACCAGCTCTTCCGTGCGGAGCTCCAGGTACAACTCGAGCTCCTCACGGATGTCCCGGAGAGCGTCCGACGCCACCTGACCGGGTGCCATCGATCGCCCGTACCGCTTCCCTGCCACGCTAGCTCCCGCCACCCAATACGGCGGCGACCGCACCCGAGTACTCGGCCCAGCGCTCCGACTCCGAGGCGAGGTGCTCCTTACCCGTGACCGTGACGTGGTAGAACTTCGCGCGCCGGCCGGTATCGGTCTTGCCCCACTCGGCTTCCAACAAGCCCTTCCCCTCGAGCCGGTGGAGCGCGGGGTATAGGGCTCCCTCTTCGACGCTGAGCACCCCTCCCGAGCGATCACGGAGGGCCTTGCCGACGCCGTACCCATGTAGCGGCGCCGTCTCCAGCGTCCTGAGGATCAGGATATCGAGCGTACCGGTGAACAGATCGCTTCCGCTCATGTGCCTTGCTCCACAGGGATTTCCGACAATTCGGCCGGCAGTGCCAGGCGATGCTCACCCCTAGCCGACCGATACCTCAGTGAGCAAGGTATCCACGGATACCTAGATGAACAAGGGGTCCTCAGCCAGTCGGGGAGCCGTCCACGATCTGGTAGTGAGTCGCGACCTCGTCCCACCGACTGAGCACCGCCTGTGCGACATCGGGCACGTAGCAGCGCGCGTAGTCCTCACCCTGAAAGGCGATGACGCTCTCGATCGAGTCGAAGGTCATCATTGTGACGAACTCGACTTCGGTCGCGTGCTCGCGGCGAAGGACTTCGATGCCTCGGTATCCGGGGATGGACTTCGCTTCAATGCCCGGGATCACGATCTGCGTTAGTACGCGCCAGTAATCGTCAGCTCGCTCAAGCGTCGTCCACCCGTGCCAAATGCGTTTGATCGCCATGTGACGAAACCCTAAGAGGTGGCCCTGCGGATGGTAATCACGACTCCGCCACGATCCCACTCGCACCCATGTGCCGAAAGCGTCCGGCAGTCACATCGAACAGAGCGAGGAGTTCGTCGTCGGTCGTGCTCGCCGGATAGAAGTACTCGGCTCGCTCTACGCTCAACGTGTCGCCGGCGACGAGCCGATCTTCAGGAGGGACACCGGCGAGGCGCTCAGCAAGGAGACGGGCGAGTCCAGGCCCCAGCTTGAACCCTGTCCCGCTACCGCTCCCTATGTAGTGGAGTCGTTCGTCCGTACCGGGCACCGGTCCTTCGAAAGGGAGCTCCTCCGGGTTCATCACGTAGAAGCCACCGGGGACGTCGATCGGCTTCGACCCCAGCCTGAGTCCATCCCCGCCAAGCGCCGGAAAGTAATCTAGGTTCTCGAGAATCTTGTCGACGAGCACCTGGCTGAGCCCAACCTCGATGGCGTCCACGTCGCCACCGATCCGGCCTCCTACCGGCTTGTAGCTCTCGTCGTGAAGTTCGCGATGATGTGCCCCGACGGTCACTCCACTCCCCTCGGAGTGGAAGTAGAGGTCCCGCCAGTGCGAGATGACCGACAGATCGACCGTGGTGACGTCAAAAGTGCGCGCCGCTCCCGAAGACGTGACGGACTTCCGCTCGTACGTCGTTTCCGTGAAGCCGACATCCGGCGTGTTCTCGATCATAGGCGTCTGGTGATACGTGGGCAGCGTCGGCATGCGCAGCGCGCACTCTCGTTCGATGAATCGCCGACTCCCGACCCCGGCCGCCAAGATCACCGTCCCGCACCGGATCTCACCCGATGCTACGACCTCACGTCCGTCCAACGCTTCCCCGGACTCCATTCCTGATCTCTTCCACCGCTCATACCTCACTCCCACGATCGAGCCACCCTCTCGCACCAATCCCGTGGCGTGGCACTGCCTCACCACATCGACCCCGTGCTCGAGGCACCCTTCCAAGAAGGCGATCAGCGCGCTCCCTCCGTCGGCGTAGCCACCCCGCTCATCGACAAGGGCATGCGTGATATCGTCAACGTCGAGAAGCCGACGCACATTATCCGCGCGGGCGGCACTCATGCTCGCCAGCCAACCTTGCACGTCGCTCGTCCAGACCCCTTCGATTCCGAGTCTTTGTGACGTCTGGACAATGCGTTCGAGCTCGTCGGCAATCCCCGGCGTCTCCTGGTCATTAACCACGCGGGCCCACCCCGACGGAACGAAGCCGGTATGGACAGAGGCGCTCAACTGCATGGTTTCGCTCGGGGAGGCGAAGTACGGCTGCCCAAACGCGGAAGCGAGCGCTACGTCCGGATTCGAGTAGCACGAGCGAACGATGCCCCCGGTGTTCACGGTGATACACTCGCCGGGGATCGTGTTGTTCTCCGCGATGAGCACCCGCGCGTGCGGGAGAAGCCGCCGGAGCTGAAGCCCGAGGCAAAGGCCGTACACCCCTGCACCGATCACGACGAAGTCGTAGCAATCCGCCGGGAGGGGATCCATGGGCCGCTCCACGAGGGTGCCCCGCTCGGCGTGTGCCATACCAATCTCCGTTGTGTTCCGATCGTCAGGAGCGCGACGGCGCTCGTCAGCTATCTTCGAGAACCCGGGGGCCGTGCATAGCGCCTCTCCCCCGAGCGGTGCCCATACTTCCGGAGTGATCATGTCTACGCAACCGCCGCCGTCACGAGGCTGGGTGTCGACCACCATGGTCGTCCTGATCTCGCTCCTACCCGTCCCAGGACACGGTCAGACGAGGGACGTGCGCACCGAGTCGGCACTGCTCGAGTGGGTGGACGACCACCGAGACGAGGCAGTCGGCTTTCTCGAGGAGATCACGAACATCAACAGTTATACGCTGAATCCACGCGGGGTGAAGGAGGTCGCTGACGTTCTCGCGCCTCGTTTCGAGGCGCTCGGCTTCGACGTGCGCTGGATCGACGGGACCCCGTTCGACCGCGGAGGCCACCTCTTCGCCGAGATGCGTGGCTCCGGACCGAAGCTCCTCCTGATCGGTCACCTAGACACTGTCTTCGACCCGGAGGGCCCGTTCCAGCACTTCACACGGGTCGACGCAACGACTGTGGCCGGCCCGGGAGTAGGCGATATGAAGGGCGGCTTGGTGATCATCCTCCAGGCGCTGGAAGCCCTCCACGCCGAAGACCGACTCCGCGGGATGAATCTCACCGTGGCATTGACGGGGGATGAGGAACGTGTGGGATCGCCTCGAGAGCTGGCGCGAAAGGACTTGGTGGAGGCGGCGGAGTGGGCTGACTTCGCTCTTGGATTCGAAGGCCTTGAGACCGCGAACTCTGCCGCGATCGCGCGGAGAGGAGGAACCGGTTGGACGCTCACGGCACGCGGTACGCGAGGCCACTCGTCGCGCATCTTCGACGACGAGATGGGCTACGGTGCCGTCTTTGAGGCGGCCCGGATCTTGGACTCTTTCCGGGCAGAGCTCGCTGGTGAGGAGTTCCTCACCTTCAACCCCGGGCTCATTCTTGGCGGCAGCGAGGTCACCCGGGACCCGGAAACCAGCTCAGGGTCCGCCACGGGCATCTCCAACATCATCGCCGAGACCGTCACCGTCACCGGCGATCTCCGAGCGATCTCTCCCGAGCAGGGACAAGACGTCATCGATCGGATGCGCGCGATCGTGGCGCGAAGCCTGCCCGGCACGAGCGCGACGATCGACTTCCGCGGTGTGCCGAGCGGCATGCCACCCAAGGACGGGAGCCGCGCTCTCTTTGCGCTCTACGATCAAGTGGGCAGAGACATCGGAGTCGGCGAGATCGAGCTGATCGACCCGATGCGCCTCGGCGGAGCCGACATCTCGGGAACGGCGCCGTACGTCGACGGTGCCCTAGCCGCAATCGGCGGAATGGGTGCCGGATGGCACTCCTTTGATGAGACAGCCGACCTCGACAAGATCGCGATCCGCACCAAGTTGGCAGCGGTCTTTTTGCTTCGACTCTCGCAACAACCCACACCCCTACCAGATGGCGGGCATACCCCATGAGGTTACTCCGAACGATTGCTGTCGCTTCTCTTCTCAGCACAGTCGCGAGCCCTGCGTGGGGCCAAGACTCCGAGCGTACGCTGATCACGGCTGCCCGCATGATCGACGGCCTCGGCAATCTCTTCGAGCCGGGCGCGGTGCTTGTGGATGGAGAGCGCATTCTCGCGGTAGGTGCCGCTGCGCAGGCTTCTGCGGCCAGCCGCACGATCGAGCTCGGGGACGCTACCCTGCTCCCGGGCCTCATCGATTTGCATACGCATCTAACCGATGCCGAAGACGCGTACTGGGAACAGGTCCTGATCTCCACGACACCGGCTCAAGCCGCATTGCACGGGGCGGCCAATGCGCTCACCACATTGAACTCGGGCTTCACGACCGTCCGGGACATGGGCCCAGCGTGGTCCTTCACCGACGTAGACCTCCGCGACGTCATCGACGCAGGCGTGCTCCCAGGGCCCCGAATGATGGTGGCGGGGAACTATGTCTCCGCGACGGGTGGGGCCGGTGATGCCCGCCAGTTCTCGATCTACGTCGACGTGCCGGTCGTGCAGAATCTGGCCGATGGGGTCGACGCAGTCCGAACCGCTGTCCGGACCAACTTCAAGCACGGCGCCGACTTCATAAAGATCCTCGCGACCGGTGCCGTTCTCTCACAAGGAATCTCCCCGGGAGCGCAGCAGTACTCCGACGAGGAGCTCGCCATCGCGGTCGTCGAGGCGAACAGATGGGGCCGTCAGGTCGCGTCGCACGCGCACGGGGCGGAAGGGATCAAAGCCGCGATTCGTGCCGGGGTCCGGACGGTCGACCACGGCTCCATGATGGACGACGAGGGCATCGAGATGCTCCTCGCGAGCGACTACACCTACTACGTGCCCACGCTCTACGTCGGGGTAATCGTGCCCCGCGACGGAGCTGCGCTCGGCATTCCCGAGGAGCAGATCCAACGGTCCACGGAGATGATGCGCTTCCGCAACGCGACCTTTCGACGAGCGATGGAGGCGGGGCTGACCGTCGGATTCGGGACGGACGCCGGCGTCTTCCCGCACGGCCAGAACGCTCGCGAGTTCGCCATCCGGGTTGAGAACGGACAAAGCGAGATGGACGTGATCACCTCGGCGACTTCAGTGAACGCAGAGATCATCGGGTGGCAGGCGGACGTGGGTAGCCTCGAAGTCGGCAAGTTCGCCGACGTCATCGCGGTGCCCGGCAATCCGCTCGACGATATCACGGCGCTCGAGCGTGTTTCTTGGGTTATGAAGGGTGGGGTCGTGCACAAACAAGACCCCCAATAGGCGGCGCGGCCTCGGGCCTTCGACTGCTGTCTAGAGCCAGACTTCAGACTCCACCGTCCGGTCGCTATCCGCTGTCCCGGTGTTCACCACACCGCTCGGTTCGATCAACAGTAGTTTGACCTCACCCTCCGCGTACGGCTTATGGAGCGTCCCTCGAGGGACGACAAAGAGCTCTCCGGGTCGGAGGTCAACCGACCCGTCCGGGAGGTCGATGCGTAGATTGCCTTCGAGCACGAAGAATGCCTCGTCCGTCTCGGGATGCTCGTGCCACACGAAGTCACCCTCGATGCGAGCCACCTTGAAACGGTAGTCGTTGAGCGCGGCGATCACCCGCGGTTGCCACTGTTCCGTGAGTAGGTTCGCCTTCGCGGCTACATCGATCGATTCGTAGATGGAGTCGGTAGACACAGCTTCTCCAAGGTGGAGCTTGACTTAGTGTTCTGAGCACACTTACTATGGTTAGTGTCGCAACCACACTAACAAAAGAGGACCCATGTTCTCATTCGTGAAAGGGGCCCCTACAGACCATCTGATCCACTATCAAGGAGGTCGACTCCGCCGGCAAGGTGAGGGGCTCGCCTTCTTCTACTACCGCCCTACGTCCACGATCGTGCGCGTACCGATGGCCAGCACGGACGTGCCATTCGTCTTCACCGAAACGACCGCCGACTTCCAACAAGCCGCTGTTCAGGGCCAAGTCACCTACCGAGTGCTCGATCCGGAGCGATTGGCCGATCTCCTTGACTTCAGTATCGACGCCGACGGCCGCTTCGCCTCGGACGACCCGGACCTCGTGCAGGAACGACTGGTCAATACCACTAGGGTCCTGACCCGCGCGTTCCTTCACGAGATGACGCTCAAAGAAGCCATCGTCGCGGCCGATGCGATCGGGGCTCGAGTGCAGCCCGAACTCGAGTTCTCACGGACCGTAGCGATGCTGGGCGTCGAGGTTCTGGGAGTATCGATCCTCTCCATCGCTCCGACGCCGGAGATGGCCCGGGCACTGGAGGCGGAAGCTAGGGAGTCGCTTCAACGACAAGCCGACGAAGCCATCGCCGACCGTCGCAATGCTGCGGTCGAAGCGGAACGAAGGATCCGTGAGAACGAGCTTCAGACCGAGATCGCCGTCGAGACCAAGAAGCGGGAAATCCGGGAGACACAAATTCAGTCGGAGATCGCTGTCGAGGAGCAGCGAGCAGCGCTCATCAAGCAACAATCCACCAATGACCGGAAAGCCGCGGACACGCGAGCGTACACCCTCCGGGCCGAGCTCGAGCCGCTCAACGAAGTGGATTGGCGCACGCTGATGTTCGCGGGCGGACGAGGAGGAGACCCGGAGGCCATGTTGGCGATGGCGTTTCGCGAGCTCGCCGAGAACGCCGGCAAGATCGGTGAGCTCAACCTGACCCCCGACCTGCTGGCTGCCATCGGATCGAGGCGGAGGAACCCCTGATGAACATGGAGCGGATCGTGCTCGTGACCCGCGAGACCCGCCTCGACGGCCTTCTGCAACGGTTCGGGACCAAGGGCCAAGCGCGCTTTCAAGTCGAGCAAGCAGGGGGGGACTTCGGTGAGTACCTCGATGAACACACCGCATACGTGGAGGCGGTCTCCGCAGTACGCCGCATGTTGGACTTCGATCTGCCGGTGCACGAAGTCGACCGGCGCTTCGTTCCCACCTACGTGTTCGGAGGATCCGAGTTAATCGTCACGGTCGGCCAAGACGGACTTGTCGCGAACATCGCGCGCTACGTCCAGGAACTGGCGATCGTTGCGGTCAACCCGGACCCGACACGCTTCGACGGTCACCTCCTTCCCTATACGACCGGCGACGTGAGGGAAGGAGTCGCGGGAGCGCTGAGCGGTCGCTGCAATGAGCGGCGCGTCACCCTCGCCGAAGCGCGGCTTCAGGACGGACAGAAGCTGACTGCTTTCAACGATCTTTTCATCGGGGCGGCCAGCCACGTTTCGGCTCGATATCGCCTTTCTGCTAGAGGCGCCGAGGAGGACCAGTCGTCGAGCGGAGTCCTCATCAGCACGGGCGCCGGGTCCACGGGCTGGATGTCCTCCGTCTTCCACATGGTCGCCGGGATCTCAGCAACTTTCGGGCAGGGCGCGTGTGAGTCCGTACAAATGAAGTGGGATGACCCGCGTCTGTTCTGGGTCGCACGAGAGCCTTTCGTTAGTAATCACTCGGGGGCAACGCTCGTGTGCGGCTTCATCGATCCGGGCGAGGAGATCGTCTTGGAGTCATCGATGTCGTCCGACGGCGTCATCTTCGGGGACGGTATGGAACAGGATTTCTTGAGCTTCAACGCGGGTTCGCGTGTGACGATCCAGGCGTCCGACGAGCGGGCCCGTCTCATCGTGCCGAACTGAGGAGGAAGGGTGAACGCGCGAGCCGATCTACAGCTGACGGTGGACGTCGTGATCTTCACCGTGGAAGATCAACGGCTCCGGGTACTTCTCGTTAGGCGGGGCGTGGATCCGTTCGCGGGCGACTGGGCGCTCCCGGGTGGCTTCGTACTCTCTGGCGAGTCGCTGGATCGGGCAGCGCACCGTGAACTGGAAGAAGAAACGGGAGCGAGTGACGTCTTTCTGGAGCAGCTCTATACGTTCGGGGACCCAGGCCGCGACCCCCGCGGGCGGGTGGTGACGGTGGCGTACTACGCGCTCGTCCCGCCCCAGTCGGTCGTCATCGAGGCCGGCAGCGATGCGACGGACGCCCGTTGGTTCGATGTCAATGATCTTCCGAGCCTCGCCTTCGATCACAACACCATCTTGGCCCGGGCGGTGGAGCGCCTCCGTGGGAAGGTTCAGTACACCGTGGTCGGGTTCGAACTGCTTCCGAAGTCGTTCACGCTCTCGCATGTGCAACACGTCTTCGAAACGATCCTCGGTCGCTCCCTGGACAAGCGGAACTTCCGACGAAAGCTCAAGCAGTTGGACGCCCTCACCCCCTTGGACGAATGGGATCGCAGCGGAGCAAACCGCCCGGCGCGCTTGCACGCGTTCGACCCAGACGGCCTAGATCAGCTACGGCGAGACGGCCTACCCTTTCTACTGGGAGAATCCTGACGGCTCGAGTCGACTCTCAGATCTCCGCCACAGCCGCCGCCATGTTATCGATGGCCCTTTTGATGCGGCTCCGCTGCGTCCCGAGGTTCATCCTCATGTGGCCGCCTCCCCCTGCCCCGTAGTCATCACCCGGCCCCAGGAAGACGCCCGCATTCTTCGCGACCCAACGTTGGATCACGTCCTCCGGCGCCACGATCTTCGAGCCCGATGCGGTCTCGTCAGCCGCGATTCGCTCGGCCCCGATCGCTTCGGAAAGCTCGCGCACGTCTAGCCAAGCTAGATACGTCCCTTGGGCTTTCTTGTACCGTACCAACGGCAGGTTCTCCGCGATGTACGCCTCGGTGAAGTCCTGGTTGGCGTCGATGTATGAAAGGAGCTGCTCGAACCAAGGCTCGCCTTCTGTGATTGCGGCATGGTTGGCGACCATGCCGAGCGTAGGGAGGTCAGCTCGGCTGTTCGCGCTCATGCGCTCGTGGTAAGCGGCATTCGTGGAGTACCACCACGACACCTTGAGCGCGGCGAGGTTAAAGGACTTGCTCGCCGCTTTGAAGGTGATGCTGTTGTCGACGATCTCTCGATCCGGCAGGGAGGCGAAGGGCACGTACTTCTGCCCGGCCATGACGAAGTCACAGTGGATTTCGTCGGCGAGGACGACGACTCGATGCCGTAGACAGATCTCCCCCATGCGGAGCAAATCTTCCTCGGACCAGCAGTTTCCAGTTGGATTCTGAGGGTTGCAGAGGATGAAGGCATTGGACCGAGCCGCGCGACGCTCGAAATCATCGAAGTCGACCTCGTACACGCCGTCGTCTCCGAGCACCATGGGACTGTCTTCGGTGATCGTGCGCGTAAAGCGTAGGTCCGAGTAAAAGCCGCTGTAGACGGGCGTCGTCATGAGCACACGCGATCCCGGCGGAGCAAAGGTCTGCAGCGCCGCGATCAGCGCCGGATGCACGCCTGTCGTCCACACGAGGTCGCCGGGATCGATCTCGATCCCGTATCGTCGGTGGTTCCACTCGGCTACCGCCTCGGAGTATTTGGCCGGCCGCCGGAGGTACCCCCAATTCTCATGCGCGCAGCGCTCGGCGATCGCACGTGTGATGCAGGGTGCCGCGCGGAAGTCCGTGTCCGCGATGCCCATACCTACCTCAATGGGCACTCCCATGTCCTGGACCGCACCATCCCATTTGGTGCAGTCGGTGCCGAAGCGGTCGAACTCTTCGTCGAAATCGAAGACGTCGTGCTCCGGGGTCCTCCCCTGCCGGAGAAGTTCCGCTGCCCCTGCCGGCCTCACGCCCGCGGCGCCGAGGAGCGCGGAAGCGCCCGCACCTCTCAGGAAGGTTCTGCGATCCACTCCACCCCGCCGCGCCATAGCATGCCTCCGTCTTCGGGAGTTGGTCGGCCCGCGCCAAAATCCGCCGTCGAATGCTCGGTCGCAAGGTGGTGAGCGACCGCACGAAGCCCTACCGTGAGCCGCTCGCATCCACGTCCATGACTCGATGGAGACCGTGCATGACCAAACCACCCGGACTACTCGACCGCCTGGAGACCGGCCCCGTCATCTGCGCAGAGGGATACGTCTTCGAGCTAGAGCGCCGCGGTTACGTCCAGGCAGGCGCGTTCGTGCCCGAGGTGGTCGTCGAACACCCCGAGGCGGTCACTCAGCTCCATCGCGAATTCCTGCGGGCAGGCTCCGACATCGTCGAGGCGCTCACGTACTACGCCCACCGCGAGAAGCTCCGGTTGGTTGGGCTTGAAGATCGCCTCGAAGAGGTGAACCGGGCTGCGTTGCAGCTCGCGCGTGAGGTCGCCGAAGAGGGTGGTGCGCTCGTCGCCGGCAACATCTGCAACACGAATGTGTACGTCCCCGGCGACCGGGCGCGTGCCACCCAGGTGCGCGACATGTTCGAGGAGCAGGTCGGTTGGGCGGCCGACGCGGGTGTCGACTTGGTCATCGCAGAGACCATCCACTTCCTGGGGGAAGCCGAGATCGCGCTCGACGTGATCCGCACGTCAGGAATTCCCTCCGTGGTCACGCTTTCCATTCACCAACACGAGACAGATCTGAGGGATGGTGTCTCGGCAGTCGAGGCGTGCCAACGGATGCGCGACCTCGGAGCGGACGTCGTCGGCCTGAACTGCGCGCGCGGGCCCGACACGATGTTGCCACTGCTCGAGGAGATCGCCCGCTCGGTGGAAGGTCCCATCGCAGGGCTCCCCGTACCGTACCGCACGTCGAAGGCTCAGCCCACCTTCCAAGCTCTCGACGAGGACGGGCCCTTGAGCGTCCCGGACCGAGCGTTTCCCACCGCGCTCGAGCCCTTCACCTGCACGCGCTATGAGATCGCCGACTTCGCGAGGAAGGCGTGGGAAGCGGGGGTTCGATACCAAGGCGTGTGCTGCGGCGCGGGCCCCCACCATATCCGAGCGATGGCCGAGGCTCTCGGCAAGACGCCTCCCGCGTCTCGCTTCTCTCCGGACATGTCCAAGCACTACGCCCTGGGCACCGACGACCGACTCCGGAAAGAGAACTTCGCCTACGCATCCGAACTCTAGCGACGTTCCATGACAGGTTTCGATCTCCCGTCGTCTTCGCCTTACCTCGTCATCGGCGCCGGCGTCCACGGGCTGAGCACCGCGTATCACCTCGCACTGTTGCTCGAAGCCTCCGGCCGGGGGAGCGGCGAGGACATCCTGATCGTCGACAAGACCGGTGTGGGAGGAGGAGCCTCGGGGATCGCGTGCGGCGTGGTGCGGAATAACTACTACCAGCCGGCCATGCGAGAGTTGATGGCGCACAGCGTCTCCGTCTGGGAGAGTGATCCGACCGCATTCCACTACCACCCTGTGGGGTACATGCAGATCAGCCCGGAGGGTATGCGCGAAGGGGTGACGTCGATCTACGAACAACAGCGCGCCATCGGCTACGAGTCGGATCTGATCGAGGGGAGTGCCGACTGCACGCGGTACATGCGCGGCCTCTTTCACGATTGGCAGGCGCGAGGGATCACCTCGGTGCTCCATGAGAAAAAGGGTGGCTACGCGAACAATCAGGCGGCCATGGAGGGGCTAGCCGCGAAGGCCTTCGCGAAAGGCGTACGACTTGCTTCGGGTGTGAGCGTCGAAGGCTTCGTTCTTCGCGATGAAGCTGTGGCGTCGGTCGAGACCGATCGCGGACCCATCGAGATCGACCAAGTCGTGGTCGCGGTGGGGCCGTGGATCAAGGAACTCTGGCCGAAGATTGAGCTCCCCGAGTCGATCCGGGTGAACGCCTCAAGCGCAGCGACCGACCCCGTGCCGATGTGGACCTACTGGTACTTGCAGGAAGGCACACTCACCGTCGACCCCGAATTTCAGTACACGGACGACGGCCGAATGCCGCCGGTCATCCACGTAGACTCTGACGCGCCTCTCTACTCTGATCGAGACGGGCGTCTTCTCACGGACGAGCTTTGGGGCCTGTACTACAAGCCCGATTTCGGCTTCGGTGGCGTGCAGGGAGGTACGATGCCCTTCACCCTGGAACCGGATGCGGCAATCCGACTCACCCCGAAGGCGCAGTCCCCGGATTGCTCGGGGCGCAGCAACTTCCCGGAGATGTGGTGCTCGGCTCTCGCCTTCTGTCAGCAGCGGTACGAGGGGCAGTCGCATCGATACAAGGACGAGGTGTCCGGTGGCTTAGGTGCTCTCAGCCCGGACTGCTTCCCTGTGTTCGACGTGTTCCATCAGAACTGTCACGTGATCGCCGACTCGAATCACGGCTTCAAGATGATCGGGGTCGGGGCCCTGGTAGCGGATGAAATCATGGGCGGCCGGAGCACGTTGCTCGAGCCGTTCCGTTTCAGCCGGTTCGCCGAGGGGGCGCTGCATCCGGTCTCGACGAGTCCGTTTCCGTGGAGCTGAGG
>CBDCVV010000006.1:0-3751 GCA_965223235.1 Longimicrobiales bacterium
TCCAGACCAACCTCTACATGGTCTTCATGGACACGACCTGGCACCACATGCGCGACGAGGGCACCGTTGGCCTACTGCATCCCGAGGGCCACTTCACCGACCCCAAAGCCGGCGCGTTGCGGCGGGAGACATACGGGAGGTTGCGGCGGCATTGGCAGTTCACGAACCAACGCAAGCTCTTCGACGAGATCACCAATACCGAGACGGCGTTTTTCGGTTTGAACATCTACGCCTCCGGCCGAAACCCGTCGTTCGTTCACGTTGTGATGGTCCACGACCCGTCGACGGTTGATGGTTCACTTGAACCACGATGGCTCCGGTGAGACTCCGGGCTACATGCACCCGGGCGGCGGCTGGGACCTTCGCCCACATGCCGACCGAGTCACGGTTGTGACCGAGGACATACTTGCCGATTGGGCACGGCTGTTCGACGAGCCCGGCACGCCTGCGCCCGAGGCCCGCCTTCTGCGGCCAATGACACGGACGGATCTCGAGGCGTTGTCGGTGCTAGCCGACCAGCCCACGAGGCTCGCAGACCGCGACTACCACTGGACCGCGGGCTGGCACGAGAAGGGCGCGAAGACCGACGGCATCATCCGCTGGGAGACCGCGGTGCCCGACTCGTGGGACGAGGTGATCCTCCAGGGTCCGCACTTCACGGTTGCGACGCCGTTCTCCGCACAACCGAACGAGGGGTGCAAGAACAACCGCGACTACAGCGACTGGGATCTCGAGGCGCTGCCCGAGCGGCCGATCCCGCGGACCAACTACCAGCGCGCCTGTGACCGCGACACCTACGACGCAGCCCTGGACCACTGGGATGGCAGGCCCGCCACTGGCGAGTGGCGCGTCGCCTACCGCGAGATGACCCAGCCGGGCTTGGAGCGATCTCTGCACCCTGCTTTGACGCCTCCGGGGCCGTCGAACGTCGGCACGGTCATCACCATGGCATCAGGCGGTCCACGATTCACCGCAGCTTGGGCGGGCCTGTTGTCGACGCTCCCGTATGACTACTTCGTCAAGGTGTCGGGTACGGGCCACATCAAGGACTACGTCTCGAAGCGGTTCCCGGTCCCGCCCGATACACCTCTGTGGGAGGCCCTGCTCCTACGCACCCTTCGCCTAAACTGTCTCACGGCCGACTATGCGCCCCTGTGGGAGGAGCTGTACGACCCGGGCTGGGCCGACGACGGCTGGACCGACCCCGAGCTGAGCCAACGCATCGCGCTCGGCGATGTGGGGCCCGAGTGGTCGATGGCTACGCCGTTGCGGCGCGATCAGGAGCGGCGTCAGGCGTTGGTCGAGCTCGACGCGCTGGCTGCGATCATGCTCGGCCTTACCGCCGAGCAGCTGTGCGCCATGTACCGCACCCAGTTCGCGGTACTGCGAAAGTACGAGTACAAGATGGCCTTCGACGCCGAGGGCCGGAAGCTCTGCGGCTATCACCAGTCCGCCGGCTACCGCCAGGCCCAGATACAGGACCAGGCCAAGGCCGGCGACCTCCCGCCCGAATACAAGAACCTCTGGAAGCTCTACGAGCAGTACGAGGAAGACCCCAGCTCAGTCGACTGGCGCGGCCACTTCACCCCACCCTTCCGCCGCCCCGACCGCGAACGCGCGATGACGCGGGCCTACGAGGCCTTCCAAGCCCGCTACGACATGTGACTCGTCGACCCCGTGGCACGCGACAGCGGGGCGAGGAAGTGTAGTTCTAACGGGCCAAACCGACGTGGCTGGCAGCGAGCCGTTTCGCAAGCTACCGCTGAGCGTCTCAGCCGTTCCGGTTTTCTGTCGATGGGAGGACATGTCCGAACGCCCGTCCGTGACCGAACGCATCAGAGCCGCCGAGGAGGCGGCGGCGAAGCGAGCGCCGGCTCCCACTGATCGAGTCACCCTCAACATCTATCCCGCTCAGCAGCATCAACCGAAGCGCTCGGCCTGGTCCACCGTCGTTCTGTTCACGGTGCTGGTGCTCACCGTTGGCGGATGCCTCGGCCTGGCCGCAAATATTGGGGACGAGCCCGAGAGGACGCAACGAGAACAGCGTCGGGAACAGCTTGGGGTCCTCACCTCAGGCGACTGCGAAGCGATCGATGATCTGTTTCGATCCGAGCGCGTCAGCGGCATCCGGCAGGCCCAGACTCGCGACGCCAACGGCTGTTGAGCCGGCCGATGGCAAGGGCAGGAGCTCGGTCCTACTGGGCTGACAACCACCTCAAGTCAGCGAAGGTCCTCGCGCTGCAGACGCGGCAAGTTGAGGAACAGCTCGCTGAGTCCCCTTGTGATGAGCTGCGTGGGTCCTTGCTCGCCAATGTGACGGGCTGCGTGCTGACCTCCGTCGCGGCCGTCGAGGCTCTGGTTGATGAGATCTACTTCGACGCCTCAGCCTCGTGGGGATGCAGGGATCACTACTTCGTCGATGAGAGTGACCCGGCCCGGCGTGTGCTCGCTGCTCTAGATCAGCACCAAGCGGTAAGACGCACGTCCGTTCTCGATCGGCTTGACCTCGTCTTCGACGTTCTTGCCGTAGAGCGATTGCGACGCGGACAGCCTCCGCTTCAGGAATTCGTGTTGCTTTCCAGAATCCGCAACCGGACTCGTCCATTTCAGGCCATCCGTCGTCGAGTTTGGTTCGGGTGAGCACGAATCCAGCGAGGACAAGCTCGCTGTGCAGATCCGATCGCAACTCGAACCAGGACTGCAGCCCGGGCCGCTGATGGGGTACGAACTCGGCGAGCAGACGTATTGGCCCTGGGCGATTTTCTCCGGCGGGCATGCGCGGTGGGCGTGTAAAACGGCCCTCGCAGTATTCAAAGCGACCGACGATGCGCTCAGAGAGCGAGTTCAAGTACCGAAGGGCGGAATCGCCGTGCACGGTGTCGGCGATGTGGTCCACCTGGAGGTCGGCGACGACGGCGAGGCGCACGTGGTCGACTGGGGGGACGGCGGCAACGAGGCCTGAGGCCTAACCGTCGAGGACGACGTCGCGGGCGTACCCGAGGCTGTCGATCGTGATGACGCCGCCGTCGACCGAACCGACCACGATGGCTTCATGCGTTTCCTCGGACGGTGTGAAGTGGCAGTCGCCGGCGTAGCTCAGCTTGCGGACTTCTGTCACCTCTCCCTTCAGCGTTCCGGGATTGACGTCCGGGCCGCCGATTCTGCCGGAGCCCTCGAAGGTTGCCGTCATTGTCCCCTTGCAGGCGTCGCCGAGCTGGTCGGTCACGCTGGTTGCTGCGCTCAAGGTGAAGCTGTCACCCGACACGACGACCTCGATGGGCGTGTGGTTGGTGGCGATCGTGTTCGAGTTCTCGCCTTGGCGGGGCGGCCAGTGGGCCGAGTAGGTGCCGTCGGCGATGGTGGCGTCTCCCAAGACGTCGTCGTCGGGTGTGGATCCGGTTGTGTCACCGGTGTTGCCGGACCCATCGGTCTGACCGGCCTCGGTGTCGGTCCTCGCGGCGACGAGTTTGCGGTACGCCTCCTCGGCCAGCGGCGTGTCGTCCGCCCTGGTGCTCCAGAGCAGCTTGTCGCCGATCACGTATACGTGGGCGCTACGGGTGTGCCCGTCGATGTTGGTGTACTCGACTCGAGTCGCATCGTCTGGTCCCAGGACCAAGATGTTCACGATGTCTTCGAACGTGGCGCCCCGTTTCAAGAGATCGATGATGATCGCCACAGCTGCGTACCCGACGAACGAGGCCTTGCCATACAAGTCTCCCGCCGCGGCCCTCGCCTGTTCGCGCAGCCGCTC
>CBDCVV010000007.1:0-546376 GCA_965223235.1 Longimicrobiales bacterium
AACCAGCCGAGTAACGGTTGACACGATCGGAAACCGAAGAGCTACCCGTCTCCTCCTGGACCTGGAAGACCTGACGGACGAGCTCCTTCGAGTCGCTGACCTTCCGAGACGGGGACGCCAATGGCTGCAAGCGCTTCATTCCAGGATAGGACCATTACTACGGTCGTTTCCCTTCAGTACGCTTCACCAAGCCGCGACACGTCTTCCCGACGAGCCGAGCCCGGAAGAGCGGCGAGACCCGCGGTATGCTCGGGTCTTCGCCCTCCATGAGGAACTGACGCGTGAGCGTGGGTGGACGCCTGGGCGGACCATCACGGACCGCTACGCATACGTAGGCCAGTCGGACGCCATCTATCAGGCGTTCGTGGCTACTCTGTTGGCGGACGCCTTTGAAGCGCCTGCAGTGCATCCATATCTCCGCTCCGACCTCGATGGACCTGCTTATTCGTCAGGGCGGTTCGATCTCTACTACGACACAGCCCCTCCTCGGCCCGAGTACACCAGTTGGCGAGACAACTCCTCGCGGCCAGGGCGCCTGACACCCGACTACATCCTGCTCGACCGCGAGAACGGGCGCGGCATCCTAGGAGACGCCAAGTACCGGGCGTCGTCGGGGAACGGGAAGCTTCCGAGCTCAAGCCTCAACGAATGCCAGGTGTACATGCAGCATTTCGACGTGCGGACCTTCGCCGTGTTCTATCCGGGTCGCGAACGGTTCGTGCGGGAAGTCGCGGGAGACGGCAACACCATCCTGGAAGTATCCGTCACACCCTTCGAGGGCGTTGCCGAATGGATGCGGGACGAGGTCCGGCCAAGGCTTGAGGGGTTGATGCAGGAGTACTAGCACTCGCCGCTTCGGCCAGCCCACCGCCTGGGTAGGCATGAGTCCAGCCCAAGCGAAAGAACTCGCTCGCTCACTGATGAAGTGGGCCAACCCCGTGAGCCACCCGCGGCCTACCTACTACGGGTTGCGAGGCTTGGGCAGGTAGACCTTGAATGGCTGATCTCGGGACAGACTCCGCCCGTGAGGTCGCGCCCGCACGACCCGGGCGCCGCGGAGGGCTTCGTACGACACTGGATGAGGATGTACGCGCTGGCCCGGATTACCGTTGAACATCCAACGGATCTCGAGCGTGCAAGTGGCCAGGTAGAGATCTGTCGAGACTACGCTGAGCGGTGCATCCAGGCCGTGCTGCTGCGGATGACCGAGGCGCTTCAAGAATGACTATCGGCGAACGATTGAGGGTGGAGCTGGATCGGAACCTCGTGGCGGCGGCAAGCAAGATTGTGTGATGCCATGCCATCTTGGCGTCTCAGCGACGGTAGCGCGGGGCCAGGCTTTGTCTACCCTCACAAATGCCCTGATTTATGGGGGGGGGCTTGTCAACCGCCCTACCCGCGAGGTGGCCGTGGGGTGTTGCGAAGTTGAGATAGCCGCGCCTGAGACATAGATTCAGCAAGGTCGCCACGGCGACCCCAGACAACACAGAAGACAGCTCGAAGGCGAGCCCATCCACCATAGAGGTGGCCGGGGCTCGCCTTTTTTGCGTTAGGAGAAGGCGTGCCGAGCAGAGCACCGACACCATGCACCGCTCCAGGGTGTTACGAGGTTGTCCACGGCGGACCACGCTGCGGGCTACATCAGAGCGTCATGCCCACGGCACGCGCACGCCGCCGTCCGGGTCCTCGTCAACGCGGGTACGACAAGCAGTGGGAGATCCGCCGCGCGCGTCACCTCGCTCGTGAACCCTTCTGTCGACACTGCGCCGGAGAGGGCTGGGCTGGTGTAGCTGGTGAGCACGTCGACCACGTCATCCCTGCCCGTGACAGAAGGTGGCTCTTCGACGCCGACTGGAACCTCCAGACGCTCTGCGCGGGATGTCACCGTGCGAAGTCAGCGAGCGAGATTCACGAGCTGCCTGACCTACTGCACCCGACGCTCCCCCAGTCGCACCGAGAGTTCCGGGTACTAGCTGGCCCTGACGTGTTCGAGATCCATCGACTCGCCGCTAGGCGCGCCGGACCGGCCGACTCTGTCATCACGACAGGAGTCCACCCCACGCGCCGCTCCCTCCGTCATCGGAACGAGAGGCTCACGGAGCTGCTCTTCCGGCCGCATGGCACACTCTGGCTCGTCGTGCCAGGAGCTAGGGACGCACACAGACGCTTCTGGGATCACGTCTCGGGTAACCCGCTCGAGCTCATCGCCGACGCTGACCGAACGAACGCCGCGTGGTGGGGGCTGCATGACATGGACCTACGCGCGCTCGCCGCCGCGGGTCGCAGAACACCAGAACGAGGAGGCTCACCGTGGTTGGGCTGAGAGAAGTCGATTTCTTCCAGGGGGTCCTCCTCCGGACCGTATGGCCAGCTTCGCTTATGCGGGAACCCAATTCATCGGAATCCGTGAAATGAGTATTCGGGGCCCGAAGCCGAGCTATCTCACGCTCGTCGATGCCGCGGACGCCATCGAGGACGATCTGAAGGGCAAGTGTGGCGCCAAGACTGGCCGCGGGAAGCCTTGCGGACGGACGGCCGGCTGGGGCACGGACCATCCCGGGGACGGGAGATGCCGAGACCACGCAGAGGCGCCGGTCGCCAGCTCGTGCCCGCTCCCGCTGACTGGTCTTCAGGCGGAGCTGTGGAGCGACCTCACGGACCGCCTCCGATCCATCGGAATCATGAAAGACGTGTTCTGGCCTACGATCTACGGGCTCACAGTCGCGCTCGCACTGATGCACGATGCCGTTAGTTCGATCGACCAGACCGTCGTGAGGGGCGACAACGGCGCTGACAAGAAGCATCCGGGCACGACCATCGTGAACCAGATGCTCTCTCAGGTTCGCTCTTACTGCGCGGAACTTGGGATTACCCCGTCCGCTCTAGCGAAAATCGGCTTCGAGCCCTCGAAAACTCAGTCGAAGCTGGACCGGCTAATAACGGGGGGCTGATTGGACGCCGTCGCGATGAAGGAGCTCAAGAGGAAGGCGTCACTGCACCGCCGGAACCAGCGCCGTCAGCTCCAGGTGCCGGTGTTTCGTGCGCTCTTTGAGTCGGCTGTTAATCGTGAGGTCGCGGCGCTCCGGGAGGTGCTGGCCGACGGACTTGCCGCGATCGAGCTATGGGCAGAGGCGTTCTATCCGGCCCACGAAGAGCGCCTCCGGTCTGACTTCGAGCCAGAGGTCCGCGCTTTCGGGTCGGACATCACGGTGATGGCGCTCGAAGAGGTCGACTCCGACGCGCCGATACTGCTCGACCTGTTTGCCGCGCAGTACGCAACTGCCCTCGCTGCCCGGTGGGTATCATCATCCCGAAAGCAGGTGCACGCGATCACGCGCGACGAGGACGAGGAGTCCGTGGTCGACGTGTTGGAGGGTCGTCTCGAGAAGTGGGCCGAGCGTCGACACGTCT
The DNA here is from genome assembly GCA_965223235.1 of Longimicrobiales bacterium. Lineage (GTDB taxonomy): Bacteria > Gemmatimonadota > Gemmatimonadetes > Longimicrobiales > Gaopeijiaceae > UBA2589. The sequence goes on from CBDCVV010000007.1 coordinate 3,412, forward strand.
GGGCCGCCGAGCGCGAGTCTAGCCAGGCCGGGTCAGCGTTCGCGAAGGTGGCCTACATTGCAGCCGGAATCACCCAACTGATCTGGCGCACGAGCGGTGGGGCGTGTCCGATCTGTGCGGAGCTCGACGGCACCGTCGTGGGAGTTTCCGAGCCGTTTGTCCGCCAGGGCCAATCTGTGGGGCCAGACGGCGACGGCCAAACGCCAGTCCGTCCGAGCATGAACATCGGCCACCCGCCGCTCCACGGACTCGATGGGAGGGGTGGGGTGTGCCAATGCCTCATCGCCGCGGCGTGAATGTCGATCGAGCTCCCTTCGTTCGCGCCGCTCTCTCCGGAGGGCGTACGGGCCGCCGATCTCACGTGCGAGTTCCTCGAGATCCTGCCCCAATCGAAGGGCCGCCGATGGTACGGCGAACCCCTTCAGCTTCTCGACTGGCAGCGGGTCTATCTCCGCGAGTTGTTCGGCCGAAGAGATCCGGCGACCGGGCTTCGACGCTATCGCAAGGCGTTCATCTTCATTCCGAAAAAGCAGGGAAAATCAACCGTCGCCGCCGGCCTCACGCTGAAACTGACGATCGCCGACCAAGAGCCCGGCGCGGAGTGCTATGGCGCTGCGTACGACAAAGATCAGGCGAAGATCGTCTTCGACGTGGCTCAGGCCATGGTCGAGCAGCATCCCGAGCTCGCCCGGCGCTGCAAGGTGGTCAAGCACGAGTCGCGCATCGAGTTCCCGGAAACCCGGAGTTGGTACCGGGCGATGGCTCACGACACCCAAGGCTCCCACGGGTTCAACATCCACGGCCTCGTGATCGACGAGTTCCATACGTGGAAAGACGGCGAGCTGTATCGGTCGCTGGACCACGGAACGGCCTCACGCGACCAACCGCTTACGATCATCATCACGACCGCGGGCGTCTTCGATCCGGAGTCGCCGTGCTGGAAGCTGTACGACTACGCCTGCAAGGTGCGCGACGGCATCCTCGACGATCCGACGTTTCTGCCGGTCATCTTCGAGGCCCCAGCCGACGCGGACTGGAAGGACCCCGCGGTGTGGGCGATGGCGAATCCGGGGTTAGGCGTCACGGTCCCGCTTGCGTATCTCGAGATGAAGGCGCGCGAGGCCGAGAACATGCCTTCGGAGCTGCTCGCCTTCAGGCAACTCCACCTCAACCAATGGCCGGAGCAGCTCGAGGGCTGGCTCCCGATGGAGCGGTGGAAGGCGTGCGGCACGCTCCCGATGAACGAGGACGATCTTCGCGGGCGAAAAGCCTGGCTGGGGCTCGACCTCGCCTCTACCCGGGACCTCACGGCCATTTCGGTCATCATTCCGCTCGACGACGGCACGATCGCGACGCCCATGCGGTTCTTCTGTCCCGACGAGACGATCATCGAGCGGTCGAAGAACGACGGTGTCCAGTACACGCGTTGGGCCAACGAAGGCTGGATCAAAAAGACCCAGGGCAACGCGACGGACTACGCGGCCGTGCGAAAAGAGATCCACGAGCTCGCATCGAAGTTCGAAATCCAGGAGATCGCGCCGGATCCGTGGAACGCCCAAGACCTGAACGCTCAGCTCATGGCCGACGGGTTCAAGGTCGTGAGCATCCCGCAGACGATGGGCCACGTCTCGTATCCGGCGAAGGAACTCGAGAAGCGGGTCGCACGAAAGCAGCTCAGGCACGGAAACAACCCTGTCCTGACCTGGTGTGCATCGAACGCGACGATCCGGCAGGACTCGAACGAGAACATCAAGCCGGACAAGAAGCGCTCGAAGGAGCGCATCGACGGAATCACGGCGGTCGTCAACGGATTCGCCCGGGCGCTCGCCGAGCAGCACGACAAGCCACGGTGGCTACTCTCAACAGGAGCATGACATGAGTACGGCAGCACTACCCACGGAACCCCAGCCGATCCGTCTCGACCCCGAGCTCGCCGATCGAATCGGTAAGATGCTCAAGCCGCTGAAGGGGGAGCAGCTCGAGGCAGGCCAGGCCGCGGTGATGAAGGTCTACCGCTCCGGATTCGCTGGCAGCTTTGGGGAGCTCGTCGAGCGGTACAAGGCGGCGATCGCGGAGGCGGTGAAGGCCGCGTGAGCGAGGTGGCCGAGGAGGAAGTGGGCGGGACCCTTTCGCACCTCCGCCGTGTGCTGCCCGACTGGTGGGATCTGCACATCTACGTCGGGGGCGCGCTCGTGGCCTACGGCGGCTGGCTCGCGTGGCCGCCGCTCGGTTCACTCCTCCTCGGCTCACTCCTCCTCGGTATCGGGGCATACATGAAGAAGGGGGCCTAGATGGGCTGGATAAAGAGCCGTAGGACCGAGGCGAAGAGCTTCACGCCCGCCGCCGGGTTTCGCATCAATCGACTTCCCAACACTCGCTTCCCGTATGGACGGAAGGTGAAGGACGGACTCGATTCGAACGTCGTAATGGCGCCGGTCAACTGGATTCTCCGGAACTTCACGGAGGCCGAGCTCAGGGTGCAGCGACGCACGAAGCGCATGTGGTCTCCGATGGAAGATCACAAGATCCTCGAGCTGCTTGATCGACCGAACCAGTACTACGACGGCGATCTACTGTGGAAGGCGACCCTCGTGAGCTATGTGCTCGAGGGCGAGGCGTTCTGGCTGATCGTCCGAAACGCTTTCGGCGAACCCGTCCAACTCTTTTACCTGCCCCACTTCCTCGTGACCGCGAAGGGCTCAGGCTCGGAGTTAATTACGCACTACGAATACCGGCCGTGGTGGGGCGCCCCCGCTGAAGACCTCTCAACGCGTGACGTCGTCCATCTTCGATTCGGGCTCGATCCGCGCGACCTGAAGCGCGGACTGTCCCCGCTACGTCCGTTGCTGCGCGAGGTTTTCACCGACGACGAGGCGGCGAACTTCAGTGCTACGATCCTTCGAAACATGGGCGTACCTGGTGGTGTGATCGCCCCGAAAGACGGCTCCGCCCTCCCGAACTCCGGCGACATCGATGAGATGCGGGAGTACATGAAGAAGGCGTTCACCGGAGACCGTCGCGGTGAATGGCTCGTGCTAGGGACGCCGACCGAGACCTCGCAATTCGGCTTCGACCCGCAACAGCTCATGGTTGGTAGCCTCCGGGACATCGCCGAGGAGCGCGTGTGCGCGATGCTGGGTATACCCGCGGCCGTGGTGGGCTTCGGTGCCGGGCTCCAGCAAACGAAAGTCGGGGCGACGATGAAGGAGCTCCGACGGCTGGCTTGGACATCGTGCCTCCAGCCGATGCAAAGGTCATTGGCCCGTCAGGTCGGCGCGAAGCTCGTCCCGGAATTCATGAATCACGCCCGGCGCTATCGCTTGTGGTTCGATGTCTCTTCGGTGCCGGCGTTCCAGGAGGAGGAGACGGAGCTCGCCCGCCGAGTCACGCTCCTGACTGAGAAAGCCCTCCTTCGGGTCGACCGAGCCCAGGAGATGCTTGGCCTCGAAGTCGATCCAAGCCAGGCGATCTACCTACGGCCGGCGGGCTCGATCCCTGTCGGGGTCGACGGGTCGCCGATCGTGACCGAGCCGGCTTCGAACAACGGAGACCCGCCCCCGACTGAGGGGGACGACGAAGACCTTAACAACCGCGTCCGGGCAGCGCTCGCGGCGCTAGAGCAGAGGGGAGAGTGATGCCATGGAAACCAAGCGCCTACACGTAGAGATGAAGAGCGAGGACGAAGGCGTTGTCCTCGCGAAGTTCGCCACTCTCGGCGTGAAAGATCACGACGGCGATCTCATCGAGCCCGGCGCGTTCGGGGCCCAGAAGGTGAAGGTGTCGGCGTACGGGCACGCGAGTTGGGGTGCGGCTCTTCCGGTCGGGGTCGGCGTCACGAAAGAGGACGGGGACGCGGCCCTCGCGGAGCTGCAATTCTTCCTCAACACGACGCACGGCCGTGACCACTTCGAGACCGTGAAGGGGCTCGGCGAGCTCGGCGAGTGGTCATTCGGATTCGACGTGCTCGAGGAAGCGGCGCCCACCGAGGAGCAGCGACAGGCTGGCGTGTTCCGGGTCTTGAAGAAGCTGAAGGTATTCGAGGTGTCGCCAGTGCTCCGAGGCGCTGGTGTCGACACTCAGACCGTGAGCGTGAAGTGCGATGCGTGTGCTGCGAGGAATGCCCCCCCGCCGGAGCCTGTGGTCGAGGAGCCGGAGTCGACCGAGGAGCCTCCGGTTGTCGAAGACGTCGAGCCCGAAGCGAAGGGCGAGGAGCGTGATCTCCGGGATGAGATCATGGCCGAGGTCGGGCGGTACGAGATCCTCTCCGCAAACAAGCCGAGCGGGCTGTGACCGAAGAGGTTCGTTGCGGGAAGTGTAGCCACTGGCTCGGGGAGTCGCCGGAACCACTGGTGTTTGTGGAGCACGTCGCCAAGAGCCAGGACGCCCAGGTCGCCCGCCCGCGCGACCTTCGGCTCTGCAAGAGCTGCGGCCGGGTGAACGTGTTCATTGCCCGTAGGCAACTTGACGCAGTGAGAAGCGCGGCTGTACGTTCAGCCTGACAATTCAAAAAGAATCGGCCCTGCCACGGCTGAAGTTCAGCCCTTCTGACGGCCAGACCAACGCAATCGCGTCGGGCTGGCCTTTTTCTATGTGCATATGGGGGTCCCCGGCGCCTCAACCAAGGGACCCCCATGTCCAAGCTGACAGAGAAGAGGCAGGAACTCGGCGCCGCGCACCAGCGCATGGAGCAGGTGCTCAAGGAGGCCGGAGACAACTACGACTTTGGAAACGTCAAAGTCTTCGGCGACGAGCTCGACAACGCGGGCAAGGTGGAGAAATTCCGCGAGCTGAACACCCAGCTCACCGAGCTCACCGAAGAGTGTAAGCGGCTCGAGTTGGCCGAGGCCGGGGAGGCCGTCACGAAGATCCGAGCCGAGCTCGATCGCCCCGTGACAAAGGCGTCGCAACCCCGGTCGCCTGAAGAGCAGAAATCAATCGGTGACCGCCTAATCAGCTCCGAGGAGTACAAGGCGTTCAAGGAGGACCGAGCCCGGGGGCTCACGATCGGCTTCGACGACCTTGGGCTGAAGACACTCTTCCAGACCTCTGCGGGGTGGGCGCCGGAGTCCATTCGGTCAGGAGTCGTGGTCCCGGCCGCCACGCGCCCGATCCAGGTCCTCGACCTGATCCCCATGGGGGACACCGACCAGTCGTCGGTTGTCTATATGGAAGAGACGACGCGGACCCACAATGCGGCGGAGACCGCAGAGGGCGCGGCGTATCCCGAGGACGCGTTCGAGCTCACGGAGCGCAACTCACAGGTCCGAAAGATCCCCACCTCGATCCCGGTCACGGACGAGCAGCTCGAGGACGAGGCCCAGGTTCGTTCGTACCTGAACCAGCGACTCGCGTTCGGCGTTCGTCAGCGCCTCGACGGTCAGGTGCTCAACGGCGACGGGGTTGCGCCCAACCTCGGGGGCATCCTCAACACGGCCGGGATCCAGACTCAGGCATTGGGCACGGATCCGCGATTCGACGCGATCCACAAGGCGATGACGAAGGTCCGCGTCACAGGGCGCGCGATCCCCGGGGCCGTCGTGCTCAACCCACTTGACTGGGAGACGATCCGTCTGACCAGAACGGCCGATGGTATCTACATCCTCGGCAACCCCTCCCAGGCTGGGCCGATGTCGCTCTTCGGGCTCCCGGTGGCACTCGGGGATGTGATCGCGCAGGGGACGGGTCTCGTGGGTGACTTCCAGAACTTCTGTGCTCTTCACGACCGTCGAGGGCTCTCGATCCAGGTCGGCTACGTGAACGCACAGTTCACGGAAGGGAAGCAGACGATTCGCGCGGACATGCGGGTGGCCTTCACGGTCTACCGCCCCGCGGCGTTCTGCACGGTCACCGGCCTCTAGGCCCCAGCTAGGCCGCACTAGCGCCCCTCCCGGCTTGCTCGGGAGGGGCACGGTGGCCGCAATAGGGAGATAGACGAATGTCGAACATCATCGGCGGGTACAATCGAACCGTCGCGGTTACGGTGATCCCAGGGGGTCCCGCGGGCGCCCACGCGATCCCAGGCGATCTCGACAGCGGCGACGCTCTCGTGTCGGTCGTAGAAGACGCAGCCGGCACCCTGACGGATCGCACGGGCGAGTTCTCGATCTCGGGTCACAACGAGATCGACAACACCGCGGGCACGGACACGAGCGGGGACTTCCTGATCGTGACGTACCGGAAGGTGACGGGCGAGTAATGGCGACCCTGACTTCAGATAGGCGCCTCTACGTCACGGCCGACCGATCCCAGGTCGTCGAAGAGGGTGACCCTCACGCGGCGTACCTGCTCGTGGGCGTGGGGGGGCAGATCGACTCCGATTCTGTCGCACGGCATGGCTTGTCGTGGAAGGACGGAAAGGTCGTCGTGCCCGGAGCTAAGGCGATGCCGGCGCCGGAGAACAAGATGGCCCCGCCTCCGGAGAACAAGGGTTCGGAGGGTGACGCTGACCCCAAACCTGTCACGCTCGAAGAGATGCTCTCCGAGTGGGAGAGTCGGGGACTGAAGAGCGAGCCCGAAGCTTATCTCGCGCGCAGGCCCGAGGGCCCACAAGCCGAGCTCGCCCAGGCGATCGTGAACGCGCGGGCTGACGACGGGGAGCGCACTGAGACGTGATCGACGTTACGGACCTCATGGCGTGGATGGGTAATCCGGACACTCCCGGAGCGTCCGATTTGCTGGTCACGCTTGAGGCACGGGCCGTTGACATCATCACGAGCGAGACGGAGCGCTATTTCGGGGCAAGCACCGTTCACTCCGAAATCATCTCGGGCGAGGGCTGCGACCGAATCTGGTTGTTACGGACCTCATGGCGTGGATGGGTAATCCGGACACTCCCGGAGCGTCCGATTTGCTGGTCACGCTTGAGGCACGGGCCGTTGACATCATCACGAGCGAGACGGAGCGCTATTTCGGGGCAAGCACCGTTCACTCCGAAATCATCTCGGGCGAGGGCTGCGACCGAATCTGGTTGAATGAAGCTCCGACCGCGGTGACCAGCGTCGAGGAACGATGCGGGGCCGGAGATGACTGGACGGCCATTGATGGGGCCGGCTCGGATGGTTGGGAGCTACGTGCTCCGGTCTCTATCTCCGGAGTCACCACTCTTCACCGAAAGAACGGGCTCACGTGGCTGTTCGGGCATGAGTACAGGGTGACCTACTCCTTCGGGTATGCGTCCGGCTCCGAGCCCGCTGAGATTCGCCAAGCGGTGCTCGATCTCGTGGCGCTCAAGTACAACGAGCGCGGGCGCGAAGGGCTCCGAAGCGAAACGATCGGGGACTATAGCTGGACGGCGCTCGCGGACTCCATGGGCAACCGCGATCTCCGTGCGGTGCCCGGCTGGGGATCCATGGTACGCAGGTGGCGGCGCGGCACGAGGATGATGGCGTGATCCCCGCCCGACACTTTGACCACGTCGCCACAGTGTGGCGCTTCCAAGAGGTCCGCACGTCTGCGCTGCGCTCTGCCGAACGCGTGTGGTCTCCGGTGGCCGAGGATCGACCGATCGGGCTCCAGAGGAGACGCGGCGCATGGGAGAGCCGTCAGGGTGGCGAGGCATCGGGTGGCGAGTGGAAGGGCTACGCATCTGCTTCGCTCGAGGTCTGTGATGGCGATGTCCTCGAGATCACGGGGGGTCGCATGGCGCCCCTCACGCTCGAGGTCGACGAAGCCTATCCCCCTCGTTCGCACCACACCGAGCTCGTGCTCGTGCCGTGGGACGGGGAGTTGTCCTGATGTTCTCGATCACCTCGAGATCCGAGGGTCTAGAGGGTATGGGTGTCGAACTCCTCGAGGAGACCAGGGACGACGTGCGCCCGTTGCTCGCCCGGGCTGGCGAAAGGCTGGTCTCTCGCGCCCGGCAAAAGCTCGACGTCTCAGGAGGACCATCACGTTCTCCCGCTCCGCCCGCGATGGAAACCGGCGCGCTTCGCGACTCGATCGGCAGGACGGGCCCATTCACCACACCCGGCGTCGTGGAGCTGGCTTGGGGCGTCGGGGTCGGTGACGATGCGCTCCGTCGCGTGAACGACTGGAAGGGTCGCGGTGTGAACGTCTTCGAGTACGCGTCCCTGCATGAGCGAGGAGGCACGGGGGCCGACGGACGTCGCTATCCGGTGCGCTCCTACATCCGATCGACCGAGCTGGAACTCGAAGCCGACATCGTTGCTGATTGGCAGGCCGCTCTATGAGGTGGGATGTCGTGGTCGGTGCTTGGCTCACGCTCATCGCGGCGGATTCCGACGTGACGGGGGTCCTGGGTCGTCCGCCCGAGCTTTGGATGGCCGGCGAGCGCGACCAGAAGGCTCCGAGCATGGAGTGGCAGCTCGTCGCCGACACCGAGAACGAGAACTACGAGGTCACGCTTGTTCAGCTCGATCTCCTGACTCGCTCAGATCACGCCCTCGTGAAGCTGGAGCGTGCCCTTCGGAGGCTGCTCCACCACGACACCCCGATCGTCGTCGATGGCCACGAGTTGTGGTCACAACTCGTCGGCGGAAGCCCGCTGCAAGGACCGAAGGACGGCATACACCGTCGGTCCCTCGATTTCCGACTCACCTACCTCCGAGGGAAGTACGCATGAGCCTCTCCGCCAACAGCCTTCGCAGGCACGGCTTTGCCCATGTCCGTCGCCGAATCACGAGCGGCGACTACTCGAAGAAGGAGCTCGCGGCATGGGAGAAGGAGTACGGACGCGAGACCGTCCAAGCGCTTTTCCCGGCGGAGCCCAGCAAGACGACATCACCGCCTGAACCAACGACTGAAGCCCGGAGTGAATCATGAACTACGATCTCCTTGACCTCACTGCCCAGGTCCGTGCGATCGGCCGGGGGTCGATCCTGTACGGTACCGGGGCGTTCCCGGGAAGCGGAAACGACCTCGCGCTCACCCATCTCGGGGACACCGAGGGCGAGATCGGAATCGAGCTCAACGAAGAGTACTCCGAGCTGACGCTCCCCGAGCTGACGGGAGCTGCCCCACACGAGAAGTACGTGAGCGGACAGGCTCCGGTCGTGACGATGCCGCTGTACGCCGCAGATGCGGCGCTCCGGGCGATTGTGTCTCCGACGGGGTCGGCCTCGGGCGGGTACCAGCGTCGGCGCGCGGTGACAGAGTACACGCTCGCGATCCTGCCCGAGCAGGTTTTCATCGAGAACGACGCGCAAGTCACAGTCGGATACACGACCGCGGGTGGCTGGACCGTCGGGGGCGATGCGGCAACGGCCCCTCAGCTCGCGCTCCTCGACCTCTCAATCTGGTTCTGGCGCGGCCATTTCACGGCGACACCTCCGATGTTCCGGCACGAGGACGGCGGGAAGGTCGTGCAAGAGGTCATGTTCCACTCGATGCACAACGGCGCGATGCCGAACGGGCATCATCTCTACACGATCGGGCGGCCGGATCAGTCGTCGATCGAGATCGCGGCCGCCTAAGTGGTCACGTTCTCGAAGCGGAGCCGGGCCGAACTCGAGGAGATGGCGAGCGAGCAGTACCGTCGCCACTTCCCCGACCACGGCCCGTCGCAGCCACCACGAAACATCGGCGCACTGCTCGTGCTCATCGGCAAAGGCAAGCTCGGCTTGCCGTACCGAGGTCGCATGTACGAGCTGCGACCCGTGTCGTTCGAGGACGGTGTCCGGCTGGCCGAAGTACGGTCGGTTTTCGAGCGGATCGAGCGTACTAACGAGCCCTCGGCCGAAGAGTTCGACGCGTATCTCCAAGGGCTGCGGACCGTCGCGCGCATGGCCAAGAAGTACGCCCGTCCGGTCGGGGTCGTGCGCCGACTTCTCTGGACACTAAGGTTCTCACGAAACCCGTTCCGCCGGGCAACCGAGGCAGAGCTTGGGTTGCTCCTGGGTTTTTTGTTGGGGTGCCGGATGAGGTCCAGCGTTCGGTACCCCGGCATCTGAGAGGCAACGGTGCTCCCGACCTACTCGACCAGGCGTATGAGTTCCGGGCGGCGTTCGGGGCGTGGCCCGAAACATGGGTCGAGTTCGCCATGGGCATCGGACATCTCGCTCGAGCAGGTGCGGCCGAGAAGCTCCGGTTCGCTGATGCGGTGGCGGCTCACAAGCAAAAGCCGGATGCCTGGCGACAGTGGCTTAGCGATCAACGAACGCTCGCGGGCCAGTAGGGTGCGCCGATGAGCATTCGCCGAATCGTCCAGTTGGTCCTGGACCCGACTTCTGCCCGAAAGGTTGAGCAGGACACCAAGGAAGCGCTCGACCGCGGCACCGATCCACGCAAGGCCAACGAGAACCTGGATTCGGTCGGTGGTGCGCTCAAGAAGTTGGCAGTTCTCGCTGCGAAGGTGTGGGTCGTACGGAAGGTCGTCGACTACGGGAAGGCAGTCTTCCAGGTAGGCGCGAGCGTCCGGGCGGTACAGAGCCAGTTCAACACGGTCTTCGGTGAATCACGGGACACGGTGTCCTCGTTCCTCGGCGATTTCAGGAAACTGGCCGGCCTGACCCGCCGGGAAGCTCAGGAGATCGCAGCCGGGACCGGAAGCATGGCCCAGGGCTTCGGGATGAGCGCTGACGCGTCGGCGCAATTCTCCGAAGAGGTGCTGAAGCTGTCCGGCGACCTGGCCTCTTTCAACGACGTGCCGACCGCCCAGGCCGCCCGGCTCGTACAATCCGCACTGATCGGGAACACTGAGGCGGCCCGTTCGCTGAAGATCAACTTCACGGCGCTAGACGTAGAGCAGCGGGCACTAGCTCAGACGGGCAAGGACAACGCGAAGTCGCTGACTCAGGCGGAGAAGGCGATGGCCGCGCTGTCCGTTATCACGGAGCGCGCGGGCCCACAGCTCGGTGACCTGGCCCGCACGGCCAACGACGCCGACAACCAGGCGAAGCAGTTGTCGGGTGCGTGGGTCCAACTCAAGGAAACCCTGGCGGCCGCACTCGTTGGGGGGACCGATGGGCTGACCGTATTCGGTGATCTCCGCGACGTGCTCGAGGAGCTTTCCGGATGGGTTGAGGCGAATAGCCGTGATATCTCGGCTTGGAGCCGCACAACGATCGTCGCACTGATGGCGGCGTTCGAGACGATCCGTTTCGTGGTCCGATCGCTCTTCAATCTCGGGCAGGTCATCGGGTCGACGCTCGAGCTCGGCTTCGTGCATGTCCGGCAGCGCATCGCGCCGCTGCTTAACGGGATCATCGAGGCGCTCGACAAGATTCCGGGCGTCGAGATCGACTACCGGATGAACCAGCTCACACCCGAGGAGTTCGGGGCAGAGCAGGAACGCCTGTTCGGACAGATCCGCAGAGATGCAGGGGACGCGGAGGACGCGCTGATCGACCTCGGCGAAGCGTACCACAAGGTGGGCCAGAGGGCCCGCGAAGCGCTCGCGGGGGGTGATGAGGTCGAAAGTGGGCCCTCTCTCGACCCAAGCGCAGCGGCGGACGGCGCTGAAAACGGAGGGGCGGGCGGGCGCAGTCTTGGAGGCCCCACGTTCGGGGATCGCTCGTTTATCCCCCAACTCGAGGGCCTCTTCGGAGAAATCGCTCAGACCTACGGCGAGAACCTTCAGCGAATCGAGGACCAAGTCGATGCGGCCGACCCCCTCGGCGGCCTCATCGAGCAGACAGAGACCACCGCCGCTTTCATGCGCGAGGGATTCAAGGGCGTCGGCGAAGCGATCGTGGGTGACCTGATCTCCGGTCGCGCCGATGAGCAGTTCGCCCAAGGCATGGCCGCACTCGGCTCCGGACTCTGGCCCTCGAACCCTCAAGCGCTCTTGGCGGCAGGCAAGCACTTCGCTGCCGCGGCCGCCTTCCGGGCTCTGGGTTCACGGCTTGGTGGAGGTGGTGGCGGGTTCAGCGGCGGAAGTGTTGGACCGGGTCGGATCGCAACGTCTCTGCCTGGCACACGGGAGATCGCTGTCCCCGATCTGAACATCTACATCGATCCGCTCTCGCCCGCTGACGATCGCTTCCAGCGCGTCGTGTTTGGCGCGCAACAGAATGCCCAAGAGCGGTTCGGCGAGCGTGTCCAGGTCAACATCAGACCGAGGACGGTGGCCTAGATGCTCCCCTACCGTCCCCGATGGGTCTACAACGACGGTGCCGCTGTCGATTACTCGATGAGCCTGCCCCAGAAGCCCTGGGGTCACGGCTCGAAGGGCGTGGGTGGGTCCGACACCTCGGCCGCGGGCGTGCCCGAGTCGTTCGAGATCCGGCGAGAGCATCGCCTCCACCTCGTGCTCAGGTTCCCTGAAACCGAGTGGCCCGATGTCGAGAGGTTGGTGCGCCATCTCCAGCGTTCAGGCACCGCAACGTTCTATCCTGACCAGGACGTCGGAAGCACGTCACACACGGTGTACGGCGACGCCCCGGCGATCGGTGAGGAGATCCGGCCCCGGCGTACGGACGAGATCGGCACACTCGAGCTCGACGTGACGGTACGTAGAACCACAGACGCGTTGTTTACCGATGTCCATGCTGCTGGCTAGGTGGCTCGTGGCGATTCTGCCGATCTACGCGCTGACGGTCTACGACACCGATGACGCCACGATCCTATTCGATGTCAGTACCGACCCGGCACACGCGCGCCCCTACCTGAAGTACCCAGGCGGATTCCCCGAGCAGGAAGTCGACTTCGCGAACGGCGCTGTCTCGATCGGGCAACTCAATGTCGAGATCGTAGACGTGCGCCAGGTCGCTACCGACCAGGACACGGGCTACCTGACTGGCCAGCTCGCGGATGCAGGGGGCGACTCACAGATCAACGGGCACCGGGCCGTCCTCACGGAAGACTTAGGCTCTGGCCCGGATACGGTACTCGACGGCGTCGTGCGGTCCGTCTCTCTGCTCGACTCGTTCGCGGCGTATCGTCTTGAGCTGCGGGACATCCGTGAGCGCGAGCGGAAGGCGAGGGCGTTCGAAAGCTCAGACACCTCGACGCTTCTGCCACGCGGCGTCCTCGACGGGTACGGCGTGCAACACAATGCGCTGACTTGGTCCGGCGTTCCGCCAACGGTTCCGCTGTCCGGCTTTTACCGGCTCGATGCCGCGAACCGTGGCGAGATCGAGATCAATGACGACAGCGACCGGAAGGCAGAGCAGATCCTCACCGACCCGATGCGCGAGGCGTTTGAATCCGTCGCTCCGATCGAGGGGTCCCCCGAAGTATCCGTCTTCGACCGCTGGCAGGTGCTCTGGAGAGACAAAGCGCTCGGCGGGGCATACACGATCGTCGGGCAGATCGCTCACCAGCACCCGTCGCTCCCCGGCTCCGGCGGCCGCCTGCCGTACACCGTAGGCGGTGGCTCGATCGGCGGGCTGAGGCTCAACAACGTGGTGTCCGGTGACACGCTGCCTTCGAACGGCCAAGAGGTCGAGTTCATCGTGCAGTACCTCGGACCGACCACGCCTGACTGGCCGAAGCACCTTCAGGGTCTCACGGTCGGCGAGCTGCTCCGGAACCTCTACCGCGGCGACTACTCCGAAGAGGATCCCCGGATCCGGTACGACGAGCCCGCCCTTCTCGCGCTCGTGACGCCAGTCCGGGCGAAGGTCGAAGAGCCTATCGACGACGTGAGGGCGTGGGCAGAGGAGAACGCCTACCCGATCGCGTTCGCGGCTCCAACGCTCGACGAGACCGGCGCCATCAGCCCGATCACTTACCTCCTGCCCCCGGCCGGGGTCACGCTGCCCGACCTCAATAACTCGAATGCACGACCAGTCGGAGGGGGTTGGTCGCACGGGTCCGAGGACGCGAAGAACGTCGTCAAGGTGACGTACCACCGCGACTACCGGATTCCTGCCGGTGACGAGAGCGAACTCGCGCTAAGCGACCAGATTCATGCGCGCGATATCACCGTCGAGCGAAGAATCCCGGCCTCGATCGCGCTCCTCGGCGAACAGGTGCTCGAAGTCGATTCCGTCCTCCTTCGCGCCGTGGGGACGACCGCAGGCTCGCCGATCACGGGTGACGTCGCCGACGAAGTAGGGGCTCAGGTCGCTAGGCAGATCGCCTACATGGCGTCCGATCGACTCGTTCTCGGCGGCCAGTACTTCGCGCTCGAGGGTGCGAGGAGTGACGTAGATGTCGAGGCCCTCAAGCCCGGCTCGTGGGTCACCGTGAACGTCTCGTGGATGCCGGACTACGGTACGGGCCAGCGCGGCGCGGCTCGGCTCGCTCAGGTTATCTCACGCCGCAATCGCGGACCTAACTGGGCGGCTCTCACGCTCCTCGACGCGGGCTCGGATCAGGCGCCGCTAGCGGCTCCAACGGTCGGCGCAATGACCGCGGATGCGTTGGGCGTTGTCAGTGTCCCGATCTCCGCGCTCGGGACCGGAGACGCGCGAGTCGACTACGCGGTGTCTGCCACGGAGCCCGCAGCGGGTTCAGAGTTGTGGACATTTGCGGGGCGGATCGACGCGACGGGCACGATCACGACCCCTCCGACTCCCGCCGGGGCCACGGTATGGGTTCGCGCGAGGAGTGAGGATCTAGGACGTCGACCGTCTGCCTGGACGATCGCGACGAGCGTCGTGGTAGCCCAGACCGCGCGAGTGACCGATGTCCGGGTCGTTATCAGCCCTACCGGAGTCGTCACCGTCGAATGGACGCCGAACGACTACTGTCTCGGAACTAGGATCGCCTACGAGGTTCACGGCCTCGCCACCGTTCCGGCCTATGGCTCGACCGTCGAGGAGGACGCCTCCCTCGGCTTTGTGAATCTTGCCGTGGATCCGGCGCTAGGACAGCTCGTCTCGGTTGAGGTCACGCCCTTCACAGGCTGGACCGACCCGAGCGTGTCGGGCACGGCCGGTCCGGTTGTCCGGGCCAACTCCGAAGTGGTCGACGAGGCTGACTACTCGCTCCAGGCCCGACTGATCCCGATCCCTCAGCCGAGCGGCGGGTTCAAGTTCGACATCTCGTACGACCTCGGTGACGACGTCGCGTTCCTGTATGTCAATCCCGGTTATCAGGCTGGGGGCACGACCCCAACGTTCTTCACCCACATCGTACCGCTAACGGGGTCCGGCATCTATAGGCTCCGGAACGCTGCCGATACGGACGACTTCGTGCTCGCGGCGGCCGACACGTTGTTCTCGGTCAAGCTGCGCGGGTCTGCCGACTCGCTCGACAAGATCGGTGGGCAGTATCAGGACCACGCTTTCGAGGCGACCACAGAATCGGGTGCCGGAACGGTGCTGTCTGACGGGTCGTCGGACTTCCGCGGGGCGAAGGCGGTGTCTGGGTTCGGTATCGGCGTAGGCACGGACGGCACCGGCAATCCCGAGATCCGCATGGCCATGAGCCCGTTCGACGCGGGTTCGAAGTCGGCCAACTTCACCCTCGATCGAAATGACGGACCCGACCAGGTCGTCGCGATCACCGCGAGTGTGCAGCTCACCAACATCCTGAACCTGGTCGGCTCCGAGCCTATCTCGGTAAGGATCGACTGCGGCGCCAACACGCTCACGCTGCCGAGCAATGTGTTCGAGGGCCCTACCCTCACGTTCACCGGCACGGCCGCGCTTTCCATGAAGGACTTCGGCGAGGGGCTGATAACCGTCGCGGGGTTCGACTGGTGAATGCTGCCCTTTGCCTGGTGGTCCGAGGAAGTGGAGGGATCAGACGACCGCTCGTGGGTTCTGTCGAGCTCGCTCTCGCTCTCCTTCGATCGGAGCCTCGTACGGCAGAAGACGATCACGCGCAGCCTGGGGCTGACGTTCGGGGATTCGCTGTCGCGCACAACATCGTCACGCACCACCGCCACCAAGATCCTCAGCTCCTCGCTGACCCTCGCGTTCAGCCGATCACTGACCAAGAACCGCATCATCACGCGGACGCTGGGGCTCACGTTCGGCGACTCGTTGGCCCGCTCGACCTCGTCACGTACGACGGCGACGAAGGTGCTCACCTCGTCGATGACTCTCTCGTTCTCGCGCGTACTGAAGAAGTCGAAGCTCATCAGCCGCACACTCGCCCTCACGTTCGGCGACTCGATCGGACTGACCGAGGACGATCAGACACCGGCCGCTCCCACAAGTCTTGGGGCACAAGACAACCTCACCGCCGGACACGTCGATCTCTCGTGGAACGACAACGCGGACAACGAGGACAACTACGAGGTCCAAAGGGCACCCGCGGGCACCGGCACTTGGAGCACGCTGACCAGCACGCTCGCAGCGAACTCCACGACGTACACCGACACGACGTCGGTATGCGACACGGCCTACGACTACCGCGTGCGCGCTACCAACTCTCGCGGCGACTCGGGTTGGTCGAACACGGTCACGTTCACGCCGTGCGACATCGCTTAGGGGGGCTCCGGTGACTCTACTCGATTTCGCACGGGCTAAGCGCCGACTCAACCGCTGGATGGCGCCACGAGGCGCGCCGGTCCGTCGGCTCGGCTTCACGGGCAATGTCCACTTGCGCGTTCAAGATCGCGAGACTGGCGAGGAGACTCGACGCGAGTCACAGAAGAACTCGATCACGAACATCGCGCTCTTCGTCGACCTCATTCAGGGCACGTCCAGCGACCACCTAAGCAGCGCCTCGAACCTCCGGATCAAGGATTCGGGCGGTTCGACGGTGAAGCTGATCGGTTCGACTGCCTCCGGTCCGGCGGCCGCTTCCGGCGCGCAGATCACGATGTCCTTCGAGGACCTCTCTTCCGACACCTACAACCCCGACGACATCGAGCTCGAGTCGAGCGGGAGCGTGAAGGTGGCGGAGGTGCTCAACGTCGCGTGGTCGGACAAGGCGTCTTCCGAGAACTGGTTCGTCGACTGGGACATCAGTCTCTCGGGTGGGGTCACCGCGGGCATGAACGGAATGCTCGACTGCATTACCGGCGTGAGCTCGCAGCATTGGGACGGCACCGAGGCTTCGAACAACACGCAGATCCAAGTCTACGACGGCAACCCGGGCTCGCTCGAGTTCAGTCAGGCGGCCACGGCGGCCGTCACCCAGCCGACCTCGACCTCGCTGCTCTTCACGTTCGCGCGCACGGGCGCCTTCACGTGGGGCCGGATCGTGTTCAGGAACGCTGCCCAGGGCGTCGACCTCGACAACTGGGACCTCGCCGACCAGGTGGCCGGCGCAGACGACACGTTTACCTACGAGCTGACGGTGACCTTCTCATGACCGGACTAAAGATCGCTGTTGCCGCTGGTGTCGCCGTTGCCTCGGGAGCCTCGGGCCTCGTCGTCGCCTCGCAACAGATCATCGCGCCAGACACCACCGCGATCCCGATGTCGGCGACGCTCGCGTTGGTGACGTGCGCGATCACAGCAACGGCTGTCGTCATGCGGTTCGTGTTCAAGGTCGACCGGAAGCTCGACGACCTGAGTCGTGGGCAGAAGGACCTTTGGAAGCGGATCCGGGAGCTCGAACAATGACCGAATCCAGCCGAAAGACGTGGGACGTGATTACCAAGGGCCTCGTCCTCGTTCTCTGGGGGCTAGGCGCTGGTTCGGTCGTGATCTGGCAGACCTTCGAGGTTGTCTGGCCGCACATCGCCGAGGGCGGGGTCACGAGGGTCGAGGCGGGGTTGATGATTGGGCTTCTGATCTTCGGGGCCGCGGTCGCCGTGCCGACGGTAGCGATGCAGCTCCTCGGGATGTTGGTCGAGGGTGTGAGGGCGTGGCGGAGGGAGGACAAGTGAACGTCGTCAGCAACCGCCAATCGCCGCACCGCTCTTCGAGGCTAGGTCACGGTATCGGGATGATCGTGATCCATGCCGACGCGGGAAGCACGGACGAAGGAACGCTCTCGTGGCTAGAGGATCCACACGAGAACGCGCCCGCGAATCGCGTCTCCTATCACTACCTCGTCGGTCGGGACGGGACCGTCTACGGACTTGTCCCCGAATCCGCGAAAGCGTGGCACGCCGGGCGCTCTGATTGGACGGGCTACAGGGTGCGAGGGAGCGTCAACCCGACCTCTATCGGCGTGTGCTTCGCGAACAACGGGCAGGAGGACTACCGCCCGGAACAGTACGAAGCTGGAGCGGAGCTCGTCGCGGGTATCTGTGAGCGCTACGCGATCCCGCTGCATCTGATCCGAGGGCACAACGAAGTCTCTCCCGGCAGGAAGAGCGACCCCTATAGGCACTTCGATTGGGGCGAGTTCTTCCGGCTGCTCGGGCTACATGCTACGGGGAGGGCTGCGTAATGCATTGGCCGTCATTCGCACTCGGGGCGATCACGCTGTTTTTCGTGCTGCTCGCCTCTTCGTTCATCCCGCGCCGTCGCTCGGTCACGTCATCCGTCACGGTCTATGACGAGTCCGGCCGGCCCACCGTCCACACCGCCGACCGCAAGCAGGAACGCACGGCCGACCGGGTCAATCGCTCCGGCGAGAACTCGATCGAGCCTCTCGTCGAGAACGTCCACGCCGTCGTACGCCGCCAAGCCTAATCCGCACCACCACCACCAAGGGGACTACTCCCATGTCCATTCTCATCCGCTCTCGCCACTCCTCACCGGGCCTCCTGACGCGCGTCCTCACGACCGCTGGGGGACTCTGGTTCCCCGAGCACGATCTCTTCGCGCCGAAGCACCAGAACGTGCTGGCGGTGCTCGGTCGTCCGTACAAGGACGGCTTCGTGCGCGAGATCATCCCGGCCTCGAACATCGTCACCGACGCGGGCGACCTGCACTACGCTCAGC
Organism: Longimicrobiales bacterium; assembly: GCA_965223235.1. GTDB lineage: Bacteria > Gemmatimonadota > Gemmatimonadetes > Longimicrobiales > Gaopeijiaceae > UBA2589. The sequence goes on from CBDCVV010000007.1 coordinate 22,050, forward strand.
GCGCGGTGTCGGAGGCGCTGACGAACGCCTTCGATCGCTTCATCATGTGCTCGGCGGGCACGCCGGGTAAGGCCGCAGACTTCGATGACTTCACCGAGGTCACATACACGTCCGGTGACTCTGAAAAGGCGACCGAGGCGGGCTACCCGACGCGCAACGACGCGGACGGCGACAACTCCGGCGCGGGCGTTGACATCGTGTCACACCTCGCGACCTACGCGACGGGCGACTTCGTGAACAGCGTCCAGATCACGCATGGCGTCATCTGCAACGCCGCTCCGGGCGCGGCCGCACCGATCCTCACCGGCTGGGCGTTCGCAGCGGCCTTCGACAAGACGGCGGCCGACACGCTCAAGGTGTTCGTCAACCACGAGATGAGCGGGCAGTAGCAGGATGCTACCCGACCGTCGACGAGGGTGGGTCGTGAGTAAGCGGACGCTCCCGGTCGTTGCGCTTGGCGTAGCGGCCGGGGCGCTCGCCCTCACGGGTCAACCGTTGTTGAACCTCGACAACGGCTCGTCACTCATTTCCGTCGAGGCCGACGTGGAGGCGTCACCCGGTGTAGTGGTCGGGCCCGGCGGGAAGGCGGTCATCGCGATCGGCGGGACCTCGCCGCCGGCGACACCGACGCACGACGTAGTCGTCTTCGCGGCTACGGAAGACTCGATGCGAGTGCTCGGATCGCCACCCTCCGGTGGCCCGGGCGATACGCACGTGTCGACGGAGATCCAAGTCGATACAGCCGGCGGCACGTTCGATCCGCCGCAGTATCACGACGTCTCGCTTGGCGCGGTCACCACGGACACCGTGCTCGCCCCAGCCGGCTCATTCGTGAAGAGCCGGATCCGGTACGAGTTCCAGAACGGAGGCTTCACCGAGTGGTCTGACACTCTCCTCACGGAGATGGCGGACGGCGTCGACACGATCGGTGCTTGGCCGAATGAGCCGGCGCACTTCACACGCCACACGACCGAGTTGGGCGACACTCATCTGTGGACTGGCTGGGAGAACAACTCCCCGATCTGGACGGGCACGGATCCAACGAACGGACCGCCTGTCTCGATCTCAGACCCCAGTTGCCCGGTGTTCAATCGCTCCATCCTGATGCAGTGGGATGCCGGCGACAACGGGCCCGGTGCGAACAAGGTTCGCGGCATGAACTGGGACAGCGTTTTCGTCGGCTACTACGAGAAGCGCGAGGCCGCATACACGATCCTCAACAAGCTTTTCTACGTCGGAGAGGGTGGCTCGTCGAACAATCCGACGGACATGTATTTCTACTACAAGGGCGTGGCCGGCGGGCTAGGGTTCAACAACCAGGAAGCCAGCCCCCCTCTCTATTCGATCTCCGCAGACACGGTCGTGTTCGCCGCCGATGTTTGGGTCCGTGTTGAGATCATGATGGGGCGCGAGTCCGTGGCTCTCGCAGGCGACGGGCACCTGTCGGTTTGGATCAACGGCACACTGATCTGGCAGTCCGACACCATGCTCTACTCGAGTGAAGCGGGCCGGGAGCCGTTCGGCGGCCTCACCTGGTACGAGTACGACACCAACGCCGTTTCGGCCGCGATGGCAACGTGGGTCTGCGGCCTCATCGTGAGTCACAACTGATGAAGATTCTCATGATCGTCGGCGATGCCGGCGCACCGACCTCGGGCGAGCAAGACCTCCACGACGAGCTCGAGAACAGCGGGCATACGGCCGACTTCATCACCGACACCAATGTGGTCGCTAGCTCGGGCGACACCTATGACGCAGCAGTCCACATGCCCAGCGCCACGAATGGGATCTCTTCGACGGTGGCGGCTTGGACAATCGGCGTGGTGCCTTACAAGCAGGGCCTGTCGCTCCAGTACGACCTGCATTCCGGCTCCGAAGCATCATGGTCGGTCGCTGACACGGACATCACGATCACGGACGACGCCCACCCGATCCCGACCGCGCTAGGCGCGAGTAACGGAGGGTGGACCGTGATGGACTCAGCTCGCGCCGGCTATAGCATCCCAGACGCGAATATGGCACCCGGCGGCGTAGCGTGGTGCGATGATCCGAGCGACGGAGCACGGATAGCAGGCTTCACGATCGCCGCCGGAGCCGCTCTAGCGAACGCGGCCGGCAATGCGCCCGGGCGTCGCGCGTTCTACGGCTGGCACGACCGGATGACGTTCTTGGCCCAAGGTCTCGCCACGGCCCGGGCAGTCATCGAATGGGCGGGTGGTGGCGTGACCTCGGGAGCCAGTGTGACCCGCAAGGTTGTCGCGGTCGTCGGATGATCGAGTGGCTCATCCTGTACGCGGACGAGAGCACGTTCTCGAACCTGGACGGGCTCCCGTACGAGGCTCCCCGCGAGGGCGTCATGGAGACCTTTTTCGCGGACGAGCGCACCGGCGTGAGCGTGGAGAGTTCGCCGATCGGGCGGTGGGGGTGGAAGGCCGACTCCGACGGCCTGAACGGGCGGTGGTTCGGATTCGACGATCACCACGGATTTCTCGACTATCTCGCTCACTACCCCGGCCCCGTCATCCCCCTCTTCGGGCGCACGCTGCACGATCACGAATGGGAAGGCCGGATCCGTGACTTCGCCAAGGAGCTGATGCGGTCTGACAAGTCCGCGTGGAGGAGCCGTGAGCGACGAGCGTAGCCTCCCTCCGGTACTCGACCCCGATGTACTCGAGCTCGCCAAGCGGCATGCAGCCCGATACACGCCGCGGTTCCGGCTCGGTGAGATCCTCGCCCACAACACCAGCCCGAGCATCGCGCAGCACGCTTTCGCGTTCGGAGACCCGGGCACGGAGGCAGGCCACACGCTCGGTGGAGTCAATGGCGACCTCACGGTCAACGAGGACGGCAACGGCAATCACGCCTTCTTCCTCCGCTTCGAGCTCGAGCAATCGGTCTCGAACCACGACCAAAACCAGACCCGCACCTACAAGCTCCAATATCGGAGGACACCAGACGGCGGGTCGGCGGGCGCGTGGACCGACGTCACCGCTTCGAGCTCGCATGTCCAAGTCGTAGCGGACTCCAACATCGCCGACGGCGCAGCGACCACGAACCGGATCAGCGGAGGCGCGGCCTCGATCGAGGTGTTCCAGGCCGGTGAGTACGACGAAGGCAACGGAACGCTGGACTCGATCACATGGGCGGCCGGAAGGTCGCACACGGAGCTACTCTTCTCGTTGCAGGTCGTCGACGCCGACATGGGCGCCGGCGACGTACTCGACTTCCGCATCGTCGAGTCGAGCGGCACCCTGTTGGACGCGTACACGGTCGCGGATGCGAGCCTAACGTGGGCGGCCGCCGCAGGGGCGAGCTTAGTCGAAGTCATCGACGAGACCGAAGGCGTAGCCGAGACGAGCGCCCAACCCCGCGGGCTGTCACGCATCCGCGACGAAGCCGTTGCGCTCCTCGAGTCATCGAGTCGGGCCCGGGTCATGGCCCGCGTACGCTCCGAGGTGGTCGGCATCGCGGAAGGCGTGGCCCGAAAGCGCGCGATCGTGCGTGAACGAGCCGAAGCGATGTGGATTCTTGAGGCGGGTGGGTCGGTCGCTGGAGCGATCACCGCGGTCGTGCCCGACCCGCTCGGGATCACCGAAGGGGTCGCCCGCGCCCGCGGCCTCGCTCGCGCTGTGGACGAGGTGCTCGGCATCTCCGAGGGCACGGCACGGGCGCGAACCTTGGTCCGCGCGATAGCCGAGAGCCTCGGGATCCCTGAAACCGTCTCACGTGCGCGTTCTCTCGTCCGGTCGATCGACGAAACGCTCGGGTTATCGGAGCTCGTCGTTGATGTGCTTAGCGGGACGGGCGGCGCCCTCGTGCGCGTCGTCGACGAAGCGGTCGCCCTGAGTGAATCGGTGGCCCGGTCTCGCGCAATTGTACGAATCCGATCGGACGCGACCGGGTTGCTCGAGGGACGCGTTAGCGTGAGGTCGCTTGTGCGTGAGCGTTCCGAGCTCGTTCACGTCCTCGAGGTGGGAGGCAGCGTCGAGGGCCGGATCGTCGCCATCATGAACGAGACCCAACGCCTCCTCGAGGCGGCCCTAGACGTGGTCGGCTCCGCGGGCGGGGCGCTCGTGCGTGTGGTGAACGAGCTACTCCACATTCTCGAAGACGAGGACGGGTTACCGGCTACCGCTCTGGTGCGCTGGGTCAACGAAGCCCTGCACATCAACGAGACGTCGCTCTCGAGTCTCATCCAAGGCGGGATCGTTCGGGTCGTCAACGAGGCGGTCGCATTGTCGGAGTCGCTCCTCCGTCGACGCTCGCTCGTTCGTGACCGCTCTGAGCTCATCCACGTGGTCGAGGCCGGAGGCAGCGTCGAGGGCCGAATCGTGGCGATCGTCTATGGCGCGCTCGGGATCATCGAGACCGTGGTCGACAAGCTCACGGCGATCAGTGGCGCACTCGTGCGCGTCGTCAACGAGTCGATCAGCGTGTCCGAGGTCCTCCACCGGGCCCGGGCCATGGTTCGTGTCCGCTCCGAGGTGCTCGCGGTGCTGGAGACGAGCGTGTCGAGCTTCGTCGGCGCGCTCGTGCGGGTCGTAGGTGAGGTCATCGGATTGACCGAAGGCGCCACTTCTTCGAGGGCGATGGTGCGGGTTCGATCGTCTGTGGTCGCAGTCGTAGAGTCCGTAAGCCGGACACGGTCCTTGGTTCGCAGCGTCATCGAGACGATCGGCTTGGCCGAGAGCGTCGTGAGAGTCCTGGCGCCGGTACTCGGCGCGTTGGTGCGGGTTGTCAGCGAGACGGTTGCGATGGGTGAGTCGGTCTCGAGGGCCCGGACGCTGGTTCGCGTGCGAACATCACTACTCGGAATCGTCGAGAAGGTCGCGCGGTCCCGTGCCTTGGTCCGCGTTCGAAACGAAGCACTGAGCATCCTCGAGTTGGCTTTCTCGACGGCGGTGTTCCCGCTCTCGCCCGCGCTCCGTCACATGTTCGGGCCCGACCGTTTCCGCAGGTACTTCCGACACGACAATCACGACCGCTACCACGGGGAGGGATAAGGGATGGCACGCCGTGAACAATGGGTGTTCTCACCCGGCGAGAAGCTCGACATCGGTAAGAGCCTCGCAGATGGACTCGACCCCGGAGAAACGCTGACCGGCTCCCCGACGGTCACCGTCTGGCAAAAAACGTCCACGAACCCCGTGACCTACGCCGACGTGACATCGAGCGGCGGGTTCGTAGTCGAGGCGGCCCAGGTAAACACAGTCCAGCGACTCGACGAACTCGGCGGGCTGATCTACGACATCGGCAAGGGTGTCGAGTGTCGCCTAACCGCCGGGCCGGCGATCGGCGAGTACGAGGTTCGGATGGAATGCGCGGGCTCGGACGGATCCCTTCCTATCGCAGTCGGCCGTTTGGTGGTCCGTGGGCCATGAGGTTCCGGGACTACCTCGCCCAACTCTTCGTAGTGCTCGTCGCGCTCGCGGTGGGCAACTATTTCGGATGTCGATGAGCGTACGACGGATCGCGCTCGCGCTGTTCTTCGTGTTCGTCGGGATGGCGTTCGCATGGGCCGTGAATCCGCGGGTTGTCGTGCCTGTAGAGTCGAGTGTGACCCCCGCTCAGATCGCCGAGCTTACCGCGCGCTGGCGTATGAGGACCGACGGACTCCGCGCTCGACTCGAGGGCGTCCAAGTCCTGAAGCCCGACACCGTCTACGTGACCGACACGCTAGTCACCCCACCCGACACCGTCTACAGCTTCGTAAGCGTGCGAGACGGCGTCGTGCGGACCGTCGCGCTCCTCCCATCGCCGATCGACAGCCTACGCACACCAGTCGCGACCGTGAGCCGATTCGGGGACTGTGACGATGGGCTAGAGGTGTCGGAATCCGGCGTAGTCTGTGACCCCGCTCGGCTCGGGCATCTGTGGGCCGGGCCGGTGCTCAGTCGATCCCCCGCGCTCTCTGTCTGGTGGAGACCGTCGTACCGGAGTCCGTGGGAGGCGTCGCTCGAGTGGATTGGTGGTGATCGTTGGGACCTCCGCGTCCGGCGGGGGCTCCGAATCTTTTGAAGCAGGAGCTTACAGTGTGTAGAATGGGCGCATGTCAGAGAAGCATGAGAGTCGCGAGGAGGATCGGAACACCGACGTTTATCTTGTCGAGCGGGCGTTGGCCGGACTCGCGCAACCCGGACCAAACTTTGTGGGCTTGGGCTGTTTCGTCCTTGGGCTCGGGGGCTTCCTCATGACCGGCGGTGTTGTGTCGCCCTATGTGGCGATCCCGGCCGGCCTCGCGGTGTTAAGCGTGCTGTGGGGCCTTTGGCTCGCGACTAAGATCACCGGGCATGTTAGGGTCTCTCGGGTCGAGAAGCTCCGCGGCGCCCTCACCCTTGGCGCGGCTGGAGCGACCGTTTGCCTCGTTCTCGTGACTCCCCGCCCGCACGAGGTTTCCGAGGGAGGGATACCGCCCCTAGACACCACGGTCGTGGTCATCGACACTCCGGCCACCACTCCCCCTGAGTCTGTCGAGGTCACGCTCGACTCGATCGAGCCGTCCGCCCCTGCCCCAACCCCCACGAGGCGCGAACCGACGCGGCCGGCTCCCCAGGTCCAGATCAGCTACTCATCGGTCGACGTGTACCGCATACCCCTCGACGGGTCGGACCACATCATCCTGATCTTCGAGGACTTCGCGCTCGAGAACGCCGGTGCAGAGGACGTGGTCGCCGAATTCGAGATCGACGCGTTGGTCGCCGACGATGATCCAGCCCGGGGGATCAATTGCTCGCTCCTGACCGGCCCGTACGCCCCGGTCTGGCGTGAGCTCTACCCTCGCGACGATTACATCGCATCGCCGGCCGTGCTCTCGGCCAATGGCCAGGAGTCGGGGTCTCTCTGCATGACTGCGGGAACGGTCGAGGGCCAAATAGACATGGAGCGCTTCGAGTCCGTCCACCTATTGATGACCCGGAACGGTGAGACTGAAGACGCTTTCGTGGTCTCGCCCGCAGGAGGGCTGCACATCGCTCCTGCTACGCCGGGCGGGTAGACACCCAAAGCGACACGACCCCCGCCCCGCTATCGCGGGACGAGGGCCGGAACGACATGCCGTCTCCTTGCCACGGGAGACGACTCTACAGTCGTGGGTCAGGGGGTCGGGTTACATGGTGGGATGGGACGGGCCGTCCCCTTTCATCCCGCGTTGCGCTTCCCGAATCCGTAACCACCTAGCGCACCCGCTACGGCCCCGATGATGGCGTCAATGCTGTCAGCCAGAACGCTCGCGTTCTGTGTGAACAGAAACATCCCAACAAGGACTACCGTGCCGAGGGTGCCTACGGCCAGCCGGATCGTGCCCTGCTTTCGTCGGTCCTTGTGGTCCTCTCCGAGCCGTTCATGGGCCTTGTCGTTATTGCTGAGTGCCTGGGCCACGTGCTCCGGCTTGATAGCCTTCGCAACTTCAGGAATAATGCCCGCGTTCCCGGATTGGAACGATGCCATGGCGATCGAGGTGAGTTCTGCGATCTCCGGCTTGTTAGGGGGTTCGGCGTCCGCCCCATCACTGGGTGGGCCAGACCCAACCACCGGGGCGTCGGTCACCGAAGTTTGAACTGACGGAACACCGCGGCATGTCCAGACCTAGCCATCTCGGGATCCGAGAGATTCGTCGCGAGCGCATTGCCGACGTCTCTGGACACCACAATCGTTATCCAAGTCCGAATCGCAGCCTCAAGAAGCTGCTCTCTCTCACCGGCACTCAGTCCAAATTGAGTTGCTATCCCCTGGACGTGATCTAGGAAGTCGGGGAGGGTGTCTCTAGTAATCCGTCGCTCGGGGGGAGTGGTGAAAGCGGCCTCAACCGCTTCGGTCAAGGCGACCTCATCTCGCTCCGTATGCTTGAGCGCACGGTCGCTTTCGCGCGCAATCACTGGCATCCGGGGAAACTCCGATGGGGGAATCAAAGTGATCCTGGGACTCACAACTACGTGGAATTGTACACTCAGGTTCCCCCACCGCGCCACATTCGCCCCTGGGAGACCCACACTGCGTCACGCTCCCTGGTACACCCTTACCCGGTCTCAGGGCGTTCTGTTGCCCCCCTCCCCCTGGTGACTCCACCCGGAGAGGGGCGGCGAGCCTACCGAGACCCGATACTCCCCTGCCGGATATAGCCGTCCCGGATCCCCATTCGTATTCGACACCAACCGCCCTCACACTCGATGACGCGGACCACCCTTCCCGGTGTGTAGTGCCCGATGCTATCTGAGGCGGCGGTCGGTTCCCGACGGACAGTTGCGGGGGCGGTAACGTTCCGCCGCCGCTGGGGTTCATCCGCTCGCGCCATTTGGTCGGCTATTCGCTCCAACTCCTCCGGATCCACGCCGCATAGCGCCCGTGCGTTCGCTACCGCTTCGGGTGCCCCCTGGAGCGAGAACTCGAAGTAGGACCGCTCCTGCCCGAACCACGCCAGCTCGAGAAGCACGGACTCAGTGGAGAGGATGCCGTTGATGGCCGGACGATCGTCGACGAAGTGGACGAAATGAGAGCCGAATTCCTGGTCGAGCGATACCGAAGAGACGGTTTGACCCCATCGCACTCTCGTGGAGATACGCTCGAAGCCATCTCCGATCTCGGTGCGCGTGATATTGGGCGCTTCTGTGAAGCCGAAGTAGACCCATTCGCCGAACTCAGTGCAGCCGTAGCCTAGCCATCCCTCGACATCCGTGTAGGGGAATGTCATCGGTGAGCGAGCGCTCACGCGGTCGGACATTGCGAAGTGTTGGGACTGGCCGGTCATCTCGTCAGTCTCGGTGGAGTTGCTCCACTGAGCGGAACCGGACGCAGGGGCCAAGGCAAGAGCCACCACAGTGGCGGCGTACACGAGTGCACGCTTCATGGGCACCTCCTGGGGGGATGATGTCGCCTCGGAGATCGTACCCCGAGCCTATATAGACGCACGCCAGCCCGAAAACGTGCAGTCGATCGTTGAAGCTCGTTAGATCGCACCAAAAGGTACGAAAAGTGCGGACTTGCTAGCCCCGCATAAGCCCCTACTCTACATAATCCGGGCCGTATGGTGCTCGGGAGGATGGGGGGTGTCAACTATGAGGAAGCGATTGATTATCGGACTCGCCGTGCTGAACGGGTTGTTTGCTTTCGGGGCCTTCGCGGCTCCGGCTCAGGCGAATCAGTTGTTCCAGTTCTTTGGGGTGCGGGATTGCTGCGTGGGTGAAACCTGTTGCTTCGGCTGCTGCTGGTTCGTCCAGGAGTGCAGTCAGAATAGCGACTGCGACGACCTCTAGAGGGGAACACTTGAGCCGGGGCGCACGATCACCAGATAGGCTGTTCGCCTCTCACGTCGCTTCGATGGCGTTCTATGCCACGGCGGCGATTGTGACGTGCGCCCTAGTGCCCCTGGCGCTTCTAACGCCGCTCTCCCCGGATGAACTAACCCTCAGCATCTTTTCGGCGTCCGCCACCGCCATCCCATTTTTAGCGTTCGTCATTGGCTTTCGGCGTGCAGGGCTCCCGAACAGGCACGCGCTAGCTCTACTCACGGTTCTGGGCGCTTCGGTGGCACTCTGGACGGCTGAGGTGGCGCCCAGGATTGAATTCCTGGCTGAGTCGATGAGCAACGGACGTTCGTCCACGGGGATTGCCGACGTAAAGCCGCAACTGCCGTGGGGCGCGAAGACCACGGGTGCGCTCTTGGAGTGGCGCCGGTTCGCGCTGAGGGACCCGTTGCCGATGGCGCTTCCGGAAGTCGGATCCCCACTAACGATCCACGCAGACTTTGTGACTAGGCCGCTCCTCGTCCCGTGGATACTGCTTTGGATCACCGTCCAAAACGGCATGGCGGGCGTGTGGGCTGGCAGGTGGTCACGCTATCGAGGGCGGGACGAAGTTCTGACGAGAGGCGATCCGTGGTCGATGGTCGCCGTAGCTGCGTACATGGCTGCATTCTTCGCGCTCTTCGCCTACGTACAGAGTCCCTTTCGGATACTGGAAGGGTTGTCACCCTGGATGGCCTCACTCTTGACCGTCTCGGGTGCGTGGGCGGTGCAAAGAACGTGGGCGGCGGTAGCGCGGAATGCGGCTAGCGAAGCGTCCTCGGGCCTATTGGTGGGCGAATGGGCGGCAGAGGCGCAAGATGCGATCCCAGGCACGCGCGTGTCTCGTGGCGCGGAGCTGGTGGGCGCAGACGGCGCCGTATGGGTCGGCGCTAGCCGTCTCCCGCCTGAGGAGGTTTATCAGCTCCAGGAGTGGGTTCACCTTCTTCGATTTGCCTCTCCATCTCCTGAAGGGCCCGGATCGCCGCCCTCAGAGCCTCGCCCCGCTGCCACAAAGCGTCGTCTAAGACTGCTTCGTTCACCTTAGTCGTCACTTCGTAGAGGGCGACCTTCTTCAGTCCCTCGATTAGCCCCCGAAGGCGGGACAGTCGCACACTTTGTGCGTCGCCTCCTTGGATGATCCAGTCCTCAGTTACCTCTAGGACTTCTGCCAATTTGGTGAGGTAGGGCCCGGTAGGCACCGCCTGGTCGAGCTCCCATCGTGTAACGCTTTCCCGCCGCACGCCAACGGCTTCAGCAAGCAACCGCTGACTGCTGCGATAGGCCGGCATTTCTAGCCGCCGCGTTCTAATCCGATCACCGACTGTCACAACTTGTGCATCATGGGTATTGACTGCGGCTCCTGTGCTGCACACATTGTGCATCATGGACGACGCGAAAGCGTCTGAAAGTGCCCTCAAGGGGAGTCGGGAAGGTTTACCCATGACGGTCCAATCCGCAACAGAAGTCATTTCGGAGCCCGCGCTGACGGTGGATAAAGCCGTGGACTACTTGTCCACGAAGCACGGTCTCAAGTACAGCGAGCGTCATCTCACGCGCCTCGCGGTCCGTGGTGAGGCTCCTTCTCATAAGGTTGGCCGGAACCGGTTGTACCGCGCCTCGCTACTGGACGCCTGGGCGCTGGGCGAGTGGTCCCGCCCTGAGCCTGTAGAGGCGGCGTCATGAGCGGCGGATGGAGGGTGTACGTCCGATTCCGGGCGATCAACCCCGGGCCGTGGATGCTCGAGGATGACGGGTTCTCGTCTTTCGAGGAGGCTCATGAGTGGGCCGCTGAATGGTCTGAGATCCCCGAGGGCTTCGCGATACTCGTGACGACCCAGGACCCGAACGAGCCTGTAGAGGCGGCGTCATGAGGGTGCTCGGTGCTGGCGAGCACACGGTGCGAGCCGAGAAGGTCTACGCCAAAGCCGGATCGAAGGTCTACGCCAAAGCCGGATCGAAGGTCTACGCCAAAGCCGGATCGAAGGTCGACGCCCTGGCCGGATCGAAGGTCTACGCCAAAGCCGGATCGAAGGTCGACGCCCTGGCCGGATCGAAGGTCGACGCCCTGGCCGGATCGAAGGTCTACGCCAAAGCCGGATCGAAGGTCGACGCCCTGGCCGGATCGAAGGTCGACGCCCTGGCCGGATCGAAGGTCTACGCCCTGGCCGGATCGAAGGTCGACGCCAAAGCCGGATCGAAGGTCGACGCCTACGGCGGCTCGGTCTACGCCTACGCCGGATCGACGGTCGACGCCTACGGCGGCTCGGTCTACGCCCGCGCCGGCTCGACGGTCGTAATCCCGGCATGGGTCGAGACGGACCCGGAGATCCATATCGAGGACCGCACGGCTGTAGTGATCGACCGTCGTGGCGAGGGAAGGGTCATTACGGGGCTGGCTCACGAAGAAGCCACGGTGGGGGAGTAGATGCATACCCCAACGCTACGCCGCCCCCCCGGTAGGGATCAACCTCGCTCGCGTGTGTCGCGCATGGATGTCGACGCGGCCCACACGAAGGCGGTCGAGGCTCGCGCGAATCTCGTAAAGGCTTTGACGTTCAGGGCTTCCGACGATCGGCGGGCCGAGATCAAGCGCTCATACGAGCAAGCCGAGGCGGCGTATCACCGCACGCTCGACCGATACGAAAATCAACTGAGGGGGTGCCGCTTCCCCTAAACGAAAACGAGCCCGCCGGATGCCGTGGAAGCTATGCCGGGGGCTCGGAGACAATGAAGCCTCAGAGACAAGGATAGGTGTGATGTCAAGAATGACAATGCGATGGACGGGCCAGGAGGGCGAAGTGCTCGGGCTCGACGGTATGTGGCGGGTCCCGGAGCCGGGTGTGACGGACGAGAAGGGCAAGGTGCTGTTCGAGCGGTTGTTGGAGCTTGAGACGGCTGCTCACCCGGCTACGGTCGAGCTAGAAGCTTCGCTGGACACGGTCGGCTGGCCTGAGACCGATCCGTACGAGTGGGACGAAGATGCGATCGAAGACTTCTGGAAGAAAAAGAGGGTGGCAGACCGATGACGAAGACATTCGAGAAGAAATCGATCTGGCATTCCAACCTGGTCCGTGTCGCTGGCGACTCAGGCGTCACGCTCAAGCTGTTGGGCGATCCGAGAGAGTCGAAGTACCCGAAGCCGGATATCTCGCACTACGTGTACGTGCAGTTCCCGGACGACGAGACGGAATACTCGCTATCGATCGAGAACACCACGCTTGACCAGTTCCAGGCCGCACCGAAGAAGCTTTGGATTGTCGCGCATCCCACGGGGTCCGCTACCGAGCCGGCCGCGATCTACTTCACCGAATCGGCGAACGAGCCTGTATTCACGCCTCGCGGTGATTCACGGGAGCCGCTACCTGATCCGACACCTCAGAGTGGCCCGCCGCCGATGTTCCCGGACGGGCACCCGGACACGGCGGACTCAAGACCTGTCGCCCCGTCTGCGCCCACTTCCGGGCCGTTGGGTGGCGATGCGGTCTCACGGTCGATCGAGGCCACACACCGGGCTATCGAGGGCCTGAAAGCTCGCGGTCTGGCGCTTAGCTCAGACGCCGTGCAGTCGATCTACTCGACGCACTATATCGCTGAGTCCCGGCGATGAACCTGACACGACGCAAGGAGTTGCGGGCGAAGAAGAGTATTCGTCGGCGCAACCCGAAACGCGCGAAGAAGCGCCAGGAACAGGCTTACGGCGACAAGGCCAAGTACATACGGTCCTTGCCGTGCTGCGTGTGTCACAAGCCGGGTCCAAGCGATCCGCACCACTACCCGACTCGGGCGGCTGGTGGCACATCGAAAGACCTTGTGCCGCTCTGCCGTGAGCATCACCGGGAGTTCCACGACACGGGCGCAGACACGTTCCAGCGCCGGCACTACATCGACCTGAAGTCGAGGGCTGAGCGCTACGAAGGCTGGTATCACGAATCCCCTCAACCTGAGGACTTCTGATGACCAGACACGAGATACACGTCGAGCTGGTCCGTATCGCTGCCTTGAAGGGCAGGGGCCCACGGTGCGCGCCGAGCCAAAGCGAGTACAGGGACTTCAAGGGCGACAAGGCTCCACACCCTCAGACGGTACGCGCGACGGTCGGCGGCTACGACACGAACCACAGGGCCGCGATCACATGGGACGAGGCGATGCGCGCTTTTGGGCTGACGCCGGCCAGCGAGCAAACCGAGATCCCGCGACCTCCGAAGGCTCAGGCACCCGAGAGTATGTCACAAGTGACGTACTGGCGGACCCGTGCTCAACGGTTGGTCAACGAGGTCAAGGTGCTGCAACGCGAGCTACGCGCCGTCGAGCGCGATGACGTGGAACTAGAGGCCAACGGTCAGTTGGCTTTGGAGGTGCTATGAAGCCGGAGCTGACACACGGCCAGTGCTGCTTGTGCACACGTCCGAAGGGGAGCGGTCGGATCAATCTCGGGTGGGAGGTCTGCTTGCTCTGCGGGCTGTTCATCGTGACTCACTCCCATGCCGCGAGGCTCGCGCGGAACGCAGAGATCGCCCGCGCGAAGTCCGCACGCTGGGGCCGCAAGAAGATGATCGGCGGGCTACAACCCATCGGTATCGCTGACCTGATCCGCGAAGAGACGGAAAGAGGGGTCGCATGACGGTTGTCGGTGTCGTTGTGTGGATTGGCGTCTTCCTGAACGTGGCGTTCCTGATGCAGACCGGGGCTCACTTGCGGGACGCCGAAAAGCTTCATCGGCGCTCGCTCGTGTTGCGTGATGAGTGCAGGCGGATCATGGCCAAGACCGGTGGGGCCGACCTCGCGCCGATAACGTGGAGGGACGCGAATTGACCGCCCTACGCCATGCCCGAGCCCGTTGGATCGCGTTACGTCGCGCGCTCCCGTCTATATGGACCCATGCGAAGGCGTGTTACGACACGGCCCTACGCACCGAGCTACTTGATCTACATTGGAGGGCGAAGTGAGCCTGGACACGGTGGCTGTGATGGCGCTGGTAGGGCTCGTGTGCATGATCGTCGGGTTCTCGTGTTTCCCGGTGTTGATGATCTGGCTGGCGCGGAGAGACGAGCGGTGAAGCTCCTGACGCTCCCGCTTCCGGCGAACAAGGCGCAGCTCAACGCGCATTGGCAGAAGGTCCGTAGGCTACGCACGGACTACTTCTTTCGTGCGACGGCGGCCGACAACTGGCGACCTGACGCACCGATGAGGGATGTACACGTAGACGCTCATTTCTACGTGTACAACCGGATGGACGAAGACAATCTCGCGGCCCGCATGAAATGGCCGCTCGACTGGCTAGAGGCGCGCGAGATCATCGAAAACGACAAGCACGTGAGGCTGACTTGCGAACAGTCGATCGACCGCAAGAACCAGAGACTAGAGCTAACGATACGGGAGGTCGCGTGATAGAAAGGCTACATAGTTACCCGAAAGTGTGGACTCTGGGGCACCCGGCGATCAGAGAGCTTTTCAATGGTCCTGTGGTGGTCCAAGAAAAGGTTGACGGGTCGCAGTTCACCTTCGGAATGATTGACGGGCTGCTCCGTGTACGCTCCAAGGGTCGCGAGATCCACCTACCCACTACGGACAAGCTGTTTAGGGGCGCATGTGACACGGCCACGCGACTGCTTCACGACGGCGCACTAGTCGAGGGTTGGCAGTACCGATGCGAGGCGATGCACGCTCCGAAGCACAACACGCTTGAGTACGGACGCTCTCCAATCGGCAACGTCATCCTGTTCGATGTAGACAGGGGACTAGAGGACCGTATTTCGCCCGACGAGTTGAAGGGCGTTGCAGGGGGGCTAGGTCTTGAGTGTGTACCCGTACTCTTTGAGGGCGAGCTAGAAGGCGTCGACCATCTCAAGAGCCTTATGGAGAGCGAGTCGGTGCTTGGTGGCCCCATTGAAGGGCTCGTGGTCAAGAACTACGGCCGGTGGGGCCAGGACGGCAAGATGCTCATGGGCAAGATGGTGAGCGAGTCGTTTAAGGAGAAGCACACGAAGTCTTGGAAGAGGAGCAATCCGGGCCGTAAAGACATCGTGTTGGAGCTCCAACAGCGGTACAGGCACGAACGGCGGTGGGAGAAGGCGGTGGAGCGGATGCGCGACTCCGGCGACCTGACGGCCACCCCGAAGGACATTGGGAGCCTGATAAATGGCGTCGTGGATGACGTGCGTGAAGAGTGTCGCGACGAGATCGCAGACGAGCTGTTCAAGGCGTTCTGGCCGCTCATCCGACGCGGTATTACCGCCGGTCTACCTCAGTGGTACAAGGACCGCCTAGCGGCTAGTCAGTTCGAAGGAGATGCCGCGTGACGGTAGCCGAAGCGATTGCCCAGCTACCGGGCGAGACGAGGGTGAGCGTCACTATCGGAGGCTCTGGGCCGACGATCGATGAGTTGAGGCTAGCTCTGATGGACCGGAGCCACCTGACGACGACAGAAGCGGCAAAGAGATATCCGTGGGGTCGCGCGTATTGGGCTGAGCGTGCGAAGGAGATGGACGGCGCGATTTTCGACGGCCAGTGGCACTTGCCCGTCGAGGCGATAGAGGCTCACGTTGCCGCGAAGCGCGAAGCGAGCGCGGCGAGACTCGATCGGAAACGCGATGCCCGTCCAACGACCCCATCGACCACACGAACTAGGCCCACGGGTCTACAGAAAAGGTAGGTGGTGGAGTTGCGACTTACGCCCTTGGGGCTACGGCCGTCCGACGATGCGGGACCCGAACCATCCAGCGTGGCCGAACGCGGGTGCTCGGACCGAACTCGAAGACGTGGCGAGGCTGTGGGTAGGAGACTACTGGAAGTGGGTCCAGGATCAGGCGCGAGCGGAAGCGTTCGGAGGGACGAAGGAACGCAAGCTGGCCGATGCGATCGAGGAGTATCTAGAGTATCGCAGCCGGATCGTCGAGTTGAATACGTGGCAGAGCGACCGGACGTCGCTCAGTCATCTGGCGCACGACTTCAGGGGCCGCTCAATCCACCAAGTAGATCCACAGCGCACGATCAATCGACTGCTGGGCTTGGTCGACGTGAGCACGGTCAAGACGTACTCAGCGTATCTGTCGTCCTTCTTTTCGTGGCTCGGCCTTCCGTATTCGGTCACGCTACCGAAGTCTCAGAAGCCCGACGTGGTCGTATGGACGGACTCGGAGATCCAAAGGATACGAGAGGCCGCCGACGTGCTAGGATCGCTGTTAGCGGTCGATCTAGGTCTATACATGGGGCTACGCGTCGGAGAGATCTACGGGCTGCGATGGGAGGACGTGGGAGAGAGGACCGTCCGTGTGCAGAGACAGGTTGGAGGGAGACCGTTGAAGGGCAAGCGCGCGCGTACGGCTGTTGTGCTGCCGGAGTGGGGTCATACCGGGGAGACTGGGACGGTGGTGGAGGATCCGGGGGAGTGGTCGAGGAGTGGGGTTATTCGTGCGGTGCTGGCGCTAGCGGGCATATCGAGGGCCCGTGTGGGGTGGCACTCCCTGAGACACACCTACGCTCGCATGTTCCTGGAGCGATCGCCGGATATGAGGCTACTTCAAGCGAGCTTGGGCCATGCTTCGATCACCACGACCGAAACCGCGTACAATCACCTTCTGCCGGACGCTGCGGCGGAGCTCGCAATCGCTCGGATCTGGCCGGGAAGTGGCACCACAAGTGGCACCACATCCCAGGAAGCCTATATAGCACGCGATGCCTAAGACTATCACATGTAGCATGAGGTTTCGGCTCGCGGTCTCCGTCCTCGTGCTCTTCAGCGCGACAGGATGTTCCCTCATACCGCTCGGCTCGACTCCATCGTCTACACTCGTCTCTGCCGGCCCGTCACTGATCGAGCATCCGCACTTGGGACTGCGAGCCGACCCGACTCCCCGCTTGATCCCCGAACCCGCACTCGTGGCGCCAGACGTCGAACCGATTGTCGACGACCTGCTCGCATCACCCATGCTCCGCGACCCGGACTTTGCAGCCGCAGTCATGCGGTGGGTGGACCATTGGACGGGGCCAGGGCAGGCATGGTTCCCAGATTACCTGCAACGAATGGGGAGCTACGAGGCCCTCGTCGATTCCACCCTAGCCGTGCACCAGCTGCCTGCATCTCTCAGGTACCTGCCTCTGATCGAGAGTGGCTACAATCCCTCGGCGCGTAGCCGAGCGAGCGCGGTTGGGCTCTGGCAGTTCATGGCGCCCACGGCGCGATCGTTCGACATGGAGGTAGGAGCGTTCGTCGATGAGCGCCGGAACCCCTTCAAGTCGACGGCCGCCGCGGTCGAGTACCTCGGACGTCTGCACGACTCGTTCGGTTCATGGTTCGTAACTCTGGCGGCGTACAACGGTGGCCCGAGCCGTGCGCGGAGAATCCTGCGCCAAGCGGCCCCACTCGCGCCGATTAGCGATAGCCTCTTTTGGGCGCACCGTGACCGATGGCCCCGGGAGACTCAAGAGTTCGTGCCCAAGCTCATCGGGGCCTTGATCGTGGCCGAACGCCCCGAGGCGCATGGATTGACGCCTCCCGAGCCGGCGCTACCTCTGGAGTGGGACGAAGTCGAGGTCGACGGCGCCGCGCCGCTCGACGTTCTGGCGGAGGCCGCGGAAACGGAGGCGGCCGAGCTTCAGCGTCTGAATCCAGAACTCTACCGTGGCTTCACGCCGCCGGGACAAACGTATCCGCTGAGGGTGCCGGTTGGATCAGCCGGGTCCTTTGCCGAGCGGTACGCCGAACTGCCTGAGGAGCGACGAGTGACCGTCGTGGAGCACGCGATCCAAAGTGGAGAGACGCTGTCCCATATCGCGGAGCGATACGGTGTGCGGGTCGCTGACGTACGTGCTGCGAACCCCGGTCTCCGTCCGCGATACCTACGGATCGGTACGCGGCTTACCATTCCGATCCTCTTGGCCCAGGGCGGGGGCGACTAGCGCCTCCGGATCTACTCGGGTGCCGACCAGTCGCCAGAGGCTCCGCCTGACTTCGAGATGAGGCGCACGCCCTCGATGCGCATCTCGCGATCCACCGCCTTGACCATGTCGTACACGGTAAGCAGCGCGACGGATACGGCCGTGAGTGCCTCCATCTCGACGCCTGTCTTGCCGTTGTAGCTCGCCTCGGCCCGGGCTCGCACACCCGGGAGACTCTCGTCGATCGCGAGCTGGACCTTCACCGAGGCCCCTGGAAGGGCGTGACAAAGCGGAATGAGATCCGCCGTACGCTTGCCCCCCATGATGCCGGCCAGCTCCGCGACTTGGATCGGATCTCCCTTGGGCGAGGCTCCCTCCCGAATTCGGCGCACAGTGGAAGAAGACATGGTAATCGCACCCTCAGCGATCGCGACGCGGCGACTGTCCGGTTTGGCCGTCACGTCGACCATGCTGGCTCGCCCGTCCTTGTCGAGGTGGGTGAGCCCGTCTTCTCGGTCGCTCATGACGCCGCGGAAGCCGGCTGCGCCCACCGAAGATGCCGGCGAAGGTCCCGCACGAGTCCCGCCACAATCAGCTGGGGATTGACGTTGCCCTTCGCGAGTTCGCGGGCGTCTTCGACCGCGTTGAAAGCTCCGGCCACCGCGGCGGGGCGCACATCGTGTGTATCAACCATCTTGGACATTCTCTCTGCCGCATCACCGTGGATCGCTCGCTCGGGGACGCCGGCGCTCACTGCGCTGAGGTCGCGAAGCCACTCCTCGACGAAAGCGAAGAGATCAATCAGCCCACGGGCTCCCGCCGGTGGGTAACCAGCCGCGACCGCGTGTCCGGCCCCGGCGGGGGAGAGTGCCGACTCTACGAGCGTGAACGCTCTTCTCCTCAGTTCATCCAGCTTCCCTAGCTCGTCCCCGTCGGGAAGAAAACCGAGGGCTCGCCCGGGGGACCCGAGCGCGAGCCCAGCCGCCCAGCTGCGGCGCTTCGCATCGATGTCGGTATGCTCAGCCAGGAAGGCTTCGACTTCGTCATCGGAGAGCGGCGGCACGTGGATCGGGACCGTTCGTGATCGGATCGTGGGGAGGAGGGACCCCGCCTCGCTCGAGGTGAGAATGAATCGTGCTTCCCCCGGGGGCTCTTCGAGCAACTTGAGCAGTGCGTTCGCCGCCGCCGCGCTGCTTTCTTGGGGCACAAGGAGCTCAGCCTGCCCAATCACGAAAACGGGCCCTCGAGCCATCGTGGGTCGCTTGCTTGCCGCCGAGCGGAGGTTGGAGATGGTGGCCAACTGAATGCCGGCCACTGCGTCCCGCACACTGGCTCGGATCGGATTGGATCGCACCTCATCCAGCACCGCGAAACGATCTCGTTCCAGCGCCGAAGCGAGTCGATCTCCGCTGACTCCTTTAGGCCGCGGCAGCGGAAAGTACCAATGGATGTCGGGGTGTTCGAGCGAAGTCGCCATCCGGCAGGGCCCACACACTTCGCAGGGACCCTGCTCGGTGGGTGCTAAGCAAACGCTCAGTCGAGCGAGCCAAAGGGCCAGGTGCTGCTTCCCCACACCCCGCATCCCATGTAGGAGTAGAGCCTGAGGAAGCGCTCCCGCGGAATGAGCCTGCAGCAGCGAGGCGCGTACCGACTCGTGTCCGACCAACCGATGGAGACTCATGACGACCCGGCGGGCTTGAGCCAGGCAAGCGGATCCTGTGCTGTGGGCTCGCCACCTTGCCCGGCCGGCACTCGAATCTGGAACTCGAGGTGTGGCCCTTCCGGTGTGTCGGCTCCGCCCACGGTCCCAACGACTTGGCCGGAGGTAACCTCTCGCCCCTGTACCACGCCCAGCTCTTCAAGATAGGCGTAGAGAGTGTACACCCCGTTCCCATGCTCGAGCATGACCATGAGGCCGTACCCTTCGAAGAGTCCAGCGTATACGACGACCCCGCTCTGAACTGCTCTCACAGGTGTTCCCGTCGGGGCAGCGATTCCGATACCGTTCCAACGGATTACGGTGCCGTTCGCGCGCCGATTCGGTCCGAATCGGTAGACGAGCTCCCCCTGTACCGGCCAGTCGAGTGATCCGGCGTCGGCGTTGGCGATCGACGCCGGACCGCGCGCCGCCATGGCTCTCCTACGCTCCTCGAGTTCCACGAGAAGGGTAGCCATGCGTGATTCATCGTTCTCGAGCTCTTCGATCCGAGTACTCGCCGACTCTTCCCTCGCCCGGTATTGGCGGATCGAACGTTGGTGTTCGTTCTCGACCGAGCGGAGTCGCGCAACCTCGGCTAAACGGTCCTCGCGAAGGGTACCGAGAAGCGCAAGTCGGTCTTGCAGCTCTTCGTTCTGTTCTTCGAGCTGGGCTTCCAGCGCGCGAACCCGTTCGACAAGAGAGCGGTCAAAAGCCGCGATACGCTCCAAGTACCGATAGCGATTGAGAAGGTCGGTAAAGGACTTGGCACCAAGCAGAACCTGGATCGTGTGGGCAGGGCCCATCTTGTAGATGTCGCGCAGCCGTCGCCGCAACACAGCCTCGCCCTCCGCGAGGCGCTCCTGGGACGCGATCAGCACCTGGGTGGACTCCCTCACCTGCTGCGTGGTCGCGTCGGATTGGAACCGGACCTCCTCCAGGACCGAGCGAGACGCCGACAGCCGTCGCTCCACATTCGCGAGCTCGCGAGCCTCGTCGCGCACGCGTACCCGAACGTTCCCGACCTCAGCCTCGAGCCTGGCACGCTCCTCACGGATCTGCTCGAGTCGCCGTTGGCTCTCGCGGATCTCTGTGCTGATGTCAGGATCTTGTGCCGCGAGCGGCGCTCCAAACCCCTCACCCCAAATGGAGCAGGCTAACAGAGCGACAGGTAGAAAGCCCGAGCGCACGCTAGACCTCCCTTAGATGCCTTCGGATCGCGAAGGAGCTGGAGAGGGCTCCAAAGGCGGCACCGATCAGGAGCCCAATGAAGACCCATCGGCCGGGTACCCACGAGATGGGGAAGAGGTAGTCGTAGACGCCGCGGTAGGTCGCATAGGTGAGCGCCCAGGCGAGCAATCCCCCGAGCAGTCCGGCGATGAGCCCCTCGAGTAGGAACGGCCGTCGGATGAAGCCGTTCGTCGCACCTACCAGCCGCATCACGTAGATCTCGTCGCGGCGGGCGAAGATCGCGATCCTCAGTGCAGTTCCGATAATCAGAGCCGCGACGACCGCGAATGCCGATCCAAGCACGACAGCGCTCGCGGCTCCGATACTGCGGAGGGCGAAAAGTCTGTCTACCCATTCTTCCCCGTACATCGCGTCCTCGACGTACGGAAAGCCGCGGGCCATGTCCGCGATCCGCTCGACCACTTCCGGGTTCCGGTCGCCGGGCCTGAGTTCCACCTCCAGCGACTGTGGGAGTGGGTTGACCTCCGATTCCAAGAATAACTCCCCGAACTCGGGCAACACGGTATGCGCTCGATCGAGTGCGTCGCGCTTCGAGAGGTATCGCACCTGACTGACCTCGGGGAGAGCCGAGATCTCTCCCATGATCAGGTCGATCTCGGCCTGGCGCGTATCGTCTCGAAGATAGATGACGACCTCGACCCGCTCCTCGATGGCGGTGAGCGCTTCCTGCAGGTTGTAGGTGACAAGTCCGAAGAGCCCGACGACGAAGAGAGCGAGGCCGACCATCGCGGAGGAGAGACCGGTCAGGACCGGCGCCCTCCGGAACGCTGCGATCGCTTCGCGGAATGCGTACATCACTCCTCCACCGCAGCGGAGTCGTACACGAGTTCGCCGTGGTCGAGCTCGAAGACTCGGGCCGTGGGGTGTCGGCGAATCAGCTCGAGGTCGTGCGTCGCCATCAGGACGGCCATTCCCTTGGCATTGATGTCTTTGAACAGTTCCATCACGCCCCGGGTGGCTCGCTCGTCGAGGTTCCCCGTGGGCTCGTCTGCCAGGAGAACATACGGATCATTGGCAAGCGCCCGCGCGATGGCGACACGCTGCTGCTCTCCACCGGACAGCTCGTTCACGAACGCACTCGCCTTTGGTGCGAGACCAACTTGCGAGAGCAGTCGTTGGGCCCTGGGATGGATCGCCTTCGCGGGGGTCCCGGTCACTTCGAGAACGAACGCTACGTTCTCGAGTGCGGTACGGCCGGGTAAGAGACGGAAATCCTGGAAGACCATCCCAACACGCCGGCGGACCTTCCAGAGGTCGCGCTCCGTGACCTTCGAAGAGACGTACCCCGAGACTCGAACCTCACCGTCGGAGGGCCGGTCCGCCATGTGAATGAGGCGGAGGGTAGTCGACTTCCCGGAGCCGGAGTGGCCCGTGATGAACGCGAACTCACCTTTACGGATGTGGAAAGAAACATCACGCAGGGCGAAGCCGCGCTTCGGGTACTCCTTCGAGACGTGAGAAAGCTTGATCACCGGGGCAGGGCGCGGGACAGAGCCTCGATCCGGGAGACAAGGTTAGACATCGACCGAGGGAGTGTCAAAGCGATTCTTCGCGAGCCGAATTGCCAGCGCGATGGCGTGGGCCATGGAGGTCGCATCCGCACGTCCTTTTCCGGCGATATCGAACGCTGTCCCATGGTCGGGAGAAGTTCGTACAAAGGGTAGACCGATGGACACATTCACGCCCGTCCCGAAGGAGGCGGTCTTGAAGGCGGCCATTCCCACATCGTGGTATGGGGCAACCACGGCGTCGAAGGTGCCGCTTAGCGCACGGGTGAAGACTGTGTCGGCGGGGTAGGGGCCCGTGGCATCGATGCCCCTATCTCGAAGGGTCGCGACCGCCGGCTCGAGAACGCGGGCTTCTTCGTCCCCGAAGAGCCCTCCGTCGGACGCGTGCGGGTTGAGTGCACAAATCGCGATACGGGGTGACTCTATCGCCCACGCTTCTCGAAGCGATCGATCCAGGAGGCTGGCCTGCCTTACGATCCGGCCTTCGGTGACCGCAGAAGCGACGTCCGCTAGGGGAATGTGCGTCGTCGCGAGAAGGACGCGTAGCGGAGCGCCGAGCCGGTTCGTCTCGGCGCACATCAGCATCGCCACTTCGTCCGACCCGGCCAGGTCGCGCAATAGCTCCGTCTGACCCGGTACCACGTACCCCCCCGCATGAAGCGATGGCTTGTGGGAAGGAGCCGTAACGATTGCCTGTACCTCGCCGCGAAGCGCCGCCTGCACCGCCGCCTCGATGGAAGCACCTGCGAAGGTGCCGGCCGTAGCGTCGCTCCACCGGATTCCCCCGGCGTCGCCCCGTGCGCGCTCGGCCATGCTCGTGAGCTGTTCGACGTGTGTAGGGCCGTCGGGCGTGTGCACGAAGTACTCTACCCCGCGCATCTCGCCCAACTCTCCGACAGCGCTCTGGATTACCTCGGGGCCGATCCCTCGCAGGTCACCCGGGGTTAGCGCGACTCGTATGGCCACCTACATGCGGATGTCGACGTAGGTTGCGGCTCGGAGACTCTCCACGAGCTGCTCGATTTGCTTCTCTTGCTGTAACGCGCCAGAAATCTGGCCGCGCAGATCCTCGAAGGTGTACGCTCCGGCTTCGCGAATCTCTTCCACGAGAACGAAGGCGATGCGCTTCTCACCGCCCGGGAGGTCGTACTCGATCGGTCCGCGGAAATCACCGGCGGGCGTTGTCCGAAGAATGGTGTACGCGGGCGGGAGCTCGGAGATCTGGTCGAAGGCGAACGTCATCGAGTCGGGAGACTCCTGGTCACCGTGTGCTTCCCACAGCTCACGCATGTCCGCGCCATCTCGGGCCTGAGCCATGAGCTCTTGGACGAGGTCTCGTCCGCCCTGGATGTCCTCTTCGGTGAGCTCTGGTCGCAGTAAGATATGGCGGGCAGAACGCTCTCCTGGACGGCCTCGTTCAACCTTGATGATGTGGAAGCCGAACGAGCTCTCGACGACGTCACTGACCTGTCCGTCGAACATGGCGAACGCGGCTTCCTCGAACTCACGAACCATCCGTCCCCGTCTGAACCAGCCGAGATCGCCCCCTACCTGAGCGGAACCCGGATCGTCCGAGTAGATCCTCGCAAGTTCGGCGAAGTCTTCGCCGGCGTTGATACGGGCCAGGAGCGACTCGGCCTCACTCCGGGCCGAATCTTTGGCCGCGTCCGAGGCCTCGGGAGCGACCACCACCTGGCGGAACGTGATCAGCCTGGGGCGCTGTTGGAGTGTGCCTCGGGCCTCCTCGAAAGCGGCCAGCATCTCCTCTTCGGTCACGGTCACCGGAGGGGCGTTCGCCAGCCGTGTCTGGTAGAAGAGCTGTTGAACGCGTCGGATTCGTGCATCCGAGCGCAGGCTCTCCCGGTACTCGGTGAGTGTCATGGCCTCGGCCGCCAGCGCTTGCTGGAGATTCGCCTGGCCACCGAACTCGGACACGAGGCTTTGGATCTGCTCCTCCACCTGCTCCTCGATCGTACTCTCGTCGACTTGCAACAGTGAATCTTTCGTCGCCGCCTGGAGGACGATGAGTCGGTCGACGAACTGGTCGAGGATCTGCCTGAAGAGCTCTTCGTATTCGCGACTTCCGAGCTGCGGGATGGGTGCGCCCTGAAGACGCATGCGGTCGATCTCCTCGACCACCTGGGTCTGCACCACAACCGAGTCTCCGACGATGGCCACGAGACGCTCGACCACGTCTTCTTCAGCGGGAAGTGTTTGGCTCGTCGCCGCGACGGGCACGAGAACCGAGAGTCCGAGGACCCACAAGAATCGCCTGGTCATGATAGCCTTACCCCCTGAATTCTATCGGTTCCCACCGCTCTTACCGACCGGTCGGGTCGGTGGAAGTGAGCGCGGAGTCGAGAGTTTCCTCCAGCGGTGACATCGCCCGAGCCGCTCGGATCTGTGCGACGTCGACGATGACCTCTCCTACTCCCGCGTCGAGAATGTTGGTGGACCGTCGTTCTCGCAGTTGAAAGCTCACGATCCCCAACGGTACGACCTGCGTCGCTCCAGAAAGGTTGTCCGCAAGCGCCTCCTGCACGGCACGCGCGACGGCGATCTCGACGTCCTCTCCGGGAGCCTGATCCAAATCCAGGAGGCCGAGGACCCGTGCTGCAGTGCGTAGCTGTGCTCGAGCGTCGTCCACGAGTGCCCGAATGCTATCGGGCGGGGGTCGAAGACCCTCGGCTTCGGCGGCACCGACGAGAAGGTCGCGATGCGCGATGCTCATGAGAAAAGCCTCGACGTCTTCGTCCGAACCTTGACTCAGGCCTTCCCGTAGAGGTGGCGGCTCTAGCTGCATGACCTGACGAAGATCACGGACCGTAAGTGACCCTCCGTCCCACTCGACCAGCTCTCGGCGCTCTGCCGTACCCGTCAGCTGAGCGCCCGGATTCGCGGCGACTTCGCGTGCCACCTCAGCGGCGCCCTCGGACACGGCGGGTTGGACGCGGTCGACCAACGCGGCGACGTACACCGACTCGGCCTCTTGGACCATGCGGCCCTGGACAGCTTCTCGGTACTCAGACGAGACATCCCCGAAGCCTTGAACGCGGCGATCCTCCAAGAGGACCAGATGGTATCCCATAGGGGTCTCCACCACGTCGCTGATCTCCCCGGGCGAGAGCGCGAAGACGGCCTCTTCGAACGGCTCGACCATGTCGCCACGACGAAAGAAGCCGAGGTCTCCTCCATCGAGGGCCGTGCCCGGGTCCTGGCTGAACTGGCGAGCCAAGGAGGCGAAGTCATCCCCCGCGGTGGCCCGTTCGCGTACTGCGGTGAGGATCGCCAGCACGCTGTCTTGTTGCGCTGCCGAAGCCTGCGGTGGGGGCGTCAGCATGATGTGACGGGCACGGACCTCGACCGCCGGAGCTTCACTCTCATACATCGCCCGCAACTCGTCCTCGGTCACGAATGTGTCGACCTGGATCACGGAGTCCCGGAGTTGGAACACCATGACCTGGGAGAGCTGCTGCACAACCAACGGTTCGAGATCCAGCTGCGAGAAGGTCGAGTCCTCCGCAGCGGCCTCCGCGAGTAGCGTGTAGTCGATCCAGAGCTCCGCGAGGGAACGGACGACGGCATCCTCTGCCGATAGCCGCTCCTGGTCGACGAGGAGTTCGACCGCGTCGTCGACAGGTAGGGTATAGTCGTCGACTGTGGCGAGGACGCCCTCTGTCGGCTGCTCCGGCGAGCACGCTGCTGCGAGAATGAGCGCGCCAGCCGCCGTGGTGACTCTGCTCTTCATGTGAAGCCTCCGGAACCGCTTGTTGTGCGTGAAATTCGAATCCGACTACGTCAGGCGGCGCTTCGTTTCGCCGAGGTCAGTCCGGCCAGAAGCACGAGAACCGTCTCTAGCACCGGTTCTAGCCCTTCCGACCCCACCTTGATGGAGAAAGGATCGTGCCGCACTACCTCTAAGAACACCTGACGCTGCTTCATGGCTCCGTCGATCGCCGACAATCTCGGCATGACTCCCGAGCGGAAACTCAACCGTGCAGAGGACTCTCGGATGAGTGCTCGCTCCAGTCCGATCTGACGGCCCAGTACGCGCACCACGGTTGCATCGAGGAGTCGTGACACCTCGATGGGCACCTTCCCGTAGCGGTCCGAGAGTTCTTCCTTGAGGTCCTCCACTTCGGTACGGGTCGTGGCCTTCGAGAGCCTCCGATAAAGATGGAGCTTTTGGCTCGAATCTGGAACGTAGCTATCCGGTAGGTACGACGGACCGTCGAGCGAAACGTCGGGCTCCGGCCACTCGACTTGTTGGTCTCCCTTCTGGATCCGTTCGACGGCCTTGCGAAGCATCCGCATATAGGCGTCCAACCCCACCTGCTGGGCAAAGCCGGACTGATCGGCCCCTAGGAGATTCCCTGCTCCTCGCAACTCGAGATCGCGGAGCGCTACGGCATAGCCGGATCCGAGCTCGGTGTAATGCTCGAGAACTCGGAGTCGGCGCTCGGCGTCTTCTCCGACTCCGTCCGGTACCAAGAGGTAACAGTACGCGCGACGATCCGATCGGCCGACCCGCCCGCGGATCTGATAGAGCTGGGAGAGGCCGAAGCGATCGGCTCGATCGACGATCAGAGTGTTGGCGTTCGGCACGTCCAACCCGTTCTCGATGATCGACGAGCAGACCAAGATGTCGATTTCACCGTCGACGAATTGGGTCATCACTCGATCGAGCTTCGTTCCGCCCATCTGGCCGTGTGCCACGTCGATCTTGGCCTCCGGGATGAGCGTCTGCAGCTCTTCGGCGATCGTGTAGATGGTGTCGATCCGGTTGTGCAAGAAGAACGATTGCCCCCCCCGATCGAGTTCGCGATGCAGCGCTTCGGAGAGGAGCTGATCCGTCCACGGCGTCACGCTCGTGAAGATCGGCATGCGGTCGCGCGGTGGAGTGCGAATGAGAGAGAGGTCGCGGATGCCCGACATGGAGAGGTAGAGCGTCCGCGGAATCGGAGTTGCGCTGAGGGTGAGGACATCGATCTCGGCGCGCATCTGTTTCAAGCGCTCCTTGTGTTTCACACCGAAGCGTTGCTCCTCGTCGACGATCAGGAGTCCCAGCTCCTTGAAGTCGACGTCTTTCGAGAGGAGGCGGTGTGTACCAATCACGATGTCGACCGACCCCGCGGCGATCTTGACCAGAAGCTCGGCCTGCTCGGCCGCACTTCGGAACCTGCTCAACGAGCCCACAGTGACCGGGTAGTCGGCCAACCGCTCCTCGAAGGTGTGACGGTGCTGCTCGGCGAGGATCGTCGTGGGAGCCAGGACCGCGACCTGCTTTCCGTCCTGTGCGGCTTTGAACGCCGCTCGAATCGCGACCTCCGTCTTCCCGTAGCCTACGTCTCCACAGACCAGTCGATCCATCGGTCTCGGAGACTCCATATCCTTCTTCACATCGGTCGTGGCTTGGCGCTGGTCTGGAGTGTCTTCGTAGAGAAAGGAGGACTCCATCTCCATTTGCCACCGGGTATCGGGCGAGTATTGGAAGCCAACGGCCGATTGGCGCCGCGCATAGAGCTCGAGGAGCTCGGTGGTCATCTCCTCGATCACCGTCTCGGTCTTTCGCTTTAGCGTCTTCCATCGCTTTCCGCCGATTCGGTGCACGCTACGTGGCTTCGCGTCGTCCGTCTCTCCGACCCATCGTTCGATGAGATCGAGCTTGCCAACCGGCACCCGAAGCACTTCGCCCCCCGCGTACTCGATCGCGAGAACCTCGAGATCCTGCTTGCCGATCGTGATCTGCTCCAACCCGCGGAAGCGACCGACCCCATGGTCCATGTGGACCACGTACGCGCCGGGCGTGAGCTGGGCGAGACTCTCCAAGGCCACCGACCCGCGGAATCGGCGGCTCCGCCGGACCCGTCGTGCTCGCCTGAAAATCTCGTGGTCGTTGAGTACACGCAGGAGCCCGTACGGGCCCTCGACCTGGAAGCCTGAGGCCAGGGCACCCAGCCCGAGCGTGGTCCCGTACGGGAGGCGTTGGACTCCACCAAGGATCTCTTCGAGTCGGTCGAGTTGCCCGCTGTTGTCGCAGAGGAGGAGCGTTTGGACCCCCGACTCCTCGCCACGCCGGAGCCATGCGTCGAGCTTTGCCATGTCCCGGTCGATGTCGGGAGGTGGCTCCGAGTCGAGGACCCAATCTCCTTCCGGCTTGTCGAGCAGCCGCACGCGTCCGATTCCCTCCAGGGCGCTCTCGACGTCCGCTGGCGGCATGAAGAGCGTGTCCGGTGACGGTGGAGCCGCGCCTGAATGGACGAGGCTCGAGTAGAGTTCGGACACCCGATCCCACGCGCGATCGAATTCCAATCGTTCGTCTACGTCACCCACCCACACGGCGATCGAGTCGGAGGGGAGGAGCTCGAGGAGTGAGCGATTCACTACCCCCCCGCCCGCGTCGCGAGGCCGGAAGTGCACCGGAAGGATGTGCGTTTCCTGGACTTCGCGGGTCGCCCGTTGACTCATGATGTCGAAGAGACGGATCGATACGATGTCGTCACCCCAGAACTCGATTCGGACTGGGTCGCTCGCGGAGACGGAGAAGACATCGATGATTCCACCGCGGATCGCGTACTGACCGACCTCTTCAACGAGAGCTACCCGGTCGAATCCCCTCTCTTCGAGAACTCCGAGCACGTCCCCGAAGAGGTGGCTCTCGCCGACGCGGAGCGTCGTTCTCAGCTGTGCGAGTCCCAACGGTATCGGAGCTCGCTCTTGGAGAGCTCGCGCCGTGGTGACGAGAACCTTCGCCCGACCCCCGAAGAGTGCCTCGATTGCTTCCACACGGAGTCCGTCGATCTCGACGTGACTCTCGGCGTCTTCGTACGGGAGAGACTCGATCTGCGGATAGCTGCGCGAGGCATTCTCGTCTCCGAGTAGTGCGTCGAGGTCGCTCTGGAGCGAGGTCGCCGCGCGCGGTGTTTCCGTGACCGCCACAAACACCCGTGCGGGCGCGGCCCGATGTAATGAGGCGATCACCGCGGCCTGCAGCGACCCGATGGCGCCTCCCAAAACCCGCTCTTCCGATGGTTGGGGGAGTGCCGTTGCGAGAGCAGAGACCGGATGACTCTGTCGAACCGCGTCCAACACGGCGTTCCGCTCGGTCACGCTTCCACGACTCCTCGCGAGGCCGCCATGAGGCTCTCTGCGACCAGTAAGACCAAGACGCCCAGGAGGAACGGCCACCAAAGCTCAGGTCCCTGTCGTGCGCGAAAGACCTCGCGATCCCACTCGTCGAGATTCTCTGCTTCCGAGATATCGTTGCCGATCAGCCGTGAATACTCCCCTGCCGGGGCGGCATCTAAAACGGACTCGATCGCCGGAGGATTGAGTGCCGACACCGACACGACGGTGTCCGCCTCGAGGAAGGTGTAAAAGCCCGCCGCTCCAGTGGTACGGACGACTCGGGTCCCGTCGACCTCCTCCACTTCCCCGGAGGGAAAGCGAACGTGGGTCGCACGAGGAGGGGCGGGGAGGTGTGAGCCGGTGGTGCGCTCGACCAAAGTGCTGCCGCCTCCAGACCACTCTCCGACGACCCAATCCATGAGCCGAAGCATGCCCGTCGACACGGGGAGCGTCGACGCCGAGGCATCGAGCGGGGAGGCGATCACGAGGTAGCGGCGCCCTGTCGCATCGAATCCGTCGACGGCCCACGCTGCCCCGGCAGCTTCGGCAAGCGTTCGGACGGGGCCAGGCGGGTCGCCTGGCATCGAAAGCTCGTACGACGCGTAGACCTCGACTCCAACGAGAGGGGACGGGATCAAAGCGCCTGCGAGCTCAGCGGTCCCACGGACAGACGAAGGGCTGAACCGCCACGGGATCCCCGCCTCGGTGAGACGTCGATTCAGTGCAGGGATCAGGGTAGGGTCGGACGGAGGCGTGATGACCGCAGAAGTAGATGGCCCTCGGGTCTCGAGCCCCGACCCCTCAGCGGCGACGAGTACATCGACGCTGGGGGGGACGCCGAGAACAACTCGACCGGCGTCCGCCAATACGTCCGCGGCACCCGCGACAAAAACCCCAGGGTCTCCGGCGAGCGCGAGACGAGGCGGTTGCCGCGAGCGGTATGAGAAGTACCTGCGGTCGTCCGCACGGAGTGCGTCTGGGTCCGCGTCCGCGTAACCGACGATCCACCCGCTCCCCGACGGGGGTACGGAGATTGTTGCGGCAGCCCCGGGCGGTAGCGTGGTTGCGCCCCGGATCCGCTCATTCACGACCAGGCGAACCGGGACGGCCGTGGAGTCCGACACGGGGTGGTCGAGCGAGGTGACGGTGAGTTCGGAGCGATCACCCTCGAGGGGAGCGAGCCCACCGCCGACGTCCACCCCAACGATGGCACGGTTCTGTGGAGCCTCGTGACCGGTCCAGACGACGACGGGGATCTCGGATAAGGTGTCACCGTCATCTGAGTCGAACGCGGTGGCCTGCAGATCGGAGAGGAGGTGGATTTCACGGTGAGGTAGGGTGCTACTCTCGAGGAGGGCGCGAGCGCGTGCGAGTGCTGCCGTAAGGTCTCCCTCTGCATCGCTCGGTTCCGTCGCTTCCACCGCCTCAAACGCCTCCGAGGCGCTGCCCGGGATCGCCGGAAGCCAAGGCTCGCCGGCTCGAAGCACCCAGAACCGATCTTCATCGGTCGCGAGCGCCAGCGTCCTTCTGGCGACCTCTTTGACCTCGTCCAGGAGGCGTGCTTCCCCCTTCACTAGGCCGCTACTCATCGAATTGTCGATGACCAAGACGGTCGCAGTGGGTGGATGTGCCGCCCCGCGACCACCGAAGAAGAGACGGGCGCCAGCCCCGACCAGGAGGGCGATCGCCGCGACTCTCGCGAGCATTAGGAGAATCTGGCGGAGCCGGATCTGCCGAGCCCTTTCCCGTTCCGTCCTCTCCAGATACCGGAGCGCCGGAAAAGCGATTCGGCGCGTCTCATTCCGGTGGAAGAGGTGAAGGTAGATGGGGAGCGCTACCGCGACACCTGCGAGCAGAAAGAGTGGATTGAGTGCGCCCACGAGATGGATCCCGGCCTCAGCCGAGCCGCTCCCGCTTTCGGAGGTAGGCGCGCAACGCCAGCGCGAGCGGAGCGTCGGTGTCGATGACTTGGTAGTCGATGCGGTGCGGCTGAAGGTCCCGTCGCCACTCGTCCAGCGCATCGCCGACCGCCTGCCGGTACTCCGCCCGGATGTCGGCGACCGTTACCAGGAGCTCCTCCTCGGTTTCCGGGTCGTAGAAGCGAGCCTCGGACGTTGGCGGGAGCTCCCTTTCACCTGGGTCGATGAGGTGGAAGACCAGGACTTCATGCCCCTGGTGGCGGAGAAACTTGAGGGCCGTGAGCGTCTCTTCGCGGTCGACCAAGAGATCGGAGACCAGCACGACGAGGCCGCGCCGGCGAAGGCGGACCGCGAGGTGCCGAAGAGCGCTCTGAGCGCCAGTCGAGCCTCCGGGCTCCAACGCTCGAAGCCGCTTGGCCAACTCGAGCCACTGGCGACGCCCCCCCCGCGCTTGGGTCAGTCCCACGACCTTCTCGTGGAAAGCCGCCATGCCCACCGCATCTCCTTGGCGGATCAAGATGAGCGCGAGCGACGCCGCAAGGTGTTGGGCGTACCACAGCTTCGTGGGCTGGTTCGGTGGGTCGGAACTCCACCCCATCGAGGCGCTGACGTCGACCAGAAGGTATGCCCTGAGATTGGTCTCCTCCTCGAACTGCTTCACGTAGTACCGGTCAGACCGACCGTACATGCGCCAGTCGATGTATCGGAGATCGTCTCCGGCCTGGTACGCTCGCAGCTCCGCGTACTCTGCCGAGAAGCCTCGGTGGGGGGAGCGGTGGAGACCCATGATGAAGCCTTGTACCACCTGACGGGTCACGAACTCGATGCCCCCGAGACCCGCGAGTTCGGCGGGATCGAGGAGATCGGCACGGGTTCCGGGTCGGGGGCGGGGCGCGGCGGTATTCATGAGAGCCTCGGAAGCTATCTGGCGAAGCCCATCCCCTCAACGGCGCACGCGACCCAGGACTCGGTCACTGGGCTGTCTCCAAACGAGGACGGATAGGGCCGATTACCCGGTCAGTAACAGCGTTCCTGCTTGGCACGTCCGTTGCGAAGTAGTGGGGTAAGCATCGGAACAGCGTAGGAGAGTACCATGAATTCGAAGGTCATCTGGATGGTCGGCGCCCTCGCCTCCCTCGTGGTTGGAGCCGCTCCCGGGGAGTTGAGCGGGCTGCAAGACGCGCAGCAGGTCGAGGGAGACTCCTTGGCTGTTTGGATCTGGTCTGATCGGGGCGAAGAGACGGTCGTGCGGCCCGGTGACGTCGTGCGGATGTACTACCGCACGAACTTCGACGGGTTTGCCGCTGTCTTCCGGGTCGATCCGTCGGGGAGAGCCGTGATGATGTTCCCCGACGCACCCCGCGCGAACGCTCGGGTCAGCGGTGGTCGGGACTACCGACTCCTCTTCCCGGAGTCCCCGCGTTGGGAGGTCGAAGACGTGGAGGGGCAGGGTCACTTCTTCGTCATTGCATCGCCTGAGCCGCTCGATCTCTCGGCTCTGGAGCGAGACGCGAGTGGGTCGTGGGCGCTCCCCCTCTTTGAGGAGGCTGCGTTCGAGGATCCCTATGTAGCGATCGACGAA
Organism: Longimicrobiales bacterium; assembly: GCA_965223235.1. Taxonomy (GTDB): domain Bacteria; phylum Gemmatimonadota; class Gemmatimonadetes; order Longimicrobiales; family Gaopeijiaceae; genus UBA2589. The sequence continues at coordinate 55,289 of CBDCVV010000007.1, forward strand.
CACGTCTTGGCACTTCTCCCGGATTGGGAACGGGTGCCCTTTGCCCTAAATCTCGCATCGTACGAAGTGTCCCACGACGCCCCGGCCGCGCGGCGACCAACCCGAGTGGTCCGCGCCCCGCGAAGCCGCCCGCAAACGTCGAGTCGCGTCCGGGTGCGAGCACGCTACGGTCCGGTGGCTTTGGTGGTCGGACGCCCGCACTACGTCGCCCCCCCGAGGCCGCGCTATCGCCGAACACGCTACGTCGCCCCACCACCTCGGGTCCGCGTTCGATACAAGGCCCCGCCCGGACGTGTGTACCGGACTCGGCCGCGTGCGAGGGTGCGTCTGCGAATCGGGTAGCGGGGGCTCTCGCAGAGGTCTCTGGTCGGGTAGGTCTTCGAGCGGTACCCGCGCCCGGTTAGCTTTTCGGCCGGTGTAGCGCTCCCGTAACCACCATCTCTACCCGTGCAGACCGACCTCATTCGCAACTTCTGCATCGTTGCGCACATCGATCACGGCAAGTCGACACTCGCCGACCGGTTACTCGAAGAGACGAGTACCCTCGATGAGCGACAGATGCGGGAGCAGGTGCTCGACGACAACGAGCTCGAGCGAGAGCGCGGTATCACGATCAAACTCCACGCGGTGCGGATGGAGTACGTGGCGTCCGACGGGGTCGAGTACGAACTGAACCTCATCGACACACCGGGTCACGTCGACTTCACGTACGAGGTGTCTAGATCCCTCGCAGCGTGCGAGGGCGCCATCTTGGTGGTCGACGCGACCCAAGGTGTGCAGGCGCAGACCCTGTCGAATCTCTTCCTGGCGCTGGAAGCGGATCTCGAGATCATTCCCGTGATCAACAAGATCGACCTCCCCGGCGCGGAGCCGGAGCGACGGCGAAACGAGGTTGCCGATCTGCTTGGAGTCGACCCCGAGTCCATTCTCCTTGCAAGTGCAAAGGAGGGCGTGGGCGTTGCGGAGATCCTCGAGGCCGTGGTCGACCGTGTGCCTCCGCCGGAGGGGTCGGCGGACGCACCGCTGCGAGCGCTGATCTTCGACTCCTACTACGACAAGTACTTGGGGGCGGTGCCGTCGGTTCGTGTGGTGGACGGAAGAGTGGGACCTGGTACGCGCATCACCTTCGGGAATGTGGATGCCGAGTACGAGGTCACGGAGGTAGGGTACATGCGGCTCGGCCGGGTATCTCAGAAGGTTCTACTGCCTGGCGAGGTGGGGTATGTCGTGGCCGCGATCAAGGAGGTAGGCGATACGAAGGTCGGCGACACGATCTTCGATGCCGCGAACCCATCCAACGATCTGCTGCCTGGGTACCAGGAGGCTCGTCCGATGGTGTTCGCGGGGCTGTACCCCTCGAACGCGGACGACTATGAAGACCTCCGAGACGCCCTCGAACGGTTACGGTTGAACGACGCTGCGCTACAGTACGAGCCAGAAACCTCGGTCGCCCTCGGGTTCGGTTTCCGGTGCGGCTTCTTGGGGCTCCTCCACATGGAGATCATTCAAGAGCGTCTCGAACGGGAGTTCGATGTCGACTTGATCACCACGGTCCCGAACGTGGAGTACCACGTCCACCTGACGGACGGAACCGAGGTGCACCTGGAGAGCCCCACTGCGCTCCCGGAGCGGGGCCGGATCGAGACGGTTTCGGAACCGATTGTCCAGGCGCGGATCCTCTGCCCGTCGGAGTTCATCGGGAATGTGCAGAAGCTCTGCTACGATCGGCGGGGTGTGTTCCGGGGGATGAACTATCTAGACACGCAGCGCGTGGAATTGGAGTTCGAGTTGCCGCTTTCCGAGATCGTGTTGGACTTCTACGATCGCCTCAAGAGCGGTACGCGAGGCTATGCAGCGCTGGACTACGAGTTCCTCGAGTACCGGGCGGACGACCTCGTCAAGCTGGATGTCCTCGTGAACGGCGATCCAGTCGATGCCTTCAGCGTGATCATCCACGAATCGAAGGCCTATGTGTACGGTCGCGACCTCGTGCGGAAGCTCAAGGAGCTGATTCCGCGCCAGCAGTTCGCGGTCGCGCTCCAGGCCGCGGTGGGTAACGACGTGATCGCGCGTACGAACGTGAAGGCGTTGCGGAAGAACGTCACCGCGAAGTGCTACGGGGGTGACATCAGCCGGAAGCGGAAGCTCCTCGAGAAGCAGCGGGAGGGAAAGCGACGCATGAAGCAGGTGGGTACGGTCGAGATCCCTCAAGAGGCGTTCCTGGCTGTGTTGAACCTGGGAGACGACTGACGCCCGTGCGGAGGAGGTGGGCGGTCGGGGTAGACATCGGAGGGACCAATCTCGTAGTCGCCTTGGTCAACGATCGCGCTGAGGTGAGAGCCGTCTCGTCTCGGTCCACTCCGCCTGAGCGTGGAGGGCAAGCGGCGGTCGAGGAGATTGCCGAGATGACGACGGCCCTCCTCGAAGAGGTCGTCGAGATCGAGGGCCGTCCGGTGCTTCCTGAGGGTGTCGGGGTTGGATCGCCAGGCCCCCTCGACCTGACGACCGGAACGATCCTGACCACGCCCAATCTAGAGTGGGAAGGCTTCGAGGTTCGGGATCGAATCGCCGAAGCTGTGGGCCTGCCCGCCGCTCTATACAACGACGCGAACTGTGCGGCCTTTGGCGAGTGGTGGTGTGGAGCAGGGCGCGGTTCGTCGTCTCTCGTGTGCGTAACTCTAGGCACCGGGATCGGCGGCGGATTCGTGTACGAGGGGAATCCCTTCACGGGTGTGAGCGATAGCGCTATGGAGGTCGGTCACATCGTGGTCGACCCCGGGGGTCGCCTCTGTGGATGTGGAAATCGAGGTTGTCTCGAAGCGTACGCCTCGGGGCCGAGCATCGCGGCTCGAGCCGGCGAGGCGATCACGGCGGGACGTCCTTCCGTCATTCCGGAGATCCTCACGCGCACGGGCACGCTTCTCTCGGCGTCCGCGGTGCACGAAGCGCTGGCCGAAGGAGATGCTCTCGCGGCCGAGATCGTGCGGGAAACGGGGGAGATCTTGGGCGTGGGGCTGGCGAGCGTCGCTCAGCTACTCAACCCCGAAGCGATTGTGATCGTCGGTGGAGTAGCGCGGCTCGGAGAGGCCCTTTTCACGCCCCTTCGCAAGACGTTTAGCCAACGAGTCTTCCCGTCTGTGTCGAGAGCATGCCGAATTGTCCCCGGGAAACTCGCTGAGCGGGCCGGGGTCGTGGGGGCTGCCGGGTTGTACCTGGCTGAGCGCGCGAGCTGACTCCGACGCTAGGAGTGCTCGGAACCGCGGTCTACGACCAGATCGTGCCGCTGAAGGGAGAGCCTACGGTAGCATGGGGTGGGGTCCTCTACTCGATCGAAGCCGCCCGTGCGGCGCTTCCCTCGTCTTGGCGTCTTCGTCCCATCGTGACGTTGGGATCGGACTTGGCGGAGTCGGCGCTGGGGGAGATCAGCGCCCTGCCGAGAACCGACCAGGAAGGAGTGCTTATCACGTCTCGTCCCAACAATCGTGTCGAGCTGGTATACACCTCGGCGTCGGAGCGAACGGAGACCCTATCGGGAGGGGTAGGGGCGTGGACGACAATCGACCTGGCCCCCCGGCTGGTCGGCCTCGATGCCCTCTACGTGAATTTTGTGTCAGGATACGAACTCTCGCTGGACGTTGCGGAGCGGTCTCTGCGCGAGCTGAAGATCCCGGTGTACGCCGACCTTCACTCACTCTTCTTGGACATCAAGGCGGATGGCACACGGGTCCCACGACCGCTTCCCGACTTCCTTCGTTGGATCCGCTGCTTCGATGCGATCCAGATGAACCGGGACGAGGCGACGCTCGCGACGGGATCCGTAGAGACCACGGTGACTTTAGCGTTGGACGCCGGGGTGGAGCTGGTGCTCGTTACGAGCGGTGAGGACGGTGCCACCTGGTGGCTTCGAGACGGGGAGCGCACCGAGTCTGGATCCGTTACCATCCCCCGTCCGCGGGACGGCGACCCGACCGGATGTGGGGACGTGTGGGGAGGGGTCTTCTTCTCGCGCTTCGTCACCGGGACCGATGTAGCGAGAGCCGCAAGCGACGCTACACGTCTCGCCTCGAGGGCGGTGGAGCACGTGGGGTCCTCGGGTTTGTACGACATCCTACGCACGGAGCTAGTCAGCTGAACGTCATCACGGTTCCTTCCTCGCTTGACTTGGGAAGCATCGACGACTTCCTCGACGACGTGCACGAGCGAGCGGGTGAGCGACTCCTGCTTGACGCGCGGCATCTGCGATGGGTCGATCCGAACGGGATGGTTGCCCTCTTGGTTGCAGGCTCCGTGGCGGATCGCGCTCGGGGGGAGCGAGCAAAGATCGAGGGCCCGGAGAGCGCGGACGTCGCGGGTTACCTTCAGCGCATGGGCTTCTTCGAGGCGGCGCAGACCGTCTTCGACATGCCGCCCATGACCCGGCGACCACGGGGTGCGGCATCGGACGTGCTCTTGGAGATCACCCCGGTCACGGCGAACGAGGACGTGCACCGTGTGGTCGATCTCGTGCAAGGGCACGCCGGCCAAATCTTGGCGTCCCGCCTGGGCTACCCGGCTTCAGCGGTCATCCCGTTCGCAGTGATCCTCTCCGAGATGTGCCAGAATATCATCGAGCACGCCGAGGCCCCCGGGTGGGTCGCGGCCCAAGCCTACAACTGGGCCAAACGACTGGGTCGATACGTCGTCGTCATCTCGGTGATGGACGTGGGGCGCGGCTTCAGAGGTTCCCTCGCCGACCAGCACTCCGCTCGTTACGGAGATCGTTGGGGCGACGTCACGGCCTTGGAAGCCGTGTTCCTTCACGGCCTGACACGGTTTCCTGATTCGGGGCGGGGGCAGGGCATTCAGCAGTTGCGCAAGCAGGTGCGGCGATGGAACGGCTCGATCTCGCTGCGAAGTGGAACGGCAAGAATCGCTCAGGCAGCCGAGTGGGACGACACCCCTCCGCTCGTGGATGGACTCGCACCGCTCGCCGGCTCTTTGATCAGCATCACCCTCCCGGCGAAGGTCGGCTGATGGGTCACGAATCTCCCTTGGATCCGATCGCGATCGACATCCAGCGTCTCCTCCACGGGATGGCTCCGGGGCAAAACGGAGTGCGTCAGCAGAGCGTTTCGCTCCACAGCTACCTGGTGACTCGGCCGACGGGGCGCGCGGTCCGCATGGCGATCCAGACTCAGCTCTCGACCCGGGGACAGAACTCGTTGTCGGTCATCGATTTCTCCGACGTGCGCCTTATCGACTACTCGTGCGCGGACGAGGTCGTCGCGAAGCTGATCCAGGCCCACGTCGGCGACGGGATCCCGGAGGCCTTTTTCGTCTTTCGGGGAGTCCGGGACGAGCAGTGGGACCAGATTCTCGAAGTGCTTCTGCGGCAGGGGTTGGCCGCCGTCGTCGAACGAGGCGGCACCTTCGAACTCGTCGGCGAACGGAGCGACCAGGAGAGTGCGCTTTGGACTCGTTTGGAGGAGGCCGGTAGCTTCGACTCGCAGCAAGCGACTCTGCTCGAGAGTGACGCGGAGCAGGCACGGGCGCTGCAGTCGCTTCTCAACCGAGGCCTGATTTTCCGAAGCGGATCGTCGGGGCGTGTCCACGCCCTTAGTCGGTTGGTGCAGCACCTCATCTGAGCCATGTGACCCACTGTGGTCTGATCGGAGGGAGATCGATGACGGATGCCAAGTCCGGTGGGTACCGTCCTGCCACACTCGGTGTGCACGGAGGCCACGATTCCGTGTCGGGCAGGGAGCCGGGGAGCCCGGTTGTGGACCCGATCGTCCAGAGTGCAACGTTCCACTGGGCATCTCCTGACGATGGCGAACTGCTGTACAGCCGGTACGGAAACAATCCGAACCAACTGAGCGTGAGCCGCCAGATCGCGGCGATTGAGGGGACGGAGTCAGCGATCGTGCTCGGCAGCGGGATGGGAGCCATGTCGATGACCCTGCTCGCCACCTTGGAGCAGGGGGACCACATCGTCGCTTCCTCACGGTTGTATGGAGCGACGCACGCGCTTCTCGCGGACGAGCTCGTTCGCCGGGGCATCGATACATCGTTTGTGGACCCGGACGATGGAGATTGGGCTGAGGCGTGCACCGATCGGACCCGTGTGATCCTGATCGAGATCCCCACCAACCCGACGCTACGGGTCATGGACCCTCGGCCGATCGTCGACTTGGCCCACGCTCACGGCGCCCTCGTCGTGTGTGATGCGACCTTCGCTTCTCCGGCGAACTTCCGGGCTGCTTCGTTCGGTGTCGACGCCGTGATCCAAAGCGCCACGAAGTATCTCGGGGGACATTCCGACCTGATCGCCGGATCCGTAGCCGGCTCGCACGAACTCATCGACTCCGTGACGCGTGTCGCCCGCCTGTATGGCCCGGCCCTCGATCCGCACGCTGGGTGGCTTCTCGAGCGAGGCATTCGCACCCTCTCGGCGCGTATGGCGCGCCATAACGAGAACGGCCAGATCGTGGCCGAGTGGTTACGTGGGCGCGCAGAGGTCGAGTCGGTGTCCTACCCCGGGCTTCCTTCGCACCCCGACCACGGCGTGGCCTCGGAGCTCATGTCCGGATTCGGTGGAATGGTCAGCTTCGTGCTGGGAGGGGGAGGGGACGCAGCCGATCGCTTCGTAGGCAGGCTCCGGCTCGCTATCGCAGCGCCGTCCCTAGGCGGAGTCGAGACGCTGGTCTCCCAGCCCCGGTGGACGTCTCACGCAGCCCTGACCCCGGCGCAGCGGGCGGACCAAGGCATCCCCGATGGCTTCGTCCGACTCAGCCTCGGAATCGAAGACTCCGAAGACCTGATCGCGGACTTCGCTCAAGCGCTGGATTGAAGCTGGCCGTCCGTCCGTCGGTCAGTCCGAGGCGAGGAACGGATACCGGTAGTCCGTGGGGGACACGAAGTTCTCCTTCATCGATCGCGCACTCACCCAGCGCATCAGATTCATCATCGAGCCGGCTTTGTCGTTCGTCCCAGATGCCCGGGCCCCACCGAAAGGCTGCTGACCCACGACGGCTCCTGTGGGTTTGTCGTTGATGTAGAAGTTGCCGGCCGCTTGATCGAGGCGATCCGTGGCCGCCCGAATCACTCGGCGGTCGTGCGCGAAAATCGCTCCGGTCAAGGCATAGGGCGAGGTGCGGTCGACCAAGTCGAGCGTGTCTTCCCACTCGTCGTCGGGGTAGACGTAGATCGTCATGACGGGGCCGAAGATCTCGTCGCATAGCGTTTCGTAGTCCGGTGTCTTCGCCACGATGATCGTCGGCCGGACGAACCACCCAACCGAGTCGTCGCAATCGCCGCCGACGATCACCTCCGCGTCATCCGAAGCCTTCGCGGCCTCGATGTAGCCGCGAATCTTGTCGAACGCTTTCTTGTCGATAACCGCGTTGACGAAGTTCCCGAAGTCGCGGACATCGCCCATGGTGAGGGAGCTGGTTTCTTCGACCAGTGGCCCCTCCAACCGCTCCCACATGCTGGCTGGGATGTAAGCCCGGGAAGCCGCCGAGCACTTCTGGCCCTGGTACTCGAAGGAGCCGCGCACGATCGCGGTCTTCACAGCGGCGGGGTCCGCCGAAGGGTGTACCGCGATGAAGTCTTTGCCGCCCGTTTCCCCGACGATCCGAGGATAACCTCGGTATTGATCGATGTTCTCGCCGATCGTCTTCCAGAACGAATTGAAGACCGCGCTCGACCCGGTGAAGTGTATGCCGGCGAAGGTAGGCTTGCTCATGACCTGAGCGGTTACGGCCACCGGATCGCCTGGCACGAAGTTGATGACGCCCGGAGGCAGGCCCGCCGCCTCGAACAGCTTCATCACGTAGTAGTTCGAGAGCATCGCGGCATGTGAAGGCTTCCAGACCGCGACGTTACCCATGAGAGCCGGCGTTCCGGGAAGATTCGCCCCGATGGCCGTGAAGTTGAACGGGCTGACCGCGTAGATGAAGCCTTCGAGAGCGCGGTACTCCGACTTGTTCCAGATCCCAGGGTCGGAGATGGGTTGCATCGAGTAGATGCGCTCGGCGAAGTGAGCCCCGAAGCGGAAGAAGTCGATGATTTCGCACGCGGAGTCGATCTCGGCCTGGAACGCGTTCTTGCTTTGGCCGAGCATGGTGGCGGCATTGAGCTTCTGCCTCCACGGTCCGGCCAGCAGGTCCGCCACCTTCAGGAAGACGGCCGCTCGGTCGTCCCACCGCATCGTCGACCACTCGCGATGAGCTCCGAGCGCGGCGTCGACGGCCATCTCGACTTCCCGCTCCCCGGCCTGGTGCGATCGGGCGATCACGTGCCCGTGGTCGTGGGGCATCACGACGTCGACCGTGTCCCCCGTACGAATCTCTTCGCCCCCGATCACCAAGGGGATGTCGATGACCTGGCTCGCCTGACGCTCGATCTCAGCCTGGAGTTCGGCCCTCTCAGGCGATCCGGGAGCGTACGAGAGGATGGGTTCGTTGACGGGCGAGGGAATGCTGGGAATGCCGTTCATGAGCAGGGCGGTAGCGGGTGGCAAACATGGGCCTGGCGGGGCCCGCTTGAGCGGAATCTCGAAGAGGGTCCGGGGGTTGGCAACCGGGTCGGAGCCCGGGTAACTTTTGCGCCCTCTCCCCGCTCTAGCGTGGCGGAACGCTCGCCCGCCGGCCACCTGTCCATGAGCTCAGAAGACCTACGCCGCTCTGTTACCGCGGCACTGACCGGAATCGTTCACCCTGTCTCCGACCGAGACCTTATCGCGGGTGGTCACGTCCAAGGACTGGAGGTGAGTGAGGGGGGTGTCGCCCGCTTTCAAATCCTGCTCGGTCCTCAAGATCCAAGCGATCTAGTCAAGGAGGCCCGCAGCGCGGTCGAGGCGCTCGACGGCATCACGGAGGTGAAAATCAATGTGCAGCTGCCCCAGATGGTCGGAGACTCGACCGGGGGAGGCCGTCAGGGGGGGCTGAAGCCGGGCTCGGTACCAGCCCCGACGCCGAAACCGGGAATTCTTTCGAACGTCAGGCATGTCATCGCGGTCAGCTCGGGGAAGGGGGGAGTCGGCAAGTCGATGGTCGCGGCGAACCTGGCCGCTGCCTTCGCGAAGAGTGGCCGCTCGGTCGGGCTCATCGATGCCGACATCTACGGACCCAACATTCCCCTGATGTTCGGAGTGCAACGGCGCCCCGACGTCGTGGGCGAGAAAGGTGCCGAGAAGATCGAGCCCCTCGAGGCCCACGGCGTGCGGCTCATGAGCCTCGGATTCCTACTAGAGGAAGATCAGCCTGCAATTATGCGGGGGCCGCTGATCTCGGGGATCCTCAAGCAATTTTTGGAGCAGGTCGATTGGGGGCCGCTCGACGTCATGGTTGTGGATATGCCTCCAGGGACCGGAGACGCACAGCTTTCCCTGGTGCAGACCATTGACCTAGATGGGGCCGTGATGGTCACGACGCCGCAAAAGGTGGCGACCGGGGACGTACGACGCGGAATCAAGATGTTCGAGCGCGTCAACACCCGGGTTTTCGGCATCGTCGAGAACATGAGCGGGATGGCGTGCCCACGGTGCGATGAGGTCGTGGATGTCTTCGGATCGGGAGGAGGTGAGGCATTGGCGAACGAGATGGGACTCCCGCTTCTCGGTCGCGTGCCGCTCGACCCCGCGATCGTTCGGGCGGGGGACGCCGGGGCGCCGACCGTCGTTTCGGCCCCGGACTCGGCGGCCGGACGGGCATTGACCACGCTTGGGGGTCGAATGGAGGAGATGTTGGGAGCGCCCACTACCTAACGGAGAGGCTGCTCCTCCTCAGTCTCCTTCCAACCACCTTCGGTCGGCGGCCGACAGGGAGCCGCCCCGGGTCTTCTCGAAGACCTTCACGACCAACCACCCGACGAGGAGGATGGGCGCGACCTTCACGAGAAGGAAGGAGGCGAGTCCGAAGGTCAGGGAGAAGACGACACCGACTACGCTGAGTGCGACGCCCGCGACGATGAGCGTCACGAGGCCGACGGCGAAAAAGGTGAGTAGCGACCCGATCATAACAGCTATCTCCCGTCCGCGATCCACACCACCGCGACCGTACCGAACGCGGCGTCTAGCTCGATGTCGACTCGATAATCCGCCGTATCGTAGTCCAAGGACTCGTATCGGTCACCACGCTTGATCAGCCCCTCCGAATCAAGGGCGGTCAGGAAGCTATCCTTACGGAGTCGCACTCCAAGCCCTTCGGGTACCCGCAGCTCGAGTGACCCGAGGCCCATGTCGATGTCCACTCTGGCATCGCGACGCCACTCTCCGTCGAAACCCAAAACGATGGCGCCCACTCCGGCGTCGACTCGAATCCTTTCCGCGTCGAGATTCCCGAGCCCATCGACTCTGAATTCCGCTGCTCCCGCTTCAAACCGAGCTTCGTCCATGGACACCGGGTTGGGTGCAGATACCTCAATTCGGGACTCCGAAGCCCCCGTGCTTACCTCGAGTCCCCGTAGAGAGAGGCCTCCGAGTTCGAGCTCGGCCTTCACTGCGCCGAACTCTAGATCCAGAGTCATCGGCACCCCGCGGGCGAGTTCTAGGTCGAGGGACCCTGCTCGTCGGCCTCTGAGGTTGATATTCCGTCGGATCGATTCGATACCGATGTGAAGTTGCTCATCAGAGTACTCGTGCACCGGTTCGAACTTCTCTTCGTCGTACTCGAGGTTCATCCGATAGAGCAGCCCTTCCTCGATCGGAACGATGGTGAAGTGACCCGCACCGTACTCCACCTCGACCTCGATCTCGCGGGATCCATCGAGCTGTCGCGAGTACGTCGCCGTCCGCCAATCCTGGCCCGCAACCGGAATCGCGAGCACGGCTAAGGTCGCGGAAACGCCAACTCCACGGACTACCGTCTCTCTCCCCATCACCCCACCTCCTCGTCCTTCACTGAAGTCTCCGTGGCGCTCCTGTCCCGCGCGCGGCGCTCATCCAGAGCAGCATCCCATGCCTCATCCGACTCCCAACGCTCGCCCGCGTACTCGCGACGTCGTCCTGCACGGGTCAGCAACACTGCTCCGAAGCCAATCTGGGTGACGACGAATACGAGTATGCCACCGATCGTAAAGAGGAGGGCGGTGAAGACACCCGTGAACGGCAGGATAGACAGCGCATGGCCGGCGATCGGGAGGGCGGCCAGGCCCAAGAGCCCGCCCGCCAACGTCATGATCGGGTTCGACCGCCGGATCCAGCCAGTGAACGGCAGCTCACTGTCGGCGAGCCACTCACCGGCATTGTGCGCCACAGCCACGAAGCCGAGCAGTCCACCGACGATTGCCGCGATCGGGAAGAGCGGGAGCCACGCGATCGCTACCGGGATCCCGACGACCGAAACGAGAAGTGCGATCGTGCCGAGGATCCAAACCGGGATCAGGAGAAAGGTGCCCGCGAAGCCGGCCATCGCGGCTCGGCCCGGGGACTGTCGCGCGGTTCGAGAGACGGTCTCCACATTCTCTCTCGCGAACGCTAAGAGTCCGGCGCCGAGCAGAGTGAAGAAGAAGACGGACAACAACTTCTCGACCATGCCTCCGACTCCCCGGATCACCGGGCGGAGGGGGGTCATGATCGAGAATCCCTCGTCTTGGAGACGCACGGCATTACGGATTTCGTTGGGGAGGTCACTTCTAAGTTCAGCTCGGATCTCCTCGCGGATTTCCTCACGCAGGCGCTCTCGGAGCTCGTTTTGGGTCCGAGAGCCCGCATCCAGCACATCAACGATCCCGCCGCCCACATCTCCCGAACTCCGTACCACGCGGCTCTCGGCAACTCGCGCCTCACCGTCAATGCGGCCCTCCGGTCGTACGTCGAGCGTGCCACCGACGACGACCACGTCACCGTCCACTCGGCCCTCGACTCTTAAGGAGCCGCCAACGATCACGAGCGATTGTTCGATTCGTGTCCCGGGCCGCACCCATACGTCCTCGTCCACATGCACCCGGAAGTCCGAGTCCAGCTCAGCGATCGCCTCTTCGAGGAGCCCCAACCTACCTACGGAGCTGAGGAGGAAGTTGGCGAGCGAACCGTCGGCGTCGATGAGTTGAGCGACACTGACGTCGGCGTACGCGTCTTGTGGCCCGCCTCGCGTCAGCGAAGCTTCAAGGCGTCGGTCGATGTTCTGCGCGGCCGTGCTCGCTGAGCCACCCGAGCCGGGCGGCTCCCAACTCAACAGCAGCTCCGATAGCGCCCCGTTCTCGAGGCCCATCGCCTCGCCGAGCAGTTCACGCCACGACCGGTCGAGGGCGTCCCCCGCTTGGAAGTCGCCTACGTCGCGTCCGTCGATGAAGACCGTTCCGCGATCCAGCGCGATGTTCAAGACCTCTTCGTCGAGGAACTCGATCTCGATCTCGGCCGCGTTGGACGAAGCCGATACCTGCTTCGAGACAATCGTCCGGAGTTGAGCAAGTGCTGGGAGCGGGATCGAGACCCCGAGTGCCCCCAAGGCGAGTACGAGCGCGACCCTACGACGTGGAGACATGAGCATAGCGACTAGAAGCAGTGCGATTCGCGACAACGAGCCGGTAGGCAGAGCGGACGGCCAGGAGACAGACGGCCGAGTAGAGCAACAGACCAGTAGCGGCCAAGAGTGGTGCAGTGGCGAACGTTTGGTAGACGGCGTCGGCACCAGGCAGCTGGAGTAGCGAGGTCGTCACGACCGAAGCCATCGCGGATGCCGCGTCCGTGAGCTGCCACCAGAAGAACGAAGCCAACGATCCGAATGTCAGAGCGGGATGTGAAAAGACGGCGTACGCAACAAGGCCCAGAACCACGGCTGGAGTGACCGCAAGGCCAGACAAGGCCGCCACAGCTCGGCGCGCGTCCGGGATTAGGCGGCGCATGAACGCAGCGCTACGAGACCGGAGCGGAACGGGGGCAGCAGCCTCCGTCAGGAGTCGCATCCGAACCATTGCCATCACACGTGTTTCGAAGTGCCGGCTCGGGGCGAAGACGTCTAGATCGCCTAGAGCGTGTACGACCTTTCGCCACTCGCGAGCTTCCGCGGCACAAGAGGCACACACATCGATGTGGGTGTCCACGCGGGCGGCGACGGAATCGTGCAGCGTACCGTCCATCCACTCTTGAAGTACTTCACCGGGTACGTGGTCGAACTGGGTTTCGCCGATGAGGCCACCGACCCGTTCTCTCAGCCGCGCTGCCAGTGAGGCATGCCTAGGCAGGTCCACATTTGCCAAGACACGGTCACCAAAGTCGGGGCGGGGAGCGAAGCTTTCCAACGCCTGGAGTTCTCGACCGAGCCGCGAATAGCTGTGAGCCTCCGCCGCGCATGTGCCGCACTCGTCGAGGTGGCGCTCCACCCTCTCGGCCCGCTTCGTGAGAAGCGCTCCATCGACGAAGTCCTGAATGACTGAGGCGGCGAGATGCCCGGAGGCGTCGAGTCCGCTGACGCGACCCCAAACCCGGTCGTGCAGAGGGGGCGTTTCCGCGACCTCCACCGATGTCAGGATCCGCTCCGCGAAGCCCTCGTGGGGTCGAAGGCCCTTGAGATCACCCAGCTCCTCGAACAAGACCCGCCAACCCTCGAGCTCAGCAGAGCACCGCGCGCACTCTCCGAGGTGCGCTTCAACCGTACGTGTAGCCTGAGTGCTGAGGTCTCCCTCGAGGAACGCCTGCAGGCGTTCAGCATTCAGGTGGTTTGCGTGGCTCATGCTCAGGGTTTCCAGCTAGTCTCGATTCGAGTCGAAGATTCAGTTCGCACTACGCCATCCAGCTATCTGAAGTTTCAAGAAATAGGCCGCCAAATCGCCCACATGCACGAATCGTCACGAGGCCACCTGCGCCAAAGATTCACGAAGCTCGGCCCGCGCCCTGTGCAGGTAAGTTTTCACGGTCCCGAGCGGGAGCTCCATGATCTCCGCGATCTCGTCGTACGCGTATCCCTCTACATGGCGTAGGACGATGACGGTGCGGTACTCCTCACGAAGTTCGCCGATGGCGTGCTCGATCTGTCCGCCGAGCTCCTTGTGCTCCACATACTGAGCCGGGTCCTCGCCCTTCGACTCGATTACGAGCTGGCTCTGCGACACCTCATCGGCCGTGCGTGCGTGTGGCGAACCGTCGATCGACACGGTCTCTAGTCGCCTCTTCCGGAGGTGATCGATCGTGTGATTGTTCGCGATCTTGAGGATCCAGTTGCTGAACTTGTAGCTCGTCTTGTAGCTGCCGATTGCGTTGAACGCCCGAATAAACGCTTCCTGGGCCAGGTCCTCGGCAAGCGTCCGGTCGCGCACCATGCGGTACACCAACGAGAAGACGGGGCGCTCGTACCGTACCAAGAGCTCACGGAACGCAGGCTCGTGCCCACGCGCAGCGTGGGTGGCGAGCTCACGGTCGTCGAGCGTGGCGTAGTCGGTTGCAGCCAGGGGTCTCTTGTCCTGCCTCGAGTCCGCGAACCACCGTGCAGACGAGCGGGGGAGGGACGTGGTATCGGTACTCATCACAACCCCTTACGCGACCACGACGGTCTCGGTTTCGATGTCGGTTCGGGAAGAGGTCTTCGGTTGAGCCCCGACGGGGCTTTCCGTAGCTTTACACCGCTCTCCGCCGTCCCCAACACATCTGCCGGGTCCCTAAGAAGTTACGCGGCCGAACGAGTTCTGTCATGCAAGACACGTCTGCGGCCGCCCCGAGGGCGGGAGCCGAAAGGGAGAGGCAGGTCCAGCAGATCTTCTCCGAGATCGCCCCTCGTTACGACCTGCTGAATCACGTCCTGAGCCTCAACATTGACAGATCGTGGAGGCGAAAAGCGGTTGACCGTTTGGGCTGGATCGAGAAGCCGGGCGGAACGTACCTCGACGCTTGTGCCGGGACCTTCGACCTCTCGTTGGAACTCGCGCAGCGAAGCGACTTCGTGGGTCGTGTGGTCGCCTCGGACTTCGCCCATCCGATGCTGGTGGAGGGGATGGGTAAGATCAGCGAGTCTGCCGTGGACGCGGTGTGCGGAGACTCGCTGCGGCTCCCCTTTCCGGACAACACTTTTTCCGGAGCGACGGTTGGGTTTGGCGTGCGGAACTTGTCCGATCTCGCCGCCGGGCTGGAGGAGTTCCAGCGCGTCCTGAAGCCCGGGGCGCGGCTCGTAGTGTTGGAGTTCACAGTGCCCCCAAATCGTATCATGAGAATGGGATACCACGTCTACTTCCATCACATTCTACCCGTCGTTGGTCGAGTCGTATCAGGGCACCCGTGGGCGTACACGTACCTGCCCGAGTCCGTGAAGGAGTTCCCGGGCCCGACTGCTTTCGGCACGGCGTTCGAAGACGCCGGTTTCTCCGGGGTTGGTTGGAAGCTTCTTACCGGGGGAATCGCGGCGATTCATTGGGGAGTCTCGACTCCCTGACCTGATCTCGATCGGGATCGAGCGTCGTCACCGGTCCAATCGAGTCAAGCGCGGGTCGCATCCTCGATGGGTCACCAACCACCAGTATCGTGAGCTCCTCGGGTCGTAGCTCTTCCGAGAAGACCTGAAGTATGCTGGCAGGAGTCACCTCTTGGATGCCTCTCCAGTAGCGAGTGAGCCAATCGAGCGGGAGATCCTGGGCCACGTAGAACATCGTGCGGGCGACGATCTGCCCCGGGCTGTCGAAGTTGAAGACGAAGCCGTTGATGATCTGATCGACCGTCGTTTGGACCTCGCGGTCGGTCGGCGGGGCAGTCGTCAGCTCATTCATCGTCTCGACGATGACCTCGATCGCTTCGGCCGCGCTCTCGGGGCGCGTGCGCGTTGTCGCAGCCACGATTCCGCGGTGCTTTCGGGGTGTCGTCCAAAGGGATGTCGCGGAGTAGGCAAAGCCCTCCTCCGTGCGGACACGACCGAGGATCCGTGAAGAGAAGCCTCCGCCACCGAGAATCGAGTTCCCGATCAGGGCCGAGTAGTAGCGAGGCGAGTCGGCCAACCGCACGTCCGTTGCGTGGGCGAGCACGACCACGGACTGCTCGAGTTCTTTCTCGATCAGGAAGACGCCAGGGCGTGAACGAATGGTGGGTTCGGGAGGCTCTGGGAGGGGGTGCTCACACGAGGGGAACCGAAGGGCGAGCTCTTGGAACCAGGCTTCGAGTGCCTCCCACGCAAGGTCGCTGGTGACACCGAAGGTGAGATTCTCCCGACAGAAGAGCCGCGTGTGCACCCAACGGAAACGCTCGGCGGTCACGCGGGCCGGCTCGAGGTCGTGGGGGGTCATTTCCCAGCCGACGGGGTGGTCGCCGTACAAGAGCGTGTTCATTTCCGAGAACGCTAGGCGCGCCGGGTCGTCGACTCGGCGCCGGACATCCTCGAGCTGTCGTACGCGCCACGACTCGATTTCCGCTGGGTCGAAGCCGGGGTTCGACAGCATCTCTCCCCAAAGGTCGATTCCTTCACCGAGGTTGGAGGTGAGCGTGTTGAGAGAAGCCGAGATGCTCCCGCCCCCGGTGCCGAGGGTGACCTGGAAGGCAAAGTGCTCGATCGCCTCATCGACATCGAGCGGCGACCTGGACTCCGTGCCTCCGTATCTCAGCATGGCCGGGAGCCCCATCGCGGCTGCGTACACGTCCCGGTCGAAGCGGCCATATCCCCCCCGGACATATAAGTAGACCGTGGTGAGGGGTAGCTCTTTGGCGGGAAGCATCAGCACGGGCACCCCCGCGACGGAATGCTGATCCGGGCGAGGCTGTGCGAAGTCGAGCGGCTCGAAGCGGAGGGCGTCGATCGCCGAACGTCCGTCCGTCACCTGGGCCGCAACCCCCGTCCCGCCTGACGAGAGGGCAATGCAGCACCCGACGGCGATCGCGGACCGAATCAATGGTGACCGAACTCCGGGTGAAGTTGGCATTAGTCAGGCGAGCTCCTGCGGAGCACGGCCACGCTTCTGGTGTCCGCTATGAGGTACTCCTCGGCGACCCGGCGAACATCTTCCACCGTAACGGCTTCGAAGAGTGCTGCCGTTGAGAAGGTCTCTCGCCAATCACCGAACAAGACTTCCGACTCGGCCAGCTGAAAAGCGAGCCCGAGGTCGGATTCGAGGCGTCGGATCCGCCCGGCGACCACTTGGTTTCGGATTCGTTGGACCTCTTCCTCGGAGACCCCGTCCGCGACAATCCGGGAGATCTCTTCATAGATGGCTCTCTCGATGTCTCTAGGGTCACTCCCCGCCGTGGGAGTGGCGTCGATTTGAAAAACCCCTGGGTAGCGGCTACCCGGCCCCGACTGGGCGAAGACGGCAGTCACAGCGCGTTCCTTCGTGACGAGCCGCTGGTGCAGTCTCGACGTGCGGCCACCGGTCAGGAGCGATCCGAGGACCGCGAGGGCAGGGGCATCGGGGTGGAGCGTGGAAGGGACCCGCCAGCCGATCCGAAGCAGGGGCTCTGCATCGAAGTCGACCTCGAGACGGCGCTCACCGAGCTGCGCGGGTTCCTCCGTGATCTCCTCATTGGGTATGCTGCCCGGTGGGATCGGCCCGAGGTACTGCCTGACCCATCCGTCGACCTGATCGACGTTGAAGTCACCTACGACCGCCAACACGGCGCGGTCAGGCGTGTAGTGCCGCCTGTAGAAGTCGGCCACGGCCGGTCGTGAGAGCGATTGGAGATCCTCCATCGTCCCTACCACGGGCCGGCCGTAAGGATGGTGGGTGAAGACCTCAGCGAGGTGTCGTTCATAGAGTGTGCCGCCCGGAGATGTCTCGACTCGGAGCCGGCGCTCCTCCATCACGACGTCGAGTTCGGAGTAGAACTCTCTGAAGACTGGATGGCTCATTCGGTCGGCCTCGAGCGCGAAGAAGAGTTCGGTCCGGTTGGCAGGGAGGGCGACGAAGTAGGTCGTGGCTTCGTGCGTCGTTGTGGCGTTCAATCCCTGCGCTCCGGCCTCGCTAAGGATGCGATCGTACTCGTTGGGAATGACGAACGTTCGAGCGGAGTCCTCGAGTTCGCTGATGCGCATTGCGTGACGTGACGCCGTAGTGGGATCGAGAGCCTCCCGTGCGGTAAGGAGGGAGTCGTGCACAGCGTCGATTTGGGCAAAGAGACGACGCTCTTCGTCGATGTCCGTCGTACCAATGCTCTCGGTACCCTTGAAGAGCATGTGTTCCAGAACGTGAGCGATCCCCGTCTGGCCGTCGGCCTCGTGGATCGCCCCTACGTCGAAGCGCATCACGAAAGAGACGGTGGGTGACGTCGCGCGGGGAAGGAGGACGACTCGCAACCCATTCGCCAACTCGATACGGTGGACGGGTAGTTCCGGGAACACGGCCCCGCCCCCCGGAGGAGCAGACGAACATCCCTGTAAGCCCGCGACGAGGGTTGCGACGGCACAAAGCCTTCCCCACCTCACTCGGACCACGGCTGGCACCTCGGGCAGAAGAAGGCCGAGCGGTTTCCGAAGACCGTCCGGACGATCGTAGCCCCACACCTTCCGCACGGCTCACCGTCACGCCCGTATACGGAGAGATCGGTCGAATACGCACCTTCCTCCCCCGCAGCATTCCGGTAGTCGCGAATGGTCGTCCCTCCGGCATCGATCGCTGCTTGAAGTACGCCCCTGAGTCCCTTCCATAACCGGATGGCTTCAGGGGGCTCCACAGATTCCGATCGCCGTTGCGGATGAATGCCTGCCAGGTAGAGCGACTCTGCTGCGTAGATGTTCCCTACGCCGGCTATCCGCTTTTGGTCGAGAAGCCACGACCGAATGGGTGCCCGCGACTTGGAGAGGGCGGTGTGAAGGTCACGCGCGGTGAAGTCGTCGGAGAGCGGCTCCGGACCGATGCGACGAGAGCGTTCTTCCCACTCTACTCGGCTGAGGCACGACACCTTTCCGAAGCGGCGAGTGTCGTCGAAGACGAGCAGTCGCCCGGACTCAAACCGAAGCCTCACGGCCGGGTGACGAGGTCGTCTGCGACCACGGGGAGGTGTGTCGAACGGGAGCAGTCGGCCTGTCATGCCCAAAGAGACCACGAGCGTCCGACTCGGTCCCATATGCATGACCACCTTCTTCGCCCGCCGTCCTATGCCTTCGATCGTAGATCCTCTTAGACAGGCAGAGAGCTGGCGCCCTGATCCCTCCACGACGTCGGCCCGGAGAACTTCGACCCGACGCACGACCTCGCCGACCAACCGGTCGTGCAGCTCTCTGGCGATCGTCTCGGCTTCGGGGAGTTCCGGCACGTTGACCCTCGCTACGAGGCTCCGGAGCGTGCGAGCTCTCGCCACCCGATATCGGAGCGGAAAAACGCTCCCTCGAATTCGATCTCGGCTGCACTGTCCCGACTCGCTGCTGCGGCCTCGGCGACGGTGGGTGCGAGGGCGGTCACGGCGAGTACTCGCCCGCCCGCGGTTACGAGCTGACCGGTCGAGTCGAGCGCCGTCCCTGCGTGGAAGACGGTGACGTCGGCGGGTATGTGGTCAGGGAGGTCAATGCGTTTCCCTTTGTCATAAGAGCCGGGGTATCCCCCGGAAGCGAGCACAGTCGTGACGGCCGCTCCACTCCGGAAGCGCGGCTGATGCCGGGACACATCTCCGCCGTCGGCCACGGTGCGCATCATGTCGAGAAGCGACGAGTCGAGCAGCGGGAGCACGACCTGCGCCTCCGGGTCGCCAAACCGGCAGTTGAATTCGACCACCTTGAGA
The DNA here is from genome assembly GCA_965223235.1 of Longimicrobiales bacterium. GTDB lineage: Bacteria > Gemmatimonadota > Gemmatimonadetes > Longimicrobiales > Gaopeijiaceae > UBA2589. The sequence continues at coordinate 74,892 of CBDCVV010000007.1, forward strand.
CCGTCCGCGGTCTTCATCAGGCCGGCGTAGAGGAAGCCGCGGAAGGGGGATCCGTCCTTCGCGAGCGCAGTGAGAGTCGGTCCAAGAACTCGCTCCGACGCTTCGGCGAGGGTTGCTTCGTCCGCGATCGTTACGGGGGCGTACGCGCCCATTCCTCCGGTGTTGGGCCCGGTGTCACCGACTCCAACCCTCTTGTGATCCTGGGCCGGCGAGAGCACGACGAAGCGTCGACCGTCCGATACCGCGAAGAGTGAGACCTCCTCCCCTTCCATGAACTCTTCGACGACGACTCGTCGGCCCGCCTCACCGAAGGTCATGTCGCTCAGCATCGTATCGATGGCCTCGATCGCGTCTTCCTCGGACTCGCAGACTATCGCGCCCTTGCCGGCGGCCAGCCCATCGGCCTTCACCACGATCGGAGCACCCATCTCTCGTACCCAGTCGTGGGCAGCCGATGCATTGGAAAACGTCCGGTGCTCCGCGGTGGGGATGCCGGCCCCACGCATGAGTTCCTTCGCGTAGGCCTTGCTGGATTCGATACGAGCGGCCTTCTGGGTCGGACCGAAGGCGGCGATACCCTTGGCGTGAAGGCGGTCTACGAGTCCGGCCGCCAGGGGAGCTTCAGGGCCGACGACGACCAGGTCGATTCGGTGGCCTGCAGCCCATCCTGAGATGGCTTCGACGTCGGTGGGGGCGAGCGCGACACCCTCACACAGCGGTGCCATCCCCGGATTGGGATGGGTCGCGAAGAAGGTCGCGTTCGGGGCATCCCTATGCAGCTTCCAGAGTAGGGCGTGTTCTCGCCCGCCGTTTCCCACGATGAGGATCCTCATGGGCGGAGTCTACCCGACCGGCGGCGAAAAAAAAGGGGCGACCGATTGGTATCGGTCGCCCCTCGAGATCATACGGCGGGGTCGCTACCGCTTGAACCCCGATAGGAAGTCCGAACCGGCTCGCTTCGCAGCCTCCGCGACCGAGTCGAGGAAGTCCTTCGCCCCTTCGGCGTAGGCGTTGGCGGCCGCCTTCAGATCCTCCTGATACGCCGGGTCCGGCTCACCCCGGCGGGGATACTCTCCGCGCACAATGCGGTCGTAGTCTCCGGATTCGATCCAGTCACGGAGTTCAGCGACCCGAAGCACGTGGAAGGGGTGGGTCCGCCCGAGAAGATTGAGGACTTTGAAGACCTGGTCCGCGACGTCGCCGCCTTCACGGTACTCTTCGGCCTGGATAATGAACTCTTGTAGGCTCGTCTCATCCGTAGTGCCGCCCCCGGCCATCTTGAGCATCGTCCGCATGACGACCTCGGGATCCTGCACCGCCAAGAGACCGGCTCGATCGCACGACAGTTCGGACTTGCGGGACCACTCCAAGAGCGCGACGAGGACCGCCCGAGCCGCCAACCCGACAATGGGGAAGCCCATGTTCGCGAGGTTGATCAAGAGGACCGTCATTGTCTTGTACAGTACGTGATCGCTCATGATGTGAGCGATTTCATGCGCGATCACATACGACAACTCCTCTTCCTCGAGAAGGCGAACCGTCCCCGAGTTCAGGATGATGAACGGCTGTTCCATCCCGTACGCCCCGGCGTTGACCAGCGGGGTCTGTGAGACGAACAGGGGGTACTCCATCGGCGCGTCGAGGGTCTTGAGACACTCCTTGTAGTTCCGGTACACGGCCGGGAACTGATGCTCACTCACCCGAACCGCGTCGGCTTGAAACGCGAGTCGAATCGGTTTTTCGCCGAAGAAGCCGAAGACCTTTTTCAGGATCTCGTCGAAGATCGGAACGCGTCGCAGTGCCTGCAGTGCGGCTTTGTCTGCCGGGTGTTCCCAACTGTGAGGAGCGATGTCCGTGAGCACTCGGCGCGCGCGTGTCCCTCCTGACTCCTCGGTCCGATCCTTCTCGTCCGCCATGGGTCCTTGTCCTTTGTTCGTCTGAGCCCTCGCTCGTCGGCGAGGGGGACTGCCGACGTTCGGGGGCCCTTACGGGACCCGTTCGGTCGTGGTTTCAGCCCTACTACACGATGGGTGTCTTGCTCATGTACCGCCATGCCGGTGACGGTGATGCCACGCCGGTTCCCTCAACCCAGGACGCGGTCGAGGTCGGCCAGGATGTCGTCCATGTCTTCGATCCCGACGGAGAAGCGAACGAGTCCGGGGTTGATGCCCATGGCTGCTCGCCGGTCTTCTGGAACGGATCCGTGCGTCATGAGTGCCGGCACGTTCACGAGTGACTCGACTCCGCCCAAACTCTCCGCCAGCGCGAAAATCCGCAGATGCTCCGTCACGGCCTTCGCTTTCGCGAGTGACCCAAAGTCCACAGACACCATCCCGGTGAAGCCGGACATTTGTTTGGTCGCCAGCTCATGCTGCTCGAAGGAAGGTAGACCCGGGTAGAGAACTTGCTCGATGTCCGGCCGGGACTCGAGCCACTGTGCTACGGCCAACCCGTTGGCATTGTGTCGATCCATTCGCACGTGAAGGGTCTTGATCCCGCGCAACGTCAACCAACAATCCATCGGGCCGGGCACCGCGCCCGACGACTTTCGAATGAAGAAGAGGTCCTCCGCGAGCTCTTCATCACGAACGGCGACGAGGCCGCCGATGACATCGGAGTGGCCGTTCACATACTTGGTCGACGAATGCATCGTAAAATCCGCTCCGAGCTCGAGCGGACGCTGGTTGTATGGCGACGCAAAGGTATTGTCGACGCACAGGAGGGCCCCCCTGCTGTGTGCTACATCCGCGATCGCCGGAATGTCGCACAGCTTCATCATCGGATTCGTCGGCGTTTCGACGTGAACCAGCTTCGTGTTCGGACGCATCGCGGCAGCCACTGCGTCGGCATCGCGTGCGTCGACAAAGGTGAAGTCGATCCCCAACCGCGAGAGGACGTGGTTGAACATCCGTCCCGTGCCGCCGTAGGTGTTTTCCTCACTCACCACGTGATCGCCGGCGGAAAGCCGCTTCACGATCGCTTCTAGCGCGGCGAGCCCGGACGCGAAAGCGATTCCCCTCTTCCCTGATTCAAGCGAGGCGATGCTGGCCTCGAGTGCCTCCCGGGTCGGGTTGGCGGTCCTTCCGTAGTCGTAGCTTCCGTTGTGGGGCTCGCCGACGGCCGGTTGCACGTAGGTCGATGTTTGGAAGATCGGGGTCATGATTGCCCCTGTCACAGGCTCGGGTTCCACCCCGGCGTGTATGGCGCGGGTACCGAACGAGAGGTGGTCTTCGGGGCCGTCGGCCATGGGAGTCCTCGGGTGTGTGCGTGGGCGTACCTACGAGCCGAATCCGTGGCCCGTCCTAGAGCCCCGTATGATCAGAAATCTACCTCACCGGAGGAAGGGGGTCGCTACCGCACGAAGCGGCGCGGGTTTTCGTTGACTCCGCGGCCCCGGGTCTGCGAACTTCGCAAGGTCGGGGAACGCACATGGCGCGCCCCCCGCGTCCGCCCGTCACCTGGATCGATCGCCGTGCCCGTACGCATTCCCGACAATCTGATGGTGTCCGTATCCGGCGTGCGAGGCAAAGTAGGGCGCCCCCTTACGCCCGAGCTGATGGCCGGAATCGCAGCGGCGCTGGGGGCGCACCTTCGTGACGTCGAGGCTGGACGAACGGTCGTACTCGGCCGAGACTCGCGGGTGTCCGGACCCATGTTCGCACGGGCGGTTACCGCCGGTCTACAGTCCGTCGGTTGTGACGTGGTCGATGTCGGCGTGGTGCCGACGCCCACCATCCTGATGGCGGTCCGCGACCTTGGAGCGATCGGAGGAATCGGAGTCACCGCGAGTCACAACCCTGCCGAATGGAACGCTCTGAAGCTGGTATCGAGTGAGGGAATCTTCCTCGATGCCGATCGATCCGCGGCTTTTCGCGACTACCTGACCCGTGTCGACCCGCCGAGGGTGGAGTGGAATGAACTCGGCTCCGTCTCCTCGGACGACGGGGCGTGGGCAAGGCACTTCAAGCGGATTCTCGAGCTACCACAGCTGGATCTCGAAGTGATTCGGGCAGCGCGCCTGAAGGTTGCCGTCGACTGCGTGCACGGAGCCGGCGGGCCTGTGGTCACTGAACTCCTCGAGGCCCTGGGGTGTGAAGTCGTCGGGATCGGTATGGAGCCCGACGGATGGTTTCCGCGGGACCCCGAGCCGACCGCCGCGAATCTCTCAGACTTGGCGGAGCTGGTACGCGAGTCCGGCGCGGCGGTGGGACTTGCAGTCGATCCAGACGCCGATCGACTCTCCTTAGTGGACGAGACGGGCCATCCAATGGGCGAGGATCTGACGTTGGCGTTGGCTGCGGCTGCGGTCCTGGAGCGTACCCGAGGTCCGGTGGTCACCAATCTCTCGACCAGTCGGGTCGTCGAGGACGTCGCGGCGGCGTTCGACGTGCCGATGATCCGGGCACCGGTCGGCGAAGTGAACGTCGCGCGCCGAATGCAGAGAGAGGGCGCGGTCGTGGGTGGAGAGGGCAACGGGGGCGTCATTTTGCCGGCGCTTCACCATACGCGAGACTCCCCCTTGGCATGCGCCCTGATCCTCCAGCATCTAGCCTCGACGGGGCTCACCCCGTCTCAGGCTGCCGGGCGGTGGCCCGAGTACGAGATCGTCAAAACCAAGGTGGCTTTCCCACGAGAGGCGCTCGAGGACGGATATGCAGCTCTCGAAGCCGACCTCGGTGGGGATGGGAAGGACGAGTCGGACGGGCTCAGGTTAGAGTGGCCTAGCCGAAAGACGTGGCTCCACGTTCGTCCGTCAGGCACTGAGCCGGTGGTCCGGCTCATTGCCGAGGCCCCGGACGAGTCTGCCGCGCGGGATCTAGTCTCGCGCGCCGGAGCCTTGCTCGACGGGGTCGCGTAACGCACCCCTAGACTACCCGAAAAACGACGGAGAAGTCAGCGCCCATGTGCGGAATTGTTGGATACGTCGGACCCAGAGAAGCGACGCCTATTCTATTGGCTGGCCTGAAGCGCCTCGAGTATCGCGGGTACGACTCGGCCGGTGTCGCGCTTCTGAATGGTGAGGGGGTTAAGGTCACCAAGAGAGCCGGGAAGATCCGTGCGCTTGAAGAGGCCATCGACGCGGCGCCCGCATCGGGCACCTGCGGGATCGCGCACACCCGGTGGGCGACGCATGGCGCCCCGAACCAGCCGAACGCCCATCCGCACACGTCCGCCAACGGTGAGATCGCCCTCGTCCACAACGGAATCATCGAGAATTCGGACGTTATCAAGACACAGCTGCAGGCGGAGGGGTATCACTTCGTTTCGGAGACTGATACCGAGGTAGTGGTTCACCTCATTGACTACTTGTGGGATGAAGGTGAACCGCTCGAAAACGCCGTCGCCGCAGCTCTCAGGCAAGTAGAAGGGGCCTATGGGATCGCAGTGGTCTCGTCCAGGGACCCGAACAAGATCGTGGTGGCCCGCCACGGAAGCCCTCTCCTCATCGGAGTGGGGAACAACGGAGAGATGCTGGCGGGCTCAGACGCCGCAGCGGTGATCGAGTCGACGCGCGACGTCGTGTACCTCGACGACGGCGATTATGCGGTACTCACGCCCGACGGCTATCGAACGTTCCACCTAGAGGGCCACGAGGTAGACCGGGGAGTCCACGAGGTGACGTGGGACTTGGAGTCGATCGAGAAGGGCGGCTACGAGCACTTCATGCTCAAGGAAATCTTCGAGCAGCCTTCGTCGATAGCGGATGTCATGCGCGGTCGGCTGCTCCCGGAGGACGGGGATGCGCGCCTTGGCGGCATCATCGAGCACCAGTTCGACCTGGGAAGGATTCAGCGGATCGTGGTGACGGCGTGCGGCACCTCTTGGCACGCGGGACTGGTGGGCGAGTACATGCTTGAAGAGTTCGCGAGGATTCCGGTGAGCGTCGAGTACGCTTCGGAGTTTCGTTACCGGAACCCGGTGCTCGAGGACGGGACTCTCGCCTTGGCGATCTCGCAATCGGGGGAGACGGCCGACACGTTGGCAGCGCTGAAGGAAGCGGAGCAGAGAGGCCTCAAGACGATGGGGATCGTCAATGCGGTCGGATCGACGATCGCCCGGCAGACCGACTTCGGCATGTACCTCCACGCGGGACCTGAAATCGGTGTCGCATCGACGAAGGCCTTTACGAGTCAGCTCGTTGCGCTCGCTCTCTTTACGCTCTTTATGGGACGCCGTCGTGACCTTTCGGCGGAGCGGGGGATGGAGATGGTCAACCATCTCCAGGCACTCCCTGGCCAGATCGAGGAGGTCCTGAAGCTCAACGACGAGTTGCGGGACTTGGCGGCCGTGTACAAAGACGCGGCGAACTTCCTCTATCTAGGCAGAGGATACCAGTTCCCCGTCGCCTTAGAGGGGGCGCTCAAGCTCAAGGAGGTCAGTTACATCCACGCGGAAGGGTATCCGGCGGCCGAGATGAAGCATGGCCCCATCGCACTCATCGATGAAGAGATGCCGGTTGTGGTGCTCGCTCCTCGCGACCCCATCTACCCGAAGGTCGTCTCGAACATCGAAGAGGTGAAGGCGCGGGCTGGTCGGATCATTGCGATCGTCAGTGATGACGCTCCAGAGCTCCAGGGAAAGGTCGATCACATGATCAAAGTTCCCCAGACACTGCCGCACCTGCTTCCCGTGCTGACAACGATCCCGCTTCAACTCTTGGCATACCACATCGCCGTCATGCGGGGGGCGGATGTCGACCAACCTCGGAACTTGGCGAAGTCCGTAACCGTCGAGTAAGCAGGCCGGGGCGAGGCAGTTCGGAGAGCGCGGGACGGTGCGCGTCGTACTCCAGCGGGTCTCTTCTGCTTCGGTGACGGTAGCGGATGCCGTGATCGCTGAAATTGGGGTCGGCCTGCTGCTTCTGGTGGGTTTCGAGAAGAGCGACGACGATGGAGTGCTCGAATGGATGGCGGACAAGTTGACCTCACTCCGTGTCTTTCCAGACGCGGAAGGCCGGATGAACCGGTCCGTTATCGACATCGATGGTGAGCTGCTCGTGGTCAGCCAGTTCACCCTATTCGGGGATGTGCGAAAGGGACGGCGGCCTAGCTTTGTAGCGGCCGCTCCCCCGTCGGTGGCGGAGCCACTGTACGACGCGTTCGTCCGTGAAGTAGAAACCCGGTGTCGCGGGCGAGTCCAACGCGGGCGTTTCGGGGCTGAGATGTCCGTCCAGTTGGTGAACGACGGACCCGTCACACTGGTCGTGGAGCGCGTGCCGTGAAGATCGTTCTCGCGTCCCAATCTCCGCGCCGCGTGGAGATTCTTCGTCAAATCGGCATTGATCCAGAGGTCCGACCGGTCGATGTCGATGAGCGGTCGAGGCCGGGAGAGTCTCCGGCAGCACTTACTGAGCGGCTGGCTCGAGCGAAGGCCGAGGCAGGCGTGCGTTCCGGTGAAACGGCACTGGTTGTCGGCGGGGACACGGTCGTAGTTCACCGAGGGCAGATGCTGGGAAAGCCGCACGACGGTGACGACGCCCACGCCATGCTCGAGCGCATGGCAGGTGAGACGCACGAAGTCGTGACCGGAATCGCGGTCGCAAGTGGCGACGAGACGGTGGCCGAGGTCGTGCGAACGACCGTACGCATGCGGAGCTTCGGCCGTCGTGTGATCGAAGAGTACGTGGCCACAGGAGAGCCGATGGACAAGGCGGGAGCGTACGGGATTCAGGGGCGCGGGGCCGCCTTGGTCGAATCGATCAGCGGCGACTACTATTCCGTCGTGGGCTTTCCTGTCGGCGCGTTCCTCACTCTGCTGAGCCGAGCTGGTTGGAGCGTGTCGTTCGACGGAGAGCTACGACCACTCCCTTGAATTGGACCTAAGGTTCAGGACCCTCTACCCGATGACCCCCTCAGTCCTCGCCATCGACCAGGGAACCACCGGGACGACGTGTTTGGTCGTGGCGCAAGACGGTCGTGTTCTCGCCCGCGCCTACTCGGAGTTCACCCAGTACTTTCCTCAACCAGGGTGGGTAGAGCATGACGCGGACGAGATCTGGACGGTCACTCGCCGAGTAGCTCGCGAGGCGCTCGAGGCTGCGTCCGAGGCGGATGTGCGTTCCATCGGAATCACGAATCAACGGGAGACCGTGGTTCTCTGGGACCGCGAGACGTTAGAGCCCCTCCATCGCGCGATCGTATGGCAAGATCGGCGTACGACACCCTTCTGTCGGGCACTCCAGGACGCGGGCCACGAGCCGGAGTTTCGGTCACGCACCGGCCTCGTGCTCGACCCGTACTTTTCGGGAACCAAGATTGCCTGGCTACTGGACTCGGACCCGGAGTTGCGTCGGCGAGCCGGGACCGGAGAGCTCGCCATTGGGACGATCGACAGTTGGCTGGTGGCCAAACTGACCGCCGGAGCGTCCCATGCCACGGATCCGACGAACGCCTCGCGGACCTTGCTTTGGAACCTCCACAAGGGTTCGTGGGACCGTTGGGCGCTCGACCTCTTGGGGATCCCGCGAGCGCTATTGCCGACGGTCGTTTCTAGCGCAGGGGCGTTCGGGACGGCTCGAGGGGAGGCGTTGGGCATCGAGGTGCCCATCAACGGTGTCGCAGGCGACCAACAAGCCGCACTCTTTGGACAGGGGTGCTGGTCGGCTGGGATGGCTAAGAACACGTACGGCACAGGGGCGTTCCTCCTCCTGCACACTGGCTCGGTGCCCATCCCCTCGGAACACGGTCTCCTGACCACCGCCGCGTGTGACGCAGAAGGCGGTCTAGCCTATGCGCTCGAAGGCTCAGTGTTCATCGCCGGAGCTGCGATCCAGTGGTTGCGCGATGGGTTGGGGTTACTGACGGAGGCTCGCGAGTCTGCTGAGCTCGCGGCGTCGGTGGATGACACAGGAGGCGTGACTTTCGTACCCGCCTTTGTCGGCCTGGGAGCGCCGCATTGGGAGCCGGACGCTCGTGGATCGATCTTTGGGTTGACTCGTGGTACGACGAAGGCGCACCTCGTCCGCGCAGCTCTCGAAGCGATGGCGTTCGGTACCGCCGAGGTCTTGCGAAGTATGGAGGCGGACGCGGGCGCGCCAGCAACCGAACTTCGAGTCGACGGAGGGGCCTCCCTCAACGATTGGCTCATGCGTCGCCAGGCCGAGATTATCGACCTGCCGGTGCGTCGCCCGGCTCACGTGGAGACCACGGCGCTCGGCGCGGCCGGATTGGCCGGCATCCAATCCGGGGTATGGACATCGGCAGCAGATTTCCACGCAGCCCAGGGTGATGGCGTCACATTCCGGTCATCGATTGCCCCGGCCCAGCGGAGGGCCGATGCCTCGCGGTGGGGTCGGGCCGTACGAGCCGCGATCGCCTGGGCGAACGATGGGACGGCGTGATCCGTCTCGTAGGGGATTTCCCGGACTGTTCTGGGGCTACCGACTCTGGCTAGATTGCTTGCAACAAGGGTTCTCCGCCCGGAGGAAGCATGAAGAGTAACGGACGTTTCATGGTGGGACTGGTCGGTGTCGCGGCGGTCGTCACGTACCTGATCTGGACCGGCGTCAGCGAGACGATGGTGTATTACATGACCCCAGTGGAGCTTTCGGCGAAGTTGGCGGAGGATCCGACGTTCCACGATGTAGGTGTCAAGGTCGGAGGAAAGGTCGTGCCGGGTACATACCGGCGCGTGGAAGGTGAACTCCTCCACGTATTTACGGTACATGACCTCGCGGATCCTGAGATCACCTTCCAGGTGGAGTACCGCGACGCAATGCCGGACACCTTCACGGACGAGATCGAGGTCGTGTTGGAGGGCCGGATGCGCCGCGACGGGGTCTTCGAGGCCACGACGCTCCTGACGAAGTGCGGAAGTCGTTACGAAGCAGCTCCCGAGGAGCTCGCGGGGACTCAGGCCGACTGATCGTCTTGCGGGGCAGAGTACCCGCTGATGGTTGCCGCTCACCCTTCTCCCACACGCTGGACAGCTAGATGACATTGCTCGGGGAGTTCGCGCTTTGGATCTCACTTCCCGTTGCGGCGTGGGGCACGGTCGTCGGATTTGCAGGAGGCCGCACCCAGCGTGGCGATCTCGTTCTGAGCGCCGAGCGGAGCATCTACGCGACGTTTGGGCTTCTCGCGATTGCATCCGCGGGAATCATGACGGCCTTCCTCACCGATCGCTTCGATTTTTGGTACATCGCGAACTATTCGAACGCGAATCTGGAAACCTTCTATAAGGTGACCGGCCTATGGGCGGGGCAGAGAGGGTCGCTCCTCTTCTGGGCGCTTCTCCTCGCCTTCTTCGCGTGCGCAGCACTCTTCACGAACCGTCGGAAGAATCGCGAGTTCATGCCCTACGTCGTGGGTGTGCTCCAGGCCATTCTGCTCTTCTTCATCGTTGTCCTGCTCTTCGCGGATGTGAATCCGTACGAGCGACTCGTGGTCAACGGGATGCCCGTGACCCCGGCAGACGGCCTCGGGCTGAATCCGCAGCTCCAGAACTACTGGATGACGATTCACCCGCCGACGCTGTATTTGGGCTTTACGGCCTTCACGATCCCGTTCGCGTTCGCGGTCGCGGCCCTGCTCACGGGGCGGCTCGATGCCCGTTGGATCCAGCTGACCCGTCGCTGGATCCTCACAAGTTGGTTCTTCCTGTCGATCGGGATCGTGTTCGGCATGCGGTGGGCATACCAAGAGCTAGGGTGGGGTGGGTATTGGTTCTGGGACCCGGTCGAAAATGCATCGCTTTTGCCTTGGCTCACGGCCACGGCCTTCTTGCACTCGATCCAGATCCAAGAACAGAGAGGGATGCTGAAGGTCTGGAACATGTCGCTGGTGCTCTTGACCTTCGTGCTCACGATCTTCGCCACCTTCCTGACGCGGTCCGGGCTCATCGAGTCGGTGCACTCCTTCGCGGAGGAGCAGAAGATCGCCCTGATCTTCATTGCCTTCATGGCAGCGATCTTGGCGACCTGCATCGCGTTGATCGTGTGGCGCCTCCCACAGCTCCGCACGGAAAACCAGATCGAGTCGTTCGTCAGTCGTGAATCTGCCTTCCTGTTCAACAACCTGCTCTTGCTGGGTGCGGCCTTCTCCGTCATGTGGGGCACGATGTTTCCGCTCATCTCGGAAGCCGTGACCGGCCAACAGATCAGTGTCGGCCCGCCATTCTTCGAGCGGGTCAACTTCCCGATCGGACTCGTACTTCTAGCCCTGATCGGCATCGGTCCCGTGATCGCCTGGCGCCGTGCCACCCGCCGAAATCTTCAGCGGAACTTCACCACGCCGGTCGCGATCGGGTTGGCCACGGGAGTCCTGTTGTGGATCAACGGGGCTCGCCACGAGCTCGCCTTGGTAACCTGGAGCATCTGTGCTTTTGTGCTCACGGTCATTGCGACGGAGTTCTGGAAGGGAACGCGAGCACGCGCGCGCATCGAGGGGGAGGGGTATCTACCAGCCCTCTTTCACCTCGTCAGCCGAAACCGGCGACGGTGGGGTGGCTATATCGTCCACGTCGGCTTCGTGAGCATCGTCTTCGCCTTCGCAGGAGCCGCGTACAATCAGGATAGCCGATTCAACGTGCAGCCGGGGGACGTCGTCGAGGTAGAATCGCCATTCGGGCACACCTACTCGTTGACGTACGAGGGTCTATCGATCTCGCTTAATCGACCGGAGCAGAATCTTCTCTGGCAAGCGATCGCGACGGTTTCGGTTGCGGTCGATGGAAAGCCGAAGGGCATTCTCACCCCCGAGAAGAGACAGTACACGAATCGCAACACGCAGCCGATGAGCGAGGTCTCGATCCGCATGACGGGCCTGGAGGATCTGTACCTGATTCTCTCCGCTCTCAACGATACTCAGTCGGCGCTCGGAGGAGACTCATCCGCCCAAGGGATCGATCTCCAAGTCCTTGTGAAGCCGCTCGTGGCCTGGATCTGGATTGGGTGCTTCCTCCTTGCAGTTGGAACGCTGATCGCGCTATGGCCGAGCGTCGACCGTCGGCGCACCCGGGAGGTTGCTGCCGAGCCTGATCCGGAGCCGGCAATGGCTGGGGCCGACTGAGGTCGAGCGAAGATGCTCTACCTCGGCGTGCTCTTAGTCACAGCGGCGGTTGTTCTCTTCCTTTTCCAGCCGGTGATGAAGGGGATTCATGCCTCGCTGGATCGCGAAGACGACGAACTGACAGAGACCGAGGCGCGCAAAAGGATTGCGCTGCTGGCTCTCCGCGATGTCGAGTACGACTTCCTCGCAGGGAAGCTCGACGAAGAGGACTATAGGACGATGAAGGCCCGGCTCACGGCAGAGGCTCTCGATGCCCTCGAGGCTGACGAGACGAGCCGTGGCGAGAGTGCGCATGACGACTCGCTGGAGGCCGAGATCGGGGCGATCCGCCGGGAGTTGCAGTCGAGCACCCCATGCTCCGGCTGCAGTTTCCTGAACCCGGAGGGTTCGCGCTTCTGCTCGTCCTGCGGCGCCCAACTCGTCGAGACCGCGGTGCGCTGAGGATGGCTTCGGTAGAGAAGGCCGAAACGGATCTCGCGTTGCGGGCAGAACAGCTGACGAAGGAGTACGGACCGATGGTCGCAGTTCGCGACGTCGATCTCGATGTTTCGCGCGGAGAATTCCTTTCCATTCTCGGCCCCAACGGCGCAGGGAAGTCGTCGTTGGTGGGGATGCTCGCGGGGGTCGCGCGTCCTTCTCGGGGTACGATCCGGATCTTTGGATCCCCGATGGATGATGGAACAGATTGGCGCGGCCGGGTCGGCCTACTCTCACACTACGGCTTTCTGTACGGCCATCTTACCGCGCTCGAGAATCTCCGCTTTTACGGTGAATTGTTTGGCCTGGATGAGACTCGAGGTCGAGCGCGTGACTTGTTGCAGCGAATGGGGTTGGGGCAGCATGCCTCCCTGCAGGTGCGGACCTTCTCGCGCGGCATGAGGCAGCGCTTGGCGCTGGCTCGGACCCTTCTCCACGACCCGGAGATCGTCTTCCTGGACGAGCCGTTCACCGGACTCGATCCGACTGCTTCGCTCCTCCTCCGTGAGGTACTTACGGAGGTACGGGAGGAGCTTCGGACGGTGGTCATGGTGACGCACAATCTTCGTGAGGCCAGGGCCCTTTCCTCCAAGGTCATGATCCTGGTAGGGGGCCGAATCGTTTGGCGCGGCTCGACAGGTGACGTGCCGGCGCGCGACTTCGATCGGCACTATCACGATTGCGTTGCTTCGGCGACCACAGGTGCGGCGGCGTGAAACCGTACCTGCGTCAGGTTGTCGCGATCGTGCGCAAGGACCTTTTGATCGAGGTACGCTCTCGTGACAGGGTGGTGGCGATGGGAGCGTTTGCGGTCTTGGCCGGCGTCCTCTTCAGCTTCTCTCTCGACACGACGGCGGTCCGGCCGCGAGACGTGGCGGCAGGATTGATCTGGATGACCGTCGTGTTCGGTGGCCTGATCGGTGTCGGTCGGACATTCCACCTGGAGGGGCAGGACTCGGCGTTTCGCGGAGTGCTCACCTCACCGGCACCAAAGGACGCGATTTTTCTGGGCAAGGTCGTGAGCAACTTTATTCTGCTCTTCACCGTGGCCATGCTGGTGTTCGCGATCTTTTCGCTCTTCTTCGGCCTCGAGATCTCGGCTGGCATTGGGTGGGTGATCTTGGTGCTCGGACTCGGGTCGCTGGGCTTCGTGGCGGTGGCCACGCTCTTCTCGGCAGTTGCGGGTGCCACGACGATGGGTGAGACGCTGCTTCCAGTCCTGGTCTTTCCGCTCTTGCTCCCGATGGTGGTGTTCGGAGTAGGGGCTACAGGGCGTCTCATGGGTGGACGGCCAATTGCCGAGGTAGGCGGGACCGTGCGGATGCTCGGTGCCTTCGCATTCGGTGCGGTCGCAGTGGGAGCGGTCCTCTTCAAATACGTGGTGGAGGAGTGATGGTGGGAATTCGACGCGGCGGTTTGGGGTTGACCCTGCTCGGTCTCTGCGGGCTCGTCGTGCTGTACTGGATGTCGTTCTTCTGGGTGTCCACAGAGGTGAATCAGGGGGTGGCGCAGCGGATCTTCTACGTGCATGTCCCAGCGGCATGGACCGCCTTCCTCTCCATCGGGATCGCAGCCCTTTGCAGTGGGGTCTACTTGTGGCTTCGCGACGACAAGCTGGACCGCGCTGCGGTTGCCGCCGCAGAGGCGGGCCTCGTCTTCTCGACGATCGTCCTCGTGACCGGTCCGTTGTGGGGCAAGATCGCGTGGGGCACGTATTGGACGTGGGAGCCGCGACTTACGCTCACGCTCCTCCTATGGTTCATCTTTCTCGGGTACTTCATGGTCCGGAACTCGACCGAGGATCCGGAGAAAGGAAAGCGGTTTGCGGCAGTGGTCGCGATTGTGGGAGCGATCGACATTCCGTTCATCCACCTCAGCGTCATTTGGTTCCGGTCTCTGCACCCGCAACCGGTCATCGCAAAGCCCGAGGGGCCCACGCTGCCCTCGGACATGCTCACCACGTTTTCGGTCGGAATGGCAGCGTTCACCGTGTTGTTCTTCGGCCTTTTCCTTTTTCGATACGCGCTCGAGAGCCTGCAGACAGAGGTCGAAACGCGTGCGCGCGCGGAGACATGACATGAATCAGATCGTGAAGCGGACCGCTTGCCTTGTCGTGATCGCTCTGGTGATGATGCCGGACGCGCTCTGGGCTCAGGCCGAGCAGCTCGGTCAACAGAACCTGCGCCCGTACTGGCATGTGTTCGCTGCGTACGCATTGGTCCTCGTGATCATCGGCGGTTGGGCTGTTTCAATCGCCCGTCGACTCAAGACGATCGAAGACCGAATCCGATCGTGACGCCATGACGATCGCAAGGCGCCTCTGCTACGGGATCGGGGTGGTGTGGTGTGCCGTGGGTGGGAGCCTGGCCGCGCAAACGCCCACGATGCCGAGTACCCTTCGTTATGGGTCCGGTTACGTCGACGTTCCCGCATCCAGCGTCTTGGGACACATGACGGTGACCGGGACACTATCCGGCTTCTGGGCTGGGCTTGATCGCCGAGTCCTTGTCGGACCGGACGGAAGCGAGACCGGTTTCGGAGTGGGCCGAGACGGCGTGCTCCTGGACGGCTCGATCGCCATCGGTGTGTGGGATCGCGTGGAGACTGGCGTGTCACTTCAGTCGTTCGCCGACGGCGATGACGGTGGCGATGTCTGGGGGCTCTTCGGTCGAGTTCAACTATGGGAGCCGGTCGATCAGGGGTTAGGGCTCGCCGTGGGAGGTCGTTATGTGCGCGGTCCGACGTTTGCGGACGGCTTGGTACGGGCTCCTAGCCGACTCGGCTTCGCGGATGATCGACTCCTCCGCACCTTCGATCGCTTCGGAGTCGACAGCGATGTGTCTTTGTACGCGGTCGGTACTGCGTTCGTGCGCGGCTGGGACGGCGGACGGCTTCCAACCAACGACTTGTCGTTCACCTTCGGATACGGGAGCGGCATGTTCGGGGCGGGCGGCGAGCTCGACTTCTACTCCGGCGGTCACGCCAACGGGTGGTTCATGGGAGCTGGCGTCCACATGACGCTCTCGGATCGATCTCTACTCACGGTCATGGCCGAGCACAACGGCTTCGATGTGAACGTTGCGGCCCAGGCTGATTGGGACGGCTTTCGGGCGGGGGTCCAGTACCTAGCCTTGAACCACCATGAGGGCCCGGACGGTTACGCGAGCGAGTACCTGAAGCCGAAGTTCGGCCTGACTGCCTCGGTTGCGATCTGTCCGTACGAACGGATGTTGCGGTGTCGTCCGACGGGGATGCGGCGAGTCGAGCCCGATACCGTCTTCATTCCGCCGCCACCTCCGGACACCGTTATGGTGGGGCGGGCGGAGCCCGAGGTGGTGGCCGTTGAAGGCACGAGTACCATCTGTCTGTCGACCGGGCGGAACATCACCGTTTCGTTCTCAGAATCGGGAGACACGCTCATCGGGGCCACTCGAACGCCGCTCGCAGTACTCCGACCTGCGGTCGACTTTGCAGGGAGCTACGCAGGCCGAGCGTTCTGGTACCAAGACGGCGAGCCGATCGCATTCGAGGGAGGCGAATTTCGGCAGTCTGACGAGTCGTTCGAGGCGGACTGCAGTCAGCTATTGCGCGTGGGTGTGTTCGAAGGGGTGCCGATCTTTGCTGTCCTCAGTGCTTCCAGACCGCTACAGGTCGTATTCGTCCCCGTGCGACCTGGCCTTTGGCACCGGTACGTACGAGCCCCAGGGTAGGGTGTACCCCACCGCCGGTTAGCGGTCGATCCTCTGCTCGATAACTCGGTTGCAGGCGTTGAGGACAGCTTTGACCGCGGCAGCCGGTAGGTCCTCCTCGCGTTCGCAGGGCGCCGCTCCGAGAAGACGATGCGGATCGGGTCCACAGCTGCCATTGATGCGGGTGACGACCACCCACCCGTCAAAAGCGCGGACGGCTTTGACCCCGACCACCTCCAGCTCGAGCGGCGTAGCCCCAATCACGTCTGTGCTCGCTAGTGTCGCAATCAGGGCCGCCTCGGAGGCTGCCTTGAGGACGCCCTGTTGGGTCTCGAGGCACGAGACCGTGCCTTCGAACGCATCTCCTGCCCATTCGAGGCGAACCGAGACCCGCCCGGAGCCGTCGGGTGTCGTAACATGATCGAGCGCGTCGAAACGCACCCGGGAGCGAACTGTGTTGAGCGTATTCATCCGGTCCCGAGGTTGAGCCTGGGGGGGACGGCGTAAACATCCGTTTTCATTCGCTGAATCGCAAGGATTTAGCGGAAGTTCTCTTTCAACTAGCAATATCCGTGCCGGTGCGCACGGATTCGAGCAGCCAAGACGGGACATCATCGGCGACATCGATGTCCGCGAGTCGGTCCAAGAGTGTTACCTCGATCTCGCTGGCTGCCGCTCTTTCGAGGGTCGCGTCGAGGACGTGGGGGGAGCTCCAGGGAACCTGGTCGAAGAGCTGCGGGATCGCTCGGGAGCAGGCGAGGAGATAGTACCCTCCGTCGTGGCAGGGGCCTAGAGCGATGCGATCTGCCCTCAGGGCGTCGAAGGCGCGTTGCACGATCTCCGGAGTGATCCCCGGGATATCGGAACCCACGACACAGACGTCGTCGTACTCCTGGAGGCAATACCGAATGGCGGAGCTCATTCTCTCGCCAAGATGGTCTCCGGTTTGGGCGATGATTTCGTGAGACTGGACCCCGAGCCACTCCGCGATCATCTCGAACGTCGATTGGTCGGGTCCGTCCGCGAAGACGCGCAACGCCCAGTCACCTCTGCGTAGCTCGTCGGCCGCCGCACGTCCGACCTTGCGGTAGATCTGGATCGCGACTTCCTCTCCGAGGTCGCGGGAGAGACGAGTCTTCGCGTAGCCGGGAAGGGGAGCTTTCACGAACAGGGCAACGACACGCCTCCGACTGGGTTGCGCTGGGTACAGGCCAGCCAAGACAGTCGGTGGAACGCCCAGGCGAAAGGCAGCGATCAGGGCAGCGTTTCTGACGCTGCCCCTCTTGGCACCGATTCGGTCGTACCGTCGGGCACTGGTAGTGAGTGGGGCGTCGAGCCGTTCGATCCGCCCCCGGCGCCGGATCGCGTCCACCAACCCCACGTCCTCCATGATCGGCCAATCCGGATACCCGCCAACCTGATCATAGAGGTGACGAGAAATGATCAGGCCCTGATCGCCGTACACGAGTCCGAGGAGACGCTCACGCAGCCGCTGTCCGGCCTCGATTCGCCGCATGTCGGAGCGGCTTCCGTCGAGCTGGAACCGGAAGTGAGCCGCTTGGTTGGGTTCCGCGTGGGCCATGAAGCGTTGAGCCTCGAGGACGGCCTGGCGATCGAGTCGGCTGTCTGCATGAAGGAAGAGCAGCCAGTCACCGTTGGCCGCGGCGGCCCCACGCCTGAGTTGCCGCCCCCGGCTCTGAGAGGTCTCCAGACAGCGAACTCCCGCCTCGCACGCGACTTCCCGTGTACGGTCGATCGACCCACCGTCGACGACGATGACCTCTGGCTCGAGTGGCTCGAAAGTGGACAGGTCCTCGAGCAACGCTGGGAGATGGTGTGCCTCATTCAGCGCGGGGATCACCACGCTGAGGCGAGGGCGCCCGTTCACCGCCCGATGTCGTTCAGCGTCCAGTCGTAATCGAAGTACAGGACATCGAGTTGGTCCCAGTCAACCTCGCCGCTCGTCGCTGGATCTGCGTATTGCCGGAAGAAGTCGAGGAGGCCTTGCGGCCCTCCGAAGTCATCTCGGTACCACTCCAGAACCTTGTTGAGGGTCATCGATTGCTCGTCCACCGTGTAGTGGGCAGGAGTGGCCATAAAGTGACGCACGGCTTCATCGAGTTCCTCATCCAGCTGTGAAGCGGTGTACGCATGGGCCGCGAGGGAAGGGCAGCTGATCGCCGCGCAGTTGACCACGAAGTGTATGCGGGGATCCCCCATCGGTCGGATGATCTCGTGCTCGATCTCATCTTGCGAGCGGTCGACTCCCGCCACCTGACAGTGTGCGCCTGAGAATACGTCTTCGATCTGCCAAACCGAGTTCGCCGGCCGACGCGCGAGTCCGTTGCGAAGTCTCGTGAAGAAGCCCGTGTGGACCGTAATCGGGTAGTGATCCACGACGCGTTTGAGCATGCAAGCGTTGTACGCGTTGATCCAGAATGCCAGTCGCTCGTTCGAGGTTGCGGCATCCAAGTCGGCCTTCGACACCCGGCCGAGCCTCTCTAGATAGTCGTCGAGGGCCGGACGGATCTCCGAGAGGCGCGCGTAGTCGACGCGAGACGATTCCACGATCTCCTGAAGGACGCCCGTGAACGCCTCGTGGGTAGGGAGTTGGCCAGCTGCCGGAGCGGCGGCGAAGTGCACCATCGCGAGCGAGACGACGGCCGCGGCCTTTCCGGGAAGTCGTAGACCGAGTCGGCGAGCGATCATCGGGAGGAACGACAGAAGGACAAGGCAAGCTCCAGAGACCAGCACCCGGAGGAAGGCTTCCCGAGAAGCCTCGGTGGAACCGGCAAGTAGGGCATCGGCAAAGACGGTGTAAACCACCGTACCGGGCACGATTCCGATGAGCGTCGCGACGGCATAGCTGCGCCACGAGATCGCTGTGAGACCCGCCCCGAAGTTGAGGGCGTTGAAGGGCACAGCGGGGATCAAGCGCAAGGTGAGCAGGCCTCGGAATCCATGGGTGCTCGTCGCCTCGTCGAGGGCCGTGAGCCGACTCCCGGCGATTCGGCGGATGCCGTCGCGGCCGAGCCACCGCGACAGGCCAAACGCCGCGTTCGCTCCGAGGTTGGCGCCCAACGTCGTGTAGAGGACACCATGTGTCACGCCGAACACGGCGCCGCCGAGGAGGGTCAATACAGAGCCCGGAAGTGCAAAGGCCGTTGCGAGCGCGTACAGCGCCACAAAGACGATGGGCGCGGCGGGGAGATCCCGGATTTCTCCAATCCACATCTGGATCCCTTCTCGGGTCAGGGCGTCTCCCAAGGGAGTGACCCACACGGCCAGCGCGCTCGCTAAGAGCATTGCGACGAAAACCGAGAAGCGCAGGAGTGCACCTCGGTCCGTTCTTAGTTCAGCCATCCGATCGCCTTCTTGAGCCACACCCCGGCTCGTCCCTCGAGCCTAGTACGCATGTACGCGTCCGAGACGCGCTTCACACCCTCTACCAACGTCGGGTAAGGGAAGATCGTTCCCGAAACCGCAGATAGTGAGAGTCCGTGCGTCTTGGCGAGCACGAGCGGCATGAGCACTTCGCCTGCGTGCGCACCGAGGATTGTCGCGGCCAAGATTCGCCCTCGCCGATCCGCCGTGACCTTGACGACTCCGCGCGCGACGCCGTCGACAATCGCGCGGTCGAGGTCGTCGAGACCGTAGCTGAAGGTCGAGCCACCACTAGCGCGTGCCTCTTCGTGGGAAATGCCGACGTGAGCTAGTTCGGGATCGGTGTACGTTACCCGTGGGAGGTTCGTGTAGTCGACGCGGGTGGATCCTGGCGCGAGGGCGTTGCGAAGTACCGCTTTCGCCATTGCCTCGGCCGCGTGCGTGAACTGTAGCCCGCCCGTTACGTCGCCCGCGGCCCATATATGGGGCGCCTCCGTACGGCCTCGCTCGTCGACAGCGATCCGGCCGTCCTGGACTCGGATGCCCGCCTCGTCGAGCCCGAGGCCTCGCACCCGCGGTCTTCGCCCCACAGCGACAAAGATCTCGTCGACGTCGAGGTCCCCATTTTCTCCCGCGGTGACGCGCTTCGCACCCGATACGATCGAAACTCGGGTGACCGGGGTGGATATCCGGACCTGGATGCCCTCGGCCGTGAGCTCGGCCATCAGCGCGTCGGCAATCTCGCGGTCCTCTCGGAGCAAAATCGAAGGCGCGGCCTCGAACACGGTCACGGCCGATCCGAGTCGCGAAAGCACTTGAGCCATCTCGAGCCCGATGGGCCCTCCCCCGATGACCGCGACCCGGTCGGGGAGTTCGTCTATCGAGAAGAGAGAGTGGTGGTCCAAGTATCCAGCCTCAGCCAAACCCGGGATCGGGGGGGCGATCGGCTCGGCACCCGTAGCGATCACGAACTTCTTGGCCGTCAGGGTCCCCACCCCTTCGACAGCTACTTCTCGATTCGACACGAAACGTGCTCGCCCGAAGTGCACCCCGACGCCCATCGCGCGAAATCGCTCGGGGTCATCGTGGTGTTCGACCACGCCACGTGCCGATCTCATGCGCTCCATCACTGTGGAGAACGCGTGGACGCCGGAGCTCGGCACGAGGCCGACGTCGTCCGCGTGCCGCATCGAGTGAGCGAGGCGAGCAGAGGCGAGGAGAGCCTTCGAAGGTACGCACCCAGTCCAGAGACAATCACCTCCCAAGGCATCGATCTCGACGATGCCGGCCTTCAGTCCGAGGTACGCGGCCCCGGCGCCGGTCACGAGGCCCGCAGTGCCTCCGCCGATAGCTAAGACGTCGTATTCGTGGTTCATGTCGTGAAGGAGAGAGGGTCGACAACGGGATTGTGGAGCTCTGGGACGCAACACGCCAACGCAGCCAGGCGTTCCTATCCGTGCTCGTGTCTCTCGGTTGCATTCCAAAGCCCACTCGGCCCCGATACGTTGCGGTCGGGAAAGCTCCACCCCGAAGGACTTTCGCTTTATCTTCGGGTCATGTACCTTGGGGCCGTCTCCCGGACCAATGAGGGAGATCACGAGAATCGGAGGCTTTACTTGGCGACGGCAGAGATGAGCGAGAAGAAGGCGGCGGACCAGAAAAAGAAGGCTTTGGATACGGCCCTCACGCAGATCGAGCGCTCCTATGGAAAGGGCGCGATCATGCGGATGGGAGAAGACGGGGGGCTCACGGCGATCGAGGCCATTCCCACAGGAGCCTTGAATCTGGATGCCGCGATCGGCATCGGCGGTATGCCCCGGGGAAGGATCAGCGAGATCTACGGACCCGAATCATCCGGTAAGACGACGATCTGTCTCCAGGTTATCGCCAACGCTCAGAGGCTGGGCGGAATCGCCGCGTTCATCGACGCCGAGCACGCATTGGATGTCGGTTATGCCCGCAAGCTGGGTGTGGACGTCGATAATCTGCTGGTCTCGCAGCCGGACACCGGTGAGCAAGCTTTGGAGATCGCGGAGGTGTTGATTCGTAGCAACGCGATCGATGTCGTAGTGATCGACTCGGTCGCGGCGCTGGTGCCGCGTGCGGAGATCGAAGGGGAGATGGGGGATACTCACGTCGGCCTGCAGGCGCGACTCATGAGCCAAGCCCTCCGAAAGCTCACCGGGGCAGTAAACCGCTCTCACACTTCGGTGATCTTTACGAACCAGATTCGAGAGAAGGTCGGAGTGATGTTCGGGAGCCCCGAGACGACTTCGGGGGGGCGAGCGTTGAAGTTCTATGCGTCGGTGCGTCTTGATATTCGCCGGATCGGGGCGATCAAGGACGGCCAGGACGTCATCGGCAATCGCACCCGCGTGAAGGTCGTGAAGAACAAGTGTGCTCCTCCGTTCCGGCAGGCCGAGTTCGACATCCAGTACAACGAGGGCGTGAGCCACAACGCGCTCCTGATCGATCTGGGCGTGGAGCACAACATCGTCGACAAGTCGGGCTCTTGGTTTTCGTACGGCGACCTCAGACTCGGTCAAGGAAAAGAGAATTCGAAGGCGTTCCTCACCGAGAACGAGGACATTGCGTTGGAGATCGATGGAAAGCTTCGGGTCGCGCTAGGTCTGGTAGCAGAAGAGCCTCTCGAGGAAGAGACGGAAGCGGAGGCCGGGGAGGTCGTGGCGGCGGGGTAGTGGGTTTGCCGGCGTAGGCCGAGAGGGCCCCGACGACAGAAGTCGTCGGGGCCCTTATCTTCTTCACGCTTAGTCGTTTGAACGCTCTCGAAATGCTCGCCATGAAGACTGCCGAAATTCGTAGTCGCTTCCTGGACTTCTTCGCCGAGCGCGACCATGAGGTGGTCTCGAGCTCATCGTTGGTTCCTGCCGACGATCCCACGTTGCTCTTCACGAACGCGGGGATGGTTCAGTTCAAAGGTGCCTTCTTAGGTCATGAGCAACGCCCGTATGTGCGGGCGGCCTCTTCGCAGCGCTGCGTTCGCGCGGGAGGAAAGCACAACGATCTGGAGGAGGTGGGGGTGACCACTCGGCACCACACCTTCTTCGAGATGCTCGGGAACTTCTCTTTCGGTGACTACTTCAAGCGGGACGCGATCCGATACGCGTACGAATTGCTGACCGACGAGTACGGTCTCGACCCCGAGAGGCTGTACGCCACAGTGCACCACTCCGATGACGAGGCTGCCGAGTTGTGGGCAAGCGACATTGGGCTCCCGCCAGAGCGCATCTACCGACTTGGCGACAAAGACAATTTCTGGCAGATGGCCGATACGGGGCCGTGCGGGCCGTGCTCCGAGCTTCACTACGACCTGCGTACGGATCGACGTCCGGTGACTTCCACCGAGGAGTTCGTAGAGTTGAACGACTCGGGTCGGATCGTGGAGCTGTGGAACCTGGTGTTCATGCAGTTCGACCGCGACGACGAGGGCGACCTGCACCCGTTGCCTGCGCCTTGTGTCGACACGGGGGCCGGACTCGAGCGGATCGCTGCCGTCTTGCAAGGCGTGGACTCGAACTACCACACGGACGGGTTTGCGCCGCTCTTGCAGCGCGTTGGGGAGCTGGTGGGTCGTCCCTACGATCCATCGGCCGAAGAGTCGGTGAGCTACCGAGTGCTTGCCGACCACGCTCGGGCGGTCGCTTTCTTGCTCTCGGATGGCGTGTATCCCACGAACGATGGACGGGGCTACGTCCTCCGCCGGATCCTTCGGAGGGGCGTCCGGCACGCTTGGCTTCTCGGGAGGCGCGAGCCGACGATGGTCGGAGTGGTGGAGGCGGTGATCGACTCCATGGCCTCGATCTATCCCGTGCTCGAGGAACGGCGCGAGACCATTCTCGATTCAACGCGCCGAGAAGAGGAGCGGTTTCTCGCGACGATCGAGGGCGGGATGGCCCGCTTCGCCGAGCTAGCTTCGGGTGACGCAGGAGTGATCGACGGGGCAGAAGCCTTCAAGCTGTACGACACCTTCGGCTTCCCCTTGGACCTGACCGAACTCATGGCATCGGAGAAAGGCCTTGGGGTCGACGTGGTGGGCTTCCAAAGTGCCTTAGAGGAGCAGCGTGCGCGTTCGCGACGGGATCGGGCTGAAGTCGGGGCTTCTGGCGCCTCCCTGCTGCAGGGCGACTGGATTCGTGTAGCCGAGGGGGAACAGCTTTTCGTCGGGTACGACGCCCTCCGTGTTGAAACGCATGTGCTGCGGTATCGGCTCGCCGACGGGCGAGCCGCTTTGGTACTCTCGGAGAACCCGTTCTACGCCGAGTCGGGAGGCCAAGTGTCCGACACGGGCGCCATCCGGGGAGCGGGCTGGACGGTCACGGTCGAAGAAGTCTTCAAGATGGGGAGCGAAAGTGCGGTCGCCGGGCCGTTCGAAGGCGCGCTTCCGGACGGGGGTGAGGGTACGCTCTCGGCGGTCGCCGAGGTTGCCGCGTCTGCGCGACGCGACACGGTGAGGAACCACACCGCAACACATCTCGTGCACGCTGCGCTTCGGTCGATACTTGGTGACCATGTGGTGCAACGTGGATCGTTGGTGGAGCCGGAGCGCCTTCGATTCGACTTTGCGCACAGCGGACCGCTGACCGCGGGTGAGCGTGATGAAGTAGAGCGCCGCGTCAATGAAGAAATCTGGGCGAACCACCCTGTCGCGATCTCACAACGAAGCTACTCCGATGCTGTCGCGGCGGGCGCGATGGCCCTTTTTGGCGAGAAGTACGCGGATCAGGTACGGGTCGTGGATATCCCGGGTGTGAGCATGGAGCTGTGCGGGGGTACCCATGCCGCGAGCACCGGAGATATCGGCTCATTTCGACTCGTCTCCGAGTCTGGGGTAGCGGCGGGGGTAAGGCGCGTCGAGGGACGGACCGGTCGCGGCGCTTACTCGTGGTTTAAGGAGAAAGAAGCACTTCTCGACGAAGTTGCGCACGCGCTCAAGGCACAGCCTGACGGGGCAGCCCGAAAGGCGCTTCAATTGCGAGAGGAGCGGACGGAGCTCGAGGCACTCTTGCAAGAGGTCCGAAAGGGAGGCGCGTCTAGCGAAGACGTCGTTGTGGACGAGTCCATCTCACTGGGCGGAGGCGACGCCGCTCGTTACCGAGCCGTGAAGTTGACGGTGCGCGATATTGCCGACGCGCGGAGCTGGGGAGATGCGTTTCTTGAGGGCGGGAAGACGGGGGTCGCGGTGCTGGCTGCCGAGATGCCCGACGAGAAGCGAGCGCTGTTTTGCTTTGTCACGGATGACCTGATCTCCCGAGGCGTGCGAGCAGACGCTGTGGTTCGACAAGTCGCTGAGGTCGTCGGTGGGAAGGGTGGGGGGCGCCCCCACCTGGCCCAGGCGGGTGTCGAGGACCCGTCGCGTATCGACGAAGCGCTGCGCGTGGGTGCCGAGGCCGTGAAGGGCCTTCTAGCTGGAGGCGACGGTTAGTGGACCGTGTCCCTTGGCTGACCGCACGCTATCCGGCTGCTCCTCAGGGACTAATCGACGCCATGATGGAGCAACTCCCTAGTGGGGCGCCTTCGGGTGCTACCGAGTACAGGCGCTCGGTGCAGACGTCCATCGCCGAGGCCATCGCGGTACCGGGTCGTCATCGGCCGAGCGCGTTTCATGTGCTCGCGGGCGACGCACTGCTAACTCTCGCTTGCGAGGTTGCTCTTTCCGGAGAAGAACCACGGCAGATCCTGCAGGAACTACTGGAGGTGGGAGGGGCGCGATGACGGGCCACCACACCGCGTCCGTTGTCGACATTCATAGCCACTTGGTGCCCGGGGTCGATGACGGGGCTCGAGATCTGGCCGGTACACTCGATTCGGTTTCCCGCCTCGTGAATCTCGGCGTACGAAGGGTGGTCACCACTCCGCACCTCCAGGGGAGCTTGAGCCTCGATAGTAGCCTGCTCGGAGACCGACTGGGAGAGGTGGACCAAGCCTTCGAGGAAGCGACCCAGGCGATCGCCGCGGACTTTCCCATGCTAGAGTTTCTGCGCGGGCACGAAGTGCTGATCGATGTTCCGGAGCCGGTTCTTTCCGACCCCCGACTACGGCTGGCGGGAACCGACTTTGTGCTCATTGAATGGCCGAGACTCGGGATTCCCCCGGGGACCGAACGGGTCCTTCGCTGGATCCGAGACCAGGGATGGCGTCCGGTAGTAGCTCATCCCGAGCGATATGTAGGGATGCTCGATCGACCCGACCAAGCAGCACGTTGGAGGGATGCAGGCGCACACCTTCAGGTGAACTACGGTTCTCTAGTCGGTCGCTATGGGAAGGATGCCAAAACGGTCGCCTACAGAATTCTAGAGGCTGGTGAGGCCGACTACATGGCGTCCGACTTTCACGGAAAGAGCGGCCTGAAGATCTACCTGAGCGAGGCTAGAGCTGCGATGGCGGAGCGGGGAGGGAGCGCCGTCTTGCACACCCTGAACAGCGTCAACCCGGGGCGACTCATCGAAGGACTGGACCCACTACCGGTACCACCGCTCGCGCCCATGGGCCTTCTACAGCGCATGACCGATCTTGTTGGACGCATCGTGTCTCGGCGGAGTTCAGTGGGATGAGCGTCGAGTCCAAGGTGCACCGCCGGATTGAGGAACACGTGCGTATCGCCGAGCAACTCGGGGCTGAAGCAGGGGCGAAGATCGCGACAATCGCGGAGACGGTAACCACAGTCTTGGAGCGGGGGGGACGGCTCTTTTTTTGTGGAAACGGAGGGAGTGCGGCGGATGCGCAGCACCTTGCAGCGGAGTACGTCGTCCGGTTCCGTCGGGAGCGGCGGGCGTTCTCGGCAATGGCCCTGACCACGGACTCGTCCGTTCTGACGGCGTCCGCGAACGATCTCGGCTATACGATGGTGTTCGTGCGGCAGCTCGAGGCATGGGGGCAGGAAGGAGATCTCTTGTTCTTGCACACGACCAGTGGTGAGTCGGAGAACCTGTTGGCGGTTGCAGAGGTTGCGAGACGACTCCGTATCGGCACTGTGGCGATGACGGCCGGGGGCGGAGGACGGCTCGCCGCAGTCGTGGACGACGCGATCGATGTTCCGACCACGTCTACAGCACGGGCGCAGGAGATGCACATTCTAATCGGCCACATCATCTGCGACCTCGTCGAAGAGGTCTTGAGCGGGAGCGACGATTGAGCAATCTCATCGATCTGAAGGAGAAGACGGCGATCGTGACGGGCGGGTCGCGCGGCGTCGGTCGAGCGACCGCCATCATGCTGGCGAAGGCTGGGGCACATGTCGGAATCGGGTATCACAGCCGGGAGTCCGACGCCGCGGAGGTGGTCGACGCGTGCCGGGCCCTGGGGAGTGACGCGTGGGCGCAGCGAGGGGACCTTGGGGTGCAAGCCGACGTCGAACAGCTTTTCGAGCGGGCCGAGAGCACCTTCGGGGGGCTGGACATTTTCGTGGGGAACCATGGGATATGGCCCCCCCGTGACACGCCGATCGGGGAGATGGCTCCCGAGCAATGGCACAACACCATGAACGCGAATCTCCATTCGATCTTCTACACCTGCCGGGCCGCAGCGCGCTTGTTGAACGAGAATGGCCGGATCGTTTTGGTAAGCAGCACCGCCGGCCAGCGGGGTGAGGCTTTTCACGCAGACTACGCAGCGAGCAAGGGCGCGATGATCTCTATGGTGAAGGGGCTTTGCGTTGAGCTCGCTCCTCGCGGGATCACGGTGAACTCCGTCGCACCTGGTTGGATCGACACAGAGATGTCCGCTTCAGCGTTCGAGGGAGAGGCGCGTGACCGGGTCGCCCGGAGTATTCCGATCGGCCGCATTGCGACAGCGGATGACGTGGCGGGCCCGATCGTCTTTCTATGCACGGAGCTTGCGCGGCACGTCACTGGAGAGATCGTGAACGTCAACGGCGGTGCGGTCTTGGTGGGGTAAGGGTCGTGTTCGCAGATGTCCCCCCGGCCGTGCGCTGGATCACTCAGGTGTTGGAGGAGGCTGGCTTCGAGACGTGGGCCGTAGGAGGGGCCGTTCGCGATCGAATCCTGGGCGTCGCGGGAGAAGATTGGGACCTGGCGACCCGAGCTCCCCCGCATGAGGTGCGGCGACTCTTCCGTCGCACGGTGCCGGTCGGCATCGAACACGGGACGGTCGGTGTGCTGGCCCGGGATCAGCGGATGTACGAAGTGACGACCTTTCGGCGCGATGTCGAAACGGATGGACGTCGCGCGAGGGTGACCTTCTCCGAATCGATCGAAGAGGACCTGAGTCGGCGAGACTTCACCATTAACGCGATCGCTTGGCACCCGTTGCGTGACGAGCTCTACGATCCGTACGGCGGGCGGGACGATTTGGAGGTGGGGGTCCTGCGTGCGGTTGGCGTTGCGGCAGAACGGTTTAGAGAAGATCACCTACGGTTGCTCCGAGGTGTTCGCTTTGCGGGGCGTTTCGGGCTCTCAATCGATCCGGACACGTGGTCAGCTGCGTGCTCCGCTGTTGACGATACGAGAAATCTTTCTCCAGAGCGTGTTCGGGAGGAGCTGATGAAGGTCCTCTCCGGCGTGAATCCGGACATCACCCTTGAGTTGTACCGTTCCTCCGGAATCATCGGGGTTCTCTATCCGGAGGTCGCCCGACACTTCGCCCTTCTTGGCGAGGGGGAGGCACCGATGTCGTGGGAAACGCGGCTCGCGGAAGTGCGTTGCATCCCCAGCTCGATGCCGACGCTGAGGGTCGCGGCGTGGCTGCGTGACATCGTCCCGATCGACGTGGCGGCTCTTTTGGTCCGGTTGAGATTTTCGAACCGTGATCGTGATGATATCGCAGGTTGGGCCGACGCCGGGCCCGTTCCACACAGGGAAGCTGGCGATGTCGAGCTGAGGCGCTGGCTGTCGCGACACGGGGCCGACAACGTGGGCCCGGTTTCACGGCTGGAGGTTGCTCGGAGTGTGGCGGTGGGAGGACGGGGTTGGGAGACGATCGCAGCGTGGCGCCGAGCCAGGGTGGTGCTGGCGGCCGAACCTCCACTCTCGGTCCAAGATCTGGCGATCGGTGGGGGGGAGTTGAAGCGGTTGGGGCTCCGCCCGGGACCTCTCTTCGGGGATGTACTTGAGCGGCTCCTCGACGAGGTGATCGACGATCCGTCGCGGAATACAGCCGAATACCTGTGCGACCGCGCCGTGGCGATCGCGGGAGGGGAAACGGGCGCCGATGGCTGATCTAGACCTGTTCGCTGGAGAGGATGCCCCTGTCGGAAGCGACCCGACCCGCCCCGAGTCGTTGGCGAAGGACGCACCTCTCGCCGCGCGGATGAGACCCGCCACGCTGGACGAATTCCGCGGCCAAGAGCATCTCATCGGAGAAGGACGGGTAATTCGAGCGATGCTGGACGCAGGCGGCGTCGCAAGCATGATTCTCTGGGGTCCCCCGGGGTGCGGAAAAACCACGCTGGCGAGACTCATTGCCCGGGAAGCCGGTGTCACCTTTGTCTCGTTTAGCGCGGTCACCGAAGGCGTCGCGCGTGTTCGCGAGATCATCGCTTCGGCAGACGCACGCCTCCGGGCGTCGGGCCGCCGCACCATCCTCTTCTGCGACGAGATCCATCGATTCAACAAGTCACAACAGGACGCATTTCTCCCGCACGTCGAAGCCGGCACGATTATCCTCATTGGAGCGACTACGGAGAATCCGTCCTTCGAGATCGTGCGTCCTCTTCTCTCCCGGGCGCCGGTGCACGTGCTCGAGCCACTCACCCCCGAGGATCTGTCGGATCTTCTGCGTGACGCTCTTACATCAGAACGAGGTCTGGATAGGAGTGACGACTCCATTACCGACCACGCTCTCGACTTCGTGGCTAAGGCGTCCGACGGGGACGCCCGCAGAGCGCTAGGAGTTCTGGAGACGGCTTCGAGTATCTCGCCTGCCCAACCCATCGACCTCGAGGTCGCGCGGGAGGCGGTGCAACATCGGTTCGCGATATACGACAAGTCCGGCGAAGAGCATTTCAACCTCATCTCGGCCCTCCATAAGTCGGTTCGAGGCAGCGATCCTGACGCCGCCCTGTATTGGCTTGCCCGGATGATCGATGGAGGGGAAGATCCCCTCTACATTGCCCGTCGGCTCGTAAGGATGGCTTCGGAAGACGTTGGACTAGCGGACCCGAATGCGTTGGGCGTCGTGGTCGCAGCCCGCGACGCTTTCCACTTCCTGGGGGCGCCGGAAGGGGAGTTGGCGTTGGCCCAAGCCACGGTATATCTCGCGACCGCCCCCAAGTCGAATCGGGCGTATGAAGGGTGGAAACGGGCTCGTTCGAGCGCCCGGGAAACCCGGTCTGCCCCCGTTCCCCTTCATCTCCGAAATGCGCCGACCGGACTCATGAAGAGTCTCGGGTATGGAAAAGGGTACCAGTACGAGCCTGAGACGGAGGATGGCGTGTCGACACAGCGATTCCTTCCTGACTCGGTCGGCAGGGGAGGGTTTTACCGACCCGGTCGATTCGGCTTTGAGAAGACGATTGCCGAGCGATTGGAGTGGTGGGAGGCGAGGCGGGCCGAGCGGAGGCAAGAATCGGGAATTGGGGACGCGTCGTCTGGTTGACGACTCTTTAGGGAAGGCGAGCGATAGGGTATCGTTCGGCGTTGATTCGTACGGGTGGGCCGAACGGGTGGAGGTGTCGCATCCCGACGCAACTCATCGATCTGAACACTCCGGTCGACCGGGCGCTCCTAGTAGGCGCACCCTCCCGATCGGTTGCCAGATCGATCGCCGATGAGCATCTGGCCGAGCTTGGCCGCCTCACGGACACGGCGGGCGGGGAGGTCGTAGGCACGTTGGTTCAACGTGTCGACGCGCCGAACCCGCGGACGTATATCGGCCGGGGTAAGGTCGAGTCCCTGGGGCAACTGGTGGCGGAGTGTAATGCCAACCTCGTGGTGTTCGACGAGGAGCTTTCGCCGGCGCAGGGCAAGAATCTCGAAGCGGCGCTCGATGTCCGTGTCATGGATCGGTCGGAGTTGATTCTGGACATCTTCGCAACCCGAGCTCGATCGCATGAGGCACGCATCCAAGTCGAGCTCGCCCAACTCGAATACCTCTTGCCCCGACTCCGGAGAATGTGGAGTCACCTATCCCGGATTCGCGGCGGGATCGGGTTGCGGGGCCCCGGGGAGACCCAGCTCGAAACGGACCGTCGCCTCATCGGGAAACGGATCGGGGACCTTCGGCGGAAGCTGAAGGCGGTTGCGACAGCCAGAGAGGTGCAGCGGCGGACGCGGGAAGGAAGCTTTCGGGTCGCGCTCGTTGGATATACCAACGCCGGAAAGTCATCGCTCCTCCGGTCGCTCTCCGGGGCGGACGTCCTGGTAGAGGACCGACTTTTTGCCACACTCGATTCCGCCACACGCTCTGTGACGGTCGGGGCGGGACACGAAGTATTGGTGACCGACACCGTGGGCTTCATTCGGAAGTTGCCTCACCATCTGGTCGCGTCGTTTCGCTCTACGCTCGAGGAGGCTCGGGAGGCCGATGTGCTGCTCCATGTCATGGATGCCTCCCGCGAGGACTGGGAGTCGCAGAGGGCGGTGGTCGACGATGTCCTGATGAGCCTAGACCTCGGTGCGTGTGATACTGCGCTGGTGTTCAACAAGATGGACCTTCTCGAGCCCGACCGATCCGAGTCTCTCCGGGCGAGGATCCGGACGCTGGAGTCCACGCCGGCGGTATTCGTTTCCGCACTCGAACCCGCTTCACTCGACGCGTTGCGCGACATGCTCAAGGCTCGAATGCTCGCCCGGATGGCCCATGTCATGGTGCGTATACCGGTGGCAGATGGAGCATCGATTGCCACAGTGTACCGGGAGGGAGAGGTGGTGGAACGGGAAGACGCCCCCTTGGTCGTGTCGCTACAAGCGAGACTGCCTCGGTCGCTTCTCGATCGACTTCGAGCCCGCGACGGGGTCGTCGTCGAGGAGGTCGCGTGAGGGGCAGGTGCGTCGTCGTCGTGGGCACAGGGGCGGTGGGGTGTGCCCTGGCCCGTAGCCTAGCGGCTGCCCCGGACGGTTTCGATGTGATCGTTCAGGGCCGCTATCCCGATCCCCCCGCTGAGCTGACCGCCGGTCTCGACCGCGTCGAGTACGTGTACGGAGCGAGCTTGCCCCCCGAGCGATGCTTGGCGGTGCTTCTCGCCGTTGCCGAACGCGCGATTCCCGAAGCCGCTGTCCAACTGGCCGCTCAAGGAGTTCCTTCGCCGGGCACCGCAGCGTTCCATCTGTCAGGTGCGATGTCGACCGAGGTACTGAGCCCCTTGCATCGGCAAGGATACCAGTGTGGTGTATTTCACCCTCTGGTTCCGGCACCTATGAAAGCGTCTCAGGGGTTCGCGGGGGCCCCGATTGCTCTTACGGGCGGCGTCGATGCCATGCATGTGGGTCGGATCGTGGCGGAGGCTATAGGCGGGGTGCCACTCCCGGTTCCTGCTGGCCGCGGGCGCACTTTTTTTGCAGCCGCCGCAATGGTGAGTGGGCTGCTCACACCCGTGTTGGAAAGGGGGGTCGCGCTCATGGAGCGAGGTGGCGTTTCCGAGACCGATGCGCGAAGCACGATGGCTCGTATCGTACGTGGCGGCCTGGATCGCTTCGAAGCCGGGGGTGAGCCGGGAGTGGTGGGGCCACTCTCCCACGGGGACGTGGAAGCGGCGGATCTTCACCTCAGGGCACTCGAAGGAGCCGACCGGTCGCTGTACGCGGCGATCGGGCAAGAGATATTAAGTCTCACCCACCCGCTGGACGACGAGACCCGCCGCGAGTTGGAGGACCTCTTTGCTCGACATTCCGGCGCCTCGACGCCGGCGACCCTAGGAGCGTAAGCCGTGCGACTCTATGTGAATATCGACCACGTGGCGACCGTTCGGGAGGCGCGCAAAACCGACGAGCCGGATCCGGTTCGTGCTGCCGTCTTGGTGGAACTCGCGGGGGCCGACGGCATCACCGTGCATCTCCGAGAAGATCGGCGGCACATTCAAGATCGCGACGTGCATCTCCTGCTGGAAACGGTCCGGACGCTCGTCAATCTCGAAGTGGCCTCATCACCCGAGATGGTCTCGCTCGCCGCAGGCTGGGCGCCCGCACAGGCGACGCTCGTGCCGGAGAAACGGGCTGAGATCACTACCGAGGGCGGGCTGGCCCTCTCGTCCGGCGAAAGCGTGGCCGTCGTCGGAGACGCGGTCGCGACACTCCGGGCCGCCGGGGTCAAGACTGCGCTCTTTATCGACCCCGATCCCACAGCGATCTCAGCCGCGGTGGAGGTGCAAGCGGACGCTGTGGAGCTCCATACCGGAGAGTACGCGAACGCTTCCGGA
Source organism: Longimicrobiales bacterium (assembly GCA_965223235.1). Lineage (GTDB taxonomy): Bacteria > Gemmatimonadota > Gemmatimonadetes > Longimicrobiales > Gaopeijiaceae > UBA2589. The sequence continues at coordinate 107,780 of CBDCVV010000007.1, forward strand.
GCGGATAAGGTCACCCACCTCGAGCGGCTTCGTAGGGCTGCCGAGTTGGCTCGCGAGCGTGGACTAGGAGTCCATGCCGGTCATGGCTTGACCTACCACAACGTGATTCCCGTCAGCCAGATCGACGCGATCGAAGAGCTGAATATCGGCCACAGCGTGGTCTCGAGAGCCGTTTTCGTAGGGTTGGAGCGGGCCGTTCGGGAAATGAAGGCTCTGCTCCGACCGGCGACGGGATGAGCAAATGGTTCAAAGCCGGGATCGGGATCGCGATCACGGTCATCGCCCTCTGGTGGGTGCTTCGCGACGTACCTTTCGCCGTCGTTCTGGAGCAGATCGCGACCGGGAACCCATGGCTGCTCCTCGCTTCGGTAGCAGTCGCGACCTCAGGCTTCCTTATCCGGGCGCTGCGGTGGAAGGTGCTACTTGGCACGGTCAAGGCTGACACGTCGTTGAAGTCCCGGTTTGCCGGTGTGTCCATCGGCTTCATGGTGAACAACGTGCTGCCGGCGAGAGTCGGGGAGCTGGCGCGGGCCATCTCATTCAGTCGGCTTGAACCCGTGAGCGTCTCGGCCGCCTTCGGCACTCTCGTGGTAGAGCGATTCATGGACGGTACCGTCCTGCTGTTGCTCTTGATCGTCCCGGTCTTCACTCCGGGCTTTCCGGCAGCAGATGCTCTTCGCAGCGGTGCCGGACTCGCGTTGCTCAACTTCGCTGTCGCATTGGTAGTGGGTGTACTCGCGGTGCTCGTCTTGCTCGCGGTCGCTCCAGAGATGATGCGGCGTGCGGTTGCGAGGGTAGTCACCGTCCTGCCGGCGCGGGTTGGGAGGAGTGTGACGGGCATGGTGGACGGCCTCCTCGAGTCGTTTGGGATCATGAGGTCGCCTCGCCTTCTACTCCTCGGCTTCGGTTGGTCGATTCTCTTTTGGTTGTGGCACGGGCTCTCGTTCTGGCTAGGGATGCTCGCCTTCGACATCGACACCGGTTTGATCTCGGCCTTCTTTACCGAGGCCGTGGTCGGCTTCGTGGTGGCACTGCCTTCCGCTCCTGGCTTCCTCGGGACGTTCCACACCGGTGCCCAGTTCGCATTGGTCAACGTGTACGGCGTGCCCGACCCACAGGCTCTCGCCTTCGCCTTCGCCTATCACTTCGGAGGATGGATCCCGATTACGGCAATCGGTCTCTGGTACGCCTGGTCTCTCGGCTTCTCGGTCGGCGAACTTGGTTCGTCCACGGATACCTCCGCGCCGGATGCGGGGACGCCCACTCGAAACGGAGTAGACTGATTAGCGTCCGCGAGTGCCGAACGTTGGCGCCGGCCAAGGTCAACCTGTTCCTGAGGGTCGGCGAACGGCGCCCGGACGGATACCACGCGGTGGATACCGAGTTTCAGGCGATTTCACTCTACGACACCGTCTCTATTCGAGTGGGCGGCGGCGTGGAGACGGATGCCCCGGTTTCCGAGAAGATCGCCGTTGTCGTGGATGGCCCGGATCTCGGGCCACTCGAAGAGAACCTCGTCTGGCGAGCAGCCCACGCGTTTCGACAGCGCTGCGCCTTCGAAGAGCCAGTCGCGATTCAACTCATCAAGCGAATCCCTGCTGGAGCTGGGTTGGGCGGGGGGTCTTCGGATGGTGCGGCGGTGCTCCTCATGCTGTCCCACTTGGTAGCGGGTGGACGTGAAGTGGACTTGTCTGCGATCGCGAAGGAGCTGGGTTCCGATGTGCCCTTCTTCGTGGGGGCTTCGCCGCGCGCCCGCGGCTCCGGTCGAGGGGAGGTCGTTACTCCACTCGACGTAGAGGCGGGGCAGCACCTCGTCGTGCTGGTGCCCCCGGTACATGTGGATACGGCGAAGGCATACGCCGCGTTGGCGACCTCCCGAGCGTCGGGCCGCGTCGCACCGCCGTCGCGGAACGACTTCGAAGCCGTCGTCACGACGTCTTTTCCTGCAGTGAGAGAAGGACTCCGCCGTTTGGCTGCGGTAGGTGCGTCGACGCCGATGCTTTCCGGTAGCGGGGGCGGGTGCTTCGGCTTCTTCCCATCCGCAGAGGCGGCCGAGAAGGTGGCAGCAGAGCTCGATCGCCAAGATGGCTTTCGAGCTCAGGCGGCGATGACGCTTCGATCGTTCCCAGATCCGGAGATCGGGTGACGACCGCTCTCCCCTGAAGGGGTCCGTCGCGGCTATCTTCCATCGTGTGGAAGGGCGTGAGGGGAGGACGACTGAACGAGTGGCCCGTCGTCTAATGGCAGGACACCGGTCTTTGGAACCGGCGGTGGTGGTTCGAGTCCACCCGGGCCAATCAGTACACCTCGACGCAAGAGTGTCTAGAAGTTTCCCATGCCCATCACGTACCTCATCGACGACGGACAGGGTGTGGTCCGGGCGAAGGGTTCGCGGGTGGTGTCAGACCGAGACGTGCTCGAGTACATCCACAACTTGGCCGAGGATCCAGCCCATGGACCGGGCATGCACCAGGTGGTGGATCTGCGCGGAGTGGGTGAGGTCGTCGTGACGCCGGGCGGATTGAGGGCGGCGGGCCTACGTACCAGTCGCTTCTCGGAAGCGCTCTCGGGCACGCGCCTAGCGATCTTGGTCGGGGACGAACACGGCTACGGGATGAGTCGAATCTTTACGGCGTTCGCTGAGCCCTCGATGAAGCGTCGGGTTTTCCTCGAGGAAGCCGAGGCCGATGCTTGGATTCGTGAAGACGCCGACGGGGATTGACGGTGGCAGGCGAGTAGAAGCCCGACCACGTCTCCGATCAAACGCCCCGAGTCAGAGTGCCCTAGCTCCTGATTGCACGTTTTCGGGCCGGCGTGCGTCTGTATAGTGAGAGCCGGTCACCCCGAGACCCTTGGGGGGGTAGTAACACCAGGGTGAAAGGAACTTGGCGGTCGGTCCCTTCGGGGGCCGGCCGTCTTTCGTTGTAGCGTAGGACTCAGCGAAGCTGGGGGTCTGGTGGTGGCACGTCCATCTCACCACTCTGAGGAGATGGGACGCGTCGCTTCAAGCCTCTGGGTTAGCCTGATCGCACTGCTCGCGGCCGCTGTGCTCGGGGACGATGCTTCGGGGCAGGAGTCGGGCCCCGCCTTCGCCGACGAGGATCGAGCCGCGGAGGCGCTGAAGGCTGCCAGGTCGGCGCAGAGCCGTTTCGAGCGTCAGCGATCGAGACTGCTGCCCGTCTCTTGGGACTCGCCAATGGGGAGCTGCGAGGAGCGGGTTGGCCGGTTTTGTACATGGTATACCGAGGGTGAATGGTACCCCACGGAGGAGGACCCGGGCATCATCGAACTCCGAGCCCGGCTCCTGGAACAGCTCGACTCTCTCCAATCGCTGGCTCCTGCCGACGACTGGATCCACGGCCAGCGCGTATGGTATCGGAGCCAGGCCGGAGATGAGCAAGCGGCTTTGCCGATCGCGCGCGACTGCCGCGACCGCACCCCATGGCGGTGCGCCGCTCTGGAAGGCTTTGTCTTGCACCGGCTCGGTCGGCATGTCGATGCCTCCGTCGCTTTTGACGGAGCGCTCTCCGAGATGGATTCCGAGCGTCGGGCGCGATGGTCGACCCTTCGATGGCCCGTCGACAACAAGGTGCGCGAGTTGATTTCGGAATCCGCTGAGCCCGACCGTGTCGTTCAGACAGTATGGACGCTGGCGGATCCTCTCTATCTCGTGCCCGGTAACGACCGGCGGACGGCTCACTTCGCCCGTTGGGTCGCGGTAGAGCTCCGTCGGGGCTCCAGAAACCCCTTCCGGATCCCATGGGGAGAGGATCTCGCTCAGCTTACCGTCCGGAACGGATGGGAGATCGGCTGGGAGCGCGCTCCACCAGAGGTGGCGAACCCCTTCGTCGATGTCGTCGGTCACAAGCACCCGGAAGGTAGAGACTACTTGCCGGGTGGCGATGTCATCGAAGACGTAGGACGTGCCGAGCCGGAACAGCTGGTGGCGCGGCGGGGCAGACCCCGGTCGATGTACGCCCCTGCGTACGCACCGACCCTACTCCCGATGGAGCCACAGTTCGCTGTGTTCCCTCGCGAAACGTCGGCCGCCGTGGTCGCGTCCCACCACTTGCCTACCGACACGACCTTTCACTCGGAGCATGATCACCCGCTCCCTTGGCTGGACCCCGGTTTCGACGCCGACCGCCCAGACGAGGCCGGTCTTTTTCTTATCCCGATCGGTGAGATCGGCGAAGGGGGAGTGCCGCTCGGGGTGAAGCGAGTGGGAGATGATGGTGGACTCCTCGTCGAGGTTCCCGCGAGCACCTACCTCGCGTCGGTAGAGCGATGGAGCCCGAGCCGGCGCCGAGCCGGTCGACTACGCCGGACAGTCGAGGTCACCACGGCCGTGGAGGACGTCGCGACGCTTTCCGACCTCCTGTTGGTAGAGCCGGCCTCAGAGGATCTCACGTCGTTGGAGTCGGCGCTGCGGCGTGTTCTCCCGACAGCTCGGCGGCGCGTAGGCGAGTCTGTCGGCGTCGTGTGGGAGGTATCGGGGTTGGGCTTTCGACCGGAAACGCTCGACTTCGAGATCGCCGTCGAGCGAATCGACCGAAGTGTCTTCTCCCGAGTGGGCTCGTTCTTAGGTCTCGCGGATGGGCCGAGGGAACATGGGCTGGCGTGGAGCGAGCCCGGACCGCGGGAGCCGCGCGTGACCTTCCACTATACGTCGCTCGATATTCCCGACCTCGAGCCAGGTCGGTATCGGCTCCGGCTGACCCTGGAAACCGAAGGACGGAGTGCAGCACGCTCAGAGGTGATCTTCCTCGTGGAGTCCGACTAGGGGGGACACGGCTCGTTGACCGCTCTACCCGCCTGACCTAGCTTTTTGGGCTGTCTTAACCACGCCGAAATCGCCCGCTCCGACCCCATGGACGACACGTACCGACGCGGCCCGCTACTCTTACTCGCGGGGCGCGCAAACCGCCCTCTGGCGGCCGAGATCGGTGAGCTTATCGGTAAGTCGGCAGATGGGGCTACCATCCGAGATTTCGCGGACGGCGAGATCTTCGTAAGGATCGATCGAAATGCCCGTGGCCGTGATGTATTCATAGTCCAGACCACCACGGCGCCCGCGGAAAGCATCATGGAGCTGCTGTTGCTCATCGATGCAGCCAGGAGAGCGTCGGCGGCCCGAGTCACAGCCGTGGTCCCATACTTCGGCTATGGACGTCAGGACCGAAAGGACCAACCGAGGGTGGCGATTGGTGCGAAGTTGGTCGCCAATCTGATGGTCGCGGCGGGGGCTGACCGAGTCATCTCCATCGATTTCCACCAGCACCAGATCCAAGGCTTCTTCGACATCCCTGTCGATCACCTGTACGCGGCACCCGTAATCACGAAGTATTTTCGCAATCTCGGCCTCGACGACCTCGTGGTCGTCGCCCCCGACGTGGGTTCGGCGAAGATGGCTCGGGGGTACGGGAAACACCTCGGCGCAAGCTTTGCCATTATCGACAAGCGCCGGCCCAAAGCGAACTACTCCGAGGTCCTCAACGTGGTCGGCGATGTCAACGGAAGAACGTGCCTGCTCGTCGACGACATGGTCGACACGGCCGGGACGTTGGCGAATGCCGTGGTGGCGTTGAAAGAGCGTGGTGCGGCTGCGGTCTACGCGGCGGCGACACACGCTCTCTTCTCTGGCCCTGCCGTGGAGCGACTTTCGCAAGCCCCGCTCGAGGAGATGGTGGTGACGAACACGATCGCCATCCCGCCAGAGAAACAGTTCGAGAGGCTCCGGGTCCTCTCGGTGGCCGATCTCCTAGCTAAGGCGATCGACCACGTACACTCGAATGAGTCGGTGAGCCAACTCTTCGAGATTCTCCCGGACGACTGAGGGAAAGGGCCCTGGGAGAGCCCAGGGGCCGACTAATCAGAGGATGACGAACCATGGCGATTGAATCGAAACTCCAGGCCGAAATCCGTTCCGGGACCGGGAAGGGAGTCGCTCGCAAGTTGCGCGCCGACGGAAAGCTCCCGGCTGTCCTGTACGGAGGAGACGCCGAGCCAGCTCATATCACGTTGGACGCGCACGATGCGGAGTACCTGTTCCGCAACATCTCCGTCGACAACACGATTGTCGCTCTCCACGTCGATGGCGAGAAGGAGGCCGTCCAAACGTTGGTTCGTGAGATCCAGGTGCACCCGTGGAAAGCGACGCTTCTGCACGTCGATTTCTTACGGATTCAGAAGGGCGTGATGATCGACGTCAATGTGCCGCTCAACCTTGTGGGAACACCGATCGGGGTGCAGCGCGACGGGGGAGTCATCGAACAAATCATCCACGACCTTCCGATCAAGTGCATCCCGTCGAACATTCCCGAAACGATCGAGGTCGACATCAGCCACCTCGAGCTGCACGAAGTTCTTCACGTCTCTGATCTCACGATGGGAGAGGGAGTAGAGATCACCGTTGCTCCTGAACGGACCGTATGCTCCGTTTCGTTGCCGAAGGCCGCGGAGGAAGCCGCAGCGGACGAGGACGACGAGGACGAGGGTGCAGATGGCGCTGCTGGGACTCCGGGAACCGCCTCGGCCGACGATTCCGAGGGCGAAGGCTGATCGCCTGCATCACCGTGAAGGTCGTGATCGGACTAGGGAATCCTGGCTCGGAGTACGATGCCACTCGCCACAACGTGGGGTGGTGGGTTACGGATCGGCTGGCCTACGATTGGGCCTTTGGGCCCTTCGAGAGAATGGGCAAGGCGAGAGTGAGCGAGGGTCGCATTGGGGATGAAACCGTTTTGCTCATGAAGCCGACCACGTTCATGAATCGGAGCGGGGCAGCGCTGCGCACGTTGGAGACCTCAGAGGAGTTCTCGACGAAGGAAGATCTCCTGGTGGTCGTCGACGACGCGTCGATGGATGTAGGGCGGGTGCGTTTCCGCCCAGAGGGTGGGAGTGGTGGACACAACGGACTCAAGTCCATCGCGGGCGCTCTTCGATCCAATGAGTACGGGCGTCTTCGAATTGGCGTCGGGCGAAAGCCCGAAGGCGAAGATTTGGCCGATTGGGTTCTATCCGAGATGCCGGCCGAAGACGAGGACACGCTCATTGAGCTCCTCCCTGAGCTCTCGGTAGCGGTAGAGACGTGGGTGCGCGACGGTATCGAGGTCGCGATGAATGACCACAACAGATGACCAACCGGCCCGGGCACGGTGCCGGACAGATGACGATCGAACCAACTCACTAAGCACGACGAACCAGAGGACCGACATTCGATGAATTTCGTCGACCTAACCGGATTTGCCTGGCTCTTGGGCCTGAGCGGCCTCGGCGTTGCCGGGGGCATTTACGGGTATGTGAAGAAGCAGGATCCGGGCAACGAGACCATGATCGACCTCGGTGAGCAGATCCACGACGGGGCGATGGCCTTCCTCCGCCGTGAGTACACGGTACTTGCCGGCTTCGTAGCCGTGGTGGCCGTCCTGCTCGGGCTCGCGATCGGGTGGACCTCTTCCGGTGCCTACGTATTCGGAGCCATCTCTTCTGTCCTCGCCGGCTTCGCGGGAATGAAGGCTGCGACCCGGGCGAACACCCGGACTAGCGCCGCTGCGAACCAAGAGGGACAAGGGAAAGCACTCCGCGTGGCCTTCTTCGGTGGCGCCGTCATGGGCCTCGCCGTGGCAGCGTTGGGAATGCTTGGCCTTGGCGTGCTGTACTCGATGTACGGCGTCAGTGCGACGACCGCCGAGGAGTTCTCGACCTTTGCCGAGGTCGTCTCGGGCTTCGCGATGGGAGCCTCGACGATCGCCCTCTTCGCGCGTGTCGGAGGCGGGATCTATACGAAAGCGGCTGATGTCGGCGCCGATCTCGTCGGCAAGGTCGAGGCGGGGATCCCGGAAGATGATCCGCGGAACCCAGCGACGATCGCGGACAACGTGGGTGACAATGTGGGTGACGTGGCCGGTATGGGTGCGGACATCTTCGAGTCGTACGTCGGTTCGATGGTTGCGACGATTGCGATCGCTGCGTCCACACCTGCACTGGCGGGTAGCCGGGCCGCCGCGGTGGCACTCCCGATCACGACTGTGATGGTCGGTTTGGTCGCATCGCTCATCGGGATCGCAGCGATGCGCACGCTCGAGAAACACGATCCTGCCCATGCCCTTCATGGCACGACGTGGATCGCGGGTGGGCTTTTCCTCGCGATCATGTACTTCGTGGTTCAAAGCCTCGGCATCCGTTTCACAGGCGAAACGTATCCAGTGAGCGGCCCGTGGATCGCCATCTTGGCCGGGACGTTGGCCGGAATCGCGATCGGGATGGTGACGCAGTACTACACGGCTGCGAAGCCGGTCGACAGGATTGCGGAGTCGAGTCAGACCGGCGCCGCGACGAACATTATCACGGGTCTCGCGGTGGGAATGGAGTCGACGGCGATTCCCGTAATCTTGATCTGTATCGCCATTGCGGTGTCCCACAGCTTCGCCGGCCTGTACGGGATCGGCATCGCGGCGGTTGGCATGCTGGCTACGGTGGGCGTCACGATGTCCGTGGATGCCTACGGGCCGATCGCGGACAACGCAGGTGGTATCAGCGAAATGAGTGGTCTCGGACCAGAGACGCGTGAGATCACCGATTCGCTGGACGCGATCGGGAACACGACCGCCGCGATCGGAAAAGGCTTCGCGATCGGTTCGGCTGCGCTGACGGCGCTCGCACTCTTTTCGGCTTACGCTGCCGCGACCGGTTTGGAGACGATCAACATCGTGGAGCCGCAGGTGGTCATTGGCCTGCTCCTCGGCGGGACGCTCCCCTTCTTTGTCGCGGCGCTGACAATGACCGCAGTCGGCCGGGCGGCTCAGGGAATGGTCGATGAGGTGCGTCGGCAGTTCCGCGAGATCCCAGGGATCATGGAGGGAACGGCGAAGCCGGACTCGGCACGCTGTGTCGACATTTCCACGAAGGCCGCGTTGCGCGAGATGATCTTGCCTGGAGTCACGGCCGTGCTCGCTCCGGTGTTGGTCGGAAAGTTCATCGGAGTCGAGGCGCTCGGCGGCCTCTTGGCGGGTGCAACGGTTACGGGTGTGCTCATGGCGCTCTTCATGGCCAACGCCGGGGGTGCGTGGGACAACGCCAAGAAGTACATCGAGGGGGGTGCCTACGGTGGTAAGGGATCGGACCCCCACAAGGCCGCGGTCGTCGGCGACACTGTGGGCGATCCGTTCAAAGACACCTCGGGGCCGTCCCTGAACATTCTCATCAAGTTGATGAGCGTCGTCTCCTTGGTGCTCGCACCTTGGTTCATCGCGTAAGCAGATGGCTCGCGATGCGACGTTCGAGAATGCGCTCGACTTTGCGGCCGACCTGATTCGAATCCCGGGACTTCCGGGAGAAGAAGGGGAAGTGGCGCGCAGGGTTCGAGAGGAGATGGAGACGCTCGGTCTCGAAGACGTGCACGTCGATGATGCGGGAAATGTGATTGGGGTGGCGAGGGGGCGCGGTACTGCGCCTCCCGTCATGCTCAACTGTCACTTGGATGTCGTTGCCGAAGGGAACCACGACGAATGGGAGGTCCCGCCTTTCTCGGGAGAGGTGCGAGACGGGTACTTGCATGGGCGCGGCGCCATGGACATCAAGGGGCCGTTGGCGATCCAGACGTACGCCGCAGCCGCGATGAAGGGCACTGCCCCTGGAGATGTCATCGTCGCGCACACCGTCCTCGAAGAACGGGGGGGCTTGGGGATGAAGCACTTGGTCGAGGCCAAGTCGGTTCGTCCTGCCGCAGTGGTCATCGGGGAGGCGACCCATGGCGATGTCTGTATCGGGCACCGTGGGCGAGCGGAAGTGGAGGTCGTGATCACCGGCAAAGCCGGACACGCCAGTGTGCCCGCGCAGGCTCGCAATGCACTCGACCTGCTGGGGGGAGCCCTCACTGGAATCCGCGACCTCAGCGAACGCCAGGAGTCGGATCCGGTACTAGGGCCGTCGAGTCTAGTCGCGACGATGGTCGACGTGTTGCCCGAAAGCCGGAACGTGATTCCTGACTCTGTTGTGGTGACGGTCGACTGGCGAATTCTTCCGGGGGACGACGATGCTTCGCTATTGAGTCGCCTCTCCGAAGCCGTGGCAGCGCGACTAGGATCGATTCCGGAGGGGTTCGTGGTCGACGTCCGCATGGCGACCGAAGACCAGACGACGTACACCGGCTTGAAGGAGACGCGCAATCTGCTGACCCCCGGCTTCCTCATGGCCGAAGATGACCCTCTCGTGATCGCCGCTGCGGAGGCGATCGGAAAACGCTCCGGGGAAGGGCGCGCGACGATTCGTCCTTGGAAGTTTGCGACGGATGGCGGGTGGTCGTGTGGTGTTCACGGGATCCCGACCGTCGGGTTCGCGCCTGGAGAGGAGCGGTTTGCGCACACGAATCGAGAGCGGATCCAGGTGGAAGAGGCGCGTTGGGGCTTCGAGCGATACCCGGAGATGATCGCCGCCATGCAACATGCCCTCTCGTGAGCCCGGGCGGTCTGGTGGATGCGCTACCCGCCGGGCTCCGGACTGACTAGCTTTACAGGCTGCGCACCGACGCGCAGACCCAATATCCCGCCCCCGCCGGTGGCTTCGCCGCATCGAAGTCACTGACGAGCGAGGGGCCCAAACCTTGGACCGAGGGAAAGAAATGCGGCTCTATGAAGTGGTGTACATCTTGGACCCGGCGCTGGACGAAGCCGCGGTCGATGCCAAGCTCGAGAAATTCCACGCACTCGCGACCGCCCAAGGCGGCGAAGTCTCGGCAGTCGACCATTGGGGCAATCGTCAGCTGGCATACCCGATCGCCAAGCAGACCACCGGCTACTACGTCATTGCCCACGTCTCCGCGAAAGCAGAGGCGCTTCCCGAATTCGAGCGTCTGCTCAAGCTCGACGCTGAGGTGATGAGGTATCTCTTGGTCTTGAACGAGGGCGAGCCCACGACGGGGCACTCGATCATGGCAGAGGCTCGTCCTCGGGTCAGTGCGGAAGATGAAGACGGGCCCGAAGAGGAGTTCCCGGAGGCCAGCGAGGACGAAGGAGACGAGGCGCCGGAAACGTCGGCACCTGCCGAGTTCACTGGTGCACGCGGTCGCCGCCGGCGCATGGAAGGTCCGCGCATCATTCTCCTCAATTACAAAGATGTGGGGACCCTGTCCCACTTCGTAACGGAGCAGGGGAAGATCCTTCCGAAGCGGACGACGAAAGTGACGGCTGCCTTCCAGCGTCAGCTCGGCCGAGCCGTGAAAAGGGCGCGTTACCTGGCTCTGATGCCGTACATGCGGCGCCAGGACGGCTGACCCGGCGCAGGTCGCCACATGATGATGAGCGAGAAGAACGGCGGACCGAAGTCGACGGGGGCTGGAAGGCTGGCCGTCGCACTGGCTTTGGTCTTGGTTGGAAGTGCGGCGTTACTCCCCGCCTCTCCGCTCGTGGTCGTGGCGATCCCCCTGCTCGTTCTCGTCGGCGTTGGTGGCATCCGGGGGGTGCCGACCTTCGCGCTCACTGTGGTGGCGATGTTTTTCGTGATGATCGGTGTGCCCACAGGCACGTGGTATGTGGAACGCGCTTGGGCGCTCCTCGCCGGGGGGGCGTTCGCGGCCCTCTCGATTGTTCGACCGGGTTGGCGCCTGACGTCGCGCGGACTCGTCTCGGTCGTGCTTGGGGTCGCGCTTGGTGGTGCACTGTTGACACTCCGGTCGGGGGCGTGGGGCGCGGTCGATTGGAGCTTTGTCGATCGGCTCACCGAGCGCTTTCTCGCCGGTTTGGATGTGCTCGTTGCGTCACAGGGCGGCAGCGTACCGGATGCTACACGGGCGGCCTGGATGCAGACGTTGGAATCGACGGTGCACGTGTATCCCGCGTTCCTCGTGCTTGAAACGCTCGCGGGGTTGGCTCTCTCTTGGTGGATCTACCTCCGCGTCGTCCGAAAGAGGTCGGATGGGCTGGGATCTCTGCGCGACTTCCGATTCAACGACCATCTCGTGTGGATCCTCGTAGCCGGTCTCTTACTAGTGGTGGCACGCGCCGGGACGGGGCTGGCTCGGTTCGGAGCCAACGCGGTGGTCGTAATGACGGCCCTCTACGCACTTCGTGGGTTGGGAGTCTTCGTTCACCTGAACGGTGGCCTATCCATCTTGGCCGGGACGTTGCTCGCGGGTCTACTCCTCGTACTCCCACCGGTGGTCATCGGTTTTACGACCCTCTTGGGAATCACTGACACTTGGCTCGACCTGCGAAAGCGCATGGCCGAGCTCGCTTAGATACTTAGTGGAGGCAGAATGAAACTGATCTTGAAGGCGTCCGTTCCGAACCTCGGCGAGGCGGGACAAATCGTGAATGTGAAGCCTGGGTACGGGAGGAACTACCTCATCCCGCACGGCCTCGCGTACGCGGCTTCCGCAGCGAACATGGAGCGCATCGAGCAGGAGCAGGCCCAAGCCGAAGAGCGCGCGCGCCGTGACTACCTGGAAGCGCGTCGCCGTGCCTCGCAACTGGAGGGCTTGAAGCTGACCTTCCTCGAGCGGGCGGGCGACGACGGGAAGCTATTCGGGTCGGTCACCGTAGCGGATATCGCCGAACGGGCTAACGCGGGCGACCTCGACTTCGAACTCGAGAAGAAGACGATCCTCATGGAGGACCCGATCAAGGCGATCGGAGATACGACGGTCTCCCTGCGTCTTCACTCCGAGGTCGAGGTGGAGATCATCGTGGCCGTCGAGCGCGAGGAGGGGTAGAGCTTCGTGCCCCACGGCACCTCTTCTCTCTTCGATGCGCCGGACTACGTATCTCGAGCATCTGAGCTAGCGCTCGAACGGAAGGCGCAGGACGTGGTGATCCTAGATCTGCGAGGGATTTCGTCCGCGACTGATTTCTTCGTGATCGCTTCGGGCGCATCCGACGTGCAGGTCAAGGCGATCGCCGACAACGTCATCGCGGGTCTCAAGCGGGAAGACACCCGACCAGAGCATGTGGAGGGTCTGCGCGGAGGGCGATGGGCCCTGCTGGATTACGTGGATATGGTGGTGCACGTATTTCACCCGCAGGCTCGGGATTTCTACCAGCTTGAGACACTCTGGGGCGACGCCCCAAGGTGGGAGTGTGCGGACGGGGAAGACGTAACAGATGGGGGCGTTGAGTGACTTTCTCGCCGCTCGATCAGCGGGAAGGCGCCGCGATTTGCAGGCGACCGCACGGGTTCCTAAGTTACGCCGTTCCCGGTGCTGGGTTGCCGTGGAGCGAGCCCGTATCCGGCCCTTCACGAGCCTTTCTGCGATAGCCGATGGCAGCACTTCCCGCCTGGCAGTCCCTTAATGATTCATCCGTTGGGGTACCCGACGTTCGTGGCGGTGTCGTCGCCTTAGTCGCATCGAGGGCCGCTGTAGAACAAGGGTGGGCGGCGCAAGCCGCCACGGAGGTTGTCCGTACGTGGGGGAGTCACGGGACCCGGGTGGTGTTGGTCGACTGCGGTCTGACCGATCCGTCCCTTCACGGAGCGTTGGGAATCCCGAATGGGGAGGGGTTGGTCGATGCGACTCTCTACGGGGCCTCGCTAGGCCATGTCACGAAACGGGTTGACGGGACCTCCGCTCTCTTCGTGACGACGGGCACCCCGGTTGCGGACCCTCTCGCCGTTGCTAGCGGCGGACGTTGGCACCGCATCGTCGAAGGTGCCGCCGAAGCCGGAGTGACGCTGGCCCTCTTCGTGCAGGACGGAGAGCCTGGCACGGCCGCCTTTCTCGGCGCTGTCTCCAGCATCGTCGTACTGGCGCCCGAGGGAGCCGAGCCGCCTGAAGCCGTGACTGGACTCGTACCGTTGGTGTCGGCCGTCACAGGGCCGGTTTCTGCTGGATTGGCCGACACTTCTTCGGGCCTCGATCCAGCACCGGGCCTTGATCCAGCACCGGGCCTCGATCCGGTACCGCCCCCACCACTGACCGACTCCATCGAGCCGGTAAACCCTCTCGAGCCGGTCGACTTCGACGCCTTCACAGAGTCGATCCCCATGGTCGACGCCGAAGCGGAAGTCGATGAATTCTCGCAAGGTGTCCACGAGGATGCGGTCGGGTCGCAGGATGAGCTCTTGGACTTCACATCGAGTCCTACTGAAGCCGTCGATCGTGCCGCGGAGACCGCAGCCCTTCGCGATGTGCCGGTGCTCGAAAGTGAGAAGGGAATTGTCCCCAAAGGGGGTTCGGGTGGCGTGGTACGGATGGTCTTATTCGTCTTGGGTTCGATCATCGCCGCAGCTCTGCTCGGATTGTTGATCACGATGGGGATGCAATGAGGCTGAAGTCTCTGAAGGTCCAAGGCTTCAAGTCGTTCGCCGACGCTACCTCGGTGGACTTTCACGAGGGCATCACTGCGGTGGTCGGGCCGAACGGGTGCGGAAAGTCGAACATCTCCGACGCGATTCGGTGGGTGCTGGGGGAACAGAGGCCGACCGCGATCCGCGGTGCGAAGATGGAAGAGGCGATCTTCCAGGGTTCCGTGAATCGACGCCCCGTGAATCGCGGGTCGGTCACACTTACCGTGACGAACGAGGACGGGGCGCTTCCGATTCCCTTCGAGGAAGTCGAGATCGGACGGCAGGTCTTCCGGGACGGGGGGAGTGAATATTCGATCAACCGGTCCACCGTTCGGCTACGCGACGTGGTCGATCTCTACCGCGATACCGGCCTGGGGGCGAACGCTTATGCGATGATCGAGAATCGCATGATCGACGCCATCCTATCCGACCGCGCCGAGGAGCGTCGCGGGTTGTTCGAAGAGGCGGCGGGGATCGGGAAGTACAAGGACCGCCGCAAAGCAGCGGTGCGTCGGCTCGAGCGGGCCGAGATGGATCTGCAACGTCTGGAAGACGTAATCGCGGAAGTCCAGACCAAGGTCCGGTCGCTTGCCCGACAGAAGGGGAAAGCTCAGCGGTGGACCGAGTACCGGCAGCGTCGTCTGAACGTCGAAGTCGAGGTTGTCCGACACCAGCTGGACACCCTACGCGCCCGCCTGACGGTTGTGACGGAAGAGCTCGCGGGAGACACCACCGCCGGGCAGGGGATGGTAGCGGAGCTCGCCACGGCCGAGGCGACGTACGAGGCGTTGCGGATCCAGCAGGTCGGGGCTGAGAAGTCCCGTACCGAGGTGGCAGGGAAGCTCGAACAGGTCCGTGAGAAGTTGGTTCGCTGGGAGCGAGAACTCGCTGTCGCGGATGAGCGGGCGACGTACGCGACGCGCCGACTTACGCAGATCGGAGAGGAGCGCGGAGCGGCCAACGAGCGGGTAGCCGCGTTGCACACCGAAGAAGAAGAGATGTCGTCGGCCAGGGACTCATCCGCCACGGAACTAGCAGAGATTCGCGCGGCCTCAGCCCTTCGAGTCGAAGAGGTGCGCCACTCTCGCGAGGAGCTGGATCAAGCTGTTGCGGTGCTGGAGGAGCTCGAGACGCGGGGCCGGGAGATCGTGCGCCGCGGTGCCCAGCTCGAAGGGGACGCCGAAGCTTCGGAGGCCCAGGCCCAAGAGCTCGAGAAGCGTCTCGGCCACCTCGACGAAGAACTTGCGAAGACGTCCGAGTCGCTCTCCGACCTCGCCTCTCAAGGAGACCTCTTCTCGGGACGCTTGGAGGATTTGGCAACGCGCTGGGAGATGGCGAAAGAACAGGCGGCGGAGAGCCGAGCGGCCGTCCTCGGGGCGCAAGTCGCCCACGAAGAGGCGAGAACCGTGGCCCGACAGGCTGCGGACCGAAGCGCGGCGTTGACGGCTCGCCGCGACGCCCTCGAACGACTCGACCAAGAGCGTGTCGGAGCCGGGCCTACGGTTCGCGCATTGCTCGCCAAGGGCTTGCCGGGAGTCCTAGGGACACTCGCCGACTTCATCGAGGCCGATCAAGAGACGTCCACGCGCGTCGAAGCATTCCTCGGTCCGCTCACTTCTGCTGTCGTCGTGAAGGACCAGACGGCGGTTCACAGCGTGTTGCGCTGGTTTCAGAATGAATGGAAGGAAGGAGGTGGTGTGCACCTGCTCCCACTGGACTCGGCCCCTGGCGTGTCCGGTGACGAAGGGACGCTGATGCGTGCGGTGCGCCCACATGGGGTCGGAGCTCCGTGGGTGCGCTCGCTGCTGGGGGGGGTAGAAACACATCCCGAGAACGCAGCCATGACGAAGCGAGGCATCGTACACGTCGGTGCTCCGCTCGGCTCTGATGGCGCTCTACAGCGAAAAGACGAACTGCGCCGACTCGAGAGGGAGGTTTCCGAGGCCGAGAGGGAAGAGGCGCTCGCGCGCCAGGCAGCGGAGGCGGCGGGTACGGCTTTGGAGGAGGCGGAGGCGGCTGCACACGCCGCTCGAGCAGCCGAACTCTTGGCCGAAGATGAGCACCGCGGCGTCCACGGTGAGTTCTCGGCGCAGGCCGATCAACGAAGCCGGATGGATCGAGTTCGCGACGAACTCGCACGGCAACTCGAAGGCACGCGGGGTGCTCGCTCTCGTGCGATCGAGAGGGCCGCCGAGGCTCGTGACGATCGTTCTCTTCTCTTGACCCAAGAGTCCGAGCTCCAGACCGAACGGGGTGCCGCCGTCGCTGCGGTCGAGGCTGCCCGGGAGCTATGGGAAACGGGGCGGGCGGAAGAAGCAAGGCTCGCAGTGGACGTGGCTCGACTCGAGGGCGAGCTGCGCAGGGTCGAAGAGCGCCTGGAAACGATCGAGGCGGCTCGGGATCGCGCGGAAGGCCGTGTGGTGTCGCTGGATCGCGAAGAAGCCGCGTTGCTCGACGATGCGAGAGAAGCGGAAGAGCTCAAGCAGCGAGGCGCGGCCGAGACGGAAGCGCTCTTCGTGGAGCGAACGACGGCGGAGGCCGACCTTCGGGAGCGGGACGAGGTGCTCCGCTCCATCTCTGAAGAGTTGTCAGTTGCAGAGCGGCGGGCCCGTGAAGCTCGAACGGCGGAGCGCGCGGCTTCCGACCGACGGCACGCGCTGGAGCTCGAGCAGCAGGAAGTGAGCAGTCGAATCGAGCGGATCCGCGAGCGGTTGGAGGGAGAGTGGGGTCGGCCCTTGGACACGTTGTTGACGGAAGCCGAGCCGGTGGAAGGCGAGCCGGAGGCGCTCGAGCGAGAGCTCGAAGACTTGGTCATCGCCATCGACCGCCTTGGGCCCGTAAACATGCTCGCCGTCGAGGAGCACGCGGAGGAAAGTGAACGGCTCGACTTCTTGACCGGTCAGCGTGAAGACCTCGTCGAGGCCAGGAACGACCTGCGCTCTGCGATCCGCGAAATCAACAAGACGGCGAACGAACTCTTCGAGACCACTTTCGACCAAATTCGAGAGCAGTTCCGCAACACGTTCCTGCGGCTGTTCGAGGGCGGGGAGGCCGATCTCTGGCTGAGAGACCCGGAAGACCCACTCGAGTCCCCGATCGAGATTCATGCGTCGCCGCGAGGTAAGAAGACGCAGCGAATTGACCTCCTTTCTGGGGGAGAGCGTGCGTTGACTGCACTCTCGCTCTTGTTCGGGATCTACCTGGTCAAGCCGAGTCCTTTCTGCGTCCTCGACGAGGTCGACGCCCCGCTCGACGAGAACAATATCGGGCGGTTTATCCGTCTGCTGCAGGAGTTCAGTCACCAGACTCAGTTCGTCGTCATCACACACAATCCGCGGACCATCGAGGCGGCGGATTGGATCTACGGCGTCACCATGGAAGAGCCCGGGGTGAGCACGATCGTAGGTGTGAGGCTGCAAGAGGCACTTGAAGCAGCTGGAGCGGCCTAGTTTTCATCTGATCGCGTCGGTCTTTCGAGGGTCGGAACAGGCGTGGACCCCAGAGGGGCCGGTCAGTAGACTTGAGGGCTCCATTCTCTGAGAAGGACACGGTGCGATGCTCGTCGTCATGAAGCACAGCGCCTCGGACGAGCAGATCTCCGGGGTTGTCCAAACCATCAATGAGATGGGTTATGAGGCTCGCCCGATCCCAGGGGGTCAGCGCACGGCAGTGGGGCTGATCGGAAACGACGGCAGAGTCGACTCAGCGCGCCTGCAAGGACTCGACGGTGTCTTGCAGGTGATCCCTGTGACCCACGCGTACAAACAGGTCTCGAGGGAGTGGAAAGAGGAAGACACGGTGGTGCGCCTTGCCAACGGAACGGTGGTGGGTGACACCGAGGTCGTCGTCATGGCGGGTCCGTGCGCTGTCGAGGGCGAAGAACAGCTGCTGGACATCGCCCATCAGGTGAGGGAGCAAGGGGCCACAGTCCTACGCGGGGGAGCATTCAAACCCCGGACGTCTCCGTATTCATTTCAGGGCCTTGGCGTGCAGGCGTTGGAATACCTGGCGAAAGCCCGCGAAGATACGGGTTTGGCGATCGTGACCGAGGCGGTCGATCCTGAGGGCGCGGAGGTCGTGGCCGAGTACGCCGATGTGATCCAGATCGGCGCGCGCAACATGCAAAACTACCCACTGCTTCGACGGGTCGGCCAACTCGGTAAGCCGGTCCTCCTCAAACGCGGCATGTCTGCGACGATCGAGGAGTTTCTCCTGGCGGCCGAGTACATTCTCGCCGAGGGCAACGACGACGTCATTCTGTGTGAGCGCGGCGTCCGTAGCTTCGCGAAGCACACCCGAAATCTGCTCGACCTGGCGGCGATTCCCGTCGTTCAATCTTTATCGCACCTACCGATCATCGCCGACCCGAGCCACGGCACCGGATTGCGGTCGAAGGTGATCCCGATGGGACGAGCTGCGGTGGCGGCCGGTGCTGACGGGTTGATCGTAGAGGTCCACCCAGACCCGCCGTCGGCCCTATCCGATGGCGCACAGTCGCTCTATCCGGAAGACTTCAGTCGTCTCATGAATGAGGTCCAGCTGATCGCGGCGGCGATCGGTCGTAGCGTCACCCCGGCACTTCACGCTGTGACCGCAGGGTAGTTACCGGTTGCGTGGCTCTGGACGCCACGCGTCTTCGATGTGCTCGCACCGGACGATTCGCTTTCGCGCGTCCGTAACGATCGAGACCACGTCGAACCGGACATCGGTATAGGCGTGGTCTCTTGAGGTGAGGTACGCGGTCGCCACGACCTCGATCTCGCGCCGTTTACGCCAGGTGACGGCTTCTTCCGGAGTCCCGAAGCCGGAACCCGAGCGAGTCTTGACCTCTACGAAGGCGACCGTCCCTTTCCGGGTTGCAATGAGGTCGATCTCTCGTCGGCCGAGGCGGAAGCCGTGCTCGACAACGGTCCATCCGGCGGTCTGAAG
This sequence comes from Longimicrobiales bacterium, assembly GCA_965223235.1. Lineage (GTDB taxonomy): Bacteria > Gemmatimonadota > Gemmatimonadetes > Longimicrobiales > Gaopeijiaceae > UBA2589. The sequence goes on from CBDCVV010000007.1 coordinate 126,989, forward strand.
CAGGCGAGCAGCGACCGCCTCCCCCCAAGCCCCGAGTTCATTCGGCTGTGGTCTCATGTCGCCGCCGTCCGAGAAAGATGCTACGCGCTCGGCCCACGATATCGGAGCGGTCCTGCTGCTGGCATAGCTCGATGGGTCGTCACGTTGACCCGCGTCAGCGCCCCCGGTTAGCTTCCCGTTGTGCCCCAGGTCCGCAGGGCGAAAGCTCACGAATCCCGTCAGGACCCCGCAGGTAGCAGCGGTAAGTGCGGTGATCGTCGCTGCGGGTAGCCTGGGGCATTTTCTTTTTAGGTAGCCCTCGAGCGCATGCGCATAGTGCATTGAGCCATAAGGCGTTAGCGAGAAAGCACAGGCCGCGGTCGTTCGCCGACGTGTCGACACAAGAGCACGTTTCGGAGACGCTCAGACGCGCCGTCGCGACCGATCGCGTGGGGCACGCGTATTTGTTCTGTGGGCCTCGGGGTGTGGGAAAGACTACGCTGGCGCGGGTCTTGGCGATGGCGCTCAATTGCCCGTCCCGGAGTGCCGAAGGCGAGCCCTGCGGAGAGTGCGAGAGCTGCTCTCGCATCTGGGGTGGGCATACCGCTCTCGATGTCGTCGAGATCGATGCGGCCTCGAACCGGGGGGTAGACGACGCCCGCGACCTCCGGGAGAGGGCGATGTACGCCCCTTCCGCTGAAGGACGGACGAAGGTGTACATCGTGGATGAGGCCCACATGCTCACCCGCGAGGCATGGAACGCGCTCCTCAAGATTCTCGAGGAGCCGCCCTCGAGGGTCATCTTTGTCTTTGCCACTACGGAGCCCCAGAAGATCCAGCAGGCGGCTGCTCCGATCCTCTCCCGCTGCCAGCGCTTCGACTTCCGACGGATCGGCGTGAGCGACATCGTCGCTCAGCTTGGTCGTGTCTTGGAAGACGAGGACGCGACGGCTCCGGCCGAGGCCCTCAGAGTGATCGCTCGCAAAGCCGACGGAGGGATGAGAGACGCGCTCTCCCTGCTCGATCAAGTCATATCCCTGACCGACGGCGCGGTCGAACTCGACGCGGTCCGTAGAGTACTCGGACTCGTCGAAGAGGAGCGGTACCTACAACTTCTCGAGATCATAAGAGAAGGACGCCACGAAGAGGTCTTCGGCCTCGTTCAAGCCCTGATCGACGAAGGGTACGACTTAGTCGAGTTCTACTACGGCCTGCTCGAGACTCTCCGGGTCCTTCTCAGGTTGCGCCTTTCGGCGACCGCCGAAGTCGATGTCCAAGAGGCGATGCGTGAGCAGCTCTTGGAGTTGGCGTCAGCCTTCGATGCGGGAGACCTGGTGCGGATGCTCTCCGCAGCGTCGGAGTTGGAAACACAGGGGAGTCTTCGCAGAAGCCCGAATCCGCGACTGCCGATTGAGATGCTCCTCCTGCGCATGAGCTACCTCGACCGGACGGTTTCGTTGGAGGAGCTGATCGGTGCGCTCGGTGGCGCGGCGCCGTCTGGCGGGCGTGGGGAGGGGGGACGAGGGGGTGAATCGCGTGGGGGCAGTGGAAAGTCGATCCCCGAAGGCACTCCGACCCGGGAAGCGTCTCCGGCCCCCTCGGCGGTGGCTCGACCTGTCGCGGCAACGGACCCTTTGAGAGGGTGGGAGGCTTGGCTGGAGCACGGGAAGACCGTGCCCTCGGGTCTGGGGCCCTTCCTCCGATCTGCGGAGCTCGCGGCCCACGACAACGGCCGCCTAGTCATTCGGCCTACGCCGGGCCCGGCGTATGCGCGACTCACGGAAGCCGGGATGACCGAGACACTGAGCCAAGCGTTGGCGCCGTGGATCGCTGGCCCGGTGTCGGTCGAGGTGCTGGAACCCCCGGAGGTCCTCGACGCCCCCCGAGTAACGCAGGCGGACGCTCGCAACGACACGATGAGAGCGCTCATCCGCCAGGAACCGCGCCTAGAGCAGGCGGTACAAGAGCTCGATCTAGAACTCATGGATTGACCCACCCTCGTCGGAAGAACGGAATGCCGGACATCTCCCAGTTAGTGCAGCTCAGTCAGCAGTTTTCGGCCAAGATGAACGAGTTGCAGGAATCGTTGGGTGCGAAGTCGATCACCGCCTCCTCAGGGGGAGGAATGGTCACCGTCACCGTCGACGGGAAGGGCCAAGCCAAACAGGTGAAGATCGACCCGACTTGCGTGGACCCGCGTGATGTCGAGATGCTCGAAGATCTCGTGCTCGCTGCGATCAGCGAGGCGCAGGGAAAGGCACAGTCCGAGTACGAAAAAGAGATGAAGAAGGTGACAGGCGGGCTGCCTCTGAATATTCCCGGGCTCCCGAAACTGTTCTAGCCGATGTCGGCAATCGAGCGGCTCACGGACGAGTTCGGGAGGCTTCCCGGAATCGGTTCGAAGACGGCTCTTCGCTTAGTCCATCACCTCATGAAGGGGGCGAAGGACGACACTCGGAGGCTGGCTCGTGCCCTCGTCGATGTGGCTGAGAAGGTGCGAGCATGCCGTCTGTGCGGGAACTTCACCGAGCACGACCTGTGTGAGGTGTGTACGAATCCTCGTCGGGATCAATCAACCCTTTGTGTGGTGGAGGAAGCGTACGAAGTCGGGGCGATCGAGCGGACTGGCCACTTCCGCGGACTCTTCCACGTCCTCGGGGGGCATCTTTCTCCTCTCGACGGTGTCGGACCCGACGAGCTCAACGTCTCTACGCTTCTCCGTCGGATCCAAGAGTCGGAGGGTGGCATCGAGGAGGTCATCGTGGCGACGAACGCGAGCGTGGAGGGGGAAGCTACTTCGGTCTATCTAGAGCAGGAGATTCGGCCTCTCGGGCCTCGTGTGACCCGGTTGGCTCGCGGGATTCCCGTGGGCAGTGATCTCGAATACGTTGACGGGACCACGATCGCTCAGGCGCTAGCCGGAAGAAGGGAAATGTGATGGATCGGAGGATGCGGACAGCCGGGCTTACCGTGTTGGCGGCAGCAGCTGCAGGCGCGGTGGCGGCCGTGATCATCCGCGGCCAGATCAGCCGTTACCGGCGGGATCTGTTTAGTCCAAGGGCGTTCAAACGCCTCGCGGCCCTCGGCCATATCGGTCGTGAACCCGCGTCGGTGGATCTAATCCGGCTCCTTTGGGACTTCATCGCGTGGGAGCCGAGGAAGATGCTCCGCGAGAGGGCCCAAGAGATTGTGGACCGCATGCTCGAGGATGCGGAACGGCTTCGTGCCGAGGCCGGAGCCCGGACCGGTTGACGACGAGTCTTGCAACAGAGGCCGGGCGGCCCGAAGTTATTGGCCGTTCCCCGTTTCCGAGGTCCGACGAGCGTGCTAGCCGGGTCACGCGCGCCTCCGGATCGCCATCGATCGGAGTTTCCGTGGCTTCACGACTCACACTGCTGGGGAGGTAGCGTCGACCTATGTCGATGATCAACTACGCCTCGCGTGAGATCAATTGCAAGATCGTGTACTACGGTACCGGGCTTGGGGGGAAGACGACGAACCTCGAGTACATCTACACCAAGGTGAATCCGGATACGAAGGGGAAGATGATCTCCCTCGCGACGGAAACTGAGCGCACTCTCTTCTTCGACTTCTTGCCGATCGACCTGGGTGAGGTGCGGGGGTTCAAGACTCGGTTCCACCTGTACACGGTGCCTGGGCAGGTGTACTACAACGCGAGTCGGCGCCTGATTCTGAAGGGTGTCGACGGACTCGTCTTCGTCGCGGACTCGCAAGCGTCCCGAGCCGAAGCCAATATCGAGTCGATGCACAACCTCTACGAGAATCTAGAGACGTACGGATACGACCTCGAGACGATCCCCTTCGCGATCCAGTACAACAAGCGGGATCTCCCCAACATCCTCTCCCCTGAGGAGCTGCGAGCACAGATCAACCCTATGGGTGTGCCAGACTTCGAGGCGGTCGCGATCGAGGGTACCGGCGTGTTCGAGACGCTGTCGTGCGTCAGCAAGCTCGTCGTCGAAGAGCTTTCCTGACGACGGGGCCCTCCGGGTTGGCTCCGGAGCGGACTTCTCGCAATGGGTGATCTCCGGCTGAACGCGCCCAACATCATCACGATCAGTCGAATCGCCGCGTGTCCGGTGCTCTTTTGGCTGACGTTGTCACCGGAGCTGACGCTCCGCTTCGCCGCGTTCGGTCTTTTCGTGGTCGCCGCTCTATCGGACGTGTACGACGGATATTTGGCTCGCCGCTACGACTTGATCACGGACATTGGCAAACTGCTAGACCCCATCGCAGACAAGCTTCTTCTCGCGGTGACGTTGGTTCCGATCTACCTCATCTCTCACCGCGGTGGGGAACTCGACCCGCTTCCATGGTGGGGCCCGCTTCCGTTGTGGGTGCTCGTCGTCATCTTCGGGCGCGAGATCTTCATGACGGTATTCCGTAGCTATGCGGCGCGAAAAGGCGTCGTCATCGCCGCCGGCACCGCCGGCAAGCGGAAAGCACTCTTTCAGATGATCTTCATCGGGGCTGCCCTACTCTGGTTGCCACTCGTCCAGGTTTCCGCGGCACGGGGTTGGCGAGGAGGGGTCTGGGAGGTGTTCTCCCAGGGAGTTGGCGGCCTCATCGGGGTGACATTGGTGATCGCCATCGTGCTGACGATCTACTCCATGCTCGACTACCTCTGGTCGTACCGGACGGTCGTTGGGATTCGAGACTGAAGGAGTAGGTGTGGCCACGGCCGCGATTCTAACGGTCGGAAACGAGCTCCTGTTCGGCCAGACCGTCGACACGAACGCCACCTGGCTAGCCGAGCGGCTCGCCGCCGTCGGGTATACCGTCGTCTCCCTTACCTCGGTGGGCGACGACGAGAGTGCGATTGGAGAGGCGGTCCGAGAACTTTCTTCTCGCGCAGCGCTTGTCGTGTGTACGGGAGGCCTCGGACCGACGGCCGATGACGTCACCAAAAAGGCGGTGGCCGAGTCTCTCGACGTAGAGCTGCCGAACACGCTCGAGAACCAATACGAGGTCCGGTCGGGGGTGAGGGCGTTCGAGAACCCCATCGGGACGGCTCCCGGCCTCGTGATCAGCACAGCCCAGGGTGCGATTCTGCTACTGCCCGGGGTGCCGCGCGAGATGATGGCGATCGTGAACGGGGCACTCGGCGAGTGGTTGGAGGCGACGGCGGGCGGGGGGAGTCGTCTGTATCATCGGGTTGTGCACACCACCGGGGTTCCAGAGTCTCGATTGGCGTCCGAGGTAGAGCGGGCCCTCGCGAAGGGATCTGCCAGTACGGAAGGCGTCGAAGTGGCGTTTCTCCCGGGTCTAATCGGAGTCGACCTCCGCTTTTCTACGCGAGCTGGCTCGAGCACGGAAGCGTACTCTCACTTGGATCGAGTGGTCACCTCGCTCGATGACGTGCTTCGGCCTTGGCGATTCGAGTCGGCGGACGGCGACCTGGTGTCAGCAGTTCGCGCCCTACTCGAAGACAGGGGACTAACCCTATCGGTGGCAGAGAGTTGTACCGGGGGGATCTTGGCCAAGCGCTTTACCGACCGGCCGGGAGCCGGTCGGGTATTTCTCGGAGGGGTGGTCGCGTATTCGAACCATGCCAAGTCGGAGCTGTTGGGCGTCAAGGCAGAGCTACTCCACGACTCAGGCGCCGTATCCGAGCCAGTGGCGAGGGCATTGGCGAGTGGCGCGGTCGACCGATTCGGATCTGACGTCGGTGTAGCGATCACCGGGGTGGCCGGTCCGGATGGTGGGTCTCTGGAGAAGCCTGTCGGCTCGGTGTGGTACGCCGTTGCGCTCGGCGACCGGACCGAAGCGAGGCTCGGTCGGTTTGCAGGCGACCGGACGGCGGTGCGCGAAAGGTCGGCGCAGGCGGCGCTCGACCTTCTGTACCGGATGCTGTTGGATCCACGGTCCGATGGCGACGCGCTGAAATAGGCCTGAACCGACGGCGTCGAAGGTGGTATCTTACGGTTCGACCCAGGCATCCGATTTTCCTTGCCATTCCATTCCTGCGACCCCGATTACCGAAGTGACCAATAGTGATGAAGCGGCGCCTGAGGGTACCGTGCCCGAAGAGGCGTTGGCCGAGGGTGTGACGGAAGCGTCATCGGCTGACCCAGAGAACGGGATCGATGCGGCCGCCGATGTCCAGGTGGGAGAGCCATCTCCCGACACGGCTCCCTCGGACGAGGCCTTCCAGACGCTCCAAGACGATTACGATGGACTCAACGATCGTCACCTTCGATTGGTCGCCGAGTTCAACAACTTCAAGCGGCGGAGTGAGCAGGAGCGGCTCTCGGCGTGGTCTCGCGCTCAAGCGGACCTCGTGGAGAAGTTTCTAGACGTCTTGGACGATCTTCATCGCGTCGCTGACCTGGATCTGAGCAACGCGACGGTAGAAGCCATCATGGAAGGCATCGACCTCGTGGAAAGGAAGTTTCTCAGAACACTCGCCGACGCTCAGGTCGAGATGAGCGACCCAACGGGTGAGATCTTCGATCCGGAGCGGATGGAAGCGATGATGCGCGTTCCGCCCGAATCCGATGATCAGCTCGATAGGGTGGCTCAGGTCTTTCAGAAGGGCTATTCGATGAAGGGTATCCTCGTCCGGCCCGCCCGGGTGAGCGTGTACACTCAGGGCTAGGGACGGGATCGGGATGGCGGGCGCACCGAAGGACTTCTACAAGATTCTCGGGGTCAAGGACAAGGCGACCCCTGAGGAAATCAAGAAGGCGTATCGCAAACTCGCGAAGGAGAACCATCCGGACGCGAATCCTGGGAATCCCAAAGCGGCGGAGCGCTTTAAGGAGATCGGTGAGGCGAACGCTGTTCTCAGCGACCCCAAGAAGCGGAAGCAATACGACCAGATGCGTCGTTTGGGGTCGATCGGGTTCGGGACCGGGAGGGCCGGCGGTGGACCGCGGGCTCCGGGGGGCGATCCAGGCTTCTCATTCGAAGACTTCCAGGGTGGCTTTGGGAACATCTCGGACATGTTCAGCTCCCTTTTCGATTTAGGTAAGGAGAAGGAAGCTCCGTCCGGGCGACCAGCCGCCGGTCAGAAGAAGAAGTCGGACCGCCGGAAGGGAGCCAACGTGGAGTACGTGGTCGAGATCCCCTTCCTGACGGCTGTGAAGGGAGGGAAGATCTCGGTCGACGTCGCGATTACCGAGGATTGCGCAACGTGCGGAGGGGATGGAGCGAAGCCGGGCACGGCGGTGAAGCAGTGCGATGAGTGCAAGGGGACGGGGAACGTCTCGTTTGGGCAAGGTGGATTTGCGGTAAAGAGGCCATGTCCCGCCTGCTTCGGTCGCGGAAAGCTTCCCGAGACTCCCTGCGCGTCGTGTAAGGGCCGAGGAGCAGTAAGGCAGCAACGCAAGATCTCGATCAACGTGCGCCCGGGGGTCGAGACGGGTTCAAAGGTCCGGATTCCGGGGCAGGGGGAGCGCGGGCGCAGCGGGGGTGCTCCAGGAGATCTGATTATCAGCTACAAGGTCAAGCCGCATAAGTTCTTCCGTAGGGATGGCTTGAACATCCATGTGCGCGTTCCCATCAACATCGTCCAGGCGACACTCGGATCGAAGATCCGTGTCCGAACGATCTCTGGGAAAAAGGTGGTCCTGAACATCCCCAAAGGCACTCAGTCGGGTACGAAGTTCAGAGTGCCAGGCCAGGGGGTTTCGAAGGGGGATCGGACCGGGGACCAGTATGTCGAAGTGGTCGTCTCCGTTCCCGACCAGCTATCCGACGAGGAACGCAAGATGATGGAAGACTTCGCCGAGGCGAGCGGTCTCAAGCACTAACGGTGCGGAGCTCGGACGATGAGATCCGCCCTCCACCCAGCACGCGCTCGCCGTCGAACACCACGGCGGACTGCCCTGGTGTAACCGCACGGTGCGGATTCTCGAGGTCGAGCCTGATGGAGTCGGGATAGCTAGTCTCATCAGTAGCTACGATGGCGGGTACCGCCGGTGCACGGTAGCGGAGCTGGACGCGGACCCGCTTTCCGGGATCAGGCGGAGGTGCCAGCCAGTTCGTGCCCTCTACGGTCACGGTATCGCTGAAGAGCTCATCGAACCGACCCACGACCACAGCGCGCGACTCGGGTTCGATGCGGAGCACGAACATCGGCTCCGAGAAACCACCACCTAGGCCCTTGCGTTGGCCTACGGTGAAGCCGGCGAAGCCGTTGTGCTCTCCGACGACCTCGCCGTCTTGAAGCACGATGGGGCCAGGCTGTAGGGCGGGGTGAACAGGACCGAGCCGGCGGTGGAGGAGATCACGGTAGTCGCCGGTCGGCACGAAGCAGATCTCTTGTGACTCAGGTTTCTCTGCGGTCGCCAGCTCGAGGGCCCTCGCCCGAGAACGCACTTCGCGCTTGGTCAACTCTCCTAGTGGAAAGAGAAGGCGGTCGAGCATCCCACTCGGGAGCCCCCAGAGGAAGTATGACTGGTCCTTTTGCGCGTCGCTTCCACGTGCGAGCCAGGCGCGACCTCCCTCTCTCTCGATCCGGACGTAGTGCCCAGTCGCGATCTGATCACATCCGAGCGCTTCGCCACGTGCGAGTAGGTCGCGGAACTTGGTGTTGCTGTTGCACCGAACGCACGGGTTGGGCGTCCGACCCACGGCGTACTCGGCGACGAAGTCGTCGATCACGTCGCGGGTGAAGTCTTCCTCGACGTCGAAGACGTAGTGAGGGATGCCGAGTCGATGCGCGACTCTCTTCGCGTCCGAGATCCCATCGAGCCCGCAGCACGTCTTTCCATGTGCGGGAATATCGGAGTAGCAGAACGTCTTCATCGTCACTCCAATCACGTCGTGACCGGATTCCGACAGCAACGCTGCCGCCAACGACGAGTCGACCCCGCCCGACATCGCTACCAACACTCTGCTCACGGGGCGAGCGCTCCGGACTCGCCTCGAGCCGAGAGCCGAGTCACGACACGAGCGAGGACGGTGCACGCCTTCTTCACCTCTTCCTCCGTCGTCTGGCTTCCGAATGAGAATCGCACGGTCACATAGGGATCATCTGCTCCGTAGAGCGCTCCTATCACGTGGCTACCGGACCCGCTCGCGCTGTGGCATGCGGACCCACCCGAGGCAGCGATGCCCTCGACGTCCAGGGCCATGAGTAAGGCGGCACCGTCCTCTACCTCTGGAATCCCCACACTAAGGACATGAGTCGCGCGGTCCGCCGCGCTTGAGTTGATGCGTACGCCGGGGATCATTTCGACCAAACAACGCTCCATCTGGCTACGTAGCGCCCCGAGTCTCCTCGCCTTCGAGTCTTGCTCTTCGGTTGCGAGCCGTACCGCCCGCGCCAGTCCCACCGCGCCCGCGACATCCTCGGTGCCGGGACGCACCCCGCGCTCTTGGCTCCCACCGAAAATTCGGGGGTGAATATCGGTGCCTGTCCGTACGAAGAGGAATCCGGCCCCCTTGGGCCCCTCGATCTTGTGGCCGGTACCCGAGAGGAGGTCGACCTGGACGGACCGGACATCCACCGGGACCTTCCCGAGCGCTTGGCAGGCATCAGAGTGCACTACTCCATCGGCGTCTTTGACCACATCCACGATCTGGGAGAGTGGGAGCAGCTGCCCGGTTTCGTTGTTGGCCCACATCATCGAGCACGTCACCGGGTGAGCGTTGGCTGCCTCCTCGACGGCTCGAATGTCCACCTCACCCGAAGGAGAGACGGAGACAGTGGTCAGCGGTACACCCATCGCCTCGTGAAGCCAAGCCGCGGTCTCGAGCACGGCACTGTGCTCTACGGCGGACACGGCAAGGGAGCGATGCGATGTTGGACCCGCGAGCACGGTCCCGGTCAGAGCCAGGTTGTCGGACTCGGTGCCACCGCGGACGAAGTAGACTTCAGATGACTTCGCGCCGATCGCTCCCGCCAGCTCCGCACGGGCCTCTTCGAGCGCACCTCGGGCTTCCTGACCCCATGAATGGAGGCTCGACGGATTCCCGAAGCGATCGTGGAGGTACGGCTCCATTGCCCGGATGACTTCGGGTCGGACCGGAGTCGTGGCCGCGTGGTCGAGATAGATGCGCGACAAGGGCCTAGAACGTGGCTACGGACAGGTCGGCGATCTCGTCGACCTCCAACGCCTCGTCGACTCGAAAGGGCTCGCCGTACCGCACACGGATGAGCGATCCGTAATGTCCCATCTTGGTTCGAATTTGCTCCATGAGGGGTCGGTCCCCCGCGGGGAATACTTCACCTGCTTGCGTCGCTCCGTCGAACTGAGACGAAAACACACTGATCACATCGAGCTTCCGCTCCATCTGGCTCGTGATGTCGACGACGAAATCGGGTGGGTCGGCGTCTTCACGAAATGCAGTCGCGTAGATCAACTTGTGTGGGCGGAAGGGATCGGAGGGGAGGGCCAGCTTCTTCAGGCCACTCAAAAAGCATGCGTCGCGCACGAGTTCGGCGGCGATGCGGTGGTCCCGGTGTCTCCCTTCCTTCCAATGGGTAATCACCACTCGCGGGCGTAGCGCGCGCAGGTGGGCGGCGACGACCAGGCGAGACTCTTCGTCGTTGCGGAGCGCCGCGTCGGGGAGCTCGGCGCACATCCGCATGGCGAGCCCCATCTGGCCGGCGGCCTCCGCCGCTTCCCGGGCACGTATGCTCGCCGAACCGGCCGACCCCATCTCACCGGCTGTGAGGTCGAGAATTCCGACGTTCTTTCCTCGCCCCGCGCTTTTGATCAGGGTGCCGCCGCAAAGGAGTTCCGCGTCGTCAGGGTGGGCCATGACGGCGAGTACATCCAGTGGGGCCGAGCGATCGTTCATGGGCCTACTCGAATCGGAGCGCCACCACCGGTTCGAGGCGACTGGCGCGGTACGCAGGAAGGAGCCCGAAGAGCATACCGGTGAAGGCCGCCATTCCCAAGGCCGCCACCACCGCCCACACGGGGACGGCTGCTGGGAGCGGGGAGAACCTCGCCACTCCTCGAGCCATACCCCAGCCGATCAAGAGTCCCATGGCCGCCCCTCCGACCGTGAGGCACGACGCCTCCACGAGAAACTGCCACAGTACTTCGCGCCGAGTCGCGCCGAGGGCTTTGCGTACGCCGATCTCGCGTGTGCGCTCCGTCACGGAGATCAACATGATTCCGATGACGCCGACGCCTCCGACGAGTAGTCCTGCCGATGCCAAGAGGAGAATCACTAAGAAGAAGATGCCCGTGATCCTATTGAACGTCTCAGCAATCTGGTCGGAGCTCATCAGATTGAAGGTGTTTTCATCCCGCGGCCCTAACCCTCGAATGCCCCGCATGGCTGCCGTCACGTCGTCCTGAGCCCGTGCCCCTGTGACCGAATCCACCGGTACCACAAGGATCTGCGCCTGGAACTGACTCTGTCGCAGCCGCCGGACCGCGGCAGTCCATGGGAACACGGCCCAGTTCTGGAAGGCAGTGGAGAAGATATTCTCTTCGGGGCGATAGATCCCGATCACGGTGAAGGGGACGAGGGTCGCTCGCGACCCGTTCGTAACTCGGATCCTTCGACCCAGTGGGTCTCGTTCTCCGAAGAGCGCCTCGGCCAAGCTCTCGGTGATGATGACGACGGCCCGGTTCTGTTCGACCTCCGCGGGCGTGAAATCACGTCCGGACACGAAGTCGCCTGTCTGGTATGCGGCCCATCCAGCGGACGAGCCGCTGGCGAGAGTACCCTCGATCGGGTCGCCGTCGTAGACGATGTCGACGTTGAAGTTTCCGACGTCGTACAGCGCGTCTGAGACAGCCGGGAGTGCTTCGACGTACTCGGCTTCTTCGGGCTCCACGATGGGGCGCCCCCACCAAGGGGGTCGGTTGTTACCACCGTCGATGGTGATCGCGAGGTAGTTGAACCGAGTGACTACGAAGTTCTCGGGTCCCGCGGACTCGATCGCGGTCAGCACTTCAGACCGAATCCCCGTCATGATCGCGCCGATCGCGACGACGACCGAGACTCCCACAGCCACTCCGATCACCGTGAGAATCGACCGGACCTTGTTCGCTGTGATCGCCTCCCCAGCGATGGCGATCCCTTCTAGGAGTGGCCGCAGCCCGCGTCGATCGCCGTCCGTATTCATTACTCGTACCGGAGCGCGTCGACGGGGTCGAGCCGGGACGCCCTCGCCGCCGGATAAACTCCGGCGATGATCCCGACCGTAAGGCCAAGTGCGACACCCAATGTGATCCACCGAGGCGCTACCGCCGCGGGCATCGGTGACACCGCCTCAATGAACTTCGCGATCGACAGCCCGACACCGACTCCGAACGCGGCTCCAACCGTGGAGAGGGTCGCGGACTCGATGAGGACCTGAGACAGGATGTCTCGCCGGCGCGCGCCGAGAGCCTTCCGGACGCCGATCTCGCGCGTGCGCTCCATGACCGAGACCAGCATGATGTTCATGATCACGATTCCGCCGACGACGAGCGAGATCGATACGAGCACCGGAAGCGCCGTAAACAGAATGCGCGAGATGGTATCCCAGAAGCTGATCGCCTGGTCCGCGGTCTCTAGTGCGAAGTTGGCCTCTTGGCTCGGGCGCAGCTTCCTGCGAGCACGCATGATGCCCTCGACCTCCAGCTGGATTTCCCGGAGGTCGTCGGGATTGATCGCCTGGATCAGGATGTTGTCCACGAAACCGCGTGGAGCGGTGATCGCCCTCAGGGGGGAACGGGAGGGGGCGATCACCATGTTGTCGAGGGACTGGCCAAAGAGCGTTCCCTCTTCCTCGAGCACGCCTACGATGCGGTAAGGGAAGCCGCGGACGCGCAAGGACCGCCCCACTGGCTCGAGACCTTCGAAGACGCGGTTGGCGGTTTCGGCCCCGATCACGATGACCGGCGTTCCTGCTTCATCTTCCTGGGTCGTGAAGGCGCGCCCGCCGTCGACGATCTCGTAATCTCGGATGGCGAAGATCTCGGGAGACGCACCGATCACCCGGACACCGCTGGCGGTGACGCCGTTGTCGCCGACCACGCTCGTTCCTGTCGTACTCTCGACAGCTACGCGAGCGGGAATCGCTAGGGCATCTCGGATAGCGTCCGCGTCGTCGATTTGGAGTCGTGGCCTACGCCGGCGCTCTCTCCACTCCTCCCGCGACACGTTGATGTTCACCTCGGGCCAGCGGGTGAGTGTCACGGTGTTGATGCCGAATACCTGCGAAGTGAAGTCTTCGCGGACATACCGGTCGAGTCCTTCGACCACCGTTACGACTACGATGAGGAACATCACCCCGAGGATCACGCCGAGCAGCGAGAAGAACGACTTGAGCTTCTCGGAGCGAATCTGTTGGAACGCGAGGGACACGCCCTCCCAGAGGTGCATCGGTCGCTACCTGCTCTCTTCGTCCGCCGAGGACTCGTCCGTGGCAGTCACGCGGATCGCATCGCCATTACGCAGCTGGCGAATGCGTTGATACGGTCCGGCCACCACGGAATCGCCCGGCGAGAGCCCGGACAGTACTTCGAAGTACTCTCTCCCCGCGATGCCCACCGAAACTGGTTCGAAGGAGACTTCGCCTGCATTGACGAGAAAGACGCCCTCGACATCGGAGTCCGCAGTCTCGTCCCCGCCCGCCGCCGCCTCCGTCTCGAGGTCGAGCTCAGCTCGATCGCGTACGGTCAGGGCGATGATCGGGACGGCCGGCACCTGGGTGCGACTCTCCACGATGATATCGGCAGTCGCCGAGAGATCGGGGCGTAGCGGAGTGTCTGTGGCTGCCAGGGTAAGCACCACTTCGAAGTCGATCGCGGCTTGTTGACCAGCGGCTTGCTGGCTCGGAGGATTGATGGCCGAGTTCCCGATCTCTGTGACGCGACCCGCGAACTCCTGGTCGGGGAACGCGTCGATGCGGATCGAGGCGCTATCGCCCAGCGAGATCTCGGACACTTCCGTCTCGTCGACCTTGACCACGACCTCGATGACCTCCAGATCGGAGATCGTGAGCACGAGGGATCCCGCGTTGTTCATCGTTCCGATGATGACGGTTTCGCCTTCCTCCACATTGAGGCGCGTAACCTTGCCCGACATCGGGGCTACGAACACAGTCTTGGAGAGCCTGTCGGCGGCTTCGTCGACGCTCGCTTGCGCCTGAGAGACACCGAAACGCGCGGACTCGAGCATCGACGTTTGGATCTCGAAGTCGGTTTGCGCGTTGTCCAGCTCGAGCCGGCTCACGAGAAGGGAGTCGGTCGCATACAAGCTTACGAGCCGATCGCGATCTCGCTCAGATCGGATGAGGTTGGCGAGCTGTTGGGACTCCTGGGCCCGGGCTTGAGCCAACGAAGCTTGGCTTCTCGCGAGGGCCGCCTGCAGTTGGTCTCGTTCGAGCCGCAGCAGCGTTTGCCCTGCGGTCACGTCGTCCCCCTCTTCGATCAGGAGCTGAGCCACGCGTGCGCTCACGTCAGAGCTGATGTCGACGGTTCGTCTTGCGCGGATGTTCCCGCTCGCCGTGACGATCTCGACGAGGTCCCGCTCTTCAATGCCTTCGACGCGGACCTCCACACCACGGTCACCGCCCTGGCGGACCGAAAGAATGGTCGCGGCAGCCATTACAGCCACCACACCAACGCCGATCATGACCTTCGTTCGGGTCTGCATCTCTCGAATGCGTCCTTATCGGAGGGAGGCGCCGACGAGCGCCTCGAGGGTGGTCACAGAGTCGTGGTAGGCAAACAGAGCGAACGTGCGGTCCGCGTCCGCCTGTGCGAAGAGCGTCTGCGCGTCCACGAGCTCCACAAAGGTGATCGCGCCCAGCTGGTACCTCTGACGAGCGAGGTCGAGCTGACGCTCGGCGAGTTCGCGATTCTGCTCCTCGAGCAGCGCGCTCTCGTAGAGTGTGCGGACGTTCTCGAGGCCGATCGCCAGGTCCGCCTGCACCGTCAACTCTTGCTCGCGGACTTGCTCGCGGAGGTCGTCGCGCTGAAGACGGGCGGCTTCGACGTTCCTCTGCCGGCTCAGTCCTGTGAAGATCGGGATGCTGACGTTGAGCGAGACGGTCGGGGGCGAGCCGACGAAGCCGAAAGGGAACTGGTTGTTTGCCTCGTTGATGGCCGCGACCTGTGCGTCCGTAAAGGCGATCGAGCCGCAGTCGGTCATCGGAAGCGGATCCGCGAGCCGCGAGAAGAGTTCGTTCTGAAAGACGCAGCTCTCGATCGCGCTTTGGACCTGACCCTGAGCCTGTGCAACCTGGAAGTCCGTATTGCTCGCCTCTCGGGCGAAGCCGCTCCATCCGGTACTGATCGAAAGTGACGGCATGTACTGCGACCAGGCAGCACTGACACCCACGTCCGCGGCGTTAGTCGACTCTCGGCGCTGCTGGAGTGTCGGGTTCTGGTTGAGCGCCATCGCCGATAGCGACGCCAAATCCCACGTCGGTTCAATGAGTGCGAAGGTCGTCGCAGGCTCGAAGTCCTGGCTCACCGGGAGTCCTAGGAGTTGAAGCAACCTCATTCTCGACGTGGTGAGGCCATTCTCGGCTTGGAGCAGCGTGACACGGGCCCGACCCACGAGCACCTCGGCCTGCCCGACATCAATGGCGGTGACCGATCCGACCGCGAGCCGACCCTCGGCGAGTCGCAAATTGAACTCGTTGTTCTCGAGCTGAAGTTGCGCGATCCGAACCGCGTCGACGGCTCGGAGAAGCGCGATGTATCCGGACGTGACTTGGGAGACGAGGTTCGCTTCGGCCGCGCCGATTCCCGCGATGGTGGCGCGCCTTTGAGCCTTCGCCTCCTTCGGCCCGAGAATCGTGGCCCACGTCAGCCCGTAGTTGACGCCGAGCGAGTACCGTGACGTGTAGTAAGAGGGCTGGTTCCCAAAGCCTAGGTCGCCGAGCGTGATCCCGGCTCCCGGGAGCTGCGTTTCTCCCGGTCCTTGCCAGGAGACGCCGCCGGTAGCGCTCGCGGATGGCAGAAGCTGCCCCCATGCCTGGCGCACATTCCAGTCGGCCAACGCCTGGTCGTTCTGGACCTGTAGGTACCCGGGATTGTTGGATCTCGCGATCTCGATGGCATCCACGAGCGACAACTGCTCCGGCACCGCCTGTTGTGCGTCGGCCGCAGCGGGTGCGAGCACGAAGGCGCCTAAGGCGCCGACGACGCCGATGATTCTCCTCAAGAACTCATCCCTCCAAGGTCGGGCCTGTGCCGTGCCTCCGTACGCCATCGGACGACGTTCAGTTTCGGACGAGGGCATCGGTGTGCTAGCCGTCGATTTGAAGTACGTGATCGCCACCGATCCTCTTCATATCCGGATACTCGACCACACGCCACTCGGCTAGTAAGGTAACGGCCCTCGGGGGGGTGAGAAGCGTGCGCTACCCCACCAGATCCGTGCGGATCGCCACGTATCCCCGGGCGCTCACTTCGACCCGCAGCACGCGCCCCTGGCGATCGAACCAGACGACCCGCTCTTCGCCGCTGTCCTCCACTAGAGTGACCCGTCGCGATGCGACGACGTTGGGTCCGAGATTGAGCTCCTCATCACGCCTCGATGACGCAGTCAGCGTCAGCTGTCGACGGTGCCGCGGCTCGAGTACGTGCGTCGAAGCTCCTGGGCGGAGCCCGCGCAGGAAGTAGTAGTGGTGCGCGACGTCGACTTCGACAATGCGACTGTCCGGTCTTCGCTGGAACTCACGGTCTTCGGCGCCCATCTCCGACCGGATCGTGGCGACGTATCGTCTCCCTGACCTTGCTAGCGCGATCTCTGCCGGATTCTCCCCTTCGACATCGACCTGGTATCGCTCTGCGGTGCCGTCGGGAGGCACGGCGTGGAGGAGGGGTCTGATCACCTGACGACTCTGATCCGTCTCGATGGTAATCACCCCTGTCGCGAACACCGGGTCGGTGACCCCTGAGCCGGCTCGACGTATGGAGAACGTCTCGGTACCGACCTCGGCCCCTTCGATCCGGATCGAAAACTCACCCTCGTCCACGAGCACACCCTGCGCCATGGCGGGGGAAGTGTGGATCCCCAAAGCCACGGCGATCCATGCGGTCGCGACACTTCTCACGATGTTCATGAGTGCCTGGTACCCTATCCGTCCCTGTGAGTTGCCGAGATCGAGGCGCTGAGCGTGTCGACGTATCGGCGGTAGATCTGCTCTCCCTTCTTCGCGGTCGCCAAAGAAGGCCGCCCAAGGACGCCTTGTGCCGTGCGCGGGGGTGTCGGGGCTCGTCCGCGCATGTACTTTTCAAGTGCGCTGCCGGTAGGCACGAAGTCGTTCAAGTGCTCCAGGCGGACGAGTTGCGGCGCAAGGTGCAGAATGAGGGAGGTTTCGAGTTCTCCGGCATGTTGCGACTCGGGGTCGGACTCCAGTAGATCCGAGACGTCGATCCCATGTAAGTCGTAAACCGATTTCCGGGACGGTCCCGGAGGCGTCATGAGGAGTGCTTCGAGATGGGGCTCGAAGCGATGTGCCGTGATGATGAAGTACTGCTTCACTCCGTCGTCATCCCACCTTTCGAGGAGCTCGTTCACCGTTTTATGAAGGGTTTTGCGTCGCACCCCAGAGCGTCCGGGATACGGATCCCCTTGGTGGGTCACGCCGTAGCAGATGGAAGGCGCTCTCAAGATCCCCAGCCGCTCGGATATCGCCCGAGCGACGCGGTCGGCGATGATCACGTTGGACCCGACCGGGAGGTGCGGACCGTGCTGCTCCAGCGCCCCCACCGGAAGAATCATCCGACCGTCTTGCTCGATCATGCGGCCCAGGTCGACCCAAGGCAGTTCATCGATCGCGTATGACACTCGATCCTCCTGAGGGATTGGACTCGGGGGTATACCGGCACGTATTGAGCGCCGGGCCGTGGCTTTCTGTCGTGGCCCTGTGGGTCTGGTCCGGGGGGAGTGACGCTTGGCCGCTCATCGTGGCCTCGCTGGGGATCGTAGCGGTGACGGTCACCGCGTTCGAGGGTGGGTTGCGCCGCGCCGCCGGGGTGTCTGTTGCCGTGCTCGGCATCCTCGTCGGATTCGTTGCAGAGCGCCAGGTCGCCGGGGTTCTCCACGACTGGGAAGGATACTGGACGCCTCGCACCGAAGAGGTGCGTGACTTACTCGAGGTCGAGTTGCAGGATCGGCGGCTCCTCGCAGGGGAAGCCGCTGTCGACGGGCTCCTGGAAGCGTGGCTGGCTCAGGGAAGTCCTCCGACGAGCGAGGAGTTGGACGCCCTGCGCACCGAGAGTCGCGCGTCGGCGGTAGCCCTCGTGGGCCCCGATGGCTCCCTGATGGCGTGGTCCGGAACCCATAGGGGGAAGGTGCCTGAGGAGGTCAAGAGGGGGGACGAGCGTTGGACGTATCGCGACCTCCCACTCTTCGGGTACCTCTACATCACATCAAGGGCCGAAGACGGTCGCGTGGGGGTCGTCGCCTACTTGCTGCGAGCCTCGCTGCCCGAGGGACTGGGCGCCGACATGCGGAACCTTACGGAGCGGTTCTACCTCGAGTCCGGTGAGCGGATTCGCATTACTGAGGAGGACCCGGGCTTCGCGGGGCCGGGGTGGGACTTCGAGCTCGGCGACGATCGGCTCCTATCTGTGGTCTTGGACGAGCCTGAGCCTATCGAACGAGCCCTTGAGATACGACGGCTTTGGGCGGGGGTGGTGTGCGTGCTCGGGGTTGTTGCTTGGGCCCTCCTTATCGCGGGAGGCGCACGGAGTCCATCGGATGCCGTCTTGGCAGCCTTGGCGCTCGTCATCGGGGCGGGGTGGGTACCCGTGGAATCGCTCGCTTCGGTAGCCTCTCTCGACTCCCTGTTCGTGCTTCCGTCGGATGGGGTCGGACTCTGGTCGATAGTCGCGCCAGGGCGGGCCGTCCTCGTCGGGATGGCACTCTTTGCCCTTGCCGCTGTGCTTCCCGGCAGGTCGTGGCGGGTCTCTCCGATCGTCGTCGCCATAGCGAGCGCCGTCGTCTTTCCTACGATGCTGAGCGTCATTCTATCCGGGGTGCCTAGCTCGCTCCTGGCCGGCGGGCGTTTGGAGTGGATCGGGGTGCTCCTCGTCGCCGCTCTGCCCATGGCTCTCTTCCTGGGGTCGACGCTCGCGCACACGGGAGAGCGCCCGAGCGATACGCGGGCGGTCGCGTTGGCGACGAGTATCGCCATCGCTCTGTGTGCGGCAGCCGCCGTCGTGGTCTCGTTGACCGGGACGATCCACCCTGGATGGGCTGCTGCTTGGGGACTTCCCAGTGGTGTCGCAGCGATGGGTGTGAGGGGGTGGCGTGGGTGGCGCAGACCTCTCGTCTCATGGAGCGTTGCAACGGGCATCGCTGCCACCGTAGCGATCCCGATTGTCTGGGGCGCCGGAGTGGAAGCCCGACTCGGGAATGGGGAGAGGCGTCTAGAACGTTTGTACGCGGTCGAGGACGTCGTGCTCGAGGATCGGCTCCTCGACTTCGCCTTTTGGGCGGATTCGCTCGACGTCGTCGGGGCCGAGGAGGTGACGATCCTCTATGAGGCGTGGCGGCTTTCCGGGCTTTCGGAGTCAGGGCACCCCGTGCGTCTCCAAATCGAACGTCGTGACGGGTCACCCGGCGAAGGACTCCGCGTCGATGTGGCGGAGGGCGAACCGCAACCGTATCAAGACCTGGTCTCCGAGGGGCGGGCCGC
Source organism: Longimicrobiales bacterium (assembly GCA_965223235.1). Classification (GTDB taxonomy): domain Bacteria; phylum Gemmatimonadota; class Gemmatimonadetes; order Longimicrobiales; family Gaopeijiaceae; genus UBA2589. The sequence goes on from CBDCVV010000007.1 coordinate 146,550, forward strand.
GGGCCGCACGCGGCTGGTTCAGCTTGACCGAGACGACGCTCGATACGTGTTGACCGTTCCGCTCACCGCCGGACGGATGGTGGTGGCTGTCGCCCCGCCGTTCCCGGTCCGGGATGGCCCGGCCGGGTTGGGCCCATTGGCTCGCGGCGCGGCGGGAAGCGACCTACAAGCGCTCAGCGTGCTCCCACTTCCAGACGGTGTGAGTGGCTCGAGCGAAGTCGTTCGGGCACGTACCGGAGACGGTTGGCAAGTAGGCGTCGGGCTCGACTTTTCGAACGATGCACGGTATCGGGCTGTCTACGCGGTGGACTTGCCGACGGGGCCGCTCGCTGTGGCTCGGGCAGGGTTACTGATCGTGCTGACCCTCCTGCTAGTCTTGGGCCCCCTCTTGCTCGGGAGGGCGATCCTTCGCGAACGCCCTCGGCAAGAAGAGCTTCTCTCGAGACTCGTGATTTCGTTTCGCGCCCGGGTGACCTTTGCGCTCTTCGGCTTCTTTGCGCTCGCAAACGCCATCTTCGGCACGGTAGCCTACCGCGCGCTGTCGGAGGCCTCGAGGCGTTCCGCGCAAGTCATCGCGGAGCGAGTCGTCGAGGACGCAGCTGGCTGGTACATCACCCTGGGAGGTGAGATGGAGCGGCTAGCCAGCCAAGTTGGAGCCGAGTTGCTCGAGTATCAGGGAGGAGAGCTTCGAGAGGGGTCGGTCGACGAACTCGTGGAGCTCGGGCTCTATGAGGGCTGGATCCCCTTCGCTGTCGACGCCGAACTCAACGGGATTGATGCGGTGCGAAGCACCACGGAGACGGCGGTAGGCCGTTGGCGCTATGTGACCGCGTTCCGGAGGGTACCAGACGGAGACGTACTCGCCGCCCAGATCCCATTGCAGGCCGGGTCGACGGCGCTGCAGACGACCGACCTAGTGGAGCTCTTGGTCTTCGTGGTTCTTTTGGGTGGGGCGCTGTCCCTTGGGTTGGCGATGGTCGCGGGCCGGGCGCTCACACGCCCGATCCAAGCCCTTCAAGTAGCGTCCGAGAGTGTCGGGTCGGGGGACCTGAGCCTCCGGCTCCCCGCCCACAGACAAGATGAGTTCGGGGCCGTATTCCGCGCCTTCAACCGCATGGTGGGGAGGGTGAGGCGAACTCGTCGACAGCTGGTGCGGACTTCGCGTCGAACGCAGCTGATCATGGATGAGGCCGCCGTGGGCATGGTAGCGCTCGACCCCGGGGGTAAGGTTACCCTCGTCAACCCGCGGGCAGAGGAGCTACTCGGGACCGAGGTGTCGGTCGGGGGTGACTTTCCGACCGCTGGGCAGTTGGGGTCAGAGTTGGAGCCGTGGCTGGCCGACTACCTCGCGGGGGATGCGAACGAGGCGGACTCCGACTTCGAGGTGGGGGAACGCCGCGTACGGGTGCGCGTGCGGCGTCTCGGGAGCTTTGGGCCACGGCGGGGCGTGGTTGTGGCGCTCGACGACGTGACCGACGAGCTCCGTGCCGAAAGGGTGTTGGCGTGGGGCGAAATGGCCCGGCAGGTTGCCCACGAAGTGAAGAATCCGCTCACGCCGATCAAGTTGAGTATTCAGCACGTGCGCCGGGCGTGGGACGACCGGCATCCGGACTTCGAACGCATCCTCATCCGGAATGCGGATGCGATGCTTTCGGAGATCGATCGACTCGCAGAGATCGCCCAATCCTTCTCCCGATTCGGGGCGCCGGGTGGCGACCAGGATGCACCACTCGAGCCGGTCTCCGTCTCGGAGATCGTCGGCGAGGTCATGGCCCTCTACGGGAGCTCTGTCGCGAAGGTCCGGTTCGAACAGGATGTTCCGGCTTCGCTCCCGGCGGTTGTGGCGCGGCCTGCCGAACTCAAAGAGGTCCTCGTGAATCTTCTCGAGAATGCGAGGTTGGCGGGAGAAGAAGGCACCCGGGTCCAAATTTCCGCGCGAACCACCGAATCGGATCTCGGCCGGCACGTGGTCTTAGCCGTAGAAGATGACGGGGTCGGGATTCCGGCGGAGGCGTTGCCTCGCGTGTTCGAGCCTCACTTCAGCACGCGCTCCAAAGGGACGGGTCTCGGGCTGGCGATCGTGCACCGGGTCGTCACTGCGTGGGGTGGTGAGGTATCTGTGGAGTCGGAGGTGGGTGTGGGGACGACGGTGCAGGTTGCGCTGAAGATTTGGAGTGGCCGAGCACCCGTGGAACCAAGCGGCGGTCCGTTGCGATGAGTGCGCAGGTAGGCCCCCGAGAACTCGCCATCTGGCTCGTCGAGTGCGTCTCGAGGATCCGCGATGCGTGGCTCGACGACTTCCGAAGCCGTGACGTAGGGCGGGGCAGCCAAGCGGACCAGCTCGTTCAGAGCTTCGCGGAGGTACTCGTCCCCGTGTTGCCCGTCATGATGGGGCCCTACCGTCTGCAGGTCGAACCACTTTGGGACCGGGGTTGGTCGTTGTTTGGCGCGGTCGGTGCGAAGCGAGGGCTCGCGGCCGGTGAGATCGTCGAGGAGCTGCAGATGCTGCGGGAACAGGTCATTCGGGAGCTGTATCGGAATCCTCCGCTGGGAGGCGCGGCCCCGCTTCCACTCCGGGAATTGCTGCGACTTACCCGGGCATTGGATCGCGCGGTGACCCACGCGAGTGTCGGGCATACCGATGCCCTCTTCTTCGACTTCTTCGGAGAGGATGGTGGGACGCCCCTCCTGTCTGGCGCCGACGTGGCCACGGAGGCGAAGCACCAGATCGATGAGCTAGAGCGTGAGCTTCAAGAGATGATCCTCCTCGACGGGGCCCTCGAGCTGTCTGGCGGGACGTGACGGACCGCACGAGGGCATCCCAGGATCGCGCGGGGTTCGAAGGAGAGGACCTCGGGGACATGCCCGCCGAGGAGTTCCGTGCGTTCGCACACCAGACCGTCGACTGGATCACCGACTTCCTGAACGAGATCGACGAAGTTCGTGTCCTCTCCGATCAGTCGCCGGGTGCCCTCACGGCCGCGCTCCCCACGACCGCCCCGGAGGATGGGGATTCGATGGCAGAAGTCCTCGCAGACTTCCGGGAGCACGTCGTGCCGGGAATCACGCATTGGAATCACCCGGGGTTCTTCGGGTACTTCTCCGTGACCGGCTCCGGACCCGGTATCCTGGGTGAGATGCTGACGGCCGCGCTCAACGTCAACGCGATGCTGTGGAGAAGCTCCCCGGCCGCGACCGAACTCGAGTTCATCACCACGGGATGGCTGCGGGAGCTGGTGGGTCTACCCGGGTCGTTCGAGGGGGTTATCAACGACACCGCCTCTTCTTCGACCTTTTACGCGCTCGTTGCGGCCCGCGAACAAGCGTACCCGGAGGCGAGACAGCACGGCTTGTTCGGCGCGCCGCCAGGCAGGATTTACGCGTCCAGCGAGGCCCATTCCTCGATCGAAAAAGGTGTCTTAGCTGCAGGGTTCGGCAGGTCCGGATACCGAGCGCTGGCGACCGATGCCGAGCACCGCCTCGACCCGGCCGCACTGAGGTCTGCTCTGGAGGAGGACGTAGCCAACGGGGTGCGACCCGTGGCCGTGGTCGCGACACTGGGGACGACCTCTTCCGCTGCGCTCGACCCGGTCGGTGAGATCGCCTCGATCTGTAGGGAGGCGGGGGTGTGGCTGCATGTGGACGCCGCGTACGGAGGGCCTGCGGCGGTCGACCCGGAGCTTCGCCACCTGTTCCGCGGCTGGGAGGCAGCGAACTCGATCGTGATCAATCCACACAAGTGGCTCTTCACGCAGATCGACTGCTCCGTACTGTATTGTCGTGAGCCGTCACAGATGGTGCATGCGTTCTCGCTGGTGCCGGAATACCTCAGCGCGAGAGACGACGGGCAGACCCGGAATTTGATGGACTACGGGCTCTCACTCGGGCGACGCTTCCGCTCGCTCAAGCTGTGGTTCGTGCTCCGTTACTTCGGGGCGGAGGGCCTGAGGAGAAGAATCCGAGCTCACGTCGAGATGGCGAAAGAGCTTGCGGCGTGGATCGACGCCGAGCCCGGGTGGGAAGTCGTCGCCCCCGTGGAGCTAGGACTCGTCGTGTTCCGCCGCCTGACGACCGATGACGACAATCTCCGGATCATGGAGGCTGTGAACGCCAGTGGGGAGGCGTTCCTTTCACATACCCGGCTCGGCGATCACATCGTGCTCCGTTGCGCGATCGGTAACGTACGGACCACGCGCCACCACATTGCACGACTCTGGGAGGCGCTTCGCCGCCAAGCGTCGTTGTCGTGAGCCGTACCTAGGCGAGATCTCGAATCTCTCGTACCAACTCGCCCATCGAGTCCTTGGCATCGCCGAAGAACATGAGGGTGTTGTCGAGGTAGAAAAGGTCGTTGTCGATCCCCGCGAAGCCCGGGGAAAGGGAGCGCTTCATGACGATCACGCGGCGTGCGTAGTCGACGTCCAAGATCGGCATGCCGGCGATAATCGAAGTCGGTTCCCGCGCCGCCGGGTTGACCACGTCGTTCGCGCCCACCACGAGGACGGCATCGGTGTTCGTGAAGTCGTCATTGACCTCCTCGAGGTCGAAGAGCTTGTCGTAGCTCACGTCGGCCTCGGCCAAGAGCACGTTCATGTGCCCCGGCATGCGACCGGCCACCGGGTGAATCGCGTACCGAACGTCGACACCGCGCTCGGTGAGCAAGTCGCCGACCTTGCGGAGTTCGTGTTGAGCTTGCGCGACGGCCAGGCCATACCCCGGGACTACTACGACCGAATTCACGTACCCCAACTCGGCGGCGACGGCCTCGGCGTCGGCCCGACGGACTGGACGTTGACCGATCTGAGAGCGATCTACGCCCGCGACCTCGCCACCGAAGCCTCCGAAGATGACGTTGGCGAGGGAACGGTTCATCCCCTTGCACATGAGCATCGTCAAGATGAGCCCTGCCGCGCCGACGAGGGCGCCCGAGATGATCAACACCATGTTCCCGATCACGAATCCGGCCGCGCTCGCTGCGAGCCCCGAGTACGAATTCAAGAGCGAGATGACGACCGGCATATCTGCACCGCCGATGGGGATGACGATCAGTACGCCCAGCACGAGCGATACGGCCAGGAATAAGCAGAAGAGCGTCAGCGGGGGCGTCGCCAGACCGCCCACCCCGAGGGAGACAGCGGCCAGGGTGACGGCCCCGAGGAAGATGCCGAGGTTGACCCAATTCTGTCCCGGGAAGGTGATGGGATTCCCGGTGATGAGTCCTTGCAACTTTCCGAACGCGACGAAGGAGCCGGTGAAGGTGACCGCTCCAATCAAGGAGCCGAGCATGATCGTGACCCCTGTGGCACCCGTTCCCACAGCTGGGTTGTTGACGAACTCTGCGATGGCCACCAGCGCAGATGCTCCTCCACCGAAGCCGTTGAAGATGCCAACGAGCTGAGGCATCTCCGTCATTTCCACGCGGCGGGCGGCGACACTACCGATGAGGCTTCCGAGTGCGACACCCACCACGATCCACGTCCACGTGAGGATCTCGGTGTCGATGATCGTGGCGAGGATGGCGAGGAGCATCGCCGTCGCGGCCAGCGCGTTACCTCGCCGGGCCGTGGCAGGGGACTGAAGCTGCTTCAGACCGACGACGAAGAGCACCGCCGACGCCAGGTAGGTCAGTTCAATGAAGGTGGCGAGGGTCATGGCCTACCTCTTCTTGAACATGCTGAGCATGCGGTCGGTGACCATGAAGCCACCCACCACATTGATCATCGCCATGGCGATGGCGGCCACGCCGAGGCCAATCTGGAGCGCCCCTTCCGCTTTGGCGGCGACGACGATTGCCCCCACGATCGCGATCCCCGAGATCGCATTCGCCCCGGACATCAGCGGGGTGTGGAGGGTCGGGGGCACCTTCGTGATCACCTCTCGCCCCGTCAGCGCGGCGAGCACGAACACATACAGACCCACGATGAGCTCGCCCATGCTACTGTGTTCCTCCTTCCAGAGCGGCTCGCACGCGGTCATTCCGAACCTCACCGCCGTGCGTTACCGTCGCCGGACCGATGACATCATTCTCGAAGTCCAGAGTGATCGTGCCCTCGTCCCCGATGAACTCGGAGACGAGTGTCACGATGTTCTTCGAGTACATCTGGGAAGCGTGCACAGGGATCGTCGCAGGGAGATTTGCGGGACCCATCACCTGCACGCCGTAGGCAGTGACGGTCTTACCGGACTCGGTTGCACTGCAGTTGCCGCCGCTTTCCGACGCCAGATCGACCACGACAGAACCGTCCTTCATCGACGTGAGCATCTCGTCCGTGATCAGGAGCGGGGCGGGGCGTCCGGGAATCTGCGCCGTCGTGATGACCAGATCTGCGCTGGCGATCGCTCCCGCGATGAGCTGAAGCTCCTTCTCGTGCTGGTCTTCCGACAGTTCTGCCGCGTATCCGCCTTCACCTTCTGCCGTCACCGCTTCGTCGGCTTCGAGGAAGGTGGCTCCCAGACTCTCCACTTGCTCCTTCACCGCAGGTCGGACGTCGAACGCCTCAACCACGGCTCCCAGGCGTCGGGCCGTTGCGATGGCCTGGAGGCCCGCCACACCTGCGCCTAGGACAAGTGCTTTCCCAGGTCGGATGGTGCCGGCGGCCGTGGTGAACATCGGGAGCAGCTTCGGTAGATGATCGGCTCCGAGAAGCACCGCTTTGTATCCAGCTACGGTGGCTTGTGACGATAGAGCGTCCATCGACTGGGCTCTCGTGATCCGTGGTACCATCTCCATGGAAACGCCGGTTACGTGCGCCTCGGCGAGGCGCTTCACCCGACCGGGATCGCCGAGAGGATTGAGAAAGGAGACGAGAATCGACTCGGGTGGAAGGGCGGCAATCTCTTCGTCGGTGGGAGGATTCACGTGGAGTAGCATCCTGGCGCCGACGAGAGTCGCTTCGGGGGAGGCTGCGATCGTGGCGCCGGCATCTTCGTAGTCCGAGTCTGCCACACCGGCCGCGACCCCGGCGCCCGATTGGATCGACACCTCCAAGCCGGCTTTGGCGAGTGCCTTCACACCCGCGGGCACGAGTGCGACGCGTGATTCGCCAGGTCGGGTCTCGGTGAGCACGGCAACTTTCATAGCATCTCCGAGCGACGGGGTCGTGAGCGACGTCTGATCGTATCGATCACGAGAGTGGAACCGCAACGCGCTATTCGACCGCCCGGGGTCGTGCGTCACTCTCCGAAGTGATTGCGAGAGTCCGAACCGGAGCGGTCGTGGGGGTCGAGGTGATCCCTGTGTGGGTAGAGGTGGCGCTCGCGACCGCACTGCCCTCGTTCACCGTCGTAGGGCTCCCGCATGGCGCCGTTCGGGAGGGACGAGAACGGGTGGCCGCCGCCCTGCGGAGCACAGGGTACGGACTTCCGTCGCGGCGCATTGTGGCCAGTCTCGCGCCGGGTGACCTCCGGAAGGAAGGCACAGGGTTCGACCTGCCGATCGCGGTCGGGATCCTTGCGGCGGCTGGCGTGGTCCGTCAGCCCACCTTTCCTCACACGACCTTCGTGGGGGAACTCGGCCTCGATGGGTCGCTGCGCCCGGTCCGGGCGGTGCTCGCCACGGCGTTGGAGGCGGATTCGTCTGGCCAATCTGCGATCATCGTGCCGCACGCGAACGGTGAAGAGGCAGCGCTCGCGGGTGGTGTGTCGGTCCTCGCGGCAGCGAGGCTGGAAGATGTCGTCGACCATCTGAACGGAGATCGCTCGCTTCCCGTAGTCCGGCCGAGCTCCCGACGGGCGACCTCGACCACGGCCGGGGAGTGCTTGAGTGATGTGAGCGGTCAACACACAGCCAAGAGAGCACTCGAGATCGCGGCGGCAGGCGGGCACAACCTTCTGCTGGTCGGCCCCCCGGGATCCGGGAAGACGATGCTGGCCAAACGGTTGCCCGGACTTCTCCCGCCGCTCTCCCACGAGGAGGCGCTTGAAGTGGCTCGGATCCGATCGGTCGCCGGAGGCCCGCCGATCGAATCCCTACCGCGACAGCGTCCATTCCGGGCACCCCATCACTCGACGAGCTACGCCGGCCTGCTCGGTGGCGGTGCCCCGCTGCGGCCGGGGGAACTCTCCCTCGCGCACCGGGGGGTGTTGTTTCTGGACGAGGTCGTCGAGTTCTCCCGCAACACGATCGAGACGCTGAGGCAGCCACTAGAGGAACGTCGTCTGACGCTCGCCCGTGCGAACGGATCGCTGGTTCTGCCGGCCGACGTCACGCTAGTCGCCGCGATGAATCCTTGTCCGTGCGGGTACTTCGGAGGTGAGCGTTGCCTCTGCGATCCAACTCTGGTCTCCCGCTACCGAGCGAAGCTCTCCGGGCCACTCCTCGATCGGATAGACCTGCGCGTCGAGATGCAGCAGCTCTCAGGCGCAGATATCGGTGCGCCCGATCCGGGATCTTGTTCACCCATGGTCGCGGGTCGCGTGGCGGAAGCGAGGGAACGCCAGCGATCCAGATGGGGGAGCAGTGCGGTTACGAACGCATCCGTGGGATCGGGCGACGCCCGGAGAGGGTGCCAGCTTCGAGCCGAGGGAATCGCCCTACTTCAGTCGGCGGTGGATCGCTTTGGTCTCTCAGCGAGAGGACACGATCGAGTCCTTCGGGTCGCGCGAACCATCGCGGATCTCTGTGGTCGCGATCACGTCGACGTTCCGGATGTCTCGGAGGCATTGGCGTATCGAGGGTGGAGTGGCCCCTAGGGCGGATCCAGCGTTAGTCGGCAACCGGGTTTGGGCCTAACGGTAAGTACCGCGAGCTTTGCCCGATGCCATCGCCGACTGCTGTCGGATCTTCGGGTCCGCCCCGGATCCAATTGGTCGCCGCCTTCGCGGCGATCTATCTGATTTGGGGGTCTACATACTTAGCAATCCGCTGGGCGGTCGAGACGATGCCGCCCCTAGCGATGGCATCGGCCCGCTTCGTGGTTGCGGGTTCACTTATGTATGCGTGGAGTCGAGCGAGCGGCATAGCGAAGCCGCGACTCGATCAGTGGCGCGGGGCCGCGCTCTCAGGGTGCCTTCTCCTCGCCGGAGGGAACGGGGCGGTGGTCGTGGCGGAGCAGTGGGTCCCGTCAGGCATGGCCGCGCTCATTGTGGCCACCGTGCCGCTCTGGATGGTCCTCTTGGACGCCGCGTGGTGGACGAAACGGAAGCCGGAGGGCACGACGATGGTCGGCGTGCTCGTTGGCTTCGGTGGAGTCGCGTTGCTCGCAGGCTCGCCCGGGGTGGGCGGTGGCGGTCCGGAAGAGATGTGGGGGGCCGGACTGATTCTCCTCGGATCCGTCGCGTGGGCGGTGGGCTCTCTCGTCTCCCGCTACCAAGTCGACCCACCTCCCGCCAGGATGCTGGTGGCGATGCAGATGCTCGCGGGTAGCGGGGCACTCGCACTTGCGGCGACCGTCGCCGGAGAGTGGCCGGAAGTCGACCTGGCCGCCGTCTCGACACGGTCTTGGTGGGCTCTCGTCTATCTCATCGTGGCAGGCGCGTGGATCGGGTATGCCGCGTACGTCTGGCTCCTCACCGTCGTACCGCCTTCGCAGGCTGGGACGTACGCCTTCGTGAACCCGGTTGTCGCCCTCTTTTTGGGCTGGTCCCTTGCCGACGAACCACTGACCTTCCGTTCTCTCCTTGGGGCGGCCATCATCCTTGCGTCGGTGGTGTGGATCACAACAACTGCGGGTTCTCGGTCCGAAGCTGGCTCACCGAGCAGGGCCGGCTCCTGAGATCGACCGAATAGGTGATGACCGTAGCTCTACAACTTCCAGTCGAGCAGGATAGTGCGTTGCTCGTGATTCCCGGCGTCGACGCCCAGACGCAGGCAAATCTCGTGCTGTCGCTCCTGATCGTGCTCTTGGTCTTCTTCGTGCGGCGCGGCGTGTTGGCGCTCGTCGCGAAGAACGTCGACGACGGAGAGGTACGCTACAAGTGGGCCAAGGGGTCGGCGAACGTCGCGTTCCTGATCGCGGCTCTCCTGCTGGTGCAGGTCTGGTTCACCGCGATCTCCTCCGTAGGGACGTTCCTCGGCTTGCTCTCGGCGGGTCTCGCGATCGCGCTGAAGGACGCCGTGACCGACCTGGCCGGGTGGATCTTCATCGTGTGGCGTCGTCCCTTCGAGCTCGGTGACCGTATTCAGATTGGTCCGCACTCCGGTGATGTCGTCGACAAGAGTCTCTTCCAGTTCACGGTGATGGAAATCGGAAACTGGGTCTCGGCGGACCAAAGCACGGGGCGACTCATCCATATCCCGAACGCACAAGTCTTCAGTCACCCGCTCGCAAACTACGAAGCCGGCTTCCCATTCCTGTGGAACGAACTCCAGGTCTTGGTGACGTTCGAGAGCGATTGGCGGAAGGCGAAGGAGTTGTTGAAGGACGTCGCCACCGACTTCAGCGTCGACCTTGCGAAGTCCCCGCGTCCTCGCCCAAAAGGACGACACGAGCGATTCCTGATTAAGGACGGAAAGCGCACCCCGATTGTATACACCACGGTGGAAGACAGCGGGGTGTTGCTCACGCTGCGCTACCTCTGTCGTCCACGTGAGCGCCGTGGAAGCGCGAGCGACCTGTGGGAGCGGATCCTCACCTCGTTCGAAGCCCACGACGATGTGGTGCTCGCGTACCCTACCCAGCGAGTCAACCTCGCCCGAGAAGGGCTGGCGGATGGCGGCTCATCGGATGGTTAGTCGAGCACATTCTTCGACCGATGATCGAACCAATGCCTGTCTTGCAGGTACTGCACTTCGTACGACCCCCGAACCGTGGGTCGAGTCCTCCCGAGACATGGACGTGAGATGGCACGGCTCCTCGTAGTCGACGACGAGCGTGGGATTCGTGGCGCGTTGGCCCAGCTGTTCGAGTACGAAGGGCATGAGGTCCGTGAGGCCGAAGACGGCCCCACAGGGATCGAGGTTGCCCGCGACTTTTCTCCGGATGTCATTTTCCTCGATGTCAAAATGCCGGGGATGGACGGGCTCGAGGTGCTTGGGCGGCTGCGCGACGAGGATGCGAGCGCCTTGGTCATCATGATCTCCGGGCACGGGACGATCGACACCGCGGTGGAGGCCACCCGAAAGGGGGCGTACGACTTCCTTCAGAAGCCTCTGGACACGGATCGACTGCTCGTGACGCTCCGGCGGGCTTTGGAGCTGCGCGGGCTGACGCAGAGTATGGCCGACCTCCGGTCCCAGGTGGAGAGTCGGTACGAGATCGTCGGGACATCGTACCCGATTCGTCAGGTCCTGGAACGCGTGGAGCGGGTGGGGCCCACAGATGCGCGCGTCTTGATTACCGGCGAGAATGGTACTGGGAAAGAGCTGGCTGCTCGGGCGGTGCATCGACTCTCCGTCCGAGCGGACCGTCCCTTCGTCGAGGTCAACTGCGCGGCGATCCCCTCCGAGCTCATCGAATCGGCGCTCTTTGGTCACATGAAGGGCTCGTTTACCGGTGCCGTTGCGGATCGCGCCGGAAAGTTCGAGCAGGCGGACGGCGGAACGCTCTTCTTGGATGAGATCGGCGATATGTCCTCCGACGCCCAAGCGAAGGTGCTGAGAGCGCTCGAGCAGGGAGTGATCACTCGGGTTGGGGGTGCCAAACCGATCGAGGTCGACGTGCGAGTGATCGCGGCGACCAACAAAGATTTGGAGCGCCGAATCGAGGAAGGGGACTTCCGTGAAGACCTCTTCTATCGACTCAACGTGGTGCCGATCGAGATGCCCCCGTTACGCGAGCGCAGGGACGACATCCCGATGCTCATCCAGCACTTCACCGACATCATGACCCAGCGAGAGGGAATGTCCCCTCGGAGCTTCGAGCGTGCGGCCATCGATCGCCTGCAGGCGCTCAGTTGGCCGGGGAACGTGCGTGAACTCCGCAACACCGTGGAACGGCTCCTCATTCTCGCCACTGGCGATTCGGTGCGCCCCGACGACGTAGACCTGCTCGCGACCGGCCGGAGCGCAGGGGGCGGCGTCGGCGGGGAGCTGCTCGCTTCAGAGAGCTTCTCGGACTTCAAGGATGGAGCGGAGCGGGCCTACATCCTTCAGAAGCTTCGGGAGAACGACTGGAACGTGGCGGAGACAGCACGACGCATCGACATGCCGCGCTCGAACCTCTACAAGAAAATCGAGAAGTACGGTCTCGTTCGGGAAGGCTGAGCGTCGGCGTTATCGGCGCACGAGCGTTCCGTCTGGTGTGGAGTAGAGCACCTCGATCGATCGATAGTCGCGTGCGCTCATCGCGGTTGCGGTGTTCCGTGGGAACATGACGTCGCGCTCCGCGTCGCTGTGAGGCAACCCGAGGGCATGTCCCATTTCATGGGCCGCAGTCAGTCGCACCTGTTCCGGGTCCGCTATCCGTCCTAAGGGACCGTAGGTGAAGGCGAGCTCGAGTGACTCCACCTCTAACCCGGTACGCTCCGACCACCGTGTGCGAGCGATGCCAAGGGCATCGTTCTCCAACGCCCTGTGCCAAGTCACGGAGATGTCTGGGGGGCGGCTGCCGCGAGGGTCCACAAGAATCTGGAATGGCTGTCCACTCCAAGCTCGCACACCGGCGGACGCTGCACGTTGAAGGGCGCGGGCCATCGCTGGGTCATCGAGCCCTGGCTCGGGAATGGACACCACCACGATCGCTTCGCGATCGTGCCACCGTCGAATTCGATACTCGGCCGCCTCTTCGAGTGGGGCGCATAGATAGCCGCTGTTTATGCAGAAGGCAGATGAAGAAAGAGCCTCAGGGACCGGGAGCGTCGGATCGGCTTCGGGCTCGGCTACGCACCCCGTCGGGGAGGTGGCACATTCCGGGGGGGGGGCGTCTTCGACGGAGGAGGAGGGGCGGAGTACGAACCACCCGATTGCCGCGGTGGCCAGGAGCCCCCATGGCAACGCGCGGCGTGGATCGACCGTCATACCTTCAGGGGTGCCGGTGACTGGACTACGGTAGAAACTCGGATCGATGGAAGAGCGTCCGGGTATCTGGGTCGAATACCGGAGACCTCAATGCGTGCCACGAGAGAGGAGTCGACGTCAGTGGGCGGAGCCGATCGTGATGAGAAAGGAGGCACCGGGAGTGTCGACCCGGCCTCGCGAGCGAGGCGTCGGGGGATGACGTCGGTTGGCGAGTGGCTCCGGTCCATCGTCATTGCGCTCCTCTTGTTCGTGTTCATCCGGGCGACGGTTGTCGAGGCGTTCAAGATCCCCACCTCTTCAATGGAGGGGACGCTCCTAGTCGGCGACTTTCTCTTCGTGAACAAAGCGGTCTACGGGGCTCGGGTCCCTGGGACGTCGATTACCCTTCCGCCCTTCGAAGAGCCCGGTCACGGTGACGTGGTAGTCTTCCACCCACCGCACGAGCCGGACAAGAACTATGTGAAGCGGGTCGTCGGTGTAGGCGCGGACACGCTCGAGATGCGGGACAAGGTGCTATACCTGAACGGTGTCACGGTGGACGAGCCATACACACGGTTCATGGATCGTCGCGGGGATGCCGCCCATCCCGACATGGAGTGGCAGTCGCACCACCTCATCGCGGCCCCTCCCCGAGCGTATCAACCGACCCGAGACAACTGGGGTCCGATCGTGGTTCCCGAGGAGCACTACTTCGTTCTCGGCGACAATCGCGACAACAGCGAGGATTCGCGCTACTGGGGCTTCGTCGCTCGAGACCAAGTGCGGGGGAAGCCGTGGATGGTGTACTACTCGTTCCAGACTCCGGAGGATCGGTCGAAGGGGTGGCTACACGGCGTCCGCTGGTCACGGATCGGAGCTCGGATCCGGTGAGAGGGGCGAACCCCGTCGAGCTATCGAGTCGGAGAGTGGGCGCCCCATTGCGCGATCTGGACTTCGTTGAGATCCTAATCAGGGCGCCAGTCGTACGGTCCCCGCGTCGGAATGCACTCGTAGCTCCGGACACCGCGCCAAGATGACCTTCTCATCCCGCAGGGCCTCCGCTAGGGAAGGCTCGCTGGACCAATACCTGAAGGAAATCAGCCAATATCCGCTCATCGACCGAGCGGAAGAGGCTCGGCTAGCCAAGCTCATTCGTAAGGGTGAAGAGGAAGCTCTCGACAAGCTGGTGCGGTCGAACCTCCGCTTTGTCGTTTCGGTCGCGAAGAAGTATCAGAACCAAGGGGTGCCGCTCTCCGACCTGATCAACGAAGGGAATCTGGGGCTGATTCGGGCGGCGCATAAGTTCGACGAGACGAAGGGGATCAAGTTCATCTCCTATGCCGTGTGGTGGATCCGTCAAGCGATCCTCCAGGCGCTTGCGGAGCAGAGTCGGATCGTACGCGTCCCCCTGAACCGGGCAGGAGCGCTCTACCGGATCGGGCGACGGAGCTCGACCTTGTTACAGGAGTTGGGTCGTGAGCCCACCGTCGACGAGATCGCGGAGGAGCTCGACGTCTCCAAGGAAGAGATCGAGCGCACGCTCGCGATCTCACACTCCCACCTCTCGTTGGATGCCCCGATGACGCCCGGTGAAGACAACCGGCTTCTCGACTACCTGCCGGACCAGTATTCGCCGGGGCCGGAGGACGAGGCGTTCGAGCACGCCCTCAAGTCGACGATCCAAGATGCGTTGTCGACGCTCAAGGAGCGGGAGGCCAAGATCTTGCGCCTCTACTTCGGCCTCGACGAAGAGGACCCGATGACGCTGGAGGAGATTGGGACGATTCTGGGGATCACCCGGGAGCGCGTCCGTCAGATCAAGGAGAAGGCGCTGGTTCGTCTCCGTCATGCGTCGCGGGCGCGTTTCCTGGAAACGTACCGCTAGCGAGCGATCGACCGCGGCGTCGTGTCCACGACGACCGACCCAAGGGACCCTATGTCGTGATGGGTGAGGTGGCCCCGAAAACCCTTGCGTAGTAAGGCTCCCGGGCCGTTGACGCACCCGACCAGTACCGGTAGCTTGGATAGCTATTTTCTAGAACCGCGTAGCCGACACATCCGCATGAGAACGTACACGCCCAAAGCCGACGAAATCACCCACGCGTGGTGGCTCGTCGATGCGACCGATAAGCCTCTCGGTCGGCTTGCGTCGGAGATTGCACGGGTAATCCGCGGCAAGCATAAGCCGTCGTACACCCCCCACCTCGACACGGGTGACAACGTCGTTGTCATCAATGCCGAGAAGGTGCGTTTGACCGGGAAGAAAGCCGAGCAGAAGACCTACTTCCGGCATTCGGGATATATGGGAGGGGAGAAACACATCCCCTTTCGCCGGATGATCGAAACCCATCCCGAGCGCGTGATCGAGCTCGCGGTGAAGGGAATGCTGCCTAAGAATGCCCTGGGTCGCGTGTTGAGAAAGAAGTTGAAGGTCTATGCGGGTGCAGAGCACCCCCATCAGGGCCAACTACCGCAGCCGCTCGAGCTCTGAGGTCGAGAACGATATGTCCGAAGCAAATCAGATTCAGACCGTAGGTCGCCGGAAGCGATCCGTGGCCCGCATTCTCCTCAGGCCCGGTACGGGGCAGTGGTCTGTGAATGGACGGCCCATGGCCGACTACTTCCCACGGCCGACCCACCAGATTCGGGTGGAAGAGCCGTTCAAGGTTGCGGAGCTCGAGAACCAGTTCGACGTCACCGTCCGCGTTCGCGGGGGGGGACTGACCGGCCAATCGGACGCGGTACGTATGGGGCTCTCGAGGGCTCTTGTGAAGCACGACGAAGAGCTCAAGCCTGCTCTACGCGAGCGGGGCATGCTCACGCGGGACGCCCGCCAGGTCGAGCGAAAGAAGCCCGGCCGGCCCAAGGCTCGGAAGCGCTTCCAGTTCTCCAAACGTTGAGGCCGCGCGTCCTCGCGGACGCTGCGTATCCTCTGTACAAAAGGCGCGTTTCGACGCGTCTCATCCTGACCGGGGCGTACATCGGCCCCAAGAGTTGAGAAAACATGTCTGACGTACGTCTCGATCAACTTCTCGAGGCCGGAGTTCACTTCGGCCATCAGACCCGTCGCTGGAACCCGAAGATGAAGCCGTTCATCTTCGCGGAGCGCAACGGGATCCACATCATCGACCTCCGCAAGACGCTCGCGCGGCTGCAGACGGCACAGCAAGCGGTGCGCGAAGTCGTACTCCGGGGCGACCGCGTCCTCTTCGTGTGTACGAAGCGTCAGCTGCGCGGCGTAGTGGAGCAGGAGGCTCGGAACTCGGGATCGTACTGGGTCACCGAGCGTTGGCTCGGTGGAATGCTGACCAATTTCCAGACGATCCGGCAGCAGATTCGGCGACTCAAGGAGCTCGAGCGCGGGTCCGAAGAGAACGCCTTCGAGTTCTACACGAAGAAAGAGCGTCTCATGCTCGAGCGCGAGCGGATGAAGCTCGACAAGTACCTCGCGGGCGTAAAAGACATGGGGCGTCTACCGGGGGCGATCTTCGTGGTCGATGCCCGGCGTGAGACGATTGCGGTCAAAGAAGCCGCGAAGCTCGGGGTACCGGTGATTGCGATCACTGACACGAACGCGGACCCGGATCTCATCGACTATCCGATTCCCGGCAATGACGACGCGATCCGCTCCGTCACCCTGATCGCCAAGGCGATGGCGGACACGATCGCCACGGCTCGCCGGGAAGTTCCGGCTGATGAGCGCCGACGCATTGATGAGCTCGAGGCCACGACCTATTCGACGGAAACGGGTGAGACGACGGAGAAGGAAGCGCCGAAGCGTCGCCGTCCCCGACGGAAGCGGCGGCCGCGGCCTGAGGTCATTGCTGCACGTCGGAAGGACGAGGATGGGTCCGACACGGCGGCTGAGGGCGCGGAGAGTGAGGCCCCTGCGGACTCAGTAGAGGTCGATGCACCGGCCGCCGAGAACGAAGCGCCCGAGACACCGGCGACGGGTGAGGACACCTCGGCGGACTCCCCGGCCGAGTGACCCGTCGACAGTTACGAGTGAGCCTATAGATGAGTGAAGCAACGATGATCAGCGCGAAAGACGTGAAAGCGCTCCGGGACAGGACCGGAGCGGGAATGATGGACTGCAAGAAGGCCCTGGCCGAGACGGGTGGGGATATGGAGAAGGCGGTGGATTTCTTGCGCGCAAAGGGCGCCGCAAAGGCGGCGAAGCGCGCCGAGAAGTCTGCCAACGAGGGCACGGTCGGCTCGTACGTTCACTTCGACAACAAGACCGCGGTGATCGTCGAGGTGAATTGCGAGACGGACTTCGTCGCCAACACAGACGACTTCAAGCAGTTGGCCCGGGATCTGGCCATGCACATCGCCTCGACCGATCCGCTCTCGATCTCGCCGGACGAGATCGATGCCGACCTCGTCGAGCGCGAGCGGGCCGTCTACCTCGAGCAGGCCAAGGAAGAGGGGAAGCCGGAGAACATCGCGGAGAAGATCGTCGAGGGCCGCATCCAGAAGTTCTTCAAAGAGCGGACGCTTCTCGCCCAACCCTTCGTAAAAGACCCGGACAAGACGATCGAACAGTTGATCACTGAGGTCTCTTCCACGGTTGGCGAGAAGATCGAAGTGGCTCGCTTCTCTCGCATCAAGGTTGGAGAACGCTGATCGCGTTTTGGAGGGCTTCCTCTTGAGTGAGTTGAGATACCAGAGGGTGTTGTTGAAGGTCTCCGGGGAGGCGTTAGCCGGAGATCAGGGCTTTGGTATCGATCCGGTGGCGGTCGACGAGATCACGGATGAGATCCGTGGAGTCGTCGAGATGGGCGTGTCGCTCGGGATCGTCATCGGGGGGGGGAATATCCTCCGTGGAGCTCTGGCCTCTCAGAAGGGGATGGATCGAGTCCAGGCTGACTACATGGGGATGCTCAGCACCGTACTCAATGCCCTCGGCGTTCAGGACCTCCTGGAGCACAAAGGGGTCGAAACACGCGTGATGACGGCGATCCGGATGGAACAGATCGCCGAGCCCTATATCCGGAGGAGAGCACTTCGGCATATCGACAAGGGGCGGGTGGTAATCTTCGCGGGTGGGACCGGGAACCCCTACTTCTCGACCGATACGGCCGCCGTACTTCGCGCAATCGAGATGGAGGCGGACGTGGTGATCAAGGCCACGAAGGTCTCAGGGGTCTACACGGCCGACCCGGCTACCGACCCCGAAGCCGAATTCATACCGACCATCTCCTTTCAGGAAGTGGTGGCTCGAGAGTTGGCGGTCATGGATACTGCAGCAGTCGCGCTGTGTAAGGAGAACGCACTCCCGATTATTGTCCTCAACCTCGGTGATGAAGGTGCCGTGGCGAACGCGATTCGTGGGGAGAGGATCGGGACGCTAGTATCGTAGAGGAAACAACTCAGGAGGTTCTGATGCCCACTGTAGAAGATGCCAAAGAACGTATGGAGGCTGCAGTGGATTCGGTGCGGCGGGAGTTCGCGACGGTCCGCACCGGAAAAGCGACTCCCGCGCTTCTAGACACTGTGCGGGTCGATGCGTACGGGTCCAAGATGCCGATCAACCAGGTGGCCACCGTATCCACTCCCGACGCGAGCCTTCTGCTCGTGCAGCCGTTCGACAAGACCGTCCTTCCCGAGATCGAGCGCGCGATCATGACAGCCGACTTGGGGCTGAATCCTGCGAACGACGGAAACGTCATTCGTGTTCCGATCCCGCCCCTTAATGAGGAGCGTCGCAAGGAGTTCGTGAAGGTTCTGCACAAGATGGCGGAAGAGGCGAAGGTCTCGATTCGGCATGCAAGGAGACTCGTGCGTGACGAGTTGCAGCAGCTGGTGAAGGATCATGAACTGGGCGAAGACGAAGGGCGGCGACGTGAGGACGCGCTGGACAAACTGACGCACAGCTTCACGGACAAGGTCGAGGAACTGCTCAAGGCGAAGGAAGCCGAAGTCATGGCGATCTGACGGAAGGCTTCGTGTCGTCCGTCTCCCATCAGCTCGATCGCATTCGCGCCCAAGGGTCGGTACCCGCGCATATCGCGATCATCATGGACGGTAATGGCCGGTGGGCCGCCGAGCGTGGCTTGCCGAGGCACCTCGGGCACCGCGAAGGAATGAAGTCGGTTCGTGAGGTGATCGAAGGTTCGATCGAATCCGGCATCGAGACGCTCACGCTCTTTGCGTTCTCGACCGAGAATTGGAAGCGTCCGCGGCAAGAAATCTCCGCCTTGATGTCGCTCTTGCAGCTCTATGCGCGAAAGGAGCAGGCAGAGCTCGCCAAACAGGGGGTCGAGGTCCATGTCTTGGGTGACCTCGACCGCATGGACGCCGCAACGCGTAGGGCGGTGGAGGCGATCGTAAGCGGGACCCGCGGCGGTTCGGCACTCCGGCTCAACCTCATGATTTCATACGGTGGTCGCGAAGAGATCGTGCGGGCGACCCGCATCTTGGCCGAGCGGGTCCGGAGCGGGGCGATAAGCCCCGAGGAGATCGACCAGGACTCATTTGGAGACGCGCTGTTCACTCGTGGAGTCGTGCATCCCGACCTCCTCGTGAGGACGTCCGGTGAGTACCGGATCAGCAACTTCATGCTTTGGCAGCTCGCGTACACCGAGCTGCACGTAACTCCGGTCCTCTGGCCCGACTTCGGTCGGGTAGACCTCTTCGAGGCGATCTTGGACTATCAGAGTCGAGAGCGGAGATTCGGGCGGGTCGCGGCACCATGAGTAGGCCGGCGCGTGAGCGAGAAGACGCACGTGGGTGAACTCGGCAAGCGTGTATCCGTCGCTGTGGTGGCGATTCCAGCGGTCTTGTTGCTCGTGTGGCTCGGGGGGTGGGTCCTCGCCCTTCCGCTGGCGGGGCTCGCTGCCCTGGGAGCCGGTGAACTCTACGAGATGGCCAGGCGCACCGACGCACGACCGTCCGTGACCATCGGGATGGTCGGGGCCGCCCTACTCGTGCTGGTTCCACAGCTGTCTGGGAGTTATGAGGACGCGGCGCCTATGACGTTGGGCGTCCTGATCGCGGTAGGCGTGCTGAGTACGCTCTCCGCTTTTCGCGCTTCCGGCCCGGATGGACATCCGCTGTCCTCGATCTCGAGTACGATCTTCGGGGTCCTATATGTGGGCCTTCCCCTTTCGTTCATCATTCTGCTCCGCGGCCTCCCGGACGGGTCGGGGTGGGAGGGTGATCCTCGGATGTTGGGCGCTCTCTTCGTTGTGCTTCCGTTGGCAGCGACGTGGATTGGCGACTCGTCTGCGTACTTCGCGGGGTCGGCATGGGGTCGTAGCAAGCTGGCCCCCACCATTAGCCCGAAGAAGAGTTGGGTCGGCTTCTGGGCGGGAGTCGCGGGAGCTGCAGGGGCGGCGGGGGCATGGTCCCTCGCCGTGCGCGCCATCACCCCTTTGGAGCTTCCCGGAGGCCTCTTCACCTGGCTTGCTATCGGATCGGTACTGGGAGTCGGCGCGGTGGTCGGGGACCTCGCGGAGTCGCTCTTGAAGAGAGAGGCAGGCGTGAAGGACTCTGGTGCCGTATTCCCCGGACATGGAGGCGTGCTCGACCGGGTCGATTCTCTGCTGGTCACGATTCCGCTCGCGTACGCGCTCGTCTACCTACTCGTTCGAGCGACGTCGTGATTCGCATCGCGATCCTCGGATCCACCGGTTCGATCGGAAGGAGCGCGCTCGAGGTCGTATCCCGCCATCCCGATCGCTTCCAGGTAGTCGCACTCGTGGCGAATACGCGCGCGGATGCATTGGCCGAACAGGTCCGTGCGGTGCGGCCGGACGTCGCTGTCTTGTGCGACCCAGCCGTCGCGTTGCCGGAGGTCGATGGCGCGACCCGATGGCATTCGGGGATGGCAGCTGCGCTCGACGTGTGCGGCCGGGACGATGTTGATGTGGTCCTCAATGCTCTGGTAGGAGCGGCAGGGCTTCGCCCCACCGTCCGTGCTCTCGAAGCAGGTCATCGGGTGGCGCTCGCCAACAAAGAGTCACTGGTCGCGGGCGGTCCGGTCGTGATGGCCGCGGTCCGGGCGGGGGAAGGGGCTATTGTCCCGGTCGACTCCGAGCACAGTGCCATTCTCCAGTGTATCGATGGAGCGGCTCCAAGTGCCGTCCAACGTGTGGTGCTCACGGCCTCGGGGGGACCCTTTCGAGGGATGACCTGGGACGAGCTCGCCGACGTAGGCCCACGCGACGCGTTGCGACACCCGACGTGGGATATGGGTGCCAAGATCACGATCGATTCTGCCACACTAGCCAACAAGGCGCTCGAAGTGATCGAGGCCCACTTTCTATACGGGCTGTCGTATGATCGGATCGACGCAGTCGTGCACCCTCAGTCGGTGATCCACTCCTTCGTGGAGTTCGTCGACGGCTCGGTCCTGGCGCAACTCGGTTTTCCTACGATGGAGCTACCGATCCTATACGCTCTCACGTGGCCGGAGCGGGTGTGCGATGACAAGCTGCGGACCTTCGACCCGCTGCAATCCTCCCCACTGACCTTCGAAGGCATCGACCGAACTGCCTTTCCGATGTATGAGTTGGGGGTGGAAGCTGGCCGACGGAGCGGATCTGCACCGGCGGTGTACAACGCGGCAAACGAAGTTGCGGTGGAAGCTTTCCTGGAGGGTAGGATCCGTTTCCACGACATTTCGAGGATCGTCGAGTCCACGATGGATGCTGTCGGGGCGACCCCTTTAGGGGGGCTCGACGACGTGATCGCTGCCGATCGGGCAGCGCGGAGGGTGGCCCGCGAAGGTGCGGGCTCCATGGGGACGTGAGCAAAGGGATGAACGGATGACGGTGCTGGCCACGATCGTCGTGCTCGGAGTACTGATCTTCGTGCACGAGCTTGGGCACTTCTGGGCCGCGAAGGCCGTTGGGATCGAGGTGCAGCGCTTCTCGATCGGACTCGGTCCGAGGCTTTTCGGCTTCACCAGGGGTGAGACCGAGTACGTGATCAGCGCCATTCCGCTCGGCGGGTATGTGAAGATGGGCGGAATGGATGACGAGGTGATGGAGGCCATCGAAGGGGGATCCCCCGATGGTCCGAAGCGGGAGCCTAGTGATCGGGACTTCGATGCGAAGCCGATATGGGCCCGGACCCTCGTGATTTCAGCGGGCGTGATCATGAACATGCTCTTCGCCTTCGCGGTCTACACCGGGTTGGCAGCCACCTATGGGGAGTCCGACCTCGACACGACCCGGGTGGGTCGTGTGCTGGCCGAGTCACTGCCCACGGGTGCCGAGGCGTTGGCAGGGGTCGAGGAGGGCAGTCGTTTTCTCGCGATTGGGGGTGAAGCGACCCGTCACTGGGGGGACGTCCAACTCGGCCTCTTCGAGGCGGAGCCCGGCCCCCTGACACTCGAGTTCGCTGATCCCGCTTCCGTCGTCGAGATCATCGTTCCGTCCGACCAAGAGAGTCGTCGACAGCTCGCGCTTTCTGTGCTGGAATGGCGGGAGGCTGGAGTCGGAGCGCTGGATCCCGGAGGACCCGCCTCATCTGCAGGCCTCGAGGCAGGGGATCGCTTCTTGTCGATCGATGGTGAAGCGACTCCCCATTGGTGGCGGTTTCAGGACGTAGTGAAGGCGAGGCCGGGTGAGCGCGTCATCGTACGGTTGGACCGCGAGGGGACGGTGCTGGAGCGGGCCGCAACCCTCGATTCCGTCGAGGAGGAGAACCCCGACGGGACGACGAGCATCGTCGGCCGACTCGGGGTCTACCAGCCATCGATCGAGTCGGTCTACACCCCTGTGCCTTTCCGGGAAGCACTAGCGGTCGGGTATAGGGAGACAGCGGCGGTGACGGGGCTGATCGCAGGGTTCCTCGGAGGGCTCTTCACGGGGCAGGTGCCGCTGAACTCCGTGGGAAGTATCGTCACGATCGGAGACGCTTCGGGCCAGGCAGCCGCGGCCGGATTCGATGTCTTCCTCCGATTCATGGCTCTATTCAGCGTGAATCTGGCGATCTTGAACCTTCTCCCGATTCCGGTGCTCGACGGCGGACACCTCGTCTTCTTGGCGATCGAAGCCGTACGTGGAGGTCGGGCGCTCTCGGTAGAGCAAAGGCTCCGGTGGAGCAACGTCGGCTTCATCGTGATCGTGGGACTCATGCTGCTGGCCATCGGGAACGACTTTGTCCGCTACGGCGGTCAAATCCTGGACAGCATCGGCTTCTAGCGTAGAAGCGGCTCTTGGGAGCGGCTGACCCGCTATGACGGGGTCAGAGCAAGGAGAGCTGCGGAGGGCCTGCTCGGAAGCGCAGCTCTTCGACGTCGAGGAGCGCGGTCGGTTCGTCCTGGCGAGCGACTTCCAGGTGTCCCACCCACCCTAGCTTCTCCAGGGCCTCCCGCACGACCGCCTCGGCGAGCTCCGGTCGATTCGCTTGCGACGAGAGATGAGCGAGGATGACGGCCGCCAGCCCTGAATGGTGCAACTCCGTCGCCAGGCGAGCAGCAGCCATATTGGACAGGTGCCCGTGACTCGATGAAATCCGCCTCCGGACGGAGGCGGGGTAGCTGCTCATATGTAGGAGAACTTCGTCGTGGTTCGCTTCCAGAATGAGGACGTCGCATTCCGACAGAGCCAGCCGGATCTGAGTCGTGGGGCGCCCTAGATCTGTCGCGATACCGACCCGCAGCCCGGTGCATTCGTCGACCGCTGCAACGCCGACCGGGTCTGCGGCATCGTGGACCGTAATGAAGGGCTCGATGCGGACGTCACCCACGTGGAAGGGGCGGGTAGGGGTGTACGGTATGAGACGCTCCTCCCCCCGGAACAACCGGGCACACGCCGACTGGGTCCGGTCGGTGATGTAGACGGGGGTTCCGTGTCGACGGGCGTACACGCCGACCGCGTTCGTATGGTCGGAGTGCTCGTGGGTGACGACGATCCCGTCGATCGCGTCTGGGTCGACGCCGAGGCGGTCCAAGCGCAGTGCGATCTGCTTCGCGCTGAAGCCAGCATCGATGAGGAGCTGGGTGTTACCCGCGCGGAGGTAGATCGAGTTCCCACCGCTCCCGCTACCAAGGACGGAGAGCCTCACTGCCCCGGCCTCAAGATCGTGTGACTATTGGGCACGTCTTCCTGCCGTGGCTCGCCAAGCAACGCGGAAGATCTCGCGAGCTCCATCCGTGAGCGGTTGACCGCGTCGCGCCATGACTCGCTCGGCGGTCTCCAAGAACTTATCGAGCCGGTGATCTCTGAGGTCCGTACCCGATCCCCAAGAGAAGGGAGGTATGACCGTGGGGGGCATCGTGCCCCCGAAGATATTGCTCCCGGCGCCGAGCACGGTCCCGGTGTTGAGTACCGTCCCGATACCCGTCTTGGCGTGATCTCCGATGAAGCACCCGACCTTGATAAGCTCGGTGTCGATCTCACCCTCGGGCGTCCACACTCGCACGGATCGATAGTTGTTTTTGAGGTCGGAGTTCGTGGTGAACGCCCCGAGATTCACCCAGCGACCCACGAGGGCGTGTCCCAGATGCCCATCGTGCGCTTTGTTGACAAAGCCCAGTAGAATCGAGTCGGTTACTTCTCCTCGTACCAAACACACCGGCCCGATCGATGAGACTCCGACGGCCCCGCCGAAGACGGTGGTATTGGGGCCAATCCAGAGTGGGCCGGTCAGGCGTGCGGGACCCTCGACGCGAGCGCCCTCCTCGAGGCGAACGGGTCCGTCGCGCACGTCCACGTGCACCCCAGGCTCGATCACCGCTCCTTCAGCGAGGGAGATCGTGTGTGCCCCGATTCTGTGGACACCAGGCGGCGCGGTGTCGGTCGGATGGAGATGTTGTATGTCGGACTTGAGTTGGGCAGCATTCCCCTCGATGAGGTTCCAAGGGTGGGCCAGCAGCTTTCCCTCCAGCTCCAACGAAGGTCCATCGCTTGGCGCTGA
Source organism: Longimicrobiales bacterium (assembly GCA_965223235.1). Lineage (GTDB taxonomy): Bacteria > Gemmatimonadota > Gemmatimonadetes > Longimicrobiales > Gaopeijiaceae > UBA2589. The sequence continues at coordinate 171,295 of CBDCVV010000007.1, forward strand.
CATCGGATCCCGAAGCCATAGCTCAGAGGGATTGGGCGCACCTGGCGGAAGAACCCAGCCGACAACCTCTCCCCCCACGGTCATTCGCGCGGACTCCGTAGGGAGGTCGACACTTTGTCTCGCAAGACTCACTCGACTCGACAACAAGACTCGCGAGACGTCGCCGGGTAGCTCTTCGGCGGAGATGGCGGGACACCCGTCCGGCTCGTCGAAGCCGACGAGCGCCGTGCGACTGAGGTGTGCGACGCACGACGCTCCGAGCACGCGCTCGGCCCGTTGCCGGAGAGACATCGTACCGTAAAGGAGTTCCCCTGCCGGACGGGTGAGGGAGAAGGGAGCCCAACGGCGGGCTCGACGGTCATCGAAGAGGTAGAGGGCCGGGGCGGTCACGGGTCTCGCTCGGGCAGCTGTTCCATCAACGCCTTCATCTCGGGAGCCCGACTCCTGGGGAGTACCAACGTGGTTCTGCCTGAGTGAACCACAACGAGGTTGCTCGCGCCCAGGAGGACGACCCTCGAACCGTCGTCTGCGTACACCACGTTCTCGCTTCCGTCCACAACCGACGCGTCGCCGACCACGACATTTCCTGTCGCGTCGGCTGCTCCACTTCGTGCCAACGCCTCCCACGACCCGACGTCATCCCACTCGAAGCGAGCGGCGACACATCCGACGCGCTCACTGCGCTCCATGACCGCTCGGTCGATCACACTCACCGGAGCCGCATCGAAGAATGCGGCGTCTCCCTCCTGCAAGAGGGGCAAACACGCTGCGAGCTCCGGTGCATGACGCGTGATCTCTTCGAGGAGTACCGACGCCTTCCAAACGAAGATTCCCGTGTTCCACAGGTACCCGGCATCGACGTAGCGGGCGGCTGTTTCGGCGTCAGGCTTCTCGTGAAACGCGGTGACCCGGAACCCCTTGGCGGCTCCAGCTTCGGGTAGGGCATCGCCGGGCTCGATATGACCATACCCGGTCTCGATTCGATCGGGCACAGCGCCGATCGACAAGAGGAGCTCGTCACGACGCGCGATCTCGACCGCTGTCTCGACGGTCTCGGCCAGACCTTCGAGAGGCTCGATCAGGTGGTCCGCGTGGAGCGAAACGATCACCCCGTCAGGGTCGAGCTCCATCACCCGTTTCGCCGCCCAAGCCAGCACAGGGGCCGTGCCACGAGCCTTCGGCTCGATCCAATAACACGATTCGGGTAGCTCCGGCATCGCGGCTTGGAAGGGCGCCGCGAGGTGACCCCCAGCCAGTACTCGGACTCGCTCCAGACTCGTCAGCGCTCGCGCCCTTTGCATCGTATCCACGATGAGTGGGTTCTGCGTCGCGAGCGGTAATAGCTGTTTCGGTCGTTCAGGCGTGCTCGCTGGCCAAAATCGTGACCCGATGCCTCCGGCGAGAATCGTGACCCACGGTCCATCGTTGCCTTTCGTGGTCATCCGAAGCCCTTCTTCGATGAGGAGTGGGTACTACCGAGACGCTCCACTAAGGCTCTCCGGTTGCTAGCATCTCTTCGATACGCGCGATCAGCTTCTTGGGGCTAAACGGCTTGGTGAGGAAGTCGTCGACTCCGCCGGCGAGTGCTGCCTCCCGGTCGGCGTCCTGCCCTTTCGCCGTCAGAATGATGACCGGAATGTCGGGACGAGTGGAGTGCGACCGGATCTTGGCCAAGATCTCGAGCCCGTTGGCACCGGGCATCATGAGGTCCAGGATCACGAGATCCACGGTCCCGGTCTCGAAGATTGCGAATCCCTCCTCGCCGTCCGAAGCGACGAGAACATCGTAGCCACGGTTACCGAGAATCGCGCTGAGCACGCGCCGGATGTGGGGCTCGTCGTCGACGACCAGGATACGGCTGGCACCCGACCGCGCGGCATCCTCGGGCAACCAAATCTCCTTGGCGGGGGGTCGGAAGCGGGTCGGCAAGCCACTCGCACATCCGCCCGGAACGGTACGGGCAGACACGTGTAAAGTCAAGCAATTACAAGGGTTTTCGGGGTTGACCCCCGTCTTGCCACCCACGAACTTCCTGCACCGCTTTCGGTGCCTCTTCGACCACCGCCATGGCCCGCCTAGATCGACACGTACGAACCCGTGGTTTCACCGCTGCCGCCGTCGCCTCCTTGCTGGTCGGTGGTGTGAGCGCGTGTGGCGACGACCCCTTTGCATTCGATTGGGTGGATGTGCCGGACACCGTTCTCCTCTACTCGATGGCGCGCCCGGAGCTGAACCTCGTGTCTGCGTTCAGCTTCTTCGAGGGCGCTCCTGTGACGATTGAGGCCGTGGGTGCCACAGGAAGTTGGGATATGGCGGTCGACACCCGAGGTGGACAGATCGTGTTGCTTCCTCCCGGGGCTCTCGGCGTGGCAGGCGCCGCGAGGATTACGGAGCTCACCGGCGTCGGATTGACCGACGTGACCGAGGCGCCCACAGACACTCTGGTGTACGTAGCTGCCGACCCCGTGCCTGTCACGATGGGGAGCGTCTACGTGGTCAAGACGAACCGCTCGCCCGGGTCTTTCGGGAGAAGCTGCGTTTATCACGCCAAGTTGGCTCCGGTCGAGATCGACCCTTTGGCCGGGATCTTTCGCTTCGAGCACGTGACGAATCCGGTGTGCAACAGCCGGGATCTCGTCCCGCCCGATTGATTCTGGTCGTGTAGCGTGCTCGACATCCGGCGAGTTCGGAGTGACTCCGAAGAGGTGAAGAGGGCGCTTTCCAAGCGTGACCCATCGCTGACCTCGGCGATCGAACGTGTCTTGCAAGTCGATGAGGTGCGGCGCGCCATGGTGGGCCAGGTCAACGACCTCAAGGCGTCACGAAACGCGGCGTCGAAAGAAGTCGGGGCGAAGAAGCGAGCCGGCGAAGATGCCGAAGAGTTGATCACTCGGACCCGCGAGCTAGGGGACGAGATCGCCGCGCTCGACGCGCGGGTGCGCGAGAGTGATGAGGAGATTCGGTCCATCCTTCTCGGAATCCCCAATACTCCGCTGCCGGACGTACCCGAGGGTGGCGAAGAGGACAACGTCGTTTTGCGTGAGTGGGGAAGCCCGCGCGAATTCGACTTCGAGCCGCTTCCGCATTGGAGCCTCGGAGAGCAGCTCGGGATCCTGGATATGCGTCGAGGCGCGAAGGTCGCCGGTTCCGCCTTCCCGGTACTACGGGGAGCGGGTGCGCGTCTGCAGCGAGGGCTCATCGACTTCTTCCTCCAGGTGCACACCATGGAGCACGGCTACACTGAGCTCCGCGTCCCGTACCTGGTGAACCCCGAGTCGATGATCGGAACGGGCCAGCTCCCAAAGTTCGCGGACGAGTCCTACCACACCGAACGCGACCACCTGTACCTCGTCCCGACCGCCGAAGTCCCCGTGACGAATATGCACCGGGACGAACTCCTATCGGTCGACGATCTCCCGGTGCGGTACACGGCTTATTCGCCCTGCTTTCGAAGGGAGGCCGGTGCGGCGGGGAAGGACACGAGGGGGCTACTGCGGGTGCACCAATTCGACAAGGTCGAGCTAGTGCGCTATGAGCTGCCCGAACGCAGCCTCGATGCGTTGGAGGAGGTGACCCGCGAGGCGGAGGTTCTCTTGGAACGCCTGGGGCTCCCGTACCGCCGGGTGCTGCTCGCGTCAGGAGACCTCGGCCAGAGCGGTGCCATGACGTACGATCTCGAGGTTTGGGCTCCGGGGGTGGAACGTTGGTTGGAGGTTTCAAGCTGCACGACGTTTACAGATTATCAGGCCCGTCGTGCGGGCATTCGGTTCCGGAGGACCCAGGCCGAGAAGCCGGAGTACGTCCACACGCTCAACGGATCGGCTCTCGCACTTCCGAGGGTGATGGCGGCGCTGCTGGAGACATATCAAGGCCCAGACGGGAGTGTTCACCTTCCGGAAGTGCTCCATCCGTACGTCGGGAGTGAGCCCCTACGGCCCGGGTCATGATCCGGATCAAGTGGCCGATCGCACTCGCCACTCTCTTTCTCTTGCTCCTCGGCTGGTACCTGTACTACACGCAGGACATCTTCCGGCGCGTGCAAGAGAACTCCGAGCTCATCTCCAGGATCTATACGGAGGTCCAAGAGGCGATTGTCTCGGAGAATCCGGCGCGCGAGACGCAGGCGCTCTTGGAGCTGCAAAGGCTGATCGTGACCGAGTCGGGGGTCCCCTTCGTGATGATGGGACCGGGCGATACCGTGCTCGACCACGTCAACCTCCCCATCGAAGCCGACGAGAACACTCCCGAGGGGCAGGCGGCGATCCGCGAGTATGTGCGTCGACTAGACGACATTCACGATCCGGTGGGGGACCTCACGGGTCCGCAGCACATTCACTATGGGAGCACGGAGGCCGCTCAGAGTCTTCGTTCCGTGCCGTTCTTACAGGCTACGGGCCTCTTACTGACGGTGCTCATCGGATTTCTCGTAATCCGCTATCAGCGGCGAGCCGAGGGTGAGAAAGCCTGGACTGCAATGGCCCGAGAGCTCGCTCACCAGTTGGGCACGCCGCTCTCGTCGTTAGCGGGCTGGCTCGAGGTGCTGCGCCTTCCTCCGGCGGATCGCCCGGGTGACCTCGATGACCTGGACATTGCCGGGTCAATTGGAGAAGACCTCGATCGACTCGAGCGAATCAGCCATCGCTTCGAGTTGATCGGGACCGAACCGGACCTCGAATCGCTCTCCGTCCGGCAGGTCGTGAACGATCTCGAGGCGTATCTCCAGGCGCGGATCCCTCGACTCGCCAAGAAGAGCGTCGACCTGTTGGTCGACATCCCGCCAGGGTTGCCACGGATCCTTGGAAACGAAGTGCTCCTTATCTGGGCCCTCGAAAATGTCGTGAAGAACGCGCTCGACGCTCTCGCTGGGCGTGGCGGCAAGATCACTATCTACGCCCGTGAGGTGGGGGAGAAGTGGGTGAGCCTTCGCATCCGCGACTCGGGTCCTGGCGTCGATCCTGAGATCAGAGACAAGATCTTCGAGCCCGGTGTCTCCTCCAAATCCGGAGGGTGGGGCGTGGGGCTCGCTCTCTCGAGGCGGATCGTGGAAGGGGTGCACAAGGGCCGAATCGAGCTTCTCGAAACGGTGGAGGGCACCACGTTCCAGATCCGCCTCCCGGCTGACGATGGCTGAGGTGGCCACCTACCTCACGGGCCTGAATCCCGAACAGCGCCAAGCCGTCGAACACTTCGAAGGTCCGATCTTGGTGCTGGCAGGTGCGGGATCGGGAAAGACGAGGGTTCTGACGTCGAGGGTCTGCCATCTCGTACATGAGCACGGCGTGCCACCCGATCGGATCCTCGCCGTCACGTTCACGAACAAGGCAGCAGGCGAGATGCGTGACCGCATCTCCGCACTCCTCGGATCCGAGCCGGCGGGAATGTGGATCGGGACCTTCCACGCCGTAGGCGCACGACTGTTGAGGCGTCACGCGGATCGCCTGGGTTGGGATCGTACGTTCTCGATCTTCGATGCCGATCAGAGCTTGAGACTCGTAAAGAATGTCCAAGAGGGCCTCGGTCTCGATCCGAAGCGCTGGAGCCCCAAGGCCGTGCGGTCGGAGATCAGTGCCGCGAAGAACCAACTGACCGACGCGGCGTCCTTCGCAGCCGAGTATGAAGGATCGTTCGACCTGTTCTTGCGCAACGTGGCGAAGGTTTTTCCCGCGTACCAGAAAGCTCTCGAGAGTCAGAACGCCTTCGACTTCGACGATCTGCTGGTGAAGCCCGTGGAGCTCTTCGAAGCGATCCCAGAGTTGCTGGAGAGGTACAGGGACCGCTTCTCCTTTCTCCTGGTCGATGAGTACCAAGACACCAACCGGGCACAGTTTCGGTTTGTCGAGTTGCTCGCGGGCGAGCAGGGCAACCTCATGGTGGTCGGTGACGACGATCAATCCATTTACGGGTGGAGGGGCGCGGATATCAGGAACATCCTCGACTTCGAGGATGCGTTCTCGACTGCGCAGACGGTCCGGCTCGAACAGAACTACCGTTCCACGCAGCGGATTCTCGAGGCTGCCAATCAGGTGATCTCGGAGAACCTCGACCGGAAGGGGAAGACGCTGCGTACCGACCGCGCGGCCGGTGAGGCAATCACCCTTCTGGAGTCCTTCGACGAGAACGACGAGGCTCGGTGGATCGTGCAGGAGATCGACGCTCGGGTCCGGGATACCCCGGGCATGTCCTACTCCTCTACGGCCGTTCTGTACCGGACGAACGCTCAAGCACGTGCACTCGAGGATGCCTTCCGTCGGGAGGGGTTGCCGTATCAGGTCGTCGGGAGCGTTCGCTTCTACGAGCGGCGTGAGATCCAAGACGTCTTAGCGTATTTGCGCCTCGTCTCGAATCCGAGAGATGAAGTTGCCTTTGCTCGGGTTGTGAACTACCCGCGCCGGGGCGTTGGCATGACGAGCCAAGAGCACCTCGTTCGGTGGGCCAACGCTAAGGGGGTCACGCTGATGGAGGCCGCCTCACGAGCGGCCGAGATCGACACCATTCGTGCCGGGGCGGCGCGAGGCCTTACCGGCTTTTCCGCGCTCATCCAACGCATGAGTGTCCGGGCCATGCATGCGAGTGTCGGAGAAGTGCTCGAAGAGTTGGTGGAAGCACTCGAGCTGGCCCGCCACCTCTACGACGAGGGGCCCGACGGAGAGGACCGCGCTAGAAACGTTTCGGAGTTGATCGCTGGAGCGGTTGATTTCGACGTTGCGAGGGTCCAGAGCATCGCTCCGGAAGACGTGGACGGTTTCACCGAGCTCGACGTCTACCTCCAGCAGGTTGCGTTGGTCGCCGACGTGGACCGGCTCGACCCCGACGCCGATACCACGACGCTCATGACGTTGCACAATGCGAAGGGTCTCGAGTTCCCGCTCGTCTTTATTGCCGGGGTTGAAGAGGGGCTGTTCCCGCTAGGTCGTTCGTACGACGATCCGGCCGCCCTCGAAGAAGAGCGACGGCTCTTTTACGTAGGAATCACCCGTGCCGAGGACAAGCTCGCCCTCACGTGGGCTCGCCAACGGCGGAGGGCAGGGGACTTCAACTACAACACCCTCTCATCGTTCGTCGAGGCGATTCCCGAGCCGCTCCTCGAGCGTCGGTCGTCTAGGCGTCTCGAGGTACTGCAGACATCGACCCCGCATCGGCGCGGTCCTCGCCGGTATGCCCCCCCGGCGGATGACTTTGAAGCCGACGCTGAACCCGAGTACGCCATGAACCAAGACACGCCTCGCTTCGTGAAGGGCGAGCGTGTGGTGCATGCGACGTTCGGGTCGGGAGCGGTCGTGGAAGTGTCCGGTTTTGGGCGAGACCTGAAGGTCACCGTGGACTTCGACGATGTCGGGAGAAAGCGACTCTTGCTGCGGTACGCCGGCCTCGAGAAGGATTGGCCTTAGCGCCGGCGGATTGGCCCTAGCGTGTCAGGTATAGCCTTAAGTCGATCAGGCCAACGTCCTGCCAGCAGCAATCTTGGAACTCACGCCAGAGGCGAACTCAGGGTCCTCGATCTGAGGCCACCAGATGAGCGGCGCGTCAGGAAGGGTGAAGAAGGCGTCCGCCATCTCCAGAAGGACCTCGGGGTGGTCCGCCGTGTGATCCGAAAGAGCACGACGGCGAACCTTCTTCGCTAAGCGAAGATGGACGTCCCCCACCGGATCGAGGCGACCGGGGGAAGAGTCGCCCCGGGTCCGCAAATACTCGATGATGCTCTCGAAAGCGAGCTCGAAATACCGATCCACGACCGGATTCGGAAGGTCGAAGCGGGAGTTCGCCAGGACTTGGCCGAAGACACGCTGCCACCGTTCGTGCCCCTGAAACCGGATGACTCCGCGGAAGAGCCTCCGGTTGGTGCCGAAGGAGAAGATCGTCCGGCTCAGGACCTCGTCGAACAGTTCGTCCGCTTCGCTGTGATCGTGGTCCATCACGATGTGGCGAGCTAAAGAGAGGAAGTCCTCGCCAACGTGCATGTCCATCCGGTGTTCCCAATACGTATGCCCCAGCGCCTGCGTGGTGCTCGTCAGAAGGAGCTGGCGCGGGACGAAGAGGTTGTGGGCCACGGTGTCAGCGGCGAGGTGCGCGAGGTAACCGAGCCCGACGGCTCGGAGTCGCTCCGAATCTGCTTCCGCGAGTATCTCTTCACCGACGTGCCAATTGTGGCAGTGACGTCCCTCGGGGACGTACTTCTTCGCAAACGAGATGTCGGCCGCTACCGACCCGTACAGGTAGTGCAGCGGGAATCGGCCGATGATTGCGCTGACAGCCGGGGGGAGGAGGTAGAGCGCCCCTAAGACGGCTTCACCTAGGGCTACGTGTGTGGCGGGCCCCCACGCCCACCCGTCTGTCGGGACCAACACGAGCCACGCGGCGGCGGTTGCGAAGGCTTTGACGTTCACAGGCGACTTAGCTGGGAAGACTCAATCTTGCGGATCTGAGCTCGCGCCTAGCCCCACCTCGGGCGTGGGTACGCTCTCGACATCGTCGGTCATAGCGATCGCTGGGGTACCCATTACTCGCGCGCCCTCCCGCACTCCGCGAACCGTCGCGGCCGTGTCGAGGAAAAGGGTCTCGGCCTCGCCCTGGACCACCTCCATGAGCGCGTTGAAATCCTCGATTCGCTCTTCCATACGGGAAGAGGCTTGCAATAAGCGGTCGTTCAGCGAGGAGACAGAATCGTTGAGAGCCTGGACATCCGTGCGCACGGACTGTGTGATGAAATCGACATTGTCCGAGATAGAACGGGCCCGGTCGGAGACGGGACCGAAGTTGGAGCGCGCGAGCGCTTGAATCTCCGCGACCGCCCGATTCGCCCGGATGACGAGGATCCCGGCCAGTACTGCGACCACGAGAATGGCGGCTGCAATCACGATGACAGCAATGTCGGCCGCGGCCGCCAAGTCGCCTGAGCCGGCCTGAAGCGGCGCTGAGATCAACGAGGGCATGCGTAACATCCATGAAAGATACATCCGTCGCGCGTCGGCGTCTCCGACGCTCCTCGGCACGGAGTGTGCATTCAATCGAAGCGAGGTGCGACGCGGCCCCCCGGAGTGCTGGTGAGTGTGAGAATGGGGGCGGGGAGGTGGGATGATGGGGCGGTTGGCGAGTGGCTCTGGGCGGGGGTATCTTCCGGCGTCGGCCGAACCGCCCGCTCCGTGCGGTGCGCGAGCGCCCTCCCATCCCTTTTCACCCCGATTCCCGGACGACATGGGGACTTTTTTGGTCGAGGGCGGGCGACAGCTGCACGGTCGCATCCGTCCGGCAGGAAACAAGAACGCTGCGCTCCCGTGCCTTGCGGCCACGGTTCTGGCCGGCGAGCCGGTTGTGCTCGAGAACGTCCCGCGGATTCGTGACGTCGAGACGTTCCTTCAGATCATCGTCTCGCTCGGGGCGGATGTCCGTTGGGAAGGCCCCAACGAGGTGCGGGTCGACCCGGCTCGCGTGCGTCCTGATGCCGTCGATGCCGACCTCGCGCGACGGATTCGAGCGTCGCTCCTTCTCGCAGGGCCACTCCTGGCGCGCCACGGCCACGTCGAACTCCCGCCGCCCGGCGGCGATGTGATCGGGCGTCGCCGGATGGACACGCACTTCCTCGCGTTCCAAGCCCTTGGAGCTTCCCTCCACCTAAACGGGGGGTACACGATCAAGGCGGACCGCCTCGTTGGGACTGACTTTTTCCTAGACGAGCCCTCGGTCACCGGGAGCGAGAACGCCATCATGGCGTCGGTGCTCGCGGAGGGTCTGACGACCATCCGCAATGCCGCCTCGGAGCCGCACGTCCAAGATCTCTGCCATCTCCTCAACGCGATGGGCGCTCAGATCCGAGGGATCGGGACGCACCACCTAGAGATTGAAGGTGTCCGGGAGCTTGGGGGCGCACGCTATCGAATTGGCGCTGATCACATCGAAACCGGGTCGTTCATTGGCCTGGCCGCCGTGACGAAGAGCGATCTCGTGATCGAGGGAGCCCCAGTCGAGCATCTGGACTCGACGTTGATTGGATTTCGTCGTTTGGGAATCGAGTGTGAGGTCGATGGCGTGGACCTTCACGTTCGTGGCTCGAAGCCAGCCCACGTCCAGATGGATGCCTTCGGAGCTGTTCCCAAGGTCGACGACGGTCCGTGGCCAGCCTTCCCGGCCGATCTGACGTCGATCGCTCTCGTGGCAGCCACGCAGTGCCATGGCACCGTGCTCATCCACGAGAAGATGTTCGAGTCTCGTATGTACTTCACGGACAAGCTCGTGGGCCTCGGGGCGTCCATCATCTTATGTGACCCCCACCGCGCCGTCGTGGTGGGTCCTTCGCGACTCCGAGGAGGAGTAGTCGAGAGTCCGGACATTCGCGCCGGGATGGCGCTCCTGATCGCGGCCCTAGGAGCTGAAGGTACGAGTGAGATTCACAACATTCGGCAGATCGAGCGCGGGTACGAGCGTATCGATGAGCGGTTGAGGGCGTTAGGGGCCGGGATCGACCGTGTCGAGGAGTCGACGTGAGGGCTACTCGCCTGAATCACCGGCGGCGAGAATCCGTACGAAGAGGGGTAGACCCGAACTGATAGGAGCACGCGGGATGACGGAAGAGAAAACCACTGAATCCGAGGCTGAGACCGATTCCTCGGAGGGCGGCTCGAAAAAGGGGCGGGTAGGGGACGGGATCCGACAGGGAATCGGTGTGCTCAGCGCATTTCGGGACGCCCTCGAAGAGACGATTCAGGAGGCGCGTGAGCGCGGAGATCTGTCGGCTGATCGCGCGAAGGAGGTCGTAAAGGAGACCTTTGAAAAGGCGCAGAACGCCGCAGGGGACGCGAAGGAGCGACTCGACTTCGTCCATCAGGCCGACTTCGACTCGGTGAAGGGTGCCGTGGACAAGATCAAGGACCGCCTCGACGACTTGGAAGAGAGTGTTTTTGGTGCCGCACGAGGTGAGGAGGAGCGATCCGAGTCGAGCGAGGACGAAGAGTCGGCTCAAGACTCATAAGAGAAGCGGGATGATTCTGGGCTAGGGAGGGCCATCGGCATACGGATGCCGACTTGAGGGTGCCTTGGGCTCTCTCTATATTCCGCGCTCACTCTTGCTGTCCTACGGGACGGTTTTGCGAAGTGGGGGAGTTGGTGTCCCCCGCTTTTTTGTTCGGTGTGAACTGGGGTTCGTCGCCACACGCGGCGTGCCCTTCGTTTTTATCGAGGCTGGAGGGCTCATGAAAGTGGCGACGGACATCGACGCGAGAATCGAGACACAGGTCGAGGACCTGGGTTTCGAGGTCGTCGAGGTTCGTTGGGGCGGCTCTAGTCGGCGACCGATCTTGAAACTTCGGATCGACCGCCCCGACGCTGTGCCCGGGTCCGGGGGGGTCACCGTCGACGAATGTGCGAAGATCAGTCGAGCACTCGAGGCATGGATGGACGAACATCCGGCCTTCCCGGAGCGGTACGTGCTGGAAGTTTCGTCCCCCGGCGTGGAGCGACCCTTGGTACGGGGCCGTGACTTCACCCGCTTCCGCGGAGAGCGCATCGCGGTGAGTGGGAAAGATGCGCTCGCGGGGCGTGCTACCCGGCTCGAGGGGGAGTTGCTTGGTCTCGATGGCGAGGGAACGGATGACGAGGCGGTTCGTTTGCGGTTGACCTCGGGGGAAGAGGTAGCCGTGCCGCGCACCGAGATCCGTAAGGCGCATCTGGTGTTCACGTGGAAGTGAGGAGATAGAAGATGGCGAACGCGGCCCAGATCGTCGCGGCGTTTCGGGACGTCGCGGCCACCAAGAGTATCTCAGAAGAAGAGATGACCGATCTGGTCAAGGATGGCATCCTCGCGGGACTAGCCCGCATCCACGGTGCTTCCGTGCAGGCCGAGATCGATATTCATGAAGACACGGGCGATTTCGACATCGTCGTCCTGAAGCGCGTTGTGGCGGAGGTTGAGGATCCGGCGAGCGAAATCGCCTTGGAAGAGGCTCGTTGGGATGACGAGACCTATGAGGTGGGCGACGTGATGGAGATGCCCGTCGAGTTCTCCGACTTCGGACGCAATGCGGTAATGGCGGTGAAGCAACGCATCGTGCAGCGCGTGCGAGAGAACGAGCGCGACCGCATCCGAGACGAGTTTGCCGGTCAAGTCGGAGAGCTGCTATCAGGGGAGCTTCAGCAGATCGAGCGCGGAAAGCTGGTGGTCATGTTGAACCGAGCCCGGGATGCGGACGCGATCATACCGTGGAAGGACCAGAATCCCCGGGAGCGCTTCAGGCAGGGTGATCCGATTCGGGCGGTCCTCAAGAAGGTCGAAGAAACGCCCAAGGGTCCCCGGCTGATACTCTCGCGCGCTGACCCGCTCTTTGTGTCCGCACTCTTCAAGCTCGAGGTCCCGGAAATCTTCCAAGACATCGTAGAGATTCGTGAGATTTCCAGAGAGGTCGGAGGGCGTACCAAGATTGCGGTGTATAGCCGGGATGAATCGATCGATCCCGTAGGCGCCTGCGTGGGCTTGAAAGGCTCCCGGGTTCAGGCTGTAGTCAACGAGCTCGGGGGCGAGCGTATCGATATCGTGCCCTGGCATCCGGATCCCGAGGTCTTTGCGCGACGAGCGTTGGCCCCCGCCCGGGTCTCGAAGGTGCTCAGCGACCCTCAGCGCCAGGTGGTCACCGCCATCGTTGATGAGGACCAACTCTCACTGGCGATCGGACGAAATGGACAGAACGTCCGCTTGGCGTCTCAGTTGATCGGATGGCAAATCGACCTGTACGGCTCCAGGGAGTGGCTGGAGCGTGGGGAAGAGTTGGCGGCCTTCGATGCAGCCCCTTCGGAGGACCAGTACGAGACTGCAGATTTCCCCCTCTCGGAGCTGGCGATACGCCCGGCCGTTCTGGCCGCGCTTTCCGAGGCTGGGTATGATACCTTCCTGCAGATCATCGATCTGGAACGCCGCGATTTCCTTGGAATCACGGGGATCGGCGAGGAAGATGCGGATCGACTTCTCCAGCTGATTGACGAGCTAACCGTCGTCGAGGGAGTCGAGTCTGGTGCCGAGTCCGAGGAGGATGCTCCTGCGTCCGACAGCGGGGAGAGCGAGAGCAGTGCAGAGGCAGAGGGATAGCATCCTGAGCTTCCTCGGTCTTGCCCGACGGGCCGGCGCGATCGCTCCTGGTATGGAGGCTGTGCGCCGCGCCATCCGTGATGGCGAGGCATGTTTGGTTGTGACAGCTGAGGACGCGTCGCGTCTGCAGCTAAAAAAGATAGAAAGCAAAGTGCACGAACGGGCGATCCCTCGGGTGATTCTCGGGGATCGGAACACGTTGGGCGAGGCAGTGGGTACGGGTCCACTTTCGGCGATTGCCGTCACGGACCAGTCGTTCGCCCGACAGCTCGCGGAGCGGCTGGAGAGTCGCGCGGGCGACGGTAGCATCGACGCGTTGGAGGCGTGACCAGAGTATGCAGGTATTCGAACTAGCGGACGACCTGAACGTCGCTTCGGATCAGCTAATCGCATTGTTGCGGCACATGGGAATCCCGGTGGCGGACGACGATGCTCAGATCAGCGATGGCCAGGTATCCAAAGTTCTGGCGAAGATGGAGCGCGAGCGTCGTGCGGGGCACAAGAACCCAGCCGATGCGATACGCGCGGCTATGGAAGACGCCGCTCCGACATCGGGACGTCGTCGTCGTCGTCGTCGGGTCGATCCCGAGCCAGAGCCTCAGTCTGAAGAGCTCGCGGCTGAAGAGGGTGACGAGACGACCGTAGAAGAGTCCGCCTCTGCTGACGAGATGCCCGACGCGGACGAAGTGGAGGCCAGCGCGCCTGAGCCCGTCGAAGATGCGGACGAGGCAGAGGAAGCGGGGGTCGACGCGGAAGATGCCGCCGACTCCGATGAGGTGATTGCCGAAGGGGAGTCCGCCACGGAAGTCGTCGCAGACGAAGACGCGGGTGCGGTCGAGGCGTCGGAGGTAGACGAGACGCCGGCGGCTGAAGACGAAGGATCGATCGACGTCGAGGTGGCTGCCGCCGAGGGAGAGTCGGACGCCCCTAAGGCCGCCCCTCCCGCTCCTGCGCGCGCCGGGCAGCCTACTGGGCCGGTCCGCACCATTCGCCGGCCAGCTCCGTCGCCGGCGGCAAGCGCTGGACCGGGCGGCCAGGTGCGGATTCAGGCTGAAGGGTATACGGCCGATGGACGTCGACAGCGGAAGGACCGCAAGAAGGGGAAGGGCCGGCAGCGTGTCGACAAAGATGCGGTGCAGTCGAACATCCAACGCGTCATGGCCGAGCTGAAGAGCGGAGGTGCCAAGAAGAAGCGGCGAAAGGGTCAGCGCCTTTCGGCCGAAGAGAAGGAGGCCCTGGAGCAGAAGGAAGAGGAGAAGCAGGAGCGCGAGCGCCGCACGGTCCGCGTGAACGAGTTTCTTACGGTCGCGGAGCTATCCGAACTCGTGGATGTTTCTTCGACGGAGATCATCGGTTCGGCGTTCAAGAACCTCGGCCTCTTGGTGACGATCAACCAGCGCCTAGACTTCGACCAAATCGAGCTGCTCCTCGACGAGTTCAACTTCACGGCTGTGAAGGAAGAAGCGTACGTCGCCGAAGCCGAGGTCGAAGAAGAAGAGGATGATCCGGAGTCTCTCCGGCCCCGGCGACCGGTCGTTACGGTCATGGGTCACGTCGACCACGGAAAGACGCTTTTGCTCGACAACGTTCGTTCCTCGAACGTCGTGGCGGGTGAGGCTGGTGGGATCACGCAGCACATCGGCGCGTACCATGTCGATCTGGCGGATGGTCGAAGCATCACCTTCCTAGATACCCCCGGTCACGCGGCGTTCACCGCCATGCGAGCCAGGGGCGCCGACGTGACGGATATCGTCATCCTGATCGTGGCTGCGGATGACTCCGTCATGCCCCAGACGATCGAAGCGATCAGTCACGCGAAGAACGCTGGCGTGCCAATGATCGTCGCGATCAATAAGGTCGATCTGCCAGCGGCGGATCCGATGCGGGTGAAACAGGAGCTCCTCCAACACAACGTGAACGTCGAAGACTTCGGCGGCGACGTGCTGGTGTCGGAGATCTCGGCGAAGACCGGTCAGGGCATCGACGACCTCTTGGACAAGGTGCTCCTGCAAGCTGAACTCCTCGAGCTCACAGCGAACCCCGATCGCGACGCGGTCGGGGCGGTGATCGAGGCTCAGCTGGACCAAGGAAAGGGTGCCGTGGCAACGATTCTCGTCCAGAAAGGGACGTTGCGCGTCGGTGACTCGTTCATCTGCGGACTCTATGACGGGAAAGTCCGATCCCTACTCGACGAGCGGGGCCAGGCAATCAAAGAGGCCGGACCGGCGACGCCGGTGCAGGTCTTGGGTGCGGGCGGCGTGCCGCAAGCCGGTGACACATTCCAGGTGATGACGGCCGCGCAGGCTTCGGAGATTGCCTCGAACCGTCAACGTCTCGACCGCGAGAAGCAGATGCGGGTGCGCGAGCGTGGATTGAAGCTCGGCGACTTCGGCGCCCTAGTGCAAGCGGGCCAGATGTCGAGCCTCCCGATCGTGATCAAGGGTGACGTCGATGGGTCCGTTCAGGCGCTCTCTGACGCCCTCGAGCAACTGGGCACGAGCGAAGTGCAGGTGGAGATCATCCATCGGGGTGTCGGAGCCATCAATGAGTCCGACGTTCTGTTGGCTCAGACGGGTGGCGCGGTGATCCTCGGGTTCCGGGTGCGCCCGCAGACAGCAGCTCGTCAGGCGGCTGAGCGTGAAGATGTCGAGATCAACCTCTACGACGTGATCTACGAGGCCGTCGACGACATCACGGCGGCGCTCGAGGGAATGCTGTCGCCCGAAAAGCGTGAAACGATCGAGGGTACTGCCGAGGTCCGAGAAGTCTTCAAGGTCTCGAAGGTGGGCACCATCGCGGGTTGCTACATCTCCGAGGGCCGAATCGACCGTAAGGGACACGGGAGGTTGATTCGTGACGGCATCGTGGTGTACGACGGAGAGATCTCGTCGTTGAAGCGCTTCAAGGATGACGTGAAGGAAGTGCGCGAAGGCTTCGAGTGCGGAATCGGTATCGCGAACTTCAATGACATTAAAGTCGGCGATGTGATCGAGTGCTACAGCGTCGAGGAGGTCGCGCGGACGCTGGCCAGCTCCACCTGATCGGCCACCTAGGTCGCGGAATCGTGGTCGTCGCGTCTCAGTCTTGGGAACTCATGCTGCACGGGTGTCAGTCGCTCAAGGAGAAGCGCGCCATCGTTCGGTCCTTGCGGGACCGTTTGACCGCAAAGTTCAAAGTCTCGGTTTCTGAAACGGACTACCAAGACGCACGGGATCGAGCTGAGATCACCGCTGCGCTCGTCGCCACAGATCGAAGGTTGGCCGAAGCGGTGATGGAGAAGATGGACCACTTCGTCGATACGCACGGGGGTGCGGTGATCGTGAATGTGCGCCGCGAGGTGTACCGATGAGCCGACGCCTTGCGCGGCTGAACGAGCAGCTGAAGCGCGAGCTTTCCGAGTTGATCCGCACAGAGCTGCGTGATCCTCGGGTTGGTGTCGTGACGATCGCAGGTGTGGACACAGCCGCCGACTTGGGGTCGGCCCGAGTCTTCGTCCGCACTCTCGGCGGAGCGAAGGACATCGAAGAGTCTGTCGAGGGTTTGACCGCCGCGGCCTCGTTCCTACGGACCGCGCTCGGGAAAAGGCTCCACGTACGACGGGTACCCGAGCTACGGTTCCAGGTCGACCGTTCGCTAGAGGGTGCTCAGCGGATCGAAGCCGTGTTGGCTGACGTCCTTCCGACGGACGAAGCGGTCCGAGTGGATGGTGAAGATGGAGGCGGTGGGGCGGATAGAGGGGACGACTCGTGAACGTCGCCGATGGCGACTTCGTGCTCCCCGTCGACAAGCCGGCGGGTCCCACTTCCCATGACATCGTTGCGATGGCCCGTCGAGGCCTTCGCACCCGAAGAGTGGGGCACACCGGTACGCTGGACCCCTTCGCAACCGGCGTCCTGGTTTTATGCGTCGGGCGTGCGACACGGATCGCCGAGTTCATCACGGGGCTCGACAAACGGTATCGTGCTACCGCCCTCCTCGGAGTCGAGACCGACACCCTGGATCCGGAGGGTCAGCCTGTCGGCCCTGCCGGGGATGTGAGCCGCCTCTCATTGGAAGACGTTTCGGCGTCGCTCGCCCGGTTTCAGGGGGCGCAGCCCCAGCTGCCTCCGGCATACTCCGCCAAGAAGGTGGATGGTGTGCGGGCGCATCGGCGTGCGCGACAAGGGGAGACAGTCGAACTCGAGCCGGTCGCCATCGAAGTGTTCGAGATCGCGTTGGTCGACTTCGAGCCGCCGCTCGTCACCTTCGACGTCCACGTCTCTAGCGGGACGTTCGTCCGAGCGATTGCGCGCGATTTGGGTCGAGCCCTGGGGTGTGGTGCTCATCTCACCGCGCTCCGCAGGACGCACGTCGGCGAAGTCGGGCTTGCGCAAAGTGTGGGAGTCGAGGAGCTCGCGGACTCCGCCGCTGTGCGACACGCTGCGATCTCGCCGTTGGATGCCGTATCGCCGATGCCTCATGTGTGTGTAGACGAAGGGGTGGCGCAGAGACTACGACATGGCCAGCGGGTCCGAATAGACGATCCGAGCGCGGACCCAGGAGCGTCCTGCACGGTTGCGGTGGCTCACCGTCAGGAGCTTCTGGCCGTCGCTGAGCTCGCCGATGGAGTACTCCGGCCGCGCAAGGTTTTTGTCGCGTGAAGGTGTGCCCGTGAGCGGGGCCGGGTGGCGGCACCCTCCTGGGCTTCCCGCGGATCGGGGAACAGTGGTCACCGTCGGGACCTTCGACGGCGTGCACCGCGGCCATTGGGAGGTGCTTCAGGAGATCCGTCAGCGGGCGGACCGGGGGGGACTACGGAGCGTACTGGTGACGTTCGATCCGCATCCATTGCGAATCGTGCGCCCTGAACATGCTCCCGAAGTACTTACGACCCCGTTGGAGAAGAAGGAGATCCTCGCCGAGAGTGGCTTGGACTACGCGGTGTTCTTGAGTTTTTCCGAGACGCTCTCCAGGTACGAACCGGAGCGTTTCGTAAAGGAAATTCTGGTAGATCGGCTCAGAGTGTCAGAGCTGGTCGTTGGGTACGATCATGGTTTCGGGCGCGGACGAAGCGGGGGGCCGGATGCCCTGAGGGCGATGGGTGAGCGATACGACTTTCTCGTCGATGTCGTGGAGCCGGTTGCTTCGCTGGGGGAACCCGTCTCCTCTTCGCGCATCCGAAGGCTGTTGGCGGCGAAGGCGATCGGCGAAGCTGCAGCGTGCCTCGGACGACCTTATTCGATCCGGGGGGTCGTCGTCAGAGGAGAAGGGCGGGGGCGTGAACTCGGCTTCCCCACCGCGAACCTTCGGCTGGCCGGAGGAGACAAGCTTGTGCCTCCGGAGGGCATTTACGCTGTGCACGGAGTACTCCGGCGCGGGAGCTACGCTGGAGCGCTCCACCTAGGTCCAAGGCCGACCTTCCGCGGGTCACCGCCTAGCGTCGAGATCCACCTCATCGACTTCGATGGCGATATCTACGGTGAAGAGGTTCGGGTCGACTTTGTCGAGTACCTCCGCCCCATCGAACCGTTCGCGAATGTGGAGGCGCTCGTGAGGCAGATCAGGGACGACGTGGACCGAGCTCGTGAGGTTGTGGGCTCTGCGACGTAGCGGAGCGGACGTAGACGGCCTGCATGGCATTAGATAGCTTTCTCGGCTGGAAATCGAGCGGTGCCGATATGCGGCCGCGACTCGCTTCCCTTGCAGCAGTGGACTCTCGAGGAGGCACGCCAAACCATGGCGATTGTCAAGGAAGACATCATCAAGAAGTACCAGCTACACGAGAACGATCGTGGTAGCGCCCCGGTCCAGATTGCGGTGCTTACCGCGCGGATCAACGACCTCAGGTCGCACTTCGACGCCCACAAGAAAGACCATCATTCCCGACAGGGCTTGCTGAAGATGGTCGGACGTCGTCGTCGCCTCCTCGAGTACGTGAAGAATCAAGACGTGGAACAGTATCGAGCTCTTATTAAAGACCTCGGACTACGCCACTAGCCGCGAACGCCTCTACCCGCCCGGGTCGAGGCGTTCGTCGCGTACGGCCACCAGAGGTGGTCAGCTGTACCCCGAGTGAGTGGTGCTTCGGGTGGGAGACGGCCTACAACATGGCTGCAACGGGCTCACGCATGCGCGTGCCCCCGGACGGCGGTCGCTCTCTCCTCCGTGCACTCACTTCGGGGCCCCATTCCTGACCGGATGACCGGTCTACAACAAGAAGTGAGAAACACATGATGCAGCGGATGGAGCGCCAGTTCCACGGCCGCACCCTATCGCTCGAGACCGGCCGTATGGCCAAGCTCGCGCAGGGTTCGTGCCTCGTTCAGTATGGTGAAACGGTGGTGCTTTGCGCCGTAACGGTGCAGGACCGACCCACCCACCTCCCATTCTTCCCTCTCACGATCGAATACCGCGAAAAGTCGTACGCCGCGGGTAAGATCCCGGGGGGCTTTTTCAAGCGGGAAGGACGACCTGGAGAGAAGGAGATCCTCTCGGCTCGTCAGATCGATCGGCCGATCCGACCCCTCTTCCCAGACGGATTCATGCACGAGACGCAGGTCGCGTGCTTCATCCTTTCGGCGGACCAAGAGAACGACGCGGACGTACTCGCGCTGATCGGAGCCTCCGTCGCGCTCAACATGTCGCCGGTCCCGTTCAATACTCCGGTTGCGTCCGTCCGAGTCGGCCGGATCCAAGGCAATTGGGTCGTCAACCCGACCTTCCAACAGTTGGAATACTCCGACCTCGATATCGTCGTCGCCGGCTCGGCTGACGCGATCACGATGGTGGAGGGTGGGGCACTCGAGGTGCCCGAGGTGGAGATCCTCGAGGGCCTCACCGTTGCGCACGAAGCGATCAAAGAGCTGTGCGCTCTTCAGGTCGAGTTCATCGGTGACAACACGGTTCCCGATATGGAGTGGACCCCGGTTCGCCCGGACGTCGACCTCCAGGCCAAGGTCGAGGGCATGGCCGCGGCACAGGTCGCCGAAGCTCTCAACGTGGGAGACAAGCAGGAGCGCAAGCAGGCGATGGCAGCTGTGACGGAGAGCGTCATCGCGACCCTCACTGAGGAGGACGAGGAGTACGCGGAGCACGCCAAGGCAATCGGGGAGATTCTACGCACCATCGAGAAGAAGACGATGCGGCGTAAGATCCTCGACAAAGGCGAGCGGGCCGATGGTCGCGGAGTGGATGACATTCGGCCCATTACGTCCGAGGTCGGCGTCCTGCCTCGTACCCACGGGTCTGCGCTCTTCACTCGGGGCCAGACACAGGCGCTCGCGGTGGTGACGCTCGGGACGTCACGGGATGAGCAGCGCATCGACTCGATCGACTCCCGTGAGGAGATCACCAAGTCGTTCATGCTCCATTACAACTTCCCACCGTTCTCGGTTGGCGAGGCGCGCCCCTTCCGCGGCACGTCGCGCAGAGAGGTTGGTCACGGAAACCTCGCGGAGCGTGCGATGCAGCCGCTCCTGCCGGCCTATGACGAGTTCCCCTATACCATCCGGATCGTCTCCGACGTCCTGGAGTCCAACGGTTCGTCATCGATGGCGACGGTCTGTGGGTCTTCCCTTTCGCTCATGGACGCCGGGGTTCCGATCAAGGCTGCATGCGCCGGGGTTGCGATGGGGCTCATCAAGGAGGGGGACGACGTCGCGATCCTGACCGACATCCTCGGGCTCGAGGACGCGTTGGGCGACATGGACTTCAAGGTTGCGGGAACCCGTGAGGGCGTGACCTCGATCCAGATGGATATCAAGATCGAAGGCCTCACGGTGGACATCCTCGAGGAGGCACTCAAGAGGGCGCACAAGGGTCGCATGCACATCCTCGACGAGATGGCGTCCGCCATTGGGACCCATCGGGATGAGCTCTCGGACTGGGCGCCGCGGATTGTGTCGATCCAGATCAACCCCGAGAAGATCGGCGAGGTGATCGGGCCGAAAGGGAAGACAATTCGGGCCATCCAAGAAGAGTCCGGAGCCACGATCGACATCGATGACTCTGGTATCGTGAAGATCGCGGCCGTTTCCGGAGAGGCTGGTGCGCGTGCCCGGGAGATGGTCGAGGCGATCGTGAAGGATCCCGAGGTCGGGCGGATTTACGAGGGTCCGGTGAAGAACACCACGACGTTCGGTGCCTTCGTCGAGATCATGCCTGGGACGGAGGGCCTCTGTCACATCTCGGAGCTCCAGGAAGGGCGCACCGAGAACACCGAGGACGTGGTCAAGAAGGGAGATATCGTGCGGGTGAAGCTCCTCTCCATCGACGAAAAGGGCCGGCTACGCCTTTCGAGGAAGGCGGCGCTCGCTGAGGATGCGGCCGCCGGCGACGCGACCGAGGGGGGTGAGGGGGAGGGCTGATCCCCCTCACCGACCTCGTTACCGAAGTGGTGGATCACGGAATGCGGGAGACCCGTCTGGACAACGGGGTCCGAATTCTGACCGAGCAGATCGGTAGCTTGCGTTCGGTCGCGCTGGGCGTGTGGGTACGTCAGGGCGGCGCACATGAGGCCGAGACCGCGTCTGGGGCCAGCCACCTACTCGAGCACATGGTGTTCAAAGGGACGGAGCGGCGCTCCGCGCTCGAGATCGCCGATGCGCTCGAAGCGCTCGGCGGTTCCCTCGATGCCTACACGAGCCGTGAGCATACGTCGTACCAGGCACGGGTTCTGGACGAGCACATGTCCGTGGGACTCGATGTGCTCGCAGACCTCACCCTCTCGCCGACGCTACGAGCGGAAGACCTCGACCTCGAGCGCCAAGTCGTTCTGGAAGAGATCGCACAGGTCGAGGACACCCCCGACGATCTGGTGTTCGAGCTCCACTCGAAGGAGCTGTGGGGTGACCATCCGTACGGACGTCCGATTTTGGGGTCGAAGGAGTCGGTTTCCGCGCTGTCGGTAGAGGGCCTTCGGACCCTTCATGGGCGTGCCTACTCCGGCGAGAATCTGGTTGTGGCTGGTGTCGGCAACCTCGATCACGACACCTTCGTGGAAGAGGTCGTCTCCCACTTTTCAGATGTCGCACCCGGCGAACGCACAACGGTCGTGGGGCCTCCGGAGGGGACCGCGAGCGGCCGACGAGACGTCGCTCGGGACGGGGCACAGACCCACCTGGTCTTCGGTACCGCGGGACCGCCGCATTCGGACCCAGATCGGTATGCTCTCGTGCTTCTCTCCTCGGCGTTGGGCGGCGGGATGTCTTCGCGGCTGTTCCAACGGGTGCGCGAGGAGTTGGGGCTGTGTTACTCGGTGTTCAGCTTCCAGAGCTTCTACCGCGCCGCGGGTCTACTCGGTGTGTACGTCGGGACCCGGCCGGCGACCGCCGATCAGGCAGTAGCGGCCGTGCGCGCCGAACTCGCTGAGGTGGCTCGTCACGGGCTAGGGGAGGGGGGGCTGGACCGTATCAAGCGGCAGGTTGGAGGCCAGATCATGCTGTCGTTGGAAACGACAGGGGCGCGGCTTCATCGCCTCGCTTCCTTCGCACTGCATGACGAAGACTTCCGAGACCTCAACGAGGTCTTACGCCGCATCGACGCGGTGACGGAACAGGATGTATTGAGCGTGGCGGAGCGGTATTTTGACCCGTCTGCGCTCCTCGAGCTTCGGCTCGGACCCACTCATGCGGCGGCGTAGCCGGCCGCGACAATCTCAAGAACCCTTCTGATTCGAAGAGGATCGACATGCTCATCGGAGTCCCCAAAGAGATCAAGCCTGACGAGTATCGCGTGGCGCTCACCCCGGCGGGTGCAGAGATGCTCGTCGGAGCGGGCCACGAGGTGGTTGTGGAGCGCAGCGCGGGGGAAGGTTCCGGCTTCACCGACGACTACTACGAGAATGCGGGGGCTTCGATTGCATCCACTGCCGACGAGGTTTGGCAGAAGGCGGAGATGATCATGAAGGTCAAGGAGCCGATCGCGCCGGAATGGCCGCGGATGCGCTCTGGTCAGCTCATCTTCACCTACTTCCACTTCGCGGCGTCCGAGGAGCTCACTCGGGCCGTGATGGCATCCGGGGCGACGGCGATCGCGTACGAGACGGTCGAACTCGACTCTGGGGAGCTGCCGCTCTTGACCCCGATGAGCGAAGTGGCGGGCCGCATGGCCGTTCAAGAGGGCGCCAAGTATCTGGAGAAGCCGCAAGGTGGCCTTGGGGTGCTTCTCGGCGGGGTTCCTGGAGTGCGCCCGGGCAAGGTCGTGATTTTGGGTGGCGGGGTCGTCGGCACGAACGCCGCGAAGATGGCCGCGGGCTTAGGTGCGAGAGTCCAGATCATGGACATCAATCTGGAACGGTTGAGGTATCTCGACGA
Source organism: Longimicrobiales bacterium (assembly GCA_965223235.1). Taxonomy (GTDB): domain Bacteria; phylum Gemmatimonadota; class Gemmatimonadetes; order Longimicrobiales; family Gaopeijiaceae; genus UBA2589. The sequence goes on from CBDCVV010000007.1 coordinate 194,656, forward strand.
CGTGATGCCCGCCAACGTCGAGACGCTCTTCTCGACGCGCTACGCCATTCGCAAGCAGGTGCAGGACGCCGACCTGATCGTGGGTGCGGTGCTCATCCCTGGTGCGAAGGCCCCCAGCCTGATCACGCGCGAGGACTTGTCGCTGATGCGCGACGGCACGGTGATCTGCGACGTCGCGATCGATCAAGGCGGATGCGTAGAAACGATGAAGCCGACGACCCACAACGATCCCGTGTACACCGTCGATGGGGTGATCCACTACGCGGTGGCAAACATGCCTGGCGGGGTGCCTCGGACGAGCACGCTGGCTTTGACCAATGCAACACTCCCGTATGCGTTGGCACTTGCCGGGAAGGGGTGGCAGAAGGCGTGTTCCGACGACGCGGCACTGAAGCTCGGCGTAAACGTGGTCGATGGCCGGGTTACCTACCAAGGGGTTGCCGACGCCTTCGGGATGGAGTGCCATGAGGTCGACGGATTCCTGACAGCCTCGTGACGACGGTCGCGTTTCGCAGGCTGGCCAGTAATCCGGATCTCCCGCTTCCGTCGCGGGCGACTCCGCACTCGGCGGGGTACGATGTCCGTTCGTGCGAGCCAGACGTAACGCTGGAGCCGGGCGAGATCCGGCTCATTTCGACCGGACTCGTGATGGAGTTGCCGGCAGATGTAGAGTGCCAGGTACGACCGCGCTCGGGCCTGGCGCTCAAGCACGGCCTGACGCTACCCAACAGCCCTGGGACGATCGATCCCGACTACCGCGGAGAGCTCCGCGTGATCCTGCAGAACACGGGTCACGACGCGGTGACCATCGGCCGGGGCGAACGCATCGCCCAGCTCGTCTTTGCCCATTTCCTCTCGCCCGCCGTCTCGGAAGTCGAAGCCGTTTCAGATACCGATAGAGGCGGCGGCGGGTTCGGTAGCACCGGAACGGCCTGATCCTTGCAGATGCCCCGCCTGTCCCTCGCGACGTAGCCCTTGGCACTCGTCCCCCGGTAAACGTATGTTCTCGGGGCCCTCTCGAAGCGCCAAGCGTGCCCCCCTGAACGCCTTAGAGCGTTAGCAAGACTCACTTTGTTCAACGACCTAGCCAACTGGTTCAACTCCGGAAGTTTGATTCCGGTCAATGACATCGCCGTCGATCTGGGCACGGCGAATACCTTGGTGTACGTGAAGGGCGAGGGGATCGTCTTGAACGAGCCCTCGGTTGTCGCGGTCGAGAAGGGGAGTCGTCGCATCTTGGGCATCGGCCTCGAAGCGAAGCGGATGCTCGGTCGGACCCCGGAGGGGATCGAAGCGATTCGCCCTCTGAAGGATGGCGTCATCGCAGATGTCGACATCACGGAGCTCATGCTCCGGCACTTCCTGAAGCAGGTCACATCCAAGCGGATATTCCGGATCAAGCCCCTCGTGGTCGTGGGTGTCCCGTCCGGGATCACGGAGCTCGAGCGACGAGCCGTTCGGTCCTCTGCGATGTCAGCGGGGGCCAAAGGGGTGTACATGGTCGATGAGCCGATGGCAGCCGCTATCGGCGTTGGACTCCCCGTCGAGACACCTACCGGCAACATGGTGATCGACATCGGCGGCGGCACGACCGAGATCGCGGTCATCGCGCTTTCCGGCATCGTCTCAGATACCTCCATCCGTGTGGGAGGTGACGAGCTCGACAGTGCGATCGTGACCTTTCTGAGGAAGAACTACAACCTCCTCATCGGAGAACCGACGGCCGAAGCGATCAAGGTCCAAATCGGGTCGGCCTTCGATTACGGTGAAGAGCGCGAGATGGACGTCAAAGGAAGGGATCTGGTCTCCGGAATTCCAAAGACCGTGACGGTCCACTCGCAGGAGGTGCGGGAGTGCATCCAAGAACCGATCCAAGCGATTGTCGACGCGGTTCGTAGGGCCTTGGAGATCACGCCGCCCGAGCTTTCCTCCGACATCGTCGACAAAGGGATCATGATGACGGGCGGGGGAGCCCTCATTCGGGGCCTCGACAAGCTCCTTCACCACGAGACCAACTTACCGATTCATGTCGACGAAGAGCCCCTCACGTGTGTGGTTCGGGGGGCTGGACGGATACTCGACGACAGGACGAAATACCGAACGGTCCTCGTGCAGTAGAGGCGGATGCCGCCGTACGCCCCTGAGCCCGAGTCCCCCGGACGCAAACGAGACTTCGTCGTCTCGGGACTCACACTCCTGGTTGCTCTGGCGGCCATGTACCTTTCTCCTCCGGGGCAGCAGCGTGTCGCCAGTGTGCTGCAAGCGACGGCGCTCAGACCGTTCCTCGAGATTCAGAAAGGGCTAGAGCGGGCCCGAGTCCGGTCAGCCGACGTGGAGGTACTGACCGAGCAGATCGACTCGCTCACCCGGCACCTGGCCACCCACGCGGCGCTGCAGGATGAGAATCGTACGCTGCGATCCCTCTTGGGATTAGCGGAGCGCGCTGGAGACGAGTACCGGCCTGCTACCCTCGTACGTCCCGGCACCCCCGGCTCCGGTAGCATGTTCTTCGTTGACGTGGGTAGCCAAGACGGGATTCGAGCGGGTTCGGCGGTGGTCGGTCCCAAGGGGCTCGTAGGCGTCATTCGCGAAGTGCGTGCTCGCGATGCGGTGGGCATGGACTGGACTCATCCCGAATTCGGGTTGGGAGCGATGCTCGAGGACGGCTCTGCATTCGGTCTCGTCAAGAACGTCCCCGGCGACTTTCGCGAAGACGACCGACTCCTCCTCAACGGCGTGCCCGCGAACCTCGATGTGCCGGCCGGTACGTCTGTCGTGACGAGCGGCTCGGGCGGCGTGCTTCCACGGGGTATTCCGATCGGGACTGTAGCGGGGTTGGAGACGGAAGAAGGTGGGTGGCGGCGAGCCTACTGGGTCGATGCCCACGTAGCCCCCGGCGAGGCCACGCACGTGCTCGTCATCACCCGTACCGTCTCCGAAGTGGGCGAGGCGTGGTCGCTCGAGCCCCCGGGGATACCGAGCCAGCTTCCCGACTCGGCGCAGTCGGCAGGACCGAACTCGTGAGCCCGCGGGGCCGGAGGTGGTTGCTCGTCGCCTCCTTAGCCGTGGTACATCTCTTTCTACACGTTGGCCTTTCTTTTGGACGCGGCGCGCCGGACCTGTTTACCCTCGCAGTGCTCTTGGCGGCTAGAGATGCCGACCCCGGCCGGTCCGCGATTCTCGGGCTCTGCCTGGGGCTGTTGGAAGACGCCTTGAGTGTGTTGGCGTTCGGCGCGAACAGCGTCGCCATGACCGTGGTCGCGATCGGCGGCGCGCTCACCCGCGACCTATTCGTCGGCGATTCGCGGTTCTTTCTGGCATCGTATCTTTTCGTCGGGAAGTGGCTGCGCGATGCCGTGCACTGGGTCGCGGTAGGGGAGGGGGCGAGGCAGCCTTTTGTGGAGCAAGTGATCGTCGGGGGGGGGATCGCTAGTGTGTACGTCGTCATCGTGGGCTATGCGCTCACCAGCCTCTTCGGACTGAGTCGAGAAGCGGCATGAGTGTGCATCATCCGCACGCACTACGCAGACGCGCGATCGGTGCGTATCTGGGCCTCGGCATCATCATGAGCGTGCTTCTCGTTGGCTTCTTCCGCATTCAAGTACTGAGGGGGGCCGAGGCGCAGCTTCGAGCCCGAGACAATCGCCTTCGCGCCCTACCCGTCCCGGCGCCGCGCGGAACGATCTACGATCGTGAAGGGCGTACGATCGCGGACAATATCCCGGGCTATCAGATCACAGTGTTGCCCGCGCACGTCGATACCGTGCGGCGGACGCTCGATCGGATGGGGCAGTACACCGATCTCTCCGAGGAAAGGAAGGAGCGCGTGCTCCGCACACTCGCCGCCTTCGGTCGTGAGGTCGTGGTCGATACCGACGCCTCCTTCGAATCGGTTGCGGCCATAGAGGCGCGACAAAGCGAGTTTCCAGGCGTCTTCGTCGAGATGCGCCCGAGGCGGCGGTACGCGGCTGGGGCCGCGGCGGGACATCTGACCGGGTATGTGGGTGAGATCAACGCCGACGAGCTGGCTTCGGAGGCCTTCCCGGACTCGTTGTACGAGGCGGGGATGCTTGTCGGGAAAATCGGCATCGAACTGGAGTACGAGTCACGCCTCCAGGGAAGACCAGGTCTTCGCTATGTGGAGTTCGATGCCCGGAATCGGCTGGTGGGGGAGTTCGGGGGTGCTGTGTCCACGCCGGCACTACCGGGAGAGGACATTCACCTCAACATCGACCTGCCCCTGCAAGAGTGGATCGCGTCCATCTTTCCCGACTCGATGTCCGGAGCCGTCGTTGCGCTCGACCCTTCGGACGGCGGCGTTCTCGCGATGTACTCCGCTCCGGGCTTCGATCCCAACCTCTTCACGGGCGGGATCGACGAGGCGACTTGGGCGTTGCTCAACGAAGACGAACAGAAGCCCCTCTACGACCGGGCGGTGCTTGGACGATACGCTCCTGCTTCGACGTGGAAGCTGGCTTCCGCGGGAATCGGTCTCGATCTGGGCGTGATCACGCCCGAGGAGCGGATGCCGGAGCCATGCACGGGCGCGTACTTCTTCGGAGACCGCTTCTTCCGCTGTCATGACGCGGGCGGACACGGCTACAACAACCTAGCCGAGGCGATCGGGAATTCGTGCGACGTGTACTTCTACCAGCTCGGCCAGCGGATCGGCTTGTCCAGGCTCATCGATCGTTCGCTCGAGATCGGTTTCAACGGGCAGTGCGGCGTCGACCTCCCCTATGAAACCTCCGGGTTTTTCCCATACGGCCCGGGGTGGTGGACGGAGGTCTTCGGGTATCGGCCTCGCGAGGGAGAGGCCTTGGTTCTTTCGATCGGCCAGGGAGCGAATTCTCAGACGCCGTTGAAAATGGCCCAATTCTACGTGGCGTTGGCTCGCGATGGCTCCGCGCCTGCTCCGACGATCGCAAGAGATGCTCCCGAGGCTGAGGGTTGGGAGCTCAACCTCGCGCCCGAGCATATCGAGTCGCTTCGGGAGGGGCTCCGATTTGTTACGGCGCCGGGTGGGACGGCGCATATCCGGACTGCGGTGGAACATTGGGACGTGATCGGGAAGACAGGCACGGGGCAAAACTCGCTGAGCGTACACGGGCTCGCTGAGGATCACGCGTGGTTCGCAGGGATGGCGGGCCCTCCGGGCGAGCCGCCGGAGATCGTGGTGGTCGCGATCGTAGAGTACGGAACGAGCGGTGGACAAGTTGCCGCCCCCATCGTCGCCAAGGCTGCCGACTTCTACCTCCGCCAGCAGTACGGCATCCCCCAGGATACCGTCCAAACGTACTGGGACCACATTCGCACCGGGCCGATCCCAGAGTGGTACCGCGACCGGTACCTCCGAGGCGGCCGCACCACGCTCTCGCAGGACGAAGCCGGGGCAGGCGGGGGCTAAATGTTCGGCCTCTTTGATCGGTGGGCAGTAGACGCCAGGCTCGTTGCGGGGATCGTCGGACTGACCGCATTCGGCATCGCCATGATCTACTCGGCTGGCCAAGTGTACGTCCCCAACGCCGTCACCGAGTTTGCGTGGTGGCGACAGACCCGATGGTTCGTGGTGGCCCTCGTCGCCTTTTCGATCTTGTCCCGAGTGCCATTGCGTTGGATCGAGTGGGCTGCGGTGCCGTCGTACGTGGTGAGCGTTCTCCTCCTTGCAGCGACGCTGGTGATCGGGGAGGGGCGGGGCACGGCGGCTGGTGTGAAGAGTTGGATCGGATTTGGACCGTTCTCATTCCAGCCGGCGGAGGTCGCGAAGATCTCGACGATTCTGGCCCTCGCGCATCTGCTGGCGCCCCGGCAGCAAGGACTCAACTCCCTGCGGGATCTGATTGCCCCGGGAACGTTGGTTGCGGTGCCTTTGGCCCTCGTGTTGAGTCAGCCCGATCTAGGAACTGCGATGGCGTTCGTCGGCATCCTCTTCGCGGTGCTCTACTGGGCGGCGACACCCGTCTGGCTTCTTCTCCTCTGCGCGACGCCAGTGGCTGGGCTCTTCCTGGCCTATGACACGGTAGTGTGGACGGTCTTCATCCTCTGTGTGATCGGCGCGCTATTCCTACTGCGCTATCGACTCTTCTTTTGGGAGTCCGTGGTTCTCATTTTGGCGAACTTCGCTTCTGCGACGCTCGCTCGGCCGTTGTGGGACTCGTTGGCCGCATACCAACAGAACCGGATCTTGGTGTTCCTCGATCCCGAGGTGGATCCGAGAGGAGCCGGGTATCAGGTCATCCAATCGAAGCTCGCCATTGGTTCAGGATCTTTCGATGGGCAGGGCTTCACCCAGGGACCGCAGAAACGGTTCGACTTTCTGCCTGAGCAGCACACGGACTTCATCTTCGCGGTCGTCGGCGAAGAACTCGGGTTCTTGGGCACAGCGGCCGCGATCGTCGCCTTCTCATTCGTCCTTGCCAGACTGGTTGGGATGGCTGCGCAACTGGGCGAACAGCAAGCCTTTGCCGGTCTGGTGCTGCTCGGTATCTTCGGCTCCTGGTTGGTTCACATCTTCGTCAACATCGGTATGACGATCGGTGTAGTGCCGATCACCGGAATTCCGCTTCCGTTCGTGAGTTACGGGGGCACCTTCTTGCTTATGTCGTGGGTGGCCGTTGCCATCGCAGTACGTGTGGCCCACGAGCGACCGTAACTGACCGGCGTGGTGCCGCGGTCCATAGGAGTCCGATGGCTTGGTTCCGAAAGCCGAAGAAGCCCCTTAGGGCCGAAGATCGAAGGGATGTCCCCACCGACGTCTTCGAGAAGTGTAAGGGCTGCGGCGAGATCCTCTATCGGGAGCGTCTCGCACAGAACCTCAACGTCTGCCCTGACTGTGGGTACCACCTGCGCGTTGGCGCGCACGCATACGTTTCGATCCTGATCGACCAGGGGACGTTCGACGAACTCGACGCGGAGCTACGCGCCGGAGACCCGCTCGGCTTCGAGGACCTGAAGCCCTACCCGGGGCGTATCGCGGCTGCCGAAGCGAAGGGAAAGACAGAAGCCCTCATCTCGGGCACTGGGCAGCTCGATGGGATCGATGTTTCGCTCGCCGTGATGGACTTCGGCTTCATCGGTGGCTCGATGGGGTCGGTGGTCGGGGAGAAGATCACGAGGGCCGGGAAGGTGGCGCTGGAGCGGAGAATCCCGTTCCTCATCGTGAGCGCCTCGGGGGGAGCCCGAATGCAGGAGGGTATTTTCTCTCTGATGCAGATGGCCAAGACGTCTGGGGTACTCGGACGTTTGCACGAGGCGGGCATACCCTTCATCTCGATCCTGACTCATCCGACCACGGGAGGTGTGACCGCCTCGTATGCCATGCTCGGGGACGTGAATCTCGCGGAGCCTGGGGCCTTGATTGGGTTCGCCGGCCCGCGGGTGATCGAGGAGACAATTAAGCAAGAGCTCCCGAAGGGCTTCCAACGCTCGGAGTTCCTCCGCGAACACGGGATGGTCGACAGGGTCGTCGACCGTCGAGAGCTGAAAGCAGCTGGTAGCGTCGTTGCTACGTCACCAGTACGAGGGCTGGGGGGAGTGACCGAGGGGGGCCGCTCGACGCCCGATCGACTCGATCGCCCCTTTTCAGATCCCCTCGTCGCTCAACTGTTTCCTCCGCTGGCCAGCGGGGTGCATTGGGGGTTGGAGCGGATGCACAATGCGCTCCACGCCCTGGGAGACCCCCACCGCGCGTACACCACCGTGCACGTGGGCGGAACAAACGGCAAAGGGTCGGTCACGACGACGCTTGGGTCGGTGCTCACGCAGTCCGGGCGAGTGACCGGGTGGTACACCTCACCGCACCTCTGCTCCTTTCGAGAGCGGATTCTCGTGGATCGAAGGCCGTTCGACGACGCTACCCTCCTCTCGTTGGCGGAGGAGGTACTCCCGCCCGTCCAAGAGTTCGGCCTCACCTTTTTCGAAGCGATCACCTTGTTGGCGATGGTCGCCTTCGAGCGCGCCAACGTTGACGTCGCGGTGATGGAGGTGGGACTCGGGGGACGCCTGGACGCGACTAATGTGGTGTCACCGGCGGTGACCGCGGTTACGAACGTGGCGATCGACCACGCCGAGTATCTTGGGGATACCATCGCACAGATCGCGCATGAGAAGGCGGGAATCATGAAGCGCGGGGTCCCTTTCGTCACCGCCGAAGAAGATCCCGCGGTGCTCGATCAATTCGCAGCGCTGGCTGTCGAAGCGGGCGCTCCGTTTTATCCGCTCGTCGATCGCACGGTCTCCGATGTGCGGGTGGAGCGAGGCGGTACCAACATGTCGGTGGCGACCGAAGTGTGGGGTGACGTCGCCCTTCGCACCCCGTTGGTCGGGGCTCACCAGGCGAGAAACACAGCACTCGCCCTGGCTGTTTTGGAGCGACTGCCCGACGAACTCCGACCCTCGCTTCCCGACATTCTCGCCGGGGTCGCCGGCGTGGCCCATCGCGGACGGGACGAAGTATGCACCATCGACGGTATCACCTTCCTCTTCGATGTTGCCCACAACGTGGCAGGGATCGGTTCCCTAGTGCACACGATCGACGATCTGGAACTTCCCAGGCCACTCGTGGGGCTTATCGGGGTTCAGGGCGACAAAGACTGGCGTTCGATGCTGCCGCCTTTGCTTTCGCGCTGCGACTCGGCGTTCCTGACCCAGCCTCCGACCGTGCAGCCTGAGCGTAGGTGGGACCCGATGGAGGTGGCGGATCGGGTGGAAGGACTCACCTCCGTCCGTGTGGTCTCCGACTTCGAGAGGGCCCTCGGGCGAGCGAGGCGACGCGCGTTGGGGCTCGCGGAGGAAGGGCGTCACGGCGGCACGGTGGTCATTACAGGGTCGGTGCACACGGTCGGGTCAGCGATGCGCGTCCTGGGCCTGGACCCGCTCTCGCGCTGAGGTAGATTCCGGCTCCCTGACCGCTGCCCTGTGCCCAAGCCCCACGATGGCCTCTTCGGAATTCGCGCGACTTCCCGGGTTCCGGGACTTCCCACCTGAGGAGTACGCGCTCAGGGCGCACATCCAGGACGCATGGAGAGCGGCGGCGGGCCGCTATGGCTTCGAAGAGTACGATGGGCCTCCGCTCGAGCCGCTCGACTTGTATGTCGAGAAGAGCGGTGAAGAGATCGTAGGTCAGCTCTACAACTTCACCGACAAAGGGGAACGCGAGGTGTCGCTCCGTCCCGAGATGACACCCTCCCTCGCTCGCATTCTGAGCGGTCGCAGTCGGGGGATGAGCAAGCCGATCCGCTGGTTCTCCGTGCCACAACTCTTCCGGTACGAGCGCCAGCAGAGGGGAAGGCTGCGCGAACACTTTCAGTGGAACGTCGACATCGTCGGCGAAGAGAGTGTAGCCGCGGACGCCGAGGTCGTGGCGGTCGCCATCGACGGACTCCGCGCCCTCGGCCTCACCGAGGCTGATTTTGCGGTCCGTGTGTCCGATCGAAAGCTACTCACCGCGTTGCTCGGTGTAATTGGGGTCACCCCGTCGAGGTTGACGGCTGCCTTCTCGGTCATCGACAAGATGGAGCGGCTCCCAACCGAGTCAGCCGACGGCCTCTTTCGTACCAAGGCCGGCCTCGACGACGGCCAGGTCCAGGCCCTGAGAGGACTGCTCGACGTGACCGATGTGGAGGCCCTCGCCGAAGGGTTCGGTGGGCATCCGGCCGTTGCGCCGGAACTCGATCGACTTCGGGACTACATGGCTCACCTCCAAGCCATGGGCCTCGGCGACTTCATTCAAGTCGACCTGAGGATCGTGCGGGGGCTCGCCTACTACACTGGTATCGTCTTCGAGCTCTTCGACCGAGCGGGCGAGCTGCGGGCAATCTGTGGTGGTGGACGTTACGACGACCTTCTAGAGCGTGTTGGAGGAGAGGCGCTCCCAGCGGTCGGCTTCGGGATGGGCGATGTCGTGCTCGGCGAGCTCCTTGCTTCGCGAGGCCTCGTGCCCGAGTACCGCCGCCACGTCGATTTCTTCGTGCTCTGGGTTACACCGGCGCAGCGCGCAGACGCGATCCGTCTTGCGCACGAGCTGCGCGACGGAGGTCGATCCGTCGCGTACTCGTTGAAAGCGGCGTCGATCACGAAGCAGCTGAAGGCGGCCGCCAAACACGGAGCGGATACCGCCGTGATTCTGGGCCCTGACGAGGCGGAGAGAGGTGTGGTCCTGACCAGGGATATGAGGACGGGTGAGGAGGCGGAGAAAGCACCCTCCTCCTTGCTGTGAGCGAGGGCAGTCGCTCCGATACCGAGGCGGCGGATCAGGCGCACGTCGTCACGCGACGGGCGATCCGGCGGCTTGACCTCCTCGAGTGGGTGGTGGTCCTGGGTGGGATGGTCCTCTCACTCGTGGGCGGGGCGATCGTGGGGTGGCTTTTGAGCCTGACCTTCGCGTGGCCCTTCCGTTCGGCGTGGATCGGTGCGTCCTTGTTCCTCTTCGTGGTATCTGGAGGAGTGGCACTCCTCCAAATTCGCAGCGAAGCTCGGGCTGACGCGGCCCGCATCGCAGAAGTGAGAGACAGACACGATGGCTGACGACAAGAAGCTGACCCCGAGAGACGAAGACTTCGCGGCATGGTACAACGAGGTCGTCCAACGAGCTGAGCTCGCGGACTACTCGCCCGTACGGGGGAGCATGGTCATCCGTCCCTGGGGGTACGGGATCTGGGAACTCATGCAGCGCGCGCTCGACCAGATGTTCAAGGACACCGGTCACGAGAACGCCTACTTCCCGCTCCTGATCCCGATGTCGTTCATCGAGCGTGAGAAGGAGCACGTCGAAGGCTTTGCCCCTGAGCTAGCCGTCGTCACGCAAGCGGGGGGCAAGGAACTCGACGAACCGTACGTGGTGCGGCCGACCTCCGAGACGATCATCTATTCGATGTATGCCAAGTGGGTTCAGAGTTACCGGGATCTGCCGGTTCTCATGAACCAGTGGGCCAACGTCATGCGCTGGGAGATGCGCACGCGCCTCTTTCTGCGGACGTCGGAGTTTCTCTGGCAGGAGGGTCACACCGCGCACGCTTCTGCCGAGGAGGCGGAAGAGGAAACGCTTCTCATTCTCGGGCTCTATCGCGACTTCATGGAGAATTGGATCGGGATGCCGCCGCTGACCGGGCTGAAGTCCGAGTCCGAGAAGTTTGCGGGTGCGGTGCGGAGCTACTCGTGCGAGGCGCTCATGCAGGATGGCAAGGCGCTCCAGGCAGGGACGTCACACTTTCTCGGCCAGAACTTCGCACGCCAGTTCGATCTCAAGTTCCAGTCGGAAGATGGGCAAGAAGAGTACGCCTGGAACACGTCGTGGGGTGTATCGACGCGCCTCGTGGGTGGTCTCGTGATGACACATGGGGACGACAACGGAATCGTGGTGCCGCCGCGCCTGGCTCCGACGCAGGTCGTGATTGTGCCGATCTTGAAAGGAGACGACACGTCACCGGTGCTCGAGAAGGCGGACGAGGTCAGCGCGCGACTCAAGGATCTCGGGGTGCGGACGAAGATCGATGCCCGTGAGAATCTCTCTCCGGGTGCGAAGTACTATGAGTGGGAGCGGAAGGGCGTGCCCTACCGCATCGAGATCGGCCCGAGGGATCTCGAGAAGGGGTCGGTCGCGCTGGCGCGCCGCATTACCCCTGAGGGCGAGAAGCGAAAGGCCTTCCTGCCCGAGGACGAGGCCGTGGCGCGGATGCCAGCGTTGCTCGAAGCATTTCAGACGGAGCTACGCGATGCCGCCTTAGCGCGCCGAGAGGCAGCGACGGTCCGTGGTGTGTCGACGTTGGCAGAACTCGAGGATGCTTTCGCTCAGGGTGCAGGCTTCGTCTTCACGGGGTGGAGCGGATCGGAGGCAGTGGAAGAAGAGGTCAAGACGAAGACCAAGGCCACGATCCGGTGCCTCGTGGGTGAAGAGTTCCGTTCGGACTCGGCTCCCGAGCGGTGTGTTTCGGGGAGCGGCGATTCTGTCGCGGAGGTGGCTTGGGCCAGGGCCTACTGACGTCTACGGCGTTTCCCCGGATCGATGGGGTGCTCCATTGTGGGAGCACGCCTGCCACCGCGCTCGCGGAGCGCTTTGGGACACCCCTCTACGTCTACGACGTGGCGTGGGTGAGGAGTCGGGTGGAGCTCTTCCGCTCAGCGTTCCGGGAGGTCGACCACCTCTTGGCGTACTCCGTGAAGGCAAATGGAAATCTCGCCGTCCTGCGTACGTTGGAGCGAGCCGGGTGTGGTGCCGATATCACCAGTGGAGGCGAACTCTATCGAGCGTTGAAGGCGGGCTTCGATCCAGCGCGAATCGTCTTCGCCGGAGTGGGGAAGAGCAGAGAAGAGATCGCTGTCGCGCTGGAGGCTGGCATCCTGGCCTTCAACGTCGAGAGCCGGGCGGAGTTGGAGCGCATCGGCTCCGTTGCTCACGGGTTGGGTGTTGTAGCTCCGGTCGCACTCCGGGTAAATCCGGATGTGTTCGCATCGACCCCTCACGAATACACCCGAACCGGAACGCGGGAGACGAAGTTCGGCGTTCCCTGGGCGGATGCTCGTGCGGCGTACCAGTGGGCGAGTAGTCATGCCAGCCTCGAGCCGATAGGAATCGACGTCCACATCGGGTCGCAGATTACGGCTCCTGAGCCCTACGTGACGGCGCTCGACCGGGTCTTGCAGCTGGTCGCGGAGCTCGAGGAGGACGGGATCTCGTTGCGTCTTCTCGACCTCGGGGGCGGCTTCGGTATCCGCTACGACCACCGTGCGGGGCTCGACGTGACCGAGTTAGCGCGCAGGATCGCTCCGCGGATCGCGGCCACCGGGCTCCAGTTGATCTTGGAGCCGGGTAGGGCGCTCGTGGGGGAAGCAGGCCTCTTGCTGACCCGTGTGGAGTATGTGAAGGACACGGGCGACAAGACGTTCGTAATTGTCGACGGAGGTATGAGCGAGCTCATTCGTCCCAGTCATTACGGCGGGTACCACGAGATCGAAAACGTGACCGAGCGCCGGGGACGCGCCGAACGACATGTCGATGTCGTCGGCCCCATATGCGAGACGGGCGATTTCCTAGCCCTGGACCGACCCCTGCCACTGCCGGAAGCTGGTGAGTTGCTCGCCGTGCGAGCCGTCGGTGCGTACGGCTTTGCCATGGCCTCGAATTACAACGGGCGACCTCGCCCCGCCGAGGTCGTAGTCGACGGCGACGAGGTGCGGCTCGCGCGACGCCGAGAGACCCTTGAAGACCTAATTCGTGGGGAAGTATGACGCACGACCATGACCGTGTTCTGATCTTGGATTGTGGTTCTCAATTCACCCAGCTCATCGCACGGAGGATCCGCGAGGAGCGGGTGTACTGCGAGATCCATCCGGCGTCTCGATCGATCGAGTGGATCCGAGAATGGCGCCCTACGGCGGTGATCCTCTCCGGTGGGCCGAGCTCGGTCTACGACGACGACGCCCCGACCGTTGCTCCTGAGCTGCTTTCCGAGGGTGTCCCTCTCCTCGGAATCTGTTACGGGATGCAGCTGATCGCTCAGCTTGAGGGGGGGCGGGTAGTGCCGGGGCATCGCGAGTACGGGCGGGCCGAGCTCGAGGTCGAGGCGACCGAGGGTCTCTTTGCGGGCTTCGATTCCGGAGAAGGGTCGACGGTGTGGTGCAGCCATGGCGACCACGTGGATGACCCGCCAGAGGGATACCGACGCATAGCCTCCACAGGCACGCTGCCCACGGCTGCCTTCCGGGCGACCGATGGACGCCCGATTTGGGGAGTGCAGTTCCATCCGGAGGTCGCTCATACGGCGCGAGGTGACGAGATCATCTCGAACTTCTTGTTCGAGGTCGCGAAGTGTCGTCCCACTTGGACTCCCGGAGCGTTCATCGACGACACGATCGAGAAGATTCGCGCTCAGATAGGTGAAGGGACGGCGATCTGCGGGCTCTCCGGGGGCGTCGACTCGTCGGTTGCCGCACTCCTCGTACACCGAGCCATTGGCGACCGGCTGACGTGCATCTTCGTGGACCACGGCCTGCTCCGGAAGGATGAACGCACCCAGGTAGAGACCATGTTCCGGTCGCACTACGACATGAAGCTCGTCGTGGAAGACGCCGTCGAACCGTTCTTGGCGGATCTTCAGGGGGTCACCGATCCCGAGGCGAAGCGGAAGGCGATCGGGAAGCGCTTCATTGAGGTCTTCGACGAGACTGCGGCTCGTGAGGGAACCGGGGCCGCTTTCCTCGTCCAAGGCACGCTCTACCCGGATGTCATCGAATCCGTGTCGGCGGGAGGTCCTTCGGTGACGATCAAGTCACACCACAACGTAGGTGGACTGCCCGACGATGTTCCGTTCGACTTGGTCGAACCACTTCGAGAGCTCTTCAAGGACGAGGTACGGGCCGTGGGCCGCGAGCTCGGGCTGCCGGCGTCTTTCGTAGGAAGGCACCCTTTCCCAGGGCCGGGGCTCGCGATTCGGGTGCTCGGTGAGATCACGAGTGAGCGGCTCGACACGTTACGCGAAGCCGACGCCATCTACTTGGAGGAGATCCGTGCCGCGGGGCTCTACGACGAGATCTGGCAAGCCTTCGCTGTACTCCTGCCGGTGCAATCGGTCGGCGTCATGGGGGATGCCAGGACGTACGAGAGCGTGCTGGCCCTCCGCGCGGTCACCTCTCGCGATGGGATGACCGCAGACTGGTTCCCATTTCCCCACGACGTACTGGGTCGAATCTCGACCCGCATTATCAACGAGGTTCCGGGCGTGAACCGGGTTACCTACGACGTCAGCTCGAAACCTCCCGCGACGATCGAGTGGGAGTGACCGCGCGCGGGGGCAACCGTCAGCCCGAGGCGAGTTAGTCGGGCGAAACGACCGCGTCGGCTTCGATCTCGACCAGCATCTCGGGGTCGATGAGCCGGCTCACTTCGACCATCGTCGTGGTGGGGTGGTGATCTGCGAAGACGTCTCCATGGGCCCGGCCGTACTCCTCCCACCGGCTGATGTCGGTGACAAAAATGCGAGTGCGAGTGACGTGGTGTAGCTCAGCTCCGACGTCGGCGAGCGCCTTCTGAATGAGCTCCAAGCATCGATGGGTTTGGGCGTACGCGTCGCCCGGGGCGACGACGGACCCGTCGTCGGCCACGGCGGCGGTACCGGTTACGAAGACTCGATCACCGGTGCGAAGGGCTCGGCAGTATCCGACTACGGACTCCCAAGGGGCCCCGCTGTACGTTCTCTGGAATGACACTTGCTGTCCGGATGAGGAAGATAGAGGCGAAGTGGGGCGATATACGTCGTCCCGGACGCCGAGATACCCTTCACTGTCAGGGAAGGTCATGCACATGTGCAAGCGCTGGCTCTGCGGGATTGTGTGCGGCGGTGCCATTCTCGCGACTCCTCTCCAAGGGGCCGGACAGATCCTCTGGGACGCTCCTCCCCTCATCAGTCACGTCGCTCCGGCGGGGGTATCGCTCTTCCTCCTTTCCCCGGCGGTCGGGGATCTCGGGGGCCTCATCACGTATCGCCACGATGCCGGACCGGTCGGGCTCGGGTATCGATTCGGAATCGCCGACCGACGAGGAGGCGATGGTCTGGCCGTCGCCGGAGGAGTCGACGTGTCGGGATTTTTGGCGCGGAGCATCGAGGACGCGCCCCTCGACTTGCTCTGGTGGTCCGGGGTCGGGATGGGGTTCGGAGATTTCACCGTCGTCTCGGTGCCCCTGGGAGCGATGATCGGATGGACCGGCCGGGCGGAAGAGGTGTTGATCAGTCCGTACGGCGGCGGTCACATGGCGTTGGACATCACCGACATCGACGGGGACAACATCGACCTACATGGGGCCTTCGACGTCGGGCTCGACATCGTCTTGAGCTCGGGGTGGCTCGTGCGGTTCGGTGCGAGCTTCGGCGACAGAGACGCGCTCGCGTTCGGTTTCCGGCTCCCGAATTAGTGCCGTGAGGGGCGGGACAGGAGGCTCAGCGCGGCTCTACTTCGCGGTCCAGGCGTGTCTCGACTTCGTTCCACACGTCTCGCATGTACTCGAGTTCGGTCGCATGGACCTCGACAAACGCCTCGAGGTCGGCTTCGGTGACTCCGTGTTCGGCGAGCACCCGCTCGCGGTCCGCCGTCGCGAGCCGGAGGGAGTCGGTCGAAAGCGCGGCCTCGCGCAGATCCACATACGTATCGATGAAGGTCTCGGATGTGATCGTGTCCGGGCTTCCTCCTCCACACCCCTGGAGAAGGAGGATCAGTGCTCCGGTCGTCCAAAGGGAGGGAGCGCCGCGCGGGCCCGAGACGTAACCACCAGTGGAAGGGCTCAATCGTGACTCATCGTTAGGTGTTCCTGTCTGTAGTTGCGTGGTATCCCGCTGTCGCTGCCAAGATCCACCGTAGCGCGTCTATCGAACGCAAGGTCGACGCTGATACCGTTATATATCCAAGCTGGAAGCGGCCCAAGTCGGCCGTACTGACCAAGGGAGAAGTCTCGTGCGCCTGAGCCATACCGCCACCACCGTCCTGCTGCTCACACTTGCTGCGTGCGCCGTGAACCCGGCGACCGGACGTCGCGAACTGATGTTGGTCTCCGAGGGTCAGGAGGTCCAGATGGGAATGTCATCGGATCCTCAGGTGACTGCTGCGTACGGACTCGTCGACGATCCGGCCCTGCAGGACTACGTGTCTCGACTCGGCATGGACATCGCCCGGGCGTCCGAGCGTCCCCAGCTCCCGTGGTCATTCAAGGTCGTCGATGACCCGATCGTGAATGCGTTCGCCCTACCAGGGGGGTTCATCTACGTAACCCGGGGCATTCTCGCGAATTTCGACTCCGAAGCGGAGCTGATGGGCGTTCTCGGCCACGAGGTCGGGCACGTCACCGCACGGCACGGGGCAAGTCAGATGAGTCGCCAGCAGCTGCAAGGCGCGGTGGTCATGGTAGGTGCGGTCGCTTCCGAAACGTTCCGCAACTATGCCGGGCTCGCGATGGGCGGACTTCAGATCCTGAACCTCAGCTACTCTCGCGGCGACGAGTCGGAGTCCGACATGCTGGGGCTGCGTTACATCTCGGAACTAGGGTACGACCCTGACGCGATGATCGGCGTCTTCGACATGCTCGCGCTGGCCGGCGGCGGTGGTGAGGGACAGCGGCTTCCCGAGTGGCAGCTCACGCACCCGTACCCTGAGAACCGAGAGGCGGACATGCGCGCCCAGATCGCGGAGTCCGGGATGTCCCGGGACGGCACGGTGGGTCGCGACCGCTACCTCGACATGATCGACGGGATCGTCTTCGGGGTGAATCCGCGCGACGGGTACTTCGAAGACGAGCGCTTCTTGCATCCGGACCTCGCCTTCGAACTAACCTTCCCGTCGGGGTGGGGCACGGTCAACCAGAAGTCGATGGTCGGGGCCGGGGCTCCGAGCGAAGATGCGGCGGTGATTCTCACGATCGCGGAAGGGGAGACCACAGCGCGAGGAGCGCTCGACGCCTTCCTTTCCAACGAGGGGATGACGGCAGGAGCCGCGTCGCACCGCTCGATCAACGGGCTCACGGCCTCGCGAGCGAGCTTCGGGGCTACCACGGAGCAGGGGGCTTTGGCAGGCGAGATCGCCTTCATTCAGCACGATGCACTCGTATATCAGATCCTCGGGTACTCGACGGAGGCGGGGTGGGCGAACCATCGGAACTCGGTCTCGGGAACGATCTCGAGCTTCCGGCCGGTCACCGATCGGCGGGTGCTCGATGTGCAGCCCATGCGGTTGGATATCGTGACGGTGCCTTCCGCGATGTCCCTCGAGCGCTACGTCGAGCAGAACGGCTCCCCAATCGACATCGAGGAGCTCCGGAAGCTCAACCGTCTCGGAGCCGGGGAAGTGATCTCGGGAGGCTCCCGGATTAAGGTCGTACGGGGTACGCCGGTCGGCCGCTAAAGGGGTTTCCGTGCAGGGCGCGATCGTCTCAAGAGTTGGCCCGGAAGTTGAGTCTATAAGGGGTTAGAAGCATGCGGATCTGCCGAAGTGGCAGGCCGCGCGGCCTCTGACCTTGGACCGGGAGTTGAGACGATGCTGACCCCTGACAGATTGACCGTAAAGGCTGCCGAAGCGCTACAAACAGCCGCGGCGGATGCCGCACATCGTGGAAGCCCCGAGATCCACGGTGTACACCTTCTGGCCGCTCTCTTGGCGCAGACCGATGGGATCGTCGTGCCAATCCTTAGGAAGCTCGAAGTCCACGTCGATCTGGTTGCCGCTCGGACCGAGGAGGCCCTCTCTGGAATGGCGAGGGTCGAAGGTGGTTCCGAACCGAATTTCTCGCGCGACCTACGTAGAGCTCTAGACGGCGCTTCGGATGTCGCCGAGGAGCTAGGGGACGACTACGTCTCGACCGAGCATCTCCTCTTGGGGCTCACCGGAGAGAAGAACGATGCCGGGAGGATCTTGAGAGACGCGGGGGCGACGTTGGCGGATGTCCGTACGGCCCTTGAGGGCGTCCGCGGCTCGCATCGCGTCACCGATGACTCCCCAGAGACGTCGTTTCGGGCTCTTGAACGCTTCAGCCGGGATCTGACGGAACAGGCTCGGAAGGGGAAGCTGGATCCGGTCATCGGGCGCGATGAGGAGATCCGTCGCGTGATCCGCGTGCTCGCCCGGAGAACGAAGAACAACCCGGTGTTGATCGGAGAGCCCGGGGTGGGGAAGACCGCGATCGTAGAAGGGCTGGCCCAGCGGATGGTCAGTGGCGACGTCCCGACCTCGCTTGCTGGAAAGAAGCTCTTGGAGCTCGACATCGGGTCGATGCTCGCTGGAGCGAAGTACCGCGGTGAGTTCGAAGAACGCCTCAAGGCCGTGCTCAAAGAGATCACCGAAGCCGACGGGCGCTACGTGATCTTTATCGACGAGATGCATACGATCGTCGGGGCGGGGGCCGCGGAGGGAGCGGTCGATGCCGGCAATATGCTGAAGCCGGCGCTGGCCCGAGGTGAACTCCGAACCGTAGGTGCCACGACTCTCGACGAGTACCGGAAGCATATCGAGAAGGACCCGGCGCTCGAGCGTCGATTCCAGCCCGTCTTCGTGGCGCCTCCTTCCGTGGAGGACTCGGTCGCGATCCTACGAGGGCTCAAGGAACGCTACGAGGTGCACCACGGGGTACGGATCATGGACGAGGCCGTTCTGGCGGCAGCCAAGCTATCGGATCGGTACATCGGCGGACGTCATCTGCCCGACAAGGCGATCGACCTCATCGATGAGTCTGCGAGCCGGCTGCGAATCGAGATCGACTCACTCCCACAAGAAATCGACGAGGTGGA
Organism: Longimicrobiales bacterium; assembly: GCA_965223235.1. Taxonomy (GTDB): domain Bacteria; phylum Gemmatimonadota; class Gemmatimonadetes; order Longimicrobiales; family Gaopeijiaceae; genus UBA2589. The sequence goes on from CBDCVV010000007.1 coordinate 213,915, forward strand.
GCGGCGCATTGTACAGCTCGAGATCGAGCGGCAGGCGTTGGTGGCCGAGGAAGACGCGTCCGCCACGGAGCGTCGCGAGGTGATCGAAGTCGAGCTCGCCGAGCTGAGGGAGCGGAGTCAGGGCATGAAGGCCGCATGGCAAGCCGAGAAGGATGTGATCTTGGATCTGCAGTCGATGCGGAGTCGCATCGATGAGCTGCGTGCTGAAGCAGACCGTGCCACGCGGACTGGCGAGCTTACCCGCGCAGCCGAGGTCAACTACGGGGAGATCCCAGAGCTGGAGGCCGCGATCGAGCGGGCCGGGGTACGGTTGGCCGACCTCCAGGCCGATCACCGATATCTCAAGGAGGAGGTCGGCGCCGACGATATTGCTTCGGTCGTGGCCGAGTGGACGGGTATTCCGGTCACCAAGCTGATGGAGTCCGAGCGCGCGCGACTGACCAAGCTGGAGGAGCATCTGAGCGAGCGGGTGGTCGGCCAGGACGAAGCGATTACCGCCGTGTCGAACGCGGTGCGCCGGGCACGGGCGGGGCTCCAAGATCCGAACCGACCCGTAGGTTCGTTCATCTTTCTCGGCCCTACCGGGGTCGGGAAGACCGAGACCGCCAAGGCGCTAGCGGAGTTCATCTTCGACGACGAGCGGGCGCTCGTACGCATCGATATGTCGGAGTACATGGAGAAGCACGCCGTCGCGAGGCTCATCGGCGCGCCTCCGGGCTACATCGGCTTCGACGAGGGGGGACAGCTCACGGAAGCGGTCCGCCGACGCCCTCACGCTGTGATTCTGTTCGACGAGATCGAGAAGGCCCATCCGGAGGTGTTCAACGTACTCCTCCAGATCCTCGATGACGGGAGACTCACGGATGCTCAGGGGCGGACGGTCGACTTCCGCAACACCGCGGTCCTCATGACGTCCAATATCGGGAGTCACTTCATCTTGGAGGAGAACGCTCTCGAAGACTGGGAAAGCGTCGAGGCGCGAGTCCGAGGTGAGTTGCACAGCCACTTCCGCCCGGAGTTCCTGAACCGGGTCGACGACACCGTGGTCTTCAAGCCGCTCTCGCGGGAGCAGCTCAGCGCCATCGTCGACATTCAGGTGAAGCGTGTGGCGGCGCTCGCCTCCGAGGCCGGGATCACGCTCGAGATCGGGGAGGCGGCCCGGAGGTGGCTCGCCAATGCGGGGTACGACCCGGCGTTCGGTGCTCGTCCGCTCAAGAGAGTGATCCAGCGCGAAGTGCAGGATCCGGTCGCGCTACGCATTCTCGAGGAGGGGAGCTCGGGAGGCGTCCGGGTCCGAGTCGATGTGGACGAGAGTGGAGAAGGTCTCGAGATCCGGCTCGTACCCGAACTGAGCATTGAGGGCGCTGGCTCTGCGGGGCACGCAGCGTGACAGCACGGGCTCCCCGAAGGAAAAGCGAAAAAAAATCCTTTCGTCCCGAGGTGTATTTGCTGACATTCCGACAACGGAACTCGAGTCCCTGAGGCCGAATCTGTATGAGACCGACACGTACGCTCTTTCTTGTCCTCGCCCTCGTCGCCCCCGCAGCATGCACGACGACCGTCATCGCCCCGATGCCTGCGGCGTCTGTGGGGGCCCAGCTCTCGGTGGAACGCTTTCTTCAGGCCGCGAATGAGCGCGACGTCACGTCGATGGGAAGGCTCTTCGGGACTGCAGACGGGCCGGCCATGGAGACGGGGGGCACGCTGGGCTGTGCGTTCAAGAAGATCGGGTCATGGTTCGGTGGGAATAGCTGCCTCTCCCGACAGGAGGTCGAGCTCCGGATGGATGCGATTGCGATGATGCTCCTGCACCAGGACTACCGCATTATCAGTGAGCGCCAAGTCGCGGGTCGCGAGTCGCTTACCAGTCGGGTCATGGTCCACATGACGACGGAACGAGGGGTCGATGTCCCAGGGGTTGGGTTCGACGTGGTACGAGCCGACTCAGGCCAGTGGTTGGTCGAGTTTATCGACCTCCGCCAGATCGAGGTCGCCCGCTAACGCCCTACGTGTGGAACCGTGATGGATTGGGGGGGTGAATGGGAATCATTCCCCATGTTGCACCAACTCCACGAGGATACCACCCGCACTCACTGGATGTAGAAAGGCCACGAGGTGTCCGTGTGCGCCGAGGCGAGGCGATCGATCGATGAGTTCGACCCCAGCGGCTTCGAGCCTGGCTAGGTCGGCTTCAATCTCGTCCGTTCGGTACGCGATGTGATGCAAGGCTTGACCCCTACGATCGAGGAAGCGCCCGACTGTTGTTTCGGTGCCGAGGGGTTCGAGGAGCTCGATGGTGCCGACAAAGGCCACTCGAACTCCCTGGGCCTCGAGGACTTCAGGCGGGGAACACGTATCCCCTGACACGAATTCAAAAAGGCTGCGACTTTCTTCGATAGAACGAACGGCGATCGCGACGTGATCGAGCGGACGGTGCGCCGACAACAAGACATTCATATCGACCGGTGCCTTCGGTACGGGTCACGGGTATCCCGAGGATCCTACTCCCGGCGCCCGGTACGCTACAAGGAGAGCCACTATGGCAAGCGAACTCGTCAATGAGATCACAGACGGCAACTTCGCCGACGAAATTGAGGAGGGCGAAGGTTTATACATGGTCGATTTCTGGGCAGAGTGGTGCCGTCCCTGCCTCATGATCGCCCCTACCGTCGATGCGTTGGCGGACGAGTACCAAGAGAAGGGCCTGAAGGTCGGGAAGCTGAACGTGGACCACAATCCGCAGGCGTCGATCCGATTCGGCGTGCGCTCGATCCCTGCGGTGCTCTTCTTCAAGGATGGCGAGCTCGTCGACCAGGTCGTTGGGGCCGGGCCTCGTCAGATGTACGAAGACAAGGTCCTCGCGCACCTCTAAGCCGCGCTTCGCGCTCAGAGTGGATAGAGCGGTCCGGCCTCGAGCCGGACCGCTCTTTCGCTTTGGGAGGGCTCCCGAAGCTATCTTCGGTGGTGTCTACGCTCTACGTCGTAAGTTCGCCGATCGGGAATCTCCAGGACGTCTCTCCGCGCGCGGCTGAGGTTCTGCGCACGGTCTCGCGTGTTCTGGCCGAGGACACCCGCCGCACTGCGGTCCTCACCCGCCACGTAGGGTCGACTGCCCGGCTCGTATCGGTGCACCAGCACAACGAGCATGCTCGAGTCGCCGCCGTGATCGATTGGCTCGGTCGGGGTGAAGCGCTCGCTCTCGTCACCGACGCAGGCACCCCGCTAGTGTCTGATCCTGGCGGGGTCGTCGTCCGGGCCGCCATCGAAGCCGGCCACGATGTGGTGCCGGTTCCCGGTCCGAGTGCCGTACTCGCCGCGCTGATCGGTGCTGGCCTGACGGGTGAGCGCTTCACCTTCCTCGGATTCCTGCAGAGGAAGGGAGGGGAGCGGGAACGGGAGTTGAGCGCAGTATGTGCGAGCCCCTACACGAGCGTCCTATTCGAATCGCCGCACCGGCTCGCCCGGCTGTTGCGGGACCTCAGTGAGACGTGCGGGGCTGATCGGCCGGTCGCGGTCGCGCGTGAGCTAACGAAACTCCATGAAGAGTTCCGCAGAGGAACCGTCGGAGAGCTCGCGCGCTACTACGAAGAGCACGCGGTGAAAGGAGAGGTCACGGTCGTGGTGGCCGGGCGTTCGCCGGATCCGTCGGAGGAAGTTGATCGGGAGAGGGTCGTGGCGACGGTAGGGGAGCTGTTGGGGGCTGGGGAGCGAGCATCTGCCGTGGCCAAAGAGATTGCGGAGCGCTTCGGACTGGCGCGAAACGAGGCGTACCGTATCGTCCAGGAGATCCGGGGCTCGGCGCTGGGACCGGAAGCTTCAGGGACTTCTCAGGTGGCGGACGACCGATGACGGCAATGGTGCTCTCGTGGCTCTTGGCTTCCGCGCCCGCCGTGCCCACTCCGGACACCATCACGATCGCTCGGCTGCGCTACGAGGGTGGCGGAGACTGGTACGCGAACCCGTCCTCACTTCCCAACCTCTTGGCGGCGGTCCGCGAGCGTACGGGGATCCCCGTCGCCGAGAGAGAAGAGGAGGTCACGGCGCTCGATCCGGCCCTTCGTGACTTCCCCTATCTGTACATGACGGGACATGGGAACGTCGCCTTCACGCCGGCAGAGCGTGCCGCACTGCGCTCCTATCTGCTTTCGGGTGGATTTCTCCATGCCGACGACAACTACGGCTTGGATGAGTCGTTTCGCGAGGAAATGGCGGAGATTTTTCCTGACCTCGCGTTGACGGAAATCCCGGCGAGCCATCCGGTATTCCACACGGTGTACGACCTCGATCAAGGGCTCCCGAAAATCCACGAGCACGACGGCAATCCGCCTCAAGCGTTCGGAATTTTCTCTGAGGGTCGTATGGTCGTCTTCTACTCGTACGAATCGGACCTGGGTGACGGGTGGGAAGACGCATCGGTACACGAAGATCCGGCTGCTACCCGTGAGCAGGCTCTGCGGATGGGGGTGAATCTCTTCCTCTACGTGCTAGGTCAGGGCGTCTCGTGAGTCCATCTGCGCGCGCGCTCGCGTCGAAGGTCGAAGAGGTCCGCGACTATCTGGTACGGCGCACGGGGATCGTCTTCATCCTCTGGATCGTGGTAGGCGGTTTGCTGCTCTACGCCACGGCGTGGCTCTTCGTAGGGTCCGAAGGGTGGAGAGCGGGGAGCAACGTGCCGGCCACCATCGACGCGATCGCGATCGGAGGAGCGATCGTGGCCTTCTTGGCCTTCCGACGTGGGGTTGAGCGTTGGTTTGCCGAGCCTCGCGTGGCCGCGACTATCGAGACGGCTTCTGACCTCGCTCCAGGGCTCTTACGCGGATCGCTGGAGCTGGCGCAGGCCGAGCCCACTGGCGCGTCATCCGCCCTGGTTCGGCGGGGGGCCGATCGGGTGGCCGCATCGCTCGGCGACCAGGCCACACCAGCCCTGGCAGGACCCTTGGCCGAAGCGGTGGATCGGCGCATGCGGGTCGCCCGGAATGCGATGGTCGCGGCCCTACTGGGGTGCGTGGGCATGACGGTCGCTTCGCCCGAGCGAAGCGCACACGCCATCCGAGGGCTGGCGTCACCGGTTCGCACCGCGGCGGATCCCGTGCTTCCACCCTTGGTCGTGCAACCGGGTTCGGTCGAGGTGCAGCGCGGCACGGACCTGGCCCTCGCCATCTCGGCAGGAGGGCGAAGCTATGTGCGTGTCGTGTGGCAGGCGGCGGGCGATGTCGTGCGGTCGGACAGCCTCGAGGTCGAGGAGGGGGCCGCGCAATACGTCTTTCGGAGCATCGCCGCCGGCATCGACTACCGCGTCGTCGACGACGTGGGCAACGAATCCGAGTCGTACACGATCACGCCAGTCGACCCGTTATTTGTGAGTGATCTCACAGTCCACGTCGTGTACCCGTCACACACCGGCCTACCTGCGGACGAGTTTCGAGGAGACCCTCCGGCATTGCGACTTCCCGTCGGTTCGACGGTGTCGTTCGAAGGGCGCGCCAGTCGACCGCTCGCGGCGGTGTCATTGCAAGACTCGACGGGGAGCACAGCGCTCTCATTCGAGATCGACGGTGCTGACTTCTCGGGGCGGTGGGTCCCGCGGCGCGACGCGTTGCTCGAATGGGATTTTTCCGACGTATCGGGAGCTCCCGCAGAGATCCAGCCTGAACCGATCGAGGTCAACGTCATCCCCGACGCGGCACCGCTCGTGGCGATCTCGGTACCGGGGCGGGACACGGTGATGCCCCTCAATTTGCGGCAGTCGCTCGTCGTGGAGGCCGGAGACGACTATGGCCTACGCAGGCTCGAGCTCGTCGCCTACCGGGTGACTTCGTTCGGGGAGCGGATGGAGCCCGTTTCCCAAGGATTCGAGATCGGTGGCCAGCGCGCGATCGTGGCGCGACCGCTGCTCGACCTGTCGCGGTGGGGCCTCCTCCCGGGTGACACAGTGCGGTACTTCGCGAGGGCAGTCGACAATAGCCCTGGTGGCCAGGTGTCGGTGTCGCCCGAGTATGTGCTCCGCCTTCCGGAGGCCGCAGAGATGCGTCGCGAGGCGGAAGATGCGCTGGAGAGCGTGGCTGAGCGTCTCGAGGAGCTTGCTGAGGACGCCCGCGCCCAGGCCGAAGAGAATCGAGACCAGGCCTTGGAGGCTTTGAATCAGCCCCAGGAGGGTGGGCCCGACGACCAGGCCTTCGAGAACCGAGAAGAGATGGAGGCCGCGCTCGAGGAGCAGCGGCAGATGTCGGCCGAAGTCGACTCGCTCGCGGGAGAGATGGCCGCCTTGGAACGGATGATGGAGGAAGCCGCCCAAGCGGACCCTGAACTCCGACGTCAGCTCGAAGAACTTCAGGACCTCCTCGATCAGGCCGCGGGCGATGATCTCCAACAAAGGATGGATGAGCTTGCCGAAGCCCTCGAGCAGGGCGAGATGCAGGAAGCCAACCAATCGCTCGAGGAAATGGCCGCAGAGCAGGAGGAGTTCCGCCAGCGACTCGAAGAGGCGTTAGAGCAATTCGAACGGGCCGCTTTGGAACAAGACTTCAGAGCGACGACGAGCGAGGCCGAGGAGCTGGCCCGGCAGGAGCAAGCTCTGGCGGATGCGCTCCAGGAGGGGGACCAGCCTGAGTTGAGGGCGCAGCAGCAAGAGGATCTGGCTCGACAAACCGACCGCCTCGCCGAGCAGATGGAGGAGCTAGAAGAGCGGCTCGCCGAGAGTGGCGAGGCGGAGGCCGCACAAGGCGTAGAGGAAGCCCGCCGGAATGCGCAGGAAGCGCTCCAACAGATGCGAGAAGCGCAGGAGAGCGCTGAGCAGGGGAGCTCCGAACAGGCCGGGCAGGAGGCCCAGGAAGCTGCCGAGGCGATGCAAGAGGCGGCGGAGCAGATGAGTCAGGCCATGCAGGAGATGGCGCAGCAGGAAATGGAACAGCAGCAAGAGGCTCTGATGCGTACCGCGGACGACGCGTTGAGTTTGGCCCGTCGACAGGATGAGCTGCGCGAGCAGATGCGGGGGGCGAGTCCCGATCAGATGGCGGGGATGCGCGCAGATCAGGCGTCGCTGCTGCGGGGCGTTCAGAATGTGGCGGAGAACCTCCAGCTCGCGACGGAGGGGGCCGCCGACGCCAACCGTGAGCTCTCTGCCCAAATGGGCCTCGCGATGGAATCGCTTCAGGAGACCATTGAAGCGATGCAGAGCCGACGCGGCGCCACATCCCCTGCCGCTCAAGCCGAGCAAGCGATCGGCGACCTGAACCAGCTAGCGCTCATGGCGATCGCGAGTGCCGAGCAGATGGGTCAGCAGGGACAAGGGCAGTCGGGCGAGGATGTATCGGAGCAGCTCGAACAGCTGGCCCAGGAGCAGGGCGAGCTCATGAATCAGAGCAGTCAGCTCATGCCGATGCAGCTGGGTGAACAGGCGATGTCCCAACAGCTTCAGGAGATGCAGCAAGGACAGCAGTCGGTGGCGAGCGACTTGGGGGATCTCGCGGACGAACCGGGTTCGGAAGAATCCCTGGGCGACCTCCAGCAGCTCGCAGTGGAAGCTCAAGAGCTCGCGGCTCAGATGGCGGAGGGGCGCCTCACTCCTGAAATGGTCCAGCGACAAGAGCGGCTCTTCCATCGACTCCTGGATGCAGGGAGGTCGCTCGAGCGCGAAGAGTTCTCCGAAGAGCGCGAATCCGAGGAGCCGGGTCCGTTCGATCGTGTCGATCCGTCGGCGCTCACGGCCGACCAATTGGGCGTTCTCCAGTTCGAGATTCGGGATGGGACCAGACTCCAGGAGCTTTCCCCGGCGGTGCGCCAGCTCGTGCTCGAGTACTTCGATCGACTCAACCGATCGCGTAGGCAGCCCGGGGGAGGAGGGCCGTGAAGAAGATTCTTCTTCTCTCGCTCCTCGCACTCTTCGCCCCGATCGAGGCGAACGCACAGATCCGAATGCGCAACGTGGAGGCTCAGCTGCTCCGGGAGTCGGCGGCGATGGAGTCGCGCGGTGATCTCGACGGGGCCGAGGAAGTCCTTCGACGGCTACTGGAGGAGAACCCGGGGTCGTCCGGAGGCTTGTTCGCCCTCGAACGCGTCGTGCGGGCGAAGGGGACTGTCGAGACGATTCTTCCGGCCGTCGACGCGTTCCTCGACGATCAACCGGAGTCTTCGGGGGTGCGCTCTCTCAAGCTCCGGGTGCTCGCGGAGACGGGGGCACACGAAGAACTCCGGGACGAAGCCGAAGCGTGGCTCCGGCGGGACCCGGGTGACGTGGTTCCATACCGCGAGGTGGCCCGGGTCTATGAACGGGCATTCGGAAGCGAAGGCGCGCTCGAGGTCCTCAGTCGAGGACGTGACATCGTGGGGGACCCGTCTGCCATGGCGCTTGAGATCGGAGACCTGCTCGCTGGATCGAACCCCGTCGGCGCTGCCGAGGAGTGGGCTCTCGCGATCTCGGGGGAGGGGGCACAGGCCGCCACGGTTGTGCGAAGGCTCGAGGGACTCACGACGGACCAGGCTGCGGCGACGGAGCGACTCTTACGTGAGCTGGGAGCGTCTGAGGAGGTCGGGCGCCGTAGGGCCGGGGCACGGATCGCCTTGGATCTCGGGTACGAGGCCGAGGCAGATCGGCTCGCTCGGGATGTGGCGGGAGCTCTAGAGGGTCGAGCACGCGTGACGTTTCTGACGGACGTTGCCCGCCGGGCACGCGAAGAAGAGATGGTCGATGTCGCCGCTTGGGCGTACGACGAGTTGGGCGACGACGCGACGACCCCCCAGGAACGGCGTCAGTTCGATCAGCGAATCATCGACGTCTCGCTCGCGGCGGGAGACACGGCGGCCGCTCTGGAGGCTCAGCGCCGGGTCGTGGCATCCTTCACACCGGGGTCCGTCGATCGGAGACGAGCGACTGCACAAGTCATCCGCCTGGAGGGCGCCGCTTCCGAACCCGAACGCCTTCGTGCGCTTTTGGTCGAGTTTCGGGAAGAGTTCCCCGGGGCTCCGGAGTTGGACGACCTCGCATCGTCCGTGGCCGGAGCGCTACAACGACGTGGCGATCCGATGGCAGCTGCCGAAGTGTTGGAAGGGATTCAGGGGCCGCGCAGCTCGCTCGAGCGGGGCTATCTGCTCTTGGCCGCGGGGGATGTAGAGGATGGTCGCTCGGCCCTCCTCCTCGCGCTAACCGGATTGCCGCCTGCCGAGGCGACGTCCGTCATCCAATTCGCGGGGCTCTTGGGCAGAGTGTCGCCCGAAGGGGCCCAAGCCTTGGCCGCGGCGGGTGTGGGAGCGCATCGGGGCGAAGCTGGGACCGCCGCCGCCGAGCTTGCTACGGCGACCGACCAGCTGGCGGCGGCCGAACGCGCTCCTCTTCTGGCTGAGGCTGCTCGTCTTGCAGCGGACGGTGGAGCGAGCATGGTCGCGGCGGAGATCCGGGAGCGCCTTGTGGCAGAACATGGCGACTCTCCCGAAGCGAGTGAGGCGACGTTATACCTCGCCCGTTGGTATGCCCGCGACCAAGACGATGTGGAAGCTGCGGTTCGCCTACTCGAGGAGCTTCTTGCCACCCGTCCGAATGCTGCGATCGCACCCGAGGCTCGATTGGAGCTCGAGAGGCTGAGAGGTTGAGAAGACAGGTGACGCGAACGTCGAGGTGGGGGGGAAGTACGATGTTGAGATCGGCACTCATCGTCGCGGGCCTAATGTATGTGGCGCCGACGACGGCCCTAGCCCAGTGGCTCTTGGTCCCCATGGATCGGGGTCAAGAGAATCACCTGAAGGCGTACGGCCTGACGTACTGGACGCTAGAACAGGAAGAGAAGGCAGAGTGGTTGCTCAACTATCGGGGTGGGTCCTTCCTCCTCCCGGACCAGCCCAGAGTGCGTCGAGAAGCTGCATTCCGGGGGGTGTCGATCGAAGAGATGGGTCCGGCTGCCGAAGCCCGTATGCGTGCGACCATCGAGACGTCGAATATGGAGGCCGTCCCGTTGGAACGGGCGCCCAAGGTCGCGATCTATACGCCACCCAACTCCACACCGTGGGACGACGCGGTGACGATGGCGCTCGAGTACGCGGGGATCGAGTACGAGACGATCTGGGACTACGAGGTGTTGGAGGGCGACCTCTCGGAGTACGAGTGGATCCATCTCCATCACGAAGACTTCACCGGACAGTACTCGAAGTTCTTTCTGACCTACTCGGGTGCTCCCTGGCTGCAAGATGAGGTCGCGCGGAATCAAGAGGTGGCCCGTTCGGGTGGCTTCGCCGACGTACCGGCGCTCAAGAAGCATGTGGCATCGGTGATCCGAGACTACGTGGAGGAGGGGGGCTTTCTCTTCGCGATGTGCTCGGCCACGGAGACGTTGGAGCTTGCCCTGGCTGCCGCGAGGGTAGACATCGCTGCGGCGTATTCGGACGGGACACCGCCGGAGCCGAACGCCTCGGCCCGGATGGATTGGGAGCGGACGTTGGCGTTCACAGGAGCCGAGGTGCAGATCGCACCGTCCGTGAATTCGTTCTCCGACATCGATGGCCACCAGGTCAACACGCCGTGGCGACAGGAGCTGGGGGTGTACACGCTCTTCGACTTCTCCGCGAAGTTCGACCCGGTACCTGCCATGCTCACTCAGAATCACCAGTCGGTGATCCCCGATTTCTACGGGCTGACTACGTCGTTCCGTGAGGATCGTCTGAAATCCGGCACGATCGTACTGGCCCAAGAGACTGGGCGGGCGAAGTACGTGCACGGAAATCTGGGAGAGGGCACGTGGACTTACTTCGGGGGGCACGACCCGGAGGATCCCGAGCACCAGATCGGCGACCCCCAGACCGACCTCGCCCTTCACCCGAACTCTCCCGGCTACAGGCTGATCTTGAACAACGTCCTCTTTCCGGCGGCCAAGAAGCAGAAGCTGAAGACTTGACCTCGGGCATCCCGGAGGGCTTCCCGATCACCGTACCGAAGGGAGCTCTCGTCGGCCTCGATGGCCTCGACGAAATCGAGGAAGTCGACCCGAATCACTCGGCCCCGGACGAACGGAGTCCTCTACGGCTCGCGACGGAGGCGGCAGAGCGGATTCGCACCGAGATCGAGCGAGCAGGGGGGCGCGAGGTTTGCTTTCTCGCTGAAGTGGACGGGGAACGGGTTATCCGGGCCCCAAGGGCCGTCTCACGAGGCAACTTCGAGGCCGTTCTCGTAGCGGCTCGAGACGCGCCTGACGGTGGGATCATGATCCACAATCATCCCAACGGGGTGATGGAGCCGTCCGGAGCCGACATGAACGTCGCGGCTCACCTCTACGAACAGGGGCTGGGGACGGCCATCGTCGACAATCTCGCGCGTCAACTCTACGTCGTCGTCGAACCACCGGCGCCACGGTCGGTCACTGCGCTCGATACGAGTGATGTCGACGACGTGCTCGGACCCGATGGTGCGCTAGCTCAACGGTGGCCCGCGTACGAGGATCGCCCGGGGCAACGAGAGATGGCCGCGCTCGTCCTCGATCAGTACAACGAAGGGGGCATCGCCTTCATCGAGGCCGGTACGGGAACGGGGAAGTCGCTTGCCTACCTACTGCCAGCGGTGCGTTGGGCCCAGGTGAACGATGAGCGGACCGTCATCTCTACGAATACCATCAACCTCCAGGAGCAGCTCGCGCACAAGGATCTTCCCTTGGTTCAGAGCTTGGTGGGCGAGGTGTCTTGGGCCTTGGTCAAGGGGCGCGGGAATTACGTATCGATTCGGCGCGCTCTCTTGGCGGCCGAGAGTCAGGGGACGCTCTTCGAGGAGGACCGTTCCGAGGAGTTGCGAGGGCTGCTCGAGTGGATCAACACCACCGACGACGGGTCCCTCTCCGACCTGAGCCTATCGCCCGCCGAAGAAACGTGGGACGAGGTGAAGAGTGACCCCGACATGTGCTTGCGGGCGCGCTGCCCGCACTTCCAGCAGTGTTTCTATCAGGAGTCCCGACGCCGGGCCGCCGCAGCGAAGGTTCTGATCGTAAATCACCACCTTCTGTTCACAGATCTCGCGGTGCGTCGCGCGACCCGAAACTACACTCAGGCTGCGGTCCTTCCGGCGTACAAGCGGGTCGTTTTGGACGAGGCGCACAACGTCGAAGACGCCGCCACCTCGCACTTGGGGGTTCAGGTCACCCGGCGCGGATTGTATCGAGCGTTGTCGCGCCTCGACCGGAGAGGTCGCGGCATCCTGACCGCAGTACACGAAGCGCTCGGACCGGTTGAGGGAGGAGCGGAGCTCAGGGAGCGCATCGAGAATCGTGTGCGCCCCGCTCTCTCACGCGTACGGGCCACACTCGACGGCCTCCTCGAGCGCATCGAGCCGCTCGCGCGAGCAGGCGAGGGGGCGAAACGGCTGGGCGGACAGGACGATTTCGAGCCGGCGGCGGACCCCGACGTCTCGGAACGGCTTGGCGGGGCGGTGACCACGATGGGTCGGCTGGAGCGGGAGCTGGGCGAACTGCGGGCGAGGTTGGAGGTGCGGGACGAGGTGCCGGACCAGCTACAAGCTCGGATCCTCGATCTGCGAGCGATCGAGCGTCGCCTGGGAGCGTCGGCGCACGCACTGAGGCTGGTACTCGCTCCAGGCGATGACGCCGATGCCTTTGTCCGGTGGATGGAGTCGAGGGGAAGGGGGCGGCGTACCAACCTCCTGCTCGGGGCTGCGCCCATCGAGCTCGGCCCGGTGTTGCGAGAGTCGCTCTTCGGACCGACCGATACGGCTGTGCTTACGTCGGCGACGCTCACGACCCGGCGCTCGTTCCACTTTCTCCGTGATCGTCTCGGGGTTGCCGTGGGCGAGGTCGATGCCGAGGGGCGCGCTGTGGGCGTGGAGGAGCGTTCGGTCCCGTCACCGTTCGCATTCGACGAGCAGGCCCTTCTCTCCGTCGTCACAGATTTGCCACCGGCACGCGCCGGTGCGGCCTTCGACGACGCGACGGCGGGCGTTGTACGCTCTCTCGCGGAGGTCACCGATGGTGGGCTCTTCACCCTCTTTACCTCGTACTCGGCTCTCCGACGAGTGGCTGAACAGCTGCGAGGCCGAGGTGTGGAGCGACGCTGGCCACTCATGGTGCAGGGCGAGGAGGAACGACATCACCTCCTGACGCGCTTTGTGGAGGCCGGCAACGGCATCTTGCTGGGGACGTCTTCCTTTTGGGAGGGTGTGGACGTCCCCGGCGATCCGCTTCGCGGTCTCGTGATCCAGAAGTTGCCCTTTCGAGTGCCGACTGAGCCGATCACCGCTGCGAGAATGGAGGCACTCGAGCAGCGCGGGATCGATCCTTTCCAAAACTTCATGCTCCCACACGCGGCCCTCCGCCTCAAGCAAGGATTCGGGAGGCTGATCCGTTCGCGGACGGATCGCGGAGCCGTCGTGCTCTTGGATGACCGCATTCTCCGAAAGCGATACGGGCGTTACCTGGTCTCGTCGCTGCCGTCGGTACCGCTTGTGAAGGGAAGCTGGGCCGATATCGAGCGACGACTCGAGGAGTTCTACGGTCGCTGAGAAGTGATCGGCGGCCTTGGATGGCGGCCGAGGCCGTTCTAGATTCTCGTTCGAGACGGGCGCTCGCCCGCAAACGCTCGACTTCACGAGTGAAGCACGATGAAAAGAGTCATCGGGATGGGCATCGGCATTCTTTATTTCGGCATCGCATACGGAGCTCTCAGCCGTGCCAATGCCGGATGGGCAGCCGGGTACGAGGACATCGGGTTTTGGTGGACGGTCATCGCCGTGTTGCTCTCGATAGCAGCCACCGGCGCATTGGTGGGGACGTACCTCCACACCCGCCCACAGAGCTGAGCACCGAAGAACGAAGCAGTCGGTAGCCAAGGACTGCGTCATGAGATAGATCGATGGGCCGCCCGGCGTTCGCGCCGGAGCGGCCCTCTGTATTTCCCCAACCGAGGACGAGCATGAGACCCTCCAAGATCGTCTGCGTCGGGCGCAATTATGCAAAGCATGCGGCCGAACTGGGCAACGATGTGCCGACCGAGCCGTTGATCTTCTTAAAGCCCCCTTCCTCGATCATCGGTGCGGGGGAGGCGATCGTGATTCCGCCGGTCTCCGAGCGGGTCGATTTCGAGGGGGAGATCGGCGTGGTGATCGGAAAAGAGGCACGAAACGTTTCGGCCCAATCGGCGTGGGATGTGGTCGAAGCGCTGGTGCCGGTCAACGACGTGACCGCCCGGGATCTTCAGCGCATCGATGATCAGTGGACTCGTGCCAAGGGATTCGACTCGTTTTGCCCCATTGGGACCCCTGTTCCCATTGCGGACGTCGATCTGAACGGATTGGCCGTGCGTACCCTGGTCAACGGAGCGGTGATGCAGGAAGGACCGGCGTCGGACATGGTCTTCGACATCCCGACCATTATCGAGTACGTCTCGGCCATCATGACCCTGGAGCCAGGGGATATCATTGCCACAGGGACTCCAGATGGCATCGCGCCCCTTTCGGCCGGCGACACTGTGGTGATCGAGGTGGCGGGGGTCGGCTCACTGTCGAACCCGGTCGTGGCAGGCTAATGCCAAGGACGACCGCGCGGTACCGCGATCTACCGCCGTTTCCGCTCGCGGAGATGAAGGCGATTCGGCGGAAGCTCGAGGCCGAAGGGGTTGATGTCATCGATCTGGGGGCGGGGGATGCCCCTTTGGATCCGCCACCGACCGCAGTTGAGACGTTACGTGAGGTCGCGACGGATAAGGCGCACTCTCGCTATGCGTTTCAGGTCGGGCTCCCTCGTTTCCGAAGCGCGATCTCCGGCTTCATGGAGCGTCGCTTTGCGGTGACGGTCGACCCGTCCACCGAAGTGCTGCCGCTCATCGGCTCGAAGGATGGACTCGCGCATCTGACGTTCGCCTACGTGGGGCCCGGGGACGCTGCCATCATCCCGGACCCTGGGTATCAGGCGTACCGGGGTTCGGTCACCTTGGCGGGTGGGGAGCCGTTCTTGGTCCCGTTACGCCCCGAGCACGACTTTCTCCTCCCGCTCGAGTCGATCCCGACCGAAGTCGCGTACCGGGCTCGGATCCTCTTCCTGAACTATCCGAACAACCCTACCGCGGCGGTTGCTCCGGACGACTACCTCGAAGAGGTGATCCACTTCTGTCATGAGCACGACATCGTGCTCGCCTACGACAATGCGTACTCGGAGTTTGGCTTCGACGGGTACCGCCCTCGAAGCATCCTCGAGTTCGACGGGGCACGGGAGGTGAGCGTCGAGTTTCACTCGATGAGCAAGACGTTCAACATGACCGGGTGGCGCATGGGGTGGGCCGTGGGCTCGAGCGAGATCGTCGGCGCGTTGGCGAAGGTGAAGACGTTCATGGACACCGGTCAGTATCTCGGGATCCAGGCTGCCTCTTCCGCGGCTCTCGAAGGAGCGGACGATTGGGTTCCTGGAAATATCGACGTCTTCCGCGGTCGGCGTGACGCCGGGGTGCGTGCGCTACAAGCGGCTGGCTTCGATGTGGAGAAGCCGAAAGCAACGATGTATCTGTGGGTGCCCGTCCCAGAGGGAGACACTTCGGAAGCGTTCGCGATGCGTGCGCTTCGCGAGGAGGGAGTAATCGTGCTACCCGGTGCCGCACTCGGGAGCGGTGGAGAGGGTTTCTTCAGAATCGCGCTCACGGTGGCCGAAGGTCGACTCGTGGAGGCGGCGGAGCGACTGGGGCGGGTCGCGCGATCGGTAGGAACCGACCCCTGAGGAGGGGTTAGGAACGAATATGCATCAACGGCCCGGGAACGAGGACGTAGAGCGGGACCGGGCCTGGCAAGACGGCCGGGGCCTCGGTTCCGCGCGCGTGCGTGTGTGGGCGTTCGGGATCTCGGTCGTAGCTCACATATTCGCGGTCGTGCTCTATACGGCGTGGATGGACGTGATCGAACCGGGGGCGCTGGACGTCCCGATCGAAACGGAGGCCGACGATGAGTCTGGACTGGAGCTCCTCCGGCTCCTCGAGCTGAACGTCACCATCGAACGGCCCGAAGACCCGGAGGAGATCGCACGCATAAGCGTTCCGGAAGCCGACACTCGCGTACCGCGGATTCCTGGACCCGTAGCCGGCGAATTGACACCTCCAGGGCAATCGGCCGCCGATCGTCTACGGCCGGTGTTACTGGATCCGCGACTTTGGGCCGAGCCACCTCCGGAGTTCTACGCCCTCAGTGACGGTGAACGGGAGGAACTCCTCCTCTCGCATCGGATCGTGGAGTGGTACGATTCGATTGCGCTTGCACGGGCCGCGGAGGATCGCTTCACGGATTGGACCTTCCGGGACAGTGGGGGAGGTCGGTGGGGTGTGGCGGACGGAAGGATCTACCTGGGGGACACTTCAATCCCGTTGCCACTCGATTTCGGCACCCCGGTCGGACTGCGCGACGAGACGAACTACCGCATCTGGGAGTTTGACGAGATCCAGCGGCAGAGCCGTGACTTCATTATCCAACAGACGTGGCGAGAGCGCGCAGAGGCAATCCGAGCGCGCCGAGACCGAGAGCGAGCGGCGGTCCGCCCAGATACGTCAGGGGTTTATCGGTAGGTCGTAAGGGTGGTCGAGCACAAGACTTAGCTAGTACGTTGGAAGACCCCCAGGGAAGGCGGCTTCGTCGGCACGCACCTTCTCTATCACGGAGTTCCGGTGGCTCACACAGAGAGTGGCAGGGCGTATTACGCCGGCCTCTTGGAGGTGCTCACGGTCGTCATGGGCTCTGCCAAGGGGTATCTGCGCGACCACGGACCGCGCGTGGCAACCCTCGCGAACCAGCTCGGGATGCGGGTCGGGATGACCTCGGAGGAGTGCTCCGAACTCGTATTCGCCGCGGTTCTCTCGGACATGGGCATGGTCGGCCTGGCCGAGGACGCTTGGGAGAACCCATCTCCCGAGCTCGACCCCGCGGTACGCGATCGGGTGCGTCAGCATCCGCAGCGTTCACAGCAGCGGGTTCGGGAGATCCCCCACATGGACAACCTGGGGGTCTTGGTACGTCACCACCACGAATGGTGGGACGGGAGCGGGTATCCGGACGGGCTCTCGGGTGAGGCGATCCCGCTCGGCGCCCGGGTTCTCCGTCTTGCCGACACCGTCACGGCACTATCCGCCGTGCGGCCACACCGCCCAGCGTACGATGAGGTATCGATCGAACGGCTCGTCCGGGAGATGTGTGGCGTGGAGTTCTGTCCAGAGGTGGGAGCAGCATGGCTGGACTCGCGGGAGGACTTCGCGGCTCCCTTCTCCGACGAGACGTACCGGGATCTCGTCTTGAGCGCTGCCGAGCGGCTTCTGCCGCTCGAGGTGGAGAATCCGTCCACGAACCAGCTCCTGACCATCGTGGCGAATCTGATCGATGCGAAGGATCCGTACACCGGTGGTCACTCGCGTCGGGTGGCGCTGTTGGCGGTGAGCGTCGCCGACCAGCTAAGGCTGGTGGGTGAGCTCAAGTCGGCCTTGTGGGCAGCCGGTTATCTGCACGACTTGGGCAAGCTCGCGGTGCCTCTCCGCGTGCTCGTCAAGAACGGGAAGCTGACCCCCACGGAGTTCGACTACATTCGGGCACACCCGACCGACGGGGCCACCATGCTCGGAAGGATCCCGACACTCGAACACTTGCACGGCGCCGTCCGTCACCACCACGAGTGGTGGGATGGGAGCGGGTACCCAGATGGGCTGGCTGGAGATGACATCCCTCAGGTTGCCCAGATCTTGTCCGTCTGTGACGCGTACGACGCGATGACCTCGCGGCGGGCGTATCGAGACTCGCTCGGCTCCGAGTACGCGCTAAAAGAGATCCGGGGCGCGAAGGGGGTCCAGTTCGGTCCCGATATCACCGACGCCTTTCTCGACATTCCTTCCGACATTCTCGAAGGAGTTCATCGTGCCCAAGCGGAGGCGTTTCGTGAGATTCCCGACCGGGTAGGCACTCTCCGCCACATCGACCCCAGATGGTTCACGGGCGAAGCTTCGTGATGGCGACTCAGGGGTAGGAACTCGGCGTCTCCGGACCGTCTCATTGGCGGATCGAGTATGCTACGGTTCCAACCGAATCTCGACCGCGCCATCTTACCTCCCTCGCTTTCCTGCAACGCCCGGAGTTCGAAGTGACTCAGGAGTTGGCCCCGCGCCTCGATCCCCAGACGATCGAACCCAAGCGGTATCGCTCGTGGGAAGATGGTGGGTACTTCCACACGCCTCCGACGGCGGTGTTGGCCGAGGGGCGCGAACCGTATGTGATCGTAATCCCCCCGCCGAACGTGACTGCCGCCCTCCACATGGGCCATGGACTGAACAACACGGTTCAGGACGTCTTGGTGCGGTGGCGTCGTATGCAGGGGCGAGCGGCGTTGTGGGTTCCGGGGACGGACCATGCCGGAATCGCCACGCAGAACGTGGTTGAGCGGCAGCTGGCGGACGAAGGGCTGCACCGGGACGACCTGGGTCGCGAAGCCTTTGTCGAGCGAGTGTGGTCATTCGTCGACGAAACGGGCGGCACCATTCTGGAGCAGCTCAAGGCGATTGGCGCGTCGTGCGATTGGGAGCGGACGAGGTTCACGCTGGACGACGATCTACGCACCGCGGTGCGCGAGGTCTTCGTTTCGCTGTACGAGAAGGAGCTGATCTACCGGGGTGAGTACATCATCAACTGGTGCCCACGCTGTCTGACGGCTCTCTCGAACGAGGAAGCCGAAGGCGAGGAAACCGCCGGGAAGCTCTGGCATCTCCGCTATCCTGTGGTCGAGGCCGCATCCGAAGCTGCTGCGACCGCTGCGAGCGCAGGCGCGGAAGCGATCTCACGGCTTCCAGACGGGAGGTGGGCGATCACCGTCTCGACGACCCGCCCCGAGACGATGTTGGGCGACACCGGAGTGGCCGTGTACCCGGGGGATGATCGATATGCGGCCCTCGTCGGGGCGGAAGTCGAGCTTCCACTCACCGGGCGCACCATCCCGATTGTCGCGGACCGCCACGTCGACCCGAGTTTCGGCTCGGGAATGGTCAAAGTCACGCCGGCGCACGACAAGAACGACTTCGAGATCGCGGGGCGCACCGGACTCGAGCTTCTCGACGTACTCACGCCGGAGGCGCGGGTCAGCGACAACGCGCCCGAAGCCTTCCGCGGGATGGACCGGACCGAAGCCAGAGAGGCCGTGCTCGAAGCGCTTCAAGCGGAAGGACTCCTCGCAGGCTCCGAGGATCACACGCACGGGGTGCCGCACTGCTACCGGTGCGATACGGTCGTCGAACCTCGGCTGTCCGAGCAGTGGTTCGTCCGCATGCAGCCCCTCGCGCAGCCGGCGCTCGAAGCGTCACGCAACGGCGACGTCACCTTTACCCCAGGCCACTGGCAAAAGGTGTACGAGCACTGGATGGAGAATATCCAGGACTGGTGCATCTCCAGACAGCTCTGGTGGGGACATCGGATTCCGGTGTGGTACTGCCCTTGCGGCGAAGAGATCGTGGCGCGGGTCGACCCCACGGAATGCCCGAAGTGCGGGAGTGCGGAGCTCACCCAAGATCCCGATGTGCTCGACACCTGGTTCAGCTCTCAACTCTGGCCTTTCTCTGTCTTCGGGTGGCCGAAGGAGACCGAGGATCTGTCGGCGTTCTACCCAGGGCACACGCTCGTAACCGCACCGGAGATTCTCTTCTTCTGGGTGGCGCGGATGATCATGATGGGGCTCGAGTTCCACGGCGAGGTCCCGTTCGCGCAGGTGTACCTTCACGGGACCGTCCGAGACATCAAGGGCCGGAAGATGTCGAAGTCTCTCGGCAACGGAATCGACCCACTCAGGGTGGTTGAAGAGATCGGCGCCGACGCCATGCGGTACACCATCGTGAGCCAGTGTGCGGTCGGCACGGACATCACACTCGACCATGAAAACGTCGAGGCTGCTTTCGCGAACGGCCGGAACTTCGCAAACAAGATCTGGAATGCCGGACGATTCGCGCTTATGAGCGTAGGGGAAGCGCCCGTGGGCACCGTGGCGTCCGTGCGGGCCGATCTGCGCCCAGAAGACCGGTGGATTCTGTCCCGCCTGGCCTCTGTGACCGAGGCGAGTACAGAAGGGCTCGAGCGTTTTCGGCTCCACGAAGTGGCCGAGCGCCTCTATCACTTCTTCTGGGGAGATGTGTGCGACTGGTATCTCGAGTTTCTGAAGGGCCGCCTCGGGGCTGACGCCCCGGCCGAGTCTCGCGAAGCCGCACGAGCGACTCTAGTGACCGTCTTGGACTACTCGATGCGCCTCCTGCACCCCATCGTGCCCTTCGTGACTGCAGAACTCTGGTCTCGCCTCCCTCGCTCGGGTGAAGAGGAGCGAGCAGAAGATCTGATCATCGCTTCGTGGCCTAGCGAGCTGCACGGCTGGCTCGATGAAGACGCAGAACGGGGTGTCCGCGACCTTCAGGAGCTCATCACCGAGGTCCGCAGACTCAGAAAGGAGTACGGCGTAGGGGAAGGTGCCTCGGTGGAGATTCACGTCGTGGGTGGACCCGAGGGCTTTGCTGAAGGAGTGGGAGCCCAGTCGTCCGCTCTCGCTCAGCTCGCTCGTGTGTCGGCGGCTGTCGCCGCGAAGGGCAGCGGGGTGGGAGCACATGCGGCGCTTACGAACGGTGCGGAAGTCTTCATCCCATTGGCGGGGGTCATCGACCTCACCAAGGAGCGCACACGGATCGCGTCTGAGATTGCGAAGTTCGAGAAGATGTTGGAGTCAGCGCGCGGTCGTCTACGGAACGAGAAGTTCGTGTCCAACGCTCCGGCTGAGGTGGTGCAGAAGGCTCGGGACAATGCCGAGCAGCTCGAGAGGCAGATTGCGGCGTTGGCCGCGAAGCTCGAGCAGCTAGGCGAGGAACGGAGCTAGCTTCGAAGTGGCCAGGGCCTCGACGAGATGCGCGATGCTCGTGGTCGCGCTCGCTACCATGTCGTGCGCGCGGCAGGAGGCGCCGACCGGTGGACCGCCGGACGTACGCCCGCCGGTCGTCATTGCGACGTACCCTGAACCGGGGGTGACCGTCGGGGCGCTCGACGGGCCCGTCCGTTTCGAATTCGACGAGCGCATCTCCGAACAGGTCTCGGGCGGGAACTTGAGTACCGCCGTTTCGGTTTCCCCGCGCTCCGGAGCGGTGCGTGTCAAACACGGACGCCGATCACTCGAGGTGGAGGTAGAGGACGGATTCGCCCCGGGCACCGTCTACCGAGTCACGATGGCCGCGGTCGTCTCCGACCTTTTCGGGAATCGCTTGGCGGACCCGTTCGAATTGATCTTCTCTACCGGGGAAACCCCGGTCGCGACCACACTCGCCGGCGAGATCTGGGATCGAACCACGGGACGTCCGCAGCCCAACGCCTTGGTGCTGGCGACGGACCAGGGCGGCCGGGTTCATGAAGCGACAGCCGATGCGGCGGGTATCTTCGCATTTCGGTACTTGCCCGGCGGGACGTTGACGGTTGCGGCGTTCGAGGACGTGAATCGGAACGCGGACCTCGACAGCGCCGAGGTCCAAGGCACCGTGACTGCGGACATCGTGGTCGGCGACACGACGTTTCTCGACATCGCCGTGCTCGCTCCCGATACGCTTCCAGCCGTTCTCGGAGCCGTGACGGTGCTCGACTCTGTCACCGTGTATGCGACCTTCGACGACTACCTCGACCCTGGTCTCGACGCACGGTCGATTGCCGTGCGCATCGAGCGAGAGGATGGCGTGGCTCCAGGAGTCGAAGCGTCGTTTCACGAGGCGGGGTATTCCCTCTGGGTCGACTCTGTCGTGGCCGCGATGGCCCGGGACGACTCCGTGGCAGCGGCACAGCGTGCCGACTCGGCCGTAGCATCGGTCGACTCTGTTGCGACCCCGACGGACACCGTGCGAGTCGAGCCACAGGTCGGAGCAGGGAGGCCGGCTGCGAGCGCGCCACAAGAACCCAGACGCCGTGGGCCTACTCCGCTCGAGCCACTTCAGGGCTCGACTCCGGGGCTGACCGCCGACGGGCGTAGGGTGCTGCCCTCGACCCGTCTCGTCTTTCGGCTCGCGGACACGCTCGCTACCGGGGTCGAGTATGAAGTGACGCTCGAGGGCATTCGGAACATCAACGGTTTGGAGGGCGGCGGGGGGAGCGCTCCCGCGATGAGAGAGGCGCCACCGGATACGACCGCGGTGGACTCCCTGGCGGCAGACACCGCCGTGGTCGACACGGTGGTTGCGGACACCGGGGTCGCCGGCGTGGGGTCCGTGAGCCGATCCCCCGCGCGATGACGGACCCGCGCGCGCGTATTCCCTCGATCGATGCGGTCTTGGGGACTCCGGCTGGCCAGTCCCTAGTGGAGCGATTTGGTCGCCCCCGCACTCTCGAGGCGTTGCGTGCTGTTGTCGAAGGAGTCCGTCGCGAGGTCGGGAACGAAGGCGGGGAAGATCGACTCGAAGCGCCCGTCGCTGCACCCGAGCTGTACACGGGGAGGGCCGAGGCCCGACTGGAGGCCGCGGAAGTACCCGGCCTCAGGCGGGTGATCAACGCGACGGGTGTGGTCTTGCACACGAATCTGGGTCGAGCACCACTCCCGAAGGAGGTGGCCGATGCGATGGCTTCGGCGGCCCAGGGATACACGAATCTCGAGTTCGACCTCGACTCGGGCGCCCGTGGTTCGAGGTACACCCACTGTTCCAATCTGCTACGGGAGATGAGCGGCGCCGAGGACGCGCTCGTCGTGAACAACGCCGCCGCCGCGCTCATGCTCGCGGTGAACACGGTCGCTCAAGGAAGCCCGATCGTCGTCTCGCGAGGGGAGCTCGTGGAGATCGGTGGTGGCTTTCGCATTCCGGAGGTCATGGAACGAGCGGGAGCCGCACTGATGGCCGTGGGCAGTACGAACCGCACCCGGGTCGGGGACTACGCAGATGCGCTTCGGGAGGGGGGGGCGACCGCGCTGCTCAAGGTACACCGCTCGAACTTCCGTATGACGGGTTTCACCGAGGAGGTCGAGGTCGAGGAGCTAGCGACACTCGCCGCCGAACACGCTCTCCCGCTGATCCACGACCTCGGCTCCGGACTGTGGATCGATCCCGAACGCCTCGGCCTTCCTCGCGAACCCCGAGCATCCGACTCGCTTCGCGCGGGTGCCGACGTGGTGGTCGTGTCCGGTGACAAATTGTTGGGAGGCCCTCAGGCCGGGATCGTCCTTGGAGGCGCGCATTGGGTCAGCGCCATGCGACGGAACCCCCTTTGCCGAGCCCTCCGCGTAGACAAGGTGACGCTCGCTGGCTTGGAAGCGACGCTGCGGATCTACCGAGATCCGGACGCCGCGTGTCGAAGCGTACCGACACTGCGCATGCTTTCGACAAGTGAAGCGGAGCTTCGTGAGCGCGCTGAGCACTTTGCTTCAGAACTTCACGGCGAAGGCGGGGAGACGAACGCTGCGTTCGACGCGGTTTCGGTTCCGACCGAGGGCGCCGTCGGAGGTGGCACCTTCCCCGAGGTGCGGCTCCCATCTTTTGCCGTAGCGGTGACCGGTGTACAAAGCCCATCCAGAGTCGCCGCCCGTCTCAGGGCGGGGAACCCACCGGTCGTCGCACGCGTCGAAGATGATCGCCTCCTCTTCGACATGCGCACGATCGCTCCCGGTGAGGAAGATGAGCTGAGGCGAGAGGTGATCGCGGCACTCCGCGACGTACCGATCGGTTCGTGACGCGCCCCGCGATGTTCTTGGATCGCGACGGTACCATCATTGTGGAGCGCGACTACCTCTCGGATCCGGACGAGGTGGTCTTGATCGACGGCGTCGCCGAGGCACTCTCGGAAGCCCGTGCAGCTGGATACGCGCTCGTGATCGTGACGAATCAGTCCGGTATCGGCCGAGGATACTTTTCGTGGGACGATTATCGGGCGATCGAGACTCGGGTCGAAAGCCTCCTCGACGCCGCCGGAGCCTCGGTCGACGCCACGTATGTGTGTCCGCATGACCCGAGTGTGCTCCCGGCGTGCTCTTGTAGGAAGCCGGCGACCGGTCTCTACGTCGAAGCGGCCGCCGCATTGGACTTAGACGTCGCGTCGTCGTGGTTCGTGGGTGACAAGGAGTCGGATGTGCTCCCTGCGTCCGCCATGGGGGGGCGAGCCATTCTGGTTCGTACGGGGTATGGAGGAGAGTTGCAAAGCGGGGCGCCTACGGGTGTACTCGTCGCCGATGATCTCCGGACGGCGATCGACGAGATTCTAGGAAGTGACAGCCGTTGACCCTCATTTTGCGACCAGGTTAGCTTTTCGCCTCGCAGGGATTCTCAGGAGGTATCGCGCGTCATGGTCACCATCACCAGCACCGCGACGGACAAGGTTCAGGACTTCATCCAAGAGCACAGCCAGGAAGCGGCTGCGGGTCTCCGCGTCGCCGTTCTTCCGGGGGGCTGCTCAGGGTTTCAATACGGCCTCAATATCGAAGATGAGCCCGAGTCGGACGACGAGGTCATCGAGATCGCAGGCATCAAGGTCTTCATCGACCCTTTTAGCGCCCAATACCTCGAGGGTGTCGAGATCGACTACGTGTCGTCGATGATGGGGCAGGGGTTCACTTTCCGGAATCCGAACGCCTCGGGCGGTTGTGGTTGCGGGAGCAGCTTCACGGTTTGACGACCGTGGGCTCTCTGGGCTGACCTTGGAGATCCGGACCTTCACAGGAGGAGGGTTCGGAGAGAACGCGTACCTAGCGATCTGCCCCCAGTCGGGGCTTTGTGTCGCGGTCGATCCTGGAGCGGCAGCGGGCGCGCTAGTCGACGACATTCGGACGAGTGGCCTCGACCTTCATTCGATCTTCCTGACCCACGCCCACCTCGATCATGTGGAGGGCATTCCGGTAGTGCGGGAGTACGCGCCAACGGCCCCAATCTGGCTTCATCCAGCCGATCTGCCGCTTTACCAGGGTGTAGCCCGCCAGGCAGCAATGTTCGGGCTCCAGATGGAGGCTCTGCCTGATCCTACCGATGAGATCGTCCCAGGGACGTCGTGGGACTTCGGCGCCTGTACGTTCGACATCAGATTCGCCCCGGGGCATGCCCCTGGCCACGTGATCCTATACTCAGCGTCCGACGCTACGGCGCTCGTGGGAGACGTCGTCTTCCAAGGATCGATCGGCCGCACGGATCTTCCGGGTGGAGACTTTCAGACGTTGATGGCATCGATCCGATCCGAGGTGCTGACACTACCGGACGCGACGGTGCTTCTCCCAGGCCATGGCCCAGCCACGACGGTTGCCCACGAGCGAGTCGGCAATCCATTTCTGGTCCCGCACTACGGAGGAGAGCTGGCGTGAGCGGGTTCACCGCTGCCGTGTTCGCTTCAGGCGGTGGCTCGAACTTCCAGGCGCTCCTCGATCACGACGCCCGGCTATGGCGCGTCGGACTCCTCGTTCTGAACCGGGAGGCGGGCGCCCGAGCCCGTGCTGATGCCGCGTCCGTTCCGGTTGCGTTGATCCCTACCAAGGACCGGGCAGAGGACGATGTCGGTGAAGAGATGCTGGCGACGCTAGATATGCACGAGGTCGACATCGTGTTGCTTGCCGGGTATCTGAGGAAGTTGCCGCCTGCTGTGGTGGCCCACTTTCGCGGGCGTGTTTTGAACATTCACCCGGCACTCCTCCCGGCTTTCGGCGGCAAGGGGATGTACGGTCGCCGAGTACATGAAGCGGTGCTCGAGGCGGGAGAGCTTCGCTCCGGGGCGACGGTGCACCTGGTCACGGACGAGTATGACGAGGGCGGAATCGTTGGACAGTGGAGCGTCGAGGTCCTCCCGGGTGACACCGCCGAGTCGCTTGCGGACCGAGTGCTGAGAGTGGAGCACCGGCTCTACCCGCTCGCGGTGGATCACCTTTGCGCTGCGCTCGCCGACGGGCGTGCGCTCGAGCGAATGTCGGACGTGGCTCTCGACGTGCCCCGTCTCGAGAACGACTACACCCCTAAACAAGTGGATGAGGTAGCCGAATGAAGCGCGCCCTTCTGAGCGTTTCCGACAAGACGCAGATCGTGGAGCTGGGTCAGGGTCTGGTGGAGCGTGGGTGGGAAGTTCTTTCGACCGGCGGTACGGCGAGGGCACTTCGGGAGGGCGGCGTGCCCGTGACGAACGTCTCGGACGTGACCGGCCATCCAGAGATGATGGATGGGAGGGTCAAGACACTCCACCCTGCAATCCATGCCGGCTTGTTGGCTCGGAGAGATCGCGATGACGATATGGCGGCCCTTTCAACGCACGGATACGGCCCGATCGATCTGGTCGCGGTCAATCTCTATCCGTTTCGTGAAACGGTCGCGCGAGAGGGTGTGACACTCGCCGAGGCGATGGAGAAGGTAGACATCGGGGGACCCACGATGATCCGGGCGGCGGCGAAGAGTCATCGGGATGTCTGGGTGACGGTCGACCCGAACGACTACCAGGCGGTGTTGGCGGCCATCGATGCAGATGCGGGCGCGGCTGAGGAGGCCTCGTTCCGACGAAGTCTCGGAGCCAAGGTCTTCCGGCACATCGCGTCGTATGACCGGGCAGTGGCCGACTATCTCGAGGCGGCCTTGCTCGACGCCGACTCAGCGAGCGAGGAAGTCGGAGCGCACCTGTCGGTCGACGCGCCGAGGATCAAGGTGCTGCGATACGGGGAGAACCCCGATCAGAGTGCGTCCTTTTACGCGGGCGAACCGCAGGTCGGGATCGCGGCGCTACACCAACATCACGGCAAGGACCTCTCGTACAACAACATTTTGGACCTCGATGGGGCGCTCTTGAGCTTGGCGCCTTTCTCCAGTTCCCCCCGCCCGGCGGTGGCGATCATCAAACACACCACGCCGTGCGGCCTTGGTGTGGGTGACACACTCGCCGAGGCTTACGCCCGTGCCTTGGCTACCGACCCGTTGAGCGCTTTCGGGTCGGTCATCGCGGTCAACCGGCCGGTGGACGAAGCTACGGCACAGCTGATGTCGAAGCTCTTCATCGAGTGCCTCGTAGCCCCGAGCTTCGATGACGAGGCTCTTACGCTACTCACCTCGAAGAAGAACATCCGGATCCTTTCGCCTTCCGCTCGCCCCTCGGATCGTGGGGCCGGCTTGCCGGAACACGGCAGCGATGGGGGTGGCGTGCAGCTTCGTTCGGTTTGGGGCGGCTACCTTGCGCAGACGCGACCCGTACCTCCGGCATACGGCGAGTCCGATCCTACCTGGAGGGTCGTGACGGACCGCCAACCGAGCGACTCCGAGTGGGACGATCTGCGCTTCGCGTGGGCCGCGATATACGGCGTGAAGTCGAACGCCATCTTGTTGGCCAAGGAGGGGGGAGTCCTCGGAATCGGGGCAGGGCAGATGAGCCGGGTGGACTCGTCCAAGATCGCCGTGCGGAAGGCTGGCGATGCGGGCTTGGATCTCACGAACTCCGTGCTCGCCTCGGATGCGTTCTTCCCGTTCCGAGATGGCGTGGACGCTGCCGCCGCCGCTGGCGTGCGAGCGGTCATCCAGCCAGGAGGGTCGAAGCGAGATGACGAAGTGGTGGCCGCGGCGAACGAACACGGGATCGCGATGGTGTGCACCGGGCGGCGTCTCTTCCGCCACTAAGTTGTCGGACTAGGCGGAGTCTCCAATCCGGGCCAGATCGGGCGTTCTAGCGGCGGCCACAGCGTCTCGGATCTGACCGAGGCGCACCGGCTTGAAGAGGACGTCGTCCATGCCGGCGTCCATGCAGACGCGGCGGTCCTCTTCGGTCGCATTGCCCGTGACGGCCACGATACGAGCTCGGCGGAGCCCACCTACTCGCTCGATCTCTCGTAGCCGCGCCGCAGCATCTGGGCCGTTGAGATCAGGCATCCTGTAGTCTAGCAAGATGAGATCGACGGGGTTCGTAGCGTAGCGCTCGATGGCTTCACGACCGTTCGTCGCGACTTCGGCCTCGATGCCCATGGTGCGCAGCATGTCCCCGAGCATTCTCCGTATCTGGGGGTCGTCCTCCACAACCAAGACCCGCAGAGGCGTCGCATCGGCTGCCTCCTGGACACCGCCGGGTCTCCCAGCGTCGGCGTCGCTTGCCTGATCGGTGGGGGCTTCCGCGATGCTCACAGGGAGACCGATCCGGAAGGTGGAGCCACGCCCTGGCATACTCTTCACCTCGATCGACCCATTCATCAAGTCGACGAGCTGACGCGTGATCGTGAGTCCCAGACCCGTGCCGCCGAACTCCCGCACAATGGAGGCGTCCGCCTGAACGAATTCCCCGAAGATCGCGTCGACCGCTTCGGCTTCGATTCCGATTCCGGTGTCCATGACGCGGATCAGGAGTTCGACCGAATCCCCATTGGGCTCTGCATCGACGAAGACCCTAATCGCGCCGTGATCCGTGAACTTCACCGAGTTGCCTACCAGGTTCATCAGAATCTGTCCAACCCGAACCGGATCGAGTTCCAGCCACTCTGGAACGTCTTCCGTCACCGTCACACCGAAAGCGAGCCCCTTCTCGGTCGCGCAGATCTCCATCGCAGCCAGCGTGTCGCCGACGAGATGCTCGATCTGAACGGGAACTGGATCGATCGAGAGCTGCGCCGCATCGAGCTTGGAGAAGTCGAGGATGTCGTTCAGGATCGCGATCAACGAGGTGGAGCTGGCATGGATCCGGTCTGCGTACCCTCGCGCGTCGTCGGAGAGGTCGAGGCCTCTCAAGAGCTCCGTGATCCCGAGCACACCCGTCATCGGGCCGCGCAGCTCGTGGCTCATGTTGGCGAGGAAGGTGGACTTCGTGCGGTCTGCGTGGCGAGCCCGGTCGCGTGCGTCCTCGAGCTCCCGTGCATGCTCGACGAGCAAGTCGTTCTGTCGGCGAGCCCGCTCTACGAGGCCACCCACCGAGAGGCCGCACCAGGCGAGAACCCAGAGCAAGAGCACTCCGGCGATACCGAATGGGAGCCAGAGGACTTGGCCAGTCCCGACGACGGCGGCGTCGTACGGGCGGTACGCGAGTACGGCGGAGTCCCCATCCCGAGCGATCGCCCACGCGATAGACCCTTCGTCGCTATTCGCCAGCCCCATCCGGTCGTTGCCATCCCACATAGCCAATGGAGTGGCCAGCTCGGGAGGAAGCGCGGCCCCGGGGTCAGAAGGGCGGAGGCCGCCGACGTCATCGCGTTGGAGGGGGATCGTGAAGAAGCCCCCCTCTAGCTGTGGACCACTTTCGGGGCCGACGGCCCGCGCTGCCGCCAGTGCGGTCTCGCCTAGCAAGGCATCTCGATAGCTCCGCAAGCCGGAGTCCACGACGAGCGCGAACACGGTCAGGGCGGTGACGCCTACGACCGAGAGGATCACGGCGATAGGGATCCTCCGCAGAGCGATCGGGATACGGATTCGCGCGGGCATCGTGGAAAAGGCCGAGCGTCGCTTAGTGGGGCCGTGCTTCGGCGCCCGTGGACGAACGCTTTAGCGTACTGATGCCGGCCACATGGTACACCGGACAGAACCCGATTGCGGCCGAGAAGAGATTGAGCACGCCGAAGCCGATCACGAGGGCGGCAAGGAGCGGATTGTCTCGCACGGCGGTGACAGAGAGCGCAAAGACGACAAGAGCGGTCCCGAGAGTGCCCCGCGCGATGCGATCGAGTAGGTGCATGTTCGCCATAGGTTTGATCTCCGGAGCGATAGTGGGTCACTTCCAGTATCGGCCGGTAATTCGTCGGCCTTAACCGTCGCGTCCAGCCCCTGGGGAGAGGTGGAAGAGCCGTCGTGTCTGCATCGTATCGACTCCGAACCATCATCTGTGTCGTCGTCCTGGGGATGGGCGTCGGCTGCGCGCCCGACCCGCCGAGGAGTGACGCAGAGACCGTGGTGATGCTGCACGGACTCGGTCGTACCTCCGTCTCACTCGCGTTGCTCGAGCGGCGCGTGCGGGCCGCGGGGTACCGAGTGGTCATGTTCGACTATCCGTCGACGACCGAGCCGTTCGACCACCTCGTCGATTCGCTCGGCGTCGTCCTCCGGGGCTGCTGCTCGGACGGGACGAGCCCAGTCCATTTCGTCACCCATTCGATGGGTGGCGTGCTGGTGCGTAGCTACCTCACGGGTGCCGAGGAGTGGGTGGGAGGGCGTGTAGTCATGTTGAGCCCGCCAAACCAAGGCAGTGAGATCATCGACGCCTTCGGAGCCTCTCCACTGCTCGTTGCCGTCGTGGGCCCCGCCGGGGCCCGATTGGGAACCGACTCGACCGGAGTGGTCCGTGAGCTCGACCCGGTAGACTTCGAACTCGGTGTCATCGCTGGAGATCGGAGTCTCGTCCGCTTGGGCTCCTGGCTCATCCCAGGGCCCGATGACGGACTAGTCGGCGTAGAGAGCGCCCGGGTCGAAGGGATCACAGACTTCTTGGTGGTGCCCGCGAACCATACCACGATCATGAATCGGAGGGACGTGGCCGACGCCGTGATCTCGTTTCTGAAGAGTGGAAAGTTCGACGGGTGACGACGCCTGATGGCGGTCGGAGCTCCTGCGAAGGCTCAGAGACTCCAGCTACCCGACGGCATCGGTAGGCCCATTTGCGTCGGCCTCGGGCGCATCCGCGATGAACCCGCGAATCTCCCCCACGTACTCTGGATCGAGATCCAACCGCTCCACCAGCTGCGACAGCCGAGCCGCGTACGAAGGATTCGTCCCCGTGAGCGCTGATTCCGTCGGGAGGTTGTAACACTCCGCCGTGATCGTCTCGCCCTGGCCCAATAGCTCTACCTCGACCGACGTCGGAGCGTAGTCACGGACGCTCGGCTCCGCATAGAGCTCGCTCAGCTCCTCCTCCGTCAGCTGCATCACGACCCCAAGCGCGCGCTGCGACCCTGCGGGCAGTAGTGTAGCCCGTGCCGCGATGTGGATGCGGTAGTTCCAAAGCACCGCGGGCCCAATCACGCGTGGCTTCAGCCCTCGTTCGACTAGGAGGGCGTCATCCATGAAGAGGCCATAGAAGAAGACGTTTTTCATGCGGGAAGGTAGGTGGTGATTGCCGTGTGTCTCAACGGAGAGTGTTGCACACGTTGAAATCACCCGAGGAGGAGTTGAGTTTTCACCCGTTGCAGGATCTGGAGGGGTGGCAGAGCGGTTCAATGCACCGGTCTTGAAAACCGGCGGGCGAAAGCCCTCGTGGGTTCGAATCCCACCCCCTCCGCTAGAAGAGCCAAGAAAGCCTCGGTAGACCGCTCAGGCCGACGAACCTACGTGTTCGAACCCACGCGGATCGCGTAGCGAGACGCATCGTGGGCTCGACTCGAGCGGCCACGGAGCGGACCCGCGTAGCGGACCAGCACCGTGCACCGCGAGAGGAGCGAGCACGGCGCAGCCGCGCGCAGCTCAATCCCACCCCCTCCGTTAAAAAGAGCGGAAGTGCTTCGGTCTGCCGACCAGGCCGAAGCACCTTCTACGTTCGAACCCACGGCGGATCGCGTAGCGAGACGTCTCGAGGGCTCGACTCAAGCGGCCACCGAGCCGATCCGCGCAGCGCCCCGCAGCTCA
This sequence comes from Longimicrobiales bacterium, assembly GCA_965223235.1. GTDB lineage: Bacteria > Gemmatimonadota > Gemmatimonadetes > Longimicrobiales > Gaopeijiaceae > UBA2589. Next base: position 245,370 of record CBDCVV010000007.1, read on the forward strand.
GCCGAGGCGCCAACGCGGTGGGCTCTTTGCCGAAGAGGCCCTCGCCGAGTCGACGGAGCGGAGCGACGTCACTCCCACCCCCTCCGCTGGTAGAGCCGAGATTGCTTCGGTCTACCGACCAGACCGAAGCACCTTCTACGTTCGAACCCAACGGCGGATCGCGTAGCGAGACGCAACGTGGGTCGGACCGAACCCCACTACACTCACTTCGTCCCGAAGTAGATCAAGGCGCGCCTCGCCGCGAAGCGTGCCGCCTCGCTGTCGTCCATGTCATTCGCCACGGTCAAGATCGCCGCGTGTGCCGATTCCTCCCAACCGGGTGCCAGTGGCCTGCCTACATGCCCAGAAAAATGGTCCTGAACGGTGAGGGACGGCTGACTACCAGGTAAGAAGCTCTCAAAGGCTACCGAGGCACGGGCAGGATCGTGATAGGTGATAAGAACCTTCAGGGCGATGATTCGTGCTTCGATCGTAGCCGAACGGTCTACGAGGATCGAGATCGCGGCCTCACGCACCCGATCATCGGAGATCCGTGTGATCCCGTAGTAGGAGGCAACGAGCTCGTCGCGGTCGCTGGCCGTTGAGAGCGCCCGGAGTTCGCGAGCCAACAGCTCCCCGCCGATTTCGCCACAACGAGCCAGCTTCCGGATGGCTTCGGACCGGGCGGCTCCTCCTCTCGAAACGTCCAATTCTGCAGCCGCGGAGGCGCATCTTTCTTGTGGAAGTGCCTGAGCCGCCGCGGCGGCGGGGAAGGCGGTGAACATCAATAGGGCGACGATCGTGGCTCTGTTCATGGTCTCAAGCCTCAGATTCCCAGGAGGACACAGGGAAACAGTACGGAGTCGATCTGAACCGCGCCGGTTTCATCGGAGACTGATTGGTTTGAGTTCTTCGATGTTGGATTGGGGATTCAGTTCACGATAGTAGGTCTGCTCGAACTCGGCTGGAGGGACGAGCCCGATGGGTTTGAGTAGGCGGTGGTTGTTGAAACACCAGACGTACTCGAGGGTGGCGAGTTCAATGTCTTCGAGGCGTGTCCAAGGGCCTCGTGGGTAGACGAGCTCGGTTTTGTAGAGCCCGAGACGAGCCCTCGGGAACATTCAGCAACTTGCCCGGTTGTACCAGCTACGGTACAATGTACCATGTGAGGTACAATGTCGAAACTCAAGAAGTTGCCGGCGGCCTTCTACCAAACGGCGGGCGGCAAGGAACCGGTAAGGGACTGGCTCCTTAACCTAGACGATGAGAGCAGGAAGACCGTGGGTCAGGATATCGCGACGGCCGAGTTTGGTTGGCCGATTGGAATGCCCCTCGCTAAGAACCTTGGCGACGGGCTCCACGAGATCCGATCGAACATCACTGACAAGCGAATCGCTAGAGTGATCTTCACGGTTCACAAGAAGAAGATGGTCCTCCTGCACGGCTTTGTGAAGAAGAGTCAGAAGACCCCGAAGGCAGACTTGGACCTCGCGAAGAAGAGAGCGAAGGAGATCAAAACATGAGCAAGAAAAATGGACGCATTGGCTCGTCTTTCGAGGACTTCCTCAAGGAAGAAAGTGCCCTCGAGGAGACGAACGCGATTGCAGTAAAGCGCGTCCTGGCCTGGCAATTGGAGCAGGCCATGGAAAAGGAGCAGATCTCCAAGCGGGCGATGGCTGCTGCGATGAAGACCAGCCGCAGTCAGTTGGACCGGATCCTCGACCCCGAGAATGACCGGATCCGCTTGGACACTCTGACCGCCGCCGCCCACGTGTTGGGGCTTAACCTGCGCATTGAGCTGGTTTCCTAAGGCCCAGAGCTTCACCCTACTCTGATTCCCATCTGGTCCGTTCGCCGTGCTCAGCCGTTGAGCTTCGGACATTCCAACAGGTGGAGCAACCGGCTCACCACCTAACCCGGAGCCACTGTAGACGCGTGAGACCGTAGCGGGGACGCTGCGCTCGCGACCGTGGTGCACGCGCAGTAGAACTCCGAATCGCTCGGATGAATACGTACGAGGCGTTTCGTCGACGCAACCTGAGCGCCAAACTCGACGGCTCAATCCACCTCCTGGAATTCCCGAGCATCGCTCCCGACATTAGGGGATGCGTAGACTCTCTCCCTCCCTGCGGCGGATGCGGTCCGCCCGGACCTACCTTGTCCTGGCAGGCTCAGGGTTGCTCGCGACGTGCGGGGGCGACGCCTCGTCGCCTGTGGTGCCCGTGCCGACGGAGCTCCGTTTGGACGCCTCCTCCCTCGACTTCACGTACATCGGGGAACGGGAGGTCATGAGCGCTACCGTGCTCGACCAAGAAGGTGCTCCGATAGGCGGGGTGACGGTTACGTGGTCGTCCGATGATCCGGCGGTCGCTTCGGTCACGGCCCAAGGAGAGGTTCACGCCGAGGGGAATGGTGCCACGGTCGTGAGGGCCCGAGTGGGGTCGGTCGAGGCTGAACTCCCGGTCAGCGTGTCCCAGGGGGTCGCGAGCGTCGAGATCGCCTTGGATTCGATCGTGCTCGCGGACGTGGGGGACTCGATGGTCGTAGCGGCGGTCGCGTCTGATGAAGGCGGGACTCCCCTCGGGCCTCTGGTTGTGAGCTGGGTCGTGAGAGATACCGGTGTCGCCTTGGTGGCCCCGTCCGGCGCCGTCACCGCCGTCGGCACGGGATCGACGTGGGTCATTGCGAGCGCGGGGGGCTTGTCCGATTCCCTGAGCGTTCGGGTCGAGCCCGAGCTCGTGATCTTCGCGATCGGCTCCTTACCCGTCGAGGGGGAAGTGGTGAGCGAGGTGTCCCTTGCTGGGCGGGTGGAAGACCTGCTCGGGGCGGGCTACGGTGGAGCCACGGTCTTTTGGAGCACAGGAGCCGGATCTGGGTCGATCATTTCCGAACAGAGCACCACCACGGACCAAACCGGTACCACCGGGGCGGTGTGGCAACTCGGGGAAGTTGCCGGAACGCAGCGGGCGTTCGCCCAAATCGAGACGAGGGGCCGGACGGAGGTCGTCGAGTTTCTTGCCAACGCCCTCGCGGGGCCGGCTGTCTCGGCCAACCTGGTTGCCGACTCCGTACTACTGAGCGCCCGGGGCGAAACCGCCTTTCTTGCGCCCGCGCTATTGGACTCGTTCGACAACGAGGCATTGGCCGCGGGGGTCACCTGGACCGCTTCGGATTCGACGATCGTCGCCGTGAGCGCCGATGGACTCGTTACAGGCGGACAAGAAGGGGCCACCTGGGTCAGGGCGTGGGTGGACGGCGCGCCTTCGGACTCGATCCTCGTCACCGTACAGCACCGAGGCGCCATCACGATCACCTTCGATGACGGCTTCCGGAGTGTGTACGAGAACGCGTGGCCCGTGCTCCAAGAGTACGGCTACGCGGCGAACGTAGCGGTGAACCCGGTCCCCGTAGACCAGTCGTGGCCAGATTACATGACGCGGGCGATGCTGGACGAAGTGCACTCGGCTGGGTGGTCTATCGTCAGCCACACACTTCAGCATGATTCGTTGCCTAGTCTTTCACCGGGTGAGCTCGACTACGACCTGCGAGCAACCCAGCAGTGGATTCTCGACGCCGGGTACAACGGCGCCAACGTCTTCGTCGCTCCCTACCATGCGTACGGACCTGCCGAGCGCGAGGCCGTGTCCGTGTATTACGAGGCCTCCCGAGGGACGTCGTCCGATATTGTCTCGCCGGACAGTTTGGTCGCGTGGCGTCCCGACAACCCCTTCGAGTTGACCGGGCGGGAGGCGGACCTGCTCCCGTACACCACTCCGACCGGCCGAGGAGTCCTCCAGGCGCTCCTACAAAGAACCGTCGATGAGGGCGTCTTCCTCGACGTCTTCTTCCATCGGGTGCCTCCTGAGAACGTCGCTGACTTCCGGGCGATGCTCGATGTATTCGAAGGATTCAGGGATCGCGTCCTCCCGTACCACGAGCTCTTTCCGCGCTTCGCGCGAACGGTAGAGTAGGCCCAATACTCGGCCAATGTGGCCGACCCTGCCGCTCCACACGTGTCCGCCCGGCTAATCTTGCCGGCATATATTGCCCCTGTGCTTCAAGCTTTAACACCTGAGATGCGATCTCTGTGTATCGTAAGCGGTTGTCGTGCAACGACTTGAGCAATTAGGGCGTGGTCCGACATCTTTGGCCCAGCCCTTGCCCCTAGCGTGGTCGACATCACGATGACCCCTGGATGGCTGGCCCCATGGACGTGTTCAAGACTCCGATCGAAGCTTCGAAGGTCCTGGTAGTCGAAGACTCCGATACGACGGCGCGCTACTACAAGAGACTGCTCGCTGCGCGGGGCTTCCACGACGTGAAGGTGCTTCAGGATTCTCGCGAGGCGATCGAGACGTTCCTGAGTTACCAGCCCGACCTAGTCATCCTCGACCTCCACATGCCGAACGTGGACGGATTCGAGATCTTGGGCGGGATCGGGCAGCTGGTCGCACCGGGCTCATTTCATCCGATCTTAGTGGTCTCCGGTGATCTGGAGCCGTCCGCACGGGTCCGCTGCCTCTCCGCGGGAGCGAAGGACTTCATCTCGAAGCCGTTCCGACCCGACGAGTTCATGCTTCGCGTCCAGAACCTCCTCGAGACGCGCCTGCTCCACCAGCACCTTCACGACCGGAAGCAAGCGCTCGAGACCCGGATGGTTCAGGAGAACGCGAAGCTCCAAGAGACCCAGATGGAGATTCTTCACCGGTTGGCGGTGGCCGCGGAGTGCCGCGACGACGAAACAGGCCGTCACTCGATGCGCGTCGGGATGTCGGCGGCCCGGATCGGCATGACGCTCGGGCTTCCGGACGAGGAAGTCGATTTCCTCGAGCAGGCGGCGCCTCTGCACGATGTCGGAAAGGTGGGTATCCCGGATTCGATTCTGCTGAGCCCGAACAAGCTCACGGACGAGCAGTTCGAGACGATGAAAACGCACACGACCATCGGTGGGCTCATCCTCTCCCGGGAACCGTATCCGTTGCTGGGTTGCGCTCGTGAGATCGCACTCACCCACCACGAGAAGTTCGATGGCTCCGGGTATCCGAGTGGCCTCGCAGGGCAAGCGATCCCGATCTCGGGTCGGATCGTGGCCGTCGCGGACGTCTTCGATTCGCTCTGCCACAAGCGATCCTATAAGCCGGCGTTCTCGGTTCCCGAAGCGATCGACATCATGACGATGGGTCGCGGATCACACTTCGACCCAGAAGTCTTCGACGCCTTCATGCATCTGGTAACGACGGGCGCGATGGCCGACCTGGTCGACGACGGTAAAGAGGGCGCTCTACCGTTCGGTGGAGCGGTCGCGGCAGGTGCCTGGACGGACGTGGGTGCAGCGGGAACGCTCACGTCGGTCGTCTCCGCGAGAGCCCTGTGAGACTCGCTGCCTGGAGCTGGGCGCTGTCTGCGTTCAAAGAGCAGTCGATCCGTCACAGGATCGTCTCGTTCTTTGCTGCGTCGATGGGTGCGATCTCGCTTCTCGTCTTCTTGTTGGTACCGAAGGCGATCGAACGGGAGGCCGAATCTGCCCTGCAGACGCAGGCGCAAAGCATCGGGTCGATGGTCGCGCACTCCGTCGCCGCCCCGATGGTGTTCGGTGACTCTATGGGGATCAGCGAAGCTCTCGCCATCGCTCTCGCCGACGAGGGAGTCGTCGCGGTCGAACTGGCGGATGGGCGGGGTGGAGTGCTTCTCCGACTGACCCGAGACAATGCCGGCATGCCGGGGCGTGACCTTCGCGATCACTCCGTGTGGGAGGTAGAGCACGGAGCGCACGGCCACGATGCCGATGTCGTCCTCGACGGCGACGCACTCGGAGTCGTGCACTTGGACCTGAGCACCGCTGGAGTCGAGCAAGCCGTGCACGATGCGCGACGCATCGTAGGACTGGTGAGTGTCCTCCTCTTCATGATCGGGACATTCGTCGCGGTTCGGATCGCCAAGGTCATGACCGCTCCCCTCGCCGGTGTCGCCCGTGCGGCAGAGCGGATCGCCGAGGGTGATCGGACCTCTAGGGCCGAAGTCCCTTCCCAAGACGAGGTCGGCCAGCTGGCGCAGTCGTTCAACCGGATGGTCGACGAGCTCCAAGTCACGCAAGAGCGCCTGATCCACTCGCAGAAGATGCAGTCGGTTGGGCAGCTCGCCGGAGGCGTGGCCCACGACTTCAACAACCTGCTCACCACGATCATGGGGAGCGCTGACATCCTTCTCTTCGATCTACCCGAGGGCCACTCCAGCCGTGAGGAAGTCCAAGACATCCAGAGGGCAGGGGAGCGTTTGGCTGGACTGACACGTCAGCTCCTGGCGTTCAGTCGCAAGCAGGTGACTCAGCTGGAAGTCATCGACGTAAGTCAGGCCGTGGCCGATGTGGAGAAGATGCTCCGTCGCCTGCTCGGCAGCGGACTCAGCTTCGAGACATCGCTCGAGCCCAACGTGCATCCCATTCACGCGGACCCGGGGCAACTCGAACAGGTCCTCGTCAACTTGGTGGTGAACGCGAAAGACGCGATGCCGGAAGGTGGAGCACTCGGGGTGGAGACGCGCAGCATTGATCTCTCCGAACCCCTCGATACGAGGCTGGGAGAGCCGATCCCGGCGGGTAGCTACGCAGTTCTCGCCGTGAGCGACACGGGAGTCGGCATCGACGACGAGTGGCTCCCACGGATTTTCGAGCCGTTTTACACGCGCAAGGCCCCCGGTAAAGGCACCGGCCTAGGCCTCTCCACCGTGTACGGGATCGTGAACGAGTTCGGCGGCCATATCGACGTCGATTCATCCGTCGGAAAAGGGACGACCTTCACGATCTTCTTCCCGAAGACGGACGTCGAGCCGCGTGACGCCGACGCACCCGTCGAGCAGCCGGCTGCGGCGACCGGGGTCGGTACCGTGCTGGTCGTAGACGACGAAGATTCCGTGCGGTCGCTCACCAAGCGCTTCTTGGAGCGCTCAGGCTACAACGTTCTCGCGGTGTCGGATGGTGAGACGGCCCTTCGACGGCTCGCTGAATCGAGCGACGTGGACCTGCTCCTCACCGACGTCGTCATGCCGGGAATGAGCGGTGCCGAGCTCTCCGAGGCCGTAAGCCTCATTTACCCAGAGCTACCCATCGCCTTCATGTCCGGCTTCACGGACGACCAACTACACGATCACGGGATCCTCGGACAGGACTTCATCCTGGTGGAGAAGCCTTTCACCTCCGAATCCCTCGCGACCTCTGTGCAACGCGCACTGGGGAATCGCTCTGCGCTGACGGTCGAGTCAACCGCAACCGAAGACTTCTCAACGAAGACAAGACACCACTAGGAGAATAGATCATGACCGGACACACCCGCTTGCTCACACGCGCGGCAGCGCTCGTAGTCGCCTGTGTGGCGGCTTCGGCTTGTGGCGACGACACGATGATGGGCCCCGACGAATTCGCTGTAGAAGACCTCGCTGGCCAGTGGACCGTCGAGTCGATGATGTACACGGAGAACAGCGGTCCAGGGACGTTCGACCTCGTCGCGATCGGAGGAGACGGCATGTTGTCCGTTACCCCGAACGGAAGCTTTACCGCGAGCGTGCTCGTGCCCGACGCGTTCACCGGAATCGGGGACATCACGTTGCCCGTCTCCGGCGTCTTCCGCCTCACCGATGACGAAGAGCGCATCCGCATCGACTTCACCCCCGAGATTCCACCCTTCTTCAAGGCGATGGAGCCCGGATACAACTACACCGACACCCGGCTGGAGCTTACCGAGTCGAACGCGATGTTCGACTTCATCGGTGATGGATCGATCGTTGCCGCCACGATGCGCTTGGTGATCGTCCGACAGTAGCGAAGAGCAGTGCTCCGGCGGGGAAGAGCTCCGCCGGGATGCCCGAAGACGAGCAGGAGTGGAGAAGGACCAATGATTCGACGAATTCTGACAGCCTTGTGCATAGCCGGGACGGTCTCGACCGGCTCATTGCACGGGCAGTCCGAGCCGAGCCTCGCGGCGCTCGATTCCCTCTTGGGAATGCGGGTGAGCTCGGCCTCGAGCTACGAACAGTTCCAGAGTGACGCGCCTGCCTTCGTGAGCATCGTCACCCGGGAGGAGATCCTCAGCCTTGGCTATGAGACCCTGGAGGATGTCCTCCGGAGCCAAGTAGGATTCTACTCGGGGACGGACCGGAGCTACTCCGACGTCGGCGTGCGCGGGCTCGGCAGATCTGGCCAGTACAACAACCGCATCCTGCTACTCGTGGACGGCCATTCGGTGAATGATGACTTCACCGGTGGTACGAGGGTCGGGAGCACGCTCAACATCGACATGGATCTGGTGCAGCGCATCGAGATCGTGCGCGGCCCCGGCTCGTCGCTATACGGAGCGCGCGCGATGCTCGCGGTCATCAATCTCATCACGCGCAAGGGCCGCGATATCGACGGCTTCACCGTCGTCGGTGAGATGGGGTCCTTCGGTGAGACCCGCGGTGCCTTCCGTTACGGGAGGGTCCTCGGTGCCGACTCGGATCTGACTGTCGCGGCTTCGTACAGTGAGTCCGACGGGGAGAATCTCTACTTCCCGGAGTACGACCTGGAGCAGTGGAACAGCGGTGTGGCCGAGAGTCGCGACTGGGAGCAGCGTACATCGGCGTTGGCCACGCTGAGAACAGGTTCTCTCCTTGTCCAAGGTGGCGCGTCGTTCCGGGACAAAGGGGTCCCGACCGCCCCGTACGGGACGGTCTTCAACCACCCAGAAACGGAGACCCTCGACCGGTCAATCTTCGCTCACGTGGGCTACAATCGCCCGGTGGGCGAACGAGTCGAGCTGAGCTTCGAGCTCGGCTCGGACTGGATGATCAACGAGGGGCATTGGCCTGTCGTGCTCGGTGTCACCGGCGTGCCCCAGATCGTCACGCACAAAATCGACATGAAGTCGATCTCCGGGGGTGCGTCGCTAGACTGGGAGCCATCGTCGAGCCAGCGAATCGTCGCTGGGGTCGAGGGGATGGATGCCGTCGATGTCGCGCTCACCGGCACGGCCTGGAATGTACGGGGCGAACTCGACTACTCGATGATCTCGGCATTCGTGCACCAAGAGCTGCAGATCACGGAGGATGTCTCCCTGACGATGGGGATCCGACGGGACGAGTACTCATCGATCGGGGGTGCGACGACGCCGAGGGCGGCGCTCGTCGTGAACCCTGCCTCGGCGCCGAACAGCACCTTCAAGCTGATGGCCGGGGAGGCGTTCCGAGCCCCTAACTTGCTCGAGCTCGCGGCGACTTCCTTCGTCGCCGGCATGTTGAGTAATCCCGACCTGACCCCGGAGCGGGTGCGGACGCTCGAAGCCACCTGGGAACATCGGTTCGGTCGTGCGGTGACGACGGTGTCCGCCTTCCAAAACCAGGTCACGGATCTCGTCGACCTCGTCCAGATCGCCCTACCGGACTCGCTCCGCCAGTTCGGGAACTTCGCGTTCCAGCATACGAACATCGGTTCGATGACGGCTCGGGGGATCGAGGTCGAGGCCCGTGCCGCGCTCACGAACGGCGTCCGGCTGCATGGGGGGTATTCGTTTACTCATGCCGTGGATGGACAACGCGGCGGAGACGTCATCAACGCGCCGCGACACCTCGGCAAGGCGACGCTCTTTTGGGCGGTCCCGGAGCTCGCAACGGTCGGGCTTTCGGCCCGGGCAGAAACGTCCCGGCGGACCCTCTACAGCACCGAGACCAAGGGCGGGGCCCTCGTGGACCTCACCTTGTCGCGCGATCTGAGCTCCGACTCGGCGGTGCGGCTGCGCATCGACAACATCTTCGACGACTGCATCACGGTTCCTGGCGGCTTTCAGCACTTGCAGTCTGCGATTCCGCAGCCCGGGCGGCGCTTCAGCCTCCGCTTCGAGCACAAGTTTTAGCCGCTTCCAAGTCGACACGCCCATGACTCCGCTCACACGCACCGGACAGCGATCAGCCCCAGGGCTGCTTGCCGCCCTATGGTTGGCGTGTGCGCTCGTGTTCGGGGCTCCCGGAAGCGGGCTTGCTCAAGAGATGGCCATTCCGGTGCAGGGCCAGTGGCCCCTCTTCGACAACATCCTTGCATTCGACCGCTCCTTCGACGATCGAGCCGATGGCGGGATCGTTGTGGGCGTCGTCTACCAGAGCCGCTTTCGCCCCTCCGTCGCCGTCCGGAGTAGTCTCGCAGAGATGGCGGGTGGCGAGCGTCTCCGACTCGCGGGGCACGACGTGACGATCATTCCGATCGATCTCACCTCGCCGGCCCAGCTACGACGCGCGATCGAGGATCAAGAGATCGACCTCCTCTACCTTACGCCCCTCCGTGGTGTCGCACTTCCCGAGATCGTTCAGCTGGCCGACTCGTTGCGAGTCGCGACGATCACCGGGGTCCGGGAGTACGTCCAAGAAGGGGTGGCGCTCGGACTGGGGCAGCGAGGTGGCCGGGCTGAGATCGTCGTGAATCTGGAGTCGAGTCGATCCCAAGGTCTCGAGCTGCGGGCTCAGCTTCTTCAGATCGCGACCGTGATCTCCCGCACTGCCGGCGAAAGTCCCTGATCGTACCGCTTCGGTAGGAGCGAGACAGTGAGGTGTTGCCAGGTCGCCTAGGTGACGCACACGTTGGAGTTCACCTTCTCGAGGGAAGACTCCGATGCGCATGGTCAGCATCATGGCGGCCGCCGCTATCACCCTGGTCGGCTGTTCCGAAGGGACATCCGTGGACGGCACGGGCTCCGTCCGGATCATCAGTGCACCGGTCGTGGGCGCTACCGGATCGAACTTCATCGCGTTTATCGAAGAAACGCCATGGCGTGGGATGCACTTAGGTTCGTACTGCGAGACCATCCCCGGGGATTCCGCGGTGATCGTAGGGACGGTCGCCGAGTCCGGAGCGGATCCGTGCGATCTCGGCGCCGCCGCGCGCATCCCGTTGGGCACCTACAACGTGTACGGCGGGGTCTATGCACCGGGGAGTACGCTGCCCACCGAGTGTACTGAGATCACCGTCGAAGTCACTGGTGCGGAGACGACGGTCCTCCTTCCGCAGGTCTCGAGCGGGATTTGCCCCTTCTGATGGGCGTTGGTTTGGGACGGCGCCGGCGATCAGCGGCATGCGCAGTGAGCGGAGTTGTTGCCGCCGTGTGGATCTCGACAGGAGCGATCGCTCAAGAGTCCCCCCCCAGCGAGCCGCCCGCACATTGGGGTCCGACCGCAATCGACTACAGCAACGTCGAGTACCCGTTCGAGGTGAGCTTTCTCGACGTGCGCCTCTTCGGCGAAGACCATCGGATGGCGTACATGGACGTCGCCCCGGAGGGACCGTCGAACGGACAGACGGCCGTCATCTTTCACGGCATGAACTTCTTCGGTGCGCCGTACGAGCCGATGATCCGGGCTCTGTCGGAAGCGGGTTTTCGGGTGCTCGCGGTCGATCGGTTGGGGTACGGGCGCTCATCCAAGCCGCTCATCCACTACAACCTGCACATCCCCGCTCGAAACACGAAGGCGTTGCTCGACCACCTCGAAATCGAGCAGGCCGCCATCGTGGGCCACTCGATGGGAGGGATGGTCGCGACTCGCTTTGCGTCGACGTATCCCGAGACGACGAGCCACGTCGTAATGGTGAACCAGATCGGGCTGACGGACACCCGGCCGGGGCGCGCTTGGCCCGATCCGGAAGCTGCGTACCAGAGTGCGCTGGGTACCAGCTATCAATCGGTGCTTCGAGGGCACGTCCGCTATTACCCGCGGGGATGGAAGCCCGAGTATCTGAAGTGGGTACGGGTTCAGTACGGCTTGACGCTAAATGGAGACTGGCCGCGAATGGCCAGGATTCGCGCGGCGCAGCGGATGATCTTGTACGAGGACCCCGTTGTGCACGAGTGGCAGTACATCGACACGAAGGCACTCGTGATCGGTGGGGAGGAAGACGGGCTCGTCGCCGATTTCCCAGGGCTCGCACGGAACGTGGCGGAGCGTCTGCAGAACGCAGAGCTCGTGCTATTTCCCGGGGTCGGGCACTCTCCGCACCTCGATAACCCAGAGGAGTTTCATCCGATCCTCATCGACTTCCTGAGATCGGATCCCGATGAGCCGGCGGATCAGTCGTGGAGAAGCGCGGCCGGCCGGTGAACCACTACACCGGGGTGCGCCGCCTCGGCTCTACGCCGCTCGGTACCGATCCTCTAGCGAAGGCCGTCTCGTCTATTCGGTGACGCGGCTCGAACACACCGGGTAGGTGATGGTGGCCTCGTTCTCGAACCAGACACCGCATGGCTCGCCGGCGTGGAGCATGCCCTTGAGGTCGAGCGTGCCGTCGTCTTGGTACCGTTCGTAAAGCCCTTCCACGACTCCGTGGCGGTACGTGACGACCTCGATCAGCCGACCCTCCAAGTACCACCGGCGAGGACCATCGAACTCGCCGTCCTCGTACGTGCCTTCTTCGAGAAGGTCTCCGTTCTCCCAGTAGGCACGGTAGGGCCCCTGTAGAGCACCATCCTCATACGACCCTTCCTCGAAGAGTCGGCCGTTCTCGAAATACCACCGGTACGGACCCGCCTTCACTCCGTTCCGGTAGTTCTCTTTGGAGCTGAGCTTCCGGTTCTGGAAGTACGCTTCGAACGGTCCGTGGTACGCGCCGTCGCGGAGGTTGAGCCGAGCAGCGACGACAGAGGGCTGCCCGTGGAAGGTCGAGAACGCGACACCGGAGTAAGGCTGACCGGTCTCGGGAGCGAGGAAACGGTCCCCGTCCTTGACGAGGTCACCGACAGGGCGGGCTTCGGAGGAGCAGGCAGCGACACCTGCGAGCAAAGAGACGGCTAGAACGGAAGCGGCGCGCATCAGAATCGGTCGGTCAACGTTTGTCATGGAGCGGTGGTCGGGCGGAGCCCGGAGAGGGGGCGGAAATCTGGGGCAAGATACGGACCAGGCAAGGTGTAAACAAATGTTTTCTAGCCATTCCGAATCGTCGAGTCACTGTTGGATGGGCTTGCCGAGACCGGTAGATTTCTTGCCGTCATTCGGGCTCCTCCGGCCCGACCATGCCCTTTGATGAGTATCGGCCACTTGACCGGAAAAGTTCAGCGCGTTTTGCGACGCAACTCTGTGCCGGTGGACGTCGGTGGCGTGGTCGTTGGTGGGGATGCCCCGATCGTCGTCCAATCGATGACGAACACCGACACGGCCGACGTCGAAGCCACGGTCGAGCAGATTCGGACGCTTGCCGATGCCGGGAGCGAAATCGTCCGCGTCACGGTGAACCACGATGCAGCCGCCCAAGCCGTACCGGAGATCGTCGCCCGCCTGGACAAGGCCGGCTACCAAACGCCCATCGTCGGCGACTTTCACTACAACGGCCACCTCCTCCTTACCAAATACCCGGAGGCGGGGCGTGCCCTCGCCAAGCTTCGAATCAATCCGGGGAACGTAGGCACGAAGCGTCGGGACGAGAACTTCTCTCAGATCGTCGAGGCCGCGATCGACTTCGGGAAGCCGGTCCGGATCGGAGTGAATTGGGGATCGTTGGATCAGCGACTCCTGACCGAGCTCATGGACGAGAACGCCGAGCGCGCCGAGCCGCTCGACGCGGAGACGGTGCTCCTCGATGCGCTCGTGGAGTCGGCCCTTCGCTCTGCAGCTCTAGCTGAGGAGATCGGACTCACTCGGGACCGGATCGTACTGTCGACCAAGGTGTCGTCCGTCCCGCAACTACTGGTTGTCTACCGCCGACTGGCAGAGCGGTGCAACTACGCGCTGCATGTAGGGCTCACGGAGGCAGGCCTGGGGGCGAAGGGGATCGTCGCCACGACCGCGGGGTTGGCTCCCCTCCTACTCGACGGAATCGGCGACACGATCCGTGTGTCGCTCACTCCGCGGCCAGGTGGAGACCGGGCCGAGGAGGTGCGCGTCGCCCAGCAGATCTTGCAGTCCCTAGGCATCCGCCACTTCGAACCACAGGTGACGTCGTGCCCCGGCTGTGGGCGTACGACGAGCAGCTTTTTCCAAGAGATGGCCGAGGACATCACGGGGTACATCCGAGAGATGATGCCCACGTGGCGCGTCCGCTATCCCGGAGTCGAAGAGATGGACGTGGCTGTGATGGGGTGTGTCGTAAACGGGCCCGGAGAGTCGAAGCACGCCAACATCGGGATCTCACTGCCGGGTACCTTCGAGGAGCCCAAGGCGCCGGTCTACGTCGACGGTGAGCATACGGTCACGCTGAAAGGGGAGGGGTTGGTCGACGAGTTCAAGGAGATCTTGAACGAGTACGTGACCCGGACATACAGCGCGTAGACTGCCGTAGTAGTACTATGACGAGCCAGAATCCCGCTGAAGTGCGGGATGTGGCGATATACAACGAAGAACTACACGTGTCGGCGGCAACGCTGCAGGCGGGGCGACGCGTCTCATGGTCGTTCGCGCCGCGGAGAACCGCGGACGGAACACAACCCGCTCGCGCGAGGACGACATGAGCCACTCCAGGCGCACACTCAGTCTGGTGACCCTCCTTCTGATCTTTGGCGTCGTGGGCGCAGGCGTCGGCTGGAGGCTTCTCGTCGACTCGAGGGAGGGTGAAGACGAAGCCGCCGAGGTCGTCGATGCGGACGTGCCTGAGGGGGCGGCTCCTGCCCAGTTCTCCGCGACACTCGCTCAGCCGGTGATCGGCACGGAGGCCATACGCGACACACTATGGATTCGCGTGAACGCCTCAGCACTCGCCGAGGCCTACAGTCGAACCGTCGTAACCGCACAAGTCGCGGGTGTCGTACAGCGCGTTCTGGTAGATGAGAACGCCGCTGTGGGCCGCGGCCGGCCCATCGTGCACCTCGACACCGTCGAATATGCGCTCGGGGTGGCACAAGCACGTGCGGACCTACTGAACGCTCAGACCGAGTACCGGCAACGGGTGCTCTTCGATGACGAGATCGAGGACGAAGCGGTTCGAGCGGAGCGAGAACGCATCGCCCGTTCGCAGAGCGGGCTCGACCAAGCGGAAGTGACGTTGCGCCAGGCCGAGCTTCAGCTCGCGCGTACACGAGTGCTCGCGCCATTCGGCGGCCGCATTGCCGACGTTCAGGTCGTGGCCGGGCAATACGTTACCGCAGGCACCGAACTGCTCACGGTCGTCGACCTCGACCCGATCCGGGTGGAGGTCCAGGTCCTCGAGAAGGATCTCGGGTACCTCGCGCCTGGTCGAGGAGCGCAAGTCACCTTCTCGGCTTTCCCGGGAGAACGGTTCGATGGCCAGATCGAAACGATCAACCCGGTCGTCGATCCCGAGCTTCGGACTGGCCGGGTCACGGTGCTTCTCCCCAACCCGGATGGGCGCGTGAAGCCGGGGATGTACGCAGAGGTCACGATGGACGCCGAAGCGCTCCCAGATCGAATCCTCGTCCCTCGCTCCGCCGTCCTCGATCGGGGAATTCGCCGCAATATCGTTTTCGTGTACGAAGAAGGCCCGCGCGGCGGGCTCGCGAAGTGGGTGTACGTGAACCCCGGCAGAGCAAACGAGACGCACGTCGAGTTGATGCTGGAGGGGCCGGAGCAGGGCATCGTAGAGCCCGGTCAGATTGTGCTCACCGACGGTCACCACTACTTGGCGCACGATGTGGCAGTCCGGCTGGTGGACAACGTTGCCGCCGAGGGTGGGAGGCCGAGCCGATGACTGGCCCGGTACGGCACCCCGGGGCCTTTGCGGTCCGGTCGGTCGCAGCAACCCCCTTGGCCGCGATCACCGGCCTCGCCCTGCTCGCGACCAGCCCGAATGCGGTGTGCGCGCAAGTATCAGGCACCCGGACGATCACCCTCGACGAGGCTCTGAGCATCGCGGTCGGTGGGAATCCGGAACTTCGCCGCGCGGTGAATTCGCAGGGCCTCAACGGTTCGGAGATGAGGACGGTGTGGGCGGAGCAGCTGCTGCCTCGAGCGAGCTTGACGCTCTTCGAATCGGCCTTCAGGGGGAATCTGCAACGCCAGGCCTTCGACGATTTCGGGAACCCGATCGCGAATCCCGACGCGCAGTGGAACTACTTCTCGCAAACCGCTCATCGGCTCAACCTCGCTTGGTCGTTCCAAGGGTTGTCGCTCTTCCAAGGACATCGGCGACAGCGGTTGACGAACGTGGACCGGGACCTCGCGTATGAGGAGGCGCTGAGCGGGGTCAGAATCGAGGTCCAGCGACTCTACCTCGATGCGCTCGAACAGCGCGTTCTCCGTGAGCTCGAGGAGGAGTTGATCGAAGCCAGGAGGACGGACCTGGCGATCGCGGAGCGTCTTTTTTCGCTCGCGGGCCGTACTCGGGTAGACGTTCTCAATGCCGAGTTGGCCGTCGAACGCCAGACCCTCACACACGCTCAGCAAAGTACTGCTTACGATCGGGCGGCGCTGGCGTTGCGGACCGCGCTCGGCATGGATGAAGAAGGACCGATCGATCTCGCCACGGAGGAGCTCCCCGTTTTCGACCCTGGAGCGTTCGATCCAGATGCCCTTCTCTCGCGAGCATTCGAGGTGAGCCCGACGGTCCGGAGGTCGGTAGCCGGCGTAGAATCGGCTCGACTCGGACTATCGGAGCAGAAGACCGGTTGGTGGCCACGCGTGGACGCGGGGTTCTCGCTGTACAAGCAGGCCTTCGGGCAGGATGCTGGAGCGCTCTTCGACCCATCGGTCAGCGGCGATCTGGAAAGCCAGTTCTTCGTGCAGTTCTCTTTCCCCGTCCTCGGCGGCCTCTCTCAACAGACCACCGACCAGGCGCGGGCGAACGTCGACCTCCGCAACCGCCTCGAAGAAGACCGTGAGGCCCGGCTCCGACTCGAGGAAACGGTGCGAGGCGCACTCTTGGACCTCGAGAATCAGTGGCAAGCTTTCCAGATCTCGGAGCGGTCCCAGGTCATCGCCGAAGAGGCGCTCAGACTCGCCCGAGAGGAGTACCGTCTCGGCGTGAGAACCTTTGAAGACTTGCGTTCGACCTTCCAGCAGGAAGCCGATACCCGCAGAGCTCTCATCCAAGCTCGACACGCCTTCGTAGACGCACTGCTCGCCTTGGAAGAGGCCGTTGGCGGACCGCTGCGCGATGGAATTCCAACGGGTTCGGATTCCTCACCGGAAGGGAGCTGACGCGTGTCGATCCCATCGACCTCGACTGCCCGCCCAGTCGCGGTGTGGATGCTCTTTTTCGGGATCGTACTCCTCGGGGTAATCTCGTACTGGCGCCTCCCGATCGATCTCTTGCCGGACGTCTCCTATCCGCGCTTGGTGATCTACACGGTGTACGAAGAGGTGGCGCCTGCTGAGGTAGAGCGACGGATCACGGAGCGGGTCGAGGGCGCAGCCGCGTCCGTGCCTGGGGTCGAGCAAGTCACGTCGACCTCCCGCTACGGGGTCAGCCTCGTCACCCTCCGCTTCGCGTGGGGCACCGACATGGACTTCGCGATGCTCAACGTGCGCGAGCGGATGGACAACATCCGGGAAACGCTACCGGAGACCGCGTCCCGACCCACGATATTGCGCGTCGACCCGGAGTCGGAGCCTGTCATGACGCTCTCGGTTACCGGGGGCGACGACCTGTGGGAGACGAAAGAACTCTCGGAAACAGTTTTCCGCCGGCGCCTCGAGCAGCTCGACGGCGTGGCGCAGGCATCGGTCTCGGGGGGACTCGACCGAGAGATCAGCGTGCAGGTCGATCCGGGGCTCTTGGATTCGTACGGGATCACGATCGCACAGATCTCGGCGGCGCTCGACGACGCCAATGTCAGTGCGCCGGGCGGTACGATTCTGCAGGGACGCTTCCGGTACCCACTCCGGACACTGGGTGAGTTCCAGACAGTCGAGGAGATTCAGGACGTCGTCATCGCTCGCCAACCGCTGGAGGGAGGGACGCGGGTCGTCCGACTCCGAGACATCGGTCAGGTCGTAGACGGTTTCGCGGAACGAGAGGCTATCGCCCGATACGCGGGCGCCGAGTCGGTCGGCCTTCTGGTGTTCAAGGAGGCCGGGGCGAACACGGTGCGGATTGCGGAGGCCGTCCGTGAGGTGATCGGCCAGCTCAGGGACGAGTACCCCGCCATCCAGATCGACATTGCGGACGACCAGGCCGGCTTCATCGCCGACTCGATCTCCAACGTCGTCCAGGCGCTCGTCTTCGGGGGGGCGCTCGCCTTTCTCGTCCTCTTCCTCTTTCTGCGAGACAGCCGGTACCCGTTCGCCATCGCCATGGCCATCCCGATTTCCGTGGTCGGCACCTTCGCGCTCATGGAGGCCGCGGGCGTGTCGCTGAACATCATGAGCTTGGGCGGGCTCGCGCTCGGCGTCGGAATGCTCGTCGACAACTCGATTGTGGTCCTCGAGAACATCTTCCGGCACCGCTCCGAGTTGGGGAAGGGCGCTCTCGCGGCAGCGGCCGATGGGGCGGAAGAGGTGCAAGCCGCGATTACGGCCTCGACACTGACCACGATTTCTGTCTTCGGCCCCATCATCTATGTGGAGGGGGTTGCCGGAGAGCTCTTCAAGGATCTCTCCCTCGCGGTCGCTTTCTCGCTTCTCGCCTCGCTCCTGGTGGCGCTGACGCTCCTTCCCAGCCTCGCCGCCCGATTCGGGGGTGAGCAAGTAGAGGTAGCTCCGCCGGTCGTGGTGCCATGGCCGTCGCGGCCGAAAGGGGCGCTTCGCACCATGTGGTGGGCCGTCCGGGTAGCCCTGATCGCTCCATTCCGAGCCCTCCGATGGATCGTCCGCCTGGGACGAGAGTTGGTCGTCTTCTGGTTCCAATCGGTCGGAGGGACGCTCGCCCGTCTCGCGAGACCAGGATTGCGCCGCTTCGACACTGCCTTCGACCGATTCGCCGATCGGTACCACGCCGTTCTCGAATGGGCACTCGACCGTCCGGGTGCGATCCTGGTGAGTTCCGCCGTGGCTCTGG
Organism: Longimicrobiales bacterium; assembly: GCA_965223235.1. GTDB lineage: Bacteria > Gemmatimonadota > Gemmatimonadetes > Longimicrobiales > Gaopeijiaceae > UBA2589. The sequence goes on from CBDCVV010000007.1 coordinate 264,235, forward strand.
TGTTGACCGGGGTCCTCGGCTCCACGCTGCCACGGGACCTCCTACCTGACGTCGATCAGGGCGCGTTCGGGATCGAGCTCGAACTCCCCGAAGGGACGTCTCTGAATGCCACCGATGCCGCAGCTCAGATCGTGGAGGGAGCTGCGCTCGAAGATGGAGACGTCGAGACGGTGTTCAGCAGTGTGGGACGGGACGTGCGAGCCTACGCTGAAGGGGAAGAGGCGAGCGGCCTGCACACCGCATCGTTCGTCGTGCGAGTCCGACCGGGGGTCGAGACGGATGTCGTTGCGGGGCGCGTGCGAGGGCTGGCCGACCAGTTTGCCTCGGGCGCGCTCTCGGTCGAGACGGGGCAAGCGACTGCCCTCGGTACGATGCTTGGTGGGTCGGAGGCGGACGTCGCGGTTCGGGTTCGAGGCGACGACCTCGACCAGGTCTATCAGATGGCCGAGGTGATCGCGGCCCGCATGTCGACCTTACCGGAGATGGGGAACGTCCGGATTGGGACCGAGCGCGGGCAACCGCAGATCCAGGTGGAGATCGACCGCGCGGCATGTGCCGCCTACGGGGTCGACCCGCGGCTGGTAGCGCAGACCGTCGATCGGGCGATGCGAGGCGATATCGCGACCGAGTTTGTCGACTTCGATCGAAAGATCGACATCGTCGTCCGCTACCCGGAGGATCTGCGGTATTCGCGCGAGACATTGCAGGCGATCCGCGTCGATGGGGTGCCGATTCAGGAGCTAGTGACGATCCGTGACGCCGTAGGACCGTCGGAGGTTCGTCGTGAGGATCAAGCGCGGATGATCCCCGTCTATGCCGATGTCGTATCGGGAGGACTCGACCGAGGGATCGAGGCCGTGGAAGCCTCGCTCGCTACGCTGCAACAGAGTGCCGATGTGCGGTGGGAGGTCGGTGGGGAAAACGAGGAAATGCGGCGCTCCTTCCGTGACCTGGCCTTCGCCTTCGCGCTTGCGTTGGTCCTCGTCTACATGATTCTCGCGGCTCAATTCGAGTCGTTCGTGCACCCCTTCACGATCTTGATGTCGGTACCGTTGGCTCTCGTGGGGGCGGTGTTCGCGCTCCTCGTGATGGGGCAGGGACTCAATACGATGAGCCTGATCGGGATCGTCATCTTGGTCGGTATCGTCGTGAACGATGCGATCGTGAAGGTCGACTTCATCAACCAGGCCCGGAGTCGCGGCCTCGACCTACGGGCGGCGATCTTGGAGGCCGGCCGGGTGAGGCTGCGGCCGATCGTCATGACGACGGTCACCACCGTGCTCGGCCTCCTCCCCATGGCGCTCGGCATCGGAAGAGGGTCGGATTTACGTGCTCCCCTCGCGATCGCCGTAATCGGCGGCCTCCTCGTCGCGACAGCTCTGACACTGATCGTGGTGCCGGTGGTGTACCAGACGGTCGAGGGGGTCAGGAGGGCACTGACAAGAGGTCCCGGAGGCGCACCGTCACAGTCACAGCCCCAGCCTGAGGGCGCGGGGTGATCCGGGCGAGTCTGAGGCGGCCCGTAGCCGTCGCGATGACGTACGCGGGGGTCGCCCTCCTCGGCGTCGCTGCGTGGCGCAACATCCCGATCGAAAGGCTGCCGAACACCGAACTCCCTCGCCTGACCGTGAACGCGAGTTGGCGAGGGGCGTCCCCTGAGACGGTCGAAGCGTTCCTGACGGCGCCGCTCGAAGCCACGGTCCAACAAGTGAGAGGGGTCGACCGCATCGTGTCCGAGTCGGCGGAAGACCAGGGGCGAGGCACGTCCCGAGTCACCGTCTTCTTTCAGCGCGACGTCGATATGGACTTCGCTCGGCTCGATCTCTCGGAGCGGATCGCGACATTGGAGGAGTCGCTTCCCGCAGGAGTCGGCCAGGTCTCTGTCTCTCAGTACGTGCCTGAGGAGTTCGAGGAACAGAACACGCCCTTCCTGAGCTACACCTTCACCGGACCGTACACTCTGGAGGCGTTGCGTCGGCACCTCGACGAAGTCGTCGCGCCAGAGCTCGGGCAGGTCGACGGCGTGGCCGACGTGCGTCTTTTTGGTGGGCGAGACCGTCGCCTCGAGGTCTTACTCGACGAGACCGCGATCGCGGCACTCGGCCTCGACCCGGTCACGGTACAGGCGGCGATCTCCGATCTCGACCTCGTCGGGGAAGCCGGCATCATTCGGGACGGGGACGCCGAGCGCACGATCACCATCATGAACCGTCCCGCGAGCGCGGACGATGTCCGGAACGCCGTCATTACGGTGGTCGGCGACACACCCCTCCGCGTCTCGGACATCGCCACGGTCATCGACACGTACGAAGAGCCGCGGTCGCTTTCCCGGATCAATGGGCGACCCGCCGCCGGCTTCGAGGTGGTGCGGGGTGTGGGGGTCAACACCGTCCGGACAGCAGAGGCGGTGAAGGCCCGCCTGGCAGACATCGAACGGCTTCGACCGGCGGGGAGCGAGTACATCCTCGAAGACGACGCGAGTGAGGAAATCGAGAGTCAGCTCTCGGAGCTGAGCACCCGCGCCGTGGTCGCCGGCCTTGTGATCTTCGTCGTCTTGTTGGCTTTCTTACGATCGTTTCGATCAGCCGTCCTGATCTTCACGACGATCGCGTTCAGCGTCCTGATCGCGCTCAACCTTATCTACTTTGGAGGTCTGACGCTCAACTTGCTGACGCTCATGGGTTTGGCGATGGGGTTCGGGCTCATCGTGGACAACTCGATCGTCGTGCTCGAGAACATTTATCGAAGGTGGCAAAGGGGTGAGGACGGGCCGTCCGCGGCAGAGGCAGGTGCTCGGGAGGTCGTACTCCCGATTCTGGCATCTACAGCGACGACGCTCATCGTCTTCGTGCCCTTCGTGTACCTGCAGGGAGAGCTGCGTGTCTACTACGTCCCGCTGGCGATCGTGGTGGGACTCACACTCGTAGCGTCGCTCTTCGTTGCGTTCACCTTTATCCCGAGCTTGGCGGCTCGGTTCTTAGAGGGCGGAACGAGACGACGGGGCGCGGGGTTGGGGTTGGGCGCGAGCGAATCGATGCCCTTCTACCTCCGCTTCTACCAGGACATCGTGTCGCTCACGGTGCGCTACGCATGGGTCGCGATCACCGCGACTGCCCTCGTCTTCGGTGGCTCGTACTACCTCTTCGACACCTACGTGAGTACGTGGATGATGTGGGGCGGCTCGCGGGGAGACGATACGTACATCCTCGTGAACATCCGACTGCCGCGAGGGGCGAGTCTCGATCGAAGCGACCAGCTCATGCAGTACTTCGAGGAGCGGGTGGCGGAAATTTCCCAGGTCGAGCGATACAGGGCCGATGTGTACCCGCAGTTCGCGACGATGCGGATCACCTTCCCGGAAGAGTTCGAGAACAGCGGGGTGCCCCCCGTGATCAAGTCTCAGATGGAGGCGTACAGCCACACTTTCACGGGGGCCGAGGTCCGGGTCTACGGGTACGGACCCTCGTTCTACGGTGGGGGGGGAGGAGCCCCCAACTACAGCTTGCAAGTCCTCGGGTACAACTACGAGCGGGTACGGGACATCGCCGAGGATATCGGAAGCCGACTCGAGCGCCACTCCCGGATCGTTGAGGTCGACACGAACGCGAACTCGCGACGGTTCAGTCGAGACCGCGCGTGGGAATTTGTCGCGGATGTGGACCGGGAACGGCTTGCTCAATATGATCTTAGCGTCGATGACCTAACCCAGCGTCTGAATGCAGCGGTGGCCGGTACTGCCGGTCTCGACGTGCTGAAGCTCGGGGGGGAGGAGGTCCAGTACCAGGTCAAGCTCGAGGACAACCTCGACCTCGATATTTTGGCGCTCACCGAGACCCTCATCGACACGCCCTCGGGGCGCCGGATCCGGCTCGGTGAAGTGATCACCCTCGCCGAGCGAGACATTTTGGCCCAGATCCGTCGTGAGAACCAACAGTACGAACGCACCGTTGCGTACGAATTCCGGGGTCCCGCACGGCTCGGCGACATGATCCTCGACCAGGTGATCGGGGCGACGGCGGTTCCGGCGGGCTATACGATCGACGAGGGTGACGTCGGCTTCTTCATTGATCAGGAAGACCGGCAACAGATCTGGATGGTGTTGGCGGTCGCTCTCTTGCTGGTCTACATGGTCACGGCGGCGTTGTTCGAGTCGTTCCGGCAACCATTGTGCGTGATCCTGACCGTCCCGATGGCGCTCATCGGGGTGTATCTGATCTTCTACTATGTCGATGCGCCCTTCACGCGAGAGGCGTACGTCGGCGTCATCATGATGCTCGGGATCGTGGTGAATAACGCGATCCTGCTGGTCGATCACGTAAACGGAACGCGGCGCAGAGCTCCCGCGATGCCGCTAGAAGAAGCGATCGTGCAGGGCACCTTGGAGCGCGTCCGACCGATTCTCATGACGACGACCACGACCGTCCTCGGCCTATTACCCTTGGTGCTCTTCGGAGACACGACGGGCTCGAACATCTGGGATGCCCTCGCGCTCGTGCTCATCGGTGGGCTCCTCTCCTCGACGATCTTCGTACTCACGATCACGCCCGCGGCGTACCACATTCTCGAGCGCCGGAAGCCCGTCGCGGCCCCCGCAGTCGTCCCGGCCGCAGTCGGTGCGGACTAATGGTGCCTTCCGGGCGACGTCCACTCGGAGGGACGGAGGAGGACGCCGTCGCGACCTCCCGAGAGGACGGTGAGCGTGGACGCCCGTGGACGGCCTGACGGAACGCGTTGCAGGACAATATCTTGAAGCGGTCAGGGAATACAGCTGATTTGGCATGCCGGTTGCCCTAACTCTCGGTAGCCGGTCGGAGATATCGACAGAATGCAGGAGGGGGAGATGGCCGCGAGCTGGATGAAGAGTCGAGGAAGAGGAGCCGCGGGGGCGATCCTTTTCACGGCCTTGTTCGCGATGATGCCCCCCTCGGTGGTTGGGCAGAGTGGCGACGGGTACATGTTCCGTCAGCCGAAAGTCACCCTGAAATTCGAGACCGGGTACGGGATCCAGCGGGCGTCGGGCGAGATCTTCGACTTCGTTATCGATTCCCTCACGCTGGGTCGCCGAGACTTCGATAGCCCGTACGTCGGGGCAGAGGTCGCGGTGCGACTCAACGAACGCCTTGATGTCGCGCTCTCCATCGGGTACCAGGGGAGCTCTCAAGAGTCCGAGTTCCGCCTTTGGGACGAAGACGGACTCCCGATCAATCAGGTTACGGAGCTGCGCCAGATTCCGGTCGTGGCGAGTGTGAAGTACTACCCGATGGATCGTGGGCGCACCCTCGGCCGCTTTGCCTGGGTTCCGAGACGTATCTCGCCCTTCGTCGGCGCCGGGATCGGGGCGATCGGGTATGCTTTCCGCCAGCACGGCGACTTTGTGGACTCCGAATCGGCCGAGATCTTCACGGATGCCTTCGAGAGTGAAGACAGCGCCCTTTTGACGAGGCTGTCCGGTGGAGCCAATGTGTCCATCGGGAGCCAGTTCCTGTTGACGCTCGAAGGCCGGTACAGCTGGGCTGACGGCACGATGCAGGACGACTACATCGGGTTCGATCCGATCGATCTCGATGGCTTCCAATTTATCGGCGGCCTCGCAGTCCGCTTTTAGGAGAGAAGGATGAAGAAGTTGAGCATTCGGTTCGCATCGACGACGGCACTCCTCGCGCTCCTCTCGATTCCGATGAGCGGAGCCGGACAGGACATCGACGGTCGGTGGCTCCCCTTCGTGGGTTGCTGGGAGGCAGTCGGCTCCGACGCCGTCGGTGAGGACGGTCAGCTCCAAGACGGCGGGTTGCTCTGCTTCGTGCCCGACGCCGGTGGGGTTGAGCTGCGCAACATCGTCGATGGAGAAACCGTCTCGACGGAGCGTCTCGCCGCAGACGGGGTGCAGCGCGATATCTCGGCCGAGGGGTGTGAAGGGTGGGAGTCGCTCACCTTCTCTGAAGATGGTCGCCGGGTCTTCACGACGACGGAATTCTCGTGCGGCACCGACGCGGTACGGTCCGGGTCGGGTGTCATGGCCTTTACGACGCCCGCCAGCTGGGCGGACGTCCGCAGTCTGAACATCGACGGCGAGGCCGTTTCATGGGTGCAGGACTATGAGGTCGTAAGCGCCGAGCGTCTGGCTGCCGAAGGTGTGACCGATCCGGCTGCCGACCTCGGGATGGCGGTTCGGTCCGGTCGGATGGCGGCTTCGGCCCCCATCGATCTCGGAGACGTCGCGGAAGCCGCGGCACGAGTCGACGCGAAAGCCGTCGAGAGTTGGGTCGTCGTGGGCGGCAACCCGCTCGACCCTTCCGCCAAGGATTTGATCGAGATGGCGGACAACGGGGTGCCGTCCAACGTCATCGACGTGGTCGTCGCCGTGTCGCACCCCGATCGCTTCGTGGTCGAGGCAGGCGGTGAGATCGCGCCGGACGCGCCCGCGGCGCAGCACTACCGAGGCTACATGGCGTACAACCCATTCTGGGGGCCGCGCTGGGGCTTCCAGCGGTATGCGTCCCCCTGGGGATCTCGCTACGGAGCGTACGGGAATCGCTACGGGTACGGGTACGGCGCCTGGGACTACGGGTACGGCTACTACGGATCGCGGCCTGGCGTCATCGTGATCGATCGCCGGTCGAACGGAGGCTCAGTGCAGAGCGGTCGCGGATACCGAAGCGGAGCGTCGACGTCACGACCCGCAACGCGACGCGGTGGCTCGCAACCCAGCTACGGGACGGGGAGCAGCCGCAGCGGAGACGGAGCGTCGGGTAGCACCCGTTCCGGAAGCGACCGGCCGGCGCGTCGGACCGCCCGACGGAGGCCGAGCGGCGGCTGAGCCGTGGCCCCGTAAGGGGGCCGCATTGTGCTACCTTGTCCGGTCATGGACGAGGCCAAACACAGCCCTGATCCGGGCACAGACTTCATTCGGCAGCGGATCCGCTCGGACAACGAGGCGGGGACGTACGGGGGCGCGGTCGTCACCCGTTTCCCTCCCGAGCCGAATGGATACCTCCACATCGGTCACGCGACCCACATCTGCCTGAACTTCGGGATTGCCGAAGAGTTCGGGGGACGTTGCCATCTCCGGTATGACGACACCAACCCGGAGAAGGAAGACGAGGAGTTCGCCCTCGCGATCCAGGACGACATCCGATGGCTCGGCTTCGACTGGGGTGAGCACCTGTACTACGCCTCGGACTACTTCGAGCGGATGTATGACTGCGCCGAGGATCTCATCCGGAAAGGATTGGCGTACGTCGACTCCCAGCCGGCCGAGGAGATCCGGGAGAAGAGGGGGTCCGTGACGGAAGCGGGCGTACCGTCCCCGTACCGCGACCGGAGCGTCGAAGAGAACCTCGAGCTGTTCCGGCAGATGAGGGCGGGAGCCTTCGAGGATGGTGCGCACGTACTGCGTGGTAAGATCGACATGGCGCACCCCAACATGCTCATGCGCGACCCCGTGCTTTACCGAATCCGCCACGAAGATCACTTCCGGCAGGGGGATGCGTGGTGCATCTACCCCCTGTACGACTACGCGCACTGCCTCGAGGACGCCTTCGAGGGAGTCACGCACTCGCTGTGTACCCTCGAGTTCGAGAACAACCGGGAGCTCTACGATTGGGTGCTCGATAGCGCGGGGTTCGAGGAGCCCCGTCCGCACCAGCATGAGTGGGCGGGTCTCGACCTCGAGCACGCCGTGTTGTCCAAGCGCGCGATAAAACCGCTCGTCGACGCAGGCGTGGTCTCGGGATGGGACGACCCCCGTCTCGCGACGATTTCGGCGTTCCGACGTCGGGGTGTGCCACCGGAGGCGCTCCGCCTCTTGGCGAAGATGGTCGGTGTCTCGCGCGCGAGTGGCCGGACCGAAGAGTCGAAGCTGGACTTTGCCGTCCGAGAGAGCCTCAACCACGTGGCGCCGCGCGTACTCGCGGTGCTCGATCCTCTCAAGGTCGTACTTACGAACTTCGAGGCCGGGCGTGAGGAAATCTTCGACGCGCCGCGCTTCCCGCCCGATGTCGGTCGGGAAGGCCAGCGGAACGTTCCCTTTTCGGGAGAACTCTGGATCGAGCGCACGGACTTCGCAGAAGATCCTCCGAAGGGGTTCAGACGGCTTGTACCTGGGGGCGAAGTTCGACTGCGACACGCGTACGTCATTCGATGTGACGAGGTGGTGAAAGACGATGCAGGCGGGGTGACCGAGCTCCGGTGTAGCTACGACCCGGAGTCGCGCGGAGGGAAGACGAAGGACGGGCGGAAGGTCAAAGGCACGATCCACTGGGTGTCCGCCCCCCACGCTCTCGACGCCGAGTGCCGTCTCTTCGAACCGTTGTACTTGGATGAGCTCGAGGTCGATGACAATGGACACCCGCTCGACCCCGTCGGTCAGGTGAATCCAGACTCCCTACGAGTACTCCATGGGAAGATCGAGCCATCGGTGGCCGATGATCCGCCCGCGACCCGTTACCAGTTCGAACGGACGGGGTATTTCTGGCGCGACCCTGTCGATGGCGTCGACGGTCGCCTCGTCTTCAACCGCATCGTCGGGCTGAAGAGCGGCTACCGGGCAGATCGGAAGCCGGCGGCAAAGGATGCGGCTGCCGAGCAGCTCCGCCGCGCCCCCGAGTCCCACGATTCGACGCCCGGGTCGAGGGTGAGCGCACTCCGCAGCGCCGCTCGTGAGGAGGACCCTGCTCTCGAGGAACGGTTCGCTCGCTATCAGGAGACGCTCGGCCTCTCTGAGGAAATCGCCGACCAGCTCACGGGGCGAAGGGAAGTGGGCGACTTCTTCGAAGCCGCGCTTCGAGTGCATGATGACGCGATCGGAGTCGCGTCGTGGGTTGCCACGGACGTCCGCGGGGAGCTCGGAGACCGAGGCGTTGATGACCTCCCGTTCGACGGCGAAGCGCTCGGGCGGCTCATCGAGCTGACGCGTGACGGCACGATCACTCGACGGGCCGCGAAGAAGGTGCTCGCAGCGATGGCGGAACGGGGTGGAGAGCCGGCCGAGCTCGTCCAAGAGATGGGACTCACCGCGCTCCACGACACGGATGCGCTCGCCGCATCAGTCGATGCCACGCTCGCGGCGTGGCCGGACAAGGTGTCTGCGTACCGGAGCGGAAAGAAGAACCTCCTGGGCCTCTTCATGGGTGAGGTGATGAAGGCGACCCGAGGTGCGGCCGACCCGGGGACGGTCCGCCGACTACTACTAGAAAGGCTCGATCGATGAAGAAGGGACTCCATTCATGACCATGCGGCTACGGTTCGCTCCTTCGCCGACCGGATACCTCCATATCGGGGGTGCCCGTACTGCCGTCTTCAATTGGCTGTTGGCCAAGAAGACAGGTGGGGTCTTCGTGCTCCGCATCGAGGACACCGACCGAGCCCGGTCGAGCGACGCCCACACGAAAGTGATCCTCGATGGAATGCGGTGGCTCGGCGTCGAGTGGGACGAAGGGCCCTTCTTCCAAAGTGAGGGGGTGGACCGGCACCGAGCGGATGCGCTGCGGCTCCTTGCCGAAGGAAAAGCGTACCGGGACTTCTCGGATCCGGAGACCGTCCGGGAGGAGGCCCGCGAGCGGGCCATGCATCCGAGCAAGGTTGCACGGGAGTACGCCGACCGCCTCGGCCTAGACGAGGCCGAGCGTCGCGCCGAGGCCGGCGAAGCCCACGCGATCCGCTTCCGGGTGCCAGACGGGGAAACGGTCTTCACCGATCTCGTTCACGGAGAGATGCGATTCGGGAACGAGGACATCGATGACCTCGTGATCCTCCGGAGCGACGGGACGCCCGTGTACAACCTCGCGGTGGTTTCGGACGACGCCGAAATGAAGATTACGCACGTACTGCGGGGCGACGATCACCTCTCCAACGCGCCGAAGCAGGTACAGCTGTACCGGGCGCTCGGCTACGCAGAGCCGGTTTTCGCACACGTGCCTCTCATCCTTGGCCCGGATGGGAAGAAATTGTCGAAGCGGCATGGGGCGACCGCTTTGGGAGACTACGAGCATCAGGGCTTCATACCGGAAGCGATGCTCAACTTCCTCGCGCTACTCGGTTGGAGTCCTGGTGACGATCGAGAGTTCATGCCTGGCGCGGAGCTCATCGAAGCGTTCTCAGCCGACCGACTCTTGAAGAGCGCTTCGGTCTTCGACACCGAGAAGTTGGAGTGGCTCAATGGGCGTTACCTCGCCGAGCTCCCCGACGACGTCCTCGTCGATCACCTGCGAAGTCAGCTGGGCCCGCGGGGATGCGACGTCGACCGACTGGAAGAGACGACTTGGGCGGCTCAGCTCCTCGAGGTCATCAAGCCGAGGGCGCGAAAGATGGATCAGCTCGTCGCTCAAGCGTCACCCTTCGTCTGTGACGAGTTGGCTTGGGACGAGAAGGCAGTGGCGAAGCACTGGGCGAAGGATCCCAGCGCTGCTTCTGAGCGCCTCGAGCGCCTCCTCGAGGCGTTCGAGGACACCGAGTGGGCCCATGGCCCTCTCGAAGAGCGCCTGCGCGGGGTCGCTGCCGACATGGGAGTAGGGGCAGGGAAGGTGATTCACCCGCTACGCGTCGCACTCACCGGGAACATGGCGAGCCCTGGAATCTTCGACGTCCTCGTCCTGCTCGGACGAGAGCGGGCGGAGGCCCGGATCCGAGCAGGATTAGAGCGTATCCGCGAACTGAATGTGAACCTTTCTTGACACCTTTTCGAAGCGCACATTAGGATAGCCCCCGATTCGAACCGGGAGCTGCAACTGGCCCCCCCTCCAGGTGTTGATTGTTGAGCAGATCTGACGTCGCGTCACAGCGCCACTCGCCAGCGAGTCGTCGCCAAGTAGAGTCGCTTACCGAGATCGAACAGAAGATTCTGGACTTCATGGTTCAGTATTTGCGCGCCAACACCTATCAACCGTCGATCCGGGAGATCGGTGAGCGCTTCGCGATCAAGAGCACGAAGACCGTATCGGAGCACCTGCAAGCTCTGGCCGAGAAGGGCTGCCTCGAGCGCGATCCGTCGCGGTCCCGGGGTGTGAAGATCCTCGGGGTCGACCTGAGCGCCGACACGGTCGCGGTCCCTTGCTTCAGTTCGGTGCCGGACCATCCGGGCGGGGGTGATAGTGTCGAGATGTACGTTTCAGTAGATCGGCAATTGGGAAGCCGAGACGGTTCGTTCATGGTGCGCGCTCGAGCCGGAGACCTCGCCGTGCTCGGGGTGTCGGAAGGGGACTTGGTGCTCGTATCTCCGGTCTCTGTCGATGAGGTCCAAGATGGTTCGGTGATCGTGGCAGAGGTGGGAGCTGTCTCCGCGTTCCACCGCTTCACGCGAAACGGTCGGGGGATCTACCTCGAAGCGTTACAGCCTGGCGGCGGTACGACGCTCGTCGAAGACGCGGACGACCTCCAGGTCATCGGACGGGTGGCTGGCTTCTTCCGCAGCATGGACGAGGCCGCTGCGGTCAACCTGACCCAGCACTAGCACGGCCGATGGCGTCGGCGCCCTCCCCGGTGGGTCGCGACGGAGCGGACTATGAGTGGATGCAGCGGGCACTCTTCTGTGCCCGCAGAGCCGAGCAAGCCGGGGAGGTGCCGGTAGGGGCCGTACTCGTAGAGGATGGCTCTATCGTCGCGGAGGGCGAGAATCGGACGATCCGAGACTCGGACCCGACCGCTCACGCCGAAGTGGTAGCGATTCGGGCAGCCGCGGCCGCGCGAGGGGACTGGCGTCTCTCTGGCACGACGTTGTACGTAACCCTAGAACCTTGTGCGATGTGTGCGGGTGCGATCGTTCTGGCGAGGATTCCAACGGTGGTGTTCGGGGCTTCCGATCCAAAGGCGGGAATGGGTGGGTCACTCGGTAACCTTCTCCACGATTCTCGGTTGAATCACCGGTGTGTCGTACGGCACGGAGTCGCCGCCAACGAATGCGGGGATCTGCTCCGGGACTTCTTCAGGGGAAAGCGGTGACTCGACGGTCTCCACCCTGGAGGCGTGCGGCGACATGGATCCTCCTCGTCGTCGGGGCTCAGGCGTGTACTGTGGTCAACAGCACGACGACCGTCTTCCTTCCACCGACACCGGACTCCGTGGGGGCCGACTCGATCCCCGTTGAGGTGGAATCCTCGCCAAGCGCTCCTCCGCTTCCGACGGTCACGAGGGAGACGCGCGCACTTTGGGTCGTGCGTTTCTCGATGACGACGCCCGAGTCCGTATCGGCGATGGTGGAACACGCCGTCGCGGCAGGCGTGAACACGCTCATCGTACAGGTCCGCGGTAGGGCAGACGCCTTCTTCGACTCGGCGTTGGAACCTAGGGGAGAGGCGCTCCGAACCCCGGCGTACGACCCGCTGGCTCACGTCATCGAGCTGGCCCACGCACGCGGACTGGCGGTACACGCGTGGGTGAACACACACCTCGTCTGGGGTCCTGCGAGCCTCCCTCTCAGCGCCGACCATATCTTACGCGCGAACCCAGATTGGTTGGCTGTCCCGCGGGCGTTGGCGACGTCGCTCGCTGCGGTCGACCCGGAAGCCCCACAGTATGTCGACCAGCTGATCGAGTACGCTCGGGCCCGGCCCGGTACGGTGGAGGGTGTCTACACCAGCCCATCGCACCCCGCCGTGCACGATCGCGTACATGCCGTCTGGCTCGACTTGGCCGCGCGGTACGACCTCGACGGGATTCACTTCGACTACATCCGGTTTCCCTCCGGCGACTTCGACTATTCGCTCGGTGCTCTCGAGCGCTTCCGTCTTTGGCTTCGCCCTCGCATCCCGACGGCCGACTTCGAACGGCTCGATCAAGAGTACAACCGGAGCTTGGTGGCTATGACAGAGGGTGCGCCAGAGCTCTGGGACGACTTCCGACGGGATCAGGTGACCGCGCTGGTCCGGCGCATTCATCGCGACGTGAAGGCGATTAAGCCCGATCTCACGATTTCGGCTGCTGTGATTGCAGATCGGGACGTCGCTTGGTCGGACAGGTTTCAGGACTGGCCCCGCTGGCTCGAGGAGGGATGGATCGACGTTGTCGTCCCCATGGCGTATACGGAAGACCCGGCACGTTTCACCACACTCCTGGAGAGTGCCGCAGAGGCGGCGGGTTCACCCGGACGCCTCTGGGCGGGCATCGGAGCGTATATGAATCCCGCGATCGCTACGGTGGACATGATCGACCGCGCGCGCGCAGAGGGCGCAGGCGGGATCGTCCTCTTCTCGTACGACTGGATGGTGGGCGAGGGGCGGGGCGATCCGGACGACCCGTACCTCCAACAGGTGGGTCGAGCACGCTTCGGCCGCTGACTCGCTACGCCGTCTCAGCTCGCTCCACGGGCCGTCCGAGGACGCGTAGAGCTGCGACGACGATGACCCCACCAATCAAGAGCGCGATCCACGGATTGAGACCGTACGCCGTGCCGATGTTCCCGAGGAGCATGCCCACCACTCCCACCAGGAGGGCGTAGGGAAGCTGCGTCTTCACATGATCGACGTGATCGCATGCCGAGGCCGTGGACGATAGCACCGTGGTATCGGAAATCGGTGAGCAGTGGTCGCCGAAGATCGCCCCCGCGAGCACGGAAGCGACGCCCCCGAGCAAGATTGCTTCCGATGCGGCCCCAGGCAGGACTTCCGCTCCCCCTAGCGCGACCGTGAGCGGGATCACGACCGGGAGCATGATCGCCATCGTGCCCCACGATGTGCCGGTAGCGAACGCCATGGCTCCGGACGTCATAAAGACGATCACGGGGATGAGCTCGATTGCGACCCGGTCCGAGAGGAGCAGGGCGAGGAAGCTCGACGTGCCGATCGCCTCCGTGACCGCACCCATCGACCACGCCAAGACGAGGATGATCATGGCGAGCATCATTGCCTTGAAGCCTCCAACCGCGGCCTCGATACACTCGTCCAGCGTCAAGATGCGTTGACCCAACGAGAGGAACATGGCGACCAGGGCGCCACCTAACGATCCCCACAGCAACGCGTTATAGGACTCGCCCTCACCGAAAATGTCACGTAGCGCAGCTCCGGGAGGTGCGTTCCGTACACCGGAAGTGTAGAGGCCCACGAGGACCACGATCACCACGGTCAAGACGGGTAAGGCGGCATTCCACCAGAGGCGTGGGGCGCCGTCCTTCGGGTTCATCTCGTCCGACTCGGTGTCGACTGCCAAGTTGGCCCCTGGGCGGAACAGGCCGTCCCCGCGGGCGGCTCGGGCCTCCGCCACCGCCATCGGTCCGAAGTCGCGGCCCGTCAACGAGGTCGCAAAGACGAGGAGGAGGGCGAGGAGTGGGTAGAAGAGGTAAGGAATCGAGTCGATGAAGATTGCGAACGAGTTCACGTCGAGCGCTGCGGCACTCGCGGGATTCTGTTCCGCGGCGATGGCGAAACCGTCGCCGATGAGAGAGATCTCGTACCCGACCCACGTCGAGACCGGGACGAGCGCCGCCACAGGTGCAGCGGTCGAATCCACCAAGTAGGCGAGCTTCTCTCGGGAGATCTTCAAGCGATCCGTAATGGGCCGCATCGTGTTCCCGACGATGAGCGTGTTGGCGTAGTCGTCGAAGAAGATCGCGAGGCCTGCACCCCATGTGGCGAGCTTCCCTCGGCGAGGAGTGCTGGCGAGGGGCGCCAGGGCATCCACAATGCCTCGCGTCCCCCCGTTACGAGAGATCAGACCGACCATGGCCCCGAGGAAGAGCGTGAAGACCATAATGCTCGCGTGGTCGGAGTCCGCCACGGCCGGGACGATGAATTGATCCACCATGCGACCGGTGGCCCCGAGCGGGTTGAATCCTGCTACGGCCAGAGCCCCCAGCCAGACACCGATGAAGAGGGCCGTCACGACCTCTCGGAAGAGGAGTGCAAGGATGATCGCGACGACCGGTGGCAAAATCGAGAACCAGCCGGAGATCACCGTGGGCGACATCTCGACCGTTTCAGAGCCGAGGGTGATGCGGAGCGGGAGCTCCGATGATGACGAGAGTCGGATGTCCCGGAGCGCAGCCTCACCCGCCGCGGGCACCTGTGTGGTAGAGAGCACGTCGCCGTTGGCGGTGGCGACCGAGGCCGTCACCGGGCCGGAGCTCGCTCCCTCCACCGCGATCTCGAACGGGACACCCCGAAGGACGACGTCCGGCACGTCACCCAACGTCTGCCCCTGGGACAGAGCTGGCGTGAAGGCGGTCAGAGCCAGGATCACGGTTACGCGGGAGATCATGGGCGGCCGATGCTTGGGTACCGAGACCCGGTACAATGGGGAATGGGGCGCCGCGGTGATACCCCTGACGTGCCGTTGACCCTGGGCGGCCGAGGGCCGAACTTTCCGCCGCCCTGGACGGCGCCGCGACTACGTCGACGCGCCGTACGTACGCCACCCGATCGAGATGCCTGCAAGCCACCGCACCCACGTCATGAGCGACTCAGACGTGCGCCGAGCGGTTTCCAGGATGGCTGCGGAGATCGTCGAGCGAAACGGAGGCACGGACGGATTGGTGCTCATGGGCATTCACCGTCGCGGTGCGCCCCTCGCGAAGATGCTGAGAGCCGAGATCCTTCGCGCTGAGAGCGTCGAGGTCGATGTGGGTTCCTTGGACATCTCCCTCTATCGGGACGACCTCGAAGTCATCGGGCCGCGCCCCGTGATCGGCGGGTCAGAGCTTCCCCAAGACGGCATCGATGATCGGTGCGTCGTGCTCGTCGACGACGTCGCTTTCACAGGTCGCACGGCCAGAGCCGCGTTGAATGAGGTCAGCGACTGGGGACGCCCGAAGAGAATCTTGCTATGCGTGCTCGTCGACCGCGGGGGACGGGAACTCCCCATCCATCCCGACATCGTCGGGTCGGTCGTTCAGGTTCGCAGCGGCCAACGCGTCGAGGTCCTCGTCCCCGACTTCGACGACCGACTCGGGGTCGAGATTGTACACACGGAGAGCCGTTGACTGACCATGCCGCACCTCTCGGGAAAGATCTGACCGGGCTCGAAGGGCTCGACGCCGATCAGCTCCTCACGATTCTGGACACCGCGGAGCCATTCAAGGAGATCTCGGAACGTCGGATCAAGAAGGTTCCGGTTCTACGCGGCAAGACGATCGTCAATCTCTTCTTCGAGGCGTCGACCCGCACACGGGTTTCCTTCGAGTTCGCCGAGAAGCGATTGAGTGCCGATACGGTCAACATCTCTTCCAGCGGTTCTTCGGTGGTCAAGGGAGAGACGCTCGTCGACACCGCACGAAATCTGGAAGCGATGCGGATCGACATGGTCGTGATGCGGCACGGCTCTTCGGGGGCCGCCCGCTTCTTGGCCGACCGAATCCCATCGAATGTGATCAACGCGGGTGACGGCGCTCACGAGCACCCGACCCAGGGGCTCCTCGACATTCTCACGATCCGGGACCACCGCGGCTCGCTCTCGGATCTCAAGGTGTGCATTGTTGGGGATATTCTGCACTCGCGTGTCGCCCGGTCGAACATCTACGGGTTGAAGACGCTCGGAGCGCAGGTCGCGATCTGCGGACCGAAGACGCTCCTTCCACCCGCTGCATCGGAGCTCGGTGTGGAGGTCTTCTCCAGGGTGGAGGAGGCCATTGAGTGGGCCGACGTGCTCAACGTCCTTCGGCTACAGCTAGAGCGGATGGAGGGCGGGTACGTCCCGAGTTTGAGGGAATACAACCGCGTGTGGGGCATCAGTGCGGAACGACTCTCGAGGGCCCCGAAAGAGCTGCTGGTGTTGCATCCGGGGCCCATGAATCGCGGGGTCGAAATCGACTCCGACGTCGCCGACGGACCGCACTCGGTGATTCTCAACCAAGTGACCAATGGCGTCGCGATCCGGATGGCGGTGCTGTACCTGCTCGCCGGTGGCCGCCCGGAACGGGCTGAGGCCGCCAAAGAAGGAGGCGAAGAGTGAGCAAGCTCTTTCTCAAAGGTGGACGGGTCGTGGACCCCAGCGAGGGCGTCGATGGCACACTCGATGTACTCATCGTCGATGGCGTCGTGGCGGAGATCGCGTCAGGTCAAGCCGCGCCTGAAGACGCCCAAGTCGTCGACTGTGATGGCCTGGTCGTATCGCCGGGGCTTATCGACGTGCATGTGCACCTGAGGGAACCCGGTGGCGAGCATAAAGAGACGATCGCGACGGGAGCCGCATCCGCGGTGGCCGGAGGCTTTACCTCCATTTGTGCAATGCCCAACACCGAGCCGCCCATCGACGATCCGGCCGCGGTAGGCTTCGTGGTGGCGCAGGGTAAGGCGGCCGGCCTGGCCCGGGTGTACCCGGTCGGTTGCATCTCGGTGGACCGGATGGGGGAGCGGCTTGCGCTGGTGGGAGAGATGGTGGAGGCCGGAGCTGTGGCCATCACGGACGATGGGAGCCCCGTGATGGACTCCGGGCTCATGCGGCTGGCCCTCGAGTACTCTCAAGCCTTCGGGATTCCGGTGGCGGATCACCCAGAAGACCTGACGCTCTCCGGCAACGGGCACATGAACGAGGGGGTCGTCGCATCCCGTTTAGGACTTGCCGGCAAACCCAACGCGGCCGAGGACGTGCACATCGTTCGGGATCTACTCTTGGCGGAGCTTACCGGAGGGCACATTCACCTCCAGCACATCTCCACCCGATTTGGCGTCGAGTCGATCCGACGAGCCAAGGATCGGGGTGTGCGGGTCACCGCTGAAGCGTCTCCCCACCACCTCGTTCTGACGCACGACGCCGTCGACGGGTATCGGACCGAGGCCAAGATGAACCCTCCTCTTCGCACGGAAGAGGACGTGGAAGCCGTTCGCGCAGGAGTTGCTGACGGCACGCTCGACACGATCGCGACCGACCATGCTCCGCATCACTACGACGAGAAAGAGGCTGCCTTCGCTGACGCGCCCAACGGGATCGTCGGGCTCGAGACGGCTCTCGGTGTGGTCATGACCCGGGTCGTCGGCGAAGGGGTTATCGACCTGCCGACGATGGTCGAGCGTATGAGCTGTCAGCCGGCGAGGGCCTTCAACCTTCCGGGAGGGACGCTACGGGTCGGCTCACCAGGAGACGTGACCGTCTTCGATCCTGCGGAGAAGTGGGTCGTGGATGCGTCGAAGTTCCGGTCAAAGAGCCGGAATACCCCGTTTGACGGTTGGGAGCTGACCGGACGACCGAAGAAAACGATCGTCGCCGGTCGAGTCGTGTGGTCAGACTGACCCGGAGGTCAGCCGAGTCCGTTGACGTGCCGCGTCAGGCTGCTCTTGATCCGCGCCACCCGATTCGGGTGGTAGAGACGTCGGGTCGCTGCACGATCGAGGATCGCAACGGCTTCCGTCAGTCGAGCACGACCGGAGTCGGCGGAGTCGGCGGCACGTACGCGCTTGATGGCGCTGCGGATGCGGGAACGCTCGGCCCGGTTCTTCAACCTGGCTGCGGCGCTGAGCTCCATCCGCTTTTTGGCACTCTTGATGTTCGGCATTCTACGCTCAATGAGCGGTGATTCGTCGATTGACTAGCAGAAGAAGCTAGAGGAGAGCGGTGACGCAATCAACGGGTACGGGACGACTCCCTCCGAAGGTAGCTTAGCGGTCATGGATGCTTTCGTCCTCATACCGGTCCTGATCTTCTCGATCGTGGTGCATGAGGTCGCGCACGCGTGGCAGGCTCGGCGCGAGGGCGACGACACCGCAGATCGTCTCGGGCGGATCACGTTCAACCCGATTCCCCACCTCGACTTGGTGGGTTCGCTTCTGGTACCAGCCATCCTCTATGCGACGAACACGGGCTTCCTCTTCGGGTGGGCCAAACCCGTGCCAGTCGATCCGAGTAAGTATCGGGACTATGTCGCCGGCGACATTCGAGTCTCTATGGCGGGGATCGTGTCCAATCTGGGGTTGGCCCTCATAGCGACCCTCCTACTGGCGGTGGTCGCGAAGCTAGGGACGGCCACCGAAGGGATCGGCTACTTGTTGGACCCGGTGTACCTCGCGCTCAACTACCTGCTCATCATCAACTTGATCCTCGCCTTCTTCAACTTGCTTCCGATCCCCCCCTTGGACGGGTCGCACGTGATGGCGCACCTCCTCCCGGAGGTGTTGGCGGTTCCGTACCGCCGATTGGCGAATTACGGGATCTTGTTGCTGATCGGGATTATGTACTTCGGACGCATGGTCGGCATCGATGTCTTCGCTGTGGTCCTCTGGCCGGTCCTCTTCTTTCAAGGGCTCGCGGACGAGTTCATTCGCCTGTGGCTCTGACGCTCGCCGACGCAGTCCCGGCGCGAGACGATCTCCTCGTTGTTGAGCTCGAGCGCTTCCAGGGCCCGCTCGACCTCTTGTTGCACCTCATCCGAACTCAGGATATCGACATCTTCGATATCCCGATCGCCCGAATCACCGACCAGTTCCTAAAGGCTATCCAGGGCCTGGAGCCCACCGATCTGGATGGTGCCGGGGAGTTCTTGGAGATGGCCGCGGCGCTCGTCCATATCAAGGCGCAGATGCTTCTGCCGCGGCCGGTAGAGGGTGAGGACGAGGATCCTCGGGCCGAGCTCGTGCGACGACTTTTGGAGTATGAGCACATCCGTGAGGTGTCCGAACGGCTGCGAGCTGCCGAGGCGGATCGTGGTCGTCGCAGATCCAAAGGGTTCGTTCCACCTCGACCCAGAACCCCGGTTCAGGAACTCCCACTGCAGACGACGTGGGATGATGTGTTCCAGGCAGCGCTCAAGGTCGTGACTCCGATTCCGCAGGAACGAGAGCACAGGGTCACGACGCGCAAGGTGACGATGGAAGAGAAGTCGGTGCTCATCCTCGATGCGCTCAAGAAGTCCACCCGCGTGGAGTTTCGGAGCCTCCTGTCGGAGTTCAAAGAGCGCTCTCACGGCGTCATGACCTTCCTTGCGGGGTTGGAACTCACGCGCCGTCGCTTACTCTTTTTGCGGCAGACCCGTCCCTTTGCGGAGCTTTGGCTCTATCGACGCCCGGACGACGCACCGGGGGCCGATGAACCGACACCCGACCCAACCGAAGCGGCTGCGCCGCCGCTTCAGGAGTCCGACACGTGAACGCCCATCAGATCGTGGAGGCCGTACTCTTCGCGTCCGAGGCGCCTCTCACGGCCGACGAGATCGCCCGCGCCGATGAGTCGTTGGACGAAGACAAGGTCGAGGATGCCCTAACGTTCTTGCGGGCGGAGTACGACGACGCCGGTCGCTCGTTCGAAATCGTACAGGTTGCCGAAGGTTACCAGATCCTCACGCGCTCCGAGTTTTCGCCCTACCTCGAGCGGTTCGACACCGTTCCGAGGCCTTCCCGCCTTTCGGGGCCGGCGCTCGAGACGCTAGCGATCATCGCGTACCGACAACCGATTGGGCGACTAGAGGTCGAGTACATCCGAGGTGTGGGAGCGTCTGGCGTCATCCGGTCCCTGGTGGATCGACGTCTGATTCATGTCGTCGGTCGGGCCGAGGGTCTCGGTCGTCCCCTGCTGTATGGTACGACCGCGTTCTTCCTCGAACACTTCGGCTTCAACTCGCTCGAGGATCTTCCGCGACCGGACGAGCTGCCGATCGTGCTGCGTGAAAGGGTGCCCCTGGGGCCCGAGGTGGAAGAAGACGGCGCGGACGAGGATGAGACCGACGGTGGGACGGACGGTGAGGGCGCCGAAGTCGGTGACGGTGTCGAGCCCCTGGCGGGAAGCTCCCCGATGACCGAAGTAGGCGAGGGCACCGGAGAGACGGAGGGCGAGCCTCCGCTAGAGATCGCTGTCGGTGCGGAGGAGCTGGTCGGTTCGGAGGAGCTAGAAGGAGAGTCGCCCTCCTTCGAGTCGTGAACCGGTGAGCGAGGCTGTGCGACTCCAAAGGTATCTATCGCAAGCGGGAGTCGCGTCGAGAAGGGAAGCGGAGAGGATGATGCGCGCCGGGCGTGTCACCGTAAATGGCGAGGTCGCCCTCGAGATGGGCATCCGGGTCGTCGCGGGAGCGGACGAGGTGCGCCTGGATGGAGTGATCGTGGCGCCGGCCATCCGACGCTGGATCGCCTACCATAAGCCGCCAGGCGTCACCACGACGCGGAGTGATCCCCACGCAGACCGGACGATCTACGACGAACTTCCCGAAGAATTGGGCGGGCTGAGGTATGTGGGGCGACTCGACCGCGATGCGGAAGGGCTCCTTTTGCTGACGAACGATGGCGGGACGGCCAACTTGCTTCAGCGACCAAGGCAGGGGGTCGAGCGAGAATACCGTCTCTCTGTGGCGGGGGTGATGGGTCCTGCGAGTCTCCAGAGCCTGCGGTCGGGGGTTCAACTCGACGATGGGCCAGCCGTTCCGAAGTGGGTGGGCGGGGTCGATCGGCACGCGCGTACCACCGAGTTGACGCTCGTCCTTACGGAGGGGCGAAAGAGGGAGGTGCGGCGGATGATGTCTGCAGTGGGACACCCCGTCATGCGCTTGCGTCGAGTGCGGTTCGGCCCGATCGAACTCGGCGACCTCGAGCCCGGGTCGTGGCGAGAGCTCGACGGAGGAGAAGTCGCCCGATTGGTGGGCGCTACCGGGTAGAGGACGTCGACGAGCGTCGTCGACCCCACAGCTCGGGGTGGAAGAGGAGAAGCACGGTGTAGATCTCCAGACGGCCCACCAGCATCAGGAACGCCATCACGGCGAGGCCAGCATCGGATAGCCAGCCGAAGTTGTCCGTAGGACCGAGTTCCGCGAAGGCCGGTCCGATATTTCCGACCGAAGCCATCGATCCAGTGACGGCTGTGAAGAGGTCTACCCCGGTCGCGGCGAGGGCAAGGGCTCCCGCGAGGCAGAGGAGGAGGTAGAGGATGACGAAGCCCACCACACGTGCCGTGACCTCTTCCTTCACCGGCCGCGTGCCGATTCGTGTGACGAAGACAGCCTTGGGGTGGATGTGTCTGCGTAGCTCGTTTCCGGTGTGCTTGAGCAAGAGCATGACTCGAAGCGACTTGATGCCGCCGCTCGTGCTTCCCGCCATCCCTCCGATGAGGAAGAGGATCAAGATGACGACCTTGGCCGCAGGTGCCCACAGCTCATAGTCGGATGAGACGTACCCGGTCGTCGTGGTGATCGCGACTACCTGGAAGAGGGCGTCGCGAAACTCCGTCAGTGTCCCGGCGCTTCCGTCCGCCAAGAGGTGAGCAATCGTGACGATCAGGGCGGCGATGAGGAGGACCGCCGTGAAGAACCGCCATTCGGCATCCTTCCAATACACCGGTGACCCAGTCGCCGCCTTGAAGTGGAGCGTGTAGTTCACTCCGGCGAGGTACATGAAGAGGATGGTGACCCACTGGATGTACGGGCTCATCTCCGCCATGGATCGGTCCTGGGTGCTGAAGCCTCCGGTTGCGATCGTGGAGAAGGCGTGGTTCAGCGCATCGAAAGGTGTCATGCCGCCGAGCAAGTACGCGCCCAGCACGGCAGCGGTCAGCCCGAAGTAGACGAGCCAGAGGAGTTTGGCCGTTTGTGTGATACGAGGTCGTAGCCGCTCGGGTGTCGGCCCCGGCACCTCAGCTCGGAAGAGCTGCATGCCGCCTACTCCGAGAAAGGGGAGGATCGCGATGACGAGCACGATAATCCCCATCCCACCGAGCCAGTGCGTGGTCGAGCGCCAAAGAAGGATGCCGCGCGGGAGCTCCTCGATGTCAGCAAACACCGTAGCACCCGTCGTCGTAAAGCCGGACATCGCCTCGAAGAAGGCCGCCATCGGGGACGCGACCACGCCCGCGAGGATGTAGGGAAGGCTCCCGAAGAGAGCTGTGGCTCCCCACGCCATCGTGACGATCGCGAAGCCTTCACGGGCCGTGGGTTCTTCCTCGGTTCGGGTCACGAGAAAGACCAACCATCCGACGAGGAATGTGACGGTGCCAGCGAGGAAGAACGCGCGCGCGTCCCCGTCCCCGTACCAGAGAGCGACGAGGCCGACGACCAGCATCGCCAGACCCACGAAGACCTGAAGGAGCGCCACGATGTGGGTGACCGTACGCGCGGACATTAGTGGGTGTTGCGAGATCGTAGGTGTAAGCGCATCAGTCGAATAAGGCCTCCACCTGTGGTATCGCATCAGGTAGACTGAAGACGATCACATCATCGCCCGGGTGAAGTACTTCATCGCCTCGCGGGAGGAGGATATCATCGCCTCGGAGCACGGTGCCGATCACCGCGTGCTTCGGGAAGTCGACATCTCGGATGGCCTGGCCGGCGATTCTCGAGGCATGGGTCACCTCGAACTCGATCGCCTCGGCATCGATGCCGGAGAGTGACGCCACGGTCATCACCCGTCCTCTTCGCACACGACGTAGGATCGCGTTTACAGTCGAGAGACGGGGGGAGAGGCTCGCGTCGACGCCGACGGCGGGGACCAGCTTCAGGTACTCGAACTTGTGCACGAGGGCGAGCACTTTGCGGGCGCCGGCCTCCTTGGCCAGCAAGCTCGACAGGAGGTTGGTCTCGTCGTTGCCAGTGGCCGCTACGAAGCCATCCGCCCCACTCACGCCTTCCATCTCCAACAACTCGAGGTCCGTGGCGTCGGCGTGGAGTACCAACGATTTGGGCAGTTCCTCGGCGAGTTCCACACACCGACGCCGATCTCTGTCGAGAATCGTGCAGTGGACCCCGACCGCCTCGAGCTCCTTGGCGATGTGCAACCCTTCTGCAGACCCTCCCGCGATCATCACCCGTTCGAGGGCGAAGTGCTCATAGCCGGCGAGCGGCGCCACCGCGCCCATCTCGGCCGTAGGAGCGAGCAAGTAGATCCGATCTCCAGCCTCGATCGTCGAATCGGCCCGTGGAATGGTCGTCTGGTCGTCACGGACGACTGCCACCGTCATGAAGTGGTAGTCGCCATCGAAGTACTCGCGTAGCTCTCGAATGCTACGCCCGGCGACGGGAGCTCCGTCTTGGACCTTGAGGCCGACGAGCTGTACACGTCCATCCGCAAACTCGGCCACCTCGGTGAAGGCGACGTTCTGAAGAAGTCGGACCGTCTCTCGGGCGCATTCCCGCTCGGGATTGACCATCAGATCGATCCCCATCTCCTCCCTGGAGAGAACCGACTGGTCGGCGTAGTAGTCGGGACTCGAGATGCGCGCTACGGTGTAGGATACCCCAAGCCGTTTCGCTGCCAGGCACGCGATGAGATTCACTTCATCGCGACTCGTAACAGCGAGAAGCATGCTCGCGTCGCGCACCGATGCTTTGTCGAGCGCCGAAAGCGATGCGCCGTTTCCGACGACGGTTTGTACATCGAGGTGCTGAGCCGCGTGGTCGGCCTGCTCGGGATCGCATTCGATGACGACCACATCTTGGTGCTCTTCGGAGAGGCGCTGCGCGAGGTGGAATCCGACCTCGCCCGCGCCGACCACAACCACTCTCAACGTGCTGCTCCGTCGTCTGTGCCGGACTACCGTTGAAAGCTACTGTCCCGGCCCCAGAGCGCTATCTTTCACGCCTCGGGCCCGTAGCTCAGTTGGTTAGAGCAGCCGACTCATAATCGGTAGGTCCCAGGTTCAAGTCCTGGCGGGCCCACTTTGGACGGGAGTCCCGGAGTACGGGGCTCCCGGCTTTTCCGTGTCGGCTCGGCTTCAGGATCATGGGGACGAGTGTCTCAGTTTCTGTATCAGTTTCGGTGCGACAGTTCGCGCGGCGTTTTACGGGGGCTGCGTTGAGCGCGACCTCTGCCATCGTATCGCTCTTCGGCATCTGGTAGACTTCGTCGCCTTCCAGCCGCCGACGGCGGCGAGGTATTTGAGGCTATGCCCATTTTTTGGCGGTCGTCCAGCGACGGCGAAGTGAGTGCCAGCCCCGCCCTTTTGTGCGGTACCGTCGCCTCCTCCTCGATCCTCCTACACCACTTCGAGGCCCGATCAACTGTAAGCGGGCCGTACCCCTTCGAAGACTGGAAGAGCCAGCCCTCCCCGATGATCCGGCGCTCGCGGACAAGCACCTCTAGGCGCTCCGGAGACGAGGTGTCATCGGTGCAATCCATCGCACACGATTCTCGTCGCCCGATTCTCTTAGGTCAACGTGCGAGTCGGGCCACTCCTTGGCTCTCGACCCAATAGCGTAGTAGACCCACCGCCAACGTGGCTCGCTCGGACGCGCTCAGATGACGACACGTGCTAGGTTCCCCAACACGAACAGCGGAGACGTGCCGACGCTCCCGTTGCACCGGGTCAACGTCGCTGGCTCGCACGCCTCCGCCGCCGAGGGACCGTATCGGACCCTGCGCCACTTCCGACGCCGATGGTGCATCCGCCCGGTCTAGCAGTCCGCCCTGATTGGTCTTCAGGGTGGGCCTCGCTCGAAACGTCTTTTGATTGTCAGCGTTTCCAAGGCAGGATCACTCTGTGGTGGAGCGCACTAACGAGTGTAAAGCGTTGTGTGCATGGGGTTTGTGCGCCGCGAATGCGCTCCACTCGAGGACGGCGGCGATGTAGACGGACTCTAGTCCTAACCGGGCTAGGGCCCCCTTGGGCGATCTCGTCCCAAACAACGATCCGCGATCCCTGGGGCTATGCGATTGTCATGCATGGCAACGCTCAAAGACCCGCACGAGGACTTGCGGCTTGAACTCACCCTGGAGTTCTGGCCAGCGCTCAGGGATGGCGGGATCGCGACCTCGACCACACGCTCCTCGTATATGAGTGAGACCGCCGACATCGATCTGCTGATCAACCGGCTCCTGCGAGACTTCTACGACTTCATCCTCACCGCGGGATGGCGAGGTCGGGAACGCGAGGCCGTATCGCTCTTTTCGTTCAACCACCTGGTCCCAGCTTGTGAGCCGGGGACTGTCCTGTACCATCCATCGCAGATTGGCATCGAGGTGTCGGTCCCACAGGTGACCGAGCTTGGCAAACCACAGGTCGCGAAGGATCTAGTCATCTGGCCAGAACCCCACATGACGGCCTGGGATGACCAGCGCCAGCCGACCCGATCCCCAGCTGTGGTCGCTGAGTGGAAGTGCGCCGGGTATCCGACCCCGGCGAGCGGGCAAGGGAACAGGGAGCGTGACCTGAAGTGGCTCCAACTCTGGACACGTGTATCGGAAGGCGTTGGTTACAGCATCGGGCTCCAGTTTGACCGATCTGGCACTACCAGTCTAGCTGCCGACCGGGTTTTCAGGGGTGAAGTCGCGCCTGACTGGCTCCGCCTAGGCTAAAACACACAGGGCACGCGAGTGGGTGCAGGCTTGTTTCGCGGGGTGGAGTGGGGCAGACTGTCCGGTGGTGCTCGCCTTTGTTGACGCAAGGATATGATTCCGGATTCGACCGCCATTGTCGGCATCCTCTCGGGGATCTCGACTCTCCTCGTCCGTCAGGTCTCCGCCGACATCGACGATACGGAAGTGCGGGCTGCGGTTGTCCGAACCGTGGTCGAGATGAACACCGCTTTCGCCGAGTTACAGGAAGAGTTTCTGGCGTTGCAACGCGAGAACGGCAGACTCAACGAGCTGCTCCGCGTTCGAGGGATGCAAATTCGCGCGGACGGGACGTTGTGGGACGGTGAGGAAGGCCCCTTTTGCCCCGGTTGTGCGGCAGACGGCAAGCGTGCGTACGTGAGTCGGAATGCGTCTAGCGGCTTCTGGGTGTGTAACGCCTGCGAGCGGATTCCGGTCGGAAGTTCAAGGCCCTCCAACCACCCCTCTTGGGATGAGCCGCACGGGCGCAGTTCCTTCACCGGGTACTAGACACAACGTGGCACCTCTAGGCTGGTCAACAGAATGACCGGTCGAGAGACTCGAACCGAAGCCACGCATTAGCGGCAGGGACAAACGGTCCGGTCACATTGCAGGCACCGCCTTCGGGCCAGCTACCCCCGGGCAGAGACCTCACCCGTGAGTGGATCCACCACGGACGCGGTGTCACTGCGTCACCGTGAGCCTTCAGCCACGCCTCGGTCGCTTGGATGCCCGCACGAGCTTCTGAGGCCGGGAGGCGCTTGCCGACGACGGCTCTCCCGATCTCTGCGATCCAGCGGTTCGCATCGTCGTACGTCTCAAGGGGTCCGAGCACCGACGCGTCGAGCCCCTTGGGCATGCTCGACTTCATGCTGCCCTTCTGAGCGAGCCGCTTCCAACACGCCTCGCCGCCCGGGACGTGAGCCCGGCAGAAGCCATCCTCGCCCACCAACGGGCTCTGACATGGACGGCCTTTCGCGTTCGTCCCGCCGCAGCGGGTGCGATTCATCTACGGTTCCTCCGTGGAAGCCACTGCTTCCTCCGATCTGATACAACAACTGGGACAGGGCATCCCAAAGCCAGATAACCACGCGGGCTTCCCCGATTTTGCTACCGACTGTCCGGCGGATGCGGGGGCCAGCCCCTTCGCGCTCCACCGCGACACGCACGGAGTGGCCCTGTTCGCCCGCCGTCCCCATTGGTCGCCCCGGTCGTGGCGGATATTCTCCACGGCAAACCTGAGCGATCTGTGGAGGGGAGCTACGTGACTAAACGCCGCAAGAAGAGAGCGAAGAAGCAACGTGTGAAGAAGAACACCGAGTCAAAGCGTAGCCTTGCGCCTGCAGAGCGCACCTACCCGAAATCGAAGATCCTGCAAAAGGAACTGTTCGGGGCTGCGGACATCACCCGTTTCGATGTCGAGAGGGCGAAGATATCGTGGAGGGAACTTGGCGCGATCTACGAGGACCACTCCCGAAGGACTGCGGACCTCTCTGACGTCGCGGACCTTGTGGCGTCGAAGCTCCGGCGACCTCAGTCCGTGCACTCGGTAAGGGCTCGCATCAAGAAGCCCGGAAGCTTGATCCACAAGATCGTGCGGAAACGTGGGGAAGATCCTGAGCGTGACATCCGGTTCGACAACTATCGAAGCCAGATCTCCGACCTGATCGGCATCCGAGCGCTCCACCTCTTCAAGCACGAGTGGAGGCCCATTCACGAGTACGTGACAGAAACGTGGGGACTCCGCGACACCCCGACTGCGAACTATCGTAAGGGTGATCACCAGCCGTGGCTCGACCAATTCGAGGCAGCGGGCTGTAGGCTCGAGCAGCATGAGCGCCAGTACCGCTCGGTCCACTACCTCCTGACGGTTGGAGACACGAAGGCGGAGACCGTGGTGGAGTTGCAGACTCGGACGATTTTTGAAGAGGCGTGGAGTGAAGTTGACCATCGGATCAACTACCCGATAGGCGTCCCCTACGCCGAGGTCGGTCGCTTCCTTCAGGTCTTCAACCGATTGGCCGGAAGCGCCGACGAATTGGGGTCATTCATCAATGACCTGCTCATCGCGTTCCGAGTCATGGACGAGCGAGCCGACAGGGCTGAGTCCGAGCGCGAGGTCGCTCTGGAGGCGGTACAGCAATTGGTGGAAGAGCTGGGGATCAAAGAGGCCCAGCGAGCCGACCTCAAGCGTCGGATCAAGGCGCTCTCCGACGCTAGTCCAAGCATCGCGATGAAGGCTGATCCGGGCAGTTTCGAGATCGAGGGGTCGGAAGCTGGCCTACGCCTCTCCCACAGCTTCAGTGCGGTCGACTTTGACGGTCTCGCGCACTACGTCGGGTTGGGGGGCGGGCGATTGGAGAACATTTGCGCGGTTCGATGCCGCCACTGTGGTGCTGAGCGTAGTGGTGCGACAGTCAGTCCGTGTCCCTCGTGCGGACTGCTCTGAGAGAACACCAACGAGTTTCTGTATCAGTCGTGCGGCGAGAACTCACCGTCTAGGTAGTCTGCGGGTATGGGGGGATACTCGGACGAGCCCCGCTCCACACGGGGATCTCCGGTATTTTTCCTGGGCCCGGAGCCGCCGTTCGGCAGCTCCGGTTCACACAACCGCCTCATCGTGCGGCGAGCCTGCTACGGCCAGGGCAGGGGGATCTGGATCACTCCCGTCCGAAGCGCCGGAATCTCCCCGAGTCGCAGGTACCGGTCGATCTCGCGCGCGGCTCGGTGCCGGTGTGCTTCGTACGCCGCATCCTCGCCCGCAACGGGTGTGTCGGTAATGCGCTCGCCGAGTCGAGCGAGATGGAGCAAAGCCGCATCACGGACGTCGGACGTCGCCTGTTCATCGATGGCGAGGGTGAACAGGCCGTCGAGCACGGACCGTTCTGCTGCTCGCCGGTAGAGGCCGTCTGCTCCCGATCGACTTCCCCCCGCGCCCCATGTGCCTTGGACAAGCGCCGCAAAGACTTCATCCAGGGAAGGGAGAGTGGCATCATGCCCGTGCAGCGCGACGACGCGGGTCATCCTCTCGCGGTGAAAGAGGTTGTCGACGACCTCTTGCGCGAAGCTCCGGGCCACGGCAAACGGGTCGAATGCGGAGCCGGCTGGAGACTCGATCCAAAGCGCGTGCGACCCGACCGCAGGAGGGAGGGATACGCCGGCAGGGTTCACCCACCCCGCTGGTTCTCGGAAGCCCGGAGGTGGTGGAGGGATCAAGCCCGGGATGTGGGCGGGCACCGCGAGCTCTGTGGGTGACAGTACTTCGACGATGCGATCGAGCGCCTCACGCTGGCGTGCCCCGGGGACGGTTCGCGTTGGCTCCTGACCGTCACCGCGCAGCGCAAACCGGTAATGCATCCCGCCGACGTACTTCACCAAGCCCTCCATCGCATACCGGTGGTGGAGGTAGACGTGGGCGAAGCGAGCGTTGAGCCACGCGAGCGGCTCGCCCGGTCGGATTGCCGCTTCGTCGAAGTGGCGAAGCGCCTCCCGGCGTACGGCGAGGGCACCCTCGAGCGACTCGAACATCGACTCGCCCACGACCCACCGGCTGACCTCCGGATACGAGTTCGAGATACCGCCATCGGACATCGAGACGTGCCCACGGTCGATCGCCTCCTGGACGATCTCGGCGAGCCCTTCGGCTTCCGCCTCGGCAGAAGGGTACCAGGTGTAGGCGTAGCGAACGCTCAACGTGTCGCTCCATCCCCCTCCCTCACGGTACGCTTCCGAGATATCGAAGCGTCCTTGGCCGTCCACGTCGATCTTCGGGAAGGGGTAGTCCATGACGCTGGAGCGCCCCTGGGCTTGGGCGATGAAGTTGTGTGGGAAACCGATCGTGTGCCCGACCTCGTGCGCGGCGAGTTGCCGTCGGCGGGCCATCGCGAACTCCTCTGGCCCGAGCTGCGGCTCGGTCCCCGTCGCGTCGAACGCCGGCATCAGCCCCATGTATAGGTTGAAGTCCGTATGCGAGCGATGGGAATCCATGCGGGGCATACTGACCAAGATCTCGCCAGTCCGTGGATCGTTCCGACCTCCCCCGGTCGAGGGGCCGGGCACGCTGCGATTCACCAGCATGACCACCGAGTACCGAACATCCATCGGGTCGGCTCTGTCGGGCAGGTCACGAACCTGGACGGCATTGCGCCACCCGGCAGACTCGAAGATCTGATTCCACCACTCGATGCCCTCCCGATAGGCCGTCCGGTACGGCTCCTCGATGGCTCGGTCGAGGTAGAGGACGATCGGTTCGACTGGGTCGACGACTTCACCCCTTAGGTACGCCTCGGGGTCGGTCGGCTCCAGCCGATATCGGTTCGTATACCGCACCCGGTAGTCTCCGTCGAAGCCCTGGCTGTAGTCGTGGAGAACCGTGTTCGAATTACCCGTTCTCGGGTCGAATACCCGCGCCGGCATCGGCTCATCGGGGAGCGCCATAAAGGAGTGCTGTTGCTCGAATGTGATCGAGCGGCCGTCCGGGGCATGGCGTGACAGCTCGGGGTGCAGAGCATCGGAGGAGAAGGTCAGAACGGTCCGGATCTCCGTATTGCGGGGGAACGCACCGGTGTCTTCCGCCTTCACGAAGGCACGATCTGGCTCGAGTCGGATCTCGCCAAGACCGGCGTTCCGAACGGTGCCGCGCACATCGACGGCGTCCGAGAGGAGAAAGTCGGTCGCGTCGACCACGATCCGGCCGCCCGACGCGTCCGCAATCGAGAACGCCGCCAGGACCGACACCGGGAAGCCCCTCTCGACACCCTCGAGCTGCCCCGCGCTTCCGTCACCCGCGGTCATCGTGACGTTTTGACGGATCATCATGACACGGGGCCCGTGCCGTTCGAAGCGCACGACAGCTACGTCACCGCCGCCTGCGCCATCGAGGCCGAAGACGCGTGTCGATCCGAGACCGGTGGCGAGCGCGTTGAGGTACAAGACGTCTTCGTCGAGGGGCGGCAACTCGAGCAGGACTCGACCGCTCTCTTCCTCGACGGTGACCGCCATGAACGGCTCTTGGGCGTGCCCCTCGATGCCGCCGCCCACCACAAACCCCAACGCCAGGAGAACTCCCTTAGCTCTGAAGACGAGCGTGGTGAGGCGACGCGGTTGGTTCTGTTGGTGAGGGGAATGACGCATCATCGTTGCTCTGTTGAGTGTGAGTTAAGGTCGGACCTCGTGCGATCGTTCATTCGCGTGGTCCCGTTACGGTAGGGTAGCTATGGACCAGATCGAGATCGAGGTCGTGGAGTCGGAGTCGGGACGACGGTACACAGCAAAGCTGTCCGGCTACACGAGCGAGGCCGAGCTCGATGTCAGTCGAGTCAACGCCGAGTTGGTGATCGCGGCACATACGGGGGTGCCAGACGAGATGTCCGGACTCGGGGTCGGCATGGCTCTGGTAGAGCGTCTCATCGCGGACGCTCGGGAAGAGGGGTTCCGCATCATCCCCCTGTGCCCGTTCGTGAAGGCCCAGTACCGACGCCATTCGGAATGGTCGGACGTGATCAGAGGCTAGCGGACTACCCCGGTCGCTCCGCCACCCTCAACCGGCTTCAGGTAGCTCCGGAAGGCTGCACTCGGTGCTCTTCAAGAGTTGTTGCTGGTACAAGATCCCACCGTGGGGGCGGTCGACACCCGCTCGTTCGAAGATGAAGCTGAAGACTTCGTCGGCTCGGGACGCGGGGACGGTGACACTGATGACGTCCTTTTCAGCCGCTTCGCCGACTCCGCGCCACGCGAGCGGGGTCATGCGTCCGGTGCCGCGCGCGTGATGCATTGTGGCGGTGAGAATCCCGAGCTCCTCTTTGAGGGCCCCGAGGACGGGTAACGCGCGGCCGTGCGGAAGAATGCACGTGATGAGTTTCTCTGCCTTTAGGACTCTCATCTCTTCGGCCCGGCTTTCTGTGCCAACTCTTCGACCAGCTCCAGGGGGACGAAGGTCGCGACCTTCTCCAGCGGGGCGAGCGTCATGATCCCCATGCCCGGGGTGTCGAGCTTGCCCGCGAGATACATCGCTTCGAATACGCGATCCGCTTGATCGTTCGCGACGATGATCGTGATGACTTCCTTGTCGACCTCCACGGCCAGGCCGAGGATGCCGAGCCTTTCTCGCACGCCCAAACCTTGGGCGTAGTGGACCGTGGCGCCTTGAGCGCCGGCATCCTGTGCAGCTTTGACGACGGCGTCGGCGACACCCCGCTGCACGATGCAGGTGATCAGCGACGCGTCGGTCAGGACCGTAATGCTTCGTTCTGTCATGTGGCGCTGCTCCCTTCTTGCACCAAGCGGTCTCTCGAGGCCCGCTCTCGTTCACTGGCGGCGTATTTGCGCTGAATCTTCCAGTCGACCCATAGGCCGGTACCCATCACGGAGAGGATCGGACCGATCGAGGCCATCGCCAGGATGCCGAAGCCGTCCATGGCACCGACGGCCTCCCCGAAGCCGAGCCCCATCGCCAACACGAGAGGAACCGTGACCGGCCCCGTCGTTACTCCGGCGCTGTCCCAAGCGATGTTCACGAACTCTTCCGTCGAGACCCACGTCAGCAAGAGTGCCAGTGTATAGCCAGGGAGAACGAGCCAGACGAGAGGCCAGTCGAAGATGATCCTCGTGACCCCCAGGGCGATGCCGCCACCCACCCCGAAGGAGACGGCGTACATCAGGGTCGACTTTCGAAAGGCGCCGTTGGTCAGGTTGTCTACGGTTAGGCCGAGCGCGTTTAGCGCCGGCTCGGCGAGGGTGGCACCGAAGCCGAGAAACCATGCGAACCCGATCGCGACTGAGGTGCCGACCGCCACTGCGTAGAGGGGTGAGCCAGCGACCCCGTCGAGGGGTGAAAAGGCGGCAGGAGCGAGACTGCCCGCCTGCGAGCCGAGGGCTGACAATCCATACGTCAGCCCCAGATTGAAGGTGATCATCCCGATCACGCACAGGAGAATGCCGTACGCTGTGATCACCGGCTGCGCCGGCTTGTGCTTGACCACCACGAGGAGCACGAAGAGGAGGAAGAGGACGAGAGGCACAATCGCGCGGATCCCTCCGACGATCTCGACACCGGGCGACTCGGTCATCCACCCAGCGGAAGCGACTTCGGAGACGGCTTGCGCCGCGGCGACCACTTCTTCCGGGGATTGCGTTTGCGATACGAAGAGGGCGAGAGCCTGGACCGCGATGACCGGGAAGAGCGAGGCAAGTGTGACGATCCCGAAGCCTGACAGCGACGAATCACCGCGGCCCGCAGCGCTTGCGATGCCCACACCGAGTGCCAGCACGAGGGGGACGGTCACCGGGCCGGTGGTTACCGCGCCCGCGTCCCAAGCCAGCCCCAGCACAGGCGCCAGCTCGGCGTTTTGGGAGAGGTAGAGCGTTAGAGCGAGCAGTGGGAGTAGGGTGATGTAGATCAGGTGCTTGAGGCTCCAGTCGTACAGGAACCTCAGCGTACCGACGAGGGCGGCGAGTCCCACGCCGATCCCCACGACGAGCACGAGCGCTTCCGACCACTCGTTCAGCAGTGCGTACAGATAGGGAGCACTGGCCACGTCGACGAACTGACCCGCGGTCTTCAAAGCTCCGATCGCGGGTTCGGCAAATGTCACCCCGATGCCGAGAAGAAAGACCACCAACAAGACGACACGGAGAGGCGAATGAACCGGGAGGGTCGTCCCTAACGTCTCGCCGAAGGGCATGAGGCCGATCTTGAGGCCTTCCATGAAGAGCATCAGGCCGAGAATGACCGCAAGGAGCCCCGCCGTGAGGGTCCCGGAATCGGCGATGTCCTGTCGCAGGATGACGACTTGGAAGAGCAAGAGGTACAGCGCCAGTGGGACCACCGCCCGCGCCTGTTCCACGAGGCGGGTGGACGTATAAGGGGCAATGAGACGATACACGTCCAGCGGGCGAACCCTGACCCTGTACCCGAACGCGCCAGTGCGGAGCCTTACCAGGTCGTTGAAGCTGACGACGTTCTGCCGCACGGTCGCCATGCGAACGAAGGTACCGAAGCGTATCTCGTCACTCATTTGGGCTCAGAGCTTCGTCGAGACTGGGTTTGGAGGAGCGGTGGAAGGTAGCGCGACTGCCCCCCGATCCGCATTCTCGTCCCCGATACCCCCTCGAGGACTTGCCCGTGAAGAGCGGCCACGCCAGCCCCCAACCAGCGTTGCCCCTGTGCAGAGACCTGGATGCCGACACACTGCGCGTCCTGATGGATGGGGCCGAGGAAGTGCAGGTGGCTTCGGATGATGTGGTGTTCTCCCGAGGAGAGCCGGCCCACTACCTCTACTTTGTGCGCTCGGGGCGACTGGACCATATCACGCCGACTTCTGCAGTCGCGGTCCAAGAGGGAGACCTCCTCGGGGTCACCGAGGTGCTCTCCGGTGAGGCGCGCTCGAGCACGGTCCAGGCCCGCAGCGCCTCGGAGCTACTGCGCCTTCCGGTCGATCGACTGAACGATCTGCTCACGGAGCACCCTGACGCCACGCCCAAGCTCGTCGAAGTAGCGGAACGGCACCTGTTGCGGCGTGAGATGGCCCGATTGCTCCCTGAGGTGTTCCGCTCGCTCGACGCCGAGGCTCTCCGGGAGCTCAGCGGAGTCTTCAGTTGGCTCCGACTGGATCGAGGCGAGACCCTTTTCGTGGAGGGTGGACCCGCCGAGGCGCTGTATGTGCTCGCTTCCGGGCGGTTGCAGGCGCAGGTCCGCGACGGCGCGGGTGGAATGAGGGTCGTCGGCGAGATCGTGCCCGGCGAAACGGTCGGTGAGATGGCGATGATCACCGACGATCGGCGGAGCGCGACGGTGGTCGCGATGCGGGCCAGTGTCCTCCAGCTGTGTCGACGAGAGGACTTTCTCGAGCTGGTCAAGCGCCACCCCGTCTTGTCGGAGCACGTTACGAAGGTCCTCGTGCAGCGCCTGAAACGAGCCAACCTGAAGGAGACCACAGCCGAACACCGGCTCTCTTTGGCTGTCATTCCTCTCGGGGATAAGGTGACCACCGCCGACCTCGTGGAACCACTCGCCTCAGCCCTTTCGAGTCACGGGAGTGTGTTGCATCTGAATCAGGCTGGTGTGGAAGAGCGTGTGGGACATCTCGCCACCTCGGCAGATGCTCGACTGAAGGACATCCGCCTCCTTCCGTGGTTCGAGGAACAGGAGTCGCTCCACGACTTCGTGCTCTATGAGGCGGACCCAGCCTTCACGTCTTGGACCCGCCGGTGCGTGAGTCAGGCCGATCGGATCGTTCTTGTCGCAGACGCCGATGGACGGTCCGAGCTTAGTGAACTCGAGGAGGAGATCGAGACCGTACTCTCTGGGGCCCGCCCACCGATCCATTTGGTCCTGGTTCACCCACCGGACCGGGTGCACCCCAGCGGAACCGTGCGCTGGCTGGAGCCGAGGGAGTTGAAGGCGCACCACCACATTCGTCGCGGCCGCCCCGGTGACGTGGCGCGCGTCGGGCGACTCCTGAGCGGTAGGGGAGTGGGGTTGGTATTGAGCGGGGGCGGCGCGCGAGGCTTCGCGCACATCGGCGTCCTCACGGTGCTCGACGAGCTCGGCATTGCGGTCGACGCGATCGGGGGCACGAGTGCAGGTGCGGCCGTGGGGGGGCAGTACGCGATGGGCCGGTCACCCATGGAGATCCGCGACGCGATCCGGCGCGACATGGTCGATCACCGCCCGTTTCGAAAGTACACCTTGCCCGTCTACTCGCTGGCTTCGCGTAGCGGGGTCGACGACATGTGTCGAGTCATTGCAGGTGATCTCGATATCGCGGATCTCTGGATTCCATTCTTCTGCACGTCCTCCGATCTGCAGACCGGAGAGAAGGTGCTTCACGTACGGGGCCCGCTTTGGAAGGCTGCCCGTGCCTCGATGTCCCTCCCGGGCATCGTGCCACCGGTCATCGAGGGGGATCGCTTACTCGTGGACGGAGGAGTGCTCGACAACTTGCCCGAGCTGGAGATGGCCGACTTCTGCGGTGGTCGAGTCATCGCGGTCGACGTCAGCGGCGGCGTTCCCACTCCATTCGACTTCGAGTACGAGGACATGCCGTCTCCCTGGCGGGTCTTCGTCGACCGTCTCTTGCCGTGGAAAACGGCGCATCGCGTACCGACGCTCCGTGACGTGCTCACGAGAACGGCGACGGTATCGAACACCAGCCAGCGCGACGTCGCCAAGAACGTCGATCTGTTGATCGAACCCCCAGTCCGGTCGTTCGGCCTGATGGAGTTCGACGGGATGGACCGCATCATCGAGCTCGCCGAGGAACACAGCCGCGCCGAACTCGCTGCTTGGAGGACTCTTCATGAGGGGAAGTCACGCTAGAAGTGACGGTACAAGTGACTTTTTGGGTTCAGATCGACTCTAAGGGCGTCGAGAACCGACCTCTCGGAGACTCACACGACTAGGGAAGGAGCGAACATGTTCGAAGATCTCGACGTCAGCGCCCTCGTGGATCAACTCGCGGCGGTGGTGACGACGTATGGCTTGAAGGTGATCGGGGCGATCGTCGTCTTCGTCATCGGTCGCATGATTGCGGCCAAGGTGCGAAACGCGGTCACTCGGATGATGGGTAACCGGGGGGTGGATCGTACGCTGGTCCCCTTCATCGGCGGACTGGTCTACTGGTTGTTGATCGCCATCGTTGTCGTGGCGGTGCTACAGGCGTTCGGTGTCAACGCTGCTGGTCTGGTCGCCGTTCTCGGTGCTGCCGGTCTCGCCGTCGGCCTCGCGCTCCAGGGCACGCTCGCGAACTTCGCGTCGGGCGTCATGCTCCTCATCTTCCGTCCCTTCGGCGTGGGCGACCTGATCGATGCGGGTGGAACCGAGGGGATCGTGGAGTCGATCGGGTTGTTCTCTACAACGCTCAACTCGCTAGACAACGTCCGGATCGAGCTTCCCAACGGAAACGTCTTTGGTCAGACGATCAAGAACTACAGCGCCAATGCGAACCGTCGCATCGACCTCGTGATCGGCGTGTCGTACAACGACGATCTCAATGTCGCGAAGGAGACGATGTCCAAGATCCTCGCCGCCGACCCTCGGGTTCTGGCGGAGCCGGAATCCACCGTCGAGGTGATCGAGCTGGGGGACTCCTCCGTCAATCTGGTCGTACGGCCTTGGGTGAAGACGGACGACTACTGGCCGGCCCGCTTTGCGCTTACGAAGGCGCTGAAAGAGGGTGTGGAGGCTGCAGGGCTTTCGTTCCCGTACCCGCAGCAAGACGTTCATATGCATCAGGTCGGATAGCTCGTACGACTTCATTCATTCGGTCTTCCGAGTGTATGCAGCGGCCGGCCCCTACCCGGGGTCGGTCGCTTCTTGCTTCCCGGGTCTGGAGAGAGTGGGGCGGGCGACCGTGGGAGCGGCGCTCACTTAGGGGGGGAGCTTCGACTCAGTCGGTGCGAGGGGGCTTTCGGCGCAGCTTCTTGAGCTGGCTCCGCCGTCGCTTCGACTCGAGTCGCTTACGCTTCTCCCTCGCCGGAGTCTTCGTCGATTTGCGCACCTTCGGTCGCGCTCCGAGAGCAGCGAGCTTCGCGCGTAGACGGGCCAACGCGAGCGCACGGTTCCTTCGCTGGCTTCGCTCATCGCGAGCGATCGCACGTACGCCGGTCGGTTCGTGGATAATCCGCACCCCCGTCTCCGTCGTGTTCTGGTGCTGTCCACCGGGTCCACCCGCTCGAAAGGTTTCGACTCGGCATTTCGCTAGAAGGGCCGCGTCGTCCGCGGGAACCTCCGGGTATGGGTCTCCCTCGCTCATGACCCTGGAACTCCGTGCTTCAGGCGGGTACTGTTCGGCACCGCCCTCGCTGATTCGCCTCCAACCCCCTCCATGATCCTCGATCGAGCGGAGCAGAACCCGGGTGCCAAGGTCCTGTTCAGCTTGGCGTGCGTTGTGGTCATCGTGTTCGGGCTCCGGTTTGCGGCGCCAATTCTCCTGCCGGCGGCACTGGCGCTCTTCCTAGCGGTGCTCAGCCTCCCGATCATGATATGGCTTCGGAGGCGGCGCGTTCCCAAGGCTCTGGCGATCATCTTGCCTGTCGCCGTAAACGTGGCGGTGGTCGTCCTCCTGATTCTGGTCGCGAGCAGCTCATTCTCGCAGCTCCAGGGGGAGCTCCCTACGTACTTGTCGACGCTCCAGCAGCTCCAGCTGACATGGATCGAGTCACTCGAGGAGCGACTCGGCGTGGAGATCAGCGACTATGTCACGACGTTGGTGGACCCCGGGGCGATCTTGGGCTTTGCCGGAGGGGCGGTCGGGAGGATTGCGCAACTTCTCTCCGTGACCTTCCTCGTCTTTCTGATCATGGCCTTCATGCTCAGCGAGGCGGTCGTCTTTCCGACGAAGTTCCAATACGTGACAGGAAGAAAGCAGTCGGAGGAGGATCGGCTGACCAAGGTCGTGACGGAGATTCAGACGTACCTCGGGATCAAGACTGCGGTCTCGTTAGCGACCGGACTACTCCTGGGCGGTTGGGCGTATCTGATGGGTCTCGACTTCCCGGTCCTCTTGGGAGTCGCCGCCTTCTTGCTGAACTACATCCCAACCGTCGGATCGATCATCGCTGCCATCCCCGCGGTGCTCCTGAGTGTGATCCTCGTAGGGACGGTCGGACACGCCTTGCTCGTCGCGGCGGGATACGCCACGGTCAACACCCTCTTCGGCAACATCATCGAGCCAAATCTCATGGGTCGAAGACTCGGCTTGTCGAGTCTCGTCGTGATCTTGTCGCTCCTCTTTTGGGGTTGGGCGTGGGGCCCGATGGGTGCCCTCCTCTCGGTGCCGCTCACGGTCATCGTCAAGATCTGGCTCGAAAACACGACAGACCTCAGGTGGGTGGCGGTCCTCCTCGACAAGGCGCCGCCCCCGGCTCCTCTCGAGTCGCTCGACTAGCTTCATTCATGCCACAGATCGCATTCGAAGAACTACCGGACCACGGACGACTCTGGGTCTTCCCGATTTCTCGGGCTCTCTCACCCACCGAGATCGAGCGATGCCTGAACGTCGTCGATGACTTCCTGGTCGCGTGGCGAGCGCACGGAGTCCCTCTCCGATCGGCGCGCGCCCTGCACCTCGGACGGTTCCTTTGCGTTGGGGTCGACGTCGACGCGGAGTCCCCGTCGGGCTGTTCGATCGACGCCCTCGTACGCCGACTGCGCGACCTCGGGGGTGAGCTCGGCATCGCGTTGGTCGATCACAGCCCGGTGTGGTACCGGGTGGACGACGAGGTCCGGTCCGTATCGCGAATTGACTTCAAGCGCCTCGCGGAAGAGGGAAGCGTGGGTGTCGAAACCCCGGTCTTCGACACCACACTGACCACGGTCGCCGGGTTGAGGAACGGACGGCTGGAACGCGCCGCTGGGGACAGCTGGCATCGAACGCTCCTGCCTGCCTAGGCTGCTCCCCGAGTCCGCTTCAGTCGAGAGTCCGCACGCGGTCTACGACGAAGCGGACGAGTGTCTCATCTCCCCAAAATTGCGGTCGCCGCGGCGAGCCGGAGAGGAATCCCACGTGGCCTCCCTTGGGATGTAGTGACATCACGAGGTGTTCGTTGTTTTCGACCTCCCTGACCGGAATGGCCTCGGCCGGGAGGAAGGGATCATCGGTAGCGTGGAGGAGAAGCGTGGGGATCCGGATGCCCGACAGGAAGCGCGAGCTCGAACAGAGCACATAGTACTCCTCCGCACTCCGGAAGCCGTTCAAGGGGGCGGTCACAATACCATCGAAGTCGCGGATCGTGCGGGCCTTCTCGGCAGCTGCCACGTCGACCAGGGACGAGAGGACTTCCTTCTTCGATTCGATCTTTCCCCGCAGGGAGCGCATGAAGTACTCGGAGTAGACCCGCCCCATCAACGACTCTTCGAGGAGTGCGCAACCGGCTCCCAGATCGTAGGGGACGGACATCACGGCGGCGCAATCGACCAAGCCCGCTCCGCCCTCCGGGTGCTCACCAAGGAGTTTGAGGAGGACGTTCCCCCCGAGTGAAAAGCCGATCGCGCCGATCCGTCGGCCCTTGAATCGTCTCCTGAGAAGCCCGAGGACGTGGGCCGGGTCGGCCGTTTCTCCGGAGTGGTAGAATCGGGGTTCGCGGTTTGGGGTCCCCGAGCACCCACGGAAGTTCATCGCACACGCTAGCACTCCTGCCTCGAGCAACCTCCGAGCGACGCTCCTCACGTACCTCCGTCTCGACGACCCTTCGAGCCCATGGAGGATCAAGACGACCGGCGCGGAGTCGCCGGGATCGTCAGTCCAATCGAGATCGAGAAAGTCTCCATCCGGCGTGGAGACGCGTTCCCTCTTCATCGTGGG
Source organism: Longimicrobiales bacterium (assembly GCA_965223235.1). GTDB lineage: Bacteria > Gemmatimonadota > Gemmatimonadetes > Longimicrobiales > Gaopeijiaceae > UBA2589. The sequence goes on from CBDCVV010000007.1 coordinate 304,673, forward strand.
GCCGGTGTCGGGTCGGAGAGCCCGCGCGAGAAGCGTTTGGGCGTGAGGGCCTCTAGCCCACCATGACGGTTCGAAGTCTCTGCTCGGCACCCCGGTCACTGGGCATCGAGCCAAGGGGGCCGAAGGGAGACGATCCGTGCGTAAACCGGGCATTCGGGATGGTGGGCCCCGGGCAACATCCCAATGCTCATCAAGAACTCACCGGTGATCTCTCCACCCGTGAATCGGAACGTCTTCTTGAACAACTTCACCCATTCGTCCTTCGTTAGTGGGTGATGACTGTCGAGCCACGCGCGCCACGACCCGTGCGAGGCCTGTAGCTCCAAAACTTTGCGCGCATTCGAGATCGCGGCATTCACTTTAAGTCGATTGCGAATGATGCGAGGGTCCTCGAGGAGTGTGGCCCGATCTTCGTCGCTGTACTCCGCGATCCGTTCAATGGAGAAGCCGTGGTACGCTTCGCGCATTCCCTCGCGCTTCTTGAGGATGGTCAGCCAGCTCAATCCGGCTTGATTGATCTCCAAGAGTAAGCGGGCGAAGAGCGCGTCGTCGTCGGCTATAGGAAAGCCGTACTCAAGGTCGTGGTACGGACCGTGGTACGGGTGGCCGGCGGCGTGGGAGCAGTAGGAAGTGGAAGGGATGGGGCTCATACCGGAATGATGGCGACGATCCGCCGGTGAAACGAGGCCTCCGGTCGCTCCGTAGGGCCCGGAGTCTCGAATGAACGCGCGCGAGGGACACCCATGCGCCCGATCGCCATCGGCGTCACTACGGCCGTGATCCTTTCACTGGCTCCCATCGGGAAGGGGGCCAGCGCTCAGAGCGTGCTCGAAGGCCGGCTGTACGGCCGAGTACTCACGGAGGATGGGGAGTCGTACGAGGGCTTTCTCCGTCTGGGCAGCGCGGTGAACGGCGTGGACGCCCTCGATGCGCTCAAGGAGATTCCGCCCGAGGTGCTGCGGGAGGCCGAGTCGCTCGATCCCGCCTTTGCGGCCGCCCAGCAGGAGGCCAGGAGTCTAATCGCATTCGGGATGAGGATCACCTGGGATATCGATGACGAGGAAGACGCTTTCCAAGCGCCCACAGCGATTCGTGTCGGGCACATACGATCGATGCAGCCCCTCGAACGCCGTAGAGTCCAAATGGGGCTTCGAGACGGATCCGAGATCATCCTCGCAAGGCCCTCCGGTTGGGCCGCGCAGGGGTGGGGCGTGGTGGAGATCGATCCCGGGGCCGGGGCCGATGGGGCCGCGGAACGGGAGGTGCGGTGGGCGGAGATTGAGCGGATCGATTTCTTCGGCCGTCCGACTCCGACGCGCCACCCGTCACAGGCGCGACTCTACGGCCAAGTCACGACGTGGGATGACGGGATGCTGACTGGATTCATTACCTGGGACGCCGACGAAGTGCTCTCGGGGGACGTCCTCGATGGCCGGGCCGAAGGAGTGGACCACGAGATTCCGTTTGCCGATATCTCGGCAATCGCATTCGAAACGGATCGATCCGCCTTAGTGACGCGGAGAGACGGCCGCATGCTGGAGTTGAGAGGAACGAACGATGTGAACCGGGCGAACCGCGGGATCGTCGTGCACGACCCCGCTTTCGGGAGGGCGATCGTGCAGTGGGAAAGCTTCAAGCGCCTCGACCTTCGTGAGCCACCCGCGGTGGAATCGGTCACGACTCCGGCGCCAAGCGCCGCCATCCGGGGGAGGGCCTTCGCCAAGGACGGCCGAATCCTCGAAGGCGAGATCCGCTGGGGCACCGATGAGAGCTCCGAATGGGAAATGCTTCACGGGTGGTCCGGCGACACCGAGTTTGACATCGAGTTCGGCGCGATCGCCCTCGCCGAGCGTAGCGGGGCCGACGCGCTTACTGTGACACTCCACGACGGTCGGAGTTGGACGCTAGAAGGAGACGAGGATGCGGGAACGGGGTATGGCGGAGTCTTCGTCCAACCTGAAGCTGGTCCGCGAAGACTCATTCTCTGGGCCGATTTGGATCGGGTAGAATTCCACCGATGACCGTCCTCGACTGCTGGGCACGCGATCGTGTCGATCTCCGGGTGCTCCTGGCGTGCGCTTTGATGGTGGGACTCCCCACAACGGCTCCGCTCTGGGCGCAGACAGCGGACGGAGAGGTCACCTCCTCGTATCGGGACGCCACGGCCCGGGCGATCCATGAGGCGGCGATGGCGGAGCGACTCCGCTTTGACGACTCGCTCCTCAAGTACACGGCGTTGGTCCGTCAGAGGATCGGTGCCGCGATGCGCCTCCCACTCAAAGATCGGACCCTGTACCGGTCGGAGTCCGCGCACCGGCTCTGGTGGAATCGAGACGGCGAGGATCTCGTCCAGCTCCTGGCCTTCCGAGAGCAGCACCCGGGTGGGGTGGATGTCGAAGCGCTCGAGCTTGACCGATTCAACGATTCCTTCGACCCGATGGACGACCGACTCTTCTTCGGGCTCGCGGAGGACGAAGACGACCTCGGTGACCCGGAGGGTGACGACTTTTGGTTCGAGCACCCGCTGTATCCGGAGTACGTGGACCGCTATTGGTTCTCCTCGGGCGACACCCTGACGCTGGGTCTCCCCGACGGTCGTCAGGTACTTGCGATCGAGCTCCAGGTTGTACCACGGGTCGCCGATGTCCACCGCATGACCGGCTCACTCTGGATCGAGCCGGAGCAGGGCGCTCTCGTGCGCGCGGTATACCGCCTCTCCGACCGCTTCGACGCCTTCCGCGATATCCCTGACCTCCAGAAAGAGGAAGACGACGATCTGCGATTCGTCCCGGGGATCTTCAAGCCGTGGACCGCGGATATCGAGATGATCGCGGTGGACTATTCGCTGTGGGAGTTCGAGGCGTGGCTGCCGCGCAGCATGCGGGTCGACGTGCTCGTTGCGGCCGGGATCCTGAAGGTCCCTGTCTCGGTCGACTATTCGTACGACGTCGAATCCGTGACCACGCGCCAGAGCGTGGAGGACGGCGCCCACGAAGATCTGCCCGAGATGCACTTTCGTACGCGTAGCGAGGCGATGGCCTACTTGAACCAGTTGGCGTTCGGGGAAGATGTGGCGTACGACGTGAGCTTCGTGCGGGAAGATGAAAGCGAGACCCGCATGTTGGTGCCGGAGGATCGGACGGTGCTTTCCGGCAGCGATGAACTACCACCACCGATCTGGGAAGACGCCCCGGGCTTCACCTCGAAGGCGGAGCTGGAGGAGATGTTTGGTGGATTGGCCGATCTCCCCATGGCTCCGCTCCCTCAGGTACCGAGTACGCTCCGTTGGGGCCTCCAGCGACCCGATCTCCTGAGATACAATCGCGTCGAAGGGGCTTCTGTGGGCGCGAGGTGGCAGGCGCGCCCGAATAGCTTCATGGGGCCACTGACCTTCTCGGCTACGGGCCGCATCGGGTATGGGGATCTGCGGCCCAATGTGAATCTAGGGCTGACCCATGAAGGGCTCACGAGACGCGTCACCCTGAGTGGGTATCACGAGCTGGCCGCGATCGATGAACGAGCCCGGCACCTCGGTCTGGGGAACTCGTTGATGGCAAGCCTCTTCGGTAGGGACGACGGCGACTACTACTACCGCTCTGGTGGCGCCGTAGAGTGGACGCCGCCGACGGCCGCACGACAGAGTGCGAGGCTCAGGCTGTACTCGGAGTACCACCACGCAGCCGAACTCTCGAGTGAATTCGCGCTCTTCCACTTCTGGAAGGACAATTGCTGCTTCCGACCCAACCTTTCGGCTGACGAAGGGTGGGAGCACGGAGCCTTGCTCGAGTGGACGCCGTGGTGGGGCTCGGATCCTCTCCTTGCCCAAGGAGGTCTCGACGCCTCGATCCAAGGTGGGTTCGGCGATCAAGAGTACGCGCGCGCCTCCTTGGTACTCCGTGGAGTGGTGCCCTTGCCCCTCCAGATGAGGTTGGGAGTGGCGGTCGGTGGAGGCTCGAGTTGGGGAGACCCGTCTGTGCAACGGCTCTGGCACCTCGGTGGGGCTCGCTCGCTGCGAGGGTATGATCCTCGGCTCATGTCCGGTCGGGACTTCGTCCGGGGGAGAGCAGAGCTCGCGCGCACTGCGTCGTTCGGGGCGCTTTCTGTCTTCTCCGACTACGGCTGGGCAGGGCAGCGTCCCGACTTCAATGTGCGTCAGGGCTTCTACTCGATCGGTGCGGGCGCGTCCCTCCTCGACGGACTCCTCCGCTTCGATGTGGGCTACGGCCTCAAAGACCCGAAGGGTTTTCGCGTGGACTTCTACCTGGATGGGATCTTGTAGCGGTGGCCGTGCTGCCGTGTAAGCGGTATTGGTACGAGCCACTCCCCGCCGATATAGCGTAGCCCACGATGTCCTCGAGACTTCCTCCGCCCGGCGTCCTGCTATGGGGCGCATTGCTCGCTTTGGCAGGGAGCGCGCACCTCGCCCCGCCCCTCGCGGGGCAGGAGTCCGGACTCATGCGTGTCGAAGTCGGCGATAGCATACGAGTCGGCATGACGAACGTCCTGCCCGTCGAAGGTGCTCTGGTGGGATGGCGCGAGGGCGGGCTTCTCATGCGTGTGGATGGGTTGGACGAGGCGTGGCCTCTCCGCTTCCAAGATCTGTCGAGTCTTCAGGTGTACACGCTCAGGACGGCGCGCGAGGGCTTTCGCCACGGGGCCGTCCTCGGTGCGGTCTCCGGGATCTTCGTGGGAGCAGCGCTCGGCCTCTTGCTGCACACGACCGGCGTCATCGGGGACGAGGAATCTCCTCCGGCTCAGATTCTCAGCCACGGACTCGCCGGCGCCGGAATCGGATTCGGCGTCGGGGCCATGGTAGGCGGCTTCTGGTACGGGCGGAGACCCAGCAGCGGCTGGATTCAGATCACGCTCCCGAGATTCTGACGGGGGCCAGCACGGGCACGCCCGGGCCACCGTGCGCCTACCATTCCAGCGAGCCTTGCACCAATTGACACTAAACGGCGTTATCGGTCGTAGGGCAGTGAAAGATTGACCGATCGTGCGGTCTTGTTTACGCTGTTCACATGTCTGATCCAAGAACGAAAATCCTGGCCTCGGCTGTCGAGCTGTATCTCACCGATGGGCTAGACGGCTTCTCGATGCGGAGGTTGGCGAAAGATGTTGGCGTGACCGCGCCCGCGATCTACCGCCACTACGATGGAAGGGAAGCGGTGCTCGCGGACGTGCTTCGCGAAGCTCATCGAGTCTTCTCCCGCTACCTCTACGATGCCCTCGGTGCTCCGACGCCGTATGAGCGGTTTTCGAGGGCTGGCGAGGGCTTCTTGAACTTCGTCATCGAGCATCCGCGTTGGTACGAGATCATGCACACCTCCCTCGACAACTTGGGGATGGAGCAGCTCCCTGCGGACATCGAAGCCATGCAGGCCGCGATTCAGCAGTTCTGGAACGATCGAGTTCGAGAATGCATGCAAGCGGGCGTACTGAAAGAGGGAGACCAAGAAGAGGCATCGCTCACGATGTGGGCGCATGCCCATGGGCTCGTGCAGCTGTACCGGCAAGGATGCGTGCCCGTTTCGGAGGACGTCTTTCGTGAGGTCTTCCGTCGATCGACGGCGCGTCTCATGGCCGGGGTGGCGACAGACGAGTTCGCGGTCGAGCTGGAGAAGGAAATGCAGGAGGAAGTGTTGGGGACAGGCCCATGACGTGGGGCCATTCACACGGGGATGAATTGGGGATGTTTACATATAGAGGGCGCGCCAAGCGCTTCGGTCGAGCCGTCGCGTTGGCGATCGTCGCTGCCGCGGGCACCGTTGCTCCCATACATGGTCAGGACTCCACACGTGGGGTCGGGCTTGCAACGTTGGTCCGGTCGGCTTTGGACACGAATTTGGAGCTGGTTGCAGCTCGCGAGCAGTTCGAGACCGCGCAGGAACAGGTGTCGGAGGCGTGGGGCAATGTGATGCCCACGGTCGATCTGAACGCCTCGTACCAGAGGAACCTCGCGGTACCGGTCAACTTCTTGCCGGCCGTGATCTTCGATCCCACGGCGGGTCCGGATGATTACATCCCGGTCCAGTTCGGGGCGGACAATCAGTGGAACTCGACGCTGTCCGTGGAGCAACCACTCTTCCGCGGCGGGGTGATCGTGGCGCTCGGGGCCGCGAAGCGATTCGAGAATCTGCAAGACGAGACGGTCCGCGGGCGTGAGCAAGCGATCGTGACTCAGGTACGGACCGCCTACTACCAAGTGCTCCTCGCACAGGAGCAGGCCCGCCTGACCGAGAACTCGGTGGCGCGTGTGCGTGAGTCGCTCGAAGAGACGCGGGCTTTGAACCGAGCGGGGCTCGCCGACGACTATTCCGTCTTGAGGCTCGAAGTGGAGCTCGCGAATCTGGAGCCGAATCTCAGGCGTGCGCAGAACGCGGTGCAACAGAGTCGCAGGTCGATGGCGATCTTGGCAGGAGTCGACGACCACGAGGCGTTGGTCGTGCAGGGATCTCTAGCTGAAATGGATCTCGCCGACCTCGCGGCGAACACAGTCGCCAACCGGGAGATCTTGACGTTCAACGGTGCCGAGATCCGGGATCCGACACGCCCGGAGGGCGCGTTGGGTGACGGGATACAGCGCGGTATCGAGATGCGTTCGGACCTCCGCCAGCTGGAGTTGACCGAAGAGCTGCGTCAAACCGAGATGCGGCTCGAGCAGGCGGCCTATCTGCCGGAGGTCACCCTCTTCGGGAACTACGTCGTGACGGCTCAGGACAACGGGAGTCCGAGCTTCTTCGGGCGCGGTGATGGGCAGCGCGCGGACTCGAAAGCATTCGGCGTCCGAGTGAGCGTCCCGATCTTCCAGGGCTTCCGTCGTGACGCTCGGATCGATCAGCGACGCGCGGCTCTCAGGCAGGCACGAGCCAATTCGCAACAAGGGATACAAGCCGCCGAAAGCCAGATCAGGACCATCCTGGAGAGCGTGGAAGAGTCGTACCTCCGGGCTCGGGGTCAGGAAATGGCGGTGCGGCAGGCACGACGGGGCTTCGAGATTGCCAGCGCGCAGTACGCGGAAGGGATCTCGAGTCAGCTGGAGCTCACCGACTCTGAGGTGGCGCTCCGTCAAAGTGAATTCAACTACGCCCAGGCGGTCTACGACTACCTGGTTGCACGGGCGCAGTACGACGAGGCGACCGGTACGGTCCCCATGGTCGATGTGCGGCTCGAAGAAAGGGGAGAGGAGTGATGAGGACGATACGCCATCAAGTGGAGGTCGAGGCGATGAAGGGGGCGATGCGGGTCCTTGCAGTGGCGGGGATGGCGCTGGCGGTCGGGGCTTGCGGATCGGCGCAGGCGGATGGAACCGAGGACGCTGAGGGTACGGAGGAGTTCGTTCGGGTCATCAACGTCGAGGTCGCGCCGATCTCCACCGAGACGTTCGTCGAAGAGATTCGACTGACATCGGTCGCCATGGCGAGCCAAGACGTGACGCTCGAGGCCGAGGAGTCCGGCGCTATCCGGGAGATCTATGTCGACCGGGGGAGCTTCGTGAGAGCCGGCGCCCCGATCGCGAAGATCGACGACCGGATCTTGTCTTCCCAGGTCGACCAAGCTCGGGCAGCAGCGGAGCTGGCGCAGCAAACGTGGGAGCGCCGGAAGCGGTTGTGGGAAGAGGATCAGGTGGGGTCGGAGATCGCGTACCTAGAGGCGCGCTACATGGCGGAGCAGGCCGCGGCAACGTTGGATGGCCTGGAGGAGCGACTCGCCCGGACCGTGATTCGCGCTCCGTTCTCGGGGATCTTCGATGAACGGCACGTCGACGTGGGTACGATGGTCGCACCCGGGCGGACAATCGGACGCCTGATCGACACCAACCCGATCAAGGTCTTCGCGGGCGTCCCTGAGCGGTACGCCCCCGACGTCAGCGTTGGAGCGTCGGCTGCTCTGCGGTTCGAAGCGCTGGGAGACGAAACGTACGCCTCGACCATCCGGTACGTAGGTACTGCGATCAATTCGCGGAGCCGCACCTTCCCGATCGAAGTGCAGTTGCCGAACCCTGGGAACCAGATCAAGCCGGAGATGGTGGCGAACATGTCCATCAGCCGCCGTGAGGTGGCGGAAGCCATGGTGGTGCCTCAAGACGCTCTCGTCCGAGTCGAGGACGGGTATGTGGTCTTTCTGGCGGTGGAGGAGGGGGGACGGGCGGTTGCGGAGGAGCGACCGGTTCAGGTCGGGCCGACGCGCCGCAACCTCGTTGTGATCGAAGAAGGTATTTCGGTGGGTGACCAGCTGATCGTGGTCGGACACAAGTCGGTGTCGGGCGGGGATCGGATCAACATCGTGAGCGATTAGGGGGAACCGATGAGCCGCAACGAAGAGAACGGCCGGCCGGGCGCTGTGGGGGGTGGCTCCCCGATCGAGCGCGCGCCGGAAGAGGAGTTCGAGGAGTTCAAGGCCACCAGCTTCGCGATCGAACATCGGACGTCGGTGCTGGTTCTGCTTCTCATCATCGGGCTGATGGGCATTCTCGCGTACCAGACGACCCCCAAGGAGTCGTTTCCGGAGCTGCCGATCCCGATCATCGCGGTGAACACGATCTATCCGGGGGTGTCACCCGCGGATATGGAGAGCCAGATCACTCGAGTGATCGAAGAGGACCTCTCGACCATCAGCGACATCAAGGAACTCACCTCGACTTCGATCGAGGGCTACTCGAGTGTGGTCGCGGAATTCGATCCTTCGGTGAACCTCGACGAGGCGTTGCAGAAGGTTCGTGAAAAGGTCGACCTCGCGAAGCCGGACCTGCCGCAAGACGCGGAAGAACCGTCCATCATCGAGTTCAACTTCTCTGAGATCCCACTCCTCCAGGTGAACCTCTCGGGCGAGTACGGGCTTGTGCGCCTGAAGGAGATCGCCGAGGAGCTGCAGGACGAGATCGAGGCGATTCCGGCCGTGCTCCGGGCCGATCTACGAGGAGGACTCGAGCGTGAGGTGAAAGTCGACGTCAACCTCTCGCGGATGAACTACTACGGGATCGCCTTGCAGGACGTGATCGACGCGATCCGCACAGAGAACGTCAACATCCCGGGCGGCGCGATCGATGTGGGAGACACCAAGTACCTCGTTCGCGTAGACGGCGAGTTCGAGGATCCGCGACTCATCGAAGATCTGGTTGTCTCGATGCAGGACGGGCGGCCGATCTACGTCCGGGACATTGCCGACGTGGACTTCGGCTTCGCCGAGCGGGAAAACTTCGCCCGTATGGACGGCCGTGCAGTGGTCACGCTCGACGTGGTGAAGCGGTCCGGTGAGAACATCATCGAGACGTCGGCCGAGATTAAGGCCGTGGTCGACGAAATGACCCCGACGCTCCCGCCGACGACCACGATCGAGCTCACTGCCGATCAGTCCGAGCAGATCGAGGAGATGGTCTCGAGCCTCGAGAACAACATCATCTCGGGGCTGATTCTCATCGTTGGGATTCTCTTCTTCTTCCTCGGGGCGAGCACGTCGATGTTCGTGGCGATCTCGATCCCGAGCTCGATGTTCCTTTCCTTCATGGTGTTGAAGGGGTTGGGACAGTCGATGAACATGGTCGTGCTCTTCAGCCTGATCCTGGCCCTCGGGATGCTTGTCGACAACGCGATCGTCGTCGTCGAGAACATCTACCGCTATCTGGAAGAGGGTTGGGAACGTAGATCCGCGGCAACGAAGGCGACCGGTGAAGTCGCTCTTCCCATCATCGCCGCGACGGCCACGACGTTGGCGGCTTTCACTCCGCTCCTCTTTTGGCCGGGAGAAGTGGGCGAGTTCATGGGGTACCTCCCACGCACCCTGATCGTGACGCTTACGTCATCGCTCTTCGTGGCACTCGTCATCATTCCGACGCTTTGCGCCATGTACATGCGGCTCGACGGGACGCCCACGGCTCCGTTGACTCCGGCTGCTCGTTGGACGTTGATCGGGGTAGGTGCGCTCGTTTTCCTTGGCATCGCCGGGGCCAATCTGCTTACTGCGGGGCTTCTTGCATTGACTGCGGTCGCGATCTGGGCGCTACATCGTTTCGTGCTGCACGGTATGGCACAGCGATTCCAAGATCAGATCCTGCCTCGCATGATGGATCGCTACGAGGCGTCGCTTCGCTGGTCACTCAATCATCGAGCGATTCTTATCGCGGGTACGGTCGTGGCCTTCGTGGGTACGGCCTTCGCATACGGCCGCTTTGGTCCGGGTATCGAGTACTTCCCGGAAGACATGCCTCCTCCGATGCTCTTGGTGGATGTCGAGACACCGGTCGGAACACGCGCCGCAGTGACGGACTCCATCGTACGGCGTCTCGAAGGTGAGCTGGCTGGCGTCGGCGGCCGGGGTGACTGGGAGTCCGTGGTCTCGGTGACGGGTGGCGGTGGCGGAGGGGGGAACCCGATGGGTGGTGGACCGTCCGGACCCGAAGGTGGCCGGCTCTCGATTGCGCTCGTGGATTTCCAGGACCGTGAGCAGGACGCTTTCGAGACGCTCGCGGAGATGCAGGCTTCGATCGGCACCGAGATTGCGGGGGCGGTCGTTACGATTGGACAAGTCGAGGACGGGCCGCCCCAGGGTGCTCCGGTGAGCATCGAGCTGGCGGGTGAAGATGCGGAGGTCCTGAAGGGACTTTCGGACGACATACTCGACATCCTCGAAGATTCACCGGTCTTCGCGAAGTTGACCGGGCTCGAGTCCGATATGGACGCCGCTCGGCCCGAGCTGGCGGTTGTGGTGGACCGAGAGAAGGCCGCGCTCTACGACTTGAGCACACAACAGGTCGGGATGGCGGTCCGCGGTGCGATCAACGGGATCGAGGCGGCGAAGTACCGGACCGGAAACGACGAGTACGACATCATCGTGCGCCTCGCAGCCGAATTCCGGGATGAGTTGGAGGGGCTACGGGAGCTAACGGTGATGGCCGAAGGGGGCGTCCAGGTGCCGCTCGTCGAGGTTGCGACGTGGGGCGTCGAGGATGGTGCTGGTACGATCCGTCGGAAAGATCAGGAGCGGATGGCCACGATCACCTCCGACGTTGCAGCCGGATACACGAACAACGCGGTGCTGGCGGAGGTTCAGGGGGTGCTCGCGGACTTCGGTGATCAGCTCCCACCCGGCTACACGATGCGGTACTCCGGTCAGTCCCAGGAGCAGGACGAGGCGACCGAGTTTCTCAGCGGCGCGTTCCTCACGGCGCTGCTCCTGATCGGGTTCATCTTGATTAGCCAATTCAACTCGGTGATCAAGCCGGTCATCATTCTGACGTCGGTCATTATGTCGACTATGGGCGTCCTGCTCGGACTCATGCTGTTCCGGATGCCGTTCGGGATCATCAACACCGGTGTGGGAATCATTTCCCTCGCCGGGATCGTGGTGAACAACGCCATCATTCTCATCGACTACATCGACGTACTCAGGGACCGAGATGGGCTGAACCGGAGAGAGGCGTTGGTCCTTGGTGGCAAGACCCGGTTTAGGCCGGTCGTGCTTACGGCCCTGACTACGGCCCTCGGTATGGTGCCGCTCGCGATTGGGCTCAACTTCGACTTCTTCGGCCTCTATAGCTCGCTCAATCCGGAGATCTTCTGGGGTGGGCAGCAGGCCGCGTGGTGGGGCCCGATGGCGGTTGCGATCATCGCCGGCATCTTGTTCGCCACCTTCCTGACACTCGTCTTGGTGCCCGTGATGTACTCGCTGGTCGACGACTTCACAGCGTTCTTCCGGAAGCACTATGTCGCCTCGGAGGGTACGGAGACCGCCGCTGAGGAGGGCGCGCGAAGCCGACAAGCGCCACGCCACGCTCATCCTATGCCGGAGCCGGAACCCGCCGGCGCGGCGCGGACGCGGCTCACGGGTTCGGGAGGGTTGGAGCCCCAACCAGGGGCCGGTTAAACGTTCCGGAGGTTTGGAGCGTCTATCTTTGGGGTCGCGGGCATTCGCCCGCGGCCCCTAACGCTTCCCCCCATCCCGTCACTTGGGAGCACTGCGTGATCCGCCGAATCAGCTTCGCTTGTGTCTTCGTCTTGGCTTTAGGTGTTGGGGCGCACGTCGCTCAGGCACAGCAAGCCGCGGACGATCTGATTCGGGTCTTCCTCGAGTGCTCCGGATCCGCATGCGATCAGCGGGAGTTCCGGACCGTAATCGACTGGGTGAATTGGATGCGGGACCGTCGCGATGCAGACGTCCACGTGATTGTGACGCGCGAACGAACGGGGAGTGGCGGCAGCCGCTACGAGGTCGACTTCATCGGAGTGGGGGCACTCGAGGGAAGCGACGATCAGCTGACCTTCAGCACCTTGGGCACAGACGTGCGGGACGAGGAGGTCGAGGGGCTGACGCGTATCTTGGCCACAGGGCTCGCGCGCTACTCGATCTTACGGGGCAATGACGCCCCTTTCGACATCGTGAGCGCCCAGGCAGACGATGTTCAGGATCGCATCGTGACTTCTCAAGAAGTCGATGATCCTTGGGACTTTTGGGTGTTCGAGGTGGACTTCAACACCAACTTGAGCGGAGAGACCTCGCGGAAGAATCGCCGCTTCAACGGCGGCTTCGAGGCGCGCCGAGTCAGTGAAACGTGGAAGATCGAGTTCGACGCTCGCGGGTCGTGGAGGCGCAACGAGATCCAGCTGACCGACACGACGATCGTCGACTCTCGTCGCGACTGGGATACCGAGTTCTTCGCGGTCTACGCCTTGTCCGATCATTGGTCGATCGGAGGGTCGACGGAGGCGTCCGCCGCGACTCGTACCAATCAAGACCTCAGCGTGGGTGCTCGAGGGGCAGTCGAGTACAGCGTGTGGCCGTACGAAGAAGCGACGCGTCGTTCCTTGCGCGTGCAGTATTCGCTCGGCGCCCGCTACTTCGACTACGAAGAGATCACCCTCTTCGATCAGACGTCCGAAACCCGCCCGCTCCATGAGGTCGATGTCTTCATCAACCAGCGGCAACCGTGGGGCTCGGTGTTCGCGAACGTATCCGCGTCACAGTACCTCCACGACTTGGATCGGTACCGGTTGAGTACGGGCGGCTTCCTCTCGTTTCGCATCGTGCGCGGGCTCAATCTGCGGGTGAACGGCAGGGTGTCTTGGATTCGCGATCAGCTCTTCCTCCCGGCTGGAGGTGCGACCGATGAAGAGATCCTCCTGCAGCGGCGGCGGCTGCTATCGAACTTCGACTGGGACTTCGGTGCCGGTTTCTCCTTCCAGTTCGGGTCGATTTTCAACAACGTGGTGAACAACCGCTTCTAACGATATCATCGCTGTCAGATGATGAATCGATCGCCATGTAGATCGCGGATGGGCGCCATTCTCGGTGTATGCGTCTCATTCGCGGTGTCGATGTCCGAGGCGGGAGCCCAGGAAGGCCAGGGGGTGCTCACCCGCGGTGATGCGCAGATCTCGTACACGATCGTCGGACAGGGTGCACCCCTCTTCGTGGTGCACGGGGGGCCGGGCCTCGACCACCAATACCTACGTCCGAGCCTCGACGTATTGGCGTCGAATTCGAAGCTCATCTACTTCGATCAGCGAGGCACGGGTGGCTCCCCAGCCCGAATGACCCGTAGCTCGGTGACTTTATCGACCTCGGTGGAAGACATCGAAGCGCTGCGTGAGGCACTCGGGTTCGAGCGGATTGCCCTCCTCGGACATTCGTTCGGGTCGGTGCTTACCCTCGAGTACGCGCGGCGCCACCCGGCGCGCACCGAGGCTATCGTGCTGGTCGCTCCGGTGGAGCCGGGCAACCGCTATGCGTCCGAAACCGCGGACCGGGTCGGGCGACGCACGAAGGCTGCCGACCGCGAGCGACTTTCCGAACTGAGAGCGTCTCCGGGGCTCCAGGAGCGTGACGCGGAGACGCTCGCCGAGATGTACCGGATCTCGTTCCGCCCCGTTATGCGCGACCCCGACAGGGTGGCAGAGATCCGACTTCCGGGAGCGCCCCGCACGGCCGCAGTGGGCCAGGATGTGGCGGTCCTGCTCGGAGGCAGCCTCGGGTCGGCCGTCCGGTGGGAGCAGCTCACCGAGATCGCTCCGCCCGTGCTCGTGGTGTACGGGAGCTATGATGGGCCTCCAGCGCGGATGTCGCAGGCGATTGCCGAAGCGGTTCAGAGGGGGCGGGCGATCGAGCTCAATGCAGGCCATTTCCCCTTTCTCGAAGACCCCGGAGCTTTCGACCGGGCGGTCTCATCCTTCCTTCGGGAGCTCCGGTGAGCCGCGATTCCTCACCACTCAAGCTCCCGGGCGATGCCATCCGACGCGCGGGGATCACGATCGTGGTGTACCCCGTTGTCGCCTGGGTCGTGTTCCAGATTGCGAAGTGGTTTCGGCGCGTGCTCGCGCTTCCGTCGCTCTTCGAGTCGCTCCTCCTCTACGGGTTACTAGGCGGATTCCTCCTCGCCCTCGCACTCGCCTGGCACTATCCCAAGCTCGGTCACGGGGGGGAGCAAGGCTCCGTCGAGCCATGAATTCCGTCGATGTCACCATTCGCGAGCTGACCGCGACGGATTGGTCGGCCGTGGCGGAGATCTATCGCCAAGGCATCGAAACGGGCGACGCCACCTTCGAGACCGAAGTGCCGAGCTGGACCGCGTGGATCGCGGCCCGACACGAGGCGGGAAGATTGGTCGCAGAGCGGAGGGGACGGGTCGTGGGCTTCGCCGCGCTCAGCCCCACCTCCGCACGACCGGTGTACGAAGGAGTGTGCGAAGTGATGGTTTACGTGGGCGAGACGGCGCGTGGCCGAGGCATCGGTTCTGCGCTACTCGCCGCGTTGGTCACCGCGAGCGAGGCTGCCGGCGTGTGGACGCTTCAGGCGAGCGTGTTCCCCGAGAACCAAGCATCCGTCGCCCTTCACGAGCGGGCCGGATTCACGGTCGTGGGGCGCCGGCGTCGTATTGGTCGGACGGATGACGGCCGGTGGCGGGACACGGTCGTCTTGGAGCGCCGCAGTTCGATCGTAGGAACGGATGACGTCTAGCTGCGAAGCGCTGCGACAAAGTCGTCGATGATGGCCCTGACTGGGCGAACCTGGTCGATACCTGCAACAGATTTTCCGGCCTGCCAGTACTCCCGGCTGCCCCTGTCGTCCAAAGCCGTCCGCTTCATCGTCCATGCGGAGCGAAGCGCGTAGAACGATCGCATCCAATGCTTTGTGCGTCGGCCCTTGAGCATCCACTTCGCGAGCGGACCCGCTTTCAGACCGAGCCGTTGCACGTACGGGGTGTTGATGACCGCCACTGGAACACCCGTAAGCCGCTCTGTGAGGACGATGTCCTCCTCGGACGCATCGACGATCGCTTTTTTGTAGGGGGCGCTCGCAAGACACTCCGGTGTCGCGATGAATCGGGTGCCGACTTGAACGCCGGCATACCCGTGACGGAGTGCCTCCACGAATCCTTCGGGGGTGGACACTCCACCCGCGCAGACGACCGGAAGGCCCAAGTCGCCGACTTCGTCGAGGAGCTCGCGGAGGCCGCGAGGGCCCGCGTGCCCTCCGGCGCGGCGGTTTACTGCGATGAGCCCGCGGACCCCACTGTCTACGGCCTTTTGGGCCCACTTCCGTTCCGTCACATCGTGATACACGACGCCGCCTACCGACTCGACCCGTCGGACGACCCAATCGGGCTTTCCGAGGGAGGTGATGAAGAATCGCACACCTTCTTCGAGAGCGACGTCGATCCATTCCTCCATCCGTTTGCGATACGTCTCGGACGACGTCTCGATGAGCGCATTCATCCCTATCGGCTTCTCGGTGAGGGACCGGATCTTCCGGATTCCTTCTCGAAAGTCGTATCCGAAGACGTACGTGAGGGTGACGGGCTGAAGCACTCCGATTCCGCCGGCCTCGGACACCGCGGCGACGAGCTCGGGGTTGGAGCACGGGTACATCGGCCCGCCGATGATCGGAAAAGCGATTCCGACGTCGGCGGTCAGGGGTGTCTGGAGGGGGGAGGGGGCCGAGGGCGTGTTCACGGCTTGGCACGCCTCGGGGAGAGGCGCCACGAAGCCGTCACTACGGCGACGACATCCTCCGTCTTGTCATGGATCTTGGCGACGACCTGATAATCCATGTCGTCCGTGACGCGTGGCAGCACACATTCTGCGTCCGCTAAGAGCTTGCCCCGGGCCTTCTTGACATAGGTGACCTCAAGTTCGACGAGAATGCCGCGGACGTCGGGACGAAGCCCTCCGATGAGGGCGAGCCCGGTCGCCAGTTCGCCTAGATTCGCGAGCGCGATCGCGTGGATCGAACCAAGGTGATTGCGGACAGCTCGCCGGTCGCGGAGCGAGACGGTGACTCGTCCCGGCTCGAAATCCTCGACCGTGGCGCCGATCGAAGAAGAATACGGCACCATCCATCCCAGGAGCCGGCTGAAGAGCCAGCGACCTCCAGGGAGAGGAGAGAGGCGCTGCCATAGCGACTGCAGACGGGCGCCGGGAGATTCCTTTGGACTAGCCATGAAGCCTGGTCGAGCGAGGAGGAGTCGGTATCATCGTGGTGTCGTCGGTGGGCTGCAACCGATCTTCGAACCCCATGATCCCCTTCCTAGAGACCCTCATCGCGGCGATCGTCTGGTCGGTCGCCAACATCGTGTACGTGGACATGAAGCGGAAAGGGGTTCACGGCTTCACTCGGTTCGCGGCGTTTTGGGCCGGGACTCCGACGACGTGGATCTGGTTCTTCGCCGTGGACGAGGGTAGCGCCCCCCGATTCGAGCCCAAAGGCGACCAAGACGAAGAAGCGCTGCTCGAAGAAGTCCGCCGGGATCGGAGACGCCGGCTGGTCGATGGCGACGCACGCGAGGGTCGCGAGGCGGAAGGCGGCGCTGGAGTTGAAGAAACGCATGATCTGAGCGGCTGACCGGGGGTGCGCCCCGACAAGGGAGGTGGGGTGCCGAATTCATCCGATCGAGCACGGGATGGTGTCCTGAGGGGGTTCCTACCTACTCGACACGATCTTGCCCAGCTCGTTTCGCTCGCGGCCCCGGTGGCGCTCGTCCAAGTGGTCACCATGTCGATGGGGGCCGTCGATACCGTCATGGTGGGACGGGTCTCGGCGACGGACCTCGCCGCAGTGGCGATCGGGAATCTCTACTTCTTTGGCGTCGCCATATTTGGCCAGGGTGTGCTGTATGCGCTGGATCCCGTCATTGCACAGGCCGTCGGGGCCCTCGATCGGGTCGGAATCGCCCGCGGGGTGCAGCGGGGCTGCGTCCTCGCGCTCGGACTCACGGTACTTGCAACACTCCTCATGCTCCCCGCGGCGCCTTTCCTCACATTCGCCAAACAGCCCGCGGACGTAGTCCCCGTCGCGGCAGCATATACCCGCGGACTCATACTCGGCCTCTTTCCCTTCTACCTCTTCCTGGTCTTCCGGCAGAGTCTCCAGGCGATGAGCCTCGTCCGCCCGATCGTGATGACGGTGATTCTGGGGAACGTCGTAAACGTGGCCCTGAACTGGGTCCTGATCTATGGGAATCTGGGCATGCCGGCGTACGGAGCCGTGGGTTCTGCGTGGGGGACGAGCCTCGGCCGCTGGTTCATGGTGATGGTCTTGCTCGCAATCGCGTGGGGCCGGCTGCGCCCCGCCCTCATTCCGTGGCGGCCAGAAGCGTTCGCGACCAAGCCCCTCCTTCGCTTTCTACGAGTCGGCGGCCCGATCGGAGCTCAGCAAGCGCTGGAGTTCGGAGTCTTCGGAGCAGCCGGTCTCTTGATGGGCTTACTCGGAACCGTAGCGGTGGCCGGACACCAAGTCGCACTCCAGCTCGCGGCGTTGACCTTCATGATTCCGGTCGGTGTTGCGCAGGCGACCTCGGTGGTGGTCGGTCAGGCCGTGGGGCGGGGGGATGACGCGGCCGCCCGGCGAGCCGTGGGCGCTGGGCTCGGCACGGCCACGGCGGTCATGACGGTGACCGCCGCCCTATTCCTCACCGTGCCTGGCTTCCTCTCGCGCCTCTTTTCGGCGGATCCCAGAGTCGTCGCCTACGCCGCCGCGTTGCTCCCGATTGCCGGGGTGTTTCAGGTCTTCGACGGACTCCAGGTTGCGGCCGCTGGTGCGCTCAGGGGGATCGGGGACACACGCGTACCCATGTTCATGAATCTGTTGGGCTTCTGGATGATCGGGTTGCCTGTGTCTGTGGGCCTCGGCTTCCAAGCGGGGTTGGGTGGAGCCGGAGTGTGGTGGGGGCTCGCGCTCGGGATCGCCGTGGTGGCGATCCTTCTGACGTGGCGAATTCACCGAAGCTTCGGACGCACGCTCACCCGCCTCGTGATCGAGGAAGACGCGAGCTAGCTTGGATCGACTCACTGCTCCCGGAGCCATGGATTTTACCTTCGAAGCGCTCAGCATCCCGGACGTGGTCCTCGTTCGTCCGGGCCGACATGTCGATCCCCGGGGAACGTTCCAAGAGATGTATCGGCTCGAAGCGTTCCGTGAGGCGGGGCTCGACACCCCGTTTGTCCAGACGAACCTCGCTACCTCATCCCGGGGCGTCCTACGCGGCCTCCACTACCAGGTGCCCCCACACGCACAAGGGAAGCTGGTCGCGGCGGTTCGGGGTGCGGTCTTCGATGTGGCCGTCGATCTCCGGAGAGAGGCTGACACCTTCGGTCAGTGGGTCGGCCACACGCTTTCGGAGGAGTCGGGTGAGCTTCTTTGGGTGCCCCCCGGCTTCGCTCACGGGTATTGTGTGCTCTCCGAGCGGGCCGACGTGCTCTACCAGGTAACGTCGACGTACGTGCCGGACGCCAATCGGGGGCTCCGCTGGGACGATCCCGCGGTGGCGATTGCCTGGCCGCTGTCGACGCCCGTGCTCTCCGAGGCCGACCAGAAGCAGCCCGACCTCATGTCGTGCGACAACCCGTTCTAGCGATGTCGATGCAGTCGCACCACATAGAGGTTGCCAAGACGGCTCGGTATTGGACGGTTGGAGACCCGAGATCTGCGAAGGAAGTTTGGTTCCTCCTGCACGGATACCGCCAACTCGGACGGAGATTCTTGCGGCGCTTTCTTCCGATCGCGACTGGCGAGAGGCTGTTGGTCGCGCCGGACGCCTTGTCCCGTTTCTACGTTTCGTCGGGGCAGGGCCGCCATGGAGCCGAATCCGTGGTCGGTGCGACGTGGATGACCCGCGACGATCGCGACGTCGAGATTCGGGATTACGTGCGGTACCTCGACGCGCTCGCCGACGAAGTAAGGGCGGAGTTGAACGCTCCGGCTCGCGAGTGCGTGGTCGGCTTCTCCCAAGGGGTCGCGACCGCGAGTCGATGGGTGACGTACGGTCGTATGAAGCCGGAGCGCCTCATCTTGTGGGGGGATTTCACCCCGCCCGACCTCGATTGGGCCCAGGCGGCGCCGGCCTTCGCGGCTGCCGACGTCCTTTTGGTGCGGGGTTCCGCGGACCGGGCGCTCTCCTCTCAACTGGCTCAAGAGGAGAAGGTTCGGATGGACGAGGCGGGGGTCTCGGTCCGGATGGTGGAGTACGACGGAGGGCACGAGATCGACGAGACGACCCTGGTTCGCTTGGCCGCCGAGAAGGTGGGCTAGAAGTCTCCGACGAAAGAGATCTCAGGCTCGAGCCGGTGGCCGGTCTCGCGCAGAACGGTCTCTTGGGCGAGGTCGATCAATGTCCGCACGTCGGCGGAGGTAGCACCGCCCACATTCACGATGATGTTGGCATGCTTCTGGAAGATCGCCGCCCCTCCGTGGACGTGACCCTTGAGGCCGCATTCGTCGATGAGCCGGCCCGCGCCGATTCCCTGGATCTTCTGGAAGATCGACCCTGCGCAGGGGTAGAGCCACAGATCCGGGTGGCGATCGTCGCGCCACGCCAAGTTCTCCCTCATGACCCGCCGGAGTTCGTCGGTATCCGTGGGTTTGAGTCGGAAGGTCGCTGAGAGCACCACATCATTGCGGTGATGTAGGATGCTTTCGTCGTATCCGAAGTCGAAGTACTCGACTCCTACCGTGCGGCGCTCACCCTCTTCGGTGAAGATCTCTGCGCTGTCCAACACCTCTTCGATAAAGATCGTCCGCTCGCGCTCTGGGGCGGGCGAGAGGAAGTGGAGGTTCTGCCACAGGGCGCCGCCCACCGTGCTCGGGATCCCAACGAAGTGATGGAGCCCGCCCAGACCGAGCTCCACGGACGCCATGATGAGGTCGGGGAAGGTGTCGACGCCGGCACCGGCCTTCAACCGGACCGCATCGAGCTGCTCGATCCCACCGATGGCGCAACGGATGACGAGGCCTCTGAAGCCGCCGTCCCCGACCAGGATGTTCGCCCCTCGGCCGAGGAGGAACCACGGTACCCCTCGGGCAGTCGCGACCTCGACGGCCGTGACGAGCGCGTCGGACGTTCGTGCCTCGACGAAGAGGTCGGCAGGGCCTCCGATGCGGAAGGTCGTGTACGGTGCGAGCGGGACGTCGGAGTGCACGTGATTCGGTCCGAGGGCGTCCGACAGCTCGGACCTGACCGCCTCGAGAGAGCTCAATTCAATTCCTCCCGCGCTTTAGGATCGAACCGGCTCGTACGTCGCGATACTCGCCCTCGTCGACAGTGATCCTGCCGTTCACCAACACGTACTCGATGCCCTCCGGATACTGGTGTGGCTCCTCGAACGTCGCACGGTCCCTCACTGTGGTCGGGTCGAAGACGACGACGTCGGCGTACCATCCGGCTCGCAGCTGCCCCCGCTCCCGAAGGCCGATTCGCTCGGCGGGAAGAGCCGTCATCTTCCGGACCGCTTGCTCGATCGAGAGCACCCCCCGGTCGCGAGCGTACCGGCCTAAGACTCGTGGGAAGGTCCCGTACCACCTCGGGTGCGGATGACCATCTCCCATCGCGACCAATCGCCCGTCCGAAGCGACCATCGTCCACGGATGGGCCATGATCGTCTCGACATCCTCTTCTGACATGGCGTGGTAGATCGCGCTGGCGCCGCCCCGGCGGACGGCCTCGATCACGAGTCGGGCGCCGGTTGCCGGGGAAGGGTCCAAGCCGTCCCGCTCGGCCCAGTCGCGAAGAGTCAGTCCTTCGAGAGAGCGATCCCAAGGTACGAGGGCGAGCTGGACGCGACTGAGGTCGTTCCCCCCGCGGTCGTTGATGATGTTGAACTCGATACCTGCTAGGACGGAGTCACGCGTGGCCGGATCATCGGCGCGAGCGAGAAGCGCGTCGCTACCGCCCTCCATTGCCCACGCTGGCACTAGGATCGTGATACCCGAGTAGCTCGCCGTGTAGGGGTACTGGTCGATCATCACATCCGTACCCGCAGCGCGCGCCGAATCCACCATCGCGAGCGTGCGGGTCGAGCTTCCCCACATCGGGTTCCCGACCACCTTGTGGTGCGTGAGAACGATCGGGATTTGGGCTCTCCGTCCAATCTCCAACGCCTCCTGAACACTCTCGATGAGGCCCAGGCCCTCCTCCCTTAGGTGGGACGTGTAGAAGCCACCCCTTTCGGCAGCCACCTCGGAGAGGGCGACGACCTCGTCGATGTGCGCGAAGGCTCCCGGCAGATATTTGAGACCGGTGGAGATTCCGTACGCACCTTCATCCATGCCGCGAGCCACCATTCCCTTCATCGCTTCGAGCTCCGAAGCCGTAGGAGCGCGATCTTCCAGACCCAGGATCGCGCGGCGCACGGTGTTGTGACCGATGGTGAATCCGACGTTCAACCCGAGGCGCGTCTCCGAAGCCGCATCCATCTCTTCGATGAGTGGCCATGGCGAGCTTCCGTCTGGCCCACCCAGCGCCGTGGTTATGCCTTGGCGGACTGCACTCTGTCCGTCGGGGAGTCGCAGTAGCGGCTCGAGGTGCGCGTGGATGTCGACAAAGCCGGGCGCCACCACTTTGCCTCGCGCCTCGATCACGCGAGCGGCACGCGCACGATCGAGCGGCTCGCGTGACACGCGGACAATGCGGTCTCCTCTAATCGCGATATCGGCCGCAAAGCCGGGCCGGCCACTGCCGTCTACGACGGTCCCGCGAGCAATGAGAAGATCCCAATCCGCCGCCCCTGAGTGGCGGAGGTAGCGGCCGTCGAACGCAGTGGACCAGCTTGCTCCTCCGTCTGTCGAGACTTCCCAGTGTTGCCGCACTCGGTCTCGATCCCCATCGACTCGCGACCACGTCACCCGATTGCGAGTGGCGCTCCCATCGGCGCCGATCGTCTCACCCTCCATGACCATCGCTTCACCGGTGAAACCTCCCTCGAGCACGAGCACCGCGCCGGCATTGTCCATCCACGTTTGATGCCAGACACCGCGGGATGAGTCGTAGGCGTTCAGGCTGCGTCCTTCATATCCGGACGGAGTCGTGTAGTGCTCCGAGAGCACGCACTCTCCCAAGAGCACCGAGAGGGTATTGTGCCCCGCCAACGTTCCTGCCGCGTTCCGTACGACCCAACGTCCTTCCCAGAAGTCGAAGGCTCGGTGCGCTTCCGCGGTACAGCTCGGCGCTGAAGCCGCTTGACCGGCGCTCTCGGTCGCGTTCCCGGCGGCGAAGGATACCAGGATGGCGGTGAGAAGAACGGTTGCTCTGGGGAGAAGGGGAGGGTTCGAGGAGCGGATCATGTCGTCTGGGCTCACGGAGTGGACGAGCGAGGGTACATCCGAGAGCGTCCGCGAGGAAACCCACCCGTGTCCGGTGTTGGGACGGGCCGTCCCGAAGGCGACCAGTCGGAGGTCCATCTGCTACCCGGTACCCAACACCGGTAAAGCGCTGGGAAACAACCGGATACGCCCATACGTACGGCGTGGCACGTCTCTTTCTAAGAAGAGGCACCAGACGCACACGCGGATGAGCAGCTCGGCCGGAGGGTGTGGGGCGGTGAGGGGATGGGTCGGTGATCAGCCCGCCGGCTTCGGTCGAGCACATCCGAGCAATTCGGTCCGATAAAGCGGACCGGGCGAGTCCAGGGGGTCGAACGATGACAACGAAGAACGGCGGGGCCGACGTGATGCGAGCGTGGGTGAAGACGGTCGACCGAATCGCGCTGCGCGCGTTGGGGGTCGGGGTTCTGCTGCTCATGATGTTCGCCACGGCGGCGTATGGCCAATCGCTTCCAGAGGAGCTGACCCTCGAGGAGGCGATTGTTCTCGCGAAGTCCAACAATCCGGCTTTTCTGAGCACGGCGAACGACCAGGCGGCCGCGAATTGGCAAGTGCGGGAAGCGTGGGCCCAGTTCATCCCCTCCGTGCGGACGAGCGCGTTCGGGAGCTGGCAGGAGGCGGGTTCTCAGCGTTTCGGTACCATCGTGTTCGAGGGCCAGAGCACGGATTGGGCGTTCTCCGGCTACAACGTCAACTTCGGGATGACGCTCGACGGGAACACGCTCTTCGGTGTGGGTAACGCTCGGGCGAACTCGCGAGCCACCGCCGCGCGCATTGACTCGGAAGAGTTCAATCTCGAGTCGCTCACCGCTCTGCAGTACATGACCGTCCTGCGGGCACAAGACGGGGTGGACGTCGCGCAGCGACAGCTCGACCGGGCTCAACAGAACTTGCAGATCGTCGAGACACGGGTGTCGACGGGGGCCGTCGCCGGAACGGATGTGAAGCAGGCGGAGGTCGACTTGGGACGAGCCGAGGTCACCATGATTCAGGCGGAACGGGACGTGCGAGCGGCCCGGCTCCGCCTACAGGAGCAGATCGGGATCGAGATGGGAAGTGGCGTGCGGCTGTCGAGCGAGTTCGAGGTCTTCGAGCCGAGCTTCGACCTCGACGAACTCCTCGTCTGGTCCGCCGAGCAGCACCCCTCGCTTCGGTCGTTCAGAGCACAGGAAAGCGCGAGCCGAGCCGCCGCACGTCAGCTGTCCAGCAGTCAGTACCTGCCGTCGATCAATCTCTCGGCCAACCTCTCTGGTCAGGCCCAGCAGGCGCTCAACGAAGAGTACGTGATCGACCAGGCGAATCGCTTCGCCACATCGCAGCAGTCCAACTGCGAGTTCCAGTACATCTTGCAAAACGGCCTCGTCGGAGGGCTTCCGGGCTTCGACTTTCCCGACTGTGGAGCGTTTGCGCTCACCCAAGCCGACCTGGACGCCGCCCTCGAGTCGAACCGGGCTTTCCCGTTCAGCTTCAACTCGATCCCGATGCGTGCGACCGTCTCGGTTTCACTCCCGGTATTCACCGGCTTTACCAGAGAACGCCAGGTCTCCCAGGCGAACAACGCCGCCGAGGATGCAGAGCACAACCGGCGAGCCGAGGAGTTGAGGCTGCGCACCGCGGTGACGAACGCGTACGACAACCTCGTGTCTTCGTACCGCGTCGTGCAGGCCGAGGATCGGAACCGGACGCTTGCTGAGGAGCAGCTTCAGTTGCAACAAAGGCGGTACGCGTTGGGCGCGGCCGACTTGCTTCTCCTCATGGACGCCCAGACGACGATGACGACCGCGGATCAGCTGTACTTGGATGCGGTCTACGAATTTCACTACAGCCTGATCGTGCTCGAAGCGGCGGTGGGCCGCTCGCTCGGCGCGCGTTAGGCACTAGGGGGACGAACCATGGATATCATCCGCGATACCAAGCCGCAGAAGAAGCGGAAGAAGATCGTTTGGACCTTGGGAGCCATCGGCCTCCTCGCCTTGACCCTACTCGTGCCGAGACTACTACCGACGGCGGCGCCTTCGGTGGACAGTGCGGTCGTGTGGCGTGACACCGTCGAGTTCGGGACGATGATCCGCCAGGTTCGGGGCCCAGGGACTTTGGTACCCGAGCAGATGCGGTGGATCACCGCGGTAACGCCAGGGCGCATCGAGCAGATCATCTCGTTGCCCGGCGCGGAGGTGGACCAGGGCGACGTAATCATGCGGATGAGCAATCCGGACGTCGACATGCAGCTCCTGACGGCGCGGCAGCAACTCGCGCAGGCACAGGCAGCGCTTGCCCAGTTGCGGACGACGTTGGCGACGCAGGAGCTGACGCAGCGCGGTACGGTGGCGACGGTCCGCTCTCAATACCTCGACGCCCAGCGTGTCTACGAGACGAATCAGCGGCTCTTCGACGAGAACCCCGACCTCGTGGCCCGTGCGGACCTCGACCGCTCCCGAGAAGCGATGGAAGCGCTCGAACTGCAGGTCGAGGTCGAACAGGATCGCCTCTCGGTGATGGAGTCGTCACAGCAAGATCAGATCGATGCGCAGGACGATCAGATCCGTAGCCTCGGTGAGCTCGTACAGTTCAACGAAGACCGACTTCGGTCGATGATGGTGACGGTGCCGGTTGGCGGGGTGGTGGCCCCGCTCGACATACCCCTCCAAGAGGGACAGTGGGTTCAGTCCGGGCAAAATCTGTCGCGCGTCGTGGTGCCCGAGCGTCTGAAGGCCGAGATCCGAATCACCCAGACACAGGCCCAGGATATCGTCCTCGGGCAGGCTGCTCTGATCGATACGCGAACGGACACGATCGAGGGCCGAGTCACCCGCATCGACCCGGCCGTCCGCAACGGGACCGTGACGATCGACGTGTCGTTACCCCAAGAGCTTCCCCCGTCGGCGCGCTCAGACCTGAGTGTGGACGGCAACGTCGTGATCGATCGCCTCGATGAGATCACATATGTCGGGCGACCGACGTTCGGACAGCCGAACCAGCAGGTCTCGATCTTCAAGGTGACTCCAGACGGCGACTTTGCCGATCGAGTCACGGTTCGGCTGGGCGCGAGCTCCGTGAACGATATCCAGGTGCTCGAGGGACTGCAGGCAGGTGATGTAGTGATCTTGTCCGACATGTCGCGCTTCGACGGCTTCGACCGAGTCAAGATCAAAGACTGATATCCGGATCGACTTCGCCGCCGGCGTGACGTCGGCGCATACACATGGAGGGGACGATGTCAGAGCATGCTCTGATTCATCTGGAAGGGCTGAGCAAGGTGTTCTACACGGAGGAAGTGGAGACGCACGCGTTGTCGAACATCAACTTGTCGATTCATCCTGGTGAGTTCGTGTCGATCGCGGGCCCGTCGGGGTGCGGCAAGACGACGTTGCTCTCGATTTTGGGACTGTTGGACAGCCCGACCGGCGGGAAGTACCTGCTGGACAACACGCCGGTGGAGAATCTGACGGCGAGTCAGCGAGCGAAGATCCGCAACCAGGCGATCGGCTTCATCTTCCAGGCGTTCAACCTGATTGGTGATCTGACGGTGTACGAGAACGTCGAGCTACCGTTGACGTACCGTGGGATGCCGGGCAGCGAGCGCAAGGAGCGAGTGCAAGCGGCGCTGGAGCGGGTGGGTATGGCGCACCGGATGGGTCACTACCCGAGCCAGCTGAGTGGTGGTCAACAGCAGCGTGTGGCGGTAGCGCGAGCGATCGTGGGCAAGCCGCTGATCCTGCTGGCCGATGAGCCGACGGGTAACCTGGACTCGAAGAACGGCAACGCGGTGATGGACCTCATGAAAGAGCTTCACGATGAGGGGGCGACGATCTGCATGGTCACACACGATCCTCGCTACGCGCACGTCGCCGACCGCTCCGTTCACCTCTTCGACGGCCAGGTCGTCAGCGAAGACGATGCGCGCAAAGCCCAAGAGCTCGAACAGGCTGGATTCGACGTAGCCACGTAGAAACCACCGGACTGTCGGGCCCGTACGGAGGGACACCCGACGCCGTCGACCTCAATGGATCGGATCGATGCATCTGTCCTAAGGGGGGCACCTCTCAGTGGATGCTGAGAGCGCCTTTCCTCGCGGTCGTGGACACCCTTTCGCTGGCAAGTGAAGTGGGTGCCACGACCGCGATCGTTCGTGTGGCCGCCGTCGAGTGCTGCTAGGGAAGCCGAAGTGTCTCGGGAGTGGTACTTTTTCTACGTCGAACGCTAAGGGAAGGGCGGATGATCAAGCTTAGGAACATCGAGAAGTCGTATAAGAGCGGCGCAGGAGAAACCTTCGTCTTGCGGCGTATTACGACAGAGATCGAGAAGGGCGAGTTCGTGACGATCATGGGCCCGTCGGGCGCTGGGAAGTCGACGCTCCTGTCCATCCTCGGGATGCTGGATGGGGATTGGCGCGGCGAGTACTACCTCATGGGTGAGCCGGTACACGCGATGAAGCCGAGGGCCCGTATCGAGCTCAACAAGCGCTACATCGGCTTCGTCTTCCAGCAGTACCACCTCCTCGACGATCTCAACGTCTATGAGAACCTCGAGATCCCACTCTCGTACCGGAATGTGAAGCGCAAGGAGAGGCAAGCGATCGTGGCCGATACCCTCGACCGTTTCCAGATCGTCGGGAAGAAGGACCTCTACCCGAACCAGCTCTCGGGAGGGCAGCAGCAGCTCGTCGCGGTGGCGCGCGCGATCATCGCAGAGCCATCTGTCATCTTGGCTGACGAGCCCACGGGCAGCCTGCACTCGAGTCAGGGAGGGATGATCATGGACCTCCTCAAGCAGCTGAACAAAGAAGGGACGACGATCATCCAGGTGACGCACAACGAAGACTATGCCGCGTACGGCGATCGCGTGATCCAGCTCAAAGACGGATGGATCGTCGACGACCCGGCGTGAGGCGGCCGCCACAGCCTCTTCGATGAATGCCCGCGTCCTGATCGCGGACGATCAGCCAGACGTCCTGGAAGCGCTCGGCATACTCCTTCGCTCCGAAGGAATCGAGGCCGTCACCGCCTCCTCTCCGGCCGAAGTCGAGGTCGCGGTTCGAGAGGGACACCTCGACCTCGCGCTCATCGACTTGAACTACACGCGCGACACCACGTCCGGACGCGAAGGCTTAGACCTCGTCTCCTCGCTCCGGGAGCTCGATGAGACGCTGCCGGTCGTGGTCATGACAGCGTGGGGATCGGTAGGGGGGGCCGTTGAGGCGATGCGGCGCGGGGCTAGGGACTACATCGAGAAGCCGTGGGACAACCAGGTGCTCTTGCGGACGATCAAGACTCAGGTGGAACTCGGCCGGGCACTTCGGGACAATGCGCAGGGAAGGGATCGAAAGCCTCGCCCGGAGGCAGAGGGTGCACCTGAACTCATCGCTGAGTCGTCGGCGATGCAGCCGGTGCTCGACGTCATTCAACGGGTGGGCCCGTCCGATGCAAACGTTCTCGTCGTCGGCGAGCATGGCACCGGGAAGGAGGTGGTGGCGCACTGGTTACATGCCGTGTCGGCGCGCTCCGGCGAACCCTTCATAGCTGTGAACGCGGGCGGCTTCAGCGAAGGCGTCTTCGACAGCGAGCTCTTCGGCCACGTGAAAGGCGCGTTTACCGATGCGAAGACGGACCGCGTCGGTTGCTTCGAGCTCGCTCACGGGGGCACTCTCTTTCTCGATGAGATCGCGAACGTCCCGTTGCAGCAGCAGGCCAAACTTCTCAGGGTACTCGAGACGCGCGAGGTGCAGCGCGTGGGGTCGTCGAAGGCCCGCAAAGTCGATGTGCGAGTGGTGTCCGCGACGAATGCCAACCTCGCAGAGGCCGTCGCGGGTGGAGAGTTCCGCGAGGATCTCCTCTATCGGCTGAACACCGTCGAGATTCGGCTCCCACCCCTCCGCGACCGGAGAGAGGACATCCCGGTTCTCGCTCGCCACTTCCTACGGAAACAGGCGAGTCGGTACGGCAGAGAGATCGACGACTTTTCCACGTCTGCCATGGACGCCCTTAGCGCGCATAGCTGGCCCGGAAACGTCCGGGAGCTGCAGCATTCGGTGGAACGGTCCGTCCTCATGGCTCGGGGGTCGCGTATCGAGGCCGCGGACCTCGGCCTACGCAAGCGTGCGGACGGTTCGAGCGAGATTGGGGAGCTGACGCTCGACGAGGCGGAACGCCTCCTCATCGAGAAGGCGCTCGACCGATATCAGGGCAATGTGACCAAGGCTGCGGAAGCACTCGGCCTTAGCCGAAGCGCTCTATACCGGCGGCTCCAGCGACACGACGTCGGCGACGATCTTCCCGAGTCCGACGACCCGTAGGACCCGCTGTGACTTCTTGGTGGCGACGCCTGACCCACGACCAACGAGTCGTCATTCTGACCATGTTGGCAGGTCTGCCGGGAGTCACTGTGTCTCTGGCCTTCCTCTGGTTCGGTGGGTACGACGCCCGACTGCAGTGGACCGGCAGCGCCCTCCTCGTCGCCGCGTGGCTCGGGGTCACCGTCGCGCTCCGTGAGCAGATCGTGCGCCCGCTCGGAACGCTCGCCAACATGCTGGCGGCCCTCCGCGAGGGGGACTTCTCCATTCGGGCTCGGGTCACCGATGGCTCCGATGCGCTCTCCCTAGCGTATCTCGAGGTCAACCAGCTCGAAGAGATCCTCCGGAATCAGCGACTGGGGGCGGTCGAAGCCACCGAGACGCTCCGTAAGGTGTTGGAGGAGATCGAGGTAGCTGTCTTTGCCTTCGATCCGGATGAGGTTCTTAGCCTTGTGAACCGAACCGGTGAGACGCTCCTCGGACAGGCCTCGGACCGCCTCATCGGGAAGACGGCCACCGACCTCCGACTCGGTGACACCCTCAAAGGTGTGACGCCCCGCACCATCGAGGTCTCGTTCCCTGGCGGAACGGGGCGTTGGGAGCTTCGCCGCTCTGTGGTGCGACAGGAGGGCTACCCGCTCCAACTCATCGCGCTCACCGACTTGTCGCGAGCGTTACGGGAAGAGGAGCGACAAGCGTGGAAGAGAATCATCCGGGTCCTGTCACACGAGATCAACAACTCCCTCGCTCCGATCAAGTCGATCTCGGGGAGTCTCGAGAGCCTTCTCGGTCGGAGCGAGCTTCCTGAGGACGTGGGACCCGATGTGGAGCGTGGGCTGGCTGTGATCTCGAGTCGCGCGGAGGCGCTCGGACGCTTCATGGCTTCATACGCGAAGCTCGCGCGCCTTCCCAAGCCCGAACTCGCGCCGGTTGCCGTTTCGGCCCTGGTGCACCGGGTTGCGCATCTCGAGACGCGGCTCCCCGTGGCGGTCGTCGACGGAGACAACATCTCGGTCCAGGCCGATCCTGACCAAGTCGAACAGGCGCTCATCAACCTGGTTCGAAACGCAGTCGATGCGACGCTCGAGGCCGAAGGGGGTGAGGTCACACTCCGATGGCTCGTCCGGTCTGGACGGCTTCACCTTCTCGTCGAAGATCAGGGCCCCGGGCTTGCGGATACTGGGAATCTCTTCGTGCCCTTCTACACGACGAAGCAGGGCGGTTCGGGAATCGGACTCGTGCTTTCCCGACAGATTGCCGAGGGCCACGGCGGCACCTTGGAGCTCGAGAACCGCGAGGGGGCCGGAGCCCGAGCTCGCCTGATCCTACCCGTCGATCCGGGCGTGTAGCCGTCTCGCGACGACAACCCGCAACCGTTCGCACCCCCGTCGTGTCCCATTGGCCGGAAGAGGAAGTCACGGCGATCAGCGAGCTCTTCTTTTGACGGAACTCGAATGGGTGGAGCGGGCGAGGGAGGGCGATCAGAACGCCTTCCGCCGACTGTACGATATGCATGTAGACCGCACATATAGGCTGGCGTACCGGATGGCCGGTACAGACGACCTGGCGAGGGACTTCACGCAGGAGGCCTTCGTCCGAGCTTGGCACAGGCTCGACACCTTCCGGGGCGATGCGGCGTTCTCTACGTGGCTGCACTCGATTACGGTCTCCGTGGCCCTAAACGGGCTTCGGAAGGTTGATCGCCATCGTAAGCGAGAGAGGTCGCTGGAGGACGCCGCTCCCCTGGCGGCTCGGCGAACTACCGCCGATCCCGGCGTTCGTGAACGCATCGCGGAGGCTGTGGACGCACTCCCCGAGATCTATCGGACGGTCTTCCTGATGCACGACCTGGAAGGGTTCAGTCACGGTGAGATCGCCGAGGCGCTCGGGGTGGCGGAAGGGACTTCCAAAGCGAGGCTGTCGCGAGCTCGCGCGCGCTTGAGAGACGCACTGGGACCCGCGATGCAGGAGTATGTCACATGAGTCAGGAGTGGGAGACGGTTCTCGCCGAAGTGCGCGAGACATACCATCCGCCGCCGAAGGCTCCGACCGCCGAAATGTGGGAGGCGATCGAGGGCGACAT
This sequence comes from Longimicrobiales bacterium, assembly GCA_965223235.1. Classification (GTDB taxonomy): domain Bacteria; phylum Gemmatimonadota; class Gemmatimonadetes; order Longimicrobiales; family Gaopeijiaceae; genus UBA2589. The sequence goes on from CBDCVV010000007.1 coordinate 335,629, forward strand.
CGCGCGACGCTCGGATCACGTCGTGGAGTTGAGTCAAAGGAGAGCGATCCGCGCGGAGAGGAGGCCATCCTTCGCGGGATGGGGCATCGCCGCGGCTGCGGTGCTGGTTCTCGGCATCGGGATCGGGCGGAGCTCAGTGGCACCTGGGGCGGCCGAGCCATCGGTTGCCGCAGCGGTTGCTGCTTCGGATCGCGGCCTCGACTTCGCGGCACACGATTACCTCGGGCGAAGCGAAGCAGTGCTCACCATGGTGCGGGCCGACGCCCGCGCTGGCCGGATCGATCCTTTGACGGCGGAGTGGGCTGGCCAACTCCTCGGAGAGACAAGGCTCCTCATCGACGCGGGGGCCGGAGAAGCGGCGCCTGTGGAGGGACTTCTCCTCGATCTGGAGTTGATCCTGATGCAGATCGTCGGCCTGACGGAAGATTCGGCCGATGAGCGGGCACGGACGGAGCTCGAGCTAACGCTCCGTGGCATCGAGGAGGGCGAGGTCCTGCCACGCATCCATGCGGTCCTGCCATCGGGGTCCGGAACGTGACGGGGTGGAAGATCAGACGACGGGATAGCATCAACGAGCCCAAGGAGGCATAGCGATGCGTTCGATGAATAAAGTGGTGTGGGGTGGTGGACTGGTGTGGATGGCGTGTTCGTCGGTGGCGGTGCTCGGCGCCGTCCAAAGCAGCGAGGCCTTCGGGACGGTGGTGCCGGAGGCGTGGCTCCAAGAGGATCCCGGGGCTCGGCTCTATCAGCAAGCACGTGAAGCGCTCAATCGGCGGCGCTTCGATGACGCGGCCGACAGCTTTGCGGAGTTGCGTGAGGACTTCCCCCGTTCCGGGTACGTCGCGGATTCGTACTACTGGCAGGCCTTCGCGCTCTTCCGCGCGGGAGGCAGTCGGCGTCTTCGGGCGGCAGCCGAGTTGCTCGAAGTCCAACGCGATCGCCACCCGGATGCAGGGACTCGAAGGGACGCGGATGCGCTGGCGGTCCGCGTGGACGCTCAGTTGGCACGAGGAGGTGACGCCGACGCGGCCGCCGTGATCGCCGAAGCAGCTTCCGGGCCGTGCGACGAGGACCAAGAAGTTCGCCTGGCGGCGCTGAGCGCACTCATGAACATGAATGCCGAGCAGGCGACCCCGCTTCTGCGCGAGGTGTTGCAGAGCCGGGACGACTGTTCGGTCGAGCTCCGTCGGAGAGCGGTGTTCTTGGTGTCCCAGCAGATGAATGAAGAGACCGTCGACGTGCTCCTCGACCTGGCGCACCGTAACCCGGACCCGGACCACGAAGTCCGCGAGCAGGCGATCTTCTGGCTGCATCAGGTGAACACGCCCGAGGCTCTCGATGCCCTCGAGTCGATCTTGATCGAAAGCGACGATCCTGAACTCCAGGAACGCGCCATCTTCGCCATCTCGCAGCGCTCCGAGCAGCGAGCCGTCGAGGTACTCCACCGGTACGCCGAGCGACCGAGCATCGATCAAGAGCTCCGCTCGCAGGCGATCTTCTGGATCTCGCAGAATCCCAACGCGGGGGGGGCGGAGTATCTGATCGATCTCTACCCGCGTCTTCGCGATCCCGAGCTCCGAGAGCGCGTCATCTTCGGGGTCTCACAGGCCGGTGGGCCGGAGGCGCGCGCGTGGCTGATGGGGCTCGTCCGTGACCGCTCGGAGTCGACGGAGGTTCGGAAGAACGCACTTTTCTGGGCTGGGCAGATGGACGGTGTGGCGGCTCGAGAGTTGGAGGGGTTGTACGAGTCTCTCGACGGGGTCGACATGAAGGAGCAGGTCATCTTCGTGGCGTCGCAGAGCGGGGATCGTGAAGCGATCGACTTCCTTATGGATGTGGCGCGGAGCGAGCCGAATGGTGACCTCAAGCAGAGGGCGATCTTCTGGCTCGGTCAGAGCGACGATCCACGCGTACCGGAATTCTTGCTCGAGCTACTCCGACGTCGGGGAATCAACCGATGACCCTGAGGGTGCGCGAGACCGTGACGGCATTGGCGTTCGCGCTACTACCGAGCGTGGTAGCGGGACAACTCTCCGATCGAGTCCGTCCGTACGAGGACGGGGCCGTGCGGTTCTCCTACGAGGCCCGTCCCGAAGTGGAGGTCTGTGAGGAAGGCGTACGGATGGGCGAGCACCACATGATGTGGCGCTTCTCCGACGGGGTCGACGGAGTCAACTGTCGGCGAGGGTGGTTGGAAGTCGAGGTGCAGTTAAGAAGTGGAGTGGTGCAGGGGGTCGAGATCGTACGGTCGCCGCGACACCGTGCGTCGGGCGGTGCGGACCTCGGAGAAGTCGCGCCTGGCGTGGCGGCCGAGTACCTGCTCTCGCTCGCCTGGCGCGGCGCAACCCCGGACGCTGCAGAGGAGGCCATAGCCCCTGCGATGTTGGCCGATGTCCCCGACACGTGGAGGGACGTGCTCGACATTGCGCGCAATAAGGATGTGCATTCTGGGGTGCGGAAGAACGCCCTGTTCTGGCTCGGACAGTCAGCTGCTGAAAGGGTGGCAGATGACCTAGGAGCGGTCGCGACAGGGGACGACGAGGATCAAGAGGTGAGGGATGCAGCCGTCTTCGCACTCTCCCAGCTCAAGGACGATCAAGGAGTCCCGATTCTGATGGATCTCGCACGCACAGCCGACGAGTCGGAGACGCGCCGAAAGGCGATGTTTTGGTTGGCGCAGTCGGACGACCCGCGTGTGGTTCCGTTCTTCGAAGAGATTCTCCTGCGCGGCGGAGCGTGAGGAATGACTGCGCGTCGGCCATACTGTCGGCCCTTGGGGTGAGGTGATTCGGGAGATGGGGCGGGCCTGCTCGGGCCCTCCCCATTTTTCCAGTGGTCCAGGACGGGTCTGCAGCATTACCTTTTTGGCGGCCGAGTGAACGGGAAGCCGATCCCCAGGCCCCCCCCGATCTGCGGCGTGCGTGATCGCCTACCCAAGGAGCGGCATTCTTGCAGCACCGGCCGATCAAAGTGCTTCTGGTCGAGTCCGACGCCGACTACATCGATGAGCTCGAGGCCGGCCTAGCGGTATCGCATGGCGGCGCTTTGCAGATCGAATGGGTCGGGGAGCTGTCGCACGCCCTCACACGGCTTGCCCACGGTGGTTTCGACGCCCTGCTCCTTTCGCTCGACCTTCCGGATAGCAAGGGAATGGTCACCTTCGATCGGGTGTACGCCTTCGCGCCTGATGTGCCGATCCTGATTCTGGCCGACATCGCCGACGAAGACGCCGCGGTCTCGACGGTCCAGGCAGGTGCCCAAGACTACCTCGTGAAATCAGAGGTCGGACCCTCGATCATCGTGCGTTCTATTCGTCACGGCATCGAGCGGCACCGACTCTTCTCCGCACTCCGATCACTCTCTCTGATCGACGATCTCACCGGACTCTACAATCGGAGAGGCTTCGCTGACCTGGGAGAGCAGTACCTCAAACTTGCGCGCCGTTCGGGTCGAGGGGTCACGATGGTGTACCTCGACCTCGATCGCTTCAAGACCATTAACGATTCGCTTGGTCATCACGTGGGAGATCGAGCCTTACTCAAGGTCGCAGACATTCTCCGTGCCACCTTTCGGCGCTCGGACATTATTGCTCGTCTGGGTGGAGACGAGTTCGGCGTGTTGGCGCTCGAAGCTGCCGATGAGAGCTCGGAGTCGTTGGTCGAACGGCTCAGGGAGCGCGTCGTGGACTTCAATGAATCCAGTGCTGAGCCCTTCCAGTTGCACGTAAGCATCGGCATGGCCCATCACGACGACGAGCCCAAGGTCCGATTGGCGGACATGGTCGCGGAGGCGGACGCGGCGATGTACCGAGAGAAGCACGCAAAGAAGGCCGCCGCGGGACGAGAGCGGTGAGTCCGAGCGAGGGGAACGCCCCCGTGCACTGGCTCGTACGCATTGCTGAACGGGCGGGGCACTCGGAAGACTCACGCCCTGATATCGGGGCGGGTGCGGCGGCTGCGGACATCTGGGTCGACGTCGCCCGCGCGTACGGGATCAGCGACTCGGAGCTGTCCCGGCTTGTAGCGGATTACTTCCGTCTCGAGGTGGCCGACCTGGCTCGGGCCAATCCGGAGGCGGCGGCGCTCATCCCTGAGAGCCTCGCCCGAAAGCACCGAGTCTACCCGCTCGCGGAAGACGACCGTCACTTCGTGGTCGCCACCTGCGATCCGACGAACATCGACGCGGAACGTGCTCTCGGGTTCAGCACGGGCCGAACGCTACGCTTCGAGGTGGCCGGGCCCGGTGTGATTCAAGAGGCGTTGGACGCTCGCTTTTCTCCGGAGCGCGCCGTGGAGAGCCTTCTCGGTGGGCTCTCGGACGACATCGGAGAAGATACGGTACGCCTCGTCGAAGAGATGGGGCCCGAATCGATCACCGAGGATGACACGTCCGCCACCCCGGTCGTGAAGCTCACGAACCTGATCATTCGGGACGCGATCATGGCGAGTGCGTCCGACATCCACATCGAGCCCGGTCGCAGGCTCGGAGCCGTGCGCTACCGGGTGGACGGAGTGCTGCGTAAGCACATGGATCTTCCGATGGCGGCGCTGAATCGGATCATCTCCCGCATCAAAGTGCTTGCCAAGCTCGACATTGCCGACCGGCTCCGTCCTCAGGACGGGAAGGCGAGGGTGCAGGTCAAGCGCCGCGGCTACGATCTGCGGATCTCGACGATACCCGCCGGAGGTGCGGAAAAGTGTGTGATCCGGATTCTCGATTCGGGCAACTCACTCTCCCTCGACGACTTGCACATCCCCCCGACCGAGTTGGAGCGACTCCGCGAACTCCTGACACACCGGGATGGGATTGTCGTGGTGACCGGCCCTACGGGTTCGGGAAAGACGACAACGCTGTACGGCGCGCTGAGGGAGCTCGCCGATGGTCGGGTCAACATCATGACCGTCGAAGACCCGATCGAGTACGAGCTCGCGGGCGTCACCCAAACGCAAGTCCAGACCAAGCAGGGGATGACCTTCGCGAGTGCCCTGAGGGCGATGCTCCGTCAGGACCCGGACATCATCTTGGTGGGAGAGATCCGCGACAAAGAAACGGCGGTCACCGCGGCTCAAGCGGCGATGACAGGTCACCTCGTCTTGACCACGGTACACGCGAACGATGCGGTCGCTGCCGTGGGGCGGCTCGCCGACATGGGGCTGCAATTCGGTACCATCGCACAGGTGATGCGAGGCGCGATTGCGCAGCGATTGGTTCGCCGGGTGTGCGAGCAGTGTGCAGAGCGAGTCGAAGATCAGCTTACTCCAGAGGAAGAGCGGTTGGCGAAGCGACACGGTCAGCCACCGGTCGTAAGGGCCGTGGGGTGCACCGACTGCGGCTTCACCGGGTACCGCGGACGACTCCCGGTGAACGAAGTGCTGGTCGGCTCGTCGCGCTTCTCTCAAGCAATCGAGCAGAGAAAGGGCTGGGCGACGTTGCACCGTGTGGCCCGCAAGGCCGGGATGCGAACCCTCCACGAGGTCGGACTCGAGTGGGTGCGCGGCGGGAAGACGACGCTGGTCGAGATCGAGCGGGTCTTGGGTCAGGGATTGGACGCCTCCGACGAGGCGCTGGGTGTAGGACCACCGCGAGTGTTGGTGGTCGATGACGACGAAGACGCTCGCCTGATGATGCGGGCCATTCTCGAGAAAGATGGCTTCGAGGTCGAGGAGGCGGAGGACGGACATCGAGCCATCGACCGCTTGAAGCAGGACCAGGACTTCAGGCTCATCGTTCTCGATCTCGCGATGCCCGGACTCGACGGTCGCCAGGTCCTCGACCAGATCCGCGGGTCGGTAGAAACTGCGGCCTTGCCCGTGCTCATCCGCACGGCAACGGGGAGCGACGAACTCGAAGCAGAGCTCTTGGAGGCGGGCGCCGACGACTATGTCGAGAAGTCGGTGGACGCTCCCCGATTCTTGGCACGGGTCCACGCAGTGTTGAGACGATCGCTCTAGGAGCGCAGACACCGGATCCAGTAACGAGCTGGTAACGATGTCGCCAACCGATCCTCTGGCCGTTGATCGACGCCGGGGGTGCGAAGACCTTTCCGTGACCACGTCATCGAAGTGGTCGACCATCATCGTCCCTCAGGAGACGAACATGCGCCGTTTCATGTTCTTTGCACTTATCGCCGCTTGCCTCGTCGCATCCGACGTGTGGCAGCCCACTGACGTCGCGGCTCAGACCGAACTCCGCTCACGGGCCGCGTCGCTCAGAGTCGGCGGACGCCTTCACACGCAGTACGCTACGTCGTTCGATGACGACGCCGATTCGGACTTCTTCGTGCGGAGAGCTCGCGTCCTCGTAGACGCCACCTTCACCGACTTCGTGAGCGGGCGGGTCCAGGTCGACTTCGCAGGGGGGAACGGCCGACTCCAAGACGCCTATCTCCGACTGAACTTCGAGGAGGGCTTCCGCCTCTCCTTCGGGCAGTTCAAACGGGCCTTCGACCTCTTCGAACTGTCGAGCTCGACGGATCTCAGCATCGTGGAGCGGACCGGATCGATCATTGGATTCAACCAATGCGACGGGGTGGGGCGCCTTTGCTCGTACAGCAGGCTCACCGAGGGTCTCGACTACGCGGGCCGGGACGCCGGCGTGAAGATCGACGGAAGTAGCGAGACGTTTAGCTACTCTGCGACGCTGACGAACGGAGAAGGCATCAACGTCGGTGATTCCAACGACGGGAAATCCCTATCTGGGCGGGGTGTGCTGCTTCTCTCCGATCAAGTCCAGCTCGGAGGCAACCTGAGTTTCAAGGACTACGTTGGACCCAACGATGACACGGACCGCGCGATCGGATGGGCGGTCGACGTGCAGGCGGGCACGTGGAGAGACGGGCTGCTCGTTCAGGCAGCGATCGCCAGCGGTGACAATTGGAGAGTGCTCGATACGGACTTCGACCCTGCGACCTTTACTGCCGGTCAGGTGGCCGTGTCCTATTACGTACCCCTCGACGGCGACCGCATCGTGGGGGTCGAGCCCGTGGGCCGCGTCAGCATCGCCGACCCCGACGGTGACACGGCCGACAATGGCGGAGTCCTGATCACCCCGGGCGTCATGTTCTACTTCTTGGGTAAGAACAAGATCGGATTCAACTACGATTGGTACGACCCGTCGACTGGCGATGCGGCGTCCACATTGCGGATCGCCTCCTTCCTGTACTTCTGACGAATTTTCGGGAAAGAAGGAACATCCGGCCCAGATGGGTTAGTATCACTCCGACAATCGTGGCGGGCCCTCGAAGATGAGGGTCCGCTCCGATTGACATGCTCCGGGGGGTGAGGACAGCTTTACTGGCTGTCGCACGCGGGCGGGTCGCCGTCCGATAGGCCCCCTGCGGGGCCGTTTTTCGTTGAACCCACGGCAACCATGTTCAAGACTCTCCGCGGTCGCCTCATCACCATCGCGATCATGATCCTGATGGCGGGCTGGCAACTTTACGCGCAGAAGGCTGAGACGGGCGATTGGCTCAAGCTCGGACTCGACCTCCAGGGAGGGATGCACCTCGTTCTCGAGGTGGAAGACCCTGACGAGACTATGTCCGACGAGACGAAGTCCGAGATGATCGATCGGGTCGAGCGGATCATTCGGACCCGTATCGACGAATTCGGGGTCGAAGAGCCCTTGATTCAGAAGTCGGGTCAGACGCGACTCATTGTCGAGTTGGCAGGGATCGACAACGAAGATCAGGCGAAAGGAATCGTGGAGCGGAACGCCTTCCTCCAGTTCCGACTCGTTCAGCCCACGACCGACTTCGACAACGCGTTGAGTCGCATCGACCGAGCGATCGTAACCTCGATCGGCGTCGACTCGATCCGGGCGCTCGGGCGTGACGTTACGTCGACCGCGACCGATGACATCACCGACCTGCTGTTCAGCACACCCTCGGACGATTCCGCGTCCAGCGAAGCGGAGGGGGATTCGGCGTCCGTGGTTGGAGACTCCGCTGCAGCAGCGCAAGCGGCCGCCGAGGACTCGGCGCAGGCCGCTCAAGATGCTCTGCGTCCGTTCTCATCGCTTCTCCTGATTGGAGATATCGAGGGCACGTATCTCGTCGCCGAGGCGGACCGTGCGATCGCGGAGCACTTCTTGGAGATGGAGGATGTGATCCGCGCCTTCCCCCGTGACCAGGAAGTCTTCTGGGGGTCGGAGCAGGTCGGTCAAGCGGCACAGAACTACTTCCGTCTCTTCGTACTCTCGGATGAGGCTTTTCTGACGGGAGATGAGCTCGAGGACGCTACGGCCGGTCGTGACCCCCAGTTCAACCAGTCGCAGGTACAGTTCCAGTTCTCGAGAGCCGGCGGACGCCAGTTCGCTCGCTTTAGTGGTGCGAACGTCGGGAACTACCTCGCCATCGTGCTCGACGACGAAGTCATGAGTGCCCCTGTGATTCGGGACCGAATCGGGGCCCGGGGTCAGATCGATATGGGGCAGGGAACTCCACTCGAAGAGGCCCGCGACCTAGCGCTCGTGCTCAGAGCCGGGGCGCTCCCCGTTCAGATCGAGATCGTCGAGGAGCGCACCGTAGGGCCCTCCCTCGGTCAGGACTCGATCGACCAAGGTCGACTCGCCGGTATGGTGGGGATCGCGATGGTGATCGTGATCATGATGGTGTACTACCGCATGGCCGGGGTGCTCGCCGTGGGAGCCCTCGCTTTCTATGTGCTCCTGGTGCTCGGCGGGCTTGCGGGGTTGAACGCCAACCTGACCGTCCCCGGGATCGCCGGACTCATCCTCTCGATCGGGATGGCCGTCGATGCCAATGTGCTCATCTTCGAGCGAATACGAGAGGAGTTGGACGCAGGGCGTGCGACGCGCACCGCCGTGGACGAGGGCTTCCAGCACGCACTCTCGGCGATCGTGGACGCCAACATCACAACGTTGATTACCGCGTTGATCCTCTTCCGGTTCGGGACAGGCCCCGTGCAGGGCTTCGCTGTGACCCTCTCGATCGGCATCATCGCTTCCTTCGTTTCCGCCGTCTTCGTGACCCGTTCGCTCTTCCTGGTCTATCTGTCCGGGAAGAAAGCGTCGGATCCCATCTCCGTCTGAGGCTCACATGAGACTCTTCCAAAAGGCCTCGTACCGCTTTATCGAGCAGCGGCAGAAAGCGTACGTCGTTTCCGCCATTGTCCTGGTCGTCGGTATCGCGGCCATGGGACGCAACGTCGCGACCCTCGGAAGTTGGCAGAACTATGGCGTCGACTTCCTCGGCGGTTCCCTGGTGCAGGTGGCGTTCGATGTCCCCACGACTACGGGCGAGCTTAGGCAGGCGCTCGGAAACGATGCGGACATGCCCATCACTCAGTTCGGAGACGACGCCAGCGAGTTCGTGATCCGCGCTCCGCTCGCGGAGGACGCCTCGATCACCGAGGTCGCGACCAACCTCGAGAATCAGATCCGTACGAATCTTCCGAACAACCCGTTCGAGGTCCGGAGTACGGAGCTCGTTGGAGCGAAGGTCGGGGCTGAGCTGCAGCAGAAGGCCCTTATGGCGGTGCTCTTCTCCTTTGCACTGACTCTGATCTATCTGGCGTTCCGCTTCGAGCTCCGCTTCGGACTCGCGGCGGTGATCGCCACGGCCCACGACATCCTGATCACGTTGGGCTTCCTTGCGCTCTTCCGGATCGAGATCGCGCTTCCGACGGTAGCAGCGATCCTCACGATCCTGGGGTACTCCCTGAACGATACGATTGTCGTCTTCGATCGCATTCGTGAGAACATGCGGATGAAGGGAGCCCGCAAGCGCGACCCGGTCGATCTCGTCAATCAGTCGATCAACGAGACGCTCCCGAGAACGGTTCTTACCTCGGGAACGACGCTCGTCGTGCTCCTCGCGCTCTTCGTCTTGGGCGGAGCGGTCATTCGAGACTTCACGATCGTGCTGATGCTCGGGGTGATCATCGGTACGTACTCCTCGATCTTCGTCGCTTCTCCGGCCCTCATCGAGATTCAGAAGCGGTGGGGGATGGGGACGTCCAAGGAGAAGAAGGCGCGGCCTCAACCCGCGACCGTGTGATCGAGGCGTTCGATTCTCACTGTCATTTGACCGCCGCCGCCTTCCGGGATGACCGGGAGGCGGTGTTGCGTAGGGCGTTCGACGCGGGCGTGACAAGGGTGGTCACGATCGCGTCGTCGGTGGACGATGCTCGGGCCGCCGTGGCACTCGCCAACGCCTCGGCCCTTCAAGCAGAGGGCACGTCCGTGTGGGCCACGGCCGGGGTACACCCCCACGAGGTCGCGGGCGCGAACCCGACCGACGTCGAGGAGCTGGTCCGAGATCGCATCGGCCGAGGACCGGGTGGTGGCGATCGGAGAGACTGGCCTCGACTACTACTACGACAACAGCCCGCGAGCTCGTCAGCGGGAGCTCTTTGCCCAGCACCTCGAACTGGGTCATTCTCTCGACCTGCCTGTCGTCGTGCACGCTCGAGACGCTGACGAGGACGTGGCGGCCGCCCTCCGGTCGGCGCCGTCCGGGACGCGTGGAGTTCTGCATTGCTTCACCGGAGGGGTGCGAGCGTTCGAAGCGGCGATGGAGGCAGAGTGGTACGTCTCGTTCTCGGGTATCGCCACCTTCAAGTCGTTCGGCGCGGTCGACCTTCTCCGGAACGTCCCAGCCGACCGACTCTTGATCGAGACGGACAGTCCGTACCTCGCGCCGGTTCCACATCGTGGAAAGCGAAACGAGCCGAGTCATGTCACCCACGTCGCAAGCAGCGTCGCCGGGCATCTCGGAGAGAGTGCCGATTCCGTCTGCGTCCGCACGACCGAGAACGCTAGACGCTTCTACCGGGTGTAGTGGAGAAGGGATGACTCGACGAATTCACGTACTCCCCGATGCGGTCGCCAACCAGATCGCCGCTGGCGAGGTGGTCGAGCGCCCCGCATCCGTAGTGAAGGAGTTGGTGGAGAACGCGCTCGACGCCCGTGCTACCCGAGTCGAAGTCGCGATCGAGCGTGGCGGAAAGCGGCGGATCAGAGTTTCGGACGACGGGATCGGGATGGGGCGCGAGGACGCGCTCCTCTCGTTCGACCGGCACGCCACGAGCAAGATCCGGGCAGCGGACGACCTCCATGGTGTGGGAACGTTCGGCTTCAGAGGAGAGGCGATCCCCTCGATCGCCGCGGTCTCTCGCCTCACGCTCGAGAGCCACGATGGTGAGGGAGAAGTCGGAACCCGTATATCCGTGGCCGGTGGCCGTATCGACGCGGTCGAGGACCACCCACGACGGCGTGGTACGACCATCGAGGTCCGGAATCTCTTCTTCAATGCGCCGGTTCGAGCGCGCTTTCTAAAGTCGGTACGTGCCGAGGTCCGGGCGGCTTCCGAGGTCGTCACCTCGCTCGCCCTCGCCAATCCGTCGGTGGCCTTTCGTCTCACCTCGGATGGTCGACCCCTCCTCGACCTCGCCGCGGCGAGCGATCCGGGAGAGCGAGTCGCTCAGATATGGGGATCGGAGCAGGGCGACACCCTCGTGTTCCTTTCGGGGGCTCGGGGCGAGTATGGGGTGCGAGGACTCGTTCAACGCCCCGACGCCGCCAAACCCGGGATCCGCCGGAGTCATCTGTTCGTGAATGGGAGGCCCTTCCGGTCACCCGCGATGGTGCGGGCCGTCGAGCGAGGCTACCGGACCACGATCCCTCCAGGTACACGGCCTTGGATCTTCCTCTACATCGACCTCCCGGGTGACCAGGTCGACGTGAACGTGCATCCCGCCAAGGCCGAAGTACGGTTCCGGGATTCTTCGCGTGTCCAAGATCTGATTGAGGAGGCTGTGCGCCACACCTTGGGTGACGAGGAGAGTGCGGCGACGCTCGCGGAGCGCGGCGATGGGTCCGGCTTTTTGGCGCGCGACGCCGGGACTGGGCACTCGTCGTACCGGGCCGAGCCCGCACTCCGCCCGAGAAAGGATGTCGAAGCGCAGATGGCGCTCTTCATGTCCGGTGCAGACCCAGAGGGCGGCTCCGCGGCCGAGGATGGAGCTTTACGCGACGCGGCGATCCCGGTAGCAGCACCGGGAGCAGGGCGACCACGACTCTGGCAGGCTCTCGATACGTACGTGCTCGTGGAGACCCGTGACGGGATCCTGATCGTGGATCAGCACTCCGCGCACGAGCGTATTCTCTTCCAGCGCCTAATGGACGGATTCGATACCGGAGGGCAGGAGAGCCAGCGCCTTCTCTTCCCGATGACGCTTCGCCTAACCGCGCCAGAGGTCGCGATCATCGAGGATTTGAGCGGCCTGCTTTCCAAAGCCGGCTTTGAAGTGGAGGGGTTCGGCGGCGATACAGTGATCGTCCACGCCGTCCCGAACCCCCATCGCTACTTCGATGCGGAACGCGCCTTCCGTGAGATGGTCCACGAGCTGACGCACGGCTCCGACCTCGTGCGCGCTGCCAAGAATCAACACGAGCGGATCGCCATGACGTTCGCGTGTAAGGGCGCGATCAAAGCGGGTCAGAAGCTCTCCGAGGTGGAGATGCAGGAGCTCTTCGACCAGCTGTTCGCGACCGAGTTGCCCCACCACGATGTCCACGGACGGCCCACGATCGTGCGTCTCTCGGGTGGTGAGCTCGAGCGGAAATTCGGACGAACGTGACGGAGAAGCCGCGCTTCATCGCGGTGACGGGGCCTACCGCCACCGGAAAAACGCAGCTGTCCCTTTCGATCGCCCGAGAGCTGCCATGCGAGATCATCTCCATGGACTCCAGGCAGGTCTACCGGGGCATGGACATCGGCACGGACAAGGTGTCCCCCGATGTGCGCGCTCTCGTGCCGCACCATGGTTTGGACCTCATCGACCCCGGAGAGCGCTACTCCGCTGGAAAGTTCGCGCGTGACGCGCGTCGTTGGATGGAGGAGATCCGGGCGCGCGGGCGCATGCCGCTACTCGTCGGAGGTACTGGATTCTTCCTCAAAGCGGTCATGCACCCGCTCTTTGACGAGCCTTCACTGGATCCAGCACGCCAGGAGCGACTGCGAGCGTGGATGAGGGACCAACCTCGTGAGGCACTCGAGCGATACGTCCGAGCCCTCGATCCGGCGCGGGCTCCGATCGCCGTGGAAGGTGGTCCACAGCGTATGGGTCGGGCCATCGAGGTGGCGCTCCTGTCCGGCCGGCGCCTGTCTTGGTGGCATAGCTCGGCGCCGCCAATTGAGCCAGGGGTACCCGGCGTGGTCATCGTCCTCGATCTTCCACCTGAGGTATCGGATGAACGCATCGAGGACCGAGTGCAAAGCATGGTAGACCGAGGGCTCGTCTCTGAAGTGCAAGCACTCCTCGACGCTGGCTACACGGATGGCGACCCAGGGATGACCGGAACTGGATATCGCGAGATCGCTCGCCACCTCCGGGGCGAATCGACACTCGCAGAGGCGATGGATGCGATCCGTGTGGCTACCCGTAGGTACGCACGCCGGCAGCGCACCTGGTGGCGACACCAGGTGGGGAGCGAAGCGATTCGGCTCGATGCGAGCCTACCCATCGATGCACAACGAGCCCGAGTCATGGCAGCGGCATCCGAGGCGGGGATGCCATGAAGATCGGAATCACTTGCTATCCCACGTACGGTGGGTCTGGGGCCGTCGCGACGGAGCTGGGCATCGCGCTCGCCGAACGGGGGCACGAAGTCCACTTCGTATCGTACGACCAGCCCTTTCGCCTTATGGGCTTTCACGAGAGGGTCTTCTTCCACGCGGTCGAGATGGCGGAGTATCCGCTCTTCGAGTACCCCCCATACGCGTTGGCCCTCGCCGTCGCGCTCCACGACGCCGCCTTGAAGCATGAGCTCGACCTCGTGCACATGCACTATGCCATTCCTCACGCCGCATCGGCTCACCTAGCGAGGCAGATGTTGGAGGCGGAGCGCCCGCTCAAGATCGTCACGACGCTACACGGCACGGACATCACCCTCGTTGGCCAGCACCCTTCCTTCCACGCCATCACTCGCTTCTCGATCCTACAGTCCGACGCCCTGACCGCGGTATCGAGGTATCTAAAGGACGAAACGGTCCGCGACTTTTCTGTACCGAGCGAACGGATCGAGGTGATCCCAAACTTCGTCGACACCTCGATCTGGCGTCCCGACTTCGAGCCGTGTCATCGGAGCAAGCTGGCGCCCGCCGGAGAGAAGATCGTGATGCACGTCTCGAATTTCAGGGGAGTGAAGCGCGTCACCGATGTCGTCTCCGTCTTTGCGAAGATCCGGGCTGCCGTCCCCAGTCGCCTCGTGCTCGTGGGTGACGGCCCCGATCGAGCACGAGCAGCGCAGCAGGCTCGAGAGTTGGGCGTCGAGGATCACGTGCTATTCCTGGGAAAACACCAATCGGTCGAAGAGCTTCTCTCCTGCGCCGACCTTTTCCTCCTTGCTTCCGAGACCGAGTCCTTCGGTTTGGCTGCCCTCGAGGCTATGGCGTGCGGCGACACCGGTCGTGGCCACGGACACGGGCGGTCTGCCGGAGGTGGTGGAGGCCGGCGTTACGGGGTGTCTCGCACCTGTCGGAGACATCGATGCGATGGCCCACGCCGGAATCGAAGTGCTATCGGACGACGCGCTGCATCGACGGATGTCGGAGGCCGGCCTGGAGATCGCCCAGGGTCGCTTTTCGGCGAACGTGGTCGTCCCACAGTACGAGGCCTACTACCGGCAGGTATTGAACGGATGAGAACGCGAGCTGGAGGGACGCCATGACTTGGCTTGAGTCGCTCTTCCTTGGCTTCGTGCAGGGAGCGACCGAGTTCCTTCCGGTGTCGAGTTCCGGACACCTGGTGATGAGTCAGGCCATCCTAGGGATCGACATTCCAGGGCTTCTCTTCGAGGTCGCCGTGCACGTCGCGACGCTCGTCTCGATCTTGCTCGTGTACCGTAGTCGAGTCGGAGGGCTCGCGGCGGGAGCTCTCCGTGGCGAGCGCGATGCGTGGGAGTACGTCGGACTCGTCGTGGTGGCGACCATTCCTGCAGCAGTAATCGGGATCCTGGCCAAAGATCAGATCGAGACGCTCTTCGACGACCCCCGGGCGCCCGGCTTCGCCCTACTGGTAACAGGGCTCGTGCTCTGGACGAGCCGATACGCGCTGGACCGAGGTGATCGGGACCGGCCCACGTGGGGGGCAGCTCTCCTGATCGGGATCGCCCAGGCGTTCGCCCTGGTACCGGGTATCTCCCGATCGGGGTCGACCGTGGTCGCGGCCATGTGGCTTGGACTCGAGGCACGTGAAGCGGCGGCGTTCTCCTTCCTCATGGCGGTACCCGCGATTGGTGGTGCCGCCGTACTCCAGCTCCTCGATCTCGATCCGGGGGGTGCGTCGGGGCTTCCATGGCTGGTCGTGCTCGCCGGTAGTGTTGCCGCCGGGGTCACCGGCGTCCTCGCGATCCGAACCTTTGTGGCCATGCTCGCGAATCGGTCGTTCCACCTCTTTGCCCCGTACTGCTGGGTGGTGGGAGCCGCCTATCTCGCCTTCCTCGCGCTACGGTGACGGCGTCGCCAGAGCTCGCCCGTGAGCTCGGGGTACCTCTGGCGGAATGGTGGGAGACGATTGGGTCGACGAGCGACCGAGCAGCAGAGTTGGCCGCCGACGATTGCCCGCCCGGGACGGTCGTCCTTGCGAGGGAGCAGACTGCGGGGCGGGGGAGACGTGGGCGAGCTTGGTGTTCCGAAGCCGATCGTGGCGTCTGGCTTTCGTTGGTGCTTCGGGGCAGCGACGTCGACGCCCGACTGCCACTGGTGGTGGGGGTCGCCTGTGCCGTCGCCGTCGAAGATCACGGTGCGCGAGACGTCGAGATCAAATGGCCGAACGATCTGATGGTCGAAGGTCGGAAGCTCGGCGGGGTTCTGTGTGAGAGTCGGGCGGGGGGACTCATCGTAGGGATCGGGGTGAATTTGCAGCGTCCCGCCCACGTACCCGATGGCTCGTGGGACCATGACGTCGTCGCGCTGGAAGAGCTCGCATACGCTTCCCGCGGAGAGACCGACTTTTCGCTCGATCCGATCGACGTCACCCGCTCGATCGTGAAGCGGGTGCTCTCGGTGACGGGTGCCCCGACTCCGTGGTCCGATAGCTATCCCGAGCTTCAACACCGAGATGCACTCCGGGACCGCGCGTTGGTGTCTGAGACGGTGGGGGTCGGGGTAGGTCGGGGAATCGATCACAGCGGAGCTCTCGTTTTGGAGCGTGAAGACGGCTCGAGGGTACGGGTGGTCTCCGGGAGTGTCCGCCTCGCTCACGAAGTCGAGTAAGGAGTACGCCGTGCAGCTGGTCGTAGATGTCGGGAATACGGAGACTGTGGTTGGGATTGCCTCGGCCCCTACCGAGTTAGCCGCAGAGTGGCGCGTTTCGTCCTCCGTCCCTCGAACGGCCGATGAGATGACCGCGCTCATCCGAGCATTCTTGGCGGGAGCGGACTTCGACGAGGGCCAATTGGTGAGGGGAGTGGTCGGCTCCGTTGTCCCTTCGGTCAACTACGTATGGGGAAAGACGATCCGCTCGATCACGGGTGCCGATGCCGTGGTGATTCGGCCTGACAGTCCTCTCCCCATTCGGTTGGAGGTCGAGGAGCCGCGGTCGGTAGGAGCCGATCGGATCGTCAACACGCTGGCGGCGCGGGAACTGTACGGACGCGACACGATCGCGGTCGACCTCGGCACGGCTACGACCTTTGACTGCATCACGGAAGACGGCGTCTTTCTCGGCGGGGTGATCTCGCCTGGGCTCCGTGCGGGGTTGGAGTGGCTATCGGCACGCACGGCGAAGCTTCCTCGCGTCGAGCTCCAACCCCCCGAGGTGGTGATCGGCAAGCGCACGGAGACGTGCATTCAGAGTGGAGTGTTTTACCAAGCGGTCGAAGCCGTCGACGGTATCGTCCGTCGGATCAAGGACGAATGGGGAAAACCCGATGCACTCGTGGTGGCCACGGGAGGCTTCGCCAACGCGGTCGGGCCCTACCTACGTACCGTAGACCGCGTCGAGCCCTTTCTGACGCTCTTCGGACTCGCCATGGCTGGTGAGCACCTAGCCGGCGACTAGATCGCCCGGAGTCGCCGCCACTCGCGCCGCACCCACGCGTTCGAGCCGGCTCCGAGATGAGCCGTCCGGGTGATCCGCATCACTTCCGCCCGCTCTAGCTTCACCTCCGTCTCGAAGACCGAGTCGTTCCCGGCGCTCAACCCAACGGTTCGAGTTGCGAACAAGAGGGGCAAGAGGCAAAAGAGGCGGACACCCCACTCGCTCCTGGGCAATCCGACGACGTACTCCTCTGCCGCCTGGAGGTGGCGGTCGGCTTTGGAAGTCAGGAGGTCCAACGCCTTCAGGCGAGTCGGTCGGTCGAGGCCTCCCTGCATGCCATTCTTGATCCCATCCCCGCTTTGCCCGAGGAAGTCGGTCGGAATGAAGAGCCAGCCTCGCTCGGGGTCTTCGTGCAGCCCTCGGATGACGTTTACGGTCTGTAGCCCGAGCCCGAAGTCCCGTCCGAGGCGATCGAAGTGTGCTTTGCGATCTGCTACACGGGGGATCTCGGCCGCGAACAGGTCCGTGAGTAGATGGCCCACACGGCCGGCCACCTCGAACATGTAGTCGTCGAGGTCAGACTCCGAGGTGAATGCGGGTCCTGACTCGACCCAACGGGCCATCCCATGGGTAGACGCGACTACATGGGTGCGCACGTAGTCGTGGTGCTCGGCCGGTAGAGCTTTAAACGCTGCGAGAATCGACCCGACATCGCGTACGGCGTGCGCGTCGGGCAGAGGGTCGTCCGCCGCGATGTCGAGGGGAAGAGCAGCGGCCGACCCGGGCTCCCCCTCGTCACCTAGGATCGAAGCCCACCCGTTCAAGGCGGCGATCTTCTCGGTCGGAGACATCCGCTCGTTGTCTTCGAAGTAGTCCGAGACGCGGAGCAGGAGGTAGGCGACGGAGACGGAGCGGCGCAGCTTGCGGGGCAGTCGCCGAATACCGATGGCAAAGGTGCGGCTCGTGCGCTCCACGAGGGCGCGAACGAGGCGCTCGTCGGTTCCGCTCAGGCTACTCCCCCGTCGTTTTGGCTTTGGTCACGGACGAAGATAGAAGGCGGGCGCACGTTCTCCGAGGGACCTCGGGACGGCTTGGAGTGGTTCTACCCTTAGCACGAAGGAGGGTAAAGCGATGATCATGCCGACGATTCGAGCATCCGTTAGCCGTCAAGAAGCTCTTCAACTGGTGGATCTTCTCGGGCGAGGGGACCTCGACGTCCACGGAAGGGCTAGGGCCCGACTCGAGGACGAGGGGGTGGATGCCATCCTCGAAGACCCCAGGCTCCTGAACGCACTCCTTTCGGAGCCGGGCGTACGGATCCGCCCAGAGCTGGTGTTCTATGTCCTGGTCCGCCAGGCAATGCTGGAGCAAGGCGTCGACGACATCCTGGCTGCGGACTACGTGGCATCGATGCTCTTGAAGTTCGGGCAACACCGGCGGGCCTACCGTGTGTCTGCAGACGGCGAAGAGGAGTACGGGTATCTCGTCGATATGGTGCTGCGACTCGAGACCGTCCGCGGCGGTGAGGCCTTTCTGCTACGAACCCACATGGGGAACTACTCTCTTTGGTTGACCGGGATCTTCCCGGACTTCCTCGATGAAAGAGAGCGGCGTCGGGGCGCTCCCTCGATCCGCTACTACGAGAGGATGGGAGAAGCCGGATACCGGAGTGCGGCGGAGTCGCCGGAGGCGTCATCGCTTGGGCTTGGACCGACCTTGAGCGCGATCGCTTCCGATTTCGGCGGCGTTCGGTCGGCCTTGAATCGGGTCTCGGATCGGTACCTCTGGCGGGATGGAGGGAATCCAGTCGGGCGGCTGCTGCGGGGCGTCACCCACACGGTCGGGTAGGGGTGCCGGGGGCGGTTGACACCGCCTCGGGGTGCGTCAGATTTAGGCCCTTAGCACTCGATGGTATTGAGTGCTAATAGGAGCATTGCACGGACCCAACAACCCGAACAGGAGGCCCGATGGCTAAGGGTAAAGCCGCAGTCGCTGCGGCGGTCAAGCCACTCTCGGATCGCGTCGTGGTCAAACCGTTGGAGGAAGCCGAGCAGATGCGCGGAGGCCTGTACATCCCGGATACGGCGAAAGAGAAGCCGTCTCAGGGTGAGGTCGTCGCCGTCGGGCCCGGAAAGATGTCGGATGACGGTACGCGTCTGGAAATGGACGTGAGCGTCGGCGACAAGGTCCTCTACGGTAAGTACAGCGGCACGGATGTCACGCTCGAAGGTGAGGAGTACCTCATCCTTCGCGAGTCCGACATTCTCGCGATCGTCCCGTAAGCGCACACGCATTCGACTAGGAGAAAACGAATCATGGCAGCCAAAGAGCTCGGATTCGACGTCGAGGCGCGAGCGCGCCTCAAGGCTGGTGTCGACAAGCTCGCTTCCGCCGTGAAGGTCACGCTCGGTCCGAAGGGCCGGAACGTGGTACTCGATCGGAAGTTCGGCTCCCCGACCGTCACGAAGGACGGCGTATCGGTAGCCAAGGAAGTTGAGCTCGAGGATCCCGTGGAGAACATGGGAGCCCAGATGGTAAAGGAAGTCGCGACGAAGACGTCCGACGTGGCCGGTGACGGTACCACGACGGCGACCGTGCTAGCTCAGGCGATCTTCGGCGAAGGCCTCAAGAACGTGACCGCCGGTACGAACCCGATGGGGATCCGGCGCGGCATCGATAAGGGTGTCGACATGGTCGTGGAGGAGCTCCAGAACATCTCCACCGAAACGAAAGACAAGAAGCACATCGCACAGGTGGGTGCAATTTCGGCCAACAACAACGCCGAGATCGGTGAGCTCATCTCCGACGCGATGGAGAAGGTGGGGAAGGACGGCGTCATCACCGTCGAAGAGGCTCGTGGCCTCGAGACGACGCTCGACACCGTCGATGGCATGCAGTTCGACCGTGGCTATCTCTCCCCGTACTTCGTGACGGATCCGGAGCGGATGGAAGCGGTGCTCGAGGATCCCATGATCCTCATCCACGACAAGAAGATCGGCTCGATGAAGGATCTCCTGCCGATCCTCGAGAAGGTGGCCCAGACGGGTCGCCCGCTACTCATCGTGGCCGAAGACGTCGAGGGCGAGGCACTCGCCACGCTCGTCGTCAACAAGCTGCGGGGTACGCTCAAAGTCGCGGCCGTGAAGGCTCCTGGATTCGGTGATCGTCGTAAGGCGATGCTTCAGGACATCGCGATTCTCACCGGCGGACAGGTCGTCTCGGAAGAGGTCGGCTTCAAGCTCGAGAACGCAGTCGCGTCCGACCTCGGTCAGGCGAAGCGTGTGGTCATCGACAAGGACAACACGACGGTGATCGACGGCGCCGGTGACGGCGATAAGATCAAAGGCCGGATCGAAGAGATCCGTGTCGCGATCGACAAGAGCACGTCGGATTACGACAAAGAGAAGCTGCAGGAGCGGCTTGCCAAGCTCGCCGGCGGTGTCGCGGTCATCAACGTCGGTGCTGCGACAGAGACCGAGATGAAAGAGAAGAAGGCGCTCGTCGAGGATGCACTGCACGCCACGCGTGCGGCCGTCGAAGAGGGCATCGTACCGGGCGGCGGCGTCGCGCTTCTGCGCGCGCAGGCCAAGCTCAATGACCTCAAGCTGGACCGTGAGGACGAGCAGATCGGTGCGCAGATTCTCTACCGGGCACTCGAGCACCCCATTCGCCAGATCGCGGCGAACGCCGGTGTCGAGGGCAGCATCGTCGTAGACAGGGTCCGCAACGGGAAGGGCGCCTTTGGTTACAACGCCCAGACCGATGAGTATGAGGATCTGGTCAAGGCCGGTGTCATCGATCCGACGAAGGTGGTGCGCTCTGCGCTCCAGAACGCTTCGTCGATCGCGGGTCTCCTCCTCACGACGGAAGCTGTCGTCGTCGAGAAGCCGGAGCCCGAAGGAGCCGGTGGTGGTGGCATGCCGGACATGGGTGGCATGGGCGGCATGATGTAGCCGTCGCCATCCTTGGCGAAGTTGGCTCCTTACGAGTCAAGCAAGAGGCCCGGTCACCGAGAGGTGGCCGGGCCTCGCTTGGTTAGGGCTGGTACCCCCCTGACCTAGCCTTGCTTCTGACCCATGCCGACACCGACGATCCCGGCCACGAGGAGGATGACGGAGATCGCGGGGTGTACTGCCCGCTCGGTGTCAACCGTAGCCGAGAGCGGGCCGGCCGACACGGTCTCGGATCCCGGGATCCCTACACCGAGAAGAAAAGCGACGCCGAGTGCCGCGAGCACGAGTCCGATGATGGTGACTGCGTTGAACTTCATTTCGCCCTCCTGTAGGGGAGCCATTCGGGGGGCCAGCTACGGGAAGCCGGCGTGCGCGAAGCTAGGACCAGCACAAGGAACCGGGAAAGCTGCCGCGGAGCGAGACTGGAGGCTACGGATGCCGTCGGACCATCACTACCGCTGAACAAACCAGCGCAGCGCCGCCCGATTTGACCGAGGTTCGCCTTCGTCCGGGTAGCGCGACCACCTCGCCCGTCGTTCCGTAGATGGCCCGCCAGTATCGACCCGGTTCACGGAAATCGATCCGGGCTTCTTCTGCGGCTGGTGCTTGCATTTGAATCTCAGCGATCTGCGCAAAGACCTCGCCTTGAAAGACGGTCAGGAAGAGCGCGTCGGCGGCGTGCTCAACCCGACGACCCCGCACGTAGATCCGGACGGGAAGTCCGTTTCGGACGGCTTCGATGAGCGCCGTCTTCGAGCCGGATGTCGTCGTTCCGGTGTCGTCGTGCTCGAGGACCAAGTGCCAGGAAGTACTCGCACCATCGGATTCGGCTCCGCCGCGACTGTGCACACCTCCTGATGCGCATGCATGAAGTCCAAAAACGGATAGGGCGAGCGCGACTGGCAATCTCGCTACTTGCACGGCAGGCCTACCTGGCTCCCGGCCGATACACCTCTTCGGCGTGGGCTTCGATATCCTCAGGGTAGTAGTAGACGGGGCGGAGGTCTCCGTTTGCGTACCGCTCGGCCTGATCGTTGAAATGAGGGGATGTCGGGTCGCCGCTCTCGCCGCCGGCCGTTACGGCCAGTGCCCGGACACGATCCCCGAATTCGACGACGGCCACGAAGCTATTTCCGCTCGTACCGTAACGGCGGACGGTCCCCGGATAGGGGCGCGCCCCGAAAGAGGCCAGCGAGCCCCAGCGTCCTGAGTGGAAGCCCACGGGCAGACTTGGCGCATCGTCCGAGAAGGGCTGCACGATGTCGCCGGTAATCCGTTGGAAGCGGTTGATCTCACCCCACGGCGTGCGCCAGTCGCCGAATTCGGCTTGGAGCCGTTCGGTGGCGGCCGTTAGCGACGCGAGGTGGTCGGAAGCGCTGGCACGTTGGGCGATGAAGTCGTTCGTGGAGACGCCGGACGCGCGCGCCGTGGCCGCCACCCGCTGTTGCATGTCTTCGGCCCAATATGTGGCAAGGGAGGTAGCGACGGACTCCACCCCCCATCGGTAGTCCCAATCCCGCAGCACGTCGATCTGCTCAGAAAGGGCTGGGTCGGGGCTCGCATCATAGGCCCGAAGGAGAGCAGGGATGAGCGGCTCGAAGCCAGGCATCTGCGAGGAGTAGGCCGCTTCGATAAGGCTCTCGAGCGTGAAGTCTGTCTTGTCACTCAGGACCCGAATGGCATGGATCCCACGCGCGTTCTCACCACTCCGTTGGAAGTAGCGCTCGTAGTCGTCAGGATCCGGGCTATCGGGTCCGGCCGAAGAGTAGGGCCAGTTGTTCGTATTCTGGATCCACCCGCTCTCGGGGTTGAAAACGTTGGGAGTCTCGTCGATCGAGTGCGGCTCGCCCCACTCCGTTGCGCTGGTGCTCCCATCGACCGGTTGAGTCCACACGAAGGAGTCGTCGCGCTCAGGTACGAAGTTGGAGTGCCAGTACGCGATGTTGCCCTCCGAGTCGGCGTACACGGTGTTGTTCGACGAGTTGGTGTGCATCGACATGTTCTCGCGGTAGTCATCGAGGTTCCGGGCTTTCGTGCGGCCGTACGACTGCATGAGTGCCGAGAGGGGCTCCTCCATGAGCGCCGTAGCGACCCATTGGCCGTCGACCGTCCGGACGACGGGCCCGTGATGTGTGCGGTACACCGTGAAGGTTCGTTCCCCGAGTGAGCCGTCGTCGTTCCGGTACGCAATCGAGACGTCTCGGGTCTCCATTGGGACGGCTTCGCCATCGAAGGCGTAGTACACGACATCGTCGGACACAGAGGGCGTGACGAGGAATTCGTCGATGTTGTCGACCCCACTGGATGTGTGCATCCAGCCCGCGTCCTCGTTGAAGCCTTGGTAGATGAAGAACTGGCCCCACGTGACCGCTCCGTAGGCGTTCAACCCTTCGTCACTCGACATGTGGAGCTCGGATCGGAAGAAGAACGACGTGTGCGGGTTGATGAGGAGGAGCGCGTTGCCATTCGCTGTGTTCTTCGGCGCGACCGCGAACCCGTTCGAACCCTCGGGCTCGCTGAAGTCGACGAGAGGTTCCTCGACGACGACTTCGCTGGCGGCGAACGTGGCCGGTGCGAGAGGAACCGCACGCATCGCGGCTGCGGCCCGGCTCGCGGATTCCAAGGCGCCCGGTAGCGCGTCGTAGAACGCCTCGAGCTGACCGAGATTGACCCGTTCGATATCCCCTCCGATGCTCCCCTCGCTGAATGTCAGCGCCATCCATGGTTCGAATCGATCCAAGACTCGGGGAGTGACCTCAGGGTGGGTGTGGAGGTAGTAGTTCAAGCCATCGGCCCACGCGTCCATGAGATCGACGAGCCAAGGCGGACTCTGTTCGTAGAGGGCCTGCATTTCGGCTGGGTCGATGAAGAGGCGCATCCGGAGATCACGCCAGATCTCCCCTTCGCCTTCAGCCTCGGCGAGGCGTCCCTGAGAGAGAAGAAAGTTCTGCTCGATCCGATTGAAGTCGTCTTCGGCCTGAGCGTAGATCATTCCGAAGACGGCGTGTGCGTCGGTAGGGCCGTGGACGTGGGCGATGCCCCAATCGTCGCGGGTGATCGTGACCGCTTCGGCCATCGTTTCCCAGTCCGCCACCTCTGGATTGGTGTTCGTGTCACCGCCGGAGCTGCAGCCGAGAACGAAGAGGGTCAGTGCGAGGGAGAATCTTCTCATGGGTGGCTCGTTCGTGTGTCCCAAGCGGGCGTGGGTAGACGTTGACGCAGGAGCGACATTGTACCGCGTGGGGAGGGGGTGGACCATCCGGGGATGCCGGAGGGGCTCTACTCGTTTCCGAAAGGCCAACCAGAAGAACTCGAGGGGTGTGTGATGCGGCACGTGATCTCGGCGATCGAGGGCGAGTACCGGCGGTACAGGGCGCTGGGCGAAGGCACGATGGATCAACTCACCGGTGGTCAGCTCTGCACTAGAGTGTCCGACAATAGTCTTTCCGTAGCCACGATCGTCTGGCACATCACCGGCAATCTCGCCTCACGGTTTACCGACTTTTTGACCACGGATGGCGAAAAGAGTTGGCGAGAGCGGGAAGACGAATTTGCGGTGCGTACGGTGACCAAGGAGGAGCTGAGCGAGCGGTGGAGTGCGGGCTGGAGTGTACTCGAGTCCGCCCTCTCCGAACTGTCGGACGCGGACCTCGGCAGGACCGTGGTCATTCGAGGGGTCGAGTTCACGGTGGCCGAAGCGCTGGAACGGTCGCTCGGCCACACGGCCTACCACGTAGGGCAGATCACCTTTCTTGGGAAGATGCTAGCCGCCGACGGATGGACGTACCTATCGATCGCGCCGGGTGGGACCGCGGACTACAACGCCAACCCGACGCACGAGCGGATGTAGCCCCGCCCGCGCTGCCCGATGCTCAGCTCCCGGTGAGGCGATATATGGTGCCCCCGATATCGAGGACGTACAGCTCTCCTTGCCCGTCTTCGCCGAAGGAAGAGAGACGCGGCACTGTCCCCAGCTCGGGGGTGTGGTCCTGCACGTCGACGGCACGTCCGGATTCGAGCCGGAACGATCGAATCCACCCTTCGCAGAAGTCTCCGAACACGTACCGGCCGTCCCAACCGGGCAACGAGGTCCCTCGATACACGACGCCACCCGTCACAGAGCACCCGTCGGAGTGCGGGTACTCGTACACGGGCAGCACGGTCCCGGAAGCGTCACACGGGTCGGAGGGGAAGCAGTCGGAACCCTCCAACGTCACCCAGCCGTAGTTCTCGCCTCCCGAGCTACTTGCCGGCTGGAAAGAGATCTCCTCGACCCTATTCTGGCCCACATCCCCGATCCACAGGTCGCCGGTCAAGCGATCGAAGGAGAAGCGCCAGGGGTTCCTCAGTCCATAGGCCCACGTCTCCGGCGCCGCGCTCGTGTCCCCCACAAAGGGATTGTCCGTAGGGACCTTGTAGGGCAGGGCATCGACCTCGATTCGGAGCATCGACCCGAGAAGCGTCGAGGGTCGTTGGCCGTGGTTCTGAGGATCTCCTCCCGAGCCTCCATCGCCCATCCCGACATAGAGCATCCCATCCGGCCCGAAGGCGATGTGACCCCCGTTGTGGTTCCCGAAAGGCTGTTCGACCTCGAGTACGACCTCGAGCGACGCCGGGTCCGCAACGTCGGGGTTCGAGATCGGTCCGAAGCGGAGTACTCGTGTGTCGCCACCCAGATCGGTGTGGTTTACGAAGACGAAGCCATTCGTCTCGAAAGACGGGTGGAAGGCGAGGCCCAGGAGGCCTTGCTCGCCCGAGTCCGAGGTAATCGAGTCAATGTCGAGAAACGGTGTCGTCTGTAGCTCACCGTCCAAGACGACTCGAATGCGCCCCGGCTTCTCCACGACGTAGAGGCGGCGGTCGTCGCCGGGGGCTGCCACCGCCAAGACCGGATCGGCAAGGCCGTCCGCGACGACTTCGAGGCTCGTCGCGACCGGGTCGATCGGGACGGTCGCGTCGGAGCACGCTCCGAGGAGCAGAGTCGCGTGGAGGGCGGCAAGCGCGAGAAGGCGCCCACCGGTTTGGGGACGGGCTCGTTTAATCTGCAAAGCCGATCGTCGAATGGGTGTTGTCGCAGAACGGCTTCTTCGTGGAGGCTCCACAACGGCAGAGTGCGACCCTCGGGCCAACTTCGATCTCTTCACCGCTCGGCCCGGTGAGCGTCACCGTACCGCGGACGAGGAGGGGACCGCTCGGGGCCACGCGAACGGACACTTCGGGGTCGGCGATCTCCTGTGCGCCGCCGTCGAGGCGCTCGTAGGTGAGGGCGCCTGACGGGCACGCTTCGACGACCCGCACAACATCTTCGACGGCCGCCTGGTCCGGTTGGATCCATGGGCGCTTGTTGATGTCGAAGACGGCGCCGAGCTGGGTGCCACACACGGCCGCATGGATACACCGACGCGGGTCAAATGAGACGGCGATGTCTTGGGCTTCGTATCGCTTCGGGGCCATAGGTCACTCCTCTCGGCTCAGGGACCCACCTCAATAGGTGATCGGTCAACCTATGTCTTGCCCTTTCCGAACACGAGGTCGATTGTCCGCAATCGCTCGACGACGATGGGGGACCCCATTTCCGAACTGCTACGCGGACGATATGAGCTGATCCGACCGTTGGGTCGCAACAACGCGTCGACGACGTGGGAAGCGCGGGATGTGCGCACAGAAGAGACATGTGTCGTCAAGGAGCTGTCCGTCGGCGAGGTGGTCCGCACCGCGACGGGAGCCGAGTCGTTCGACCCGGCCGACTTCACCAAACTGATCGAGCTCTTCGAACGCGAGGCCAGGGTCTTGGCTCATCTCGATCATCCGGGGATTCCGCGCTTCATCGAGCACTTCCGGATCGACGTCGACGGGGATGAGCGGCTCTACACGGTTCAAGAGTTCGTGCCGGGCCAGACGCTCGAAGCCGCGATTCGCTCCGGGCGCCACTTCACCGAGGACGAAGCAGCCGAGATGTGCCGAGAACTCGCGGACATCCTGGGACACCTCCATGGGCGTTCTCCCCCTCTGGTTCATCGCGATGTAAAGCCAAGCAACATCATCCTCGGCGAAGACAACCGCGTCCGCCTGGTGGACTTTGGCTCGGTGCGGAATCTACTCGGGAGTGAAGGTGGGAAGACGATCGTCGGAACGTACGGCTACATGCCGATCGAGCAGTACGAGGGCCGAGCTGTACCCCAGTCGGACTTCTATGGGCTCGGCATGTCCCTGATCTATCTGCTCTCCCACACGGACCCTACCAAGATCCCGCGCACCGGCATGTCGCTGGAGTTCCGCGAGTACGTCCAGGTGTCCGAACGATTCGCGCGCCTTTTGGCTTGGCTCATCGAAGCCTCCCCAGACGACCGTCCCCCGAACGCTCAAGCGATCCTCGATTCACTCGCACCGGGATTGAGGACGCTTCCCGATCTTCTTCCCCCGTCCACGCCGGCACGACGCGAAGGCGCGTCGGGGACGTCCCTTCAGACTCGGAAGACCGTCACGGCCGTCGCCGCTCTCTTACTCCTGCTCCTCGGTTTCCTCGGCTTCTTCCTCACCAGTGGGCCACTCTTTCTCCAGGTCGATGATGCGCCTGTCGAGCGGCAGCTTCCGCCGCCCGAGGGAGGCGTGAACCGGTAGGGATTCCGCGTCGGGTCATGAGGCGGGTGACACTTTGACCCGACGAGGTGCGCCGAGCGCGCTCTCGATCTAGGATGTGCCGTTGATCTGCACCTCCGTTTCTACAACCCTCGCCGAGCCCCCGTGACGCCGCTCTCATACCTTCAGCTTTGCGCACCCCCGCTCCCCGCTCGACACCTCGGGCGTCTCCTCTTGGTCATGGTCGTCGGAGGGGTCGCGGTCACTCCAGGCGCAGCACAGACCGACGAGCAACTAGCCGCCGTGGCCAATGCGCTCGAGTGGCGCGAGATCGGTCCGACCATCATGAGCGGTCGCGTTTCGGATCTGGCGGTCGTCGAAGACGACCCTTCGATCTTCTACGTAGGTACCGCTTCCGGAGGGGTGTGGAAGACGGAGAACCACGGCATCACCTTCGAAGCTGTCTTCGACGACCAGAGCACGGCGTCGATCGGCGATGTGACGGTGGCGCCATCCAACCCGAACATCGTTTGGGTGGGCTCTGGAGAGCCTCAGAACCGGCAAAGCTCTCCGTGGGGCAACGGAGTGTACCGGTCGACGGATGGTGGTCGCTCATGGAGTCATCTCGGACTCGAAGAGACCCACCACATATCGAGGATCGTCGTTCACCCACGAGACCCGGATGTGGCGTACGTCGCGGCAGTCGGACAGCTGTGGGCGTCGAACCCGGAACGAGGGGTCTTCCGCACCGTAGACGGTGGCAAGAGCTGGGATCTGGTCCTTTGGATCGACGAGCACACGGGTGCGATTGACCTCGTCATGGACCCGGCCGATCCGCTCACCCTTTTTGCCGCGATGTACCAACGCCAGCGGCGAGCGTGGGGGTTCAATGGTGGAGGGGCCGGAAGCGGTATCTATCGCACCACGGACGGCGGTGAAAGTTGGACCGAGCTCACCAAGGGCCTCCCTGAGGGGGACAAAGGGCGGATCGGCCTCGACGTGTATCGGCGTGACGGGAACCTGGTGTGCGCGCTGGTGGAAGCCGACCTCCGGGTACCCGGGCAGGGCTTCGGCGGCGGGAACTCAGACGACGTCGAGAACGGCGTGTACTGCTCGACTGACCGGGGCGAGTCGTGGGAGCACCGCTCCACCACCAACAACCGCCCCATGTACTACTCGCAGATTCGGATCGATCCGAACGACCCGGAGCGCATCTACCTCGGTGGCGCGAACGCATACCGTTCGTCGGATGGTGGGCGCACGTTCACCGCGGACGCCGCGGCGGGGGTACACCTCGACCACCATGCGTGGTGGATCAATCCGGCGAACTCCGATCACATGATTCTGGGAAGCGACGGCGGTGTCTCGATCTCGTGGGACCGATCCGACAACTGGTATCAGCTCCGGAACCTCCCGATCTCGCAGTTCTACGAGATCGGTGTGGACATGCAGGACCCCTATCACGTGTGCGGGGGGCTTCAAGACAACGGATCTTGGTGTGCCCCGTCTGATACATGGTCGAACCAAGGCATCCGCACCCGGGACTGGTACAACGTCGGGAGTGGAGACGGGTTCTTCACGGTCCTTCATCCCGATGACCCACGCATCATGTTTGCGGAGTCTCAGGGTGGAAACGTCATCCGAGTGGACCGCGAAACGGGCGAGCGCGTGCGGATGCGCCCCATCGGTCGACCGGGCCCAGACGGGGAGCTCCCCGAACTCCGATGGAATTGGGACACCCCACTCCTGATCTCGGCCCATGACGCGAGCACGGTGTACGTCGGTGGAAACATCCTCTTCAAGTCCACTGATCTCGGATCGACGTGGGAAGCGATCAGTGGGGACCTGACGTACGCGATCGATCGTGACACGCTGTCGATCATGGGTGTCCCGGGCGGAGACCCGCAGATGTCGCGAAACGACGGACAATCGACGTACGGAAACCTCACGGCAGTAGCCGAATCGCCGAGAGACGCCGCGGTGTTGTACACGGGGGCGGATGACGGCCGCTTCCACGTCACGCAGGACGGGGGCGGCACGTGGTCCGATGTCTCGAACGCGTTCGACGGATTGCCTGAGCATACGTACGTGACCCGAATTGCGGCATCTTCGGGCGCCGCCGGGAGGGTCTATGCGGCCTTCGATGGCCATCGGTCCGGCGACTTCTCGCCCTACCTCTACGTGAGTGACGACTTCGGTGCGAGTTGGGAGCGTATCACGACGGGGCTTCCGATGTCGTCGATCAACGCTTTTGCCGAACACCCCGACAACCCGATGGTGCTCTTCGTCGGGAACGAGATCGGCGTGTACGTCTCCACGAACCGAGGCGCGTCGTGGGTGAGGATGAAGGGCGACCTGCCGACCGTGCCGGTCGACGACATCAAGATCCACCCCAGGGACAACGATCTCGTCATCGGGACCCACGGTCGGGGGATCTGGATCGCGGACGATATCACCCCGCTCGAGCGCCTGACGCCTGAAGCGCTCTCAGCAGACGCGTTCCTCTTCCCGATCCGGCGGGCGACGTCGTACAACATGTACACACCGCAGGGGTGGACACCCGGCATCTTCGCGGCTCCGAACCCGCCGATGGGAGCCCGCATCCGGTACTGGATTCGAGACGCGCGCGACGACGTGGAGCTCAAGGTGACCGATGCCACCGGGAATCCGATTCGTGAGCTCGAGGCTTCTGGCGAGGCTGGTTTTCACGAAGTCATTTGGGATCTGAGGCTCGTAGAGAACACCTCCGACGGGGAGGCGATGGAGCCTGGTCCGCGCGTGCTGCCTGGGACGTATCTCGTCGAGCTGACAACGGGCGCCAGCGTGGCTCAGACGGAGGTTGTCGTGCGCCTCGACCCACGGGTCGAAATGGCCCGCCGCCCTCTCATGGTTCGGCACCAGTCGATGCTGGAATCGTATCGCTTGGCCGGATCAGCCGAGAGAGCGGAGGAGGCGCTCAGCGACGTCGAGGAGGTCCTCGATCAAGTCGACGCGCTCTTCGCTGGGCGTGAGCGTCCGGAAACGATTGCGCAGGAGGCAGAGGCGCTGCGGACATCGATTTCCGAACTCGAGGATGAGCTCGATGACGCTGCTCGGGGAGGAAGGAGTTGGTTTGCGATTCAATCGGCCACCGCTCCTCCGACTGCAGATCAACTTTGGGCGATCGAGCAGTCGTGGGCCCAGCTCCCGGGCGTCATCGATCAGGTCAACCGACTGCTCGCCACCGACGTTCCGGACTTCCTGGCTTCCGTATATGTGGGAGAAGCCGCACCCCGCCTACCGAGTCCGGTTCCGGCGCCGAATCGAGGCGGATAGGTCGTGCCGGAGAGCCGATTCCTTTCCGCCGCTCGAGCCAAGCGGCTGGTGCTTTGGATGGCGGGCGGATTCCTGGTGGTATTGGTCGGATCGGCGTTGTTGCCGAGCGGTCGAGCACGGTCCCTCTTCGTGCTGGGTTGGGCCGTTCTCTTTCCACTGCTCGGATGGCGTTGGGTCCGAGCGGCGCCTCGCGAGCTCCCGTGACTACCCCCTCCACCCCTCGGTCTTCGTTTCAGCGAGGACAGCCTCGAAGGGGTTGAACTCGATCGACTCCGGCTCCCGGGGCAAGATCGGGAGCTCCGTTTCCGTGACCGGACCCCGGACGAGTACGCGCACGGTGGCCGAGCCTTCCTCTCCAAAGTCGAGCATCACCGGAACGACCATCTGGAAGTCGTCTGGCACATCTTCTTGTCGGATGCGCACGAAGGCTTTTACCTGGCCGTCGGGGGTGTCTTCGTATCGGTAAGAAAAGGTGTAGGTGGGGATCTCGGAGCTTCGTACCCACTGGTCGAAGTACCACGACATGTCCGAACCGACGACCTCCGTGACGATCGCTTCGAAATCTTCGGTCGTGGCCGTACCACCGAGGTGCTGCTGGTAGAAACGGTTCATGATCATCGTGAAGGCTTCGTCACTCCCCGTATCCGGATCGGTGAGCATCGTCCGGAGCATATGGAGGACCCAGGCACCTTTGTGGTAGATCGTCTGTTGGTAGTCCGTCGGGTGATCAGAGCTTCCGGCACGCTGTCCGAGGGCGATCGGGGCCGCCTCCCCTCGACGATCGAGGATACCTTCGCGCGTTTGCTCGAGCCGATCGACGTACATCTGAATGGACCCTCGAGCCCGCGCGGCATACCACCACCCGGAGAACTCGGAGAAGCCCTCCGCTATCCACCAATCCCGATACGAGGCCGGCTGTACACCGATCCCCCACCACTGATGCGCCACCTCGTGCGCGCGGAACATCTCGTCGAAGCCTTTGTCCGAAGTCCATTGGAAGGTGTTCCACGCCAACATCACGAGACCGGCGTACGCCTCTCCGTGGGAGTAGGGGATCTCGGTCGCCACGAAGTCACGAACCGTGGTCGGCCCGAACACCTCGTTGAAGAAGCCGAAGCTGTTGCGGAGATCGATCGCCACGGCTTCCCCGGGGTCTCTCTGCTCGAGGATCAGCCCCCCGCGCTCCGCCACCATCGCGCTCAGTCGGCGATGGGCAGATTCGTTGACCAGTACGTTTAGGCCCGGGTCGCCGGCCTTAGGCGGGGCCGACTCGAAGAGGTCGAAGTCACCGATGTTGAAGGTGACCAGTCGGGTGGGTTCGGTCTGATACACGCGGGTGACCACCTCGTCCGCTGTCGTTACGGAAAGCTCTTCACCCACAGAGGTAACGACGAGGTCGTCCGGATGGTGAAACGTCATCCGGTGCGGGATCTTCGGTCCGGCGCGGTACATCGGGAACCAGGTGGTGTGCGTGCCAAGCTGCACCCAGAGATCCTGTGGACGATCCATCATGTCACCTTCATAGCGGAAGACAACGTCGGAGTCGGCCCCGGCGGAAAGCGTAGATAGGTCGACCCACAGGTCCGAGGAGTCCTTCGGACGGTAGTAGGGCAGAGGGGTACCGTCGGATGTGGCGACGCTCTGGACCTCGAGTTCACTGAAGAGACGGAAGGGGACCCAGCTGTACGTCCCCGAGAGGCGTTGCAGTGTGGCCGTGGCGCGGCCCTCGAGATCGAGTCCGTCTTCGATCCACGTTTCGATATCCCAATTCGAAATGGCGACCAGGTCGAGTGCGTTCTGCGGGAGGCTACGGCCCGTGCTGTAGTCGCTGACCCGGTGGAACCGCGAGACGACCTCCGGGCGCTTGACGCGATCTCGCTTGATCGCGAAGGACACCTCTTCCTCGTTGTGTGGGTCGACCATGAAGATGTACGGGTCGCCGCGGTCTTCGGAAAAGTGAGCGCGAAAGAAGCCGGGACTTTGGTTCAGGAGGGGCACCGCAACGGTCGAGCTGACCCACCCGTCTCCGTCGGTGAAGTACTCACGCGCCTCCGAAGCTTCGCGCTCTCCGTCGCGTGGCACGGCGAGGGGCCCGAGAGGTGCGACCTGCTCGATCTCCGAGAGCGTGAAATCCGTAAATAAGAAGACCGCGCCGCGGAAGGGTACATCGACTTCCTCGGATCCGAGCCGTCGCTCGAGCTGATCCGCCTCGATCGGGACGGGGGCCGCCATCCGAAAGCGCCCCGTTCCGTAGAAGACCATCCCGACTGTGCGGCCGTCGATCGGCCGGAGGGCGTGTACGGTCCCCTCCACCAGCTGGAACGTCCCCGCGTCACGCTCAATCGTGATGTCCCGCACCGTGGCGCCACGCTCGGGGTCGAGCTCCAGCTCGCGCAGCCCGTCGTACCAAGCGACGAAGTGGGTCGAGTCGTTCGGCTCGGCGAGCGCCGAGTGCGGAGTGAAGCCGGCGCACGTTACCAGGAGTACGCAGGCAAGCGAGACAGATGACCGCATCGGGACGTCCGTGTGTGGGGGAAAGGGCGTCTATCGCAAGTTATGCGGCTCGGGAACGGGCCGACCAGACTTTTGTTGCGGCGCGCGCTTGCGGATGTGATGCTGTCTGCGACTCGAACGCGGAGGCAAGAGTGCGCCGTCGGATCGCGAACACTAAGGACAACCCCCTTCCACGAGCCCTTCGCGCGGCGAGCGCGGTCATTGCGAGCGCATCGCTGATCGGATGTGGTAGCGCCGAGGGAAGGGAGGGGGCGCTCCAGACTGTGCACGACACGACCGACGCCGGCATCCCACGGATCACGTACCCGACTCTTCCCGACCCGGCGGCGGTTCTCACCGCAGATCTGCAGATCGGCGCGCTCGAAGGAGACGGACAAGATGTTTTCGGTGACGTGCGTGGGATCGACGTGAGCTCAGACGGGAAGATCTACATCCTCGACTACCTCGCGTCCGAGGTCCGTGTCTTCGATCCCTCGGGGCAGTACGAGTCGACCCTGATCCGTAAAGGAGAGGGGCCGGAAGAGATTCTGGAGGCCAATGGGCTCGTCATCGTGGGCGACTCTCTCCTGTGGATCCAGGATCATGCGCAGTGGACGATGGTCGCGCTCGCCCTCGACGGTGCGGTCGTGGCGCGCGAGCCGATGCATGTCCGCAGCTTCGCGTACACGTGGAGAGGCATCGTGGACGAACAGGGCGTGCATTGGAAACAAGAGGAGCTCGCAGAAACGCAAGTTGTACCCGGGGCCCCGATCCCCGAGGGGCTCACCGAGCCCGCGCACTACCGCACCTACTGGATTGGGGCCCACCCCTCGATGGACGCCGTCGACTCGGTACCGGTCGGGCGCGGCTTCGGGCGAGCCCTCGTGGCCGCCGAGGGAAGCAGAATGTTTTGGCCCGTCCCGTTCCTTCCAAAGCCGAGCACGGCAGTCGATCCGTATGGGGGCTTTTGGGCCTCGGACGGTGTCGAGTATCGGCTTGTGCGCTTCGACGTAGCCGGTGACACCACGCTCGTGGTCGAGGTCGGGGTTGCCCCTCAAGAGTTGGACCGGGCGGCCCGTCGGCAGTGGCTCGAGGAAGTGGCCGCGAACAACCCAGAAGATCGAGCGATCCTAGCCCGTCTCGCCGAGGCAATCCCGGAGCGGCGCCCCGTGATCGACGCGCTCTTCGTCGACGAGATGCGTCGCGTATGGGTCCGGAGAGAGGACGCTGGAGGCACGAGGTTTGATGTCTTCTCCCAGGAAGGCCGCTTCGTCGCGACATTCCGTACAGACTTCCCCATCTCCGAGTGGCTTGCCCCCCGGGTACGTGACGGGCGGATGTACGCTCTCTCACCAGACGACCTCGGCGTTCCCTTCGTCGTCCGTGCGCCCCTCCCGGGGGATCTCGGGCATTGACCGGCCACAGCGCCCATGACATTCTTCGCGCTGAGCCGGTAACCAGGAGCAATACGTGCGCGTCATCATTCGCACCCGAAGCACTACCGAGACCGTCCAGAGCACTGGACGGGGGGTCGCGCGCGTCGGTTAACCTTCTCCTCGACTGACGTCTGACGCGGCCCCCGAACCCTGGGTGCCGCGTTTTTCATGCGCGGTATTCGGGTCGAGTGTTCGACGCGACGGTCTGT
Source organism: Longimicrobiales bacterium (assembly GCA_965223235.1). Classification (GTDB taxonomy): domain Bacteria; phylum Gemmatimonadota; class Gemmatimonadetes; order Longimicrobiales; family Gaopeijiaceae; genus UBA2589. The sequence continues at coordinate 370,620 of CBDCVV010000007.1, forward strand.
TCTTCGTCGATCGAGTAGGTAGACTCCTCGCATCTCTTACAAGAAAGTCATCATGTCTAGTGAACATATTCAGATCACGCTCCCAAACGGGGACGTGCTCGAAGTGCCTCGCGGCTCCTCCGCTGCCGATGTTGCCGCGGCGATCGGACCGGGCCTCGCGAAGGCGGCAGTCGCCGCCCAGATCCCGGACGCGGAGGGGGCGTGGGAGACGATCGGGCTCATGGAACCCCTCGCACGACGACGTCGCCATCAAGATTCTGACGGCGAAGAACCCGGAGTCGCTCGCCGTGCTCAGGCACTCGGCCGCTCACGTACTCGCAACGGCTGTGCGCGAACTCCGACCGGGTGCCGGTATCGGCTTCGGGCCGGCGATCGATGAAGGGTTCTACTACGACTTCGAGGTGGACGCGCCCTTCACGCCAGAGGATCTAGCCGCGTTCGAGGCGAAGATGGCCGAGGTCGTGAACGCCGATCAGCCCTTCGAGCGGCGCCGAGTCGACAAGGCGGAAGCGCGCGCGCTCTTCTCGGACGACCCCCTAAAACTCGAGCGTCTCGAGGAATTCGACGACGACGAGGTCATTACGGTTTACGAGAACGGCCCCTTTCTCGACCTGTGTAAGGGGCCGCACGTCCCGACCACGGGGCACCTGAAGCACTTCAAGCTGCTCTCGGGAGCAGGCGCCTATTGGCGAGGTGACGAGAAGCGTCAGATGCTCCAGCGCATCTACGGGACGGCGTTCCACAAGAAGGGAGACCTCGATGAGCACCTGAACCGCTTGGAGGAGGCCAAGAAGCGCGATCACCGCGTGCTCGGTAAGGAGCTCGATCTCTATTCGATCCAAGAAGAGATCGGGCAAGGCTTCGTACTGTGGCATCCCCGGGGCGGAATCATCCGCCACACGGTCGAAGAGTTCTTGAAGTCGACGCTCCTCGAACACGGCTACGAGTTGGTCTTCTCACCCCAAGTCGCGAGTGAGGAGCTGTACCGGATTTCCGGTCACCTGGAAGTCTTCGAGGACAATATGTTCCCGGCGATGGATGACGAGGGCACGCGCTTCCGCATGAAGCCGATGAACTGTCCGCATCATTTCATGATTTACCGGACGCAGACGAGGTCGTATCGGGACCTCCCTCTGCGCTTCGCCGAGCTGGGGACGTGCTACCGGTACGAACGTTCCGGCACGCTTCACGGGATGCTCCGAGTGCGCTGCTTCACGCAGGACGACGCACACATCTTCGTGCGGCCGGACCAGATCGGTGACGAGTATGACCGCCTCCTCGACTTGGCAGACTACCTACTCGGCATCTTCGGGTACGAGTACCATGTGAGTCTCGGTACGCGGCCGGAGAAGGCCATCGGGGACAGTGCCGTCTACGACGCTGCCACGGAGACGCTTCGGGGAGTGCTCGAGCGGCGAGGGATGGAGTACGAAGAGGAAGTCGGCGGGGGTGCTTTCTACGGCCCGAAAATCGACATCAACGTCGTCGACGCGATCGGTCGCCAATGGCAGGGCGGCACGTTCCAGCTCGACTTCTTGATGCCGGAGCGCTTTGGTCTCGAATACGTCGGGTCGGACAACGAGCGACACAACGCGGTGGTGATCCACCGGACGCTGCTCGGGTCGATGGAACGCTTTATCGGCGGGCTCATCGAGCACTACGCCGGTGCGTTCCCGACGTGGCTTGCGCCCGAACAGGTTCGGGTCCTTCCTATCGGCGAAAGCTGGGATGACAGTGCGCACGAGCTCGCGGCCTCTCTCAAGGCGGCTGGAATTCGGGCCACGGTGGAATCTCGTGAAACGCTCGGCTATCGGATTCGCGAAGCTGAAGTCCTCAAAGATCCCGTATATGGCCGTAGTCGGAGAGCGTGAGGCTGCCGACGGAACGGTGGCGGTCCGTAAGCGTGGGACGGGTAAGAAGCAGGAAGTACTCGATCGTGGCGACTTCATCGATCGGGTCGCGGAGGAAATCGCGAATCGGTCACTCGGCTGAGGGCCCGCGGGGCGGGGGAGGTCATGAGCGCTCGCGCCATGGCCTCCTCGACCGCCGCCGTTGACCCATAAGGGCGCTGGGCACATCTTTTCGCTTCCCAAGCGGGAAAAGACAATTGAGAGAAGTGGGTCGTCACGCCGACGGTCCCACCCTCCCGGTCGACTGAGCCGAGTGAGGGTCGCGATTACGGAGCCACAGGGGTGGCTTCTATTCGGCGCGACCCGAGCTTCGCCTCGGGTTTTCTCGTAGGGTGTAGGGCCGAAAGCCCTGCCTACAGAACTCAAACGGAGGTCACGGACATCAGCAGAGACCGAGTTCGCGTCAACGACCAGATTCGGATCAGCCCTGTGCGGCTCATCCAAGACGATGGTGAACAGATCGGCATCGTCTCCATCGACGAAGCCCGCGAGCGGGCGACGCAGCGAGGAATGGATCTTGTCGAGGTAGCAGCGGACGCCCGACCCCCCGTCGTCAAGATGATGGACTACGGGAAGTACAGATACGAAGCGGATCGGGCGCGTCGCGAGGCGCGGAAGAAGCAGCACACCATCAGGGTCAAGGAAGTGAAGTTCCGGCCCGGCATCGAAGACCACGACTTCGCCTTCAAAGTCGGCCACGCCAAGCGCTTCCTCGAGGAAGGCAACAAGGTGAAGCTGACGATGATGTTCCGTGGTCGTCAGGTGACCCACCCGGAGATCGGACTCGAGGTGCTAGCTCGAGTCATGCAGGAGCTGGAGGAGCTCGGAAACGTCGAGTCTCAGCCAAACATGGAGGGGCGCATCATGTCGATGGTGGTCGCTCCACTTAAAACCTGAGTCACACCCCAGCGTCAGCGGGGAGAACGGAGTAGTAGATCGAATGCCGAAGATGAAGACGCACCGCGGTGCGGCGAAGCGGGTCAAGAAGACCGGCTCCGGTAAGCTAAAGAGGATGCGCGCTTTCAAGAGTCACATCCTCACGAAGAAGACCACCAAGCGGAAGCGCCGTCTGCGCACGGCGACGCTCGTCTCGAAGGCAGACGAGAAGAAGCTCCACAAGATTCTACCCTACGGCTCCTGAGGAGGCTGAACGATGCCACGTGCAACCTCCGCCGTAGCGCGGAACAAGCGGAAGAAGAAGGTCTTCAAGGCTGCCAAGGGGTACTTCGGCGGTCGTAAGAACCTTTACAAGACAGCGAAGGACGCCGTCGAGAAGGGTTGGGAGCACGCCTACCGGGACCGCAAGAAGAAGAAGCGGAACTTCCGTCGTCTGTGGATCGCCCGGATCAACGCGGCCACCCGTGAGCACGACATGTCGTACTCGCGCTTCATCAACGGATGTAAGGCTGCGGGAATCGAGCTCGACCGTAAGGCCCTTGCCGACCTCGCAGTTCGGAACCCGGTCGCGTTCGGTGCAATCGTAGATCAGGCGAAGGAGGGGCTGGCCACCAAGGCCGGATAGGGCGTCGTGGCCGACCACGACGAGCACTTCCGTTCGTTAGAGCGGATGTACCTGTCATCCCCCATCAACACCATCTACGAGCCGGATCTTCGCGTGAGCGACGGTGCGGCGACGGTATCCATCCGCGTGGGTCCACATTTCCACCACGCGGCGGGTGCCGTGCACGGGTCGGTCACCTGGAAGATGCTCGACGATGCGGCGTTCTTCGCGGCCGCATCGGTCGAGGAGGACTTCTTCGTCGTGACGACTTCGTTCACCTCGTACCTCACTCGACCCGTGTCGGACGGGGTGGTGCGCAGCGAGGGGAGGATCGTGAACCGGAACCGCTCGCAAACCGTTGCCGAAGCGGTAGCCTTCGATGAGGCCGGCCGAGAAATCGCCAGAGGCAGCGGTCTCTTCGTACGGAGTAGGGTCCGCCTGAGCGACGTCCCGTCGTACCGGATCGACTAACGGAGGCACTCCACGACGGCGGCGGTAGTGAGGAACCCGCGTGGCTGCTAGCTTTCGGCCGCTCGGACCACCCATTCTCGCCGCCGCAATGGACGCATGACCGACTCCAGCCCGATTGAGGCTCTCGCAACGCTCGAGACCGAGGCGTTGGCCGCAGTGAACGCCGCCCACGACGCTGAAGCCCTGGAAGCCGTGCGGGTTACGTACCTGGGTCGCTCCGACGGTCGTATCTCCGCGATCCTCCGCGGTCTCGGACAGCTGCCGGCCGAGGATCGGCCCGCCGTGGGTCAACGAGCGAATCTCGTCAAACAGTCGGTGTCCGAAGCGCTCGCCGAGCGAGCTGCAGCCCTCGCTGGCCCCAGCTCTGGCGCCACGACCGATCTCTCACTACCGGGTCGACGGAGGTGGAGGGGTGGTTTACACCCGATCACCCAAGCTGTCGACGAGATCTGGCACATCTTTCGTGACCTTGGCTTCAGTCGGGCTCGCGGCCCGGAGGCCGACACGGAGTGGTACAACTTCGAAGCACTCAATACGCCGCTAGACCACCCGGCCGCGGATGAGCAAGATACGCTCTATCTGGTCGACTCCGTCCTTCTGCGGAGCCATACCTCACCGGTGCAAATGCGGACGATGGAGAAGTACGAGCCTCCCATCCGGATCATTGCTCCGGGTTGGGTATACCGGCGCGACACGTACGACGCCACGCACACCCCTGCGTTCATGCAAATCGAAGGGCTGGTTGTGGATGAGGGGATCACCTTCATTGATTTCAAGGCCACGTTGGCAGAGTTCGCCCGTCGCTACTGGGGTCCGGACACACAGGTCCGCTTTCGCCCGTCGTACTTCCCATTCACCGAACCGAGCGCCGAAGTCGACGTGAAACGAGTCATCACCCGCGCGGACGGTTCCCGTGAGGAAACCGATTGGCTCGAGATCATGGGCTCGGGGATGGTCGACCCGAACGTGATCGAGAACGCCGGATACGATCCAGAACGGTACACAGGGTGGGCATTCGGGATGGGTCCTGCGCGCATTGCCATGCTGAAACACGGTGTGGACGATCTGCGCACCTTCTTCGAGAACGACATCCGCTTCTTGGAGCAGTTCGCATCATGAATGTGTCGACACGCTGGCTCAAGGAGATCGTGCCCGGCCTGGAGGGCTCCCCCACCGAGATCGCCGAACATCTGGCTCTCCGTGGTGCGCCGGTCGACGAGATCACGACGCCGGGGGAGGGTCTTGGGGATATCGTCGTGGCGCGGGTGATCTCGGCCCGACAGCACCCTAATGCCGATCGGCTCTCCCTCTGCGAAGTCGATGGTGGCGACGGCGTTGTTCAGGTCGTCTGCGGAGCCCCGAATGTGAAGGCGGACACGTACTATCCGTTCGCTCCTGTGGGCGCGGTGCTACCGGGCGATTTCAAGATCAAGAAGGCGAAGATTCGAGGTGAAGTGTCACAGGGCATGTTGTGCTCTGCAAAAGAGTTGGGCCTAGGCGTAGATCACGATGGGATCCTTGAACTCGACGGTGACTTCAATCCAGGGGACGGCTTCGTCGCCGCTCTTGGCCTCGACGACGCCACCCTCGACGTCGAAGTCACGGCCAACCGTGGCGACCTCCTCTCTCATGTAGGCGTGGGCCGCGAGTTGGCCATGGCGGGCAGCGCGAGCCTTACCCTCCCGGAGATTCCCGGGGGGCCGGATTGGTCCAGCGCGCCTGGAGGGCAGCTCGAGTACCGGAGAGGATCGCCCAAGGTCGAGTCGGCGGGTGTCTCCGTCGAGATCGTCGATTCAGAGCTGTGCCATCGCTTTCTCGGAATCATCATTCGAGGCGTTCAGATTGCTCCGTCGCCGCCGTGGCTCCAAGAACGTCTCCGCGGCGCGGGTGCTCGCCCCATCAACAACGTGGTCGACGCGACGAACTATGCGATGCTCGAGTTGGGGCACCCGCTACACGCGTACGATCTGAACAAGTTGGGCGGGCATTCGATTGTGGTGCGCACCGCGACACCAGATGAGAAGACCTTCGAAACGCTCGACGGCGAGAAGCGAGAGCTTACGTCGAAGATGCTGATGATCTGCGATGGCGACGGGCCGGTGGGGATCGGTGGGGTGATGGGGGGGCTGCACTCCGAGGTCGACGAGAACACGACGGATATCTTCCTCGAGGCCGCGCTCTTCGAGCCCAAACAAATCCGGGCGACGCGGAAGGCGCTCGTGATGTCGACGGACGCCTCGTACCGCTTCGAGCGCGGGGTCGATCCGGCGGGCATGGAGCGCGCCATTGAGCGGTGCCTCGCGGTGATTCTCGCGACGGCCGGAGGAACGGTCGACGGTCCGGTCCTGGATTGTTGTCCGGTGCCCTTCGAGCAGGAGGTCGTCTCTCTTCGCTTGGCTCGGATCGAGCGGCTGCTCGGGATCCCCTTCGAGGCGGAGTACGTGGAGAGCCTTCTGAAGCCCCTGGGCTTCGAGGTGGATTCCGTCAGCGAGGGCGAGAATGGAGCTACGCTCGCCGTGCGGATTCCCGGGTATAGGAGCTACGACGTGACTCGGGAAGTCGACCTCATCGAGGAGGTGGCGCGAACCCACGGCTTCGATCGCTTCCCCGACGCCTTGGGAGCGGGTCGCCCCGGGTCTGTACCAGACCACCCGCTTTTCCGTCTCGAAGACGAATTGAGGGCCCACATGGTCTCGGAAGGCTTCTTCGAGGCACACACGCCCTCCTTCGCTCCGCCCGGGGAAGGAGACGTCGAGGTCGCGAACCCTCTGACCACAACCGAACCCTTCATGCGCAGGGCCCTTCTGCCCGCGCTACTGCGCCGTGTGGAGTACAACCTTTCTCACGGTAATAGGAACGTTCGCCTCTTCGAGATCGGCACCTCCTTTCGGAAGGCGGGGAGCGGAGAAGCACCGGCCGAAGCGACCCATATCGCGGCGGCTTGGACCGGAGCGCGATCCCCCGCCCATTGGGCGTCTGCCGAGGAAGTGTTCGAGATCTGGGACCTGAAGGCGATCCTGGAGGACGCGGCTCGTGTCGCATATCGAGAGCCGCTTCCGGTGCGGGGAGGTGAACCCGCCATCGGGCAACTTGCGGACGATGCTTCCTTCATCGTCTCGGACGCTGCCGGTGCAGCCATCGGGCACGGTGGGCGCATCACCTCGGACTCGGTCGACACACCCCCGTGGGCCGGCGACGTCTGGGGCTTCGAGTTCACACTCCCGGAGACACCGTCGGAACGCCCGGTCCCGACGATGGTGCCCCTTCCGACGTTGCCCGCCTCGGAACGCGACCTGGCGCTCCTCGTTCCAGAGGGAACCGAGGCGGCCCTCGTGCTCGAACAGATTCGTGCGAAGGGCGGCGCTGACCTCGAGTCGGCGGAGATCTTCGACCTGTATACCGGAGAAGGCATTGAAGATGGCCTTAGGTCGATCGCCTTCGGGTTGCGCTTCCGGTCGCCGAAACGGACCCTGAGGGACAAAGACGTCGACAAGCACGTCGCCAAGATTCTCAAGCACCTCGAGGAGGAACTCGGTGTCAGACCCCGTGGATGAGGGTGGGGGAGTAACCCCGGATCAAGCCGCGCTCAAACGGTTGGAGAACGCTTTTGTGCTCTTGATGAAGCGGCTCGAAGGCAGTGCGGCCGAGGTGCGCGCGGCGAACGATCGTGTGGCCGAGATCGAGGGCAAAAACACCGAGTTGACCCGTCTGGTCCAGCGCTTCACAGGTGACGAGGCGGCGGCAACTGACCTCGTCGGACGGTTGAAACGGTTGGAGTCGGAGAACGCGGCGTTGCGGGGTCGCCTCGACGCTGGTCGTGCCGGCGTCGATCGGATGATCGCGCGGATCAAGTTTCTGGAGAACCAGTGATGACGGAGAAAACCGCGGTCACCGTCCGGATTGCCGGAGAGGAACACACCATCCGGGCGAGCGCAGAGCCGGAGTACACGCGAAAGTGCGCCCAGCTCGTGGACGACCGGATCCACGAGATCCGTCTGGCTGCCGGCCTGATCGAGGGCCACAAGGCTGCGATTCTCGCCGCCCTCTCGATTGCTGACGAGTACTTCCAGGCCCAAGGCGACCTCGCCCGAGCCCGGGCTGACATCGGAGTCAAGATCGAGGCGCTCGCGACCCGGGTGGAAAGCGCCGCCAACTCCGGGTAGTCGTCGTGCGGGCCCCAGCTTGCGGCTGTCTTCGGCCCGCCCGTATCCTGACTGCGTAATGAGAGGGCGGCTCTAGCGTCCCTGACGACGTCATTCGGGCCATGCGCCGCGCTTAACCGTGTAACTGCGACCGCTCGTCGGTCGATTTTGGAGTATATACATGTTGACCCCGCCTCTTTGGTTGGCGGCGGCGGTCGGGCTAGTTCTGGGTGTGCTCGCGGGCTTCGGATGGTCTCGGACTCTCGAGCGACGGCGACAGGAGCTGGAAAAGCAGTCGGCGCAGGACGAAGCCTCCCGCATCCTCAAGCGGGCGGAAGACGAAGCGGAGCACGCGCGGAAGGCCGGGGAGCTGGCCGGTCGCGAGGAGGGCCTCCGTCTACGCGAAGCCTGGGAAGTCGAGGAAGGACGCCGAAGGGAAGAGATCGAACGAGCTGAACGCAGGGCCGAGGAGCGGTCCGACACGCTCGACCGTGCGCGAGATCGACTCGATGCGCGCGAGCAAGAGATCGAGGGAAAAACACAGCATCTCGCGGACCGTGATCGTGAGGTGGCTCGTCGGGCGAGTGATGTTGAGGCTCGGGAGGCCTCGGTGCACGAGCAGCTCGAGCGCGTCGCTGGGATCTCCTCCGAAGAGGCCAAGAAGGAGCTGGTCGCCGCCCTTCATGATGCCGCTCGCGCCGAAGCCGCGAACGCGCTCCGCGAAATCAAGGAGCAAGCCCAACGCGACGCCGAGAGAGAGGCAAGCAAGATTGTCGCGCTTTCGATCCAACGGATGGCTGCCGATCTAACCGCAGAGACCACCGTATCGGTCGTGCAGCTCCCTTCGGACGACATGAAGGGCCGCATCATCGGTCGAGAAGGGCGCAACATTCGATCCTTCGAGCACGCAACCGGCGTCGATGTCATTATCGACGACACTCCCGAAGCCGTCGTGCTCTCCGCCTTCGACCCGGTCAGGCGAGAGACCGCTCGGATCGCCCTGCAGCGGCTTGTGGAAGACGGTCGCATCCACCCCGGCCGCATCGAGGAGGTCGTGACGAAGGCCGCTGAGGAGGTGGAGAAGGGGATGGTCGAAGCCGCAGAGGAAGTCCTGTACGAGCTGGGCCTCCACAATGTGCACCCGGAGATCGTGAGGACCTTGGGGCGACTCAAGTACCGCACCTCGTACGGTCAGAACCAATTGCAACACGCGCGTGAAGTCGCGCTCCTGGCCGGCTCGATGGCGGCCGAGATGGGACTCGATGTCTTGGGAACCAAGCGAGCCGCCATCCTCCACGACGTCGGCAAGGGGATGACCCACGAGCACGAGGGAACCCACGTCGAGCTCGGCTACCGCCTCTGCAAGAAGCACGACGAGACCCCGCTCGTCCTCAATTCGATTCGAGCGCACCATGACGAGGAGCCCCACTTCTCGGCCGAAGCGTTCTTGGTCACGGCGGCCGACGCCATCAGTGGGTCACGTCCTGGCGCTCGCCGTGAAATGTTCGACGGCTACGTGAAACGACTCGAGAAGCTCGAGGAGCTCGCGATGGCAGAAGAAGGGGTCGCGCGCTGCTACGCGATTCAGGCCGGACGGGAGCTCCGCGTCATGGTCGAACCCGAACGAGTCACCGACGAGCAAATGGCGAAGATCTCGGACAGCGTCGCACGCCGAATCGAGAGCGAGCTTCAATACCCCGGGCAGATCAAGGTGGTCGTAGTACGGGAGACGAGAGCGGTCGACTTCGCGCGCTGACCGCTTCGAGCACTCCCCTCGCGTTTGTGTCCGTCCGGCGTAAGTTAACCATCGTACAGCACATGGCTTGCGGGTACGCCCCCCACCTGTAGCCGAAACACGGCGCTTCCCACCCTGGTGAAGCCCGCAATACTACACAGGAGCGTGCTACGTGGACCCCTTCATCGGCGAGGTCATCATGTTCGCGGGGAATTTCGCCCCGAGAGGTTGGGCGTTTTGTGATGGAGCTTTGCTTCCGATCTCACAGAACCAAGCGTTGTTTTCGATCTTAGGGACCACCTACGGGGGAGATGGGCGTACGACTTTCGCCCTGCCGGACTTGCGTGGACGCGCGCCCATTCACGAGGGTACGGGACCAGGCTTGACCAACCGCCGCCTCGGACAGAACGGCGGAGCCGAGAGTGTGACGTTGTCCATCAGTGAGATGCCGGCGCACGACCACACCGCGCAACAGCCAGGAACCAGCGCCGGACCCACGACGACGTCGCCCCAGAATGCGATCGCTGCGACGCTAGCCAACCCCGTGTACAACCAAGGCGGACCGGTCGACGCAAACATGGCCGTCGAGGCGACGGGCACCACCGGTGGAACCGGTTCACACCCCAACATGCCGCCCTTCCTGGTACTCAACTACATCATCGCCCTTCAAGGCACCTATCCCTCGCGGAGCTAGGGGGTCGTCATGGCGAAGCAAGCGAAAGGTTCCGTAACCCCACACGAGCTCATTGGACAGCTCATCCAGGGCGAGGTCGCAGCGAAGAACAAGCTCGTGAAGATGGGAAAGGAGGCGGCGGGCCCATTGCTAGACGCCTATGCAGGGATGCACGGGCGGACCCGCGGCGCTGAAGAGGCGCTGTTCGACACGCTGAAGAAGGTCGCACGGAACGACGTCGGGGCCTTCACCGACTTGTTGGACGGTCACCACTCCCGGGGCCTGGTGTTGTTCTTGATCGGGCATGGATCGGTGAAGAAGGGAAGATCCGTTCCGAAGGCCAGCAAGGTCATCAAGAAGCACGCGAAACATCGAGACCCGGTTCTTCGGGCGATGGCATTGCACCACTCGAAGGACGGTGCGGCCCGGTCGAAGAAGACGAGGTCCTCTAAGAAGTAGAGCCGGCGCTGGACACAACGTGAGTCGCTGGGTGGGTCCTCCGAGAGGCGGGCCTACCCAGGGCTCTACGCTCTCTTCCGCCATCGGTTAGATTCCGCGCGTCCCGGCGCCGGCACGCCCTGTGAGGACGTGGCGCCCCGTCTTTCCAGCGAAGGGAGCCCTCCGATGAGCACTCAAATCATCTCCGGTCGTGACATTTCTTCAGAGATCCGTGCCGAACTCAAGGACGAGGTCGCGGCCCTCATCGAATCCTCCGGCGTCACCCCCGGACTCGCGACCGTCTTGGTCGGCGCTGATCCGGCGTCGCAGATGTACGTCGGGATGAAGAACAAGGCCGCCGCGGCGATGGGGATCCACTCCCGGCAGATCACGCTGGACGCCGACACCCCGGAAGACGAGCTGCTCGGGGTCGTGGCGGGGCTCAACGCCGACCCCGATATCCACGGGATCCTCGTACAGCTTCCCTTACCGGACCACATCGACGAGGGGAAAGTGATCGAGGCGATCGACCCCGCGAAGGATGTCGACGGATTCCATCCGGTGAGTGTGGGAAGGCTGAACACCGGGTCGGGAGACTTCTTCGCGCCGTGCACACCTGCCGGCGTCGTCGAGATGCTGGTGCGGTCCGGGCACGACCCGAGCGGGAAGCATGCCGTGGTGGTCGGTCGGTCGAACATCGTCGGGAAGCCCCTCGCCGCCCTCCTGATGCGGAAGGCGCCAGGCGGGAACGCGACAGTGACGGTCGCGCACTCGCGCACCCCTGATCTGGGCGCAGTCACGCGCGGCGCGGACATCCTCGTGGTGGCGATGGGTCGCCCCGAGATGATCACGGCGGACATGGTTTCCGAGGGCACGGTCGTCATCGATGTCGGAACGAACCGGGTCGACGACGAGAGCCGAGAGAAGGGCTATCGCGTGTGTGGCGACGTCCTCTTCGACGAGGTGAAGGAGAAGGCGGCCGCAATTTCGCCGGTTCCCGGAGGTGTCGGACCCATGACGATCACGATGCTCCTTTCCAACACCGTGAAGTCCGCGCGCCTCTCGGCCGAGGGGAAGTAGGACCCGTCCGTTGAGTCGAGATCCGGATCTCTTCGATTCGGTCCCGCCGAACGCCCCGCCTGCCGACGAGCCGGGGCCGAAAGTGTGGTCCGTGAACCAGGTGAACCGCGCGGTGCGGGGCCTACTCGACTCGAGCGTGGAGCCACTCTGGGTCGGGGGCGAGGTCGGTTCGTGGACGCGATCCCGCGCGGGGCATTGCTACTTCACCCTCAAAGACGATCGAGCACAGCTGCGGGGCGTCATCTTCGCCCGTGATGCGGCGCTCCTGCCCACCGACCCCGACGATGGAGCGAAGGTGCGCGCCTTCGGGGATCTCACCCTCTACGAACAGCGCGGAGAGTTCCAGCTCGTCGCGCGCAAGATCGAAGGCGAGGGGAAAGACGGATTGTGGAGAAAGGCGTTCGAAGCGCTCAAAGAGAAGCTCTCCGTGGAAGGACTGCTCGATCCTGATCGCAAGCGTCCCCTCCCGCGCTATCCAGCCCGGGTCGGCGTCGTCACCTCACCGAGCGGCGCGGCGCTCCACGACGTGATCTCGGTCCTCGAGCGCCGAGCCCCGTGGACGCACCTCGTCGTAGCGGGTGCAAAGGTACAGGGCGAGGGCGCGGCTGCGGAGATCGCTCGGGCCGTCGACGCCCTAGGCAATTCGGGTCTCGTCGATGTCATGATCGTGGGGCGAGGAGGTGGATCTCTCGAAGACCTCTGGGCGTTCAACGAAGAGCCGGTGGCACGAGCTCTTGCTCGCTGTCCGGTTCCGACAGTCTCCGCCGTCGGCCACGAGGTCGACGTCACCATCGCCGATCTGGTCGCTGACGTGCGTGCTCCCACTCCTTCCGCGGCGGCCGAGCGCGTCGTCCCCGATCGCGACGGACTCCGGCGACAGTTGGGTCAGACGCCCGAACGACTCGCGAGGGCCCTACGGCGGACTGTCATCCGTCCCCGCGCAGAGGTGACGGAGCGGCTCAATCGACTACGGAGAGGCATGGAGGGGCGACTGATCCCGGCTCGACGCTCACTCGACCTCGCCGCCGACCGAGTCGAGCGAGGCATCACCGAGCTGGTGGTGCGCCGAAGGGGGGAAGTGGCGACGTTGGGTGGCCGTCTTCATGCGCTCTCACCGCTCGCCACGTTAGCCCGCGGGTACGCGGTTCCCAGAGATCCCGAGGGTGGCGTCTTGAGGAGCCGGGACGACTTTACCATCGGCTCGCGAATCCACCTCCGGGTAACCGACGCCGTCGTCGATGCGGAGGTGCTCGATGTACACCCTGAACCCGCACCTCTGCCCGAGGATTGATGTCGATGAATGATGCCGACGCTGAGGGAGTGTTACCGCTAGAGCGTCGACTCAGTCGCCTGGAGGAGATCTTGGCGCGGATGGAGTCGGACGACGTTCCCCTCGAGGAGGCGATGGGGCTCTTCGAGGAGGGGGTGGCGCACGTACGCGCGGCAGAGCACGTCCTGGCCGAGACCGAGTTGAAGGTCGAGGAACTGCTCGCGTCGGGTGAGACGCGCCCACTCGACCGAGACGAGTGAGGGTACACTCGCGGTGACGTCCGACCCCTATACCAGCGGAGACTTCGAGACGTACCTGGCCGACGAAGGAGCGCGCGTCCGGAGTGCCTTGGATCGGGCTCTCGCCGCGCTGAGAGCCCGTGTGGCGCATGGAGTCGGCGCCGACGTGCTCGATGCTGCCGAGTACGGGGTCCGAGGAGGAGGCAAGCTCCTTCGTCCGATACTGTGCGTGACCGCGTACCGCGCGTGCGCCCAGACGACCCCCGACAGCGTGTACGATCTGGCTGCATCGCTCGAGTTGATTCACGCCTACTCGCTCATGCACGACGACCTGCCGTGCATGGACGACGCCGAGCTCCGACGCGGGCGTCCGGCGACTCACATCGCCTACGGGGAAGAGGCGACGGTTCTCGGCGGAGCGATGCTCATTCCGGCGGCCGCGCTTCAAGCGTGGGAGGCGTGCGGCGCACTCGGCTGCTCCGAGGGACGGCGCCGCGAGGTCGTGCGTCGACTCATGGTAGCCGCCGGTGCGGGTGGAATGGTCGGGGGACAGTGGATCGATCTCGAGTCCGAGGGCGAGACACTGACAAGCGATGAGCTCGATGCGCTTCATCGCCTCAAGACGGGTGCCCTCCTTACGGCTTCGCTTACGATGGGCGCTCAAGCGGCCGGGGCCCGCCATCTCGTGATCGATGCACTCGAGCGGTACGGCCGGGCGATCGGGCTCGCGTTTCAGATCGCCGATGACGTGCTCGATGCCACCTCGACGGCCGACGCACTCGGGAAGCGGCCCAGCGATGCCGAGCTGCAGAAGTCGACCTATGTCTCACTGCACGGGCTCGAAGAAGCGAGGGTCCGCGCCCGGACCTTGGTCGTGGAAGCCCAAGACGCGCTTGCCGAGGCCGCCATTGACGCGCCCCGGCTCGTGGAACTCGCGGAGTACGTAGTACGTCGGAGTCACTAAGGGAGTCACTAAGATCAACCGGGCCAGATCGAAATCGGGCATGATCCCTGCCTCTACTCGCTTCGACCCTCTATCTTTCCACGCGTCACGAACAGGATAGGAGACCGGTGTCCGTGCTGGACAAGATCCGAGACCCAGCCGACCTACGGCGGCTGAAAAAGAAGGACCTGCCCGGCGTCGTCGATGCCGTCCGTGAACGGCACATCGATGTCGTGAGCCAAAAAGGCGGCCACTTCGGGGCGACGCTAGGTGTTGCCGAGCTCACGGTGGCGCTCCACTACGCCTTCGACACGCCGACGGACCAACTCGTGTGGGATACCGGGCATCAGGCGTACATCCACAAGATCCTGACCGGGCGCAACGATGAGTTGCCGTCGATTCGCACCAAGGGCGGGCTCGCTCCCTTCCTGAGGCGCGACGAGTCGGAGTACGACGCCTTCGGAGCGGGCCATGCCGCGACGTCGATCTCTGCTGCTTGGGGTATGGCCGTCGGCCGTGATCTCAAGAAAGAGGACTTCGATGTCGTCGCCATCATCGGCGACGGCGCGATGGGGTGCGGCCTCGCGTATGAGGCGCTCAACAATGCGGGACATACCGGGCGCGACTTTGTCGTCGTACTGAACGACAACGACATGTCGATCGCTCCCGCGGTTGGCGCCATGAACAAATACCTGACCGGCATGATCACCAACCCCGCCTACAACAAGGTGCGGGAAGTGGTTAAAGAGGTCCTCCACCGGACGCCGACGGCGATCGGTGATGTCATGGAAGAAGTCGCCGGACGGATGGAAGAGTCGTTCAAGCATCTGATCACACCGGGTCTCATCTTCGAGGAACTCGGCTTCAAATACGTCGGTCCCGTGGATGGCCACGACGTCGAGAAGCTCGTCGACACCTTCCGGCGCGTTCAGAAGATGAAAGGCACGGTCCTCGTCCACGCATTGACTCGGAAAGGCAAAGGCTTCACGCACGCCGAGCACGATCCGTGGACGTGGCACGCGCAGGGACCCTTCGACAAGGTCACGGGGCAGGGGAAGGAGAAGTCCGCCGGCCTCCCACGTTATCAGAAGGTCTTCGGGACGGGCCTCGTTCAGCTCGCCGATGCGGACCCGGACGTCGTCGCGATAACGGCCGCCATGCCCGACGGGACCTCGACTGACATCTTCGCCGAAGCTCATCCGGATCGATACTTCGATGTGGGTATCGCCGAAGGGCACGGAGTGACCTTTGCCGCGGGGCTCGCCACGAGGGGCGTCAAACCGGTGGTCGCGATCTACTCCACCTTCCTCCAGCGCGCCTACGACAACATCGTGCACGATGTCGCGCTGCAAGACTTGGACGTGGTGTTCGGGATGGATCGGGCCGGCATCGCCGGGGAAGACGGACCCACACACCACGGCGTGCTCGACATCCCATACATGCTGTCGATCCCCGGCATGAAGGTCACCGCGCCAAAGGACGGCGCCGAGATGCTCGGACTCCTTCGCCTCGCGACACGGCACGGGCAAGGTCCGTGGAGCATTCGGTGGCCACGCGCAGCCGTGCCCGCCGAGGTGCCTCACCTTTCCGAGATCGACGACATCGTGCCCTTCAGTTGGGAAGTCCTACGAAATGGCGGAGACGCTGTCCTCCTCGGGACGGGTACGATGGTCGGTTCGGCGATGGATGCCGCGGAGCTACTCGACGCGGAGGGTGTCCGGTGCACCGTCGTGAACTGCCGTTTCCTGAAGCCGTACGATGTCGGGGTGTTCCAGGAGATGGTCCGCAGTCACCCTCTCGTCGTCACGATCGAGGAGGGACAGGTAAGTAATGGCTTCGGTGCCTACATGGCGCGTGAACTCAGTGAGCTCAACCTCAAGAGCTCTCCGGCGTTCCGAGCCCTGGGGGTCCCGGATCGCTTTGTGCAGCATGGATCACGTGCCGAATTGCTCGCCGAGATCGATCTGGATCCGACCGGGATCGCACGCGCCGTAGCACAAGCTGCCAAGGGCGTCGCCGAACTCGAGCCAGCGTAACGCTGTGAGGCGCTCGTGAGTGATTCGACCGGCGCCGAACTCGATCGCCGCACCCAGCGGCTTACCCTCGAGATTCGCTCCGTCGGGGTCGTATATCGTGAGCACACCGAGGAAGTGCTTGCGATCATCGATCGACTCAAGGTGTGGGCGTCGGGCCACGACGTCGTCGTCCGAGTGGAAGAGAACGCGGGTCGCGGACCTGGTCCGAGCCTCGACTTGGTCGGGCAGCCCGTCGACCTCCTAGTCGCGCTCGGCGGCGATGGCACCTTTCTGCGAGCGAGCAGGCTCGCCGTCGGTACCGACATCCCCGTCCTCGGCGTCAATCTCGGGCGACTCGGCTTCCTCACGGCGATCCCCGAAGAGGATATGGAGAAGGGACTGACCGCTGTCTTGGAGGGGGGCGCGGTGGTCGAGCGTCGCTACCGACTCCGGGCACGCATCGAAGGGCGGGCGGAAGGCCGGCAGGCTGGCGATGAGGCCTTTTACGCGCTGAACGACGTCGTCGTCCACACCAGCGGAGCCGCGCGCGTGACGCCTCTCACGCTCTCCATCGGCGATGGTTCTGGTGTGGACGACCCCGGCGAGTTGGAAGAGGTAGGCAGCTTCGCCGCCGACGGGGTCATCGTATCGACCCCAACCGGATCGACGGCGTACTCCATGTCAGCCGGCGGTCCCATCATCGTCCCGGAAGTCGAAGCGATCGTCGTCACGCCGATCTGCCCGCACTCCCTTGCAGTCCGCCCGCTCGTCGTCCCGGCACACCGCCCACTTCGTGTGGGTTCGTTGGACCCCGACGGAGAGCACCAACTCACCGTCGACGGGCAAGTCGTGCACGAGTTGGCCCCGGGCGAACACATCGTCGTGGGGAGAGAAGCGCGCCCCCTCACCTTAGTGCGCTTCCCGGGTCAGACGTTTTTCGAGACGATGCGCCGGAAGATGAATTGGGCAGCCCGCCCCCCGGAGCGTGCCTAGATACGACCGCGGTTCCCGGTGCCCCATTGAGTAGCCCACCCAGGACGGCTTGCTTGCGATATCGGTGCGGGTAGCTCCGCATCCTATCTGGACACGGCCCTGCTTGAGCTGTAGAATCGTTTGCCTAACCTGCAGCCCCCCCGGTGTGCATCCTCTGGAGGAGGGCGGGTATGCTCGGGAAGCGCGATGCGGCAATGGTGCCTCGAACCCGTGCCTCTGAGTGGCGGCGTGCTCGCGACGGCCCCAGGCTCGCTCGGGGAGGTCGCGAATGCATCAGGAGTCGCCGGCGAAGTCCCGCGCGAAGCGGCGAATTGCCATCGTTGTCGCACCGGCCCACAGCTATCCACGTTCTGAGCCGGCGGCACTCCGGTGGGTGGTCACAGGCGTTCGCATGCTACTCTTCCCCGGCGTGAGCGGATGGGCCGGGGACACGTCGAAGGATTAGGAGAACCTGGTCGCGGAAGAGCGTGGTCTAGCGACTCCAAAGCGTTCCTCGATGTCGTGAGGCGCTTCGGTCCGGTGGTGCGCCGCGTTGTAAGCGTGTACGCGGACTCGCCCGATGATTGCGACGATCTCTGCCAAGAGGTCTGGCTTCGGGTGTGGATGGGGAAGGAGCGGCTGACACATGAGAATCTGCGAGCCTGGATCATAGTAGTCGCACGGAACCTCTGTCGTGACGAGCTTCGTAAGCGCCGTAGGCATACGGAGGCGTGCGTTGGCGTCCCCGAATTGGGAGGGGACGAGAGCGTGGATCCGCTCTCGCGGTTGATGCGCCGTGAGCAGCAGCGCGTCATACGTGCCGTTGTCGCCACCTTGCCGGAAAGGCAACGACAAGCGGTCGTCCTTCGGCTCTACTCGGATCTCACCGCAGCAGAGATCTCTGAGCGGATGAGGATCACGCCGGCCACTGCACGGTCGCTCGTTAGCAAGGGACTCGCGAAGACGGTATTGAGGCTTCGGCGCTCTGGCATGTTGGCGTGATTGGTCCGGACCGTGGGGTGCTTGGGACGGTCGCGCGCTCGTACTGACCGACCCTGCCGGACTATGCCTTGGTGTGGTCACCGTTGTTCGGCGTGGCTGGCGCCCAATGGAGGGCGGCGTCTCCGGTCGCGCCTTTCCCCGGCCCGGATCTATATCCCAAGCTGTGACAATCGTGGGGGCTTACACGCTAGCGTCACGTTGTTCGTCTCTTGTGCACAGCGACCTACGGCGTGGGGAGGGCAGCGTGATGGCAAAATCAGTACCCGTTGACGGCGAGCGAAGGGGGCCAGTGCTCAGTATTCGTGTACCTAGGTCGGGGTTAGGCCATGTACTCGCGATGGCTCTGTTGGTCTTGCCTGCGGTGGGAGTCGACGCCGCTCAAGATCGCCAGGATGACTACAGTGCTTTCGGTGCATCGAGCGAGTTCGAGCAAGTTACCGTCACCGCTGGCACGTGCCATTCTTGCATCCGTGCTGAGCTGATAACTCTACTCGGCGATCGCGAAGGCCCGGGGACGATCTACCAGAGCCAGTGGGTAACACGCGATACGATCGGACGATACTGGGTCCTCCAGTGGGATGGGCCGAAGATTTTTGCACCCGACGGGACTTACCTAACCTCGTTCGGGCGATCAGGTGAGGGGCCTGGGGAGTTCACGCGGGCGAACCATATCCATCGTGACGATGAGGGGACTATTCACATCTTCGATGTAGGGAATCTCCGACGTACTAGCATCAGCTCGGAATTAGAAGTGATAGACGACGCTCGACTTCCCGGCGGAGTAAGAACAGCGGTACCGATTCCACGGACCGGCGCTTACATGGCCAACATGTTTGCCTTTAGCCCGGAGCTATTCGGGTATTCGCTCCACTTGGTCGAGAGCGACTCAGTCAATGTGTCGTTCGGCCTCCCTAGACAGAGTGGCCCGACTGGGGCGCTCAGACATCTCGCGATTGCGCACGACGGCAGGCTGGTTACGGCGCATCTGTTCAAGTACGAGCTTGAGCTGTGGGATCAGACCGGGGCACGAACTCTTGGACTCGTCCGGCAGGGTCTTTGGGAGCCGGATCTTGACCCCACAACCGAACGACCCCGGCGTTTGACGAAGGAGCGCGACGAACTGTTTGGTTCGGTCTCCGCGATAGGATCGCTGTCAGACGGGCGCCTAATCGTGGCGTCTTGGGTCCCCAAGGTTAACGCCCGGGAGGCACTGGTCGAACGGGTGACTGATGCGGGTGACGTGTTCCTTGATCTCCCTCAGCCCGACCAAGGGTTTGATACCGTCATCGAGATTCTTGACGTCGACGACAGGCGCGTCGTGGCGAGCACCAGGCTCCAGGACGTACTGATCTCCGGTTTCCTAGAACACGGTCACGCCTACGGGCCGGTCTACGACGCCGATGGCACACCACGGGTCGGGGTGTGGGCCCTGATCGTACAGGAGCCTACGGGCTCCTCACAAAACCACAACGGAGAAGTGAAATGAAAATTCCCAAACTCATCGCGGTACTCCTAGCAGTGGTTGGAGCTTCATTCGGAACCACGGTTGACGCTGCGGCCCAGTTCGAAGACTGCCATGCATTCTGCATGGACACTTGCGGAATCTCAAACTACTTCAGAGGCGAAGTACAACAGACCTGGGGCGTGAATGCGGAGACCTGCGCGATTGGGGGCTGCCGTGACTGTATGGCGGAATCGGTATCGGGGGAAGCAGATACGCACGAGGTGGCCCGAAGGGTGCTTGAAGCGAGCTCTACGGCGGATTTGCGAAAGGTCTCTGAAGAGTTCGGGGCCCGGATTCTGCTGCACGCAGACAGGCGTCTGCTGGTCGTGCTCGGCGGGTGCGAAGGCAACGCACCTGTTACGATTGTTCGTTTATCTGGCCGGCAAGCGGATCGATTGGATGCGATAGGGGCGCCTGCTCTGGCGCGTCACCTTTCGGAGACGTTTGGACCGTAGCCGATGGGTGAGCTGGGTCCAATCCCGACCTGTGGATCGAGTTAGAAGGGCTGGGCCTGGCTCACCTTGGTGGTTCCGGTCGACGACACGCGGCTGGTATGTCGTGTGCTTCACACTCATTTGTGGGGGGACGGGTGGGGTTCACGCTCAGGAGACTGTGGGATCTTTGACTTCGGTGGTTAGAGGTCCAGTGAGAGTTCTGCTCCTCAGCGACTCGATTGCCATCTCGGTAGCCGACCGCGTCGCCGATGTAGTCGCGGAAGAACTCTCCAAGTTGAGGCGCCAGGAGCTCGAAGTACCCGAGTCGTTGACCGTTAGCCTCCGTTCCTCGGTCGGTCGCAGGAGGTACGCTTACTCCTACCCTACCTCAGGTGTGATCGTGCTTGGGGCAGATCAGGTAGCCGAGTGGAGTACAGAACAGCTCATCAGCGTGGTGCGGCATGAGGTCGCTCACGTCCGACTTGCCGCGCACATGCCGCCGGGAACGGTGCCCCGTTGGTTCGTCGAAGGATTCGCAACCCGCGCGGAGGGTGGACTTACTTGTGAAGACGCGCTCCTTGGTGGCGCAGCCTACACGTTGAGGGGGTCAATAGCGAAGACACTAAACAACGCCTTCGAGTCATCTCCATCTCGAGCGGACTACGTGCTCGCTCGGTTCGGCGTAGAAGTGATCGACGAATTAATCGGTGTGCCCCAGTTCCTTCAGTCGGTTCGTGATTCGGGTTACGGGGGCGGTTTGAGCGCTTTGGGCGGAGAGGATCACTTGTACGCGATGTGGCGTATAAGGTTGGACGCGTTGTTGGCACAGATCCGGACCACAGATACGTGTCCCGGACAGGTCTAGGTAGGAGATCCATGAGCGGAATGAATGGCTTCATCCTCGCGGGCTACACGTTGCTCGTTGTGTCACCGGTCGGGATCGCCGGTCAGGCGACCCCTCTGCTTGTCGCTACGGACACCGTGATCACAGCTGAGATCCCTCCGTGGGCGGACGGAGGCTCAGTGCGCGTCTCATCCGTGCCTGTTTTGTCCTTCGGTGGTCTCGAGTCCAGTCTTTGGGGTGTGAGAGCTGTTGTCCCGATTGACGGCCATCGCATTGCAGTCCTGTCCGGGGGTACCAACGAAGTCATCTTGGTGGATTCAACGGGAAGATCGGTTGCCGCGTTTGGACAGGCGGGGGGCGGCCCCGGCGAGTTCGAGAACGCCCTCGACCTTATGCCAGTTGATGGCACACACCTCGCTGTACTGCAAGCGCGGGGCACGGAGCTGTTCACCGCAGAGGGGGTGCTGGTGGAGTCCCGCCGAATACGCCTTGCACCAGGTACCGTGGTTCCTGGTTCAACCGCCTGGCCAGTGAGATTCGCCGGCGATGGCGGTCTCCTCTTCACCGTTCAGTTGTTGAACGAGCGAGCACCGGAAGAGGGGGTCTGGCGGGCCCGAGAGGGACTCGCCTACATGGGCCGAGGAGAAGAGACTCCGAAGTTCTTGGGGTGGTACAATGGGCTGGAGCAGCAGGCGATCCGTGACCAGGGTCGGAGTACCTTGGTGGTCCCTCCCTTTCCAAAGCGGACGATCGTCGGAGCAGGGGTGACTCGATCCCAGCGGAGCTTCGCCTACGACATGGCGGTGGGTGAGATCGAGGTTTTCGACGAGTCAGGGAACCGTACGCGAACCATCCGGCTGGTTCACCCCCCAGTAACCCCTAAGCCCCGGTGGATCGAGGCCTGGTACGCAGATCGACTAGACCGCGAACGGTTCGCTCCCCGCCGGCAAGCGATCCAACGACTGCGACACGCGATGGTGACGGCTGAGCATCTGGCGCCCTTCGAGGATTTCAATGTGGACAGGTTGGGCTTCATGTGGCTGCGGCGGCTCGCACCTGATTCGGACCAGACTCTTATGGATATCTATGATCCAGATGGCCGTCGATTGGCTGGGGTAGCGTTACCCCGAGGGCTGCGTGTTGGCGGACCGCTATGGATAGACGCCGACCGGCTTTACGGCGTTTGGATTGACTCGTTTGGTGTTGAAACGGTCCGGGTCTACGTTGTGGACCGAGGATAGCCGGTGCCGTCCGGCATGAGTGGCTGAGTCTTCCTCGGCGCTGTCCCCATACCTACCCACCGGACCCATGCTCGTCGAGCTCCGCATCCGCGACTACGCCGTCGTCGACGACCTGGCCGTCAAGCTCGGTCCCGGGCTGAATGCGCTCACCGGCGAAACCGGGGCAGGGAAGTCGATCATCGTGGGTGCACTTTCTCTCCTCTTGGGTGACCGCGCCTCTTCCGATGTCGTACGAGTGGGCGCGGATCGAGCCACCGTCGAGGCGGTCTTTGACGTCGACCGTCTCCCCGCGGTGAAGCGTCTGATCGACGAGCACGGCTTCAGGCTCGAAGACGGCCTCTTGATCTTGCGGCGCGAAGTGGCCGCCGAAGGCCGGAATCGGGCCTGGGTGTGCGGTTCCGCCGCCACCGCCGGTGTCGTCGGCGCCATCGGCTCTGCGCTAGTCGATCTTCACGGCCAACACGAACACCAGACCCTCCTTCGCCCCGCGGATCAACGGGCGATTCTCGACGCTTTCGGTGGAGCGCAGGAGCTGGCCGCGTCTGTCCGCGACGGCTACGGGAACCTCCGCGCTCTCCGGGACGACCTCGACGAGCGAGAGCAGCGCCGAAGGGAGGTGGAAAGCCGCGCGGACTTCCTTCGCTTCCAGCTCGCCGAGATCGAGGAAGCGTCGCCCGCACCCGGGGAAGACGAAACGCTCTCAGGAGAAGCGAGTCGACACGAGCACGCCGAGGAGCTCGCCCGAGGAGCCGCGGAGGCATACGCCCGCCTATACGAGGGAGAGGGCTCTGCGATGGAGCAGCTGGCCGCAGCGCGGGCCGCCGTCGAGCGTATCGCAGCGTTCGACCCCACCATCGCCGGCGCTCTAGAGCAACTCGTGGAGATCGCGCACGCCGTCGACGACCTCGGGGCGCGGCTCGGGGACTACGCATCGGCCGTCGAGCACGACCCGGCGCGGTTAGAGGAGGTTCGTGAGCGCCTGGACCGCATCGTGCGATTGAAACGGAAGTACGGCCCAGAACTCGCGGACGTACTGGAGAACGCGCAGCGGATCCGAACCGAGCTCGAAGAGTTGGAGGATGCAGAGCACGGCATCAGTCGTATCCGAGCTCAGATCGACCAAGCGGAGAGCGAGCTCAAGCGGATCGCCGTCGAACTCTCCGCATCGCGGGGTAGAGCTGCGACCGATCTCCAACAGAGACTCGAGGCGCTCCTCCCGGCCCTTGGCTTGGAGGGCGCCCACTTTGAGGTCCGCCTGACCCCCTACGACGCTGTAGCCGCCGGTGGTGCGGAGGGCGTCGAGTTTCGCGTCGCGCCCAACCAAGGCTTCGCACCGATGCCACTCTCCAAGATCGCGAGCGGCGGCGAGCTCAGCCGGGTCATGCTCGCACTCAAGTCGATCTTGGCGACCGTCGACCGTGTCCCGGTCCTGATCTTCGACGAGATCGATGCCGGCATCGGAGGCGCGATCGCCACCGCGGTCGCCGAGCAGCTCGAAGAGGTGAGTGCACGCCACCAGGTCTTCGTCGTGACGCACCTCCCGCAAGTCGCCTCCCGAGCGCGCGCGCACTTCGTCGTGAGCAAGAGTCGGCCCGACGATGGTGGGGCCACGCGTACCGAGGTCTCTCTCCTCGATGACGAGGGCAGGGTGGAGGAGGTCGCTCGTATGTTGGGAGGCGATCCCGAATCGCGCGCTTCGCGGGACCACGCACGAGAGCTGCTGAACCGCTGACCTCTGCTGGCGCCGACTTTACCGCTCCGGGCGCGCACCCCAGATGTGCCGGAAGAGACGAAGGCCCGCCTCCACTCGCGTAATCTTCGGCACCTGTCCACCGGATCCGCTCACCGAGTGGAGCAGTCGCACATGCACCTCCAACGGGCGCGGGGCGAGCCCCAAGACCCAAGGCGTCACCGTATCGTAGCGAAGGCCGCCACCTATCTGATGAACCTTTACGCCACTCTCGAGCGCGAGCACCACCGGGTCGAGCGTGGCTTGCCGTGGATCGTCTCCGGGCATGCCTGCCAACTCGAAGACATCGCGCCGCTTCTCGTAGTACCGATACTCACCCGCCAAGAGTAGCCCGTTCGAGATGTGGAACGTCGGCACCACGTCCAGGTGGATGTACGACCCCGGCGACCACGTCACAGATGCGCGGGTCCACTCCGCTGCCAGCACATCTTCCGGACGGGCGACGCGCATCTCTCGGGTAACCGATTGCTGCGTCCCACCCCGAACCCCCACGGTCAGTCCGGCTGGGCCCATCCGAAGCGCAGCCACGCCGCCAACCTCGAGGTCGGTTTGCCCATCGCCCGTCCCGATGTCGAAGGGTACGTCTGCCGATGGCAGCGTTCCCGTTGGGAGCCTCCCACGCAGCGTCGCCAACACTCGGTACTCGAGCCCACCCGATGTCTCCGCACTGTCCGCCGCCTCCCTCGGGGCCGTGTTGTCCAACACTCGGACCCGCGCCGTCAGCTCGATATCGCCCAGTGCCCAGATCCCCGGGCGCGTCGACAACGGCGCCGCCCCGATCCCAGACCCGGCCATCGCCGGCACGCGCGCCAAGTCGTCCAGAGCCACCACATCCGTCGCAAGGGGCATCGCGACCAGCCCAGACAACCCAGCCGCGACCAAGTCGTCGGAGAATGCCTGCGCCGCCTGCATGAGCGCAGTCCCACCCACCGATCCTACGAACGGAAAGAAGGGAGTCGCCCCATAGGCCGTCCCCACCGATGCGTTGAAGTCCCGAGCCCGCTGCGCCAACGCCTGCGCCGTCGCGCACGCCGCCGTAGCGCCCCCAGCGCACGCAGACGCTTCCAACGCTGCCGCTCCCGCACTCGCATCCGAGACCGATTGTAGAAAGCCCGCCGTCTCACCAGCCGACGTAATCAGCGGATTCAGCCCAATGTCCACCACCGAGTCCGAAGGTGGGGTGAACGCCACATCGATCGCGCTCCGAGGCCGCGTCCACGGTATCACGCCTCCGACCGTCAGCCAGTCGAAGACCCCGAGGTCACCACCCCACAGGATCGTTGAGACGTCCTGCGTCACTCGGCCCCGCGTCTCGCCCAACACCGGATCGTACCCAGCATCCCCCGTCAACGAACGGATCGACGACCGAAAGTCGGAGAAGCCCGGAAAGAGCGACCACGTCGCCGGATCCGTCAGGTCGTCGCCGAGCTGCTCGACCCCCTCCGTCCCATCTGGAGCCCGACCGAAGCGCGACTCCCACGAATCGAACGATCCGTGCAACTGCAGTCGAAACTGCCCCTTCGGGACCAGCGTCTCATCCAGAACCTGAGCCCCTACCGCCCCGGCTCCAACGCCCCCGAACACACCACACACCAACCCCAAACCAAGCGCGCGACGCGTCCCGTGAGCGAACAATTCGAGTCCCGTCGGAAGGGTCGGAAAGGGCGTGAGCCGGAGGGACGGAAAGTCCCGTTCGGCCGTGTATTATAAGGGTTTACGAGATTCCGAGGAACTCGTTCCCCCGCCAGAAAAGCATTGACCCTCTCCCGCCTTTACTCTAGCTTCGTGGTCGCGTTGTACCACGCGGGAATAGCTCAGTTGGTAGAGCACAACCTTGCCAAGGTTGGGGTCGCCGGTTCGAGTCCGGTTTCCCGCTCTTCAGGAAAAAAAAGGGCGGCGGCCACCCGGTCGTCGCCCTTATATTGTCTACGGCGCCGTGGCCAAGTGGTAAGGCAGAGGACTGCAAATCCTTTATCCCCGGTTCGAATCCGGGCGGCGCCTCTCAAACGGGTTCGGTCGGCACCTTTGGATGTGCTCGCCGGGCCCGTTCGTCTTTCCTGTTGGGGCGTGCGCCGCCCGGATTCAGCGGTGGCCGCGCGGAGCGAGGCTGCCGCGCACGTCGCGTTTCGCGGCGTGCAGAACCGTAGGTTCGACTCGAGCGGCCCGTGTGGTCCTCGCGAGTAGCGCCCGACAGTCCTTCCGCGAGAGGAGCGAGGATCGGCCGAAGGCCGACCGCAGCTCAATCCGGGCGGCGCCTCTCAAACGGGTTCGGTTGGCACCTTTGGATGTGCTCGCCGGGCCCGTTCGTCTTTCCCGATCGGGCGTGCGCCGCCCGGATTCAGCGGTGGCCGCGCGGAGCGAGGCTGCCGCGCACGGCGCGTTACGCGGCGTGCAGAACCGTAGGTTCGACTCGAGCGGCCCGTGTGGTCCTCGCGAGTAGCGCCCGACAGGTCTTCTGCGAGAGGAGCGAGGATCGGCCGAAGGCCGACCGCAGCTCATTCCGGGCGGCGGTTCTCAAACGGGTTCGGTCGGCACCTTTGGATGTGCTCGCCGGGCCCGTTCGTCTTTTCTGTTGGGGCGTGCGCCGCCCGGATTCAGCGGTGGCCGCGCGGAGCGAGGCTGCCGCGCACGTCGCGTTTCGCGGCGAGCAGAACCTTAGGTTCGACTCGAGCGGCCCGTGTGGTCCTCGCGACTAGCGCCCGACGGGTCTTCCGCGAGAGGAGCGAGGATCGGCCGCCGACCGCAGCTCAATCCGGGCGGCGGCCCTACGGGACTGGACGGCTAAGGCCCTTTGGCCCGGTTCCGCGGGCGACCACCGATGCGGTGCTCGCTAATTCTCGGCGGATAGCCAATGTTTGCGATAGAGTTGGAGTTAGACGGCGGCTGGAAAGGCTAGGACTAATGCCGGAAGACCAAGAGCTACTTCCTCCTGACTTCGATCGAATCTCGAGGCAGCGCGACGTGGTCGAGGGCGCTGTCCGGGCCCGGTATGGTAGCGCGCTGAGCGGGAGTGAGGCCGATCTCGGGGTCCTCCAGCGACTCGTTGACGAGAACGTGTTTCGTGTTGATCAAACGTATGAGCTACAGTCGCTTGGTATCGTCCTGGGCGAGGTCTTTTCCGCACACACCGACCTTTCCTGGGTGACCGTGCGCGATGAGTATGGCGTGGACCCAGCCCTCCGCTACAAGGAGACATCACTCCTGGTCTTCCCGCTCACCATGATTTCCAAGCGGCTCGAAGAGGGGCGGGAGGTGGAGGTGAGGGCGTTGTACGAGGCTGTGCTAGCGAGCCTCCCGGGACTAGAGGCCGAAGGATATTGAGAGGGCGCCGCCTGAGCGCGCCGCCGTCTAACATGGAGTTCTACAGTCGTGGGATACCGTTTAGGGTGCGCTTCGCGCTTGTGGGCAGGCAGCCCACGCAGTAGAACTCCGAACCGTTAGAAAGCACCTGGGGGGCGAGGGTGAGGCTGAGTCCGATTGCGCTTGTGGCCGTGTTTGCGATCGGTTGTGGAGCGGGTGAAGCCGACCTGATAGTGCGCACCGACTCCGCCGGTGTCGGGAGCGTGCTCCTGCTAAGGACCCCACCGGTACTCGCCGCCGCTGTCGATACGATTGTGGTGCTGGGTGGCGAGCCCGATGGCGCACTGGGCTTCTTCCGAATGCGCAGGGCGCTTGTCGACGTCGACCCGGCTGGGATGATCTACGTGCTGGATCAGTCACAGCATCAAGTGGTCGCATTCTCGGATGCGGGTGACGTGGTCCGGGTCTACGGCCGTGAGGGGGAGGGGCCCGGAGAGCTCTCCCATCCGATCTCGGTCAGCGTATCAGAGGCTGGCTCGGTCGTTGTGCACGACGCGGGCAGGGGCCGCATCGTCACGTTTGACAGTGACGGGTCGCTCCTAACCGAAGCGACTGGCCCACAAACCGTGATCTCTACGGCTCTCCGCCACGTCGAGGTAACTCCTTCGGGGTTGGCGTTGTGGATGCGTGATCCCTTTCAAGGCACTGACCTACGTGAAGAGCGGCTGATCCTTCTGGCCGGTGCGGATACGGCACCGATGGTCGCTGGCCAGGGCTCCCAATCTTCTACTGCCCACCACCCGCGTTGCGCGACTACGTTCACCGCGCCCATTCCACTAGCCGCTCGGATCCGTTGGGCGCAGTCCGGTGACCGAGTCGTAGTCGCTCATCGAGCTGGCTTCGGCTTCACGGTCTATGAGGGCGGGCAGGCTCGGCTCGTCGTGGATCGCCCGGAGGATGGGGAGGAGATCGACCGAGCCGAAGCGGTAGAACGACTCGCGTCGGCGGGGTGGCTCGGGCCATGTCAGAGCGATGCCCGAGAGTACGTCGAGAAGCATGGGTTCAATCCGAGGCCACAGACGATAACGAGCGTCTCTCTGCGCCCGGACGGAGGCATCTGGGCTACCCGGACGTCAGACGCGAATGAGACGTGGCTGTTCGATCAACGGGGTGAACCTCTGGGGGTCGCGCTGCTCCCGGCCGCGCTGGGACATCTTCCGGACGGACGGGTTCTCATCGCCGTGACGGACTCGTTTGATGTCGAGCGGCTTGGGATCGTAAGAGTCACCTTCGCGGGTGGTGCCTTCTAACACCTCTCATCGCTGCCCCGACGGGACAGGTGGACGCCATCTCATTGAGCCGATAACGCGGGTGCGGATTAGGGTGCGGTCTCGTCGGACGTGCTGAGAGCGGGATTCCGCTGCTACCGCGGTGGCCCGGTTGCCCGGATCACGGTCCACTCGCCGTCGTCGCTGATCCTGACGCCACGATGTATCCCGGATGAGCCGAGGACAGTCGTCACGAAGACTCTGGCGGCAGGGCCGCGAAACAGTATCGCTGGGGCCAGGGTCCGCGATTTCGGCGCATCCCACGTGACCTCATGGGCGTCATCTCGCGTCGTTGATGACCATGTCCGGGATATCAAGGCGGCATGCACCGGAATAACCGCTTCCCAGAAGTCAACGTCCTCGGTCGGTGGTAGGCGTTCCAGCAGAGTGGGCGGTAGGTGCCGCGCTGGGTCGTGGACGGAGGAATCCTCGACATACGCCACCTCCCACGCCCCACCTGCGCGGGTGATCAGGCCCTGTCCACTCGAATCAACTGCTGGCAGTGGCCGCCGTGAGTGCCCGCCGACGCTCACTCGATTGTCGCGCGCGGCAAGGTGCTCGGCCACGGTCTGTCGCCAAGGCTCCACCCAAATCACGGAGGACTTCGGCACTGGAGTCAGCGGGACCCAATACCGGGGGCGTAGAGGCTCTAGGGCGGAAGCTTTCCCGACCACGTAGACCGAATCGGTAGTCGGATCGTACAGATATCTCCCCTCGATCCACTCAAGCTCGGCTAGTCTATCGAGGGCCCATGCACCCGTTCCAATGGCCAAGCCAAGGATGAGGAGCTGCCTTCGACTTGGGAGTCTAGTCCGCACGGCCTCGATGGTGGTTCTGGGTCGTGTATTTCGTAGCATGGGGAGCACCGTAAGAGCACGTTTGAGCGTCGAAGCTCTGGGTCCGCCCTTCGCCGCCGTTCTGCCGTGTGGGGCCTAACATAGGGTGCCCGAAAACGCTGAGTACAGAAATGGCGTGCGGCCGAAACCGCACCCGACAAGCGATTGCTCCTGGCCACGGGTTACCCGTGCGGTGGCGGGCCACCTGGCTATCGCCTTGCGCCCCTTGTTAAGGACCGGGCCGAGCAGCAGAGTCGCGAACCATTAGAGGGCGCAGCGTGCGAGTGGGAAATGACCAACTGACGAAACATTGGATGTTGCTCGCCGGGGTACCGATCGTCGTGGCGGCCTGCTCAGACCCGGCGACAGTCCTGGTTTCTGAGTGGTAATCCTAGAGGAGATCGACGGCGCGCCGCTTCCTTTCAGTCACGGCGTGAGTGCCACGGTGGCGGGCAGGATCCCATTCCGAGAGGATGGAACCTGCCTGCGCCGTGCCACCATTGTCGGCGAGGGCTCAGGTGGGTTGGTCGAACACGAGCACGAGTTGAGCTGCCGCTGGAGCGGGGGTCGAGGCACGGTCGACCTCACCTAGGATGACACCGATCCGTCCGTCCCCGCTGGCACAACGTCGGCGGGGACGCTGGATGGAGACGGCTTGGCGTTGCCAATCGGCTATTTGGACCAAGTCTTCTGGACCGAAGTGTACCGATCCCAAAGATGAGCGCGGGCTGAGCGGGTCGTCGGCGCGCCGACACGCTTGACTACGTACAATGACGGGGAGTCCAGCCGCTCATAGCCGGCGACCTTCGATCATGTCCGTTCTACCGAAATCGACAATGACCTTGAAGCCAGCACTGAGAACCTTGCTTTGGGGCTGCCTCCTCTCGAGTGCGGCCCCAGCGGTGGCCCAACATCCTCCTCTCAGGTCACATGACCCACCTTCCATCACGTTGCGTCACGGCGGTCAACTCGAGCGGGTCTCCCTTAGTGAGGCCTGGTCAGTCAAGCAGACCCCAGAGCACCGCGGACAGAGTGGACTAGCCCTCGGAGCTCTGGCGGGCGCAGTGGTAGGTGCAGTTGTCGCGAAGGCCACCTTCGAGGATCAGTCCGGCTTTGTGCAGGGCAACAACTGCGACTTCACCTTTGGAACGTTGGGCTGCACGGACACAGATACCCGTTTGGAGAGCGACTCGGCCTTCCCCCGGGTGATGATTGGAGCAGCAATCGGAGCCGTAGGAGGATCACTTCTAGGGTGGCTAATCGGGAGTCGCTTCGAGGTTCACACACCCGTCGAGTTCTGGCCAGGCCGTCCTTAGGGCCCACAGGCGGAACCGAACATGCGACTTTATCGACCGGTCGGAGTGGCCGAGCTCCTGTTGATCCAAGAAGCGGATTACCGAGCCTTTCCTCCCAGGCTGGCGCATCAGCCGATCTTCTACCCCGTGCTGAACCTGGCCTACGCCGAGCAGATCGCGCGCGACTGGAATACCAAAGACGAAGCCTCGGGCTTCGCAGGGTTCGTGACCGCGTTCGAGGTCCCGCACACCATGGTCGAAGAGTATCCGACCAAGACCGTTGGGAGGTCGAATCACGAGGAGCTCTGGGTACCCGCCACCGAGCTTTCACTGTTCAATCAAAGGCTCCAATCGAAGATCGAAGTCATAGCCCACTTCGTCGGGAGTGGGTTCCGCGGCACGATCAACCCGAGCACTCATGAGGTTGCCACTGAGGCACCGCCGACCCATACGACCCCCTGGCGCATCTTTCGCATGGACGACAATGGGAACGAGTTCGAGGTGGAATCCGGTCTGACCCTGGAAACAGCTCTCCGACGCGTCGCTGAGTTCGAGGCACGTGGCCATAAACAGACATATTGGGCGAGGGTTACGAAGCAATGAAGTCATTTAGCGAGCAGATCGCCGCGGACGGCTTCGCCATCGTGCCCAGCGTGTTGACGTCTCGAGAGGTTGAAGGGTGCATCGCTGCGCTGGACGCCGCGTCCGTGCGGGTGACGCGATCGAGCGGTATCAGGAACCTGGTGGACGAAGTTCCACATCTAGGGGATCTGAGCGAGCACCCGAACGTCCGCTCGCTCGTGGCAGAGCTACTGGGACCTAGTGCGCGGCTCATCCGCTCGATCCTTTTCGACAAGGTTCCAGATGCGAACTGGTCGATCCGATGGCATCAGGACAAGACGATCGCGGTGGCTGAGCGCCGCAGAGTTTCCGGATACGGGCCGTGGTCCGTAAAAGCCGGCGTCGTGAGTGTCCAACCCCCGACTCAGATTCTCGAGCAAGTGCTGACCGTGCGACTCCACCTGGACGATTGTCCTGCTGAGAACGGGGCGCTTCAAGTGATCCCCGGATCGCACCGGTTCGGGAAGCTGAGCGCCGAGGAGGCTTCCACACTTATCGGCGGAGAGATTTACACTTGCGAGCTTCCCGCGGGCGGAGCTCTCCTGATGAAGCCGTTGCTGCTACACGCGTCGCCGCGATCGGATTCGCCAGCCCACCGACGGGTCGTTCACCTAGACTACGCGGCGTGTCAGCTCGATGGTGGTCTGCGATGGGCGAGCGCAGCTTGCAGCTCTCACTGTCCCGGGGTCTAGGCATGCGTCTATTCTCGCTCCCAACCGCTCTCGCTCTCACCACCTTCGCGTGCACGCCAGCGGCCCCGCCGACCGAGATCGCAACGGACACCCTCCCATCCGGACGAGTCGTCCTCGGCGTCCCGGACCTGCTCACTCAACGCCAGGCGTACACCCCACATGAAGTGACCCGACTGGGCGCCCTGGACGGTGACGGGCCGGATCTCTTCGGAGATATCCGCGACCTAGCGCTCGGGCCGAACGGTGAGATCGTCGTACTCGATGGCCAAGCGTCG
Organism: Longimicrobiales bacterium; assembly: GCA_965223235.1. Classification (GTDB taxonomy): domain Bacteria; phylum Gemmatimonadota; class Gemmatimonadetes; order Longimicrobiales; family Gaopeijiaceae; genus UBA2589. Next base: position 403,131 of record CBDCVV010000007.1, read on the forward strand.
GAGGTCAGGGTATTCAGTTCGGCCGGAGAATTCGACCGATACATCGGATCGGACGGGGAGGGGCCCGGCGAGCTCCTTCGTCCAGCAGGGATCGACTTCGGGCCGGCCGGACTGTTGTGGGTCAACAACGCCGGAAACGCCCGGTACTCGGCGTTCGACCTCGCGAGCGGCGAGCTGATCGAAGAGTCTCGGCGCCCTCTCGGCTTTACTGCGTACCCGTGGCCCGGTGCGATGACGAGCGCCGGTCTGATTGACGTTGGCTTGGATCCGAACGGTGACATTGCGATCATCCGCCTCGACGCGAGCTTCGTGCCGATCGACACCCTCCCCGCGCCTCGACCGGATGATGCGCACATGGTGGCGTTCCGCCGAAACGGACAGATGGCGATGTCCGCGATGGATCCCTTTGCCCCTCAACCCTCGTGGGCACCCCTTGAGAGCGGTGACATCGTCGTGGGCGAGGGCGGAGAATACCGACTCCACTGGATCGACTTCGCGGGCGACACCTCCCGTACCTTGGAACTTGCGCGCCCCCGCATCGAGGTAACCCGCTTCGAACGAGACTCTGCGCTCGCGGCGTTCGAGGAGATTTCGACGTTCGCGGGAGGCGCCACCCCTGACCGGGCGCCGATTCCCGCTGACTACAAGCCGGCGCACGGTACGATCGATGTCGACGATCAGGATCGAGTGTGGGTCCGTGCAACCGAGACACGTTCAACCGAATGGGATGTGTACACGCAGGGCGAACCGATCGGACGAGTCGGCTTGCCTGAAGGAGTTCGAGCGCTCCGTACGGCAGTTCGCGGTACTCATATGTTGGTCTCCGTGATCGAGGAAGGCGTGCCTCAGGTCGTGCTGTACGAACTCCGGCCCTGACGGGGTCAGGAGGGAGGGTAGCTTGGCCGTGCTCGGAGCCCGTCCTCATCCCTACCCATCCCCCACCAGCACAGGCCACGGGGCACCCGGCTACAGAATCCCAAATCGTTAGCTAACGAACGGCCTAGATGGGCCTATGCGGAGGCGGGCTGCCGCGCCTTATGGTCCCTCAGAATCTACGGATTCTTCGATCTACAAGGTGGTGGTTTGACTCGAGGGTCAGTCTGGAGAGATTGGATGCGCGTGTACGACATTCGAAACGCCAAGGGCGTGCTTGAGGGCTTCGAGTTGGGCAACCTGTTCGTCCCGCGCCGCTCCGTCGCGAACCTCCTTCGGGTTACCCCGGGCGTGACCCGCCTTAGGGTCCGAAGGGCGCTCGATCGTTCGGTAGCCGGAGACGCAGCGTTCTGTGAGTTCGAGTTCCGAGGCGACCCTTGGGTCGTGCTGGAGCCCTTCGGTGACAACAGCCGCTTCTTGGTCGTGCCGGATGACGGTGGTTCAGAGACTCATGCCGAGGATCTAAGAGCGGTATTCGCCATGGCGAGCCCCTTCCGATGCTGGCTTCGCTAGTGATCACCCAAGTAGGTACGATCGTCACAACCACTACCTTGGCCACCACTTGCGGAAGCGATCCGGCTGGCTCTGGAGGCGCTGGCGAGCCGATCCAGCCCGTGACTCGGTCAAATTGTTGGTTGGAAGGCAGCTGGTAGAGGGGGTCTCTCAGCCGCAGCCACAGATCTCCGCTAGTTGGCATAGAAGCTCCTCGCCCTCCGGCCCCATGTGGCCTAGCGCCTGTATGGCTGCGTCCCGGGGTGTGGGGTAGGCGCTGCTAGGAGGATAGGTCTCCAACACCTCCGTGAGGAACCCGAGGACGCGGTGGGACTCGACGGCGAGATGAGGGACCGAAGTGACGATTCCCGCTGTCGTGACGAGGTCCGAGCGTTCCACCAGGTGCCAGTAGAGATCGATGAGACGTTCGTACGAGCCGGGCCACGGGATTCCGCCATGCATGTTCCCCCGCGCGAGTGAAGCGAGGAAGACGGAGGTCGATATCTGAGCCCATTCCAGATCTCGCGGATCCTTCGCTAGTGCGATCAGCCCGTCCACCACTGAATCAACCCGCTCGGTGGGATACTCATCGTAGAAGAGGGTTCGCTCCACCCACTCGGCTGCGCTCATGCCCGGCACTGAATGGCGATAAGCGACCCGCCCTTCGTCTTCTTCGTACCAGGTCAATATCTGCTCGACAGACGGAAGATCTTGGGCTTGGCCGTCGGCAGCTAACGGGGCTACGAACAAAAGGAGTCCGCCAACCAATGTGTTGGCGAGGGTCGAGTGTGGCCGCGATCCGCTCATTCTTGAAGATGGCTCAAGTCACGGCCATTGTGCTACGCTGCTGTCCAGCATGGAGTCTCCAGTCAGCGTCGGGCCGGGGCGCGATTCAGGTAACGCCGTCGGCTGGTCAACGGACCGCGGCTGCAGTACAAGTCCGAGTCGTTAGAACGACTGCTCCTGACACAAGGGCGGAGCCGGTCAGGAACGGGATTCAAGGTCACTCCGCGGACGGCGTCTGGTGGCCTTGAGTGTCTGGGAGGGATTCATGAAGCTGTGGCTCACTTGGGCGCTGGCGAGTACGGTGGGCTTCGGCCTCGGCGGGCGCCTTGGGCGGACCGTGAGCCCGAGCGAGGATATCATGGTGATCGGCTACCTCGCTCTAGCTCTGAGCTTGGTGTTCGTGGCGCTGCTGCAGTGGCTGATCCTGCGTCCGCTGATAGCCTCTACCGGTTGGTGGGTCGCCGCGAGCATAGTGGGGGTGGGCATCTTGGGTGTGACGGTCTATGGCGCGGGACTTCTCAACCGTGACGTGGGCTGGGTCGTTGGTGCGATGGCCGGTTGGGTGCTGCTCGGTGTGTTCCAATGGTTGGTCCTACGCGAGACTGTCGCAGGCGCGGGATGGTGGGTGGCCGCGCATGCTTTGGCCCTTGTCCTCGCCGGCCCAGGGGTCGGATTCGTGACTTGGCTCACGGGTGCCCCGGTCGACACGAGCGTAGGCAACCTTCTGCGCTGGATCGCGTTTGGTGCTGTGTACGGCGCTGTCACAGGCTCGGCGCTCTGCTGGCTGCTGCGGGAGCGACTCTCTTTGGCGACATAGTAGACCCTCTCCAGGAGGGTATGGCTTGATGCCCAATTGTCGGCCCCGCAGTCGCTCTAACACCATCAAGAAGGACCGAGTCAACCGGGCCCAACAGCCCTAGTGCTACCAAACACCGTTTCGGACTACTTCTCCCGAGGGGGGGCCACCGTGCGCCCGGCAGATCGATGCCTGTGCACAACATCTCCGGCCTCTCAGACCGCTCTGCTCTCCAAGGAATCCTCGTCGCCCAGCAGGTCCGCCCCTCTCACGGTTGCAGCGAACACGAGGCGGCAGCAGGATTCCGAATCGTGTGAGTGCGCAGAAGCGGTTGCCAGGCGGGCGAGATGAAGCGGCGCGGCGAAAAGATTGTCACCGAGCGGTTGGTGCTCCTGCCCTTCGCTGAAGCTGAGGCAGACGAGCTGCTCCGCCTGTTCCGCGACGCGTCGGTTCGGAGATATCTGCTCGACGATACGATGGTGACCGCCGAGTGGATGAAGGGCGAGATTGCGGCCAGCCGGGGGCGGTTCGCCAGGTCGGGGATGGGATTGTGGTCGGTCCGTACCAAGGGCCAGAATCAGATTATCGGCTTTGGGGGGTTTCGTGACTTCTTCGACCCGCCTCAACTCCAGCTTCTCTATGGCTTGCTCCCAGCGTATTGGGGCCGTGGTCTGGCCACAGCGACTGCGGCGGCGATCTGTGATTACGCCTTTGGTGACCTCGGCCTCGGCAGCGTCACGGCGGCGATCGATGTTCCGAATACTGCCTCGAAGAGAGTTCTTGAGCGCCTAGGGATGCGTTTGGAGCAGGTCACCATAGAGGACGGAGCCGAAACGGCTTTCTACGCGCTTCGACGCGAAGACTGGGAAGCCCGCAACGCGTCCGAGGGCGCACTCTGACACAACACGTGCGGTCGAGCCGTTGAGTCGAGTCAGGTAGCAGCTGCGGCTTGTCAGCTCCCAGGCGCTGCAGTAGAACTCCGAGTCGTCAGATGGTGCAGACCTTGCCTGGGAGGGCATTAAGATGTCGGAACAGTCGTTCGCTACGATCCCCGAGCCACCCACGGATTACAGTGCACCCGCGGTACTGGGTCGATACATGGACGGTCTAGGCTTTCGCTACCATTGGGCGACCGCTGGCTTGACTAAGGAGCTCATGGGGTATCGCCCCGAGCCGACGTGCCGGAGCATCGCAGAGACACTTGATCACGTTCGCAACATCGTTGATATGATCGAGCACACGATGCGAGGAGAGCGATACACGCTGCCTGAACCGGCGCTGCCGGACGATGTCGATGTTCGCGCCGAGACCCTGGCCGCGATAGGGAGAGTCAGCGGTTCCTTGCGGGCGCTAAGTCCGGACGGGTTAGCCGAGCTGAGCACTGAGTTCCGTGCGGGTGACGATGACCTCGACTTCCCATTCTGGAACACAATCAACGGCACGATGAGCGATGCGCTCTACCACGTCGGCCAGGTGGTCGCCTATCGTCGGGCTGCCGGGCAACCGATGGACCCCAACGTGAACGTCTTTCTCGGCACGCAGAGTTAGGTGGGGGTTGGGGCTTGCGCTCATTCCCGCCTGTCGGACTTCGACCCGTAGAGGGGGACGAGATCGAATCGAGCTCACCGGCCGTGATGGAACTTTACGCCGGTCTACTGCTCGATCTCTATTGGGACGAAGCAGTCAACTGTCCCGGGGATGGTGCGGAATACTGAGCCCGCGCTTCTGCACCGCACGGCGGAGGCGCCAAACACAGTTCAGAAGGACCGAGCCAAGCGGGCAGAGCAGTGCCAGTGCGGCGGGGAACCCGTCGCCCGCCATGACGGAGGGCGAGCTTGAGGTGGGCTGGGAGCACGTGACTGCGCCAGTTGGAGCCATGGTCCACGACCTGCACCAGAGCATGGTCCACGAAGAAGTGTTCGGCGCCGCTGCCTAGCAACGCCTCCCACACTCGTGGGATACAGCCTAGGGCGCGCTTCGCGCTTGTGGATGCGATCCCAGCGCTCGAGTCCGGTGCCGCCCGCGGCTTGTCAGCCGCCCGCGTGCGTGGTAGAACACCGAATCGTTCGGAGTGCGGGTAAGGAGTGAGCATGGCCAAGGAATGGCGACGGCGCCGAGGTGCGGCTCTCGTCCTACTCCTTCTTTTGGTTGGGTGCGCGGGCCCCGAACCCTTGCAGCTGATCGCGCCGACTCCATCGGATCTCGTCCGTCGCCATTACGACCAGGTTTGCCGCGTGTCCACCCGCGAGCCCCCGACTATGCTGGCGACCGAGTTGTTGGACTTCGAAGGCGTGAGCGCGGAGCTCGAGACGGTTGGCGCTCACCCGCTCCCGATGGTGGAGGGCGCCAGCCGAACCGAGTGGGGCACGGCGGACTTTGTTGTCCGCTACGGGCGAGACGGTCGGCCAGAGGCGAGTGGTGTTTGGGAGGCATCGGTTGATGAGACGGCTGCCTCGGCTGTGGGCCGAATTCTCACTTCGCGATTGCGCACGTTACCGGGCCTTCTTCAGACCGAGGGGTTCAGGATCGTCGTCACCTTGAGTCGACCGGCGCGTATCGAGGCCGGGCCGCCGATCGTGTGCTCCCCCCACGTCAGACACCCGGAAGGGGGGCGGGCCTTCGGGTTGCCGGAGGGCGTCATGGCACGTCTCGAGAGTCCTCGATTCCGGACTGGGAGGACACCGCCGGCCGGTCAAGCCACACTACGAATCGACCTCGATGCCAACGGGCGGGTCGCCAGTGTGACCGGGCTGCTAGGGGATTCGACCGACGTCGAGGCAGCTCGAGAGATCGTGGGGGGCATGCGCTTCGACCCGGCGCTCCGAAACGGTGTAGGAATCGAATCACAGATGGTGCAGACCTTCTTCGTTCGGAGTCGGTAGTGTTCAAGCAGCCGTCGCGGACGACCAGCCAGCGTGCACTCAGGCAATGAAATCCGTGCTCCTTTCCGGAATTGTTCTGGCCCTAGGGCTCTGCCAAGCAGCTGGAGGCCAGGAGCCCCCGACACGCTCGGGGGAGTTTTCTTGCGCAGCGTTTCCGGCACCGATTCAAGAGAGCGACCTGGTCGAGCGGTTCGGAGAGGACCAGGTGATCGCCGATTCCGTAACGGGCTCGGACGACGGACCGTTCATCGGAACCGTGGTCCACCCGGAGACCCCGGCGGCCCGAATTGAAGTCGCATGGCGGGGCGTTGGGGCGGGTCGCACCGCCTCCTGGCTGCGCGTCCAATATCATGGCTCCGGCTGGGCCTCGGCAGAGGGTGTCCGCATCGGAGACACACTGTTGGATGTTGAGGAGGCGAATGGCTGGCCCTTTCGAATGAGCGGGTTCGTCCAAGCGGGTTGGGGCGGAGGAGTCACTTCTTGGGGCGAGGGACGGTTTTCCTCCGACACCCTCGAGTCATGTCGCGCGGTCATCATCTTTCAACCGCCGTACGACGGGAGCACCCCGTCCTGGGCCATGCGGCAAGCAGCTCATCTTCGCGACGTATCGTCAGGTCACCCAGCTATGCAAGCCATCAACCCGAGGGTGGTTGCGATCTGGCTACTCTATCGACAAGGAGCCGGGTAGCATGGACCTGTACCGTCGTGGACCCTCATTCTGGGTGCGTCTCGTGCTTGTCGGCGGCGAGTCGACCCACTAAGAATCCAAGTCGTGAGGTCGCAAGAGCGGGAGGGCCGGGTGCACCAGAGAAAGATCATCGCGGTCGGCCTCGGAGTCCTCCACTTCGCTGGGTGCCAAGACGCGCCGCCCCCAGATCGTTCAGTGGCTGTCCGCGACAGCGCAGGGATCATGATCGTCGAGACGAGCGCCGAGGCGCGGGTGCCGCTTCCGTGGAAGCTGTCTGAATCCGCAGCGTGGGCGGTCGGAGAGGTGGAGGGCGACCCTGCGTATCTCCTGAGTGACGTAACCGGGGCGATGCAGCTGCCCTCGGGTGAGGTTGTGATCGCTAATGGAGGCACCCACGAAGTGCGGTTTTACAGCGCTGGCGGTTCGCTCACTCGTGCCTGGGGGGGCGAGGGCGAAGGTCCCGGTGAGTTCCAGCTTCTGCGCGGCCTGGCCCGGTGCCACCCACAGGGCTTCGTCGCTTTTGACCGGAACTGGCAGATGAACGTGTATGCGGACGACGGGAGCTTCGTGGAGAAGACCACGCTCCGAACGCCCTACGGCGTCACTCCCTATGAGGTTGCTTGCGATGCTCATGGCCACATCGTGATGATCGGTTGGGGTCGAGACGCGACGGACGGCCCGACCGTTGGCTTCTTCCGGGCACACGATGACCTCCTCCTCGCGAACATGGGCGGCGAGATCGAGGTCGAGTACGGCCAGTACCTCGCCAGCGAGCGGATCGGGACCACCGGTGGTAGCCGTCCCCATCCGGCCGGGCGCTCGACGGTATTCGGGCTTCACGAAGACCGGGTGTTCGTCGGCTCGGCTGAACGGTTCCAAGTCGAGGTGCGCAGGCTAGATGGCTCTTTAGAGCGACTACTGCGCGGGCCACGGATCTCACTAGAAGTCACTGACTCGGTTAAGAGCCAGCTGCTTCAGACGTTGCTTGCCACGGAGCCGCCCGAGCGTCATGCCAACGTTCGTGACGACTTCGCTGAGTGGGAGTGGCCCGAGTCGCTGCCCGCGTATACGGGACTCCGTATGGATGCCGACGGGATCGTCTGGTTGAAGGCGTACTCGGCGGTACCGACGTCACCCGAGGTGTGGTCGTTGATTGATCCCCAACAGGGCTACTTGGGAGACCTGTCGCTGCAACCACGGCAACAACTCCTCGAGGCCGGCCACGACTACATCTTGGTGGTGACGAGGGACGAGCTAGATGTAGAACGAGTGGAGAGATATGAGCTGGCCCGTGAGACCGTCATCGAGCCGTAACTTCTCGGTACGACCGGGTCTACTTCTACTTCTCGGTGGTCTCTCCGCGCCTCTGGGGTGCGTTGGAGACGTGGTGCCTGACGAACCGGCAACTGCGTGCGGGGCACCTATGGTTGCGACCGATTCGTGGGAGACCTTCGACGAGGGTTTGTTCACAATCCAACTTCCCAGCATCTATGGCGCTCCCGAGCGGGAGGCCTCGGACTCTTACTCCGCCTCCTGGGAATCTGAGGCGGGCCGAGTCTCGTACGAGTGGAGTCCGTACGTCCCCGACCTCAGTCAGCTCGATCGGGTAGACTCAGGCGTCTTGGTGCCTTGTGACGCGGGACCACTCACCGCTGATGGATTCTCGCTGACTCGGACCGAAGAGGGATCGTCGGGCCTGTTGGTGGCGGCAACCTGGACGGAGCTGGTCGGGTCGATGAGTCTCGGATCCGAGCGTCTTCAGCTGGTGGTAGAGCCTTTGGCCCCGGGCGGTCTTGCCGAGGCGGTCACGATCATCTCGACCGTGTCAATCCGACACCCCGCAGTGCGGGGCGAGTGGCCAGGGAAGTTGGGCATAGTGGTCTGCCCAGACGGTGGCGCGGATGAGGCGTGTGTGTTCGTTCCCTCTGGCACGGACACTACCGGAGGGGGCTGACTGGGGGGGGCGACGGTAGCGACGCGCCCCTTACCCCTACTATACACAATGACTATAGTTATTCTCACTGTAGTCACTTCCGCCAATTCTACCATGCCACCCACCCCCGACATCTCCCGCTACCTCCCCCTAAAGCCCGTCTTATTCTGGGTCCTCCTCGTGCTGGTCGACGGAGCCAGCCACGGGTACGGGGTGCTGAAGGAGATCGAGTCGCGGACGGAAGGAACGATCCGGCTCGAGCCAGGGAACCTGTACCGATATGTAAAGAAGCTGCTCGAGTTGGAGTTGATTGTGGAGATCGACACACCCGACGGAGTGGAGGCGTCTGACTCGCGGCGTCGTTACTACGACTTAACGGACCTCGGGCGGAGCGTGGTCCGGGCTGAGGCGGAGCGGATGCGCAGCCTCGTGCGGGCCGCGGAAGCGCGCGCGCTACTCGGACCCGACAAGGTGACCGGGTGAGTCGGGCAGGGAAGAGTTGGGCGGCGGTTTGGTATCGCTGGCTCTGGCGGCTCTACCCTGCCGATTTTCGACAGCGGTTCGGAGCGGCCGCTGAAGAGGTTTTCGAGGCGCGGTATCTCGATGAACGATCGAGGGGTGCGGGACGTGCGAGCCTGTTCTTGCTGCGCTCAACCCTCAACGTCGTGGCTCACGGGTCGGCCGAGCGGTTCTCGATCATGATGCCCGCCTTCGCGCTGGACGGGGGCTGGACGGATTTAACCCACGCAGCCAGAAGCGCCCGCCGGTCGATGCGACACCACGTGGCGGCGGTCCTTTGCATCGCCCTTGGGATCTCGGTAACGAGCGCGATTCTTTCGCTGGTTTCTAACACGCTGCTCCGACCCCTCCCTTTTCCCGCCGCGGAGCGTCTCGTACGCGTCTGGAGCGTGGAGGAGGGAGTCGAGCTCGAAGGTCGCGGCCAGCTCAGCTTCCCCGATGTCGTGGATCTGTCTTCCGCGATGTCGACGCTCGAACCGCTCGCGGTCTCCGCCCGGTCTCGCGTGATGTTTCTGCGTGAAGACGGGGCTCGCCGTGTCGAAGGAGAAGCTGTTGGACCGACCTACCTGAGCCTCCTGGGGATCGAACCTTTCCTTGGTCGCTCTTTCTCTACCGAAGACCACGCGCCCGGCTCCCCACCCACGATGATGCTGTCATTCGGCACTTGGGTGCGTGACCACGGAGGAGACGCCTCGGTGATCGGTGAGACTGTGCGGACGGCTCGAGGCCCGTACACGGTGATCGGAGTCATGCCCCAAGACTTCATCGGTACCATCGAGGCCGATTTCCCAGACATAGAGTTCTGGATCCCGCTCGAGCACTACTTGCGCCCCGACACCCGGTCCAATCGCTCAGCGGAGTTCATTTGGACGATCGGCCGACTTGCGCCAGGAGCGACGATCGAGCAGGCCCGCCACGAGGCGACGAGCACAGGCGAACGGCTGATAGCGGAGGGGAGGCTCGAGCCGCCCGGTGGATACTGGGTGGAACCCTTCGGTGAAAACTGGCGCGCAGAGCTTCGCGGCCGGAACTACTTGTTGCTCGCCGCTGCCGGGCTGCTTCTCCTGGTGGCCGCCACCAATGTCGCCGGTCTGCTGGTCGCGCGTGTGATGGCTCGTGAGCGGGAGTTGGCCCTCATGGCCGCGCTGGGAGCGGGCCGAGCGCGACTCCTGCGGCAGACACTGTTGGAGACGGTACTGGTCGTTGGGGCCGGGGGCGCCATTGGGGTGCTGCTCGCCCCGTGGCTCCTCACATCGTTCCTTCGGCTCGCGCCGGAACAGCTTCCGGCCTACCTCAGCCTAACGCCCGATGTCCGTTCCGTTGGTCTGTCCTTCGGCGTGCTCGCGTTCACGGCGCTCACCGCCGGGATGACGCCCGCCCTTCTGAGCGGGCGCTCGGCACCCGCGGATGTCTTGGGGTCGGGCGGACGGACCGCAACCCAAGGTCGCTCCGCTCGACGGACCACACGGTGGCTTGTCATTGGTGAGGTGGCCGTCACCACGGTCTTGGTCTCGAGCGCCGCCCTTTTGGTCGACTCATACCGTAGCCTCGGCTCGACGGATGTGGGGTTCCGGTCCGAAGACGTCCTGAAGTTGGCCGTCTTCGTCGATCGCGAAGATGTGCCGGACGATTCCGCCCTTCCTCACTTCTACGACGACCTGCGGTCGGTACTCCTGGAGGTGGACGGAGTCTTGAGTGCGGGCTTCGCATCGCCGACGGTGCCGCCCGGATTCTCCACCGAAGTCCGAGCGCGGTTCGACGGAATGCCCGATCCGCTACGCCCGACAGGTATCCTCGGATACGCCCACCTAATCGACCACGGCTTTTTTTCCGTACTGGACATCCCCATCCTGGCGGGGCGGTCGATCGCTCAGTCTGACGACCTGACCGAGCGACCCGTGGCCGTGATCAGCGAGTCTCTGGCCGAGTCGATGGGTGGGGTGGAGCAAGCCGTGGGCCGCGTTCTCGAACTGGACGGCTTTGAGTACGACATCGTCGGCGTTGTAGGCGACGTACTCTATTTGGGGGCGGCGCAGAGGCGACCACGAGACATCGACGTCTACCTCTCGATTCTTCAAGATCCGGCCAGGGTCGTGTCCATGGTGCTTCGGACCTCGGTTGAGCCCTCTACCGTGATCGCGCCCGCACGGAGCGCCATCGCCCAACTGACGCCACGATCACCCCTCGACTGGGTCGCAACCATGCCGAGCGACCTGACGAGAAATTTCGAAGGCCCTCGGTTTCTCGCCGTGCTCCTCATGAGTTTCGCGGGCAGTGCGCTCCTCTTGACCTCCGCGGGGATCTTCGCGGTACTCGCGCACAAGGTCGCTGGCGAGAAGGCAGAGATGGGAATACGCCGGGCGTTTGGGGCTAGGCCCGTGGACTTGCTCAAGGTCGTAGTGCGGAGTGCGGTATCCCTATGCGCCATTGGGCTTGGTATCGGGACCGCGATATCTCTTGCCGTCAGCGGCGGTTTGAGCCGCTTCCTCTTCGGTGCTACGGGCTTTGACCCGCGCGCGACCGGGGTAGCTGCTGCCGTGATTTTGACCACGGGGGTTCTGGCCAGTCTTGTTCCGGCGCAGCGCGCTACGCGTGCGGACCCGGGGGACGCGATCCGGGAGGGGTAAGGGACGATCGTTGATCGAGGGCCCTCACTCCCCACCGCACTTGTGCACCACCGTCTTCCGCAGCACAATCGCCACATCGGTGATGTGAGCGAGGATGATGAGGAGGTCGGATGCGTGCACCCATGGTATTGGCGGCGCTTGCCGTGCCAGCGGCCGGTTGTGGGGGTGGTGGAGGCTACGAGTCCGTAGAGCTGGGGATGACCGTGCGCGACAGCGCAGGGGTCGTGATCATCGAGCACCACGCGTCGGTCGCTCCCGCCCGATGGCATCTATCCTCGGCGCCTGTGGCGATGGTCCCGCAGGAGTTGCCCGCCGAGCAGCTAGCTCTAGACCCTGTGGCCGTGTTCGACGGACCTTCCGGCGCGATCGGGGTGGGGGACGGGAATCAGGTCGGCTGGCACTCGGTGTTCCTCTACGAGCCGACGGGTGCCCTTCGCGTTCGGATTGGAGGCGGAGGGCGTGGGCCCGGAGAGTTTGGTGGCCAGCTGTGGTGGGCGGACCTCTACCGCGGAGACTCGATTATCGCCTGGGATCGTCGGGGCCCCGCCGGTCCCTCCATCAAGGTGTACGGAGCAGACGCGGGCTACTCACGGGACGTCACCATTCCGCAGCCTCCGCGCCCTAGGCCGGAAGGGACGCGCGGCTTCAGTGCGGGAGCTCACGGCTGGTTCAGAGACGGGGATTTCCTCACGAGCTCCGGCGGCTATGTGGCGCCTCCGCAGCAACCGGGTCCAGTGCGCTATCAACACCTTCTCTTGAGCGTCGATCCGGACGGCGCAGCTTGGGACACGATTGGCGAGTTCGGTTTGGCGGAGACGCATTGGTCGGGGAGTGAGCAGGGAGGATACTGGTTCGGGGCGCCTGGCATCGTTCGGACTCTTGGCGACCGACTACTCTTAGCAACAGAACGCGAGTACGAATTCCGGGTGCTTAGTCGAGCGGGCGTCCCGGAGCTCATCGTGCGCCGCGATATCCCGGCTGAGTCCGTCGAACCGGGGGATATCGCGCAGGTCGTCGACCTTTTTGTTGCGTCCATGGCGGGTCAACCGGGTATGTCAGAAGACGACGTGCGGCAGATGCGTCGGAGGATCGAGGCCACCCCGACTGCTCCAACCAAACCGGCTTTCTCAAACGTGGTGGTGGACGACGAGCTACGGATCTGGGTAGAGCGATTCCGCTGGCTAGACGCGTGGGGCGTCCCGCTCGATCCCGAGCCATCGGAGTGGGACGTCTTTTCTCCCGCGGGAGAGTGGGTGGCAACTGTCGATGTACCTGCGCGGGTATTGATCGCCTCGGTGAGCGGGAACCAGGTCTTTGGGATCCGTGTCGATGAGGCCGATGTGAAGCATGTCGAGGTCTATGACATCGAGGTCGAAAGCTGAGGCGACCGGCCACGTCGTGATTGTGGATGGCTAATCTCTCTCGGGCTAGAGCAGTGACGCTCGCGTTCGTAGTAGCGATCGCGCTCCAGGGCTGCACGGATCCACGACTGGTTGCCGAGTGGGGCTCGGCTCAGGCGCGCCCCATTCACTCCATTGAGGCTACTGGCGCCCTGACTCTGTCCGGCACCGTGGCCTTCGACGGCAATCACGATGCGACGGTCAAGCTCTACGTTCGCCACGAACGCTCAGATACCGTGCGCATAGCGACCGGACCCTGTTTGGGCGTGCTGCGCGGTTATCGGGACACGAGCCGGCGGGAGCCGGCTGTATGGAATGGGGACACCGACGGGAACTGGCTCTGCCCTGACGTGCAGCACGAGTACCAGATCCCGCCGAGGGAAAGCTTGACGCTCGAGCGGTCCTGGAGGGGAGACTACTTCGCATCTCGACCAAGCTTGGCCGCGAAGGAGTTCGGACTGGTGGTGGTCCTAAACGACCAGTTGACTCTGATTCCTCTGGTGACCCAATGACGTCGGCCGGGCCTGTGCGACCCGGAGGAGTTGGCACCCCCGCCAGAGCCGACCGCGGCTCCTACACCCCCATCACCTTCCGCAGCTGCCGCGACGCTTGCGCCTGTAATACCGCCTTCCCGTCTCCCCTTGCGGCTTCCCGTCTCATCGACTGCTTCGTGATCTTCGTCGCACTCCGCGCTTTGGCTTGAATCGAGGAACGGAGTGACGGTGTGGAGGCGACCAGGTAAGTCAGCTCATCGCCGACCGCTGCCATCATCGCCCCGAAGCTCCGGTGGTCGGCGCCCAGCAAGGCAAGAGTCGCGTCCATGACACGGTTTGGGTCGTCGTCGGGGAAGTATGAGAGGAGCTCGTCAGCAGGTGTGTCGGCTTGTGTCGAGAATCCGCCCATCCCACCCGCTGGGGCCCGGTCGGGCAGGGGAGCCGAGAGGAGCTTCAGCACGTTGAGTACACCCTCTCCATCCTTGTCCTTCTTCCAGCGAGGTGGCACGTCTACGCCCTCTCTCAGAAGGATGTCCTTAAAGACCGGTGCGATGTTACGGTGTCCGTACTTCCGGATCAGCGCCCTTCGCCCGTGGAAGGCTAGCCAGAGCGCGCATGCGCCCGCTGTGGTAGCGACCGCGAACGACGTCCCATGGCCCATCCCGACTGACGCTGACCCGTCCTCCTCCGTTCCGGCGCGCCAGACAGCTGCCCCGGGGGCGCTCAGGTCAACCGCGTCACCGCGCGCTGTCTTCTTCCAAGGTTTGCGTTCGCAGTCGCACGCACCGACCGCAATCACCTCCGGGAGGCGCGCCGGGTAGACCACCCATGGCCATACGTTTCCGGCTGCCGCGAAGACCACAACACCCCGGTCGATGGCGTACTGCATGGCCTGCTGCAGGGTTTTGGACTTGAAGGGTCCGCCGAGACTGATCGAAATCACGTGGGCCCCGCTGTTCACCGCGAGGTAGATCGCCTTAGCCAGCCTCCCGAATCCGAACAAGACGACTGTGTTCGTGACCCGGATCGGGATCAGCTTCGCCTTTGTCGCGACGCCAGTCACACCGGACGGACCAGCCGGATCCTTCGCGCTCATGATCACGGAGCCCGTGGCCGTCCCATGCCCCGGCTGCTTGTTGAAGCCCTGATCGAGGTCATCGACTGGATCCGAGTCGTCTCCGTCGAAATCGTACCCCTTTGCGACTAGGACACGGCTGCCGTTCGATCCCCAGTACTGCGCGTGCTTCGTGTATCCGGTGTCCGGGTGGCCGATGACGATGCCGGCCCCGTCGTGCTTTCCGCCCGCTGGAAGAGGAAGGGTCCGAGCCTTGTCGATCTCGCACAGCTTGATGGACCACTCGAAATCGTTCTTCGCACACGCCTTTGGCTTGTCACCCTTGAGCCGCGACTGTGCCGCCATCGACTCTTGAGGAGTCAGATAGTCAGCGACCCACTCGAGTGGGAGGTCGTGGCCTGGCAGAATCAGCGAGGGTTCCGCGGAGCGGACATCACGATGTGCTTTCAAATCGTGAGCATATCCCCACGCAGTGCTGACCTTGATGTCCTTGCGTGAACCAGCTCGACGGAACTCAAAGGCGTCGGAGCCTGGGGCGAAGGGGGTGATCTCCCACTTCCCGCGCAAGGTCCCGGCTACCTCTGTCGCTAAAGCAAGTGCCTCGTCCTCGGGCATACCGGGCTGACCGACCTGAACGATCAACGCGTCGCAGGTGGGGCGGACAGCGGGTGTGTCAGACGGCGTGTCGTTCGTTCCGCTACCTCGACCGCCTCGTCGAACTGTGGGGCTCGCGGTCGTTTTGGTTGCTGGGCGACTCTTCTTGCTCTTCTTCTTGGTCGGCTTTGACTTGGCCACTTTCGAATTCCTAAAGGAGAATGGACCGCTCTCGATGACGTGCGTACGGACGTGCTGCTTCGTATTCGGACCTAGCGAGATCTGCTTCGGTACTACGTGGCGAGCGTCTAGATCAGATTCGGGGACGCGCCGCGACACGTACACCGCGAGAACGAACGAACCCGTTTTCGTGGAGTCGGGGTCCTCTTGAATCCCTAGTCCGACCACGTTGGGTAGCTTGGCCAGCCTTTGCTCGTGCGACTCGAGCACGCTCCTCACCTGCTTTTCGGAGGCGCCCATCAATCGGGGAGGACGAGCCTGAGGCGTTTGAAAATGGGTCGGATTGGGCTGAACACGCTCGATGACGGTGAGCCAGCGAAGTGAAGGCCGATCACTCGATCGTACTTGTTCAGAATCACCGCGCCGCTGTCGCCACCCTCCGAGTAACGCGTGCAGAGTACCTGGTCTTTGAACCCGACTCGCCCCAGCTCCCCGTGCCCATCGCGGTTGTAAAAGTCGGACCCGTGACCGGGAGTCTTGTACTCCAACGAAAACCGGAAGGCAGTATCCAGCACCTCTCCGACTGTATAGTCCGTCGTCGCTCCTACCTTCTTCACGGGCATCCCTCGTCGAATCACACGTCCGACCCCTTTCGGGGCGAAGCCGAGCAAACGGATCTCTTCCACGACCTGATTCTTACGTCGGACGCGAGCGATCGCCACATCCATATCGTTGGGGAAGCCATCATCCGTGTAGTCGAAGGGCACGAAGTCACTCAGTGTGCCGATCACGTCCTCTGGAACGACACCTCCGACACCCGCGCCCTGTTGGACGATCTCGTCTCCAATGTGGGCCGCGCCCTCATCCGCCAGGACATGCGCATTGCTGAGGATGTAGATTTTCGTGTCGTCCCGGCGTCGGACCACACACCCGAATGTGCCATACCCATCCAAGTCAGGGTGACCCAGGCTGGATCCGGGCATCGCCGGGCGAACACGAGTGGTATGAAGCTCCTTGGCGAGGCGGCCGATCTCTAGGACGTCGGTCTGGACACGCCCCAACTCCGGAAGTGTGACGTGCTTCGGAACGGGGCTACTGAGCTGGGCCTTCGGCTTCTTCTTGTCGACGTAAACGCGGAGTGACAACTCCTGCGCCTTTCGGCCTTTGGAAACCTTCTCCCCAACGCCGAAGCCTTGCACACCGTCCCCTCGCACCCATGACTGCGCGTCCGTGCGCACCTTCGTCGTCGCGCTTCGGAAGGCCTGCGTCCTGAAGACCTCGCTCCGATCGCGTTCAGCTCGTGCGGAGGCTCCCTCGGTAACGAAGTCCAACGCCATGACCATACGCTCTTCGGACAGCATACATCCCTCCGGACCTGTGAGGCCGCGCACGGCGCGGTGATCTGTGCTACTCTGTCTGGGGGGCTGCGAGTTTAGTGCGGAAGGATTCGTAACGAAAGAGAGACCAGGACAGTTGGTGCCGCCGTGGAGAGCATGGAAGTGATCAGAAGCACAGGCGAACCGAGGCACCTCTCGGTGCCATCGAATGGCCGCCACAGGACGCCCACCTCATCGCTCTCGCTCGCCGGTTGCCTACTGATGGTCGCCGTGATCCCGGCGACCGCTCAGCAGATCTGCAGCGCGGAGTGGAGTCTGGTAGAAGAAATCACGATCGGCTCGGTGGACGGTCCCGACGCCATGACGCCCTTCAGAAGTGTGGCGATCGGCCCCGAGGGAGAGATCTACATTCCTCAGCCCATGGCTGGTGTAGTATCCGTGTTTGCCCCGGACGGAAGACTCCTCCGATCGTTCGGCCGAAGCGGATCTGGGCCCGGAGACTTCGAGAGCGGGCCTCGCACGGCCAGATGGATGGACGGACAGCTGTGGATCAGTGATCGGTTCAGGGCTCAATCGTTCACGGACGACGGGCGGCCGGACGCGTTCGTCACGTTCCAACACTTCGAGCGACACGAGGGAGTGATCCTACGCCCAGCAGTGCCACTCGCGGATGGCTCGATGCTCGCGGGGCAGGGGATGACTCCCGTGCCGCACCCGCTGGCGACACTGCCTGTCCGTCGCTTCGCCCGGAATGGGCGAGTACTCGATACGATCGCTACACTCGACGTGACCGATGACAGGGTCATACTCGATGAGCGCGGTGGCTTCGCGCTCCACCCGCTCCGCGAGCTCCTTCCGGGGAGCACGGCGAACCGACTCCCCTTGTCTCTGAACGCCGAGGGTTCCGAGCTGGTGCTGTTGGGCGCGGTACGAGCCGGGGGCCGGACACCCACCTTCGACCTTCTACGGATCTCGATTGCGGGAGACACCGTGATGCAGCGGTCGATCCGATACGACCCGAAACCGATTCCACGTGACGAGAGGGCTTGGTGGCGAGACCACTTCGCGGCTTTCATCGCGGGCGACAACACACCGGACAACTCACGGGCCGCACCGACGACGGAGCGCACCCGGGCCAGGAAACGACGGCAGGCCCGGGAAGCCCTGCAACTCCCGAGGACGTATCCACCTGTTCGACAAGTCATCGCCGGCGCGGATGGGACCATCTGGGTTCTGCGAGAGCCGAACCTCCCTTCGCTCGTGAACGAGTGGGAGGTGTACAGCGAGACGGGAGCGTTACTTGGCCGGATCCTCGACGACGCGGGGACGAACCCGCTTCTTCGATGGCTTCCGAAGCTGGAGATCGTGCGCGCAACTGCAGAGGAGGTCTGGGCGACTTCCAGTGACGAGCTGGATGTGAGCTACCTCCATCGGTACTCGGTGAACCGGGGCTGCTGATGAGACCCCCTGCTCATGGAGGTCCAGAGTGAAACCAGCAACGCTCGTTTTCGTGACCGTCGCGATGACGCTCGGGGCCACGGGCTGTGGCGACGAACCCTCTCGGTCGACCGGAATCCAGGTCACGGACAGCTCCGGTGTGACGATCGTCGACAATGGCAACCTCGACCGGACACGAGAGCTTCTCGCATCTGGGACCCCAACGCTCGAGATCGGATCGATGGACGGGGAAGAAGAGTTCCTTCTTCATCAGGTCACGGGCGCGGTGCGCCTGTCCAACGGTGGCGTCGCGGTTACGAACGGAGGAACCCGCGAGCTTCGCATTTATGACGCGGACGGCGCTCATCGAGCGACGGCAGGTGGATCTGGCGAGGGGCCCAGCGAGTTCGGCTACCCCGTCGGTCTCCGCGTGCTTGGCGACACGATCGTCGTGCAGGATCGACTGGATCGAGTGTACTTCGACTCGGACGGGAGCTTTCTGAGGAGAACGAGTACGGATTCCCGAGCGATGGCCGACGTGATGACACGAGCCGGAGGAATGTCGGAAGGTGGAGTCTGGATGGCCGACGGCTCATTCTTTGCCCCGATCTACCAGTGGGATGAACATCCTCCCGAGGCAGGACCGCCGTTCCGCCCGTCGATGACGTTCGTGAGGGTGTCGAGCGATCTGTCGAGCTTGGATACGCTTGGCACCTTCGGAGGCATTCTCCAGCAATACGTCGATATTGGCAGGGACCGGCCGTCCGCCACGGTTCCGCCTTTCTCCACCAACACCTCATGGGGCGTAGGTGGCGCAGACGGTGCCATCGTAGGAGCCGACAATGCGGTCCCCCAGGTGGAAGTCTTCGACCCATTCGTTGGACGGCGACTCATTCGATGGGCGGCTGAATCAACGCCCGTCAGCGGCGCCGAAGTAGAGGCATGGAAGGGCGAGCAGAGGGAGGCTTCCTGGGCTCAGCGTCGGCTACCGGAACTCGAGCGTGCGTGGGCGAGCGTGACCATCCCGACCACGAAACCCTTCTATGGTCGGGGCACGACCGGCTCCGACGGCACGGTGTGGCTGGGCCCCGTGGCACCCGACGATGTGGGTTGGTTGGTATTTCACCCGGACGGTGAGTACCTCGGGATCGCGGGCCTATCCGGCCGATTCACTCCAATGGATTCCGGCGATGGCTGGGTACTGGGCGTCTTCCGAGACGACCAGGAGGTTGAATACGTACGGGTGTACGCGCTCTCCAGTGGAGTGGTGCCTTAGGTGCCTCCGGAGCTAGGGTACTACCTCGTGCTGGCGCTATCGGCCGGCACGCTCGGCCGAGTCCTCTGGCTCAAGAAGAGGCGCCCAACCGTGTACCGAAGGGTACTCCCGGCCGCGTGGTGTAGCGTCGGGCTGCTCGGGTTCGTCTTCGGCGAGCTCTTTATCGGGTCGTGGCCGGGGCTGACGGTGTCCCTAGCGAGCGTCGCGATCGCTGTGCCTCTCTCGGTTCGAGCCCAGAGAAGGATCCTCTCCGAGCACCTAGCGCACCGCCAACTATCGGCTGGCGACGCGCCATTGACTTCCGCCGACGAACTCTTGGATACGCTGGATCGGGAGGATGTCGAAGAACAGCGCGGACATCTGCGTCGCGCTTTCACGCTAGGGGGCGGAGTCGTCGGTGCCACGTCAATGGCTTTCGGAGTCATGACCGGGATCCCGATCTTCGTCGGCGTCGGAACTGTGACGGCCTTGGTTGGAGCGTTCTTAGGCAGAAGAGTGGTTCCGCGCGGACCGGATCCGGTCGCGGATCGCGGGTCCGAGGTTTCGAGGCCCCTGGCCGACCCGAACCAGCTAGGGCGTATCGCCGACTGAGTGAGCCCGTCTCTCTCGCATGGCTTACCACGTCAGCGCACCGGAAGCGGGATCGGCTCCCAAACAGGATACGCTTTCCCGGCGAGTACCCCCATCAGGGCACCGAGAAAGGTTAGTGCCGACCGTCTCGCCCTAGTCTGAGGGTGCGACGTACACCGGTCTCCTCTGCTCCCGCATGCGCTCCTCAGCCACAGCTCACCCCCGAGGAATCCGATCGCCGTCCCGATTCCGAGCCCCTCGAGCCATCGGGTCCTCTTTCGAGAGAAGAGGGCCCCCACCTCTCGGAAGTGGAACGTTCTGCTCGGGCTCAAAACGCCGCGCTCCCGCAAAACGATGCGATCGACAACCGGCTCGAGCGCAAGACCTCGGGCCGTGACTCCGGAGGAGAGTTCTACGAGTAGGACTGAACCGCTTGGTGCGAGGAGCCCGGGTCGCTCCGACTGCCCGATCGCGGGGGTAGGGGGCAGGCACACGAGGAGCAGACTGGCGGAGATCAATCGCGATACTGACCGGACCGACGGGATCATAAGGGTCGTTCCATTGGGGGCCGAGTACGCGGATATCGTGTCCTGTCGCGACTCATCGCTCTGTAGAGGAACCGACGTACGGCCCAGGTAACGCGAGGCGCAGAGCCAAATCGGTCAGCTCAGCGATGCCCAGACGGGCCCGGGCGCGCCCGGGCCTCGGTTTGTGGTATCGCCCCCTGCCTCGTACAACTCGAGGCATGGACCGCCCGCTACGGAGTGAAGCCAGTGTCGAAAGATCTTCCCGGTGACGCCGCCGCTCTCTCCGCCGACTTCGGCCGAATCGACATCTACGTTTTCGACCAGCTTCTCAAGGGGCACCTCCACTCCGGCCAACGCGTACTGGACGCAGGGTGCGGTCCAGGTCGCAACGTGCACTACCTCATGCGACGCGGTGCAGATGTTTTCGGCGTGGACCTTAGCTCCGACCAGATTCGTCGCGTGCAAACCCTCAGAGCTCGGCTGGCGCCGTCATTGCCCGCCTCCAACTTCGCGGTCGCTTCGCTGACCGACCTACCGTTCCCGGACACACACTTCGGAGCCGTTATCTGTAGTGCTGTCCTCCACTTCTGCAGGAGTGAGCAGGAGTTCGAGACGATGGTTGCGGAGATGTGGCGCGTACTCCAGCCGGGAGGCCTCTTCTTTGCGCGACTCGCGTCGACGATCGGGCTCGAGGGAGCGGCTCGTCGCATCGATGGGCGCTGGCACGCCCTACCGGACGGTTCGGAGCGCTTCTTGGTTGACGAAGCCTACCTCATGTCGCTCACCGAGGAGCTCGACGGACGCTGGGTCGATCCGTTGAAGACCACGGTCGTGCAGGGGATGCGCGCGATGACGACGTGGGTCGTGCGGAAGTGAGTCGCAGCGTTGTGGGCGACTAGTCCGAGACCGATGGCGGCCTTACGCCGAATCGTGCGTTGGTAAGAGCAGAACACCACTCTACCCTCTGCCGCTGGCTCTCATGAACGTCGTCCCGACACGCAGTCCATCTCTTGGCCTAGCCCTAGCACTCCTTCTCGCCTCCTGCGGCTCCGGGGTAGAGACTGCAGGAAGTACCGATTCGTTGGCCGCTTCGGCGACGTCAGACGAGTTCTTCGAGGTCACACTCTCGGGTCCGGCCTACCCGGGCCCACAGGTTTATCGAGTAGATCCAGAGCGAGTCCAACTCAACCTGGCCACGGCCGGTGGATTCACCCTGATGTTCTCGGCACGAGACGAGCCGGTCGTCTCCGCCGACGGCTCCTCCGCACTGCACAACTTCCTCGGTAACATGGGACCCGATACCCCGAAGGGCCCGGGGAGCTACCCGGTCGGAGTAGCAGCGGGAGGGGAAGGCGAGTGGGATGTGATCGTTTACCCGAGCGGATGCGAACGCGGGGAGTCCGGCTGTACTCGGACATCACTCCGAACGGAAGAAGGCAGCATGGAGGTGACTCGCTATCGGCTCGGGAAGGGCATGTCCCGGCCCCATGAGGAGGGACCAACCGTCTTGGCTGGGTCGATCTCGGTCGGGGCTCGAGAGATGGGCATGGAACCCAAAGGGCGCCAACACTCGGTACAGGTTGGTTTTCACCTGGTGAAGCTGCCTTGAGGTGATGAACTCTATGCTGAAGCGGATCGTGTAGACGGCGGGAGATCTGGCGTAGTACGACTGGCCAAGAGATGTCGTGGCTAGTAAGGTGCTGACATGTACCGATCCCTACTCGCCTTCCTTCCGTTGTGCTTCCTGACTCCTGCTTCTGCTCAGCAGGTTGTGGAGTTGATGGTCGACGGGGTGCCTCTGTGGGGCGACTCCCTCGAGGTGGTAGAGGAGCTACGCATCGGCCGGTTAATGGGCGAGGCGGAGTATACGTTCGGCTCGGTGGACGACATTCTCGCCCACCCGGACGGAACGGTTTGGGTCGGCGACTCACATCTGCACGCGATTCGACGATACACGGCCGACGGAGTCTACATGGACCAGGTCGGGCGTGAGGGGCAGGGCCCGGGCGAGTTCCAGTACATCTCGAATATTCGAGCGCTAAGTGATGGATCCGTGATCGTTTGGGATGCCGGGTTGATTCGAGTGAGCCGCTTCGCGGCCAATGGCGACTTCGTGGATTCCTTTGAGCCTCGGACACACATGATCAGTGGCTCGTTCGAGGAGCTCGAGGTGGACGCCGAAGATTCCATCTACCTCATTGCGATGACTCCCTTCGCATGGCCGGAGGACGCCTCTGAACGAGAACTGCTCTCCGCCTGGCGTAGCCATGATCAAAGAACGTATTGGCTCAAGATGGACCTCGATGGAGCTGTCGTCGATTCGGTCTTCAGAGTGCGAGCTGAAGCCGTAGGGGCGCGTGATGTTCTGGCGACGCATTCTCTCATCAGCCCACGAGGCTACAGGGTATCCGCGCGGAACGACGAATACCGAATCCGACTCGAGCTAGGCCGTGACTCGGTCGTGGAACTCCGTCGCGAGGCGGCCGCCGTCTATTACGCTCGTGCCGAACGAGCTGAAGCACGCCGGTTGGAGAAGGTGGCTTCAGATCGGAACGGACGAGCGGTAAGAGATATCCCCCACTCGAAACCACCCTTCAGCCGCCTACATGCGGATACCCAGGGGAGGTTGTGGGTGCAGTTGCGGATGCCAGGGTTCGTCGAGCCGGATACGGAGGGCGAGCGAGCTGCCCGGGCAGAGGCCTGTCGCTTCTTCGGAAGCCCAGCTGCCGAGTGCGAAGCGGTAGCCACGGAATGGCGGGAGCACCTTGCGTACGACATCATCGGTCCGGACGGCACATTCTTCGGCCACATACAGCTACCCAATCGACACGCAACCTTCGAACACGCCGAGGGCCGGAAATTGTGGGTTACAGAGGAGGGGGAGTATGGAGAAGAGTACGTTGTCCGATATCGGATCGAGAACGCGAGATGATCCCGAAGCTGGGGTGGGCGCGTAGTGAATACGCAAGTGAGACGAATGGGCTTGGCCACCCTCCTCGTGACGCTGGCTTGCGGGGCTGACCAGGCCGAGGAGCCCCTCGAGAGGTGGACGCTCTCCCCTCAGGTCGTCACCTCAGTCGGCGCACTCGACGGTGAGTCATCACAGCTCTTCCAACGCATTGTGGACGCCGACTTCCTTGCGGGAGGCGGGGTCGTCGTCGCGGATGGAGGGCTCTCGGTGATCCGCATCTTCGGACCCGATGGCGTGTTCGTCCGCGAGATGGGCGGCAGTGGAGAGGGTCCGGGAGAGTTTCTCTCCCTCAGAGCCGTTTGGGTCACCGGGCGCGACACCATCGGCGTCTGGGACTCCGACACCTATCGTCTGACATACTTCGGTCCCGACGGCAGCCTCCTCCGCACGGTCACACTGGACCGCTCCGGTGAGGGCACAGGCGTAGGGAACCTCGACTTCATGGGTGGCCCGCTCGCCGACGGTTCCGTCGCGATCGCCTCGCTCGGGCTTGCCAGAGCTGATGGGACGGGCCGTGACCGAGTGTCGGCAGAACGCTTCGATCAGACGGGACGACATCTCGGGCGAGCCTTAGAGACGACCGGGTTCGAGCGAGCTCGGCTCGGTGACCGTCTCGGCGGTCCGATCCCTTTCTCACCTTTCCCCCGGGTCGTCGCTTATGGTGCCGCGATCTACTACACGCAGGGTTACGCGCCCACGGTTTTCGAGTGGTCGAGTGATGGGGAGCGATCCATTCGGTTTCCGGCGAATACGGAAGATCCAGGAGCGGCCTGGACCCACCTGGAGGCAGAGGTCAGGGCTCGCGAGTTGGAGATGTATGTGCAGGCGCTCCCAACGAGTCCGCGGCCCGATTCGATCCCCAGCATAGGGGGCATCATGGCTGATGATTCCGGGCGTGTCTGGGCGAAGCAGTACGACGCTCGAAGCGACGCCCTCTGGTTGCGTAGCGCCTCCAGACAAACGGGTGGATCGTGGTGGGTCGCGGACCCCGCCGGACAGCTAGTTGCCACCGTCGAGATGCCCGGCACTTTCGCTCCTCTTCGTGTTCGGGGTGAGCGGGTCGTCGGGGTTTCGGTTGGCGAGTTCGGGATCGAGCGCGTCGAGGTGCGGTCGCTCGATGTGGATGAGGTGGCTGCGCGGTAAGCGGTCCCTTTCATGGATCGACCGTTCTAGCGAGGGAAGGAGAGATTGATCCCTCCGAGCTCTCGCGCCACGACAACACGCAAGATGCAGTCGCTTGTCAGCTGCGCGCCCAGAAGATACTGGTCAACGGTCAGCTGGTTAGGAGCACGACGTGAGTAGCACGATGAACCCAGGGCGCTACGGACGACATGTACTCGTGTGGGCGGTCGTAGCCGCGGGCGGGCTTTTCGGGTGCGATGGTTCGGAGGAGCCTGCCCAAGACGACGTCCCGGTGCTCCGTCAAACGATCGACGCGGACCGTGTGGTGACGCTGGACGCGGAGTTGCGCATCGACGGCAGCCGCGCCGACGCTCCGTTCTTCAACATCGTGGCGGCCGCCCTGGACGACGATCAGAACATGTATGTGCTTGATCGTGGGATCCGACAGCTCCTGGTGTTCGATCGGTCCGGGCACCGCATCGACAGTATAGGCCGACCTGGGGAGGGCCCCGGCGAGTTCACATCGCCGGGCGCATTGTCGCTGCGCGGCGACACGCTGGTGGTGGCCGATCGGGGAAACCGGTTTCATACCTTTCTCACCTCTGGGGAGCACATCTCCACGCGCACCCATCGGGGTCTGGCTGCCGGAAATGATCCGATGAGACTCGGCGGGATCGTGTCCACTCCTCTCGGCTGGCTATCGGTGGCCAGTGCCTTTTTCCGCCGCGACCAGGAAGGGAACGAGTCGAACGCCCTGCCAGCGTATCGCTACTGGATAATGCTGCTGAATGGGGTGGGCGGTGTGGAGGAGGTGGGATTCCACCTAAACGAGATCGCAACGGGACGAATGATCGACGGTGCGCTCATCCAGCCCCCGTTCACACCCGCACCCCGGTTGGCGCTGGACGGCCTAGGACGAGTCCATCTCGTGCAAGGTGCCGAGTACGTGATCCAGGTGCACACCGTGAGCGGTGAACACGTCCGGTCCGTTGTGAATGATTACCCCATGGAGAGAGTCACCCAGAACGACCTCGACGTGTGGCAGAGCTCACGTGGCGCGTGGGCCGAGGACGCGCTCCGTATGGGTAGCCCGGAGTACCATCCGAGCGTGTCGCGGATGGTCGGGTTCCATAAGGGCCATCTCGCTGTGATGCGAAACAGAACGGACCCGGATCCCGAGGACGAGCTGACAATGGGGGAGTATGATCTGTTTGCCCCGAATGGGGAGGCATTGGGCCGACTCCCGCTGGGACTGTCCCCAAGGTGGTTCGACGGACAGACACTCGTGGCCACGGTGTGGGACGATCTCCTCGTCCCCTCAATGGTGCGGTATCGGGTTGGGTCGTAGGGTCTGGTACCGTCGCCGAGGCTGCATTGGAGTGTTGGACACCGCGCTTCGATGAAGTCTTCGATCGCCTTGATCGTTGCGACAGTCGTCTTGCCTGGGGCTTCTGTGAGCCAAGAGACGGTCCAGATCACGGGTGAGCCCGCGTGCGATTGTAGTTTGGTCCTTGACCACGTGGTCGACCTCGGCGACGCGGTTGGGCCCGGCACTCTTCTTGGAATGGTGCGCACGGTGCGGCAGGGCCCGAACGGCGACTACTTCGTGCTCTCGTGGGGAGCCGCCGAGATCACACGTTTCGACAAGTCGGGGCGGGCACTGGACCCCGTGGGTCGGGAAGGTGAAGGGCCCGGCGAATTCAAGCACGTCGCAGGAATCTGGTTCGTGGGCGACTCAATCGTGGTATTCGATCGCGGCCTGGGGCGATTGACCGTCCTGAGGCCCGACCTCAGCGTCGCCCGCACTGCACCGCTGGCGGGCGCAACACGGGACATCGCCTGGCTCGACGGGCAAGGCTTCGTCCTCAACGGGCGCTTCGTCGGGCCTCGCGGGATCCCTCTGCACCTCGTGACCCCAGAAGGAGAGCACGTCCGCTCGTTCGGGGGTGAAGCGATCGACCGATTCGCGCCGCCGGATGCGTGGATCAGGTCCGTCGCGGCGGTCGATGGATTGGTGTGGGCCGCCCCGGAGAACAGCTATCGGCTCGAGGCGTGGACGGCGGACGGGCGGCACCTGCGGACGCTAGAGCGTGTCGAAGCGTGGTTCCCGCCCAAAGTTGTCCGAACGTGGGGTGGACCCGACCAGCCAATCGACCCACGCGTCATCGACATCACGAGCGACGCCGGGGGACGGCTCCGAGTAGCGATCCTTAAGGCCAGTAGGCACTGGGCGGTCCGGCTCCCTGCACCCCTACCGAATGCACGTGGCGAGCCGATCCATCCGGTGCCGCCGGGAACGGGACTCTTCGAGACGCGCATCGAGATTATTGACCCGTCCACCGAACGGATGATCGCTTTCGGTACGTTCGAGGTGGAGGCGTTCGGGTTTGTCGACCCTGAGCACGTGTTCACCTACGCGGAAGATGAGATCGGTAACCCCACCGTCTCCGTTTGGAGGCTGCGGCTGACACGTTGATCCCGAAGCAGGGCCTTACGTGGTGCGCCCGCGCGCCCCGGTGGAAGTTGTTTGCGGGCTTCGTGGTCGAGCGCCCCCCCTCACCCTCCATCCTTGCGCGCACCCCTCGCAGCACATCGGTTGTGTCATGCCCGGCCTCATCGACGACCTTCGCCTCGCCCTACGGTCCCTCGGGAGGAGCAGGGGCTTCACCTTCGTCGTGGTGCTCACCCTCGGAGTATCGATCGGCGGGGCAGAATGAGTGAGTATGGCGGCGGGATGTCAGGCACTGCGGGGGGACCGTGAGCGGGCCTAACGAACGAAGGTACGGGACGAAAGAGCTCCAAGAGCTCGTGGAACGCGCGGCGCTGCTTCAGGAAGAGAGTACCGAGCGCGAAGAGACATCACGCGTCGAGGGCCTGGTAGCGCCTGATGGCACGGAGGGTATGAGCCTAGAGTCGGCTACGGAGATCGCCGCTGAGTTAGGAGTCGAGGCAAGGTACATAGCGGAGGCAGCGCGATCGCTTCAGCTGGAAAGGCAACTCAGGTCAGGCGGCGGCCTCCTCGGTGCGCCAATGAGCGTCGACGTAGTTCACTCTTTCCCAGCCTCGATTTCGGAGACTGACAGCTCTGAATTCGTCGACGTGCTTCGGAGGAGCACCGGACATGAGGGTGAGGTGCGTCAACTGCTGGGCGCGGTCGAGTGGGCCACCGTCGGGCGAATCACCAAGACCACGGTGGCGCTTCGTGGGGCAGGGAATTCCTCAGAGGTTCGAGTACAGGCAGACGCGTCGGGGCTGGCCGCGCTTACCTGGATCGGGACGGCCGCGCTCGGCGGCTTAGCGGGGCTTCTGGGCGTCTCACTCGTCCAGCCTGCAACCACCCTCGGAGCTTTGGGGATCGTCGTCGTTGGAATCAGCCTCGGCCTCGTGGGCGCTAGGTCGATCTGGAGCCGGGTCGTCCATTCGATTCAAGGACGCGCCCTGGGACTTCTGGACGAAGTTGTGCGATGGGTGGGCGGGTAGGCCGGTGGCGAGATCGGTACTGGGAGCTTGTGTCCGATGAGCCGTCGGGAGTCGCAGAAGGCCTTCTATCATCGGTTGGCACCGGACTACGATCGGATGGTAGACGCCGAAGGGATCGGGAACAGCGCACTCTTCCGGGCACTCTTTCTGTCCAACGACCGCTACGGGCGTGGGTTAGACATTGGCTGCGGCACGGGCAACTGGACACGGGCGCTCGTCGACGTGTGCACTCAGGTGGTGGCGATCGACAGCTCAGCGGACATGCTCGAAGCTGCACGGACCAAGCTGGGCAACGCCACGGTTGAGTACCGAGAGGTCGATGTGTTCGAGTTCCCTGATCTCGGCACCTTTGAGATCGTCTTTTCCACCTTTTGGATCTCGCATGTGCCTCGAGCACTCCATCCGAGCTTCTGGTCGTGGGTCCATCGGTCGCTGGAGCCAGGGGGGAGGGTGCTCTTTCAAGACAGTATTTCCAGCGGGCCCGGCGGTGGCGGTGACGTCCGACGGCTTCCGTCGGGTGAGGAGTTCCAGATTGTGAAGAACAGGTATGACTTCGCTCAGCTTCTCGAGGTCATGGGCGAACAAGATCTCCACGGCACGATCGAGATGAGCACTGATTCTGTGTATTTGATTCGAGCTCGGAAGGGGTAGGTCGTGTGCCGCGATATGCACCCAGCTGAGAGAGCGCTCGCGGCCGCTGATGCGGAAGATGCTGTTGCGGAAGCATCGGTCTTGCCGGCCCACGGTCGACCGAGGTGAGGCCGCTCTAATCGAAGCTGCTCTCCTCACGATGGAGACACCCCCCACGGGCTACGCACCCCGCCTCGGCCCACGATGGTTCAAGAAGCGGAGGGATTCTATCCCGATGCTCGAGGCCCTCGCGCGGCGCACAGGGCTACCAATCGCCACAGATGCGGAAATCACAGGCCGCGACTCAACGATCGCCGTCTTGGCTATGGACCCCCCGATCTTCGCTACGCCCGACTCAATCATCGTGCTTAGCGCGTGGGTGATGTTGACGTCGGGGGACGGTGGCGGTGGCTGGGGCATCGACTACGAAACGTACCTTCGCTGCGACCGACGCCGCTGTACGGTCGTCTCCCACGAGGCTGTTTCCCGGTGGAATTGAGTGGAGTGACAAGGGAATCCATCTCAGAGGCTCGGCCCGGCCTTTAGCTACCTCCGGACCGGCCCAAAGACCCGATCGAGGAAGCCGTTGATGGCCGGGATCCTGTCCTCTGGGCCAAGGACGTGACCTCCTCCCTCGACGAGCACCAGCTCCTTCGGCTCGGATAGCAGATTCCAAAGCGGGAGCCCTCGCGACGTCCAAGGGTGCTCCTCGTCAGCCGCTCCGTTCAGCACGAGCTTCGGCACCCGGATGTACGGTGCGAAGTTGACGTTGTCGGCCTCCGGAAGGGTCGGCTTCACGCGCTCGTCGATACCTGCACCCACGTAAATCGCTGCGGCGTAGCGGTCATCCACGACAGAGAGCGGGAGTCGGGAGCCGGCTCCGAAGCTGACACCGAGGAACGCGACCCGTTCGAGGTCGATGTCTCCTCGCGTGGTGGCGTAGTCGAGAGCAATCCGGAGTTCGGTTGCGTGCAATACCATGAGGTCGCGGAAGGCCACCGTCGGGGGATCCGGGATCGCGAACGTCGGAGGAAATGGGCGTTCGACCATACCGTGGATCACGGGCGCAACTACGGCCCGCCCCGCCCGTAGAACGCCGCCTAGGATGTCCTCGGTAATGGTCGGGACGGAGCTCGACGAGAATGCGTTCGACCCGGGTACGAAGAGGATGGTCTGGAGAGGGGGCGACACTGCTTGGGGCGTGTACACGTACACCAGAATCGAATCGCCCTCGGGGCCATCGATCCAGAGCCGCTCGCGCGTCCACGAGGGAGTCTCTTCGATGGATGCCAGGCGGGGGTTGGGAACCACCGGGTCGTAGCGGTAGAAGTCGAGGAGTGTCCGAAAGGTCGCCTCATCTACTGGCGTGTACGTCGGTGTCCGCACTTCCAGGTCGATGAACCCAGCACCCTGATCACCTGAGCCCTCCGAGTATGCACACCGGAAACCCAAGGCCGGGGCGGCGGACTCAGGCGAACGAGCGTCGTATTCGGTCGCCAGATAGGACGGCCCATCCCACCCACCTCCGGTCGCGGCCCGGCCATCCCCCATCACATTTGCGGTCCATTCCCGCACGTTCCCGGCCATGGCATAGGCGCCGTACGGGCTGATCCCGAACGGGTAAGCGTCGACCGCCACGGGTCCGTCGCTGTCGAAGTTGGCACGTTGAACGGCCGGGCTGGACGGACCCTGGAAACCCCACGGCATCACCGTGGCGATCCTCGACGAACGACCGTCACGAGCCGTCTTCTCCCACTCGTAGACGGTTGGCAATCGCTTGCCGGCCCATGCGCAGAACGCACTCGCCTCGTACCAACTCACCCCGGTGACGGGGAAGCGCGACCCACTGTCGTCCGGACGCTGCCCGACCCAATCTCTCGGTCCGGGCAGCCCCGTGCGGTCCAACAGGGTTTGCCGAATTGAGAGCGGCACACCCGCCCAAAACGCTTCGTCTGCATACCCGTCGGCCTCGACGAACGCCGCGAAGTCCTCGTTCGTGACCTCGAACCGGTCGATGAGGAACGGGGCGAGCTCGACGCTCAAGCCAATCGGGGCGTCCGGGCTGGAGAGGACATAGTCCCCGCCCGGAACCGCGACCATTTCCGGGAAGTCCCCGTCGCTCGCGCGCAGGTCGATGCTCAGCTCCACGACGTCGAAGCCGGCGATGAGCGTACCCATTTCGCGCTCTAGTTCGGTCGACGCGATGCGACTCGCCGGAAGGTAGCCCTCGAGCTCAACGGTGACTCGGTAATCGACTCGTGGCAGAAGATGATTCGATACGGGCGTGGTCCCGACTCGTTGCTGGACCCCAGGCGTGCCATCGTCGGAAAGGGGCTCTACCGTCACGACCGCGCCCGGCGGGTCGGTAGTAACTGTTAGTCGGTTGGAGAGTTGAGGCAGAAGTGAAACGAGCTCAGCGTCTTCTTCGAGCCATCGCTCCGCGCGCCGCGCCTTTTCGAAAGCCGTGACGTATTGGCCCGCGGTCGCCAGCTCACGAATTTCGGCAAGAGAAGCTCGAGCGTTCGCGGTCTGGACAGCGCGCCATCCGAAGATGCCAGCGAGAACGATCGCGACAGTGACGGCGCCCACGGATGCTAGGGCCCGAACACGGCTGCCCTTTGAGCGCCGGTTCTCGGAACTTGCCGAGGCGAGGCAAGCCTCAGCGAACGCCTGCGGGGTATCGAAGCGCTCTTCGCGGTCCTTGGCCATAGCTCTACGCACAGCCGCATCCAAAGCCGCGGACAGCTCTCCCACCGAGTCGCGCACAGATGGAGTGGGTGCAGTGATCGCCTTCGTGATGACGGCCTGGGCAGTTTTTCCAGCAAAGGGTGCGGCGCCGGTGAGCATCTCGTAGAGAAGGCAGCCCATCGCGTATATGTCGCTCCGACCATCGATGTCGTGCGTGCCCTCGATTTGTTCGGGGCTCATATACTGCGGCGTTCCGATGAGAATTCCGGTTCCGGTGAGGTGAGCCTCATCGGCGAACGCAAGGGCTCGGGCAATGCCGAAGTCAGCCACCAAGGCGCCGCCATCCGAAATCAGGATGTTCGCCGGCTTGATGTCGCGATGGACGACCCCACGTCCATGGGCGTGCGCGAGCGCGGCCGAAATGTCCTCGGTGAGCCGTAGGGCCTCGTCCACTTCGAGTCCGCCGACTCGGTCCAAGCGCTCGCGGAGTGACTCTCCCTCGACATACGGCATCACGAAGTAGAGGAAGCCGTCCGCATCGCCAGAATCGAAGAGCGGCAGAATATGCGGGTGCTGGAGCTGGGCCGTCGTCCGGATCTCAGCCAGGAATCGCTGCCCACCGACGGCTGATGCGATCTCCGGCTTCAGCACCTTGAGCGCCACGCGGCGGTCGTGCTTGATGTCATCCGCGACGTACACCGTTGCCATTCCGCCCTCTGCCACCTCACGCACGACGTGGTAGCGTCCTTCTAGGGCTTGGCTAAGGCGCTCAAGTATGGGCATGGTCTAGGGAGTTTGTGGTCTAGCGCTCTGTGACACCACTACGTCCACGCTAGGCGTCCAGCCGCGGTCGACAAGCTCACCCTCCGGGCTTGATCGCGCGGGTCGCGATGTACGTGGGCATGTGGGTCGACAACAGGTCGTCCGGCCCGTCGCTATCCTCGTATAGGTCCATCAGCACGAGTCCTGCGCGAAGCTGCCCCCCAATCAAGTCTGTGAGCGTATGCGAGAAGAGCAGGGGCTCCCCTTCGCGCTCGAAGTCGCGGACCTCTTCGGCAGAGAGTGCGGCCGCGTCGGAGTAGGGGATCGAGTAGGTAAGGTCGAGTCGACCTTCCTTTTCATACGCGACTAGGTCGAAGACGAACTTGGAAGGGTTCCCGAACCCTGCGAGCAGGGCACCACCCGGACGTAAGACGCGCGCCACCTCGCGCCAGACAAGGGTGACGTCGCTACAGAAGACCACGGAAACCGGGTTGACGACGAGGTCGAAGGACGCGTCGGGGAAGATGGAGAGGTCGGTCATGGTCCCCTTCACCGTGCTGATCTCCAAACCCTCGCGCTCCCCCACTAGCTGGTCTTGGGCCAGTTGGGCGGACGAGTTGTCGAAGATCGTGACTCTGGCTCCGGCAGCTGCCAGGAGAGGACCTTGCTGGCCGCCTCCCGCAGCGAGCCCCAGAACATCCGCCCCTCGCAGATCACCGAGCCATGGCTCCGGGACGGGCTCGTTCGCCGTAAGCACGATCCCCACGTCCCCTCGTCGGGCCCGTGCTACCCGCTCACGAGAAACCGGAATCGTCCATCGGTTCTTCCACTCGACCTGCTTGTCCCAGGCAGCTTCGTTGTGTGCTCGGATATCCATGTGCCACCCTTTGAGTGGGTACGACCGACGGGCGATCCCCGTGCTTGTGCGGACTGCGCCTCGAGGCCCCGCCACCTATCTTCTCACGGTGACGCTTTTTGTCCTAGCCGCAATCGTCCTCGGCCCGCCGGCTCTTTTCCGGCCGCTGACGGGGTAGGAGGTTCAATGGGAGTATTGCAAACCCCCAAGGAGGACACCTCACCCGTGGGGTATCGGGCACGGTTGTCGATCTTGAGTATTGTCGTCGCGGTGCTCGCGCTATCAGCGTGCGCGAAGGAAGGGTCGTTCACACCAGACCCTTTTGAGAAAGGCGTTTCGGTAACGGCGGTCGTATCAGAAAA
Source organism: Longimicrobiales bacterium (assembly GCA_965223235.1). Classification (GTDB taxonomy): domain Bacteria; phylum Gemmatimonadota; class Gemmatimonadetes; order Longimicrobiales; family Gaopeijiaceae; genus UBA2589. The sequence goes on from CBDCVV010000007.1 coordinate 436,548, forward strand.
CGTTACCGCGTGTGTCGTCGATGCCGTCTGCACCCTCCGCCTCGACTTTGCGGACACGACGGTGGTCGCGGTCTATGGGACCGGTGATCGGGATGGCCAGGGTTGTGAGATCGACACACAGGTGTCGGACGTCGCCTTCGAACTGAGTCCAGGGATCCCGGTGGCGGTCGTGCTGCTCGAGTGTGCCGGGGTCGGTCTGGTGGTCGACCAGATCCGTCGCGTCGGCCAGTAGCGGGTCACCAAAGACCGCTCGGATAAAGGCCGGTCAACGAACCGCGCATCGAGGTCGTGTATTGAAATCACGGAACCCGGCGTAGAGATAGCGACGGGGTTAAGGCGAACTTGGGGCGAGGGTCAGATGAATCGACGATACCGGGTGCTCGTGTACGGGATGCTCGTCGCCGCAACTGCGTGCGTCGAGGACCCGGTTCGGCTGCCTGACCTAGAGGAAGGCTCGTATCGGATCCAGCTTCGAGACCCGATCATCTCAAACGAGTTCGTGACCCCCGGGTGGATGTGGACCGAACCCGACATCTCGTTCGAGATCATGGGGTCGGCACTGACGGTCACGATGGCGTCCGGCGACCTCGTGCCGACGGGGCCGCCCCAGTTTTCACAGGCAGACGGGGGACAATGGGTCGCACACTTCTCGTGGGTGGAGAAGCAGGACGGGGCACACTACTGGCTCGTCAACTTCTCGGCGGAGGGGTGCGTTTCGGCGGTGGCGGTCGACGCCGACCTCGGGATTGGGCCGGGAGGCGTTTGGGAGGTACCGTTACGGAGTTGCGTGCTCGTCCCGGAGTAGCCCGAGCCGAGAAAGTACAGGCTCGCGGGCCGGTGTGTCTCCCTGACTCTCAAGGCCGATGAATGAAGTCTCTCCTGCTGGTCGCGGTCCCTTCCTGTCGGACCACGGCGCGGGCGACATTGGTGTGATCAAAGACCGGATCAACGCCTACGCGCCGTATCGGGGCGCGGGGATCGAGGTCACGCACATCGCGGCGGACGGAAGTGAGATCGGCGTCGTGATGGCGCTGACGGAAGCCAACGCAAACCTCGTGGGTACCCACTTCGGGGGTAGTCTGTACGCCATGGTCGACCCTCACCTCATGATTCTCCTGAAGATGAGATTGGGGCCCGAGTACACGGTGTGGGACAAGGCCGCCGCGATCGACTTCGTGCGCCCAGGAACTGGGGTGGTCCGATCGGTGGTACGCATCACCGACGAAGAAGTCGAGGCGATCCGAGCCGACACGGCAGCGGGTGACAAGACCTTCCCGGAGTGGGAACTCGAAATCCTCGATGAAGCCGACGAGGTCGTCGCTCGGGTTCGGAAGACGTTGTACGTGCGACGGAGGGGCTAGCCAGTCAGCCGGTCCACCCGCTCGACAACACTATCTAGCATCATCTTACGGCCAACACCTGCGAAGTCCGATGAAGGGCCTATCCATCGTAGCTCCTCCACCTCGTCGAAGAGGACGATCTGGTCTCGCAGCGTGGCCAACTCCTTGAAAAGAAGCGCGTCCGTCCGCCGATCTCCGAGCACCTCATCGGGGAAATCCTCGATCCTGGCGTGCGCCCCTAGTAGCCGCGCAGCGGTAACAGGCCCGATCCCCCGGATTCCCGGAAAGCCGTCGGCCGAGTCTCCGACTAGTGCGAGGTAGTCCGGGATCTGAACAGGTAAGACTCCGAATTTCTCGATGACGCCGGCCTCGTCGCGCGTTTCGTTCGACCGGCGGAGCACCTGCACGACGCGATCCGACCGAACACACTGGGCGAGATCTTTGTCAGGAGACCAGATGCACACTTTGTCGACGCTATCCGCTCCACGGCAGTCAGCTGCGGCAGAAGCGAGAGCGTCGTCGGCCTCGAAGTCGACCATGGGCCAAACGGCGACCCCCATGGCGTCGAGCACTTCTTCGAGCGGATGGAGCTGACTCCACAACTCCGGGTCGATCCCCTCGGACGTCTTGTACCCGGGCCACAGCTCGTTCCGGAACGATTCGATGACGTGATCCGTAGCGACTCCGACGTGCGTCGCGCCCTGCTCGATCAGCTCCAAGACCGAGTGGAGGACTCCTCCCGCCGCGTCGAAGGGACCTGCATCCGATTTCGCGAAGCGCCGTCGGCCGTAGAACTGGCGGAAGAGTTCGTACGTCCCATCGATGAGGTGTACGATCACGAGTAGGCAGTGAGGTCCGGGTGCGTGTCGAGTTGGAGCCCCTGACGATCGCCGATGGCAGTCTGCGTGTCACCCACCGTGCGCGACGGGCCCTGCGGACGGAGCTTCGCTGCGATGCACATCCTTGCGCGCCACAGCGCTTCGTGGAACCGTGAGGCTAGGTCAATGGTGCGGAATCACGGCTCCTAGACTGAACGGGCGGACTCCTGTGAGTGCGGAGGGCGGTAGGATGCTTCGCGTGCTTGTACTCGTGCTTGTCGCTGGGCTGGTAGCCTCCGGCCCTGCGCTAGGTCAAACGTCGGTGTGGGTGGAGGGCGGACTTGGCGTAGGCGCCGCCGGGGAAGGCGGTGGCGTGCAAGGTAGGGCAGCGTTGGCGGTGCTAGCCGCGGAGTGGGGCGGTGAGCTTCGTGTCTCAGCACACGACGGAGCGCAGACCCCGCCCGACGACACCTTCCTTTCGGGGCTCTTCGGCGGGCCCAGGGAGTCCTTTTACGACACGAGCGTCCTCTTGTTGAGGTCGCTCACGCCTCGCGACTACAACCGCGTCTTAGTCGGCGTGGGCGTTGGCGCTGTGACCGGGAAGGAGACCGACCCGACGGACGGGAGGGGCGTCGTGGACATGGAGCGGGTCTGGGGCGTTCCGTTCGAGCTCGCCTTCCACGGAGGAGACGGCCGGGGAGTCGGACTATCGGCCGTGCTCTTCGGTCACATCAACGGCCGAGCCAACCATTTCGGTGTGAACGTCGCCATCTCTTTGGGGTTCGTGGCAGGATGAGAAAGCTCATCGACGTAAGCGACCAGCGGACGCGGTTGCTGCAACTCGGTCTCATGGCAGGCTCCGGCGCAATGGTCGCCCTCGGCGCGTCCGCGCTTCGCGGCGGCTCGCTCCCGCCCATCGCGGGCTGGGTCATGTTCGGAGCCGGGGCCGTGCTCCTGGTGGTGAGTGCTGGCATCCGTCAGCGGTGGCAGATCGAGTATCGCGGGCACGAAGTGCGATTTGAGAACAGCCCGGTCACCGGCGAACGCCTCTACCTCGATGGAGGGCTCGTGGCACGTGGGGGCATCGGCTCGAAGATGGAGCTGAGGGCCCCGATCCGTGTGGGCGACGGAGCGGGAGAGGAGATCGTCGCTCTCGTCGATGCCGGTTTGAGGACGTTCAGAGTCCGGCTGTTCGCCGATGGCGATGCGATCGAGGGTCATGAACCGGCTCCGCCGGTCATCGATTCTTCGGCACACGCGCTTCCCAACCCGCACAGCGCGCCGGCCACCCAACCCCACATCGTCACCCACCACCCGATGCTAGGACCACTCGTTCTGGCAAAGCATGCCCTCGAGTTTCTCGCCTCCATGGTCGGCCTCATCGGTGGTGCCATAGCTCTGTGGACGTGGATGACATAAAGGGAGGCAACATGGGACACGACAAGGAGATGCCCTTCCTCGATCACCTCGAGGAACTGCGTTGGCGGATCATCTGGAGTGTCCTCGCGGTCGCGATCGGTACCGTCGTGGGCATCTTCCTGACGATCCGCTTCGACCTCATGGAAGCGCTCACGGCGCCGCTCTTCACTGTCGTCGCCGACCTCGCGACCCGAGACGCGACCTTCCTCGGCGCTCTGACGAACGAGCGACTCTTCTTCCAAAGCCTCACAGAGCCCTTCTTCTTCGTCCTTAGGCTCGGTATGTGGTTCGGCATCATCCTCGCCTCGCCGGTCGTGATGTACCACGTGTGGGCGTTTCTAGCGCCTGCCCTACATGCACGGGAGCGGAAGGCCATCATTCCCACGTTCGTGCTCGGGATCGTGCTCTTCGCCCTCGGCGTCTCGATGGCGTACTTCGTGGCCCTCCCCATTACGATCCGCTTCTTGCTCCTCTTCGGAGCGGAATGGTTTACGCCGATCCTCACGGCCGGGTCGTATATGTCGATGACGACGGGGCTTCTGATCGCATTCGGTCTCGCCTTCGAGCTCCCGATCGTCATGCTCCTTCTGGCGGCGATCGGGTTGATTACCTCGGCGGGTCTGCGCGAGAAGCGTCGACATGCCATCGTAGCCTTGGCACTACTGGCGAGCGTCGTGACCCCTGGGGACCACTTCCAAGTCACGATCCTCCTGCTGGGGCCGCTCGTGGTGCTCTACGAGGTCGGGATCTTCCTGGCGAGTAAGATCGAGCGCGCTCCCGACCCCTCGGGGTCCGCAACGTCGGTCCTCGCGGTTGCCGCGGCAGCTACCTACAAGTGGCGCGCCGCACGGAGGGCTGCGGTCACCGCCACGACGTTGGCTGTGCTGACGCTCCCGGCGCTCACCACTCTTGGCGCTCAAGACCGGGAGATCACCGCCGACATCGGCATCCGGTGGTCCACCTCCCGACAGGTGCCCGAGCTCACCGTCCAGGGTGTCGTGGTGGACGCGAAGACCGGCTTAGGAGTCGAGGCGGTGGTCGTCACCCTGGACCGTACCGTGGCCGGGTCCCTCACGGACGCGAACGGACGCTTTGCCTTCGACGTCCCGGAGACCGGTCGGTACGAGCTCCGGGTGGAGCGGATCGGATATAGCGTGCAACAAGACTCCGTCGATTTGGACGGGCCGGGGCTCGTCGCGTCCGTGGGGCTTCAGGAGCAGTTGATCGGTTGTCACGTCGATTGCTTCGGGCCGTGTGAGGCGGGCGTACGAGTCGAGGTCCGCGACGCCCTCACCTTACAGGCACCGCTGACTCCCGTCGCGTTCACGGTTGCAGCAGGGGACACGTCCGAAACGGTGCGCTCCGAGGGCGGCGAGAAAGTCGCTTGGGCGACGCTCCTCAGGGCCGGGGGTGATCTGGGTACGGATGGTCCGCTCCGGGCGGAGGTCGTCGCGGACGGTTACGCGCCATGGTCTGCCGATGGAATCATGCTCCCCACCGGTGGGTGCGTGACGCCTCTCACGCGCGTCATCCGCGTCTACCTGCTCCCGACGTGACCCGTGTGAGGTACCCGATGGCTCCCCGGTGCGCCCGCTCAATACATCGCCGTTGTGCGGGTCGCCTCTCGCTTCTGTTCGTGCTCGTCGGCTTTGCGCCAAGTGGTATTCACGCCCAATCGAAGCTCCGCATTCTCGCACCTGACGGGTCTCCCGTGCAGGCGGCTCGTGTCGAGGTCTACGGGAAGGGTGCCCTACTCGACGTGCTGGTTTCGGACGTCGACGGTGAAGTGGAGTTGGCGTGGGAGGATTGGCCCACCCTTCGGCGAATCTCCGTGAGCCACCTCGGCTTCGACCCCGTGCTCGTGCAAGCCGACGACCTCTTGATGATGGCGTCCCTGAAACTCAGTCCGGCCCCGGTCGCGATCGACGGGGTCAGCGTGTCGGTCGACGGCGATCTGTGCCCGCTCACGCCCAGTGCCATCGCTCGAGAGCGATGGGAAGAGGTCGCCGGCCAGTATTCGTCGGATACGAGGCGGCAGACGCTCGCGACCCGATACCGACACGCGGCGGGCCGGGCGATGCAGGGAGAGATGCGACGCACCAAGGGAGCATCCTTCCTCACGGTCGCCGATGCGCGTCCGACCCGAGTATGGCGCAGGGTAGAGGGCACCGCAGGCCCGTTGGAAAGCTTCGTGGAAGAGGACGGGTATTCGTGGACCCCCGCTCGCTTTCGGTGGAGTCAACGCGAGCTCAACCACGCGTACCCATCGTTCGAGCTGTGGCAGACGTACCACTTCTCGACGCCCGAGTTCGGCGACCTGCACGACTTCGCAATCCTCTTCGAGGACGATCGCACGATGCGCATCGCCTTTTGCCCGAATGGCCGGGGTTCAGGCACAGAGCTCATGGGCACGCTCGATCTTCTCCCCGGCGACCGCTTCGTATCCGCCGAATGGCGCTTCATCACCGACGATCCGAACGAAGACGCGGGAGGAGAGGTCCGCTTCGCTGCTCCAGAACCTGGGCGAGTGAACCTGCCGCACCTGCTCGCGGCACAAGGGATCTTCTTCCGACACAATGGGAAGGACCCGCCGTACCCCGACTCGCCGCGCTCGTACCACCGAGAGCTCTACGTGGACATCGAGTGGCGACCGGTCCGGTCGGCAACGGGTAGCCGATAAGACGCGCGGCGGACAGACCTGGAACAACGACCCGGGGGTGCGGTGTAGCCACGGCCATCCGTGAGGAATTCGCTTGTGAGGGCCCATGCTCAAGCCACGTCGATCGAGCCACCCCGTCCTCGACGAGTTGCGCGCGGATCTGAAGGCTGCCGACGCGGGACGCCTACGCCTGGGAATTCTGGTGCTCTTCGCGACGGTCGGGATGGTCGCTTCTGGGTGGCCACCCGATCACCCGATCATGCGGGGCATATCGTACGTGCTCGCTGTCATCCCGATGGCACTCATCGGCGGGGGCCTCATTGTCGGGTCATTGATCGAGGCGCGCGCGGAGCGGCGGAGCCACCAGGAAGCCGACGACCGGGAATTCGCGGCGCTACGTGCCAGTATCGAGGCCGATCGGGCGTTGCGGTCGGGCGAGCCGGTCGTGGAGGTGCACGCCGAAGTGGAACCGGTCCGGGTCCGTAAGAAGAGCTACCCGCCACGCCGACTGGTTCGTCGGCGGGGAGAGTATCGGGTCTTCCAGACGAGGATCCTCACCGGGCGGTAAGGACACCGGGTGATGGTAATGGATCGCTCGCGTGCCACAGCACACGCTCTCTTGATCGTGGACGTGCAGTGCGGATCCGTGGGGCCAGAAGCGCATGAGGTCGACAGCGTGGTGGCGAACATCGAAACGCTTTTAGTCGCTGCTCGACGCGGCGGCATAGCCGTCGTGCACGTCCAACACGATGAGCCTCCGGGGGCGCCGGGGGAGCCGGGTTCGGCCGAATGGCAGATCGACCCCCGGGTGCTGCCGCGCTCGGGCGAGGCAGTTTTCAGAAAGACGCACAATTCGGCGTTCCTCGGGACCGGATTGGAGGCTCACCTCAAGGAGCTCGGGATCGAGTCACTCATCGTCACAGGGATCCAAACCGAGTACTGTGTCGACACGACGGTTCGGGTGGCCCATCAGCTCGGTTTCAGGGTTGTGGTGCCGGCCGACGGAAACACCACTTGGGACAATGGACCGATCTGCGCGTCACGGATCCGAGATCTCTTCAATGAGCGGATATGGGCGGACCGTTTCGCGCGGGTGACGACAACGGACGCGGTCGCTCGCGAGCTGGAGGAGTCCGCAAAGCACCGGAATGAGGAGTTGACATGAAGATCCGTCTATGGACCACGCTCTGTTGCTTTGCGGTCATCGCGGCCAGCTGCGCCCCAGAGAACGAGACCCCTGCCACGAGCGTCGCCGGGCAAGGTGAGCTGGGGGGTGAGGTGAGGAAGGGTGGGGACGACCGGACCGGTGCGTACGATCCCGTCCCGGGGTGGTGGAAGCCGGCTCCCGATCACACGGACGAGTGGACGTGGGGGGAGGTCTCCGGCGTAGCCGTCGACAACCCTGACAGAGTGATCGTAGGCATTTGGGGTGATCGTGACGAAACGGGTCGAGAGAGGCCCGACGGCACGAACTACCTCGTGGTGGTGGACCGTGACGGCAACATCACCGAGCGCTGGACGCAGTGGGATTCGATCTTCAACAAGCCGCACCAGGTGTATATCAGCCCGTACGACCCCGAGCGACACGTGTGGGTCGTGGAGCGGGGCGGGGGTCGAGACGTGAACATGCAGATCTTGAAGTTCACGAACGATGGCTCGGAGCTCGTGATGCGGCTGGTGGACCCAGACCACCCACGTACCCGCGCCGAGGCTCGCGCGAATCCGAATCCGGGACCCTACAGCTACGGCGACCCGGCGGTGCTCGCCTTCTTTCCCGATGGCACCTTCTTGCTCGGGGACGGCTATTGGCACTCTCGGATCGTGAAGTACTCTCCGGAGGGTGAGTACCTGATGGAGTGGGGCGAGCTTGGTGACGGCCCTGGTCAGTTCGACCTCGTCCACGGCCTCGCGATCGACCGGAATCGCCGGGTGTACGTCGGTGACCGGTCGAATAATCGGGTCCAAGTCTTCACCGAGGACGGCGAGTTCATCGAGGAATGGCCCGATATCTCTGACCCCGTCGGCGTCTTCACCGACGAGCACGACGCAGTGTGGGTCATCTCGGCCCGTCTGAATCGGCTGCTCAAGTACGACACGGAGGGGCGTCTCCAGTACCACTGGGGTGTCTTTGGCGGGACGCGCGGCGGATTCGCGGGCGGGCTCTCGAGGCCCCACCAACTCGACGTGGATCAAGAGGGGTCGGTGTATGTGGCGTCTTGGGATGGTGGGTGGATGAACAAGTTCATCCCGAAGGCCGGGGCCAATCCCGAGCACCTGATCGGTCGACCGCTCGTCCTCGATCGCTAGCCAGAGTTCCACCTTGTCGGACATCGCCTTCCTCTTCGACATCCACGGGAACCTCCCGGCGCTTGAGGCGGTGGTGGACCATGCGAGCCGGAACGGCGTTCACCGCTTCGTGATCGGCGGCGATCTGCTTCCCGGGCCCATGCCGCGCGAGTGCATGGCCCTTCTCCGCGGTCTGGACGTCGTCGCGACGGTGCACGGGAATGGCGAGGTCGACGCCTTGAACCTGTTGGCGGGACACGCGCTCGAGCGTGTGCCCGAGGCGTTCCACCGCGTCGTCGAATGGTCCGCGCTCCAACTCGACCGGCAGGCCGTCGAAGAGATCGGCCGGTGGCCGCGGAACGCGTCTGTCGACGTCCCTGGCGTCGGCCCGGTCGCGGTTTGCCACGCGACGCCTCGGGACGAGAACGAGATTTTTACCGAGGAGACCCCGGACGAACTTCTCGCACCGGCGTTCAGCGGAGTGGAGGGTGCCGCGCTCGTGTGCGGTCATACGCACATCCCTTTCATTCGCAAGGTGGGAGAGCTGACGGTCATCAATCCTGGGAGCGTAGGGATGCCCTTCGGAGACCAGCTGGCCCAGTACGCGACGATGGGCCCCTCCGACATTCGCCTTCTTCGGGTGGAATACGACGTGGAGGCCGCCGAAGCCGCGCTCGCTCGTATCGGGTACCCGCTTCCCATCGAGCTCACGAATCCTCCCACGGTCGAGGAAATGAGAAGCCGTTTCGAGGCCGCCGCTAAGGAGTCGTTCGCCGAAGGCAGCATCGTTGAATCTGCGCGCGCATGAGTGGCTCTCGCCCTGAGATCGAGCTCACCATGATGCGTCATGGCCGCTCCGCTGCCGACGACGAAGGGGTGATCGAGGGTCGGTACGACAGCCCACTCACCGCCGTCGGCCGAGAGCAGGCAGCGCAGCGCGGTCAGCAGTTCGCCCGGGAGGGGCGTTCGTTCGATGCGCTCATCGCGAGTCCTCTAAGGCGGGCAGCCGAGTCCGCATCCATCGTGGGTCATGCGCTCGGGCTCGTCCCGGAGAGTGACCCGCAATGGATGGAACGGGACAACGGGCCGGTGGCCGGGCTCACGATCGCAGAGGCAGGTAGCCGCTATCCGCGCCCCGAGCGGGAGGGTCCGTGGGACCCGCTCGTCCCTACGGCCCGGGAGGGCGAGAGTCGAGGGGAAAGTCTCTGGGGCATGCATGCACGCATCGTGAGCGCGGTCGAGTCCATAGTCCAACGGGGACCCGGTCGGTACCTCGTCGTGGCGCACGGCGGGGCGATTGGGACCGCGATCCGGATTGTCGCGGGGACTCCACCCCGGATGGGTTCGTTTCGTGTGCCTTTGGGGGACCTCGGCTTTGTCCGCTTGGAATACGATCTCGTCAAAGACCAGTGGACCCTTCGGGAGCTAGGACAGGGGTTGGAAAATCCGCCGACGAGGCAGTAGTAACGGATTTGTCCGGCCGGAAGTAAGCTCCCAGCTTGCGAGCTGCTACCACGCCCGAGAATAGGGGAGCCCCATGTGCCGCAACATCAGGACGCTCTACAACTTCGATCCGCCAGCGACAAGCGACGAGGTGCACGCTGCGGCGTTGCAATTCGTTCGTAAGATTTCTGGCTTCAACAAGCCGTCGCGCGCCAATGAGGTCGCTTTCGATCGAGCGGTCGCAGATGTGAGCGCCATCGCCACCACGCTTTTGGAGTCGTTGACGACATCGGCCGCTCCGAAAAACCGCGAGGTCGAGGCCGCCAAGGCACGGGCCCGGGCCGCGAAGCGATTCGGGAGTACGGCGCCCTCCGCCTAGTCGGTTGCCCCAGACACAATCCCCGAATTCCAGACGTCTAGGACGACCTTCCAACTCCCGTCCGGCTGTCGCCTCCACGTGTGTACGTCCCGCACCACGTCACGCCCTGGAGCTTCTCCTTCGCGTTCGATGGTGATCTGGCCGACCCCCACGGTCCAGCCTACGTCCCCACTCGCGGCCACTTCGACACGGATCAACTCGAAATCGAGAGCTACGCCCGGCGTCTCGATGAAGCCGAATCGGTAATCACGGACGCCCTCGATCCCCTCCACCATTTCGGCGTCGGGTGGGATCATCAGCGCGTCATCCTCGTACAGGGAGACCACCGTGGCCGCGTCCTTGGAGGAAGCTGCGGCTTGATATGCCTCGGCTGCGATCCTCAGCGACGCCTCAAGTTCGGCGTGGCTGGGCGATTCAACGGCCCCGGTGCACCCGGTGAGAAGCACGAAGACTGCAATTGTGGCTTTCCGCATGACTCGTTTCGACTCCGTAGCCCGTGAGATACGTCGCTATAGCTTGCCCCGTGGGCCAGAAACCGGCAATCTCACCTCGACGAACCGCAACTGCCCTAACAGGGTACGGACCAGCGGTCACCTGAACGTTCGGCGTAGCGCCCCGCGGCGGGCGCTTCGGACGAGCCCCCCTCCAGGGCCCACACCTAATCCTTCCTGGAATCTGTGGACACCCGTATGGCCGAACGCAAAGCCAAGAAGCTTGAGAAAGAGCTAGGACTCTGGGACGTGTATGCGCTGGCAACCGGCGCAACACTCAGTTCAGGCTTCTTCTTGCTCCCCGGTCTGGCTGCGGCCGGAGCCGGCTCCGCGATGCCGTTGTCGTACCTCGTCGCAGCACTGATCGTGGCACCCGGGCTGTTCAGTAGCGTCGAATTGACGACGGCGATGCCCAAGGCGGGCGGGATCTACTACTTCCTCGACCGCAGTATGGGACCGTTGGTCGGGACGATCGGGGGCTTCGGAACGTGGATCGCGCTCGTCTTGAAGTCGTCGTTCGCGCTGATCGGGGTCGTGGCCTATCTCCAGATCTTCATGCCGCAGCTCCCGGCCGGACCGGTCGCCGCCGCTCTCGCCATACTGTTCGGCTTGATCAACTACATGGGCGCCAAGAAGACAGGGTCGGCACAGGTCTTCCTCCTCGTGGGCCTCCTCATTCTCCTCCTTTGGTTCTGCGGCTTCGGGATCACCCAGGTGGACATGGGGAGCCTGAGGGGAGTCCTGAACCCGGAGGCCGCCGGATTGGTCAGCACTTCGGGCCTCGTCATCGTCAGCTACATGGGGCTCACGAAGGTCGCGAGCGTCGCCGAAGAGGTGAAGAATCCGGAACGGAACCTCCCGTTGGGGACGTTCCTCGCTTTCGGTACCGTCATCGTCATCTACGTCATCGGTACCGCCGTCATGATCGGCGTCACCGGAGCAGATGTGCTCGGGGCGGGCTATGGTGACCTGACCCCGGTAGCAACGGTCGCCCAGGACCTCGCGGGGCCGACCGGAGTGATCGTGATGACGATCGCGGCCCTCTTGGCGATTTCATCCGGGGCGAACGCGGGCATTTTGAGCGCCTCTCGCTATCCCCTCGCCATGGGTCGCGATCGGCTGCTTCCGGACTTCTTCGGGGCAGTGGGGCGGTTCGGATCTCCCACCGTTGGGATCCTCGCCACCGTCGGCGTCATCCTGGTTTGTGTCACCACCTTCGATCCGACCGGGATCGCGAAGCTCGCCAGCGCCTTCAAGCTGGTCATGTTCGCCCTGGGCTGCCTCGCGGTCATCGTCATGCGAGAAAGCGGCATCGAGTCGTACGACCCGGGCTATCGATCCCCGTTTTATCCCGGAATGCAGATTCTCGGGATCTTGGCGCCATTCTGGCTCATCGTCGAGATGGGCTTTCTCCCGATGCTCTTCACCGCGGGGCTCATCACGCTAGGCGCGATGTGGTTCACCTACTACGCGAAGGACCGCGTCGATCGCGAGGGTGCCATCTTCCACGTCTTCGAGCGGCTGGGGCGTCAGCGAGACGATCGGATCGACTCGGAACTCCGCGAGATTATGAAGGATCGCGGACCGAGACAGGAAGACCCGTTTGACGCGCTCTTCACGCGCGCGCAGGTCCTCGATCACCAGGTCGCCGACTTCGGGACGCTCTCCCGCGAAGCTGCCGAGCGCCTCGCCCAAGATGTGGGAGTGCCCGCGAGCGATCTCGCTGAAGGCTTTATGATGGGGACGCGTCGCGGGGCGACCCCGGTGTCCCACGGAGCGGCGCTGCCCCACGTCCGGATGGAAGCGATCGAAGAGCCACATCTCCTTATGGCGAGGGTGGTTGAGGGCGTTCGCTTCGCGGAAGTTGTTAAGGATGGAGGGGTGGTGCCGGATGAACCCGTGCACGCCGTCTTCTTCCTGGTGGGGCCGCAGGAAGACCCCGGCCGTCACCTCAGGATCCTCGCGCAGATCGCGCGCCGCGTGGACCAGGAACAATTCATGCCCGATTGGCTCGCCGCCGAGGGCCCCGCGCAAATCAAGGAGACGCTTTTCCGTGACGAGCGGCTCCTCGTCTTCACACTGGACGAGACGCCGAAGCATGCCGACCTCGTAGGAGCCGAGATCAAGTCGATACCGCTTCCGCACGGAGCTTTGATCTGTGCGATTCGACGGGCGGACGAGATGATCATACCGCAGGGCTCGACCGTGCTCGAAGCGAAAGATCGGCTGACCATTCTCGGGCAGCCCGACCCCATCCTAGCGCTGCGCAAGCGGTACTGCGTGGACGTTCCCTGAGCCGCCTTGATCCGTCGATCCTTCGCCCTGATCGCGCTTTTGTCGACGATCCCTCAGGGGAGCTCTGCGCAAGAGATCCGTGGCCTGGTGTTGGAGGAGGTCACCGACGTGGCGATCGCTCTCGCGCGCGTGACCGTCACGAACGCCGCGGGAGACTCGCTGGGATCGGCGCTGACCGACGAACAAGGGTTCTTCTCGGTTCGTGTAGACGAAGAAGGCACATACGCCCTCGTGGCGAGCGCCCTCGGGTACCAGAGCACGCGGTCTGAGCGGTTCGCACTCGGCGAAGCCGACGTGCGGATCATCCAACTCACTCTTCCGTTGCAGCCGGTCCCGGTCGGTGGCGTCCTCGTGGAAGCAGATGAGCTCGACGCGCCCGTCCCAGAGTTGGTTGCCAACGGCTTCTACGAGCGACTCCGTGAAGGGAAGGGTGAGTTTCTGACCCCTGCTCAGATCCGGAACCATCCCGCCGCCCACACCCCACAACTCTTCCGCGAAATGACGACGGTGCGGCTCGTCCCGAACCGAGACGGCTCCTCCGGCCCTTGGAACGACTCGGTCAAGATCGTGAAGGCCCTCGGGGCGGTCGCCGGTGGCGCCAACGTCACGGAGATGATCGCGAGACGGACGTGCGCTCCTATGATCTGGGTCGACGACGTGTACGTCGAGATGATGCCGGGTGAAGGGTTGGCTGACCTCGTGCCGAAGGCGGAGCTGGAGGCCGTTGAAGTCTTCCAAGCCCCGTTCGGGGCTCCGCTCCGCTACTATCGCGATAACGATCCCGCGACGTCGTGCGGTGTCTTACTCCTCTGGACCAACCGAATGCGCTGAAGCATGGGCCCGCGCGGCACCCAAGAGCCCGGGGTGTCACGAGCGACTCTGAGGGCTATTCTCGGTGCGCTTCTGGAGCGTTGACCTTGCCCACCTTGGAGTTGCCCCGATGCCGCACCGCCTGACGATCCTATGCCTCTCCGTCGCGGGGCTCTCGGTGATGAGTGGGTGGAGAGCATCCTCGGTCTCTCTGGCACCGATCGAGGTCACGCTCACCGAGGGTACGAACGTCGCGGCGCACCTCTCGCCCGATGGCTCGACGCTCGCCATGGATCTGGTGGGACGGATCTGGACGCTACCCGTGGGGGGCGGGACCGCTCTCGCTTTGACGGATCCCTTTGGTGACGCCCGACAGCCGCAGTGGTCCCCGGATGGGCAGCGAATCGCCTTCCAGGCGTACTGGGACGGCGACTACGACATCTGGACGGTCTCCGCCGACGGGAGCGAGCTCGAGCAGGTGACGAATGGTCCGTACGATGACCGGGAGCCCACCTGGAGCCCCGACGGGCGTCGGATCCTCTTTTCCTCGGACCGCGGCGGCACGTACGACATATGGTCCGTCGACCTCTCCTCGGGTCAGCTCGAGGCGCTCACGTCGGCCCCGGGCAACGAGTACACCCCCCACGTCTCTCCCGACGGGTCGTCTGTCGCGTACGCGGTCGATGGGCAAGCTGGCGGGATCGCGATTCAGGACGGGAGTGGCTCCGTTCGCATGATTGCGAGCGGGGGTGGGGCGCACTATGCGCCGACGTGGAACAGCGACGGCGCGGCGCTCGCTTGGGTGCACATCGACGAGGGACGCAGCGGGCTGTACGTCGGAAGCGCCGAAGGAGCGCGAGGCGACGTTGCCGACTCGGGCGCCCAGAGGGTGACCGAGCTCGACGATGACGTGTTCCCGTTCAGAGCCAGCTGGAGCACTTCGGGCGAGCTTCTTTACACGGCCGATGGCCAGATCATGCGCGCCGCCGACGGAGGGGCAGGGGAGGCGCGACCGATCGCCTTTTCCGCCGTAGTTACCCTCGATCGCCCGTCGTACCGCAAGCGGCTGCGCTCCTTCGATGCCTCGGCACCTGCCCGAGTGCGCGGGATCATCTCGCCATCGGCTTCGCCATCGGGAGATGAGATCGCTTTCGTCGCTCTCGGCGACCTCTGGAGGATGCCCGTCGGGGAAAGCCCGATTCAACTTACGGACGACTCCTTCATCGAGATCGATCCGGCGTGGTCCCCGGATGGCCGCGCGCTCGCCTACGGATCCGATCGGGATGGACAGACCGACCTCTACGTGCACGACGTCGCGACGGGGTCGGAGCGGAAGCTCACGACCACCGGAGGCAGCATGCCCGTCTGGTCACCCGACGGGCGGAGCATCGCGTACGCAGGAGGCGGGCGCGATGGGGGCATTCGCGTGGTCGACATCGAGAGCGGTGCCGACCGCTTGGTCCGAGGCGGCCTCAACAGCCCGGGCAGAGTCACCTGGTCGCCCGATGGATCGACCCTCGTCGTGGCGGCACTGGACCGGTATTCGACTCGCTTCCGAGAGGGGGTGAACCGCCCGCTCTCGATCCAGATCCAACCCGTGATCTCGGAAGATGGCGACGGCGGGTCGATGCAGACGCCGGAGCGTTGGCTCGACTTCCCCGCACACGCGTCCTTCGCGTCGCGGGGCACGGACGGTCCCGTTTGGTCTCCGGATGGACGGACCATGGCATATGTGGCTTCCGGCGTGCTATGGAGTATGCCAGTGGGCCCGGAAGGTGACCCGGTGGGACCACCCGTTCGCCTGAACAATGAGCGGTCTTCGGACCCGAGCTGGTCGAGCGATGGTCGTACCTTGTTCTATCTCGCGAACGACAGGATGCGTCGCCTCGACGTACGTAGCGCTCGAGTGACGGACGTGGACATACCGCTCCAATGGGAGCGGGAGGTCGCGCACGACCGGTACGTAGTGCACGCGGGGCGACTCTTCGACGGCGTGACTTCGGAGCTGCGTCGCAACGTCGACGTCGTGATCGATGGGAACCGGATCGTGAGAGTGGTCGACCATGACACCCAACTCCACTCGAGGCGGGTTGTCGACGCGTCGGACCGGGTGGTCGCACCGGGACTGATCGAGATGCATATGCACGGTGTCATGGCTCAGGGCTCCCATTTGGGGCGCCAGTGGCTCTCCTTCGGGGTCACCTCTGTGCGCACGCCCTCCGCCGACCCCTTCGAGATGGCCGAGGCCCGGGAGTCGGATGCGATCGGGCGACGCCTAGAGCCCCGCATGTTCGGGACTGGCAACACGATCGACGGAAGTCGTGTGTACTACGCAGGAGCGCCCGCACTCACGTCACCCGGACAGATCGAGCTCGAACTCGCCCAGGCCAGCGACCTCGACTTCGACTTGGTGAAGACGTACGTCCGACTCTCGGATGAGATGCAGGCGCGCGTCATCGAAGACGCACATGCGATGGGTATGCCCGTCACCTCGCACGAATTGTATCCGGCCGTCTCGGTCGGTGCGGACGGTGTGGAGCACGTCAAGGGAACGAGCCGACGCGGGTACTCGACGAAGGTGTCGGAGCTGAACCGTAGCTACGACGACGTCATCGAGCTTCTGGGTCGCTCTGGCATGACGATTACACCCACGATCGGGATCTACGGTGCCTATGGGCTGCTGGCCCAAGACGATCCGACCCTCTTCGACGATGATCGGGTTCGCGCCTTTGTACCCGACGCGGCCGCGGCAGCGCGGCGGGGCGGGGATCTCGAGACTCAGCGGCGGTTGGTGCGGGCGATGGCGTCGCTCGGCCGCCGGGTAGTCGAGCGAGGGGGTACGGTGGTCGTCGGCACCGACACACCGATCATCCCGGCCGGTCTTGCTCTGGTAGCCGAGATGCAAGCTCTCGTGCAGTATGGTGGCATGTCAGAGATCGACGTACTGCGCGCGACGACGTCAATTTCAGCCCGCGCTATGGGGTACGAAAACGAACTCGGAAGTGTGCGTGAGGGTATGTTGGCCGATCTGATCATCCTCGGATCAGACCCCCTCGAAGACATCCGAGCGATTCGGGACGTACGAATGGTCATCGAAGACGGAGCGATCCACACGGTGGACCAGCTGATCGGCGGATAGGGGTGCGGTGATGGGACGTCGAGGACGGCGGGGGCGGGAGCCACGAATGAGCATCGGCTTCGGACCAGTGATCGCGGCCGCCCTTCTGGCCATCGTGGCCCTTTCGAGCCCGCTGAGCGCGCAGTCGATCAGTGGCCGGCTTCTCGACATGCACACGGACGAGCCAATCGATCTCGGTCTGGTGATCATGATCTCCGAGACGGGTGACTCGATCACCTCGGCGCTTTCGTCGACCACGGGTCTGTTCGAGGTGCAGGCGGCGGAGGCAGGGAATTACCTCCTTCTTGCCGCCGCGCTCGGATACCGGGAGACGCGCGTCGGCCTCTTCGAGTTGGGAGAGGGCGGCGAGATGTCTGTCGAGTTCAGACTGTGGCCAGAGCCGTTGGAGATCGACGGCGTCATGGTCCAAAGCCTCGTGCAAGAGCCGCGCTTGGTGCGCAATGGCTTCTACCGGCGCATGCAGCGGGGGGTTGGGTCGTTCCTGTCGCCAGCCGACATTGCGGAGCGGACGGAGCTTCAAACGATCGACCTCCTCCAAGGCCTCCCTGGCGTGCGCATGACGCTCAACCCGCTCGAGGGAGCCCGCGTGCAGCTTCGTGGGTCGAGGGGTTACTGCGTGCCGGACCTCATGGTCGATGGGGTCCGGGCGACGTGGGAAGGCACGAGCGCGCGCCTCGACGACCTGGTTCCGAAGGAGATGATCTACGCGGTCGAAGTGCACCGTGGGGTTTCGGGGATGCCGATCGAATTCGGGTCCTTCAACAGCTGCGGACTCGTCGTGATCTGGACGGTAGCAGGGCGTCGATAGCCGCCTCGCAACAATTGCGACACTCGAGGTGTCCTTGCTGCGTACGGGAATACCCGCCTACTATAAACTGTTGTAACCCCTCTGGACCCGGCCAGACATGAAGTCATACCTCGTCGCATCCGCTGTCCTCGGTGTGTCACTCGTCGCCCTGTCTGGAAGTTACCCCGTCGTCGAGACGCCCGGGGTGGTAGGCGTGGCCGCCGAAGTGGCGCCCTCGGACGCCGACCCGAACGAGATCGTCCGGCGCACCTGTTCGCGCTGTCACAGCGATGCCCGACTCAGCGGGAACCTGTCGCTCGAAGGCTTTGACCTCGAGACCGCATCGAGCGAACACGGGGATATCGTTGAACGGATGATTCGGAAGGTCCGCGCTGGGATGATGCCGCCTCCCGGTTCGCGTCGACCCGGTGGAGACAGCCTCGTCACATTCGTCGAGGAGCTCGAATCGGTCATGGACAATCGGGCCAGCCGTGACCCCAACCCGGGCACCCGCACCTTCCAGCGGCTGAATCGTCCCGAGTACGAGCAGGCGATCGAAGATCTGCTCGACCTCAGGGTAAATGCGGAAGATTGGCTCCCGCTCGACCAGATGAGCGCCAACTTCGACAACATTGCCGACGTCCAGGCTCTTTCTCCACTCCTGCTCGAGTCTTACTTGAACGCGGCGGCCGACATTAGCCGTATGGCGGTCGGGGATCAGGGTGCGCCGTCGATCAACGTGCAGTACACGAACTCCCAGTACCGCTCGCAGCACCCCTGGGACCACGTCGAGGGCGCCCCGTACGGGACCCGCGGAGGCATGGTGGTCGAGCACGTCTTCCCGGCTGACGGGATGTACTCCTTCGGGATGACGTTCGCGTCCGGCAACAACACCCGCTTCGAAGACATCGACATCTCGATCGATAGCGAGCGAGTCGCCCTCATGGCGTACTCCCGCTCCGGTGAGGCTGCCGATGGTCGCGGAGGTGGTGCGATTTGGACGGAGCCCGTGTTCGTGCGAGCGGGCCAGCGCCGGGTGTCGGCCGCATTCATTCGCCGTTCCGACGGTCCGTACGAAGATCTCATCCGCCCCCACGACTGGTCGATGGCGGGCGGCGGATCGGGTGGCGCAGGCATCACCACGTTGCCTCACCTGCAAGATCTCATCGTCGGTGGGCCCGCCGAGGTGACCGGGCTGTCCGAGACGCCGAGCCGTAAGAAGATCTTCACCTGCCGTCCCACCGCTTCCGAGGAAGAGGCGGTGTGCGCCAGCGCGATTCTTCGCGATCTCGCGACACGCGCGTATCGGCGAGCAGCTACCGACAGCGAAGTCGAAGGGCTGATGGCGTTCTACGAACGCGGACATGAGCGGGGAGGCTTCGAGCGTGGCATCCGGGAGTCGCTGGAGGCGCTGCTGTCGTCCCCCTTCTTCGTTCTGCGCCTCGAGCGTCAGCCCGAGGGCGTCGACCCGGGCGAAGTCTACGAGCTCGAAGACGAAGAGCTCGCATCACGACTATCGTTCTTCCTATGGGGCACACCGCCCGACGAAGAGCTCATTCAAGCGGCCCGCGACGGTGACTTGCAGAGCGAGAAGGATCTCGAACGGGCCGCGCGTCGAATGTTGGCAGACCCGCGCGCAGAAGCGCTCGGGAATCGTTTCGGAGCTCAGTGGCTTCGACTCCAGGATCTGTACAAGGTCCGTCCCGACCCGAACTTCTTCCCGAACTTCGACGAGACGCTCGCCGACGCGATGCATCAAGAGACCGAGATGTTCTTCAACCATCTCGTTCAGAACGACCTCGACGTCCTGGAGCTGTTCAACGCGAACTACACCTTCGTCAATGAGCGGCTGGCCAACCACTACGGGATGGATGGAGTGGCCGGTCGCCACTTCCGGCGCGTCGAGTACACGGACGGAGCGCGCAGCGGGCTTCTTGGCCACGGAAGTATCCTGGTCCTGACCTCGCTGGCCAACCGCACGTCACCGGTCCTTCGCGGGAAGTGGGTGATGGAGGTTCTCATGGGATCTCCGCCACCGCCGCCGCCCCCGGGTGTTCCGGATCTGGATGAGGTCGAAGGGACCCAAGAGGGTCGTCGACTCACGACGCGAGAGCGGATGGAGATGCACCGCGCGAACCCCACGTGTAACTCGTGCCACCGCTTCATGGACCCGATCGGGCTCGCCCTCGACAACTTCGACGTGACCGGCCAGTGGCGGCTCCGGGAGAACGGGATGGCGCTGGACACACGCGGTGAGTTCTTCGACGGCGCGCCGATCACGACGCCGAAGGAGGTCGCCGATGCGCTGTTGAGTCGACCCATTCCGCTCGTCCGCTCCCTGACCGAGAACATGATGGCCTACGCCCTTGCGCGGCGCGTCGAATACTTCGACCAGCCGACGATTCGGGAGATCGTTGCTGAAGCCGAGCAAGACGGGCAGTATCGTATGCAAAGCCTGATTTTAGGTGTCGTCACGAGCGACGCCTTCCGCTTGAAAGTTGCACCGACCGCCGTCCTGACCGACGAGGCCGGACACTAGTCAAAACGCCAAGCTCCCACACTCGAGGAGATACGGGACAATGGAGTTCATTACCGGGAAGCACCTGGATCGCCGGACTTTCATTCGCGGCATGGGTGCGGCAGTTGCGCTCCCTTACCTCGATGCGATGGTCCCGGCTGGACGGTTGAGCCGTGAGGTGACGCGCGCGAACGAATCCAGAGCTCCGCTGATCGCGATCGAGGAAGTTCACGGCCTCGCCGGGTGCAACGAGTGGGGGGCAACCCAGCACCTTTTCGCGCCCGAGATAATCGGCAAGGACTTCGAGATGGTGCCGAACAGCGCGCTCATCTCTCTCGAGCCGTATCAAGACTACCTGACGATCGTGTCGAATACGGATGTTCGGATGGCTGAGGCCTTCACCGCGCCAGAGATCGGAGGAGATCACTTCCGGTCGAGCGCGGTCTTCCTCACCCAGTCGCACCCTAAGCAGACGCAGGGCTCCGACCTGTTCGTCGGGACGTCCCTCGATCAGATCCATGCACGGCGTTTCGGTCAGGACACGCCGTTGCCCTCGATGCAGTTCACGATTCCGAACATCGATCAGGCCGGGGGCTGCACCTACAACTACTCGTGCGCCTACACCGACTCGCTCTCTTGGGCGTCTCCGAGCGAGCCGCTTCCGATGATTCGCGATCCTCGTGTGGCCTTCGACATGCTCTTCGGAGCCGGGGGCACACCAGAAGAGCGTGCGGAGCGCCGCTCGATGCGTTCGAGCATCCTCGACTGGATCACGGGCGAAGTCACCGCGATGAACCGCCAGCTCGGCACCGGCGACCGCCGCCGGATGGAGCAGTACCTCAACAACGTCCGAGAGATCGAACGGCGCATCCAGATGGTGGAGTCGCACAACAACAGTGGCGAGGAGAGAGAACTCCCGACCGCTCCGGCTGGTGTACCCGACTCGTACCAAGAGCACATGCAGCTGATGTTCGACCTCCAGGTCCTCGCGCTGCAGACCGACATGACGCGGGTGATCTCGTTCAAAACCGGGCGTGATTCCGAGAACCGTGTCTTCGCAGAATCGGGCTCGGACCGACCCTTCCACCCGGCGTCCCACCACGGCGGGCGGGAAGAAGCCGTACTGGAGTTCAACAAGATCTGTCAGTGGCGGGTGAGCATGCTCCCGTATCTGCTCGACAAGCTTCAGAACACCATGGACGGCGACCAGAACCTGCTCGACAAGTCGGTCGTCATGTTCGGATCCCCGATGGCGGACGCCAACCTCCACAACCACCGGCGTTGTCCTCTCGTCTTCCTCGGTAAGGGGAACGGGATCTTGGAGGGGAACCTCCACCTCAAAGCCGCGGACGGGACTCCGATGGCGAACGTGATGCTCGCGATGATGCAGGACCTGGGGCACACCGACATGGAAAGCTTCGGCGACAGCACGGGCAGCTTCATGCTCAAGTCACACGGAAGTGCTGCGGTGCAGGAGGTCGACTAGACCATGAGGGCTCGGGCGCTACTCGCCATCGTACCGATGGTCGTGCTTTTGGCCGCCGCACCGGCTTCCGTCGAATCTCCCGTAGCTGACGCGGCGATGTCCGGAGATGTCACGCTCGTCCGCGAACTGCTGCGTGACGGGGCAGACGTCAATGCGGCCCAAGGCGATGGGATGAGCGCCCTGCATTGGGCTGCAGACAGGGGAGATGTCGAGCTGCTCGACGTACTCCTCGTGGCCGGCGCCGAGATTCAGTCCGCGACACGCATCGGCGAGTATACGCCGCTACACATCGCGGCCCGTAACGCACACCTCGGCGCGGTCCAGACCCTGTTGGAGGCCGGAGCCGACGTCCACGCGGTGACAGACCCGAGTGGTTCGACCCCGTTGCATCTCGCCGCAGTTTCAGGCGATGGAGAAGTAGTGCGCGCACTGATCGACGCCGGAAGTGACCCGAATGCGACCGAGGCCCAGTGGAAGCAAACTCCGCTGATCTTCGCCGCGTCGTGGAACCGCACCGATGCGATCAGCGCTCTCGTCGAGGGTGGTGCAGATCCGAACCAAGCTGCGGAGTCGATGGACCTCCAGGCGTGGGGACGTCTCGATGCCGAGGCGAATCGTCGTCGACAGGCGGTGCTGGATGCCTTCACCAATGAAGGGGAGTGGCAGCCGTCTTCGAGTCAGGTCCAGGCGGCGGTACAGGCTGGACGCGCGGCGTATGAAGGCGAGCCCCCAAGAGCGCGACGCCGGGCGAGCCGCTTCCGGCGTCCGGTTCGCATCACGTCGAAGGGCGGACTGACCCCGCTCCTGCATGCGGCCCGTCAGGGTCATCTGGCGTCAGTCGAGCTCCTTCTCGATCTCGGGGCGGACATCGACCAAGTCGGCGGCGGAGACGGCACGACGCCGCTCCTAATCTCCACGATCAACGGGCAGTTCGATGTTGCGATGGCCCTCTTGGAACGCGGGGCCGATCCCAACATCAGCTCATCGCTCAATGGAGCTTCGCCTCTCTTCGCCACGGTCAACTCCGAATGGCAGCCCCGGACGCGTTACCCGCAGCCCCAAGAGCGGGAGGCGCAGCAGGTCGGATACCTCGAGGTGTTGGAAGCCCTTCTGATCGCTGGGGCCGATCCGGACACGCGCATGACGCTCCACCCGTGGTACATGGAGTACACCGGGTGCGGAAACGGGAACTGCGGCCTCATCGACATGAATGGGGCCACCCCATTCCTACGTGCCGCCTACGCAACCGACGTGGAAGCGATGCGTCTGCTCAAGAAGTGGGGAGCCGATCCGTTTATCGCGACCAAGGCCCCACAACGCCGGCAGCGCCTCACGCCAGAACAACAGCAACGCGCCTTCCAAGTCGATCGGATCGCTGAGGCGGACTCCTTCGACGTGATGGGCGATTCCGCCAAAGTCTCTGCGGTTATCGCCATCTGGTCCGACCTTCCCGATTCGGTGAAGGCCGATATGGCCGAGGAAGAGGTCCGCGCCAACCCTGGAGACTTCCGCGAGCGAATCCACACGATTGCCGTTCGCCAAGACTCGATCGCGGCGGAGAAGCCGGACCCCTCCGGATTGCCTCCGGTTCCGGTCGGGGGGCCGGCCGTAGCGGCGATTCACGCCGCTTCAGGGGTCGGATACGGTGAAGGCTTCGCCGGCAACGCCCACAGACATGCCGACAACGGGTGGCTTCCGTCGGTGAAATTCCTGATCGAAGAGGTCGGGATGGACGTGAATGTCCGCGATCACAACGGGTATACTGCCATCCACCACGCGGCAGCGCGCGGCGACAACGAACTGATTCTCTACATGGTGGAGCAGGGCGGAGATGTCACGGTCGTGAGTCGTCGTGGCCAAACCACGGCCGATATGGCCAACGGTCCCGTCTCACGCGTATCGCCCATCCCGGAGACCGTTGCTCTACTCGAGAGCCTAGGTTCGGCCAACAGCAACAACTGCCTCACTTGCCAAGAGTAGTGGCGACCGCCGTTCGACCCACATCGTCGGGAGCCGTGGTGCGCTGCGGAGTAGTGACCGTGACTACTCTTCTCCTGTCCGGATGCCGGGTCGGGACGGACCTCCCGGCTGTGGAGCCGGCAGAACTCGAGGTTGAGGAAGCCATCGCGCTGTCCGAGGCGCTGGTCACCCCCACCTTGGCCAACACCGTGTTTTCCACCAATCACGTCTCGTTCGCGCACTCGCACAGCGATCTCGGCGTGCACAGTCACCCGGTCTCTGGGCCGTGGGTGCACACGACAGGCGATCCCGATGGCCCACAGCTAGGGCATCACAACCTCTTCGAGATCGACGTAACCGTGGAGCCGGATTGTGCATCCGGGGGATCCGTGATCTTGGAAGCTCAGGTCACCGGAGAGGGGAATCCCGGCATCGAGGTCGGGGCGGTGCACTACGTGATGATCCAGACTCATGCCCAGTGCACCCTCGATCTCGGGGAGTCGGTCTTCGTGGTAGACGGGGCCCCGTATCTCACGGTCGAGGCTCACGCCGTGAACAACGGCACCACCACCACGGTGACGGGCCTCTTGGAGGGTGCGGTGGCTTGGCAGGCAGAAGCGAAGGCAGGTACCTGCACGGTAGAAGCCTCCTTCGCGGGGGCGGCCCCCTCGTTGGACGAGCTGACCGCGGTGACCCTTACCGGGAGCGTCTGCGGATTCGAGATCGAGGCCGAGATCGCTGCCCCGGTCGAAGCGACATCGTGAGCGCGCTCTGGATCTTGCTGCCGAGCCCCTTCGTGGGATACCTCGTCGCCGACAGCGTTCGCAAGATCTTCTCGGAGGACGATCGTCTCCTACAGAAGCTCTTTCGAGAGCAACCCGCGACGATGTTGGCGGTGGCGACCGCCCTCGGGTCGGTCGTGGTGTGGAGCGTCTCCGAAATCGTCCTTCGTTTGATCCGGTGACGCGGCCCTCAGCCGACTAATAGGTCACTACGCGAGGGCGAACGACACCATCCGCCGATCGGTCAGGACTCGCCGTTCACCTTCACGCCGATCGGAGTCTGAGCGCTGATCCTTGCCCGCCCGTCGATCTTCCGCCCGCCGATCGGCCTCCACGGGTGCAGACTCCTTCCGGCGCTGTTCAGCGCGACGAGGACCGGTCCGACGCTCGTCACCGCCACGACGCTCGTCTCCGCTCCTGCGCACTTTCACACGTTCCAACATCGTCCGAACCTCGTGTTGTCGCCGTAAGGGGTCTTCTCCCTTCAAGATGCGCGTGACTGCTCGCTTCGTCCAGGAAGGCGTATCAGCGCTACTGCTGGCTCGATTGCGCGGAGTCGACGCGCTCGGCCCGTACGGTGAGGAAGAGAGTGGCGTCGCTGTCTCCCTTAGGAGATGACCCAAGAACGATCGTCTGACCGGGGCCCACGTTGACCGACGTGGTCAGCGCCCAACCATCCGCGCTTACGAAGTGCACCCCCGAGAGCCGCAACTGGTCGTCCCCCAACCGCCGAACATCGGCGGACACCTCGTAGTGGCTGTGGTCCGTGCGCATCCCCTGACTGATACTAGATCCATCGGTAGCCGTGACAGCCGACTCCGCTGCAAGTCGATACCCCTCGAAGGCGAAGAGCTTGCGCAGCTCGCTCTCCACCCCGGCGATACGAACGTCCGTCTCGGCAGAGCCGTTCGCTTCGATGATCTGGAAGAAGAGTTGCACATCGTCTTGAGGCCGGTCGAACTCGCTCAGCACCTCCTCGATCCGGTCCAGGTTGTCCCTCGTCTCCCGAATGGTTACTCCGCCATCCATGAGCGACATCGATCCGCCCCCAGCCTCCCGCTCTTCCCATACATAGGCTTCGAGCAAGCCATGCACCTGTCCCGGTTGTAGATGTTCGAACCGGAAGGTTCGCGTCTCCAAGGCCACTTGAGGCGTGCCGATGAAACCGTAGGTGGACAGCGCGAACGCGGCAACGAAAATCAGAACAGCGCCGGCAACGGTGCGGGCTACAAGCATCTTCATCGTCATTCTCCTGCGAAGAACCACAAGACTGTGATATCAGGGTTGGTAGTTTGGAGCACAGCTACGTCGAGGTCGGTCTCGACATCGAGGCCAGCCGGCGACCGCGAGGGTGACGACACCTCGGCAATACCGACACTTGGCGGGGCGTCACCCCGCCCGCCCAAAAAGACCGCCGCAACCGTCGCTGCAAGGGCCAGAGGAAGCCACGCG
Source organism: Longimicrobiales bacterium (assembly GCA_965223235.1). GTDB lineage: Bacteria > Gemmatimonadota > Gemmatimonadetes > Longimicrobiales > Gaopeijiaceae > UBA2589. The sequence goes on from CBDCVV010000007.1 coordinate 462,611, forward strand.
TGCCTCCGCCAAGGTCCCCACCGGCTCGGCTGGTGCCCGCCCTGGGCAGCCGCGACGATCTGAGCGGCGTCCACCGGAGGGTGCCCGGCGAGATAGTCGTCGAGATGTGCGTATGCTTCCTCGAAGAGCGCGAGCGCGCGTTGGCACTCACGGCACGAGGTGACGTGTTCGGCTAGGACTCCGTCCGTAATGGGCAGCACGTCGGCTTCGAGAAGGCGCGTCGTCATGTCACACGTCACGAAGAGCTCCTTCGGCCAGTGTGGGGTATCGGGTAAGGATCTTGGTGCGCATGGCTCGGCGTGCCTTGAACAGGTGGGCCCGAACACTCACCGCACGAATCCCCATGATCTCAGCGGCTTCGCTCGCGCGTTGCCCTTGTAACTCCACGAGGTCGAACGCCGCGCGCTGTCGATCGGGCAGCTCCGACAACGCCTCGATCAACGCTCCCCTCACTTGAGCGGCTTGAAGAGCGTCGAGCGCGTCTGCCGGACGGGCGGTGGCGATGCGGCTTTCGCGGCCGAACGTCTCACTCGCTTTACGCCTGCGTCCTTCCGCACGCAGCCGATCGAGCGAGGCGTTTCGCGTGAGGGCGTAGAGCCAGGTCTCGAACCGCGCACCGGAGCGGAAAGTGTGGAGACTTTGCACCATTCGAATTAGCACATCCTGGGTGACGTCATCGGCGTCGGCCGGATCTCCTGTGTGCACCAGCGACCATCGACGCACTATCGGGTAGGCGTGTTCGACCAGGCAGCACATCTCGGCGTCGCCTCCGCGACGGGCCTCGTGCACCAAGTCGTCGAATTCGATCACCCGCTGATCGGTCACGCGGTCTCCGTGTCCGGCCTCGTTTTCCCGTGTGGGACGCCGACGGGCCGCCGGGCGTTTACTGCGTAGGGCGTGACGGCCACACTAGGCGACCGCGCTACCCGCTTCTCGTTCTCCCCGATACAAGCTCACCGCCGAGGCGTTCACGTAGCGCACGGGAGTCCTCAGGTGAGCCGAGGAAGATCAAGACGTGCCCGGGAAGCACCTCACTATCTCGGGATGGGTTGTACCGCCACCCACCATCCGGGGCGCGCAGTGCGAGGAGGAGGACCCCTGGAAAGTCATCGAGTCCTAGGTCACGGATTGCTCTGCCTGCGGACGGCGCGGAGTCGGGAATCAGCACCTCGTCGACCCTCAAGCTGTGATCGGGGTCACGAACCATGAGATCGAGGAAGTCGACAACGGTCGGTCGGATCAACTCCGAGGCGAGCCGCAACCCTCCGATGTGTTGGGGTGAGACGACCGAGTTCGCCCCGACCTTTCGTGCTTTCACCTCGTGATCGATGTCTTCGAGCCGAGTTACGATGCGTAGGCGCGGGTTCAGCTGTCGGGCGGTGAGGGTGATCACCACATTCTCGTTGTCCGACTCGGAGCACGCGATGAGCCCGTGGGCTCGCTCGATCCCCGCGGCGAGGAGGACATCATCGTCGGTGAGGTCGCCGACGACGATCGGTACCGGCTGCACTTCGCCCGCCGCTTCCTCGGCCGCCTCAGGTGAGCCTACGACGAGTACAACGGGCCGATCGACCACCGTGAGCTCCTCGGCAGCGTAGCGGGCCGTTGGGCCCCCACCACAGACGATCATGTGGCCTTGCAGCTCCGAAAGCGTGCGTTCCATCCGTTTTCTCCGGAAGACGTTCCCCAGCTGCCCTTCGAGGAGGAATGCCGTGGTCGTGGAAACGAAGTACAGCGTGGCCCCCATCCCAACCAAGATCAACACAGAGGTGAAGATCATGGCGCCCTCGGTGTCGACGGGGATCTCCTCGCCGTACCCGACCGTCGTGAGCGTGATCGCCGTCATGTAGAAGGCCCGCACCACTCCGGAGTCGGGATCGATGATCGAGAATCCGATCACCCCGACAAGCGTCACCGCCCATATGAAGCCAAGGGCCCCGAGCAATCGACGTCGTAGATCGAGCATGTCCTGCTCGAACTGCTTCGCGGTGGGCTCGTAGTATTTCACATCGGGACAGAAAGCGGTCGCTGCGACTCGGCAATTGAGACCCGGTCATGACCAGGCGCAAGCCACGCAAGACCTTGCCCCTGACGGGCTTGACGTGTCTCTTCTGGCGCCCTGACCCTCTCGACCGAACCACCATGGCGTACATCTCGTACGTGTCGCGGGCCGATGCCGACGGCGAGCTCTCCCGTCAGTATCGAGGCTACACCAACAAACACGGCGTGGTCGACAACATCTTACGCATCCACTCGCTCAACCCGCCGTCGATGCGCCATCACGCTCAGATGTATGAGCATCTCATGCGAGGGGCATCGCCACTTTCGCCTCTTCAGCGCGAGATGATCGCTGTGCTCGTGTCCGGGGCAAACGACTGCTTCTATTGAATCAACCACCACGGAGCGGGCCTCCGTACGTTGACGGGATCGTTCGAGCTATCGAGAGCGCTCGCCCGCGGTCAGATCGACGCGGTCGAGTCGGCTGCCGACCGTGCGATGCTGACGTATGCACTCGATTTGACCCACGATCCTGGCGGCATGGGGCCGAGGCACGTGGAAACGCTGCGTGAGGTGGGGTTTGACGACACCGCGATCTTGGATATCTGTCAGGTGGTGTCGTACTACAACTACGTGAATCGACTGGCCGACGGGCTCGGTGTCGAGATGGAAGATTTCTGGGAGAGTCGAGAATGGACGATGACTCGTGAGCAATTCGAGGCTGCCAGGGCAGGGGATCCGGGATAATGGCTAGCGTTCTGGTCGACGGACGTACGCTATCACTTGAAGCGATCGAGCGCGTCGCAACTCAACCCGACACCAAGGTCGAGCTCGACCGGAGCGCACGTACTCGCATCGAAGCGTCCCGCGCGCTCATCGAAGCCCGTGTCGCCGACGGTGTGCCCGTCTACGGAGTGACCACGGGCTTTGGTCGGCTTGCAGACGTGGCCATTCCCCCTGAACGGCGGACCGACCTCCAACACAACTTGATCCGATCGCACGCGGCGGGCGTCGGCGAACCTCTGCCGCAGCATGAAGTGCGAGCGCTCATGGTATTGCGTGCCAACGCTTTGGCTAGAGGAGTTTCGGGGTGCCGACCGGTCGTCGTGGACCGACTTATCGAGCTCCTGAACGCCGGAATACATCCTTATGTTCCCTCCTTTGGGTCGGTGGGAGCGAGTGGAGATCTGGGGCCGCTGGCGCATGTGGCGTTGGCCCTCTTGGGCGAGGGGCGATGCGATGTCGAGGGCGTTGCGCTCGATACGTCGCACGCGCTGCAGCGCGCAGGGATCGAGCCGCTCGACCTCGACTCGAAGGAGGGGCTCGCACTCATCAACGGGACCCAAGCCACGACCGGCCTCGGCGTGCTCGCCCTGCTGCGCGCCGAACGGGCCCTCGCGACCGCCGAAGTCGCTGCGTCCATGTCGCACGAAGCCCTGTTGGGTACCCCGGAGGCGTATCGCGATGAGATCCACGCTGCGCGCCCCCATGTGGGGCAGAGGGAGTCCGCGAGGACTCTTCGCGCCCTCCTTGCGGACTCCGAGATCCGCGAGTCACACCGAGACGGGGACCCGCGCGTGCAGGACGCGTACGCCCTCCGCTGCGTCCCCCAGGTGCACGGAGCGGCGAGACACGCACTCACCTACGCGCGTGGCATCCTCGAAACCGAGGCGAACAGCGCCACGGACAATCCTCTCGTGTTCCCGGAGGCGGACGTGGTCGTCAGCGGCGGCAACTTCCACGCTCAGATCGTATCACAGGCGCTCGATCTGCTCACCATTGCAGTCACAGACCTCGCATCGATCTCCGAACGGCGGATCGAAAGGCTTCTCAACCCCGACCTCTCCATGGGGTTACCCGCCTTCCTGGCATCCGAGCCGGGCCTCGAAAGCGGCTTCATGATCGCTCAAGTCACCGCGGTGGATCTGGTCGCCGAGATGCGGGTTCTCTCGCACCCCGCCTCGGTTGATTCAGTCACCACGAGCGCGAACCAAGAGGATCACGTCTCGATGGGACTCGTCGCGGCGCGCAAGGCCCGGAACGCCGTGAGGTGCTTGGAGCGAGTCTTGGCGATCGAGCTCCTTTGTGCGGCGGAAGGGGTCGAGTACAGAAGGCCGTTGCGCGGCGGTGAGGGAGTCGAGCGCGCACACGCGCTTATCCGGACGCGAGTTGATAAACTCAAAGGTGACAGATATTTGGCACCTGACATTGAAGCAATGACAGAACTGGTTGAAGGCCGCGCGTTTTCCGAGATCGTCGAGGAGGCTGCCTCATGAGTGGAACGTCTTTCATCGATGGAGCCCGTCCCGTCCGGGCACCGCGAGGGTCCGAGCTCAGCTGCAAAGGATGGACGCAAGAAGCAGCTCTGCGCATGCTCATGAACAACCTCGATCCAGAGGTCGCGGAGCACCCTGACGAGCTGATCGTCTACGGTGGGACCGGAAGGGCGGCGCGGAGTTGGGCCGCCTTCGACGCCATCGTCCGGGCTTTGAAGGCGCTCGAGAACGACGAGACCCTTCTCGTCCAGTCTGGAAAGCCGGTGGGCGTGTTCCAGACCCATGAACATGCTCCGCGTGTGCTCATCGCGAACTCGAACCTGGTGGGTCGGTGGGCCACCTGGGAGCACTTCCACGACCTCGAGCGGCGCGGGCTCATGATGTACGGTCAGATGACCGCCGGCTCGTGGATCTACATCGGCACACAGGGCATCCTGCAGGGCACCTACGAGACCTTCGGCGCGATGGCGGCGAAGCATTTCGGCGGCACCTTGAAAGGGCGATGGGTCCTTACGGGTGGGTTGGGCGGCATGGGTGGGGCCCAACCTCTCGCGGCCACGATGAATGAGGGTGTCATCCTCTGCGTCGAAGTCGACCGAACCCGTATCGAGCGCCGGCTCGAGACGCGGTATTGCGACTGCCTGGCCGACGACCTCGACGACGCGTTACGACTCGTCGAGGAAGCCACGACGCGCGGGGAAGCCCGATCGATCGCGTTGGTCGGGAATTGTGCAGAGGTCTTCCCTGAGCTGGCTCGACGTGGCATTACCCCCGACATCGTCACCGACCAGACTTCGGCACACGATCCTCTGTACGGCTATGTGCCGGCCGGGTTAACGCTGGACCAGGCTGCGGTGCTCCGGACGGACGATCCTGACGAGTACCTCCGCCGCTCGATGGCATCGATCCGAACGCACTGTGAGGCGATTGTGGCCCTTCAGGCGGCAGGCTCGGTCGCGGTCGACTATGGCAACAACCTGAGGGGATACGCCGAGGACGCCGGCTTCGCGGATGCGTTTGCATATCCGGGCTTCGTGCCAGCCTACATCCGCGACCTCTTTTGCGAAGGCAAGGGGCCGTTCCGGTGGGCAGCGCTCAGCGGAGACCCCAAAGACATCCACCGGACGGATGACCTCGTGCTGGAGATGTTCCCGGAAGACGAACACCTGTGCCGTTGGATCCGGATGGCTCGTGAGCAGGTGGCATTCCAGGGGCTTCCATCGCGGATCTGTTGGCTCGGGCAGGGTGCGCGGGCCCGCTTCGGGGTGGCTCTCAACCGGCTCGTCGCTGAGGGGGAGGTTTCGGCCCCGATCGTGATCGGTCGCGACCACCTCGACACAGGCTCCGTGGCCTCTCCAAACCGGGAGACGGAAGCCATGAAGGACGGAACGGACGCGGTCGCCGACTGGCCCATACTGAACGCTCTGCTCAACACCGCTTCCGGATCGAGCTGGGTCTCGTTCCACCACGGGGGCGGGGTCGGGATCGGAAATTCACTTCATGCGGGGCAGGTCATCGTCGCGGACGGAAGCCCTGAGATGGAAGCTCGGCTCGAGCGTGTGCTCACGAATGACCCCGGCATCGGCGTAGCTCGACACGCCGACGCCGGGTACGAGATCGCCGAGGCGACGGCGGACCGCGAGGGGATCCGGATCCCCATGCGCTCCTAGGCCCGATTCGCGCCCGACCGGAGCCGCTACTCGGGAGTGGGAAGCCCCAGATCGAGTTGCGGCCTGCGGGGCGCGAGTGCACGGGTGCGGGACCGGTACTCCTCGGCGATCTCGGCCTGGAGCGGATGGACTCGGTTCTGCACCACGTGACGTCCCCCCACGAACACGTCCCTGACCGGGTTGTCATCGCCCGAAAAGAGCCACGAGTCCAAGAGATCGTCCTCCGTACGCCCGACGGTCGACGGATGTTCTGGATCGAGCACCACCACGTCCGCGCGGTAGCCGGGTGCCAAGCGGCCAATCCGGCGGCCACATGCGGCCGCTCCGCCTTCCCAAGCGCCATCCAAGAGCGCTCTCCCACTCGATCGACTCGCTCCTCCAGCGGCGACGTTTCTGGTCTGAGTGACGAGGCGTTGCCCGTATTCGAGCGTCCTGAGCTCGCCCACGGGGCTCCGGCCCACGTGCGAGTCCGTACCCACCGCCCACCGTCCTCCCGCCTTGCTGAGCGCGGCAAACGGGAAGACTCCGTCGCCTAGGTTGGCCTCTGTCGTGGGGCACAGCCCCACGGTCGCGCCACTCGCCGCCATGCCCTCGACTTCGGAGGGGGTGACGTGGGTCGCATGAATCAGACACCACGCCTCGTCGACGGGCGCGTGGTCGAGCAGCCATTCGACCGGCCGACTCCCCGACCACTCGAGACATGCATCGACCTCACGCTGTTGCTCGGCCACATGGATGTGGATGGGTAGGGCAGGGTCCATACTGCGCGCGGCTTGCACCGCGACCGTCAGCTCCTCCGGCGGCACGGCTCGGAGCGAGTGCAAAGCTAGGCCGACCCGGACAGCACCGGCCGAGGCTTCGGCACCCAAGACGGCGATGTCGCCAACCAGCTCCTCCACCGAGGCAGCGAAACGCCCCTGTCCGATGCTCAGGGGCGCACCGCCGAAGTCGCTGGCGCGGTAAAGGGTCGGCAGTAAGGTGGCGCCGATCCCGGTGGTGGCAGCTGCGGCCAGGATGCGGCGGGCCATCTCGACCGGGTCCGCGTACGGCGTCCCGTCAACGTTGTTGCGGAGGTAGTGAAATTCGGCCACGGAGGTAAATCCGTGGCGGAGAAGTTCGACAAAGAGTTGGCCGGCAACCGCCTGGACGTGGTCCGGCGTAAGTACGCTGAGGAAGGAGTACATGCGGTCCCTCCACGACCAAAACGTGTCCCCCCCCGGCGCCCCACGTTCGGTCAGTCCCGCCATCGCACGCTGAAAAGCGTGCGAATGCACATTCGGGACCCCGGGGACGGCAACGCCTGGCACGTGGTGGCCGCCCTGCGGCGTGGTTTCTGACACGACGTGGGTGATCCATCCGCCAGCGTCCACACGCACGCGCACATCACGCGCCCACCCGGTCGGGAGGAGCGCAGCATCGAAGTAGAGGTCTGTCATGGTGGGCGAGTGTAGATTCTGGCCGGAAATCACGTCAACGACAGAGGTGCGATGGAGCCGGCCGATCTCATCATTCGTGGAGGCCATCTCGCGACCATGCGGCCGGAGATCGACGAGCCGTACGGCGCCATCGAAGACGGTCTGATCATCATCAAGAACGGGGCCATCGCGTGGATCGGTCCCGAGCGTGACGCTCCTACCCTGGCCGGCGAGGGAGTGGAGATCGACCTCGAAGGCGGGTGGGCGACCCCCGGGCTCATCGATTGCCACACACACCTCGTCTTCGCCGGCCAGCGAGCTGACGAGTTCGAACGCCGGCTTGAAGGAGCGTCGTACGAGGAGATCGCCCGCGCAGGAGGGGGAATTCTCTCCTCGGTCCGCGCTACCCGTGCGGCGAGTGACGGAGAGCTGGAGAGGGTTTCGGCCCCACGACTTGCCGCCTTGGTCGATCACGGGTGTACGACGGTGGAGATCAAGTCGGGGTACGGCCTCGACGTCGACACCGAGCTCAGACAGCTCCGCGTGGGGCGTACGTTGGGGGTGGAGGCCGACGTCACGGTGTCCACGACGTTGCTCGGGGCCCACGCACTCCCGGGTGAGTACCAGGGAGATCGGGAAGCGTACCTAGACCTACTCGTTCGTGAGTTGATCCCTGCGGCCGTCGCGGCCGGGGTCGCGGACGCCGTCGACGCCTTCTGCGAGGGAATCGCGTTCACCGTCGATGAATGTCGTCGAGTACTCAGCGCTGGCGCCGATTTGGGGCTCGGCGTGAGGATCCACGCCGACCAACTGTCCGACAGCGGGGGGGCGTCCCTCGCCGCCAGCTTGGGTGCCCGATCAGCTGATCACGTCGAGTACACGTCGGTAGCGGGTGCGGCGGCAATGGCCGCCGCTGGAACTACGGCCGTCGTGCTTCCTGGCGCCTTTTACTTTCTGAGAGAGACACAGCTCCCGCCCATCGACGACTTTCGACGGTTCGGCGTCCCGATCGCGATCGGGACGGATCTGAATCCTGGCTCCTCTCCGGTCACGTCCCCGTTACTCGCCTTGAACATGGCGTGTGTGCTCTTTCGGCTGACGCCGGAGGAGGCGCTGGCGGGCATGACCCGACTTGCGGCTCCCGTGCTCGGTTTCCCGGACCGCGGGGTACTCCAGGTCGGCGCTCGAGCCGATATCGCATGCTGGCACGTTAATCGGCCGGGCGAGCTCTCGTACTGGATCGGCGGTAACCCGTGTGCCGCCTTGGTGTCCGGCGGCACACGGATTCGCTAGACGTTACCCGCCAGGACGCCGACGTGGAGCCCGCCGCGTCGGCTGCGAGCGGCTCGTGGAGCCGCGGCTGGCCTGAGGCCGGCTGCTCGACCCGCGGCTGGCTTGGGGCCGGCTGCTGGTCGATCCACGGCTGCTCTGAGCGCGAGGCGCCGAACGGGTGGGCCTCGATGAGGCCTGGGGTCGGCTGCTCGACCCGCGGCTGGCTTGAGGCCGGCTGCTGGTCGATCCACCTCGGCTCGTACGAGCGCGAGGCGCCGAACGGGTGGGCCTCGACGACGCCTGGGGTCGACTGCTCGACCCACGGCTGGCTTGAGGCCGGCTGCTGGTCGATCCACCTCGGCTCGTGCGAGCGCGTGGCGCCGAACGAGTGGGCCTCGACGAGGCCTGGGGTCGACTGCTCGACCCACGGCTGGCCTGAGGCCGGCTGCTGGTCGATCCACGGCTGCTCTGAGCGCGAGGCGCCGAACGGGTGGGTCTCGACGAGGCCTGGGGTCGGCTCGAGGTAGCGCGACCCGTCGAGGGGCGCGCACTCGTGCGTCCCCTCGACGAGGTTGGCTGTCGAGCCGACCCGCGGGTCGAGCTCGGCTGCCGCGAAGGAGCGGCGCGCGTGGTTCCACGCGTCGTCCTCGACGGCGTCGCCCGGTTCGTCGGACGTCGATTCAGCGTCGGCCGCTCCTGAGGAGCTCGACTCGACGTCGTACCCCGGGCGCGACTGCTCGGGCGACTGGCTTGGGGCCGGGCGCTCGATGTACCACCCCGCGATGACGTGCTTGCCCTGGGCGCAGTGCCCCTGGTCGTCGTCGGCGCACGGCGCGTCGTTGCGCCCTGTTGCGTCGAACGACCCGGAGCGGCCGTGGCCGTACGTGGGGTGCGTCGACCCAGTGTGGACGACGGCCGCGCCTGGCTCCCGCCCCGTGATGCGCGGGTGCTCGGTGTCGTCGTAGGACGAGCCCTCGTACCGCCCCGAGCGGTGGTGGACGGTCTCGTACCGCGTGTCGTCGTCGCTGACGGACGCGCGGTCCGAGCGCCGTTCCGGCCCACGTTCGCCGAAGGGCGTGCGCTCCTGGTCCCGCCGCGAGCGACCGCGGACGTCCTCGGACCAACCGCCGGCGCGCGCCGGTTCACCGACTGTGTACCGGAAGGCCTCGACCTCAACGAACCGGCCACCGCAGTGCGCGAGGGCGCCGTCACGCTCGGCGAAGTTCTCCGAACGGCTGTGCGCGTGCTGGCCGCGTACCGACCCGGCCCCTCTTTGTACCGGGCGTTCCCGGCGTAGTAGCTGTTCCGCGAAGTCGGGTAGTACGTCCTCGCTGCCCGGTAGGGACGCGAGTAGGCGTAGCGACTCGAGCTTCCGTACCCCCACCAGCTGCCGTCGTAATACCCGTTGTAGTAGCCGTCACGGTACCCATCCCAGTAGTTCGCCCACGGGTCGTAGGCATAGTAGGGGCCCCAGCGAGGAGCCCACGGGTCCGATACGTAGCCATAGTGGCGCGGACGACGGTACGAGCCGTACCAAGATCCCCATCCCCACCCGATACCCGAGTAGGCGTAATACGTGGGGTAGTAGGTCGGATACCAAGAAGCCGTCACGACACAGTGGTCGTAGGCCCAGTAGTCCCAGTCCCAGCAGCTACCGTAGTAGTGCCGGTCGTACGCTACGTAGTCGTAGGCGTAGTCATCGTAGTAGTAGTCGTCTCGGTAGCCCAAATCGAACGAAGCACCCAGGAAAACCGAGGAAGCGTCGTACACGGGTCCGGCGACACCAAAGGACACGCCAGTGAACAAGGGTCCCGCGTTCAAAGAGACGCCGATCGCCACCTGGGCGCGGGCCTCTGTGTGACCGAGAGCTGAGAGCGTGGCCAAAACCATCGCAAGTCGGGCAATCCTACGCACCGTGTCCTCCTTCGCTGAAATCTGCCTCGCATATGTGCATCAGGCATGCCACGCAGTACCACACATCCTAACTACTTATCTTCCAACAGCTTACCACTGATATCTGACCCACTTCTACACCCATCGTAATGTCCTGAGGTGGGGACACCGATTCGCGCGAGTGGACACATCCGTGCCCCGGAAGTTGCACCCTCGGTCAAGAGCGCGCACCGGAGAAGAAGCGGTCCAACTCTTCCTCGCTCGTCTGGAGATTCGGAGCGACTCGAAGGGTGTTCACTGGTGGTGGGAAGGCACGAACGACCGCGCCCGCGCGACTCAGAAGTGTCGAGGCGACACGCGTACTCTGAGCTCCCCGGACCTCCACGGCCATGATCAACGATCGGAGCCGGTCGTCCGTTGGAGACCTCCAGATGAGGCGATCGTCGGCGGCCACGCGACCGTGGGCGTAACGCCACAAGGCCGCGGACCGACGCTGCCGCTCATCGGGATCGACCGACCGGTGGAAGTCCACCGCGTCCCCGAGCGCTACGACCGCGGGCCACGCTCGCGTCGAATAGTCCTCGTATTTGCGCGCGGAGGCCCGTACGGCTTCTCCACCGGTGCGGTACCACATTCGGGGCAACTCGTCTCGAATCGCCGGCGATACCCAGAAGAGCCCGAGGCCTTTGGGCGATTGCAACCACTTGTGGGGACTCATGGCGTACGCGTCGACACCAGCGGTGCCTAGGTCCACTGGCACCATCCCGGCCGACTGGGCACCGTCCACGAGGATGTACTCGACGCCTCGCTCCCGGACCGCCTTCGCGATCTCGGTCAGCGGATGAAGCATGCCGATCACGTTATCGACGTGAGGGAGGACGAGAACGCGAGTCGCATCCACGACCGCCTCCGCGTGGATGCGGACGACGTCGTCGATGGTGAGCTCGGCCGCGCCCTGGAGCGGAAAATCGAACTGTCGGACGGTGAAGCCGCGGCGGTCTGCCAAACCACGCCACGCTACCGAAGCCCCCGCGTGGTTCAACGAAGAGAACAACACCTCGTCGCCGGCGCCGATCGGAAGCCCGTGGGCAAGCGTGTTGAAGCCCTCGGTCGTGTTGTGTGTGATCGCCAACGAGTCGCTCGCGCACCCGAGCATTTCCGCTAGGCCGACGCGCGTTCGCTCCGTCGCGTCGCGCCACACTCGACCCCATACGTAGAGCGAAGGGTGTGTCTCACACAGCTCGAGATAGGAGACGTGGGCCTCGTGGACGGGCCGAGGCACAGTCCCGATCGATGCGTGGTTCAGATACGTCACGTCATCTGCGACGAGGTATTGGGCGCGGAGCCGTCGAACCGCGTCGGGAGAACCGTCGAAGAATGCCGCCGAAGAGTCGGTCAACGCCGCCTCGAGTTCGGAAGCGCGACTAAGCAGTGACCCGCCCGCGCCAGCGGCCGCGAGCAACTTCAGAAATCCTCGTCGCCCGGTCAGCGTACCACCCATTGAAGTTGCTCCTCTATACATGCGACTTGATCCGCAACGAACTTCGTGGAAGATTGGTCACGTCCACACGGCGCGCCAATCATTGCCGTCGTCGGCGGTCCGGCATTTCGCCCCGGCCGCCCGGACAAGCCCGCGACACCCTAGTCGTGACATCATTCCGACGGGCTCCGGCGAGGTACGTCCTCTGCTGTAGTTGCCTGTCCACATTTGGCTGCCATCGTGCCAGACACACCCGAAGCACCACAAAACGAAGCTCCTCCGGCGGACGTCGCTCCTCCGGCGGAAAACAACTCATCCTCTGCATCGTCTGAACAGGGCGAGCAGAAGTCGTCCGGGTCCCGCCAGGACGGTCAAAAAGGAAATAACCGACCGCGTCGCAACCGCAGGCGGCGTCGCGGACGTCGGCGCCGCAACAACAGTGGGCAGGGTGGCCACGATCGCGGAGGGCCGAGCGAGGCCGAGCTCATGGCCGGATTGCCGGAAGATCCGGGTGAGCTCATGGAGATGTCGCGGCCTCTCGGTCTCCTAGAGGTCCTGGGCTCGGGCTCAGGCTTCGTCCGCCGTCGCGAGTCCGGGTACGCCCCTGGTGACGACGACATCTACGTGCCATCGCGGGTGATCCAGAAGTTTGGACTTCGCACCGGCGACGAGCTCATGGGCATCGTTGCCACCTCGGTGAAGCAGGGGAAGAGTCCCCCGCTCGCGTATTTGGCTTTAGTGAACGACCACCCGCCGGAAGAGATGACGAGGCGGCCGGAGTTCAGTCGCCTGAGCGCCATGCACCCGGACGAGCAGCTCAAGCTCGAATGCGGGAGAACGTGGCGCGGAGAGCCGGAGCTCACCAACCGGGTCATCGACCTCTTCTGCCCCTTCGGGAAGGGCCAGAGAGCGATGATCGTCGCCCCGGCCAAGGCCGGTAAAACCATGGTGATGCAGGCGGTCGCCGAAGGCATCGTCACGAACCACCCAGAGTGCCACCTGATGATCCTCTTGGTCGATGAGCGGCCCGAGGAGGTCACGGAGATGGAGCAGGGGGGATTCGGCGAGGTCATCGCCTCGACGTTCGATCGGCCGGCCGAGCGCCACGTTCAGGTAGCGGAGATGACGCTGGAACGGGCCCGCCGACGGGCTGAGCAAGGCGAGGATATCGTGATCATCCTCGACTCGATCACTCGGCTCGCTCGGGCTTACAACTCCCTTAAGGGTGGTAGCGGGCGGACGATGTCCGGTGGCCTGGACTCGAATGCACTCGAGAAGCCGAAACGGTTCCTCGGTAGTGCGCGAAAGATCGCTCCTAACCAGGGCGGCGGGTCCCTCACGATCATCGGGACTGCTCTAGTCGACACCGGTTCTCGGATGGATCAGGTCATCTTCGAGGAGTTCAAAGGGACGGGTAACAGCGAACTCGTTCTCTCCCGTGAGTTGGCGGACCGACGGATCTATCCGGCCATCGATTTGGTCGCCTCAGCGACGCGGAAGGAGGAACTTCTCCTCGACGACGATCAGCTCTGGCTATCGCACGCGATGCGGAGGCAGCTCGGGGGCGTCGGAGTGCTCGATGGGATGATGGAGGTGCTCGGTGCGATGCGGAAAACGAGCACGAATCGAGATCTCATCGAGTGGGCAAGGAATCGGACGTAGCGGAGTCACGGTCTTCGAGTAGCTCCGCGAGTTGGTTCAGGCTCTTCTCCATCTCGACACTTTGAAGTCGCCCCATGGAGAGGCCCCACCAACCCATGAGCGGGTTGCGCCCGAGATCACCCTCCTCGGTCCAGGAGAGCTGTGTCCCGGATCCGGTCCGAGCTAGTTCGATTGATCCGCGGGTGCGCATGACCGACCCTCCTGCGCCTTCGACCGACACGGAATAGCGTACCGATCCGGCGTCGGCGTCCTGGATCTCGAACCGGCCCGATCCGAACTCTCGGTCGGTCCAACTCATTCCCGCACCCGCCCCGGAGTTGGGTCCGAACGACTCCACAGAGTCCGGCCACGTCGTCCATTGCCGCCATCCCTCCGGCCCGTTCAGGAGCGGTAGGACTTCCGCGGACGTCGACGGAAACGTCCGACTGACCTCGGCGCGCCACTCTTTGGGCAGGATGAATCCAATCGCCAGGAGGGCGCTGAGTAGGATTGCCCCAGCGCCGAGTACGAGGGTCCCCGGTCCGAAGAGGCCGCGCATCATGAGCCCGCCACCCCTCGCAGGGTACTCACCCGTTCGAGCACGGGGCGAAGCGCCGGCCAGACTCGCCCCGCCGCGATCGCGTGCCCTTCGGCAGTAGGGTGGATCCGATCGGCTTGGTTGAGCTCGGGAACGCCCGCGACGCCCTCGAGAAAGAAAGGAAGAAGGTGAACGCCTTCCTCCTCCGCTACACGCGTGAACACGCCCCTAAACGCGGCGGTGTACATCTCTCCGAGGTTCGGAGGAGCTTCCATCGCCGCCAAGACGATCTCTGCCTCGGGATAACGAGTGCGTGTCGTCCGGATGATCTCCCTCAGGTTCTCCGACATCGCGTCTGGGAGCAGTCCACGAAGGCCGTCGTTCGCACCCAGCTCGATGAAGAGGACATCGAGTGGTTCGCGGAGGATCCAATCGAGCCGTCGTAGCCCACCTGCGCTCGTTTCGCCGGACACGCCGGCGTTCACGGCTCGGAAGGGCACGCCCTCCTCGTCGGCCAACTGCTCGGTTACGGCGACGTATCCCTCGCTTTCGTGCGCGAGTCCGAAGCCCGCGGTGAGACTCGTGCCGAGAAACACCACCGTCGGAAGTTCCGCTGTGGATGGAACCTCCGTCGGAGAGGCGACCACCATGGTGGAATCGACCGCCGCGGCAGGGGTGTCCGGGGCGCCGGGAGAGCACCCCACGAGGAGTACAGCGAGGAGCGCGGATGAGCGAGTCATGATGATCGTGGCAGAGGGTCTGGAGAAAAGCTACACGAGCGGAGGCAGACCTCTACCCGTGCTGCGCTCCATCGACCTAGAGATCGAGGCGAAGTCCTTCGTTTCGATCGTCGGCCCGTCAGGTAGTGGGAAGACCACGCTCCTCGGCCTCTTGGCGGGGTTGGACGAGCCGACTGGGGGTCGGGTCATCCTCGACGGAACGGACTTCTCGGCCCTCACGGAGGACGGACGCGCCGCTTTTCGATCGATCCACGTCGGCTTTGTATTTCAGACCTTCCACCTCCTGCCCACACTTACGGCGATCGAGAACGTACTCGTCCCCTTGGAGCTCGCGCCCCCGACGGGAGCCTCGGGGCGGGAACTGCGTGACCGCGCCAGAGGCCTCCTCGAGCGTGTCGGGCTAGGAGAACGGCTAGAGCATTTCCCGGCCCAGCTTTCCGGCGGGGAGCAACAGAGAGTGGCCCTCGCCCGGGCGTTCGCCAATCAGCCCAAGATCCTCTTCGCCGACGAGCCGACAGGGAATCTCGACACGGGGACCGGGGCCGGGATCGTCGAAATCCTGGAATCGCTGAATGGTGAGGAAGAAACCACTCTCGTCCTGGTTACACACGACCTCACGCTCGCTGAGCGAGCCCACCGGGTGATCGGTTTGGCCGGCGGCTCGATCGCGACCGATCGTCCAGGCAGGGGATGAAGAGGTCGCTCCGAATTGGCTTCGCTGCTCGGCTAGCCGCGCGGGAGACGAGGTCCAGTTGGCGTAAGCTGGGACTGACCACCGCGTCCATCGCGCTCGGCGTGGCGGCTCTGGTCTCGATTCACTCGTTTCGCGAAGACTTTGCGCGGTCGATCCAATCCGAGGCAGAGGTCCTGATGGGGGCCAACGCCCGGCTCAGCAGCGATCGTCCCTTGGAACCCCCCATCGAAGCCATCACGGATTCCCTGAGCTCCGCGGACATCCCGATGGCGCGGGTCACCACCGTCTCCTCGATGGTTCTCGCGCCCGGCTCCGGCGCGGTGCGTCTCCTTCAGGTACGAGCCCTCGACCCGGGCTACCCGTTCTACGGCACCCCTACGACCGCTCCCGAGGGCCTCTGGGGAATCCACCTCGAAGCCGGACAGGCGCTGGTCGACGTCGCGGTTCTTACGCAGCTCGACATCGAGATTGGAGATACCCTCGTGGTCGGGAGAGACACCCTCGCCATTCGCGGTACCGTCGAGGATCTGCCCACCGATGTGGCCTTCCAAACTGCGATCGGACCCCGCCTGCACGTCTCGCACGAGACCCTGGAGCGGGCAGGACTCATCGCTTTCGGCAGCCTGGCCCGGTACGAGGTGTACCTTCGGCTCGTCGAGATCGAGGCAAGGCGCGCAATCCGTGAGCGGTACGCCGACGTCCTGGAGGCAAACGACACGAATCTCAGCCTCGCCGAGGAACAGGCGCAGTCGATCTCGAACGGGGTACGCTTCCTAGGGCGCTTCCTCGCCTTGGTCGGGCTCGCCGCGCTCCTACTCGGAGGCGTCGGAGTCGGAAGCGCTATCCACGTCTACATTCGCGAGCGACGGGCCTCCATCGCCGTGCTGAGGTGCCTCGGGGCGAGCCAAGGAACAGCCTTCCTCGCATACCTCCTTCAAGCCATCACCTTGGGATTCGTTGGAGCAGCGTCCGGAGTTGTACTCGGCCTGGCACTCCAAGAGGTCATGCCCACCCTCCTACAGAGTGTCCTGCCGGTGGAGATGACGACCCGGCTGTCTCCATGGTCGATCGCGGCCGGCTTTGGGATTGGAGTTTGGGTCGCGCTCGTCTTCGCCTTGCTACCCCTTCTGCGCGTTCGCGACGTTCCACCGCTCGCGGCTCTGCGCGAGGCATATGAGCCAGCCCGGCGAAGCCGTCTCCCGTACCTTCTGGCTTGGATCATCCTTGCGGGCAGCGTGATTGCCCTCTGCACGCTGGAAGCGCCTGAACCGAGCATCGGGTTGGCTTTCGCAGCGGGGCTCGGGACGGCCGCGGCAGCGGTCGGCGGCATCGCATGGGGGCTCATGCGCGTGACGAAGCGCTTCTTCCCGCGCAGTGCCCCTTACACCGTGCGTCAGGGGGTGGCGAACCTCTTCAGACCCCAAAACCAGACGATGGCCGTCACCCTCGCGCTCGGGCTCGGCGCTTTCGTCATCGGGACGATCGCGCAGATCGAGTCGAATCTTCGGGAAGACCTCACGGTCTCGGTGTCAGAAGGGCAACCCAATTTACTTCTCTTCGACCTTCAGCTCGACCAGATCGAGGGTGTGCGTGAGTTGATCGGGCCCCAGGGCGATCCCGACGCTTCTCCCTTGGTCACCGCGAGGGTGAGTCACATCAACGGGGTCGACGTCGATCAGCTTCGAGAGCTCACGGACCGAAGTCGTCGACCCGAGGGGTGGGCCGTCCGGCGCGAGTACCGAAACACCTACCGTGCTGAACTGGGTCGAGCGGAGACGCTGACCCGCGGACGCTGGTGGGACGATACGCCCGGCACTGAGGATGGGACCCGAATCGATATCGGCGATCTGCCGGGACTCTCCCTCGAGGAAGATGTCGCTCAGTCGCTACGGGTCGACCTGGGCGACACGATCTCTTGGGATGTGTCTGGTCGGCGGGTCGACGTGGTCGTGACGAGTCTGCGGCGCGTCGAGTGGAACCGGTTGGAGCCGAACTTCTTCGCGATTTTTGAGCCCGGGATACTCGACGACGCACCTCAGAACGCCCTCATGGTCGCGAGGATTCCGAGTGAAGAGGAGCGAGCCCGTGTGCAACGCTCGCTCGTGGGAGCATATCCCAATGTTTCGGTACTCGACTTCTCGAGGGTGCAGGAGGCGCTGGAAACGATCTTGACCCGAGTCCGCCAGGCCGTGGCCTTCCTGGGAGGGTTCTGTGCGCTGGCTGGACTCGTCGTACTCGCCGGGGCTCTCTCCACATCTCGGAGCCAGCGTGTCCGGGAGGGCGCACTTCTGAAAACCCTCGGTGCCCGTAGGCACCAGGTCCTCAAGGTCCTCTTTTCGGAATACCTCGTGCTCGGCACCGTGGCGACGGCGGGGGGGTTGGCACTGGCCGGGATCGCTGCTCGCCTGATGTTGCCCGGGCTCTTTGAGCTGGACTTCACTCTTCGGGTTCAGCCCATGGTGGCGATCTGGTGCTCGGTCGTGCTCCTGACCGTCCTGACCGGGCTCTTCGGGTCGCGCGACCTCCTTACCCGGCCGCCCCTACCCGTGCTGCGCGAAGCCGCCGAGTAGTCCGCTGTCCGTCGATCGCGGGTGGTCGCCGCCCGCTACGACGGCTCCGGCAGCGACCCGGGTGGGAACCGCAGGATGGCGGAGTGGTGACAGCCGTCGCACGGGAGGTGGTGGGGATCGCTCAAGCGACCCGGCTTGACCGCGAAAGCCTTTCCGCACTTCGGGCAACTTCCCTCGAGCGCTTGCAAAGTGTGCCGTTCGATGTAGCGCCGACGCGCTAATGCCGCGCCGGTCAGAAGGGCTCCAATCGGCCACACTGCGTGGGGAGGAAAGATTGCCGCGACCGGCGCGATGACCACGAACGCTCCCATGATCCCCGCGGCTCCGCCGACCCTCCATCCCTTGGAACGAGCGAGCACCCACACCTGCACGGGAACCGGATCGAAGCCGAAGAGGGTGGCCTCGGCGTCGAGTCGAGCGCCTGCCGTAGGCGTGTCAGCCACGCTGCGCGAAGGCCTGGAGCCGTTCGCCGGCTTCCTTGAGCGTGTCCATCTGCTTACAGAAGACGAAGCGGGCAAGTGAGTGGCCTCTCGACGCCACGCTGAAGAAGGACCCTCCCGGTACGGGCGCAACTCCGGCTTCCGAGGTTAGCCGTTTGCCAAACGTCATCGAGTCTTCATCGCTGAGCGCGCTGAAGTCTGCCAGTACGTAGTACGCTCCCTCGGGCATACGGCAGTCGAATCCGGCCGACTGGAGCGCACTGACCAGAACCTCGCCCCGGGCCTTATACCCGTCGACCATATCCGAGTAGTACTCCGGTCCGAGCTGTCGCAACCCGACCGCGCACGCTTCCTGGAGCGGGGCGGGGGCCCCGACGGTCAAGAAGTCGTGCACCTTTCGGATCGCGTTGGAGAGGGCGGGCGGCGAAATAATGGTCCCGACGCGCCAACCCGTGACACTGAACGTCTTGGAAAGGCCCGATATGATCACGGTGCGGTCGCGCATCCCAGGGAAAGTCGCGAGTGGGATGTGCTCGCCCTCGTAGTAAATGTGCTCGTAGATCTCGTCAGTGATGGCGATGATGTCGTGTTCGATGCAGATGTCCGCCACCGCCTGCAGCTCGTCCTGATCGAATACCCGCCCGGTCGGGTTGTTCGGCGTGTTGAGCACGATGGCCCGAGTCTTCGAAGTCACCACCTCGTCCAGCATCGCTTTCTCGAGCCGATACTCCGGCGCCTCCAACGTGACGAAGACAGGCTTGGCTTGGCACAGGATGGCGTCGGGGCCGTAGTTCTCGTAGAAGGGCTCGAAGACGATCACCTCTTCACCCGGGTCGACGAGCGCGAGCATTACGGAAGCCATCGCTTCCGTGCCGCCGCACGTCACCGTGATCTCCCGTTCCGTGTCGACGTCGAGGCCATAGTGCTCTCCGTACTTCTCGGCCAACGCGTGGCGAAGGTTGGGTGCTCCCCACGTGATCGCGTACTGGTTTATGTCGGCCTGGACCGCATCGCACGCCGCGTCTTTAAGCAGCTGCGGGGCGGGGAAGTCAGGAAACCCCTGGGCCAGATTCACGGCGTCGTGCTCTCGCGCGACTCGGGTCATCTCGCGAATCACCGACTCGGTGAACGAGTGCGTGCGACGAGCGGTGCGCTTCAATGGGTGCGTCATGGACGGAGCGTGGAGATAGATCGACACGGCGCGCCATCATGTGCGGACCGCCGAGCAGGGGCAACCGTTCGCCTACGGGCGACACGTGGGGCGTTGGCCAGCGCGCACCGGCTCGGTACGATTCTACGCTACTCGCACCGTCGCAGAGGCGCCCTTGGATTCACCGACGCACGTTCGGACCTCCGCACTCTCCTTCGCGCTCGTCCTGAGCTTTGCCGGGGCGTTAGGGTCACCCGCTGCGGCCCAAGACCCGGCCCTCGTGGTGGAAGTCGATGCGGGCGCCGCGATGCCCACTGGCGCCCTTGCGGCCGAGACACTACCCGTCGCGAACGCGGAACGGGCCGCGAGCTTCGGGCTACGCTTCGTCCTTTCCGGGTCGAGTTGGCGGCGCTACTACCTCGGCTTCGATCAACACCGCTTCTCGTGTGTCGCGGCCGGGTGCACCGACGGGGATCCGATCGTGGCGACGGGGTTCGGCCTCGGTCTCCGCGTGGTGCCGCTGAGGGGCCGCGAAGTCCAGCCGTGGCTCCAGGCCGGAGTCATGACCGCTACGGTGGAGACCGGCTCGCTGCCAGGTGAGGGCGGAGGGGTGTCCGACCTGGGAGTCGGCACCTCACTCGGCGTCGGGGTTACCGTGCCCGCCCTTCGTCCCATCTCCGTCACGCCCTCGGCCGTGTACTCCCGGGTCGACGCGACACTCCCGAGTGGCGAGCCACTCGCGCTTCGTTTCGTGGCCCTCCGGCTCGCTGTGACCCTCTCATTTTGAGCGGCCCTTGGATCACCCGACCGGCCGCCGAGCCCCTTCCACACTCACCTGTAATCTCTCAGGAGTCCTGATGAAGCCCCTTACCGGCCGGGCATTTGTCGCCCTGATCGCCGCCGGCCTCTGGCTCCCGGTCGGAGCGCACGCCCAAAGCCACTCCGCTCCTTTCGCCGAGCTTCGCGGACGCGAGATCGGGCCGGCCGGAATGAGTGGTAGGGTGTCCGACGTCGAGGTCGTTCTCTCGGATCGGACCATCGTCTATGTCGGGGCCGCGACCGGGGGTGTGTTCAAGTCGACGGACGGCGGAATCACATGGACCCCAATCTTCGATGATCAGGACGCCCTCGGGATCGGGCACATCGCGGTTTTCCAGCCAAATCCCGACATCGTGTGGGTAGGGACGGGGGAGGGGAATCCACGGAACTCCGCAGGTGTGGGACGAGGGCTGTACAAGTCCTTGGATGGCGGTGCGACGTGGGCTCACATGGGCTTCGGAGCTTCGGAAAGGATCCACCGCGTCCTGACCCACCCCACCGACCCGGACATCGTCTACGTCGGCGTCATGGGACCGGCCTGGTCCGATGGTGATGAGCGTGGCGTCTACCGGACGCGTGACGGAGGGCTGAGTTGGGAGCGGGTGTTGTGGCGCAATGAACGGACCGGTGTCGGGGACCTGGTGATGGACCCGTCGAACCCCGACAAACTCATTGCCGCGATGTGGGAGTTTCGTAGAGATCCGTGGTTTCTCACCTCCGGAGGGCCAGGCTCGGGGCTCTTCGTCACGCACGACGGCGGCGACTCGTGGGAGGAGCTATCCGCGTCCAACGGGCTCCCGCCGGGCGTGCTCGGTCGGTCCGGGGTGGCCTTCGCTCCATCGAACCCCGATGTCGTGTACGCACTCGTCGAGGCTGAACGGTCGGCGCTGATCCGATCCGACGACGGCGGCCGGAGTTGGCGTACGATCAACGACTCCGACGGGATCGCTCCCAGGCCCTTCTACTACGCCGACATCCGCGTCGACCCGAAGAACGAGAATCGCATCTACTCGCTGCACAGCTCGGTCCAAGTCAGCGAAGACCAGGGGCGCTCGTGGGAGACCGTGGTCCCGAGCGCGATCATCCACGGTGACATCCACGAGCTCTGGATCGATCCCGACGACCCGAGGTCGATGATCTTGGGCGAGGACGGCGGGATCGCCTTCACCTACGATCGAGGGGAGAATTGGCGCTTCGTAGAGAACCTCGCCCTAGCGCAGTTTTATCACATCGATCTGGACGACGCGGTTCCCTTCAATGTCTACGGCGGCCTCCAGGACAATGGCTCGTGGTTCGGCCCGTCGACCGTATGGGAGAACAAGGGCATACTGAACGCCCACTGGACTCGAGTCGGGAGTGGCGATGGATTCTCCGTCATGCCGGATCGGTCAAACCCGGATCACTTCGGGTACTCGATGTCTCAGGGCGGAAACCTCCAGCACTTCGACAAACGCACCGGTGCGCGGCGCAGCATCCGGCCCGTGCATCCCGCCGGGACGCAGCTCCGCTTCAACTGGAACGCTGGCCTCACCTGGGATCCGCATGAGAACGGCACGATCTACCTGGGATCTCAGTTCGTTCACAAGAGCACGGACCAGGGACGGAGCTGGGAGATCATCTCCCCGGACCTGACCACTGACGACGCGGCCAAACAGGGAGCGTACGAGAGTGGTGGTCTGACGTACGACGCCTCGGGTGCAGAGATGCACACGACGATCCTCTCGATCGCCGTGAGTCACCTCAACGCCGGGGAAATCTGGGTCGGGACGGATGACGGGAACGTCCAGCTCACCCGCGACGGGGGACGCAGCTGGACGAACCTGCGCGAGAACGTCCCAGGGCTCCCGGAAGGCATCTGGATTCCCGACGTGCAGCCGTCGAAGCACGTCTCGGGCCGCGCCTACCTGGTAGCCGAGGACCATAGGCGCGGAGAGTGGGCCCCGATGGTTTGGGTTACAGAAGACTTCGGCGAGAGTTGGCGCTCGATCGCCTCGGACGAGATCGGCGGCTTCGTGCACGCGATCGAAGAAGACCCCGCCGAGGCGAATCTGCTCTTCGTCGGTACCGAGTTCGGCTTGTGGGCTTCGCTCGATCGGGGAACGTCGTGGCTCCCCTTCGAGGGAGCCGTACCTGCAGTCCCCATCCGCGACCTGCAAGTCCACCGCCGAGACGGCGATCTGGTCCTAGGCACACATGGGCGAGCCATCATCATTGTAGACGACGTGCGGCCGCTCCGTGAGCTCGCGTCGGATCCCGGCATTCATTCGAAGCCACTCCACGCCTTCAGCCCACCCCCCGCGATCCGCGCACAGGTGGCCGAAGCGATCGGGTACCGCTCTACCGGTATGGCCATGCAACAGGGCGAAACCCGCCCGGTCGGCGCCCTCTTGAGCTGGTGGAGTGACGACGCCCGAAGCGTCACCCTGACCGTGCGCAATGATGAAAACGTCGTGGTGTGGTCCCGCGCCGCCTCCGGAGCCGGAATCCAGCGGGTCGCCTGGAACCTCCGTCCCGGTGGAGACGCGGACGAGGAGCACCCCAGATCGCTCATGGTTGCCCCGGGCCGGTACACCTTCGAGGTGTCAGCGGAGGACCAAAGCAGCACGACCGACTTCGAGGTCCTCCCCGATCCCCGAAACCCGATCTCACTGGCCGATCACGCCTTGCTTGTCTCGGCGTTCAACGAGATGAAGGAGATCGGGGATGCCGCCGCACGAGCGCGCTCGCAGCTCGAGGGGGTGCTCTCGGGGCTCGAGACGGTGCTCACGACGCTGGGCGATGATCCGGAACTCCGTGCAGACGGACTCGAGCTGCGTGACTCTGCTCGGGGGTTACTCGAAGCGCACTTTACCGGGCCCGAATGCCAAGGGAACTGCCGTGGGATTCGAACGAACCAGATCGTTCAGGCGCCGATGGGGAGAATCGCCCTGGATATCGGTGGCCCGTCTGCAAACACGAGACTGATGATCGACCAAGCCCGGACGGCGGCTGACGAGATCGCCCGCGACGTCGCGCGACTTATGGGCGGCGCGGTCGCGGAGTATCGGGCGGCACTGATCGCCGCGGGTTACACACCCTTGGGAGGTACGCGATGAAGTCCGGTCGGATGCGCACACTCTGCCGGCAACAAATTGTCCTTGGCGTCACGGTGCTCGCCCTGGGGTGGGCTGCACCCATCGCCGCTCAAGACGGGCCCAAGATCTTCATCTCCGTCGACATGGAGGGCATCGGCGGGGTCGGGACGGGAGCCATGGCGTCCAACGGTGGGAAGGACTATGGCACGGCGCGCCAACTCCTTACCGACGAGGTGAATACCGTGGTTCGCGCCATCTTCGCCTCGGCGCCGTCCGCCGAGATCCTCGTCAACGATTCACACGGGGATCACCAGAACGCGCTTCACACACAACTCGACCCTCGGGTGACGTACATCCAGGGGAGCATCAAGCCCCTCGGAATGGTGCAGGGGCTCGACGCGTCGTTCGACGGGGTCGTCTTCCTCGGCTACCACGCCATGGCTGGCGATCCGGACGGCTTCTTGGCCCATACCGGGAGCGGATCCGTGAAAGGGCTCTGGCTCAACGGTGTCGAGGTAGGCGAGGGGGGGATGAACGCGGCCTTCGCCGGTTCGTTGGGCGTTCCAGTGATCCTGGCGGCCGGCGACTCGGCCGCCACAGCCGAGCTCTCGGAGCTGCTCGGGACCGAGACGGTCACGACCAAGACCGCCGAGACCCCGGCCTCGGCGCGCTTGATTCATCCGGAGCGAGTCCATGACTTGCTTGCCGCTGGCACCACGACGGCGCTGGGGAGGCTCGCGACGGGTGGGTACCAGGCGTGGGACCCAGGGAATCCGGTCGAGATTCGCATGCGCTTCGCCTCGACGACGCATGTCGACATCTTGATGTCGATCCCTGGGGTCACAAAGGTCGACGGCTTCACCGTGATGTACACTGCGACGGACGCCGACCAAGCTTACCGACTCATCCGCCTCATGTACCGCTTCGTGCAGAGCTAAGACCGTGCTGAGAGACGCACTCCTCTGGGCCTCGACCAATCCGTTCCTCGCGGAGACGCTGCCGACGTACGGTTTCTTCCAGCGCGCGACCCGCCGTTTCATGCCCGGCGAGAATCTCTCGGACGCGTTACGGGAAGCAGGCCCGCTAGCCGAAGATGGAATCGCTGCTACCGTCACCCTCCTCGGAGAGAACCTCACCGAGTTGAGTGAGGCTGACGGCGTGATGGAGCACTACCTCGGAGCACTCCAGAAGATCGCCGAGACGGGCCTCGACGCCGAGGTCAGCGTAAAGCCGACTCAGCTAGGACTCGACTTCGGAGTCGACGAGGCCACCGAGCGGATTCTCCGCATCGTGCAGGCAACGGACACCCTCGTCTGGATCGACATGGAGTCGTCAGCGTACGTCGACAGGACGCTGGAGGTCTACCGCAACCTCAAGACGGTCCGTGCCAACGTCGGCCTCTGCCTCCAATCTTACCTCAAACGCACAGAGGCGGACCTCAAGGATCTTCTCCCGATCGATCCGTCCATCCGTTTGGTGAAGGGTGCGTACAACGAGGCCGCCGACGTGGCCTTCCCATCCAAGGCGGACGTCGACCGCAACTTCGTGAAGCTCACGCAGGCGCTCCTACGTGCACGACTCGGAGGAGGCGAGGGGCGGCCGGTGCTCGGCACACACGACCCGACCATGATCAACGAAGCCAATCGCATCGCCTTCGAACTCGGGGTACCGAAGGCCGAGTATGAGATTGCGATGCTGTACGGGATCCAGCGCGAGGAGCAGCGACGCTTGGCGCGGACCGGTCACCAGGTACGTGTACTTGTGAGCTACGGCTCGGCATGGTTCCCGTGGTATATGCGGCGGCTCGCGGAGCGCCCGGCGAACCTTTGGTTCGTCATGAAGCAGTTCGTCGGGTAGGTGAAGCCTGGTCCGATGACGGCGGACCACGACCCGAGACGGTGGCACGCCCTCGGTGTCGTCTCCGTAGCGATGCTCCTATCGCTCTCGTCGTGGATGACCGCGACCTCGGTCGGTGCCGAACTCCAGGAGATCTGGTCGTTGTCGTCGGGTCAGGTCGGGCTACTCACGACATCCGTCCAGTTGGGCTTCGTGGTCGGCACCGCGGTAGCGGCGCTGCTCAACGCGGCCGACGTCGTGCCGGCCCGGCTCCTCTTCGCGGTGTCCGCCGCGCTCGCGGCGATCGCCAACGCCACGCTCCTGCTGGGATGGGGTTATGAGGGGGCGCTCACCGCTCGTTTCCTAACCGGAGCCTTCCTCGCTGGGGTCTATCCACCCGGCATGAAGATGATCGCCACGTGGTTCCGCTCGTCGCGGGGGATGGCGATCGGCACGGTGGTGGGAGCACTCACCGTCGGGAAGTCGATGCCGTACCTCCTCAAGGCGCTCGGAGGCCCGGGCCTCGCCACGGTGGTCGTGGGGGCATCGGCTGCAGGTCTCCTCGGCGCGGCGCTGATCGCCCTGGCGTACCGCGACGGACCGTACCCCTTCGCTTCGCGCCCATTCTCGTGGTCGAGAGTGGGACGGGTTCTCCGGCATCGCGAAACGATGCTGGCCACCGGGGGCTACTTGGGCCACATGTGGGAGCTGTACGCGGTCTGGACGTGGGTGCCCACCTTGCTGGCAGTAGCGGCGGCCGGACGAGTCCCTGCGACGTCCGTAGACCTCGTGGCCTTCGGCACGATCGCTGCCGGAGGTCTCGGGTGTGTCTGGGGCGGAGTTGCGGCGGACCGGGTCGGCCGCGAACGGGTCGTGACCCTCTCTCTGGTCGTGAGCGGCGGGTGTTGCATCGTGTCCGGACTCCTCATCGGAGCTCCGTTCATCTTCTTGGCCATGCTCTGCCTCGTCTGGGGCTTCTTCGTGGTCGCGGATTCCGCCCAGTTCAGCGCGATGGTGACGGAAGTCGCTCCGAGCGACTCTGTCGGGACCGCGCTCATGCTCCAGACGTCGTTGGGCTTCCTGCTCACCATGGTGACGATCCAGGCGGTGCCCGTTGTGGCCGACGCGGTCACATGGCGCTTCGCTTTCGCGGGACTCCTTCTCGGCCCGGTCTTCGGGATTGCAAGCATCCGTCGCCTCGCCGGCCTTCGACGCGTAGCTTCGCCCTCGCCTAGCTGACCCTCAGACCCACCGACCACGATGCTCCACGCCGCCATCGCCGCCGGCCTCATCCTCGGGATCGTAACGGGTCTGCTCGGAGCTGCGGGGATCGATCCGTTCATGACGATCGCGCTCGGCTCCGCGCCCTTCGGCGCCGCCTTCATGGCCGCAATCCGAATGGTCATCATCCCTCTGGTCATGGCTGTGATCTTCACCGGCGTCGCGAAGCTCGGCGACCCGCGAAAGCTCGGAAGACTCGGTGGCTTGACCCTCGGCTTCTTCTGGGTGTCGATCGTGCCCGCCATCGTCATCGGGATGGGGACCATGGCGATCGCACTCACCTTCGCGCCCGAGATCGCCGTGCCTGAGGCCGCGGCGCGTGAAGCACCGGCGCTCCCCGGCTTCGTGGACTTCCTCGTCGGGTTGATCCCCTCGAACCCCTTCGCGGCCGCGGCAAACGGTCAGCTACTCCAACTCATCGTCTTCACGTCGCTTCTCGCGGCCGCTGCCGGCACCCTTCCGGACGACTCCCGGCAGCGGCTCGTTGGGGTTGCGGAGGCATTCGGCGACGCGCTTATCAAACTGGTATGGTGGATCCTTTGGACGGCCCCGATCGGGATTTTCGGATTGGCCGCGCCGGTGACCGCTCAACTCGGTTGGGGTTTGATCCAGAGCCTCGCGATCTTCGTGGTCGCTGTAATCGCGGCGCTCGGGATCTACATCGCGGTGGTGTACCTACCCCTTCTGAAGTTCGTGGCCGGAATCGGCCCTGCCCGCTTCTTCAAAGGGACGTTCGGCGCCGCGAGCATCGCATTCTCGACCACGAGCACAGCGGCCGCACTCCCCGTCACGCTCGAGGAGACGAAAGGGAAGCTCGGAACGTCCGAGACGGTCGCCGATCTAGTCGTACCTCTCGGCGCCTCGATGTATCGCCCCGGCTCCGCACTTTTTCAGGGAGCCGCCATCATTTTCTTGGCTGACTTGTTCTCGGTTCCGATCCCAGCTGCCGCCATCGGGGGCGCGATCCTAGCCACCTTCATGGTCTCCCTTACGGTGGCCCCCGTGCCGTCGTCAGGGGTCATGACGCTGGCTCCGGCCCTCGATACGGTCGGGATACCCCTTTCGGGCCTATCGATCCTACTGGGGATCGATCGAATCCCAGACATGTTCCGGACGACGGTGAATCTCTTGGGTCAAGCCACGACGGCCGCGGTTGTCGACGGTTGGACCGATACGTCGGACGACGACGCTTCGGCTACTCCGACTCCCGCCCCTTGAGACTCCACCAGACCGCGATGGGCAGTACCGGCACGACGAAGTAGGCGATGAAGCCGTACGAGAGGGTCCCGTACCCCTGAGCCACGAGGCCGGTGAGGCCGAAGCCGCTGATCGCGGCGCCGAGTGTGAGTAGCCCGAGGGCGATGGCCGGGCGAGCCCAGGAAGGCATCTCTCGGTCCTGATCCCGACGTAGCCCGTAGACCCGTTCGTTCACGGCATGAATCAGCCCGGTACCGGTTTCGATCAAGGTGCCGAAGAGCACGACCTGGAAGGCGATCTGGAAGACGCGAGAGTCCAGCGCTTCCAAGAGCGGTGTCGCGGGGACCGTCGCATCCAAGATCGTCGGGTACATCGCGATCATGGGCAGGTAGAAGAGCAGGCCCGGGATCATCGCGATCGGTCCCGTGAGCGCGCCCGCGATCAGCGTCTCGCGTCGCGACCCGTGGAGCCGAAGCGCGGCGAGGACCGGCGGAATGACTGCGAGATTGTACCCGGCGTACAGCAAGCCGGATAGCGCCCAGCCCGTCCCGACCGGGGCTGCATCCATATTCGCGCTGATGTCACCACCCAGCGTCCGGAAGCACCAGACGAAGAAGACGATGTACAGGGCGTAAAGGACGAAAGACCACATGGAAAAGAAGCGCTCGATCGTCTTGCTTCCACCCACGATGAGGCCGCCGACCGCCGCCATCACCGCCACGACACCGAACCAGTAGTTCAGACCGAACGTGTCCCGCATGATCTCGCCAGACGCGGCTGCGACCACGGCGAGCACGACGAGGAGCAACCCGACGTAGCAGACCTCGAAGAGCCACCACGAAGGGCCTAGAAGTCGCTTGAAGAAGTGCCGGTAATCGTATGCTTGCCAAATACGTGCGAGTTCGTATGTGGCCATCGCGACCGCGCTGAAGACCACTGTGCTCATCGCGATCGCGAGGAGTCCTCCCCGGGGCCCCTGGCTAAGGAAGTACTGAGAAAGCTCCGCGCCCGTGCCATACCCTCCAGCAATCACAACCGACTGGAAGAGGAAGCCCGGTAGCAGGTATCGACGAAAGAATGAAGGTCGTTCCATGCGCCGAGAATAGACCGCGCCCGACACCGACGCTATCGTGAGCGCCGGAACGATCTCTTGCGGGCGCCGCACGGGCCCTTCGTACTCACCCCGATCCTATCCCGGGCATGACACGATACGCACTCTGGACACCTTTGTGTGCGGCAGCCCTGTTGGCTGGGGCGCCGCTCGCTGCCCAGGCCCCCGCGGGCGCCGAGCTCGACGCTCCGACGTACGACGTGGTCATCCGGAACGGACGAGTCCTCGACGGAGCAGGCAACCCGTGGATTCGTGCGGATGTCGCCGTGCGCTCGGGGCGGATCGTCCGGGTCGGGCGAGTCATAGGCGAAGGGCGGCGCGAGATCGACGCCACCGGCTTGTACGTCTCTCCGGGCTTCATCGACATGATGGACCAGTCCGGTAGCGTGCTCCCCCGAAACGGCCTTGCAGAGAACAAACTCCGTATGGGGGTGACAACCGCGATCGGTGGAGAGGGAGGCACCCCTGTGGGTGTCGACCAGATCGAGTCGTACTTCCGATCGTTGGAGGAGCAGGGCATCTCGATCAACTTCGGAAGCTACTTCTCAGAGACGCAGACCCGCCGGGCCGTGATCGGGAACGAAGACCGCCCGCCCACGGCCGTCGAGCTCGAGGAAATGCGCGAGATGATGCGCGCTGCGATGCGACAAGGTGTCATGGGGATGACCACCGCGCTCATCTACCCACCATCATCTTTTGCCGACACCGAAGAGTTGATTGCGGTCGGGGAAGCTGCGGCGGAGTTCGGAGGAATCTACGCCTCGCATATCCGGGATGAGGGGGCCGGCCTCGTAGAAGCAGTGCGCGAGGCGATCGCGGTAGGCGAAGGCGCGGGGATGCCCGTCGAGATTTTTCACTACAAAGGCGCGTACCATCCCGGATGGGGAACGATCATCAAAGAAGCGGGCGCGGAGATCGACGCTGCCAGGGCTCGGGGCGTCGACGTCGCGGCCGACGTCTACCCGTACACGGCGGGTGGAACTGGTCTGGAAGCCACGATCCCGAGCTGGGTCTTTGATGGAGGCGCGGACTCGGTCGAGGCGCGGATCGCCCGCCCGGAGGTCCGAGCTCGCTTGAAGGAAGAGCTCGTGACAGGGTACGAGGGATGGTGGAACATCGTCGAGGCGGCAGGTGGTTGGGACGGGGTCGTGCTCGTGAACGCACGGAACCCCGACAACGCCCATCTCGAGGGCCGATCGATCGCCGAGATCGCGGAGGAAGTGGGGCGAGACCCAGCCGATGTCGCATGGGATCTCGTGGCTGAGGGTGACGGGCGCGTCATGGCGATCTACCACATGATGAGTGACGAAGACGTGCAATGGGCTCTACAGCGGCCGTGGACCAGTATCGGTTCGGATGCCGGGGCGGCGATGACCCCCGGAGTCGTGGACGCGCTCGGCCTTCCGCATCCTCGTAGCTACGGCACCTTCCCTCGCGTTCTGGCTCGTTACGTCCGGGACCGGGGCACGCTGACGCTCGAGGAAGCTGTACGGAAGATGACGTCGTGGCCCGCGACGCGAATGCGCCTCGACCGCCGAGGGCTGATCCGTGAAGGGATGTGGGCCGACATCACGATCTTCGACCTCGACCGCCTCGACGACCGGGCGACGTACGAAGAACCCGTCCTCTTTCCGACCGGGATCGAGTACGTGTTGGTCAACGGGACGGTGGTAATCGACCGAGGTGGTGAGCATACAGGAGCCCGGCCAGGGCACGTCTTATACGGACCAGGGAAGGAGGCGAATCGATGACCTCACTAGGACTGATCGGGCGAACGCTGCTGGGCATATGGGCAGTTACCGCGTGGCTGCCCACTCCCGCGAGTGCCCAGAGCGAGGACGAGCGGCAGGCCCTCGCGAGGGTGGTAGCGGAGTTGGAGCCAGAGATCCGTCGTGCCATGCTCGACGGGGGGATTCCGTCGATCACCGTAGCCCTGGCCAACGAGTCGGGAGAGCTGTGGAGCCGGGCGTACGGGATGTCGAATCTCTGGGCGAGAACGCCGGCCTCGACCGAAACCGTATACCTCATCGGATCGACGTTCAAAGCGCAATCTACCGTGGCGCTTCTCCAGCAGATGGAAGCCGGAGCATTCGAACTCGATGACCCGGTGCGGGAGTACCTCGACGGAATGACGATCCGAGGCGAGGACCCGAACGATCCGGTACGCTTTCGCCACCTGCTCACGCACACTTCGGGCATGCCGGTCGACTTCGGACCCCACACCGTGTGGGGTGAAACGGCGCCGCTCGCGCTCGACGAATACTTGTCGGACTCACTCCGCGTCGAGACCCCGCCGCTCACGGCGGTCGTCTACTCCAATATGGCGTACTCCCTCGTCGCCTGGTTCGTCGAGAAGTTCAGCGGAGTCCCCTACAAGCAGTACGTCCGGGAGAACGTATGGGGCCCTCTCGGGATGAATAGCACCACCTTCGACTTGTCACCTGCTCTCGAGGAGCGGCTCGCCGTTCCCTATGTGCCCGACGAAACGACAGGACGCCTGGCACCCACGGTCCGACTCAAGGCCAACGTCTGGCCAGCCGGTATCACCTTCGGCACCATCCACGACCAAGCCCGGTGGCTCTCCTTCAATCTCGGGGACGGGATGGCGGGACCGCGGCGACTCTTACGTCCGGAGACCCTCGAGCTCATGCAGTCTCTCCAGTTCCCCGCGTTCGCTGGGGAGCCCATGGGCGGCGGTTGGGGGTACGATGACCCAGGGTACGGACTTACCTGGTGGACTTCCTCCCGGGGACACGATCGCTACTTCGCTCACTCTGGGAGCGTGCCTGGCTACACGGCGTTCGTCATGGGGAATGCGGTCCGAGGCCACGGCATCGTCTTCCTTACGAACGGTAACCGGGCTCACCCGCACCTCGTCCGATTGAGTAACCTCGCGCTCGACCTGATGGCTCGAGAGCTTCGGGCCAACCAGTGATGAATCAACTCCCCGTGTGGGCCGGTCAGACCGCCCTTACCCTCGCGCTCCTACTCGCAGCGTGGGTCGCGTACCGCATCACCGTGCGTATCGGACGCGGCATTATTCGGCGAGCAGCCGCCCGTACGACGTCCACCTGGGACGACCGCATCATCGAGCGGAAGGTGTTCGCTCGACTGGCTACCATCGTCCCCGCGGTCATCGTCTACGCCGGGATCGCTCCGGCCTTGGGAATCGCACCAGCGGAGCTGGCCGGAGCGTCGAATGGTATCGCGCTCGCGGCACTCCTCATCCAACGGGTCGCGTTCTCCGTTGTCGTCATCAGCGCCGTCTTGTCCGCCAACGCGCTCCTCACCGCAATCAACGACATCTACACAGAGTCGTACTCCGAGGCGAAGAGCAGGCCGATCAAGGGGTACCTCCAAGTCGTAGGACTCGTCCTCTGGATCGCGGCGGGGGTGGTCGTCATCTCGATCCTGGCCGATCGGTCTCCGCTCGTCTTCCTCTCTGGACTCGGGGCGCTCACCGCAGTCCTGATGCTCGTGTTTCGAGACACGATTCTCTCACTCGTCGCCAGCCTCCAGATCATGTCGAACGATATGATTCGGATCGGAGACTGGGTCGAGGTGCCGCAGTCCCACGCCAACGGCGACGTCATCGACATCGCATTGCACACGGTCAAGATCCAGAACTGGGACAAGACGATCTCGACCGTCCCCACACACAAGTTCATTAGCGAGTCGTTCAAGAATTGGCGCGGGATGAGCGAGTCCGGGGGGCGCCGGATCAAGCGCGCGCTCCACCTGGACCTCGGATCGGTGCGCTTCCTGACCGAGGAAGAGGTGGATCGGCTAGGACGCTACGAACTCCTCACCGAGTACATGGCGAGAAAGCGGGGTGAGCTCAAGGAACACTCCGACTCCAAGCGCACCGACCCGGACGTGATTCCGGAGATGCGGAGGCTAACGAACGTCGGGACGTTCCGCGCATACCTGTTTGCGTACCTCCAGCAACATCCCCTCGTCCACGACGAGATGACCGTCTTAGTGCGCCAACTGGCGCCCACGCCCCAAGGCCTCCCCATCGAGATCTACTGCTTCGCCAACGACACCGCGTGGGCGACGTACGAGGGCCTTCAGGGCGACATCTTCGACCACCTAATCGCAATCCTGCCCGAGTTCGGCCTACGGGCCTTCCAAGAGCCGGCGGGGGCGGACCTCTGGACGCTGCTCGGTCGCGGAGGAGAGGGTAAGAGCTCGCCGTGGTATGGTGGGGAGGCGCCGACGGGAACCTGAAAGGGCTGACGCTACGTTCTTTTTCCGATCGTGGTGCCGAACTTTCGCTCCCAAGGCCAACACGCATGGACCTATACCTCGGACGCTCCCTCACTAGACCCGAGATCCGGGCACTCCTGGCCGAAGCCCGCCAACGTACGCTCCTGTTGACCGCACCTCTTTCGGACGAAGACGTGCGCAAGCAGCACGATCCGCTCATGAGTCCGATCGTGTGGGACCTCGGACACATCGCTCACTTCGAAGATGTCTGGCTGCGAGAGAATGTGGCTGCGGAGGATACCGGCTCCGAAGGACTCAGCGGGATTTACAACCCCTTCGAGAATCCGCGGGCCGTACGCGATTCCCTCCAGTTGCCGAGCCTTCCGGAGGCACGAGAGTACCTGGCTGCCGTCCGTCGAGCCGTCCTCGACGAGCTCGATGTCACGGACGCCGGCACCCAGACCCCACTCCTCCACGAGAGCTTCGTGTACCGGATGGTCCTGCAGCACGAGTACCAACACAACGAGACCATCCTCCAGACGTTGCAGCTGAAGCAGGGCCATCGGTACCCGGCGCCGCGACAACTCGGCTCTCCGACTCTTTCCCCGGATGCACCCCCTCCAGGCACGATGGTGTCGATTCCCGCCGGGAGCTACCCGTTCGGCACCGACGATCGCTCGGCCGCGTACGACAACGAGCGGCCGCGGCACGACGTCTCCTTGGAGGCTTTCGAGATCGGAGCCCACCCTGTGACCAATGGGGAGTACCTCGCGTTCGTCGACGACGGGGGGTATGACCGACGCGACGCTTGGTCCCAGCAAGGGTGGGCGTGGTCCCGAGAAGCGCGCCTCGAGGCGCCGAAGTACTGGCGCCTGTCCGACGAAGGCTGGGTTGAGCGATGGATGGATCGCACCGTCCCCCTCGATCCACTCCGACCCGTTTGCCACATCTGCTATTGGGAAGCCGAGGCGTACGCCCGGTGGGCTGGGCTTCGACTGCCGACCGAGGCGGAGTGGGAGGTCGCAGCGGCATACGATCCGGTAGACGGCCAGCATCGGATGTACCCTTGGGGCGGCGAGCCGCCTACGACGGGCACCGCCAACCTCGACGCGCTCATCTTCGAAACGACCCGTGTGGGTTCGTACCCGGAGGGACGTTCCGCATTCGGATGTTGGGACATGCTCGGCAATGTCTGGGAATGGACATCGACGAGCTTCTCAGGTTACCCAGGGTATCAGACGTTCCCATACCCTGAGTACTCCGAGGTCTTCTTCGGGGACGAGTACAAGGTCCTGAGGGGAGGGTCGTGGGCGACACGCTTCGGGGCGGTGCGCAACACCTTCCGGAATTGGGACTATCCGATCCGCCGGCAGATCTTCAGTGGCCTACGGTGCGCGAAGTGAACGCTTCGGAACGAGAAGGGGGCGGAGAATTTCGAGCCGTCTTGGATGGCATGCGCGCTTCACCCAAACGTATTGCGACGAAGTACCACTACGACGAGTACGGCTCTCAGCTGTTCGAACGGATCACGGAGCTCGAAGAGTACTATCCCACCCGAATGGAAAGGGCGCTCCTCCGGGAATCCATGCCGACCTTGGTCCGGGAGCTAGAACCCGCCACCTTCGCCGAACTGGGCGCCGGCAGCGCGGAGAAGTCGAGAATCGTACTAGACGCGATGGAGGCGTCCGGAACCGGGAAGGCGTACGTGCCCATTGACGTGTCGGCTGACTTCCTCGAGACGACAGCTGCGACGTTGCGTGACGAATATCCAGGCTGGCGGATCACGCCGGTCGTGGCGGACTTCCTAGGGCCCGTGGAGCTTCCAGACGATCTCCCGGAACCGCATTGGATCGCGTTTCTGGGGAGCACGCTAGGGAATTTCGAGGACGATGAAGCGGTTGGCCTCCTCACTCGCATCGCCACGGCACTACGACCTCGTAGCCGACTTCTCCTCGGCGTCGACCTTCGACCTGGTCCACACAAGTCCGCTGCGAGAATCGAGGAAGCCTACAACGATGCCGACGGAGTGACCGCCGCCTTCTCGAAGAACATCCTCACGGTGGTGAATCGCCGCTTCGGCTCAGACTTCGACCTCGACGGATGGGAGCACGAATCTCGCTACACGGTGGAACGAGGCAGGATCGAGACCGCGCTTCTTTCGCGTCGAGACCAGCGCGTCGCCTTCCCGAGCGGGGACACCTTCGAAGTGCTGGCGGGAGAGCGAATCCGGACGGAGATCTCGTGCAAGTACGATCGCGACTCCATCGACGCGCTCTTCGAGCGCTCGGGCCTCTGCGTCGAACGGTGGATCGAGGACGAGCGCGCGATGTACGCGCTCGTCCTCGCCAGCTCTACATCGCTTGAAACGTGATCGGGAAGACCACCCAGACGGGAACCGCTTCCGTTCGATTGAGTGCAGGGGAGAAGCGATACGACTCGGCAACGGATAGGGCGGCATCGTCGAGCGACTCATTGCCGGATGACTGAGCCAACCGGTAGTCCAAGACCGCTCCGTCCTCATCGATCATGAAGTAGACCCTGACGGTACCACCGATCCCGGCTCGCTTCAGCGCGACCGGGTACGCGCGCTCCATCGCCCGCACGACCTCGAGTCGGTTCATAATTTGAGGAGCGCGCGTGAATGGAGTGAAGGTCGGACCGTCGGCCGGGGCGAGCTCAGCCGCTGCTTCTTCGGCCTCGTAAGGACGCCAAAGTGCGTCGTGCACCGCAGCGGAGACACCCGATGGGATGTCGTAGAGAGGCGGCGCCGGTGGCGTGGGCACCGGGAGAGCGTCGGGATCGACGTGCAAGTCGGGGCCGCTCCATGGCGCACTCCGATCCCTCGCATCAGGCGGCAACTCCGGGAAGGTGAACGCCGTCGACGCGTTCACGTCCGCTTCCACGCCGTCGTCGGCGACGTGGATGTTCACTTCCAGATTGCAGCTTCCGGCGGCGAGCAGGAGCGTGAGCGCGCCAGTTCGGGTGAGCGCTGACCAAGAGTGCATGAGCCGTGCCTCCGCTGTGCGTGCGTCGTCTCGCATTCCTTCTCAGTCAGATACGACGGACTCGCCTTTCGGTTGCACTTAGGGAACGGGTCCGGCGCGAGGCCGAAATACGCCTAGGGGAAGACCGGCTTCCAATAGACGGCGTAGCGGCCGATCACGAAGCCACCGACTGCGCCTCCAATCCCGAAAACGCTCCCCCAACGCAACGCGCCCTCGCGCTCCGCATCTTGGCACGAGGATGCGGTCGTGCAGTCAAAGGACCCGACGATCATGCCTGCCAGACTGCCAACCAAGATTCCGGCCCCGGCCCCCCAAAGAGCTCCTTGGAGCGAATGGCGCGCACGAACCGATACCGCACGGATGTCGGCCAACTCGAGAGGCACCTCCGTTCCACTCTGCGACAGTCGGACCGTTCCACCATCGACGCCCTCGAAGTGAGCGTCCTCGACGAAGTACCGGGGCGTCACGATCTGGAGCGCCTCGCCCGCTTCGAATGTCGCGAAGAGCGTCTGAAGCCGCTCGATCGATGACGGAGGAGGGATGTTCGGGGTCGATTGAGCCGACAGGACCCCGGGCGTGAACATGAAGAGCACGGCGGCCATCACGGGAAGAGATCGATGCATGCCGAAGGTGCCGAGGAGAGAGGTGTGGTGCGTCCTCCTCGAGTACGTCGCCCGCGCGGTCACCTTACTACATGCGGGGCAGCGTGACCCCGACCTGCTTCATGTACTTCCCCTTCCGGTCTGCGTACGCCACCTCGGGCTCCTCATCCCCTTCGAAGAAGAGGAGTTGGGCGATTCCCTCGCCGCCATACACCTTCGCCGGCAACGGCGTCGTGTTGGAAATCTCCAGCGTGAGGTACCCCTCCCAGGTGGGTTCTAGCGGAGTCACATTCACGATGAGGCCACAACGGGCGTACGTGGACTTGCCGACGCAGACGACCAGGACGTCTCGTGGAATGCGGAAGTACTCTTCCGTGCGGGCCAGGGCGAACGAGTTGGGTGGGATGATGCACTCGGGCCCCGAGATGTCGACAAAGGAGCGGTCGTCGAAATTCTTCGGATCTACGATCGAGTTGTGGACGTTCGTGAACACCTTGAAGTCCGATGACACACGGATGTCGTACCCATACGACGAGATCCCGTACGAGATCTTGCCGTCCCGCACCTGACCGGACTCGAACGGCTCGATCATGGCGTGCTCTTCGCACATCCTTCGAATCCACTTGTCACTCTTGATCGGCATCGGGATCCCGCTCGCTACGATGATGGTCCAGGAGCGGACCGGTGAGGGGGCAGGGGGCGACTCCCTGACCGCATGGGGCCGCGGAAGATAGAGGGTTCGCGGAACCGCGGTCAAACCGCACCGAAATGGGCGAAAATCCTCGCTTCCTGCGGTTGACACTCCGAGCGCGACCCGGGTACCTTTTCGCCGCTGCGCGCAGCTCGTGAACAATTTCACAAACCCTGGGCGACCGCATGTCGGGAGCGTACCTCCCCCTCCTCATTCTCTTCACCCTGTCGATAGTTAACGCTCTCGGTATGGTGGTGACGTCGCACATCTTCAATCCGCGACGCGATACGGCTCAGAAGCTGATGCCGTACGAATCTGGGATGATACCCCTGGGAAGCACTCGAGCACGCTTCTCGGTCAAGTTCTACATGGTCGCCATCAGCTTCATCGTCTTCGATCTGGAGACGATTTTCTTGATCCCGTGGGCGGTCCACATGCGCGAGCTCGGCTGGAGCGCCTTCGTGGCGATGTCGATCTTTGTCGCCGTGCTCGCGTTGGGTCTCGTCTACGAATGGAAGAAAGGAGGTCTCGAGTGGGACTAGGTGACCTTCTCCCCACCGCCGGGGCTCAGAAGGAAAGCGGCCCGATCGGGCTACCTACCTTCTTCACGAGTCGGGTCGATTGGCTCATCAACTGGGGGCGACGCAATTCCCTTTGGCCCATGCCGTTCGGGACCGCCTGTTGCGCGATCGAGATGATGGCGTCGGCAGCCTCCAACTACGACCTCTCTCGCTTCGGGATGGAGCGGATGTCGTTTAGCCCGCGCCAAGCCGATGTGCTGATTTGTGCGGGCCGTGTCCCGTACAAGCTCGCCCCGGTGCTCCGACGGATCTGGGACCAGATGCCGCAGCCGAAGTGGTCGATCTCTATGGGAGCGTGCGCGAGCTCGGGCGGGGTCTTCGACGTGTACTCGATGGTGCAGGGGATCGACACGATCATTCCGGTCGACGTGTACATTCCCGGATGCCCGCCCCGTCCCGAAGGGCTCATCTACGGGCTCATGATGATCCAAGAGAAGATCCGACAGGAAAGCCTCGATCGTCACTTCGAACACCGGGCGGAGAATCCCTCCTCTGTAGCGCGGCCTCGCGCGGATGCAGAGCAGGTCGGGGGCCTTACCGGTCCGTTCGGAAACTCGACCCAACAAGATCAGCTCTCCGGTGGAATCGTGGTGCCCCAACTTCCATCGACGGAAGAGCTGCTCCCGTGAGTGGCTCCGACGGAAGCAGCCCCTTCGACGCGGTCGATGAGGGAGCCGGCGCGCCGACTGTTGAAGTCGACGTCGGCGAAGCGTTCCCGTCGTACGAAGAGGCCCATCCAACTGTTGTAGCGCTTCGGGCCAACTTCCCGTCCGAGGTCGTGCGCCACCGGATCTCGGCGGGGGATCAGCACGTCGTTTGGATCAAGCCGGACAAGAGCCACGACATCCTGCAGTGGCTGAAGGAAGACCCCGATCACGCGTACGACATGATGTCCGATGTCACGGGGGTCGACTACGGACGGGGGCGACCGGTCAACGTAGTGTGGCAGATGTTCTCGACGAAACACGCGCGGGCGCTGCGCGTACGCTCGGAGCTACCGCTCGACGCTCTGGAGGTCGACTCCGTGGTCGACCTGTGGAAATCGGCGGATTGGCTCGAACGGGAAGTGTACGACCTCTTTGGAGTCACCTTCAAAGGTCACCCGGATCTACGCCGAATCTTGATGCCCGACGACTACGCAGAAGGGCACCCCCTCCGCAAGGATTTCCCCCTGCGTGGGCGTTTCTCTCGGGCCGAGCAGACTCGAAGAGCCCTCAATCAGGATGTCGAGCGCTTCTACCTGGCCGAAGATTTCGGGCACGGCGCTCCCCAGGAGGTACCGGCCGACAGCGGGGAGGGCCAGACATGAGCTCGAAGACGATTGAGGTAAAGGTCGGCCGTCGTGAGATGGGACCGGGTGGAGTCGGGACCCCGAGCCCGCTGACCCCCTTCGATATGCCCGAGCCGGATATCGGTACGGAGCGCATGCTCATCAACATCGGTCCTCAGCATCCGGCTACACACGGGGTGTTGAGGCTGGTCTGCGAGC
This sequence comes from Longimicrobiales bacterium, assembly GCA_965223235.1. Classification (GTDB taxonomy): domain Bacteria; phylum Gemmatimonadota; class Gemmatimonadetes; order Longimicrobiales; family Gaopeijiaceae; genus UBA2589. The sequence continues at coordinate 502,283 of CBDCVV010000007.1, forward strand.
TCGACGGAGAGACGGTGACCGAGGTCACACCGCACATCGGGTACCTCCACTCCTCTTTTGAGAAGCTGGGCGAGTACCGGACCTGGAACCAAATCGTCCCGCTCACCGACCGGATGGACTATCTCGCGCCTCTGATCTACAACTGCGCGTACGTGATGTCGGTCGAAAAGCTGATGGGGATCGAGGTCACGGAGCGGTGCAAAGTGGTCCGCGTGATGCTCATGGAGTTGGACCGCATCTTCGGACACCTCCTCTGGTTGGGGACCACGGCGATCGACGTGGGGGCTTTCACGCCCTTCCTGTATTGCTTCCAGCAGCGCGAGAAGATCTACAAGCTCCACGAGTCACTCACAGGTGCTCGGATCACGACGTCCGCGACCCGTGTCGGCGGAATGATGGCCGACTTGCCTGAGGGGTGGCTCGATCAGCTGCTCGACTTCCTCGACCACTTCCCCAAGACGCTCGCCGAGGTTCACCACCTCCTCACGGGGAATCAGATCCACATCGGGCGGACGCAAGGAGTCGGCGCGATCAGTGCTGACGACGCGATCAACTACGGCTTCACTGGACCGAACCTCCGTGCGGCCGGAGTCCCGTACGACGTCCGCAAGGATCGGCCTTACTACGACTACGAGACGTACGACTTCGAGGTCCCGGTAGGGCAGCACGGAGACTGCTACGATCGGTACCTCTGTCGGATGGAAGAGATGGCACAATCCGTCTCCTTGCTCCGTCAGGCGATCGCTCGGCTCCCCGGTGGTCCGATCAACGTCGAGGACCCGAACATCTCGTTGCCCTCCAAGACGGACGCCATGTCGGATATGGAGAGCATGATCCACCACTTCAAACTCATCACCGAGGGGATCCCGGCGCCGGAAGGCGATTGCTACTACGCGATCGAGGCGTCCAAAGGTGAACTCGGGATGTATGTCGTGGCGGAAGAAGGCGACACGAAACCGGTGCGCTGGCGGGTCCGCCCACCATCCTTCGTGAATCTCTCCGTCATCCCAAAGCTCGCCGAAGGGCACCTGGTGTCCGACCTGATCATGATCAACGCCAGTCTCGACATCGTCCTCGGGGAGATCGATCGATGAGCGACGCCCCGTTCAAGAACCCGGGATGGGCCGGCAACACCGGAGAGTTCGATCTCTCCGAGGCCGAGGTCCGGGGAGATGATTTCGTGGGAGACCGGCCCCGCCACGGGGGCCATGCCTCGGGGGCCGGCACGTTGCCCTACATGCTGGCCGAAAAGAACCCCGACGCGAAGCTCTTCGAAGGTGAGTATCAGGAGCGCTTTGAGAAGATTCTGACCCGGTATCCCACGAAGCAGGCGGCGCTACTTCCGACGCTCGGCCTGGCCCAAGAGTTACGCGGGTATGTGAGTCCGCCGTCGATGGACCGCGTCGCGGAGTTGCTCGACCTCTCGCCGGCGTATGTCCGGGGTGTGGCCACCTTTTACACGATGTACAACAAGCGGCCGGTCGGTCGGCACCTTGTTCAGGTCTGCACCAACATTTCCTGCAACCTCGCGGGCGCGGACGAGGTCGTTGAAGCGTTCCTCCGGTATACGGACACGGAGTTGGGGGAGACTTCGGAGGACGGTGAATTCACCGTCATCGAAGCCGAGTGCCTCGCAGCGTGTGGATTCGCGACGTGTGTCCAGATCAATTCGAGGTACTTCGAGAACGTGACCCCGACAGAAGTGCCGAAGATCTGCGAGCACCTCAAGGGAAAGGGTGACGGCTGATGGCATACCCGTACGTTTCCGACCATGAGGTGCGGGTTCTCAGCAAGTACTTCGGGGATCCGAAGCAGCGGCGGCTCGATACGTATCTCGAGCGAGGTGGATACCAGGCTCTGAAGAAGGCCTTCGACTTGGGCCCACAGGGCGTCATCGACGAAGTGAAGGCGTCCGGATTGCGTGGTCGAGGCGGTGCGGGGTTCCCCACGGGCGTGAAGTGGTCCTTCATGCCGAAGGAGTCAGGGAAGCCTCACTATCTGCTGTGCAACGCCGACGAATCCGAGCCCGGGACGTTCAAGGATCGTGAGCTGATCCGATGGGACCCTCACCAACTGATCGAAGGGTGTCTGATCGGTGCCTACGCGATCGGAGCCCAGCACGTCTACATCTACTGCAGGGGTGAGTTCTTCGAGACGAACCAGGTGTTGGCCCGGGCCGTAGAGGACGCCTACGAAAAGGGGTACCTCGGAAAAGACATCCTGGGATCCGGAAACGACTTGGACCTCACGGTACACCAGGGGGCCGGAGCGTACATCTGCGGCGAAGAAACGGGGCTCATGAACTCCCTCGAGGGCCGGCGCGGCCAGCCCCGAATCAAGCCCCCCTTTCCGGCAGCGGTCGGGGCCTTCGGAATGCCGTCCACCATCAACAACGTGGAGACCCTCGCGGCAGTACCGCACATCATCTCGAATGGTGGAGAGTGGTACCGCCAGTACGGGACCGAGAAGAGCCCGGGCACCAAGCTTTTTTGCGTGAGTGGACACGTGAACAAGCCCGGTAACTACGAGCTGCCGCTCGGCTTCCCGCTCATGCAGATGATCGAGGAGGTCTGTGGTGGAATGCGCGACGGCAACGCGCTCAAAGCCGTCATCCCGGGCGGATCATCCGTGCCGATCATCAACGCCGAAGAGGCTGGCCGCTGCACCCTCGACTACGAAGGGTGCGTCGACGTGGGAACAATGCTCGGCTGTGCGTCGGTCATCGTCATGGACGAAACGGCGGACATCGTGAAGCAAGTGCGGCGCATGGTCGACTTTTACGCGCATGAGTCGTGCGGGCAGTGCACACCGTGCCGCGAGGGCTCGTCATGGACCGCCCAAATCCTACGCAGGATCGAAGACGGACGAGGGACCGAAGATGATCTCGAGACCCTCATGGAGATGACGCAGCAGATGGTCGGGACGACGATCTGCGTTCTCTCGGATTCGGTGGCAGCGCCGGTCCAGTCGTCGATCGAGAAGTTCAGGGATGAGTATTTGGCCCTAATACGACGCGGCGAAAGAGTAGGTGCAGCATGACGCTGAAATCGGCGACCTGCGGCGTTGGGCTCCGCTCCGGCGCATGCGAAGCAGCGCTGCTACTCCTCGGCGTCCGGTGCTCGCCCGCCTTGCATCTCATCCGATTTGAGCGTCATCAGAAGGTGATTGTGCGGCATGGCTGATCTAGTAAACCTCACGATCGACGGGCACGACGTAGCCGTCCCGAAGGGGACGACGATCCTCGAGGCTGCCAAGACGGTAGGAACCGAGGTGCCCCATTACTGCTACCATCCGGGCATGTCGTCCCCGGCGATGTGTCGCCTCTGCTTGGTCGAGGTCGAGGGTGCGCCAAAGCCGATGCCGGGGTGTGTCACGACCGTGGCGGATGGACAGGTGGTGCGGACCCAGTCCGAAGAGGCGAAGAAGAACCGACGGGGAGTTCTAGAGTTCTACCTCGTGAACCACCCCCTCGACTGTCCGATTTGTGACATGTCGGGGGAGTGCAATCTCCAGGACTATGTGCACGCCGAAGGGCGCGACCACGGACGGGGCCGGGAGCCGAAGCGGATCTTCGGGCGGGACGACTTCGGAGGGGACGTCCTCTTCTACGGAGACCGATGCGTGATGTGCACGCGGTGCGTGCGCTTCATGAGCGAGGTCGAGCAAGACCACCGACTGACCGTGGTGGAACGCGGGAATCGCTCGGTCATCGACACCTTCTTCGAGGAAGGGCTCGACGGCACGAACTGGCACGGCAACATCGTCGACATTTGTCCGGTGGGAGCGCTGGTTTCGAAGGACTTTCTGCACAAAGCGCGCGCGTGGGACCTCACCCACACGCCGTCGGTGTGCACCTCGTGTTCACAGGGGTGCAACATCGACATCCACCACCGCGACAACCTCGTACAACGTCTGAAGCCCCGTGAGAATTTTGACGTCAACGGTTGGTGGATGTGTGACTACGGTCGCCACAACTACGAATGGATGAACCGGAGCGATCGAATCGAAGCTCCGCTCGTCCGTGACGGAGGGTCTTCTCGCGCTGCGGGGTGGAAGGACGCGTTGACCGCTCTGGCGGCTCGGCTCGAGTCTGCGAACGGTTCCGTGAAGGCAGTGGCATCCCCCTATTCGTCCAATGAGGACCTCGCGGCCCTCGCTCAGTGGGTCGAGGCGTTGGGCGGCGGGTCGGTCGTCTTCCGATCGCCCGTGGCTGATGAAGAGCTACCGCTGAAGGGCTTTCCCGACCTCGCGAGGCGGACCGACCTAGCGCCTAACGCCGCGGGAGCCCGTCTGAACGGGATGGAAAGGGTCGGGGACGAAACCGCTTCCGGTGGGATCGATGACGTCGCGGAGCACTCCGGGGTCATCATCGTGCTCGGAGACGCACTCGCCGACCAGTCCGAAGGCTTTGGACAGAAGGCTGACCTGTACGTGTATCTGGGCGCCGTGGAGTCGGCAGCGGCAACGCATGCCGACTTCGTCTTCCCAGTCAGCACGCACGCGGAGAGCGAAGGTACGTTCACGAACTACAAGGGTCGCGTCCAACGCTTTCATCCGGCGCTCACGGCACCGGGAATGGCGAGGCCAGCCTGGCTCATCGTCGGCGCGCTCGTCGCCGAAAAGACCGGCGGGGAAGTGCCGCGCTCGCCAGCCGACGCGTTCGCGGCAAGTGCGGTCGACGCCTTCCGCGGAATCAGCTACGACGATATCGGGACGCGGGGAGCGGTGATCAATGAAGCCGTGTCTCTGACGGGAGGCGACTGATGGGCCTCCAGCCGATCGAAGGCACGGCTGCCATCGTGGCGATGCTCGCGAAGAACGTGACGATTTTCACCGTCGTCATCGTCGCCGTCGCGTACGCCACGCTCGCCGAGCGCCGGATCTCGGCTTTCATCCAAGACCGTCGAGGCCCGAACCGAGTCGGTCCGTTCGGGATCTTCCAACCGCTCGCGGACGGCATCAAGAACATCTTGAAAGAGGAGACCCTGCCGGCGACCGCGTCGCGGTTCTTCTTCGTTCTCGCGCCCATCCTCGTCTTGGTACCGTCGCTTGTCACCTTCGCGGTCATCCCGGTAGCGGCCCCGCTCCCGACGCAGTGGGGCGTAGTCGACATGGTGATCGCCGACGTCCCGATCGGGATCCTGTACGTGCTGGCATTCAGCTCGTTGGCGGTGTACGGCGTGGTACTCGGTGGGTGGGCCTCGAACAACAAGTACGCGTTCCTGGGAGGCCTCAGAGCTTCAGCGCAAATGGTGAGCTACGAAGTCGCGCTCGGCCTCTCGCTCATTCCCGTGCTCATGATGGTGGGCAACGTCACGCTCACCGAGATGATCTGGCAGCAGCAACAGCTCGGAATGTGGTTCGCTCTCCCGCTCTCCCTCGCCTTCATCCTCTTCGTGATTTCGGCCTTCGCCGAGACGAACCGACTCCCCTTCGACATGCCGGAAGCCGAGTCGGAGCTGATCACCGGGTATCACACCGAGTACTCGGCGATGAAGTTCTCCGCCTTCATGATCTCCGAGTTCGGGCACATGGTGACCGCCTCGGCGCTGATGGCGACGCTCTTCTTGGGGGGCTGGGACCTCCCCGGCACGTGGGACAACGCATTCTGGCACGATGGCCGGCTCATCTCCGGCTTCGCGGCGGATGGTAGCGCGATCCTCGCCCAGCCGAGCGCGTTGAAGACGCTGGCCACCTTCCTCGGGTTTGCGGCCAAGACAGGCTTCTTCCTCATCCTCTACATCTGGATCCGGTGGACGCTACCACGCTTCCGCTACGACCAGGTGATGGCGTTGGGGTGGAAAGTCATGCTCCCCACCTCATTGGCCTACGTGATGGTCGTCGCGATGACGATCCTCGTTCTCGACGAAGTGGGCATGGCATGGGGCTTCGGGTACGGAGCCGTCCTTACTCTGGTGAGTGGTGCCTGCACCTTCGCGTTCATGTTCTTCCTGGATCGGGGACGCACGATTTCGGGGGCGGCGGCAAAACGAAGCCAGCGCGTTGCGATCAAGACGATTCCCGAGGCGGTCGTGGCCGCCGAAGCCAAAGCCGGATCCGCTCCGGCCGCGGACTGAGGAGGCTCGAATGGCGATTACAGTGAAGGTCATGGAGCGGCCGGATCCGGAGACGACATCGTATCTCCGGGCTGCGCTAAGCGGGATGGCGCTGACCTTCCGGCACATGGTGAACCCGAAGAAGGTCACCCAACAGTATCCGGAAGAGCAGACCGACCTTTCGCCACGTTGGCGAGGGACGCACGTGATGGAGCAACACGCCGATGGGCGACCCAAGTGCGTGGCGTGCGGCCTGTGCCCGACGGTCTGCCCCGCAAATTGCATCCGCCTCGTGGGCGGCGAGGACGATCAGGGGAATCGCTACCCGATCGTCTACGAGATCGACGAGTTCCGCTGCATTTTCTGCGGAATGTGCCAGGAGGTCTGTCCCGTCGAAGCCATTCACGTCGGTCGTCACTTCGAAAACGCGGAGTACACGCGTGATCGCTTTGTGTATGATCTCGACCGCCTGATGGAACAAGACCACCCTTCGACTTTGTTGTGGGATCCTTCGGACCCGAGGTCCGAATGATCCGGGAGCGGCCCGTGAAATCGGCGATCCGCGGCGTTGGGCTCCGCTCGTGCGCCTGCGAAGTAGCGATGCTACTCCTCGGCGTCCGGTGCTCGCCCGCCTTGCGGCTCATCCGATTTGACGGGCATAGGGTTGGGAGGCACGAAAGTCTCCGTGGGGGGCTGAGCAGTGCTCGAGTGGCTGCCGCGAGCAGTCTCGGGGGCGTGCGATGACGTTCCTCTTCTGGCTCTTTGCTGGGATCGCGGTCGGCGGGGCGCTCGGGGTCGTGATGTCGAAGAGCCCGGTCGGGAGTCTGCTCTTCATGGTGGCGACGCTCGCGGCGATGGCGGCGACGTTCGTCTTGCTCGAGGCGCACTTCCTCGCGGCGATCCAGATCATCGTGTATGCCGGCGCCATTATGGTGCTCTTCCTCTTTGTGATCATGCTCCTGAACCTGGGCCACGATTATCAGCAGGACTTACGAGTAAGCTTGTGGACTTTGGTGCCGTTCACGGTGGCAGGCGCGATGGCTGGGCTGGTCGCGACCCGGCTGTCATCCGTTGGGGAGATGACGGGACCGGGTGGTGCGGCCATCGATGCGGCCACGTTGGAGCACGGAGCAGTCGGGGCGATCGCCGAGCATCTCTATACGACGTACGTCGTGCCCTTCGAGATCACGGGGATCCTTCTCCTGGTCGCGATCGTGGGCGCGCTCGTCTTGGCCAAGCGTGAGGTGTGATGGTCACTGAAGCTCTACTTCTGAGCGCGGTCCTCTTCGTGATCGGGACGTTCGGTGTCCTCGTCCGTCGGAACGCGATCATCATGTTCCTCTGCATCGAACTGCAGTTGAACGCGGTGAACCTCTCCTTTGTGGCGCTGTCCCGCGTGTACGGCATCGAGGGTCAACTCTTCGTCTTCTTCGTGATGACCGTTGCAGCGGCTGAAGCCGCAGTCGGCCTTGCAATCATCATCTCGATCTTCCGACACTACGAGTCCGTCGACGTGAGCAACTTCAACTTGCTCCGCTGGTGATGGCGATGACTCTGATTCCAGCAGCGGTAGCTGCGATGGCGCAGGGGGGAGGCCAGTCCGCGGAGGCGGCCGGGCACTTCGAGCCGTTCTTCCCGGGTCTCGTCATCCTCCTGCCACTCTTGGGCTTCTTGGCCAACGGGTGGCTGGCCCTGCAACACGGCAAGCGGTCGGCAGCTGCTGTGCGTGCCGGCTCGGAGCTCGACCTTGGAGAAGGCGCCTCACGGCCATCCACCCATACGTTGCCGACATGGATCGGTCCGGGGGTTATGGCGGCCGCTTTCGCCATCACGCTCGTCAACTTCATGAGGATGTTCGGCGCTCACCTCGAAGCGCCGGTCATCGTGCACTACTGGACGTGGATCGCGACCGGGACATTCACCGTCGAGGCCGCGATCCAGCTGGACCAGCTCTCGATGATCATGATGATGATCATCACAGGGGTCGGGACGCTGATTCACCTCTTCAGCGTCGGCTATATGAAGGAGGACGCGGGGTACCCGCGGTACTTCGCGTATCTGAACCTCTTCGTCTTCTTCATGCTCGTACTCGTGATGGGCTCGAGCTACGCGCTGATGTTCGTGGGGTGGGAGGGAGTCGGGCTCTGCTCGTATCTCCTCATCGGGTATTGGTTCTCGGACCGCGAGAAGGCCGACGCCGGAAAGAAGGCGTTCATCGTCAACCGAATCGGAGACGTCGGCTTTCTGATCGCGATGTTCCTCCTGTACACGACGGTAGGCACCCTCGACTTCGTCGGAGTCTTCGGCCAGGCCGAGACTGCCTACGTCTTCATGGGGACGACGGTCACCGCGATCACCTTGTTCTTCTTCGTTGGTGCCATCGGGAAGAGCGCGCAAATCCCGCTCTACGTCTGGCTACCCGATGCGATGGCGGGCCCGACTCCCGTCTCCGCGCTCATTCACGCCGCGACGATGGTCACCGCGGGTGTGTACTTGGTGGCCCGCTCTTCGGTCCTCTTCGCCCTCGCGCCGATTTCCGGAACAGTGGTCGCGGTCACGGGCGTGCTCACGGCACTCTTCGCGGCGACGATTGCGCTCAAGCAAAACGACATCAAGAAGGTGTTGGCGTACTCCACCGTCTCCCAACTCGGGTACATGTTTGTCGGAGTAGGGGTGGGGGCATACGCAGCCGGCGTCTTCCATCTCATGACGCACGCCTTCTTCAAGGCGCTTCTCTTTATGGGCTCCGGCGCCGTGATCCACGCCATGCACGAGGCGTATCACAGTACCCATAGCCACGAAGACCCCCAGGACATGAGGAACATGGGGGGGCTGAAGGCGCACATGCCGATCACGTGGGGCACCATGTGGATCGCCACCCTCGCGATCGCTGGCATCTGGCCCTTCGCCGGCTTCTTCTCGAAGGATGAGATCATCTGGAAGGCGGCAGAGTTCGGAGGCGCACACGACGTCCCGTTCGCAGCGTACGGAGCGATCTATACCGGCATCTGGGTCATCGCACTCGCAGCGGCAATGCTCACCGCGTTCTACATGACCCGGATGATGGTCCTCACCTTCCACGGTGCGAACCGAACCGGTGCAGAGGAGGCCAAACACCTCCACGAGGCGCCTCCCGTCATGTGGATCCCGCTGGCGGTCCTGGCGGTGCTCTCTGTCTTCGGCGGGTGGGTGAATGTACCGGAAGCGCTGCAGAACTCGTGGGTCGGCCTCTTCGGTGCCGCACCGATGGGTGAGTGGCTGCACCACTGGCTCGAGCCGCTCACAGCGCAGGCGCACCATGTCCAAGAGGCGAATCTGGGTGAGCTGTCTCACTCCGCTCCCTTCGGCGGGGGAGAGGTCTTGTGGGCCACGATCTCGACGCTCGCAGCACTTGCCGTCGTAGCGCTCTCCATCCGGGTCGTCGGGGGCCATAGTGTGGTCGCTGCGAAGGAAGACACGGCGGAGCTCAGTGGCGTCTCCAAGCTCCTCTACAACAAGTACTACGTCGACGAGTTCTACGATCGATTCATAGTGCAGCCGATCGTGCGTGCCTCACGCTTCTGCTGGAAAGTGATCGACGCGGGGATCATCGATGGAATGGTGAATGCCGCAGGCTTGATCGCTCGACTCTTGGGTGGTGCGGTGAGCTTCATCCAAACCGGATCCGTCAACACGTACGCGTTCATCCTGACGGTCGGCGTCCTCGCCGTCCTCGGCGCTGAACCCCTCCGGGCCTTCTTCGCCTGGCTCGGATTTTAGGGAGAACGATGACCGCGATTCTCGATTCGATCGGCTACACCAACTGGGTGCTGCATGCACTCATCTGGCTCCCCGTACTGGGGGTGGGTCTCGTCCTCTGGGCCGAGGAAGAGCGCGCGAAGACGGTCGCCTTCTGGTGGTCGATGGGTGTCTTCGTCCTCAGTCTCGGCCTCTGGTGGGCGTTCGAGCCCGGAGTGGCCGGGATGCAGATGGAGAGCTCGACGCCTTGGATCTCCGCTTGGGGAGTGAATTACTCGCTCGGCGTCGACGGCATCAGCCTCTTCATGGTGATGCTGACGACGTTCAGCACCTCCATCGCGATCCTAGGTTCGTTTAACTACATCAAGGATCGCCAGCGTCCGTTCTATGCGCTCATGCTCGGGCTGGAGGCGGCAGTAGTCGGGGTCTTTGCGGCGACCGACCTCTTCCTGTTCTACGTCTTCTTCGAGCTCACCCTGGTCCCGATGTACTTCATCGTGGGGGTATGGGGCGGAGAGCGGCGGATCTACGCGGCGATCAAGTTCTTCCTGTACACGGCGTTCGGATCCCTCCTCATGCTCGTGGGGATCCTTTACCTCTTCTGGAAGGCGAAGACCCTCCTCGGCTTCGCCACCTTCTCGTACGCAGACCTACTACAAGTTCCGCTCACGGGGACCGAGCAACTGTGGCTCTTCGCGGCCTTCGCGCTCGCCTTCAGCGTCAAGGTGCCTGTTTTCCCGTTGCACACGTGGCTACCGGACGCGCACGTCGAAGCGCCGACTCCAGGCTCCGTGATCTTGGCTGCGGTGCTTCTCAAGATGGGTACGTACGGCTTCTTGAGATTCCTCCTGCCACTCTTCCCACTGGCCGCTCAACATCCGACCGTCGTCACCACAATGATGGTCTTGGCCGTGATCGGGATCCTCTACACGGCGTGGGTTGCGGCCGTGCAACCGGATGCGAAGAAGTTGGTCGCGTACACATCCGTCGCGCACATGGGCTTCGTGGTTCTCGGCGTCTTTGCCCTGACGGTAAACGGGCTTCAGGGCGGTCTTCTCGTGATGATCTCACACGGGATCAGCACGGGCGCCCTCTTCCTCTTGCTCGGCATGCTCTATGAGCGTCGACATACGCGGACCATCGCCGACTTCGGTGGAATCGCGAGGGTCGCACCCTGGTTTGCGACGGCGTTCGTGATCACAGCTCTGGCTTCGATTGGACTGCCCGGGACGAGCGGATTCATCGGTGAGTTCCTGGCTCTCTTGGGTGCATTCGAGACCCACCCCCGCCTCGCCTTCGTGGCGACGACCGGGGTGATCTTCGCGGCCTATTACATGCTCCCGATGGTGCAGACCGTCTTCTTCAACAAGTTGGAGACCGACGAGAACCGTGACATCGAAGACCTGGATCGCCGGGAGATGGCGATCCTCGCACCGCTCTGCGCGCTGATGATCGTGATCGGTTGGAACCCAACCCCGGTCTTGGAGCGTATGGAGCCGAGCGTCGAAGCCATCCTCGAACGTGTTGAGTTCGCAGGAGCGGCGGCTTCGATGGAGGTCGAGAACGAGTCGAACTTCGCGCTGCTTGACGACGACGTCGCAGAGGCGAACGAGAGCGGCGAGGGAGACGACTAATGCAACTCGACTTCTCCCGACAGCTCCACTACTTCTGGGCGCTCATCCCGGAAATCATCCTCTGCGGATGGGCCATCTTCGTCTTGCTCGCCGGCGTGTGGCGCACTGAGGCTCCCGAGAGCGACGAGACCGCCGCTCAGACGAGCCTCGGGCGAGCAAGAGACCTCGGCTGGCTCGCGCTGGTTGGCGTCGTTCTCACAGCCGGTGCGAATGGGTGGCTCTACGGCGTCGAGGAAGTCGGACGCACCTCGATGGTTGCCGTCGATGGTTTCCGACTCTTCGCGAACTGGATCTTCTTGGCGGCTGCCGGGCTCACGATCCTCATCTCTTCGGCGTACGTCTACCGGCAGCAGCTCCAAGCCGGTGAGTTCTACGGCCTGATCCTCCTTGCCACGGCCGGGATGATGTTCATGGCCGGTGCGCGGGATCTCATCGTCGTCTTCCTTGGACTCGAGGTGATGTCGATCGCGGTGTACGCACTGGCGGCATTCAATCGACGAGACCGGAAGTCCGCGGAGGCGGGCCTCAAGTACTTCCTTCTAGGAGCCTTCTCGACCGGCTTCTTCCTGTACGGCATCGCCTTGGTGTACGGGGCAACGGGAAGCACGAACATCGCTGCGATCGGTGAAGCGGTGAGCGGGTCCGAGCCGTCGGTGTTGCTTCCGATCGGGATCGCGATGCTCGTAGTGGGCTTCGGCTTCAAGGTCTCGGCCGTGCCCTTCCACATGTGGGCACCCGATGTGTATGAAGGGGCGCCCACGCCGATCACTGCGTGGATGTCAGCCGCCGTCAAAGCCGCAGCGTTCGTTGCGTTCCTGCGGATCTTCGTCGTTGCGTTCGATGGTGCATACGACTCTTGGTACCCGATCCTGTGGTGGTTGGCCGCAATCAGCATGGTCGTAGCCAATCTGATCGCACTTACGCAGGACAATGTGAAGAGGATGCTCGCCTATTCGAGCATCGCCCACGCCGGGTACTTGCTGGTCGGTGTGACTGCCGCGAATGAAACAGCCGCTGCCGGCCTGCTCTTTTACCTGCTCATCTACACCGTGATGAACATCGGCGCCTTCGCAGTCGTCATGGGTGTGGGCCAGCACTCCGAGGAGCGCCTCCGCATCGACGACTATTCGGGTTTCGGATGGGCTCACCCCACGATGGGCGTCTTTCTGACGGTCTTCCTTCTCTCCCTCGCCGGATTCCCCGGAACCGGCGGCTTCATGGGGAAGATCTTCCTCTTACAAGGTGCGGCGGAAGCTCAGCTCTGGTATCTGATGGCGGTCTTGGTGCTGACCACGATCGCCTCCTATTGGTACTATCTGCGTGTGGCGTGGTTCATGTGGATGAAGCCGTCGGCGAGTGAGGACCAGCACGCTTTCTTCGTGGTGCCGCTGCCGATGCGTATCGCGCTGGTGGCGTCCGTGATCGTGATCCTGTACACAGGTTTCTTCCCAGGCGCGGCGATCGACTTCGCGCGCGAGAGCGTCGAAGGCCTCGCTGCGCTAAGTGGAGCCATGCCCGAGCTGGGCCAATAGAGGCGGACGCATGAATAAGCTGATCTTCCGACAGTACGACGTCCGCGGCATCGTGGGCCCTGATCTCAATGCGGGCGTTGCCGAACAGATTGGCCGAGCCTTCGCATCCCACGTCCGCCAAGCAACGGGCAAGGACCGGCCTCGAATCGCGGTCGGTCACGACAACCGTCTGTCATCTCCCGAGTTGGCCTCCGGGTACATCAAAGGGGTGACGTCGGCCGGGGCCGACGTTCTGGACATTGGGACGGTCCCCACGCCTGTGCTCTACTGGGCGGAGTGCGTGTACGAGACCGACGCAGCCGCGCAGATCACCGGTTCGCACAATCCCCCGGAGTGGAACGGGATCAAGATGACGTGCGGGCGGGCGGCCCTCTACGGAGACGCGATCCAAGGCCTCCTCAAGCGGATCGAGACGGGCGATATGGAAGCGGGGGATGGCGATGTAGAAGAGGTCGCCGTTCTCGATCACTACGTGCGCGACATCGCCGGACGTTTCGAGCTCGGGCGGCCGATGCGTGTAGCTGTCGACTGCGGAAACGGAAGTGGGGCTCTTGTAGCAGTGCAGCTCTTCGAAGCCCTCGGCGTCGAAGTAACCCCTCTCTTCTGCGACTCGGACGGAAGCTTCCCGAACCACCACCCGGACCCTACGGTCGACGAGAATCTCGAAGATCTGATCCGCGAGGTGCACGCGTCGCCCCATGAGCTCGGTGTGGCCTTCGATGGGGATGCCGACCGGATCGGAGCGGTCGACGAGAACGGGCAGATCGTCCGGGGGGACATGATCCTCCTGCTCTTCGGCCTCGATCTCCTCAAGCGCAGGGGTCCGGGACAGAAGCTCATCTTCGACGTGAAATGCTCGCAGGCCTTACCCGAGGTTTTCAACGCCGCAGGTGGCGAAGCGATCATGTGGAAGACCGGGCACTCCCTTCAGAAGGTGAAGATGAAGGAGACCGGGGCCCTCCTCGCCGGAGAGCTCTCGGGACACATCATGGTCGCCGACGACTACTTCGGCTTCGACGACGCCCTGTACGATGCGTGCCGATTGATCTCGATCCTCAGCCATGAAGATCGACCTCTCTCCGAGATCGTGAGCGACTTCCCGCAGTACGTTTCGACCCCCGAGATTCGGATCGACGTGACCGAAGAGGAGAAGTGGCGCGTGGTCGACGAGGCGGTAGCGCACTTTTCCTCCAAGTACGAAGTGATCGGAGTGGACGGTGTGCGCGTGCTTTTCGGCGATGGATGGGCGCTCCTCCGCAGCTCGAACACCCAACCGGTGATCGTCGCGCGTTTCGAAGCACGCTCCGAAGAGCGGCTCGAGGAGATCCGAACGGAGATCGGGGCGTGGCTCGCGGAAAAGGGGCTCTCGCTGCCCTAGCAGCGCAGATCCACCCGTGTAATGGCTGACGCAGCACCGACTGTTTGGCGGGGAGGGCGACTCCTCATCGGTGGTGTAGTCGGCCTCATTCTGCTGGTCGCCGCAGTCCAGGGCTTCACCTGGTTCTACATCGAAGTGCTCTGGCACAACGAGACCGGCTACCTCTCCGCCTTCTGGACGCGGGTGCGGTGGGAGTGGGGCACCCGCATAGTCGCGGGGGCCGGGGTCGCAGTCCTGATCTTCCTCAATCTCAGGGTCGCCGCAACGACTTTGGGTGGTATACAGATCCGGCGTCGGTTCGGGAATATCGAGATCGCCGAGCAGATCTCGGGTCGGATGGTTTCGCTGGCGCTCGGAGCCGCCGCCCTCCTGATCGGACTGTGGTTCGGTGCCTCGGTCGTCCCGAGCATCGGCCGCCAGTTTCTCTTGGCCTTTTCCGCACCCGAGTGGGGCATCAGCGACCCATCGTTAGGTCGCGACCTGGGCTTCTACGTTTTTTGGTACCCGGTACTTGCGGTGACGGTGACATACGGACTCACCACGACGTTCCTGGTGTTCACACTCGTGGTGGCGGGCTACGCTGCGACGGGAGCGTTGTCGTGGGGCAGGGGGCGCATCGCGGCCCACCCGGTGGCCAGAAAGCACTTAGGGGGCATCATGGCCTCCTTCTTCGTCCTCGTCGCAGCCCAGATCTGGCTCAGTCGTTTCGACCTCCTGCTCTCGGGGAATTCGGCAGTGCAGGGGATCTTCGGCTTCACCGATGCCCACGCCCGTCTGGGAGCCCTTCAAACCCTGTCGGTGCTCAGTGTGTTGGCGGCGGCGGCGATCTTCTGGGGCGCCTGGTCGAATCACCGCTTCCCGATGATCGCCGCCGTCAGCGGCATGGTCATCGCTACGGTACTCATCGGGAACATCTATCCGTCGCTCGTGCAGAGCTTCCGGGTCGAGCCGAATGAGCTCGAGCTGGAAACACCCTTCATCGAGCGCAGCATGGAGTTCACGCGGCTCGCCTTCGGACTCGATGAGCTCGAGCGGACCGCCTACGCCTATGACGCCGACGCGCCCGTAGACTGGGAAGCTGCCGCCGACCAGCTCGCAGGGATGCCCGTCTGGGGCTCAGGGGCCACCGCGCCCATGCTCACGACGTACAACGAAGTGGAAGCGCGCTTCCGCTATTACCAGTTCGATGACGTCACGATCGACCGGTATCGCGACGGAGACCGAATCGTGCCCGTAGCGCTCTCAGTCCGACAAGTCGACACCACTGGGATCCCAGATCGGAACTGGCAGAACCTGCACCTGCGTGAACTCTACGTCGCGGGGCTCGGCGCAGTCGCGAGTTTGGCAGCAGAAAGGAATCCGGAGGGCCGACCCAACATGCTCGTGCGGGGGCTCCCACCGGAAATCGACCCTGCGGCGCAGGGGATGCCCGAGGTTCGGCTCGAGCGCCCCGAGGTCTTCTTCGGGACCCGTCAAGATCAGCGATACGCGATCGCCACGCCCGGGCCAGACCAGTTCCTCGCTCCGGACGGAAGCAGAGGGACGCCCGGAGTCGATTTCCCGGAAGGGATCTCACTCAACTCGCCGATCCGGACCGCGATGCTGGCGTGGCGGTTTGGCACCACCAATCTCCTATTCTCCGCCGAACTCGACGACGAGAGCCGGCTCGTTCACAGGCGCCGTGTGGTCGACCGAGCTCGGGCAATCGCTCCGTTCCTCCGCTTCCCGGATGCACCGTACCCCGTGCTCCACGACGGACGGATCGTCTGGATACTGGAGGGGTTCACAGCCACCCGATCGTTCCCGCTCTCAGCCAGTTATCGACTGGGGACGAGTGCTCGGAGGGTTCAGTACGCCCGCAACAGCTTCAAAATCTCGGTCGACGCGGTGACGGGTGAGATGCATTTCTACCGGGTGCCGATCGACGATCCGCTCGCGGACGCCTATCTCGCCGCATATCCGGACCTTTTCGAGTCGATCGACGAGATGCCGAGCGGACTACGTGCTCACCTCCGCTATCCGCGTGCCTTTCTCGATCTCCAGGCAGAGGTACTCCTCCAATACCACCAGGAAACCGCTGCCACGTTCCACGGTCAGCAAGATGTCTGGGCCGAATCGGAAGAGCAGACCACCGGCACGAGCGGCGTGCCGTACCGGCCGGAGTACGGCTTCTACCGACTCCCTGGAGAAGCCGACCCTCGCTTCCAGCTGACTACCGTCTTCGTACCTGCCGGCCGCGAGAATCTCACCGCCATCGTCGCCGCCCGCACCGACGATCGAGGGGTGCCTTCGGTCCTGCTCTTTGACGTCCCCATCGACGCCGAGGTTCGCGGCCCCCGCCTCATCGAGGCCCTCGCAGAGCAAGACGTCGAGATCTCGCAGCAGTTCACGCTCTGGCGGTCGGGGGGCAGCAGGGTCTGGACCGGCCACCTCCACGTGCTCCCGGTCGGCGGACGACTCCTCTACATGGAGCCGGTCTTCCTCGCGGCGGAGGACGACGCGATCCCCGACTTGGCCCGATTCGTCGTGAGTGACGGCCGCCGGGTCGTCATGACCGAGACGTTGGCGGAAGGCTTGGCCCAGCTCGCTGGAGGAGCCGGTGAAGAAATGTTGCCCGAGGCTACGCGAAGCGACGATGGCGAGAGTTCTACACGCTCGAGTGTGGGCGAGTGGCCCGACGCCGCGCTCACCCTACTCGAACAAGCCGAGGCTCGAGCCGCAGAGGGCGACTGGCAAGGGTTCGGAGCCGCGCTCGACGCACTGCGAGCCCTGCTCGAGGAGCTGCGCGGAGGGAGCGAGTAGCCGCGCGTTCTCACGGTAGAGCGGACCGCGCGGCGTTGATCCGCTCACGAGGCGTGGGTAGCTTTTTGGGCTCCGTTCGAGAGCGTCGCTGTCCGCGTCGGACCCTTCCCTGAACCACTCGAGGCCCACTCACGCGCATGGACATCCACGAATATCAGGCGAAGGAACGCTTCGCCTTGGCCGGCATCCCCGTTCCTCCAGGTCAGGTCGCCACCACTGCCGACGAAGCCGAGGCACTCGCCACGAAGTACGGCTGCCCGGTGATGGTGAAAGCCCAGGTCCACTCCGGCGGACGAGGTAAGGCAGGGGGCGTGAAGTACTGCCCTGACCCCGCAGAAGCCCGCGCACAAGCCGAGCGAATCCTCGGGATGGACATCAAGGGTCTGACGGTCCATCAGGTGCTCGTCACGCCCGCCGAAGACATCGAGACCGAAGCCTATGTCGGCGTCTTGATCGATCGGAAGAATCAAGCCGCGACGTTCATGGTCTCGGCTGAGGGCGGAATGGATATCGAAGAGGTCGCGGACACGAATCCGGATGCGATTCGACGACTCAGCGTCGATCCGCGCTACGGGCTACTTCCGCATCAGGCATACTGGCTGGCCAACTTCCTCTACGAAGATCCTGCACTCATTAAGCAGGCGACCAAGGTCGTCAGTCAGCTCTACGACTCCTTTGTGTCGTCCGGCGCGTCCATGACCGAGATCAACCCGCTCATTACCACCCCCGCGGGAGAGGTAAAGGCGATCGATGCGAAGATGAGCATCGACGGAAACGAGCTCTTCCGTCGCCCGGCTGTCGCGGAAATGCGGGACCTTTCGGCGGAGCCTGCCTCTGAGACGAAAGCGCGCGAAGCAGGCCTCTCGTACGTGAAACTCGACGGAGATGTCGGGTGCTGCGTAAACGGTGCCGGGCTCGCCATGGCAACGATGGATTTGGTGAAGTACTACGGAGGGGAACCGGCCAACTTCCTCGACATCGGTGGCTCCTCGAATCCGGACAAGGTGGTCGCCGCGCTGGAGATCATCACGTCAGACAAGAACGTGAAGTCGATCCTCTTCAACATCTTCGGCGGGATCACCCGCTGCGACGATGTGGCGAACGGGATCGTGGAAGCCACGAAGCGGATCGACATCGGCCCTCCGATCGTGATTCGACTCACTGGCACCAACGAAGAGCTCGGAGTAAAGATCCTCGAAGAAGCTGGGTTCTCGGCCTACACGTCGATGGACGACGTGGTGCAAAAGGCCGTCGAGCTCGCAAAGGCATAGCCGATGTCCATCTTCATCGACAACGACACGAAGCTGGTTGTTCAAGGGATTACGGGTCGAGACGGCTCGTTCCACACCCGTCAGATGATGGAATACGGCACAGCCGTGGTGGCGGGTGTAACCCCGGGCAAGGGAGGGCAGACCTTCCAGGGCCCAGACGGCCAGAGCGTCCCCATCTTCAACTCGATGGATGACGCGGTAGCGAAGACTGGAGCGAACACCTCCGTCATCTATGTGCCGCCGGCGTTCGCAGCCAACGCCATCATGGAGGCATGCGATTCAGGGGTCGACTTCGTCGTCGCGATCACTGAAGGGGTACCTGTGCTCGATATGGCGCGTGCACACGCCTTCGCCCGAGACCAAGGGGTAAGGATCTTAGGCCCTAACTGCCCTGGCCTCATCTCCCCCGGCAAGTCGAAGGTGGGCATCCTGCCTGCCCAGATTGTGGCTGAAGGTCCCATCGGAGTCGTGTCTCGCTCAGGAACCCTGACGTACGAAGCAGTCTTCCAGCTTACGAACGTCGGCCTCGGGCAAACCACGTGTGTCGGTATCGGGGGCGACCCTCTCATCGGCACGAACTTCATCGACTGTCTCGAGGCATTCGAAGCCGACCCAGAGACAGCGGGTGTCGTCATGATTGGAGAGATCGGTGGGACGGACGAGCAGGAAGCGGCAGCCTTCGTTCGCGAACACATGAGTAAGCCCGTCGTCGGCTTCATCGCAGGCCAGACGGCTCCTCCCGGACGCCAGATGGGACACGCGGGAGCCATCATCAGCGGGTCGGCCGGGACCGCGGAAGAGAAGATGAAGGCGTTCGAGGACAACGGCATCGCGGTCGCGAAGCGACCCGCGGACATCGTAGGCTTGCTACAGGAAGCCCTCGCATAGACGGGAAGACGCAGGCCCCCAGCCCGCCTAAGAACCGTCGGTGGGCAAGGAGAGTGGTCACGATGCAGAGTCAGGAACCGGAAGGGCTCACCGTCGAACACGCGGCCGAGCCCGCAAAGTATCGAGTCTATCCGGACACGCCATTGAGCGAGGTGATCGACTTGATGGTTCGGCGGGGCACCCAAGCGATCCCCGTCGTCGGCGAGCGGTACGAGGTGTTGGGTATCATTACAACCCGAGACGCCCTCGCCCATATCCTCCGCGACGGCCCGTCGGACGAAGCGAACGAAGCGACGGACGGGCCCCGCACAGCTCGCGACATCATGACGCGTGCCGTGTTGTGTGTGAGCGAGAGCCAGCCGCTCACGGACGCCGCGCGAATGATGGTGCACAGGAAGGTCCAACAGCTCCCGGTAGTGCGGGAAGGGGAGCTCGTTGGGTTAGTTACCCGCGCCGCCATCCTGGCGGCGCTCCACCACGGGGCCGCACCCGGACCCGACGAAACCACGAATATCGACCCATGAGCCTTACGTTGGCGATCATCAAGCCGGACGCCGTCGGCGCCGGCAATGCCGGAAAGATCCTCGCGCACCTCGAGGCTGGAGGCTTCGCGGTACGCGCGCTCCGCCTCACGAGCCTCAGCAAGGCGCAAGCGGGAGCCTTCTACGCGGTGCACAAGGGCCGTCCGTTCTATGACGAGCTCGTCGACTTCATGACGTCTGGACCGGTGATCCCGATGGTGCTAGAGGCAGAGGACGCAGTCCCGGCGCTTCGGACCGCCATCGGTGCGACGGACCCCGCCGAGGCCGCTGAAGGGACCGTGCGCAAGCTCTACGCCGAATCCAAGGGCCGGAACGCGATCCACGCCTCCGACTCAGACGAGAACGCGGCGATCGAGATCGGCTTCTTCTTCTCCGACCACGATCGGCTCGGCACCGCGTCGTAGCGGAACCATTCTCTAGACTTTCGCACAGCTCCGCTTAGCTTTTACGACTATGCTCAAAGTGGACCTTGGGCTGTTGAGTCGTGAGGGCTTTGCCGACGTCACGTCTGCAGTCCCCGCGAATGATTCTCTCTGGGAAGGTGTGAACCTTGCCTGGAAGGACGACGTGTCCGTGGAGCTCCGTGTCACGATGGCTGGCACTGGCGAAGTGGTCGCGCGTGGCAAGGCTTCCGGTGAGCTAAAGCAGGAGTGTCGGCGGTGCCTCGGGGCGGTTGAACGGGCCGTTAGCGAGGAGCTAACCATCGTCTTCTCTTCCGAGCCGGAAGAAGAACGGGAGGAGAGCGGGGCGTACGCTTTCGAAGCGGACGGACCGGACTTTGATGTGAGTAGTGCTGTGCGCGAGGAGTTGGTTCTCGCGATCAATCCATACGTAGTTTGCGAGCCGGAGTGTGCCGGTCTCTGCGCCACATGTGGCACGAATCTCAACGAAGCTTCGTGCGACTGCGTGGACGACGAGATCGACCCCCGTTGGGGAGCGCTCCGAGCGCTGAAGAGCGAGTAGACAGATGGCTGTTCCAAAGAAGCGGACGTCGAAGCAACGGAAACGGAAGCGCCGCACACACTTCAAGGCAGAAGGGGTCACGGTTCATTCGTGCCCGAAGTGTGGCGACCCCAAAATTCCGCACCGGGTCTGCCCCAGCTGCGGCCACTACAAGGGCGAAGCGGTCCTCGAAGTCGAGCTGGATTGATCGCGTGGCCCGCCGTCGGCGGGCGATGTGATCCAGACGGGCCCTGGCCATGCGAATAGCACTCGACGCGATGGGGACCGATCATGCGCCGACCGCGGAGGTCGCTGGCGCGATCGAAGCCCTGACCGCGTATGCCGGCACGGACGTCGAGATCGTCCTCGTGGGGGATGAATCCCTAATCCGCACCGAGCTATCGAAGCACGATCAGGTGCCAGCTCAGATTTCGGTCCTTCACGCCCCCGATCGGGTCACGGCCGACGACCCACCCGCTTCCGTAATCCGTCGAAAGCCGAATTCCTCGATCGTCGTAGGACTCGGCTTGCAGAAGACGGGCGAGGCGGATGCCTTCGTGAGTGCGGGGTCGACGGGGGCGGTGATGGCGTGCTCTCTATTCGCTCTGCGACCTCTCCCTGGGGTGGATCGCCCTCCTGTTGGCACACTCCTACCCACCGCCGGCGAGCTCTGCTTACTGCTCGACGCGGGGGCCAACATCGGTTGTAAACCCAAACACTTAGTGCAGTTCGCCCATCTCGGCTCAGTCTACGCTCGAGATGCGATGGGGCGGGAGAATCCGCGCGTCGGTCTGCTCAACATTGGTGAAGAGCCCGGCAAAGGGACGGATCTGACCGTCGAGACCTATGGGTTGCTCGAGAAGGAGAGGGGGATCCACTTCATCGGTAACGTCGAAGGTCGCGACATCATCGGCGGCGGCTGCGATGTCATCGTCTGTGACGGCTTCGTCGGCAACGTCTTGCTGAAGTTCTATGAATCGGTCGCCGGCTACATCGTCGACCTGTTGAGGAAGGAGCTCGACCAAGACGTTGGGGACCGGAAAGACCTCGATCACGTCTTCCGCGTGCTCGACTATGCGGAGTACGGCGGAGCGCCACTCTTGGGGTTAGGCGGCGTGTCCATTATCTGTCATGGGGGATCGCCACCGAAAGCGATCCACAATGCGCTGGCCGTGGCGGCACGAGCAGTGCGGTCCGGTCTGGTTCAGCACAGCAGGGAGGATCTCGCATGAGATCACCGACACCGATTGTCGAGTTCGCGGGAACCGGTCGGTTCCTGCCAGATCGCGTGGTCACCAATGACGACCTGGCCCAGACGCTCGACACCTCGGACGAATGGATTCGGACCCGAACAGGGATCCGTGAGCGCAGGATCGCCGCAGACGACATGCATCCCGCCGAGATGGGCGCGGCTGCCTCTCGGCGGGCCATGGAGAGCGCCGGCATCACGCCCGAAGATGTCGACATTCTGATCGTCTCGACCGCCACTCCTGATCGGTGGCTCCCGTCCACCGCGTGCGACATTCAAGCCCACCTGGGGTGCAACAACGCGTACGCCTTCGACGTGATGGCTGCCTGTACGGGCCACCTGTACGCTTTGAGCATGGCTGAGGGATACCTCGCGGCCGGCCGAGGCGAGACGGCGCTGGTGGTGGCCGCCGAGAAGATGAGCGCGATCATCGATTGGACCGATCGCACCACCGCCGTGTTGTTCGGTGACGGAGCCGGTGCGGCTGTCCTCCGTCCGGCGACTGGATCAGGCGCGGGGATTCTGTCGTCGCACCACCAGTCGGATGGCAGACTGGCGGAGCTCTTGAATCGACCCGGTGGAGGTGCCGTCGATCCGATCTCTCAAAGCATGCTCGACGAGGGCCGGCACCTCCTTCAGATGCAGGGCCGCGAGATCTTCAAGAACGCGGTGCGCTCGATGGCTGAAGCATGCGACAGGGCCCTCGAGAATGCCGGACTTACGGCAGACGACATCGACCTCTTGGTCCCGCACCAGGCCAACATCCGGATCATCGAAGCGACCGCCAAGTACGCGGGGATCCCGATGGACAAGGTCTTCGTGAACGTCGACAAGTACGGGAACATGAGCAGCGCAACCGTTCCGATCGCGCTCGACGAAGCCATCGAGTCCGGCAGAATCGGCCCCGGCTCCACCGTAATGACGGTCGCGTTTGGCGCCGGACTTACCTGGGGTGCGATGACCTTCCGGCTCTGATCTTTGACCGATCCATGTCTCTAGCGCTCATCTTCCCTGGTCAGGGGTCGCAGTACGTCGGAATGGCCGCGGCCTTAGCCGAGGCATACCCGGTCGCCGCCGAGGTCCTGGACGTCGCGGACGACGTCCTCGGCTTCGCGCTGTCGAGCCTCATGAAAGAGGGCCCCGAAGAGGAGCTCCGGGCGACAAAGAATGCCCAACCGGCGCTTTTGACTCACTCGGTCGCGGCGTTACGCGTACTTGGGGACGTTGCCTCGGGCACAGCCATGACGGCCGGTCACTCGCTCGGGGAGTACAGCGCGCACGTGGCGGCGGGGACTCTGTCGTTCGAGGACGCACTCCTGGCCGTCCGTCGACGGGGGGAGCTGATGTACCAGGCTGGCCTCGAAAGAGACGGCACGATGGCGGCGATCCTGGGGCTCGACGATGAAGCCGTGTCCGAGCTTTGCGACTCTGTACAGTCCGGGATATGCGTGCCGGCAAACTTCAATTCGTCGGGGCAAGTCGTCATCAGCGGTGATGCCGACGCCGTCCTCGAGGCGATGGCGGTCGCCCGTGAACGGGGAGCGAAGAGAGCGATCCAGTTGAGCGTGTCGGGTGCGTTCCATTCGCCGCTCATGGAGCCGGCCGCCGACGGCCTCGCGGCGCACCTCGCGGACGTGAGCTTCGCCGACCCTCGGGTCCCTGTAGTAGCTAACGTCACCGCGGGGGCGGTCACCGACGGCGAGTCGGCGAAACGCCTCTTGGTCGAACAGTTGACAGCACCGGTCCGCTGGAGCGCGTCGGTCCCGGCGATGCTCGAGCTGGGCGCGCAGACGTTCTTAGAGGTCGGCTCCGGCAAAGTGCTGACCGGACTGAATCGGCGAAACGCGAAGGGGGTGCCGTGTCGTCCAATGGGCGAGCCGGCCGACTTTGACTCCGAGTGACCCGCTTCCGGTCACCGAACCAGAGGGCGAGATGAGCGCAAATGAGTTGGACGGCCGAGTAGCGATCGTAACGGGAGGATCCCGCGGCATTGGCCAAGCCATCTCGGTGGCTCTGGCGGAAGGTGGCTGCCGAGTGGCAGTCATCGCCCGGAACGGCGACCGTGCCGAAACCGTTGCCCACTCACTTCCCGGGTCCGGACACGCCGGGTATTCGTGCGACGTAGCGGACTCGGAACGGGTGCGAGAGACCGTCGCCCTGGTCGAATCAGATCAGGGACCCATCGACATTCTGGTGAACAACGCCGGCATCACGCGCGACAATATCCTGATGCGCATGAAGGATGAGGAATTCGATGAGGTCATCGCAGCCAACCTCAAGGGGGCCTTCAACTTCACCAGGGCGGTAACTCGGGGCATGATGAAACGTCGCGCTGGATCGATCCTGAATATCACCTCCGTCGTAGGTCTGATCGGTAATGCGGGCCAAGCGAACTACGCCGCTTCCAAAGCCGGTTTGGTGGGTTTGACTAAGAGCGTGGCCAAGGAATTGGCCTCTCGAAACGTCCGTTGCAACGCGATCGCGCCCGGCTTTATCGAGACCGATATGACGGACGCGTTGACCGAGGCGCAGACTGCAGGCCTTCGTGATCAGATCCCGCTTGGAACACTGGGGCGGCCGGAGGATATCGCCTCCGTAGCCCGGTTTCTCGTTGGCCCGGGAGCAGGCTACATTACCGGCCAAGTTTTGGCGGTCGACGGCGGGATGGTGATGTAGTTCTGCCGACGGCCCTTTTCATTGTATCAAACAGGTAGTTCATCTCCTGAGGAGGCAGTACACATGAGCGAGCCCACTGCGGCGCGTGTTCGCGAGATCATCATTAACGAGCTGGGGGTCGAAGCCGAGAAGGTGACCGACGAAGCTTCGTTTGTTGAAGATCTGGGCGCGGACTCGCTCGACACCGTAGAGCTGGTGATGGCGTTCGAGGAGGAGTTCGGCATCGACATCCCCGATGAGGACGCAGAACAGATGCGCACCGTCGGAGACGCTGTGAAGTACCTCAAGGAGAATTCACCCGAGTAACGTGCGAGTACCCATGGGCGGTCAAGAATCGAGCTCGACCATGAGGAGTTCTTGATGGGCGGCGAGGCACCCAGACGCGTTGTCGTGACGGGAATGGGCCTCGTCAGCCCCGTCGGAAACGACGTCGCCCGAAGTTGGTCCGCGCTCCTTGCGGGGACATCAGGAGGGGCGCCGGTCACCCGCTTCGAGGCGACCGATGACTTCGCGTGCCGCATCGCATGCGAGGTGAAGGACTTCGACCCTTCCGACCATATGGAGCGGCGAGACGCGAAGCGGTACGACCGGGTGTCGCAGCTCGCGATCGCCGCTTCCGGAGAGGCCCTCACCTCTGCGGGCCTCGATCAACCGCAAGAGGGCGAGGCGGCCGAACGGTTCGGGGTCATCTTCGGATCCGGGATCGGAGGCATCTCCACCTTCGAAGAGCAGCACAGAAGGCTTATCGAGAAGGGACCCAGTCGGGTGAGTCCCTTCTTCATCCCGATGTTCATCCCCGACATCTCGGCGGGACTGATCTCGATGAGGTGGAACCTGCGGGGTCCCAACTACGCCACGGTATCGGCGTGTGCGTCGTCGGCCCATGCGATTGGCGACGCGATGCGACACATCCGCCACGGGGACGCCGACTTGATGATCGCTGGGGGGGCCGAGTCGACGATCACTCCCATGACGTTCGCCGGATTCTCTTCGATGAAGGCGATGTCCACGCGAAACGACGATCCCGCGGGGGCAAGTAGGCCTTTTTCAGCGGATCGGGACGGCTTCGTAATGGGGGAAGGCTCCGGAGCGCTGGTGCTGGAGGCTCTCGAACACGCAGAGAGGCGCGGCGCGACGATCCTAGGCGAGCTGGTCGGGTACGGCCTCAGCGCCGACGCTCACCATATCACTGCGCCTCCGCCGGACGGGTACGGAGCGCAGGCCGCAATGCGCATGGCAATGAAGTACGCCGGGGCATCGCCAGATGATATCGACTACATCAATGCACACGGCACCTCGACGATGGCGGACGCGATCGAAACTGCGGCCATCAAAGCCGTCATGGGGGACCGTGCGTACGACGTTGTGGTTGGTTCGACCAAGTCGATGACCGGGCACCTTTTGGGTGCAGCGGGAGCCTTGGAGGCGATCATCTCCATGCTGGCCTGTCGCGAGGGCCGGATCCCGCCGACGATCAACTTCAGCGAGCCGGACCCGGCGTGTGACCTCGAGTACGCCCACGGAGGGGCACTCGACCGGCCGGTGCGGCTCGCTCTCACCAACTCCTTCGGTTTTGGTGGGCACAACGCCTGCCTGGCCATTCGAGGATGGCCGTCCTGACGACGTTCCGAGTGGGGACAGGGTACGACTCTCACCGCTTCGACGAAGGTCGCCCACTCATCCTCGGGGGAGTCACCATCCCGGAGCACCCGGGCCTCGCGGGTCACTCTGACGGCGATGCTATCGCCCATGCCATCATTGATGCGCTCCTCGGAGCAGTGGCGCTGGGCAATGTGGGCAGCCACTTCCCACCGTCCGATCCCGCGTGGAAGGACGCCGACTCGATCGTCTTGCTCCGACGCATCGGCGATCTCCTGAAGGAAGGTGGATGGGGAGTCGTCAACGTGGATGTCACGGTGGTGTGTGAGACACCGAAGATCGGACCCCACGCCGATGCCATGCGGGCTCGCTTGGCGACCGCTTTGGGAGCAGCGCCGGAGCAGCTGTCCGTGAAGGGAAAGACGAACGAACGAATGGGTTGGGTCGGGCGGGGCGAGGGCGTAGCCGTCCACGCGGTCGCATTGGTGGAACGTCCGTAACCTGGCCGCGATACCACGCAACATGGTGGTACGCGCCCAAAACATCCGGAGCCCCTGACGTGGCTGACTTCATCTCGATGATGAATGGGATTCCGGCCCCGCTCCTCTACCTCTTCCTCTTCGTCGGCGCGGCGATCGAGAATCTCTTTCCGGCGGCGCCCGCCGACACGTTCGTGGCCCTCGGAGGGTTTCTCGCCGGGGCTGGGGACCTCGAGGCCGGTTGGGTGGCTCTTGGGAGTTGGCTCAGCAACGTCGTCGGGGCTCTCTGGGTGTACCGAATGAGCTACCGCCACGGACCATCGTTCTTCGCCGAAGGTTGGGGACGGCACCTCGTGCGCCCTCACCAGATGGACCGGCTGGGCCGTTTCTACACTCGGTACGGATGGATCGCCATCTTCGCGTCCCGCTTCCTTCCCGGCGTCCGCGCCATCGTCCCCGTCTTCGCCGGCGCGACCCGGCAGTCGCTGGCAGCCGTCGCCGTTCCGGTCACCGTCGCCTCTGCGATCTGGTACGGGGGCCTCGTCTACCTCGGCCTCCTGGCTGGCCAAAATCTCGCGCTCTTGGAGAGGCTTCTCGGTCAACTCAACGGCACCGTGGCGTTGATCGCACTCGGGGTCGCTGTGGCCGCAGGGTGGTGGTGGATCTCGACCCGGAGCCTCGAGCGGTGAAGCCCGACCCTTTCATGCTGGAACCCTTCGAGGACCACCTCGCGTTCGAGCGTGGCCTGTCCGAGCGGACGGTAACCGCGTACCGGCGAGACCTGGCACGGTGGTCCGACTTCGTGCGCGAGAGTGGAGCGACCCGTCCCGATGAGGTGACCGTCCCCATGCTTCGCGCGTGGATCACTCACCTCAATGACGCCGACCTCGCACCCACCTCGGTTCGACGGGCGAGATCCGCGGTGAGAACGTACTTCGGCTTCCTCCTCGCCGAGGGGATCGTCTCGGAGGATCCTTCCGATCGACTCGATTCACCGAAGGTCGGCCGGCGCCTCCCCGACTTCTTGTCTCATGAGGAAACGACACTCGTGCTCGCCGCCCCGGACGAGTCGAAGCGAACGTACTGGCGCGACCGCGCGATCCTGGAGTTCCTGTACGCGACCGGAGTTCGAGTCTCGGAGCTCGTGGGCCTCCCGCTTTCCGCACTCGACCTCGACGATGGCTTCGCCATCGTCTTCGGGAAGGGCTCCAAAGAGCGGCTCGTGCCGATCGGTGTGCCGGCCCAGCGAGCAGTCGCACGCTACCTCACAGAGGTCCGTCCTGGGTTGGACCAGGGCGCGGGTGAGGGGCGGGTTTTCCTGAACGCCCGCGGACGCCCACTACGCCGTGAGTCCGTCTGGGCGATCGTCCGGGAGGCGGCGAAGCGCGCAGGGCTGTCGCGACCGATATCGCCCCACACGTTGCGTCACACCTTCGCAACGCACCTCGTAGAGGGCGGGGCGGACTTAGCGGCGGTCCAGGAACTCCTCGGGCACGCCGACATCAGTACCACGCAGATCTACACGCACCTCGATCGAGCGTACCTGCGCGACCTCCATCGCAAGTACCACCCTCGCTCGTAGTCGACCCGAGGCAGTAAGAGCCAGGTACGGCCGGGAAGCTCGGGGTCTCGGCGTCCTACCTACGAGCCGGCGCTTGAGGCGCACCCGGACGACTATCGACGCTTCGGAAGAGCGCCTCCTGAGAGGCAGAATCCCGAATGAGTCGTATCGCTTCCCGCAGTACTGGGTCCCGCTCCGTCCGGAATTCAGCTTCGGCGGCGACATCGTCCATCCGCTGCGCCACCGTCATCCGCAGGCGCCACTCGAGATAGCTTCGAATATCAGGATCAGAGAGCGTCGTCGCATCCAGGCCCTCCGCCACGAGCGCCCCGACGAAAGCGTCGAACTCGGCATCCGAGACGCCCGGTTCCAGGCCCGATTCCTTCC
Organism: Longimicrobiales bacterium; assembly: GCA_965223235.1. Lineage (GTDB taxonomy): Bacteria > Gemmatimonadota > Gemmatimonadetes > Longimicrobiales > Gaopeijiaceae > UBA2589. The sequence goes on from CBDCVV010000007.1 coordinate 531,017, forward strand.
GCTCTGCCGCGATCGAGAATCCAGCCTCGACGAGGCGCAGGCCCAACGGGAACTCGGCCTCGTTAGACGCCCTCAGGAAGTCCTGCTCCTTGGTGGTCAGGGTGTCGTCCGCGATCTCGAGGTCAGGGAAGACCCCTCCGCCGTTGATGAGCGAGCGTCCACCCGCCGTCGCGACCCGCGGCAGGGTATCGACGTCTTCATCGAGGGGCACGCCCTGTCGGTCTCTCGCGCGCAAGAGCGAGCGCCCGAGGGGTGTATACCACGACCCCGTGGTGAAGCGGAGTCTCCGATTGTGGGGCAGGGGCATGACGGTCTGGATCTCACCCTTACCGAAGGTCCGCTGACCGAGTACGACAGCACGGTCGTAGTCCTGCAAGGCGCCCGCGAGAATCTCCGCCCCGGAGGCAGTGAAGCCGTCGACCAGCACGACGATCGGGAGCTCCGGAACGAGCTGGGGCCACCGATCCCCATACGAGTCACGATTCTGCTCAGAGACGTCTTCACCCGGGATCCGCTGAACCGTCGAAGCGAGGGTCGACCCAGGTTCCAGGAAGAGGTCGGCGAGCATCAACGACTCGTCCAGGAAGCCGCCGGGGTTACGACGCAGGTCGATGATCAGTCCCTTCGCGTCCGAGAGCTCCCGAAGCGCCTCGTTCATCTCCTGCGCGGCATTTCTAGCCACTCGATCCATAATCAGGAAGCCGATGTCACCCTCGACCCGGCCCCAAACGACCGCGGGCATGTGCACCTCTTCCCGAGTGATCTCGTAGCGAATCGGTTCGTCGTACCCCTGACGCTTGAGGAAGACTTCGATGTTCGTTCCCACCGGGCCGCGAATCGAGTCTGCTGCGATCCGCGTGTCCCAATCCGTTGCGTCGTGCTCTCCGACGCCGACGATCACATCGCCCACGGCGATCCCGTGTTCACTCGCGGGAAAACCTCGGAACACGGCCGTGACCGTGATCTCGTCGTTCAGCATCGTGATCTGCAACCCGATGCCGGAATAGTTTCCGGTCGTGTCCTCTTCCCAAGCCTCGGCTTCGGCGGGGGTGAAGAGCTCGGCATACGGGTCATCCAAGGCCTCGATGAGCCCGTTCATCGCCGCTTCCCAAAGGGTAGAGTCGTTGAAAGCCTCGACATGCATTCGCGAGATCGCGTCGACCGCGCTCGCGATCACCGACACTTCCGGGGGCCTGTCCATTTCGTCCTGGGTGACCCCACCGCGCGCTTGGGCGGACACCGCCGGCGCGCTTACGGCCAGAGCGAGTGAGACAGCCAGAAATCGATGAGTCATGAAGAGGCACCCTTCGGCGTGAATAGATGAATTCGTTCAACCCCTAGACGTGGATCGACGTTCCTCGTCCATGACATCGGCTCCCGTCTCGCGGTTCATCCCCTATCTTTCAAGAATCCTCGCACGGGCGAAAGGATCCCTCGTGCACCCGCCACCCTCACGGGAGCTCGTCCCCGGTGAATCGAGCACGTGCGTCGGTCCCCCTCAGACTCGGCTTGGCGCAGTTCAAGCCGGAGAAGGCGGCAGTCTCGGCGAACCTGGAGCGCATCGCGGCCCACGCAGAACGCGCCCACGGAGAGGCCGACCTCCTGGTCTTCCCGGAGGCCGCCACGTCGGGATACTTCCTCGAGGGTGGTGTCGCTGAGGCCGCGCTCGATGGAGAAGCCTTGGTCTCGCAGCTCGGTGAGGCGGCCGACGGCCACCCGGACCTCGTCTTGGGCTTCTTCGAGCGCTGGAGGCGCACGCTCTACAACAGCGTCGCCTACCTGACGCCGGCCGACGGCCAGTACCGGATAGTGCACACACACCGGAAGATCTTCCTCCCTACGTACGGGGTCTTCGACGAAGCTCGTTTCGTCGAGCCCGGCCGTGTGGTCGAGGCGTTCGATACGCGGTTCGGTAGGGTCGGGATGCTCGTCTGTGAAGACGCTTGGCACTCTCTCACTGGTACGATCCTGGCGGCTGACGGCGCGGAGTTGATCGTCGTGGCCAGTGCCTCTCCGGCCCGCGGCTTTCGGCCTTCCGACTCTGGACGACCCGAGAACTTGGACCGATGGGACCGACTGGCCCCGGCCATGGCTACCGAGCACGGAGTCTTCGTCGCCGTGTCGCAGCTCGTCGGGTCAGAAGGGGGCAAGTTATTCCCCGGAGGCTCGGTCGCTTTCGGCCCCGATGGGGCCGTGGTCGCGCGTGGCCCCCTCTTCGACGAGGGGGTCACAATCGCACCGCTCGCACTCTCGGAGATCGACCGGGTGCGGGCCCAGACTCCGCTCCTCTCCGACCTCAACCAGATGATGCCACACCTCCGCCAGTCTTTGGCTGCGGCGGGAGTGCGGAGACGATCGGAAGGAACAGACGAAGGCGAGCAATCGGCATCCGGGCCAACCCGGCCCGTCCGATCCGTGGAGCCGAATGTCCCGCCTGGTGCTCGGCCACCATCCCTCGACGATCCTGAGCTGCTACGGATCGACCCCGAACTCGTGACGCGTACCCTGGTGGAGTTCATCCGCGAGGAGGTCTGTAGGCGTCGTGGCTTCGAGCGGGTGGTGATCGGAGTTTCCGGCGGGGTCGATTCCGCCCTCTCCCTCTTCTTGGCGACCAAGGCGCTCGGACCGGAGAACGTGTACGGCTTTCGCCTACCGTATCGGGCGTCGAGTCAGGAGAGCCTCGATCACGCGGAGATGGCGCTCCAAGCGACCGGGGCACACGCCCGGACGATCGAGATATCCGAGGCGATCGATCGTTACATCGAGACGTACGAGCCCGACATCACCCCCCTACGGCGCGGGAACCTACTGGCTCGACTTCGGGCGGTGATCCTTTTCGATCAGTCGGCGCGTCTCAGAGCGCTCCCGTTGGGTACAGGCAACAAGAGCGAGCGACTTCTCGGGTACTTCACCTGGCACGCCGACGACTCGCCGCCCATCAACCCGCTCGGTGACCTCTTCAAGACCCAGGTGTGGGAGCTGGCCCGGCACCTTGGAGTCCCGGAGATCATCGTCGAAAAGCCCGCTACCGCCGACCTCGTGAAGGGGGTCACGGACGAGGACGAGATCGGTATCTCGTACCATCGGGCCGACCCGATCCTTCACGCACTGCTGGCGGGATACGACCCCGACGGGCTCCAAGAGGCGGGCTTCCCTACAGACGAGGTCGAGCTCGTCGCCCGCCGGTTAGGGTCCACGCATTGGAAGCGTGAGCTGCCCACCGTCGCAGTTCTGTCGGACAGTGCGATCGGAGAATTTTACCTGAGGCCGGTGGACTACTAACGGCAGCGGAAAGGGAGCCCCCAGCACCGCTCGATTGCGCTACGCATTGGGCAGCGTCTCAGGTCATCCCACTCCGTTGACCCGGCGGCGCATCTGTTCGAGTAGGGGAAGGGGAGTGAGCTCACCGTCGATGATCGAGGCGAGCTCCTCTTCACGCTTCCAATGGGCCTCGAGTTCAGCGACCTCGAGTTCGAGCAGCCTCTGCTCGTTCGATTCGTTCACCGCGATCTCGAGGGCAATCCCCCCGGTCCGGCGAAGGTCACCGAGGCGCTTGCCGTCGCGTACCACAATGCGCGCGAGATCTTGAGGAGAGCCGGCCTCTTGGATCAGCCGGGTCGCTTTGAACACCCTCTGCTCGCTCGCTCCAGCGAAGTGGTGGTACGCGAGGACTCGGCGGAGCGTCCGTTGAGCTTCCTCGCCGGTGAGGTGCAACCCCGCGTCGCGGTACTCGCCACACTTCGGGCACCGCGCCACGACCTCCAACGCACCCTGAGTCCCCTGGAAAAGGCCGAGAGTCGACCGGTCCCTGAAGGCGATCGACCGAAACGAGTGTCCACACTTCGCACACCGCTGCTCGCCTCGCCAGGCGGATGAACCGAACCGAAGCCAACGTGCACCGTCACGCACCGTCTCACTCCCATGACCCATGATGAGCCAGACCCCGAGCATGGAGATGCCGCCTGCCGCCCAACCACCCGCGACCACGGCACCCGCAGCCACGGTCCCGGCGACACCGAGTTTGTCCCAATTTCGCTTCCGTGAAGCGAGCTCCCGTCCGTACCGCCACCACGCCTCTTCCGTGAGCTTGGCTTTCCCGATTCGGACGATCTCGAGGGGTCCGCTCCGGAGCAGAGCAATATTGTCGGTTTGCGAGAGCAACTTCGCCTTGTCGACGGTGTGCTTCTCGAGTTCCTCGAGCGCCTCCCAGCGATCCTCGATCGGCATCAACGACCAACGTCGACACGATTTACAGACGGCCCAAAGTCGACCACGCCCCGGATCGAAAGCGAGGCGCATCCCGTTGGGAATGTGCGCCAACTGCTCGTTCGGCTCGAAGCCAGATGCGCAGACAAGGCAGTGTGAGTACAACCCGCGCTCCACCAGAGGTTCCTCGCCGTACCCTATACCATACGTTCCGGGTCCGCATCTTCGTCATAAGGCACGCGCCGGGTCGACTCCATGTTACTCGTCCTAGACAACTACGACTCCTTCACGTTCAACCTGGTGCAGGCCTTGGGTGCACTGGGGGCAGATCCCGTCGTGGTCCGCAACGACGAACTCACCGTCACCCAACTCATCGACCTACGCCCGGATCGCGTCGTAGTCTCACCTGGACCATGTACGCCGAGCGAAGCCGGTGTGAGCGTCGAGGCGTTTCGAGCTTTCGAGGAGCGTGGGATCCCCATGCTCGGGGTCTGCCTCGGCCATCAAAGTCTTTGCGAAGCCTTTGGAGGACGCACCGTGCGGGCGCCACGACTCATGCATGGCAAAACTGCCCAGGTCCGACATGACGGAGAGGAACTCTTCCAAGGCATTCCATCACCGTTCTCGGTCGCTCGATATCATTCGTTGGTCACGGCCCAAGCCGGGTTGCCGAGCGCCCTCGAAGCGATCGCATGGGACGTAGATGACGAGGAAATTCAGGCCGTTCGCCATCGTCACGCCCCGCTGTGGGGGGTGCAATTCCATCCTGAATCGTACTTCACCGACTTCGGCGAGACGCTCCTCTCGAACTTCCTCGAATCGTCCACCTAGTCGCTGGCGGCCAGTTGACCCTTACGGCTGCCTACCGGTAGCTTTGACTCCGTGATTCGACCTCTCCCGCCCCGCCTCTCCGGCGTCGGAAACGCCCGGTGAGCGGCCAGGTTTTGGGCATCGTCCCGGCCCGGCTCGCGTCGACTCGCCTCCCCAACAAACCGCTGTACCCGCTCCTCGGGAAGCCACTCATCGAGTGGGTTTGGCGCCGGATCGTCGACATGGACGTCCTGGATCACGCGGTGGTGGCCACGGATTCCGATGAGGTGGCTCGGGTGTGCCGAGCGTTCGGGGCTCCTGTCGAGATGACCTCTCCACGACACCCGTCGGGTACGGATCGCGTCGCCGAGGTAGCGGAGCTACCCGCCTATCGCGACTACGACTTCATCGTGAACGTTCAAGGCGACGAGCCGCTCATCAAAGAGGCTCACGTGGGTAGCGCGATCGACCTCGTGCGTGAGGGCGGCTGGCACATCGGCACATGCGCCACCCCCCTCCTGACGGAAGATGCACGGGTCGACTCGTCGGTCGTGAAAGTAGCCCGTGCCGCGAGCGGTAGAGCCCTGTACTTCTCCCGAGCCCCTATCCCGTACATGCGAGACCAGAAACCTGTGCCGAGCGACCTGGAAAGGGAGCCGTTTCTCCGGCACATCGGGATCTACGCATACACCCGCGAGGCACTCTCCGATTGGGTCGCGCTCGCACCATCGAGACTCGAAGAGATCGAAGTCTTAGAACAGCTGCGACCACTCGAAGCAGGGCTACGCATTGGCGTCGCCATCGTGGGCGCCGCTGATCCCGGAGTCGACACCCCCGCAGATGCGCTACGCATGGAGCACACGCTCTCGGCTCTCCGCGCCCCCACTCTCGCCTAACGCCTCATGACCGAACCCAGCTCAAGGCCCACCAAGTACATCTTCGTGACCGGCGGCGTTGTTTCGTCGCTGGGAAAGGGCATCGCGGCCGCGTCCATCGGCCGACTCCTCAAGGAGCGGGGCCTGCGCGTCACGCTGCAAAAGTTCGATCCGTACATCAACGTCGACCCAGGCACACTCTCGCCGTATCAGCATGGAGAAGTCTTCGTCACGGATGATGGGGCCGAGACCGATCTGGACCTCGGACACTACGAGCGATTCATCGACGAGTCGTTGAGTCAGGACAACAACATCACGACCGGACGCATCTACCAGACGGTCATCACCAAGGAGCGCCGGGGCGACTACCTGGGTTCGACGGTGCAGGTCATTCCGCACATCACGGACGAGATCAAGGCGGCGATTAGTCGACTCTCGGACGAGCACGACGTCGTGATCACCGAGATCGGTGGTACCGTGGGTGATATCGAGTCGCTCCCGTTCCTGGAGGCGATTCGTCAGTTCCGCGTCGATGTGGGCCGAGAGAACGCGATCTTCGTGCACCTCACGCTCGTTCCCTACCTCTCGGCCGCCGGAGAGCTGAAAACAAAGCCCACCCAGCACTCGGTGCGCGAGCTCATGGAGATCGGGATCCAGCCACAGGTCCTGATCTGTCGGGCCGAACAACCGTTGTCGAAGGAGATCAAGCGAAAGATCGCCCTCTTCACGAACGTCGAAGCCGACGCGGTCTTGGAATCGCCCGACCTCTCGACAATCTACGAGGTGCCTCTCGCGCTCAAGAGGCAGAAGGCGGACGACGTCATCTTGAAGCGACTGGGCATCGACGGCCTCCCTCAGCCCGATCTAACGGATTGGACCGACATGGTGCGGCGCGTCCAACACCCGGCGTCCGGCGAGGCCAGGATCGCGGTCGTCGGCAAGTACACCGAGCTGGTGGACTCCTACAAGTCGGTGCAAGAAGCACTCATCCACGGCGGGATCGCCCACGACGTGAAGGTGAGCATCGAATGGTTGCTCTCGGAGTCGTTCGAAGGTGAAGATCACCGCCGTGAACGCCTCGCCGACTACGACGGTCTTCTGATTCCCGGAGGCTTCGGGGAGCGGGGGGTCGAGGGCATGCTTCAGGCGATCCGGTGGGCGAGAGAGAATCAACTCCCGTTCTTCGGCATCTGCCTCGGCCTCCAGTGCGCGGTGATCGAATTCGCTCGGAACGTATGCGGCGTCGGCGCGGCCAACTCATCGGAGTTCGACCTCGATAGCCCGGATCCGGTGATCGCGCTCCTCGACTCCCAACTTCAGGTCACAAAGATGGGGGGCACGATGCGTCTCGGCGCGTACCCGTGCGCCCTAGCTGAGGGAACGCGAGCCCGCGCGATCTACGACTCCGAGGAGGTGTCGGAGCGGCATCGACATCGGTACGAGGTGAACAACGCGTACCGCGACACTCTCAGCGAACACGGGATGACCATCAGTGGGACCTCGCCGGACGGCGGGCTCGTGGAGATGATCGAGATCACCGACCATCCGTGGTTCGTCGCCGGACAGTTCCACCCCGAGCTGAAGAGTCGTCCGACTCGGCCGCACCCACTCTTCGCCTCGTTCATCGCGGCGGCGGCGAACCACTCCCGTCGTGATGCTACTTCGCCGGCCGAAGAACCGGTGGGCGTGTAAGCGGCACTCCGATGTTCGAGCGGTTTCTCCTCATCGCAGGTCCGTGCCAGCTCGAAGACGACCATTTGAACCTCACGGTCGCGGAGGCGCTAGCGAAGCTCGCCGCCTCGTGCTCGATCGACGTGGTCTACAAGGCCTCGTTCGACAAAGCGAACCGATCGAAGCTCCACGCCCCCCGCGGCCCTGGACTGGAGCGCGGGCTTGAGGCGCTCGGCCTCGTGCGGGAGGAGAGTGGACTCGCGGTTCTTACCGACATCCATGAGGCGCGACAGGCGCCCTTGGCGGCAGAAGTAGTCGACGCACTACAGATTCCGGCGTTTCTCTGCCGGCAAACCGACCTTCTGGTCGCCGCCGGCCGGACCGGAAAGCCGGTCAACGTGAAGAAGGGTCAGTGGATGGCGCCCGAGGAAATGGCGGGTGCGGTGGACAAGGTCAGGCGCTCGGGTGGAGGTGAAGTCGCGGTGACAGAGCGCGGGACCGCTCACGGGTACGGCGACCTCGTCGTCGACATGCGATCCTTCTCCCGGCTACGGGAGGCAACGGGGGCACCGGCGCTCTTCGACGCCACGCATTCCGTCCAGCGTCCGGGGCAGGCGAGCGGGGCGAGCGGCGGAAACCCCGAGCACATCCCGGCACTGGTTCGTGCTGCCGTGGCGGCTGGATGCGACGGCCTCTTCTTGGAGACCCATCCCGACCCGGGATCGGCGCCTTCCGACGGGACCAACATGCTTCCTCTCGACCAGTTGGAGACTCTGATGCACGATGTGATGCGGCTGCGCGACGCGATCGCGGCCTCGGGCAGGCCTACTCCATGACGCCCGCATCCATTGCCCCGGAGCTCGCCCGCCGAGTTCGGCTGGTGATCTTCGATGTCGACGGGGTTCTCACAGACGCTGGCATCTATGTCGGAAACGACGCCGAGGGACGCCCGGTCGAGCTGAAGCGATTCGACATCCAAGACGGTGTCGGCATCAAGATGCTCGTCTGGGCCGGCCTCGACGTCGCGGTCGTCTCCGGGCGGGTATCGTCCGCCACCGCCATCCGGATCGCCGAGCTCGGGATCGAGCAGTGTTTTCAGGAGCCGAACGCCCACAAGCTCCGAGTCGTGGACCGGCTCTTGAAGGAGAAGGGGCTCGCGTGGGACGAAGTCGCGATGATTGCCGATGACATCCCCGACTTGGCTGTACTTCGACGTGTCGGACTCAAGGCCGCAGTCGCGAACGCGACCGCACCCGTTTCAGAGATCGCAGATTGGCAAGCGACGCGAGAGGGCGGCCGAGGGGCCGCACGCGAGTTCTGCGACGCACTCCTCTCCGCTCGCGGCGAGCTCGACGCGGTCATCGAACGGTACGTCGAAGAGCGGAGTCGCTGGTGACGGATACGGAGGCGATCCTCCTCGAAGGAAGGCGAGTGATCGAGACGGAGGCTCGGGCTGTCGGCGACGTAGCCGCGCGTCTCGACGAAGCCTTTGCCGAGGCGTGTCGCCTGGTCGTTCGATCGAAGGGACGGGTGATCACTTGCGGGCTCGGCAAGAGCGGACATATCGCTCGGAAGGTGGCAGCGACGCTTACCTCGACCGGCACTCCGGCCAACTTTCTCCACCCCGTCGAAGCGCTGCACGGAGAGCTTGGGCTCGTCGGTTCAGACGACGTAGCGATCGTCGTCTCAAAGTCCGGCGATACCGCCGAGATCGGTGGGCTGCTCGGGTACCTCGGCCGGCTAGGAGTCCCCATCATCGGGATTCTCGGTGACGTCGAGAGTCCCCTGGCAGAGCTATCGACCGTCGTACTCGACTGCTCGGTGTCGGAGGAGGCGTGTCCGATGGACCTCGCCCCGACTTCGTCGACGACGGCGGCGCTGGCCATGGGGGACGCCCTCGCCGTCACCGTGCTCATGCTCAGCGACTTCGAGGAGCGGGACTTCGCCGCCCTCCATCCCGGGGGCGCACTCGGACGAAAGCTCACCGTGCGGGTGCGTGACGTGATGGACGCCAGCACCTACCCTCAAATCGGCCCTCTCGCCCCGATTCGCGACGTGATCGCTCCCTTGGCGCGACAAAGAGGAACTGTGCCTGTAGTGAGCGAAGAGGGAACGCTGGTCGGGGTGATCACTGCCGGAGATGTCACCCGACTCATGGAGTCCAGCGGCGACTTTCTCGACATTCCGGCAGGCGAAGTCATGACGCGGACTCCGAAGATCGCATCGCCAGGTGAACTCGGATCCGCTGCCGCGAGTAGGATGGAGACGTACGGCATCATGGCTCTACCCGTCGTCGACGAGAATAGTGTGCTGCAGGGCGTCGTCCACCTTCACGACCTGATGAGATCCGGAGCGGTGTAACCCGAATGATGAGATCGCCAACGATGCGTTGTTCCAGGCCTTTCCGAGCGGCGTCACTCCTCTGTACCGGTGTGGTATTGGGGGCCTGCGGCCGCGAGATCAACACTCCGATCGCCAACGAAGAGATCCAGGCCATCGAAGCCGACTTCGTCCAGTATGGGATGCTCTCGTACATCACGGCATCCGGCATGCGCGAGGGCCGGGTAGAAGCGGATACGGCATTCATCTACGAGGATGACGGGATCGCCATCCTCCGCCAGATGACGATCGTGTTCTACGACGAATACGGCGGTGAACGAGCCACCGTATCCGGGCTCGAGGGAGAGTGGACCCGGGAGACGAATCGTATGGTCGCTCGGGGCGACGTAGAACTGCTCATCCACTCGGATTCGAGTGTCATTCAAAGTCCGGAGATCTTTTACGACCAGGAGCTCGATCGGGTCTGGAGTGACTCGACGACCATTCGCACGCTACGAAACGGATCCGTCTTCAGTGGCACCGCGTTCGAATCGGATATGACCTTCGAGCAGTTCCGCATCCAAGGGATGCGGGGCGGCCTACCGACTCGGTAGACGCAATCTCCGTGTCCTCCCCCCGACGCCCGTTTCTCCTACTGGTCCTTCTGGGCTCGCTTTCCGCCGGAGAAGTCTCGGGGCAGCTCTCGGGGTGTGCGTTGGGTCCCCCGGGGAGAAACGACGTGTTCGGAGCCGGGGCCTTGCTCCACATCGGCGGACCGTACCTCTACTGCAACGACGGCGCCGAGATCTCCGCCGATTCGGCGATCGTCAACGACCAGGCTGGCTTCACTCACCTCTTAGGAAGCGTTCGATACCAGTCCGGCGACCGTACCCTCCGAGCCCGCGAGCTCCGGTACTTCGAACGGCAGGGGCGCATCTTGGCCACCGGGGAAGTCTCGCTTCGCGATGACGTGCGGGGCTCGGCGATCGAACACGGTGACCTCGTGCTCCTCACCGTCACCGCAACGCGGACGGAGGAAGAAATGACCGTCACGACGGCATCCGACGGGATCCGGCCGATCGCGACGCTCAGGCCGGGATCCGGCGCTCCGAGCCCGGACTCCATCAGCAACGAACCACCCCTCGACTCCTCTCCCTATGTCGTCGTAGGCGACCGCATCTACGTGAAGGGAGAATCGTTCGTCGCCACCGGCGAAGTCGAGATCGTGCGCGACTCACTCCTCGCGCTCGGCGACTCGACTGAGTACGTGGAGGCAGACGGTCGCCTCCACCTCGCCGGAGATGCCCGAGTCCGCCAAGGAGCGTACGAGCTCACAGGCGAGACGATCGACATGTCGAGCCCTGAGGAGGGGTCGAGTGAGATCGAGGCCCGCCGAAGTGCTCGACTCGAAGGCGAAGACCTGGACCTGACCGCTTCGCGCATTCGGATGTTCCTCGTGGGGGAGGCGCTCGATCGACTGGTGGCGACGCTCCTCGTCGATGAGGAGGGCGAGGCCCCCGAGGTCGTCGTCGAGGGGGAGGCCGCAAGACCTCGCGCCGCCGTGCAGGACTTCATTCTCACCGCCGACTCGTTGGAGGTCACCGCACCCAACGACGCGATCGAACGCGTCTTCGCGGCCGGCACGGCGCGTAGCGTCTCGTTCGGCGGAGACTCGCTCAATGTCGAGTCGCTTCCCGATGTGGCCCGGCAGGATTGGCTCGAGGGGGACACGATCGTGGTGACCTTCGGCCCGAGTCTGGACGGAGACGAAGGGGAGATGGACGTCGAGACGATTGAGGCGATCGTGGCGGCGAGAAGCCTATACCGGTTGCCTCCCAGTGACTCGAACGCGGTGATCGGACGTGACCCGCCGGCGCTCCACTACGTGACGGGGACCGCGATCCTGATCGAGATGGAAGACGGAGAGATTGACGGAATGGAGGTGGAGGGCCAAACGCGAGGCGTGCACCTCGAGCCTTCCGTTCGACGCGCCCAACCGCGCGACACGATCGCCACCGATACCGTGCGCTCCGCACCGGCGGACACGCTCCAATCCGACACAACGAATGCTCGTGACGGTATCCAGAGGGAGCAGCCAGCACGAACACTCAAACCGAAGACGGAGGAGTACCCTTGGATACGCCCGGGATGAGCGAAGCCGTGTCCGCGGCGACCGCAGTGGAGGGCTCGAGCCGCGTCTGGGCCGAAGGCCTCACCAAGGTCTATAAGAATCGGAAAGTAGTCGACGGTGTCGACCTCGAAGTGAGCCAGGGCGAGATCGTCGGATTGTTGGGGCCGAACGGCGCGGGCAAGACCACGACCTTCTACATGATGGTGGGGCTCATCCCGCCAGCCGCGGGGACCGTCCATCTCGATAGCCAGGAACTCACGCGAACCCCGATGTTCAAACGGGCCCGACTAGGTATCGGGTACCTGGCCCAGGAGCCCTCGATCTTCCGCAAGCTGTCCGTCGAAGACAACGTCCTGGCCATTCTCGAGACCCTCGGCTTATCGCGAGACGAGCGTCGTGCACGACTCGAGGAGCTGCTTGGCGAACTAGGGCTGGAAGGACTTCGCAAGAACAAGGCGTACTCGCTCTCCGGTGGTGAACGTAGGAGGCTCGAAATCACCCGAGCGCTCGTCCAGCGGCCGAAGTTCATGCTGCTCGATGAACCGTTCGCCGGAATCGATCCGATCGCGGTCCACGACATCCAGGAAATCGTTCGGGGGCTTAAAGATCGAGGGATCGGCGTCGTGATCTCGGATCACAACGTCGAACAAACGTTGGAGATCGTGGACCGTGCCTACATCATGTATGAGGGTCGAATCCGGGTAAGTGGCACGGTCAGCGAACTCGTGTGGAACGACGAGGTTGCAGAGATCTATCTTGGTCCAGCGTTGACCGCCCGGATGAGAGGGCGTTTCGAGCGTCCGGGAGGGGGAGCCGGCTAACACCGAGAACCGATGAGTCAGTTCAACACGAAGCTCTATCAGAGCGCCCAACTCCGACAGGAGATGCGGATCAACCCTCGCCTGTATCAGGCGATGGAGTTGCTCTACATGCCCCTGCTCGAGCTCGAGGCCCACTTGAAAGAGCAGCTCGAAGAGAACCCGCTCTTGGAGATGGTCGAGGCCGACGATCAGAAAGAGGTCGAGCTCAAGGAGGACACGGCCGACGAGCCGATGTCGGACGACTCCGTCGACTGGGAGGAGATTCTCCTGGACGGGTTCGATGTCGGAGGTCGCAGACAGCAGTACGAACACAAAGAGCATTTCGAGCCGACCCCGGTCGAAGCCCAGGATCTCCACGACCACCTCCACGACCAGCTCCGCCTACTCTCGATCTCCGAGCGCGAGCTTAGGCTGGGGGAGGAGCTCATTGGCGACATCAATGACGACGGCTTCCTCTCCTGCACTCCTGAGGAGGCGGTGGCGGGCGTGAACGAATGGCTCGACGAGGTGCGACCCGGTGTACTCGAGCGAGCGATGGAGATCCCCGACGAGCGCGAGCGTGAAGATGAGCTCGCCGAGATCGAGGTCGTCTTCCGCGCCTATGAGCCGATCGAGGCCGAGCGGATGCTGACGGTCATCCAAGGATTCGATCCGCCCGGCGTCGGCGCCCGCGACATTCGTGAGTCGATCCTCATTCAGCTTCGTCAACGGGGAGAGGAAGAGTCCCTCGCGTATCGGATTGTAGAGGAGCACTTCGACGCCCTGATCAATCGACACCTCGCCGAGATCGCGAAGGCGTTAGGTGTGACCCCGCTCGACGTACAAGACGCGGCGGACACCTTGTCACACCTCGACCCGAAGCCTGGGCTGAAGCACTCGACGTCACCGGAGCAGTATGTGGTGCCCGACTTGATCGTCGAGAAGATCGACGGTGAGTACATGGTGTTCGCGAACGACACCTCTCTGCCCAGGTTGCGAATCTCCCAGTCCTACCGCGAAGTGGCGCAGGACAAACGGGCGTTCACCGGCGAGAACAAAGAGTTCATCGCGAACAAGTTGAACTCGGCAAATTGGATGATTCAGGCCATCGAGCAACGCCGCCAAACGATGCTCAAGGTCATGGGCTTCATTGTTGATCGACAGCGCGAATTCTTCGAGCGCGGAGTCCAGTATCTCAGGCCACTGACCCTCCGCGAAGTCGCGGACCACATCGAGATGCACGAGTCGACGGTGTCGCGAGTCACGAACAAGAAGTTCGTCCAGACGCCGCGAGGGGTCTTCTCCCTCAAGTACTTCTTCTCGAGCGGGTTGGCGACGACGAGTGGTGAGGATATCTCGGCTCGGGGAGTCCGCGACAAGATCAAGCAGATGGTGGCGGAAGAGAACAGCAAGAAGCCGCTTACCGATCAGGCGATCGTGAATCAACTCGAGGCCGAGGGCGTGAAGATCGCGCGCCGTACCGTGGCGAAGTATCGCGATCAGCTCGGAATTCTGCCGGCCCGGATGCGCAAGCGGGTGTGACGGTGCCCGAGCCCGACCCCACCGCTACGGTCGAAGCTAAAACGCGCGAGACGCGGTCCGACTTCACCGTCATCGTCCCGGCGTTCAACGAAGAGCCCGTAATTCGTGACCTGGTACGCGAGCTACGGGACGCCTTCGAGCGACTCCGTCTCGACGGGGAAGTGATCGTGGTCGACGATGGGTCCACCGACGGTACGGGCGATGCGGCCCTAGAAGAGGCGGGGGAGTGGACGAACCTGGTCGTCGCTCGCCACCTGACGAACCAGGGGAAGACGGAGGCGATCGTCACCGCGGCCAAGCGAGCGAAGGGCGATCTCCTGGTCATCTTCGACGCCGATCTTCAGCACAGCCCCAACGACATTCCACGCTTCCTCGACAAACTCGACGAGGGGTGGGACATCGTGACCGCCGAAAGATCGGCAGCTACGGCAAGCAGGTCGTCTCCTCGATCTATAACCGGCTCTCGCGTAGGATCTTCTCGGTGCCCGTCTCGGACCTGAACTCGATGAAGGCGTTTCGCGCTGAGGTGCTGCGGGGTTTAGTCCTGCGACACGATTGGCACCGCTTCTTCGTCGTCCTCGCGCACGCTCGGGGAGCGAGCGTGACGGAGATCGATATCGAGCTCTTCCCGCGCAGGGCAGGGGTCTCGAAGTTCCAAGGACCCATGCGCATTTTGGTCGGACTGATCGACCTCATCTCGGTTTGGTTCCTCCTCCTCTTCTCGCGCAAGCCGCTCCTATTTTTCGGAGGAACCGGGATCGGATTGGCGGCACTCGGCGTGCTGGTCGCGGCCGTCACGATCTACCTACGCTTTCTTCACCCGGCCCTGGGCTTCGAGCCCTACGTTCCGCCAATGGGCTACCGTCCGCTCCTCTCACTCGTCATGCTCCTCGAGACCCTCGGCTTCATCCTGCTGGGCTTCGGTCTCGTCTCGGAGCAAATCGCTCAGCTGAGGGACGAGCTGGAAGCCGGCCAGGCGGGCGGAGCGAGCAAAGAGCTCTTGTGA